>NZ_CANTZW010000012.1 GCF_947855115.1 uncultured Parabacteroides sp.
ACTACGTAAAGAACATGGTAACTGGTGCTGCTCAGATGGACGGTGCTATCATCGTAGTTGCTGCTACTGATGGTCCTATGCCTCAAACTCGCGAGCACATCCTTTTGGCTCGTCAGGTAAACGTTCCGAAGTTGGTTGTTTTCATGAACAAGTGCGACATGGTAGACGACGAGGAAATGTTGGAGTTGGTTGAGATGGAAATGAGAGAGTTGCTTTCATTCTATGGCTTCGATGGCGACAATACTCCTATCATCCGCGGTTCTGCCCTTGGTGCTTTGAACGGTGACGCTAAATGGGAAGAGAAAGTAATGGAGCTTATGGAAGCTTGCGATACTTGGATTCCTCTGCCTCCGCGTGAAATTGACAAGCCGTTCTTGATGCCTATCGAGGATGTATTCTCTATCACAGGTCGTGGTACTGTTGCTACAGGTCGTATCGAGACTGGTATCGTTAAGGTTGGTGATGAGGTTCAGATCATCGGTCTTGGCGCTGCAGGTAAGAAGTCTGTTGTTACAGGTGTTGAGATGTTCCGTAAGTTATTGGATCAAGGTGAGGCTGGTGACAACGTAGGTTTGTTGCTTCGCGGTATCGATAAGAACGAGATCAAGCGTGGTATGGTAATCTGCCACCCGGGTCAGGTTAAAGAGCACTCTAAGTTCAAGGCTGAGGTTTATATCTTGAAGAAAGAGGAAGGTGGTCGTCACACTCCGTTCCACAACAAATATCGTCCTCAGTTCTACATCCGTACATTGGATGTGACTGGCGAGATCACTTTGCCGGAAGGAACTGAGATGGTAATGCCGGGCGATAACGTAACGATCGACGTAGAGTTGATCTACCCGGTAGCATGCAACGTAGGTCTTCGTTTCGCTATCCGCGAGGGTGGACGTACGGTAGGTGCAGGCCAGATCACGGAATTAGAGAACTAATTCAAACATTAGATAATGTTATAGCCAGTCTTTTCAAGGGCTGGCTATTTCTACGGAAGTAGCTCAGTCGGTAGAGCACTGGTCTCCAAAACCAGGTGTCGGGAGTTCGAGCCTCTCCTTCCGTGCTAAAATCTATAGATTCGATGAAAAAGATAATTACTTATATTAAGGAATCTTATAACGAACTTGTTTATAAAGTTTCTTGGCCTACGAGAGCAGAGCTTTCCAATAGTGCGGTTGTTGTTATGTTTGCTTCCCTTATCATCGCCGCATTGATCTTTGTTGTTGACGGGGCCTTCGAGGCTGTTATGCGTTTCTTCTACAACCAAATTTTCTAATCAGTTTAAGGTATGTCTGATGTCCAAAAGAAGTTTTATGTTCTGCGTGCCATTAGTGGCAAGGAGAACAAGGTAAGGGAATATCTAGAGGCTGAGCTGAAGAATACGGATCTGGGAGAATATGTATCTCAAGTCTTGATTCCGACCGAGAAAACCTTTACGGTACGAAACGGTAAGAAGGTCATGAAAGAAAGGGCTTATTTGCCGGGTTATGTATTGGTCGAGGCTGCTTTGGTCGGTGAGGTTGCTCATCGGTTACGAAACATTCCTAACGTGATTGGTTTCTTGGGCGGTTCTGATACCCCCGTGCCATTGCGTCCTGCGGAAGTGAATCGTATCTTAGGTACGGTAGACGAGTTGCAGGAACAACAAGAGGATCTGGATATCCAGTTCTATGTTGGAGAGAGTGTGAAGATCACTTTTGGACCGTTCAGCGGTTTCACGGGTATAATCGAGGAGGTCAACGCCGAGAAAAAGAAACTTAAGGTGATGGTTAAGGTCTTCGGACGCAAGACACCCCTTGAGTTGAGTTATATGCAAGTTGAGAAAGAATAGTGCTCTGGTTACGAAAAGCGCTACCTTTCTGTTATTGATGTTATATATATCTAAAAAATTTTAGAAACAATGGCTAAAGAAGTTGCTGGACAAATCAAATTGCAGATTAAAGGAGGAGCAGCAAACCCTTCTCCCCCAGTAGGACCTGCTTTAGGTTCTAAGGGTATTAATATTATGGAGTTTTGCAAGCAATTTAATGCCAAGACCCAAGACAAGGCTGGTAAGATATTACCTGTTGTAATTACTTACTATGTCGATAAGTCTTTCGACTTTGTCGTTAAAACTCCTCCTGTGGCAATCCAGTTGTTGGAAGCTACCAAGAAGAAGAGCGGTTCCGCTCAACCTAACCGTGTCAAGATCGCTGAGATCACATGGGATCAGGTGAAGGCTATCGCTGAAGACAAGTTAGTCGATCTAAACTGCTTTACTGTCGAGTCTGCCATGAGAATGGTTGCCGGGACAGCCAGAAGTATGGGTATCACTGTTAAAGGGACATTCCCGGATAATAATTAATAAACTTCAATTGAGATGAGTAAACTTACAAAAAATCAAAAGTTGGCTTTGGGCAAGATTGAAGCTGGGAAAGCATATACATTGAAAGAAGCTTCAGCTTTAGTGAAGGAAATCACTACGACTAAGTTTGACGCTTCCGTGGATGTTGATGTCCGTTTAGGTGTTGACCCCCGTAAGGCCAATCAAATGGTGAGAGGCGTGGTTTCATTGCCTCATGGAACTGGTAAGCAGGTTAGGGTTCTCGCATTATGTACCCCGGACAAGGAAGCTGAAGCTACTGCCGCTGGTGCTGACTATGTTGGATTGGATGAGTATATCGATAAGATTAAAGGTGGGTGGACCGATATTGACGTTATCATCACTATGCCTTCTATCATGGGTAAGATCGGTGCTCTGGGTCGTGTATTAGGTCCGCGTGGCTTGATGCCTAACCCTAAGAGCGGTACGGTTACCAATGAGATCGGCAAAGCGGTGAAAGAGGTTAAGCAAGGTAAGATCGACTTTAAGGTGGATAAGAGCGGTATCGTTCACACATCTGTTGGTAAGGTGTCATTCACACCGGAGCAGATTCGTGACAACGCCAAGGAATTCATCTCAACTTTGATCAAGTTGAAACCTACTGCGGCTAAAGGTGCGTATATAAAGAGTATTTATCTTTCTAGTACTATGAGTGCGGGTATTAAAATTGACCCCAAATCAGTTGAGGAAAACTAAAAAACAATTGAACAATGAGAAAGGAAGATAAAGGAACTGTTATAGCTCAATTAACTGAGACATTAAAGGAATACCCTAACTTCTATTTGACGGATATCGAGGCGTTGAACGCTGAGAAAACCAGCAAATTGAGAAGGGAATGTTTCAAGCGTGAGGTTAAGTTAGTCGTTGTAAAGAATAACTTGCTTAAGAAAGCGTTGGAGAACATTGAAGGCGACTTCTCTGATCTTAACGTGGCATTGAAGGGCAATACGGCTGTGATGTTCTCACAGGTCGCTAATGCTCCCGCTCGACTGATCAAGGATTTTACTAAGGACGCGAAAAAAGATGTAGTCGCTAAACCGGCTTTGAAGGCTGCTTACGTACAGGAAAGCTTCTATGTGGGCGCTGAGAATCTTGAGGCATTGGTAAACATCAAGAGCAAGAACGAGCTTATCGCAGACGTTATCGCTTTGTTGGAGTCTCCGGCGAAGAATGTTATCTCTGCACTTCAGTCATCAGGACAAACTATCCATGGTCTGTTGAAGACTTTGGAAGAAAGATAATTTATTATTAAAACATTTACACAGATAAATAATCATTTAAATCATACAAAAATGGCAGATTTGAAAGCTTTTGCAGAACAATTAGTAAACTTGACCGTTAAAGAAGTTAGCGAATTGGCTACTATCCTTAAAGAAGAGTACGGTATCGAACCTGCTGCTGCAGCTGTTGCTGTTGCTGGTCCTGCTGCTGGTGGTGCTGCTGCCGCTGCAGAAGAGAAGACTTCTTTCGATGTTGTATTGAAAGCAGCTGGTGCTAATAAGTTAGCTATCGTTAAGTTAGTTAAAGAATTAACTGGTCTTGGCTTGAAAGAGGCTAAGGATATGGTAGATAGCGCTCCTAGCGCGATCAAGGAAGGTATCGCTAAAGCTGATGCTGAAGCATTGAAGAAACAGTTGGAAGAGGCTGGAGCTGAAGTTGAGCTTAAATAGTATTTATAACCTGGTTTCCAGGTGATTTGGTTAAGAGTCTCCGGCTGCGAAGACTCTTAACCTTTTTGTGTCTATAATTTCAATAAGTTCAATAAATTCCTTACTAGATGTCTTCAACAGCTGAAAACCAAAGAGTTAATTTTGCTTCGATAAAGAATCAGTTCCCGTATCCGGACTTTCTCGAAGTTCAATTGAAGTCGTTCCAAGACTTTCTTCAACTTGACACTCCTCCTGAAAAGAGAAAGAAGGAGGGATTGTATAAGGTATTTGCCGAGAATTTCCCGATTGCGGATACCCGTAACAATTTTGTGTTGGAGTTCTTAGATTACTATATAGATCCGCCTCGTTATACTATTGATGAGTGTATCGCCCGTGGGTTGACTTATAGCGTGCCTTTAAAAGCGAAGTTAAAACTGTACTGTACGGATCCGGATCATGAGGACTTCGATACGGTGATCCAGGATGTATACTTGGGCCCGATCCCTTACATGACGGAGAGGGGTACATTCGTGATCAATGGTGCCGAGCGTGTTGTCGTGTCTCAGTTGCACCGTTCTCCGGGCGTATTCTTCGGGCAAAGCACACATGCGAACGGGACGAAGTTGTACTCGGCGCGTATTATCCCGTTCAAGGGCTCGTGGATTGAGTTCGCTACGGACATCAACAACGTGATGTACGCTTACATCGACCGTAAAAAGAAATTGCCTGTAACTACTCTTTTGAGAGCTATTGGTTTTGAAAGCGATAGGGATATTCTTGAGATCTTCAACCTTGCGGAAGAGGTGAAGGTAACGAAAGCGAACCTGAAGAAGTTTATCGGACGTAAGCTGGCCGCTCGTGTTTTGAAGACTTGGGTGGAGGATTTCGTGGATGAGGATACCGGTGAGGTGGTTTCTATTGAACGTAACGATGTGATTATCGACCGTGAGTCTGTGTTGGATAGCGATAATATCGAGGCTATCTTGGATTCAGGCACGCAGAATATCTTGTTGCATCGTGAAGACCAGAATCTGTCCGACTATGCTATCATATATAATACGCTCCAAAAAGACCCGAGTAACTCCGAGAAGGAGGCCGTGTTGTATATCTACAGGCAGTTGAGAAATGCGGAACCGGCTGACGAGGCTAGTGCACGCGAGGTTATCACAAACCTGTTCTTCTCTGAGAAACGTTACGATCTGGGTGAGGTAGGACGTTACAGAATCAACAAGAAGTTGGGCCTTACTACAAGCGCTGATGTTAAGGTCTTGACTAAAGAAGATATTATCGAGATCATCAAGTACCTGATCGAGTTGATCAACTCGAAGGCTATCGTGGATGATATCGACCATTTGAGCAACCGTCGCGTACGTACGGTTGGCGAGCAATTGTATAACCAATTCGGTATCGGTCTGGCTCGTATGTCACGTACGGTTCGTGAGCGTATGAACGTTCGCGATAATGAGGTGTTTACTCCGATCGATTTGATCAACGCGAAGACGATTTCTTCCGTGGTCAACTCTTTCTTCGGAACGAATGCCTTGTCTCAGTTCATGGACCAGACGAACCCGTTGGCGGAGATCACGCATAAGCGTCGTTTATCGGCCTTGGGACCGGGTGGTTTGTCTAGAGAGCGTGCCGGATTCGAGGTTCGTGACGTTCACTATACGCACTATGGCCGTCTTTGTCCGATTGAGACCCCGGAAGGTCCGAACATCGGTTTGATCTCTTCTTTGTGTGTATACGCTAAGATTAATGATCTTGGTTTCATATCGACCCCGTATCGTAAGGTGGTGGATGGCAAGGTAGACTTCTCGGATGAAGGCTTGCAATACTATACGGCGGAAGAAGAGGAAGAGCTGACTATCGCTCAGGGTAACGCTCCGTTGGACGAGAACGGTAAGTTTATCCGCGATAAGGTAAAGGCTCGTTTCGAGGCTGATTTCCCGGTTGTTCCTCCTTCTGAGGTAGACTTGATGGACGTGGCTCCGCAGCAGATCGCCTCAATCGCGGCTTCTTTGATCCCGTTCTTGGAACACGATGACGCTAACCGTGCCTTGATGGGATCTAACATGATGCGCCAGGCAGTGCCTTTGTTGCGTACGGACGCCCCGATCGTGGGTACAGGTATCGAGGCGCAGGTTGCCCGGGATTCCCGTACTCAGATTATCGCCGAGCGTGAGGGCGAGGTGGTGTTTGTTGACGCTACTTGTATCAAGATTAAATATGACCGCACGGAAGACGAGGAATTCGTTAGTTTCGAGGATGCGGTTAAGACATATAATATCCCGAAATGGCGTAAGACCAACCAGAGCACGACGGTCGACTTGAAGCCGATTTGTCATCGCGGGCAGCGTGTGAAGGCCGGCGATATCCTTACAGAGGGTTACTCGACCCAGAAAGGCGAGCTTGCCTTGGGACGTAACGTGAAGGTGGCTTACATGCCTTGGAAGGGTTACAACTATGAGGATGCTATCGTGCTGAACGAGCGTATGGTTCGCGAGGACTTCTTTACGTCTGTTCACGTAGATGAGTATATCCTTGAGGTACGCGAGACGAAGCGTGGTATGGAGGAGTTGACTTCCGATATCCCTAACGTCAGCGAAGAGGCTACCAAGGATTTGGATGAGAGAGGTATCGTTCGTGTTGGTGCTCGCATTGAGCCGGGTGATATCTTGATCGGTAAGATCACTCCGAAAGGTGAGTCTGATCCGTCTCCGGAGGAAAAGCTGTTGCGTGCTATCTTCGGTGATAAGGCCGGTGATGTGAAGGATGCTTCCTTGAAGGCTACTCCGTCTTTGCGCGGCGTGGTTATCGAGACCGCTTTGTTCTCGAAGGCTGTCAAGAAACGTAAATCCAGATTGACTGATAAGGCGATTTTGCCGAAGTTGGACGAGGAGTACGAAGAAAAGATGGCTAACTTGAAGACTCTCTTGGTTGATAAGTTGTTAGTGCTTACCAACGGCAAGGTTTCTCAAGGTGTTAAAGATTATATGAATGCGGAGATTATCGCTAAGGGTGCTAAGTTTACCCGTAAATCTCTGGAAGAATTGGATTATAACTCCATTCAAGTAAGTAAGTGGACGGCAGACGCTCAGAAGAATGAGTTGATCAAGCAGGTTATCTTGAATTACTTGAAGAAGTACAAGGAGCTTGACGCTGAGTTGAGACGTAAGAAATTCGACTTGACGATCGGTGATGAGCTGCCGACAGGTATCGTACAGATGGCTAAGGTTTATATCGCCAAGAAACGTAAGATTCAGGTAGGTGATAAGATGGCCGGTCGCCACGGTAACAAGGGTATCGTATCAAAGATTGTTCGCCAGGAGGATATGCCGTTCTTGGAAGACGGTACTCCGGTGGATATTTGCTTGAACCCGCTGGGTGTACCTTCTCGTATGAACTTGGGACAGATCTTCGAGGCCGTGCTGGGATGGGCCGGACGTGAGTTGGATGTTAAGTTCGCTACCCCGATCTTCGATGGCGCGACTTTGGATGATTTGAACGAATGGACAGACAAGGCGGGTATTCCTCGTTACGGTAAGTCTTATTTGTATGACGGTGGTACCGGTGAGCGTTTCGACCAACCTGCTACGGTGGGTGTGACTTACTTCTTGAAGTTGGGTCACATGGTTGACGATAAGATGCACGCCCGTTCAATCGGTCCGTACTCTTTGATCACGCAACAGCCGTTAGGTGGTAAGGCACAGTTCGGTGGTCAGCGTTTCGGAGAGATGGAGGTTTGGGCACTGGAAGCCTTCGGTGCCGCTCATGTTCTTCAGGAAATTCTTACGATTAAGTCTGACGATGTCGTAGGACGTTCCAAGGCTTATGAGGCGATCGTGAAGGGTGATCCGATGCCACAGCCGGGTATCCCTGAATCTCTGAATGTATTATTACACGAGTTGAGAGGACTTGGTTTGAGTTTCACTCTGGATTAATTCAATAACAATAAAGAAGTAGGTGGGCTACGGCCCGTCTACTTTATCTATTGATAACTCTTTATAAATAAATAATATGGCCTTTAGAAAAGAAAACAAGATAAAGAGTAACTTTTCAAAAATAACCATCGGTCTGGCATCCCCTGAGGAGATCCTGGAGAACTCCAGCGGTGAGGTTTTGAAACCGGAAACAATTAACTATCGTACGTATAAGCCTGAGCGCGACGGTTTGTTCTGTGAGCGTATCTTTGGTCCGATCAAGGACTATGAGTGCCATTGCGGTAAATACAAACGTATTCGTTATAAAGGTATTGTCTGCGATCGTTGCGGAGTGGAAGTTACGGAAAAGAAAGTTCGTCGTGAACGTATGGGACATATCCATTTGGTGGTTCCTGTCGCTCATATTTGGTATTTCCGTTCTTTGCCTAATAAAATCGGTTACTTGTTGGGGCTTCCTACCAAGAAACTGGATTCCATCATCTATTACGAGCGCTACGTCGTGATCCAGCCGGGTTGCGTAGACACGGTCGGTGAGTTAGACCTATTATCAGAGGAAGAATATCTGGATATTTTGGATAGCCTTCCAAGAGAAAATCAATTGCTGGAGGATACGGATCCGAATAAGTTCATCGCTAAGATCGGCGCTGAGGCTGTTTATGATCTGTTGGCTCGTCTGGACTTGGATTCTCTTTCTTATGAGTTGCGTCACCGCGCGAGCACGGACAGCTCTCAGCAGAGAAAGAACGAGGCTTTGAAACGCCTTCAGGTAGTTGAGTCTTTCCGTGCGTCCAGAGGTCGTAACAAACCGGAATGGATGATCATGAAGGTGATCCCGGTGATCCCGCCCGAATTGCGTCCGTTGGTTCCGCTGGATGGTGGTCGTTTCGCTACTTCAGACTTGAATGATTTGTATCGTCGTGTTATTATCCGTAATAACCGTTTGAAACGATTGATCGATATTAAGGCTCCGGAAGTGATCTTGCGTAATGAGAAACGTATGCTTCAGGAGGCTGTGGACTCCTTGTTTGATAACTCTCGTAAATCGAGCGCTGTTAAGACAGACGCGAACCGTCCGTTGAAATCCTTGTCCGACAGTTTGAAGGGTAAACAAGGTCGTTTCCGTCAGAACTTGTTGGGTAAGCGTGTAGACTACTCCGCTCGTTCGGTTATTGTCGTAGGTCCGGAGTTGAAGATGCACGAGTGCGGTTTGCCGAAGAATATGGCTGCCGAGCTTTATAAGCCTTTCGTTATCCGTAAATTGATCGAGCGCGGTATCGTGAAGACGGTAAAATCAGCGAAGAAGATCGTTGACCGCAAGGAACCGGTTGTTTGGGATATCCTAGAGTACGTAATGAAAGGTCACCCGGTATTGTTGAACCGTGCCCCGACATTGCACCGTTTGGGTATCCAAGCGTTCCAGCCGAAATTGATCGAGGGTAAAGCTATCCAGTTGCACCCGTTGGCATGTACGGCATTCAACGCCGACTTCGACGGTGACCAGATGGCCGTTCACTTGCCGTTGGGTAATGAGGCTGTTTTGGAAGCTCAAATGTTGATGTTGGCTTCACACAATATCTTGAACCCCGCGAATGGTGCTCCTATTACCGTACCTTCTCAGGATATGGTGCTTGGTTTGTATTATATTACCAAGTTGCGTAAGGGCACGCAGGGCGAAGGCTTGACTTTCTACGGCCCGGAAGAGGCTACGATCGCTTACAATGAGAAGAAGTTGGATATCCATGCTCCGATCCATGTTTACGTGGAGGATTTGGATGAGAACGGCAACTTGGTGAAGACGATGGTTGAGACTTCCGTAGGACGTTTGATGGTAAACGAGTTCGTTCCGAAAGAGATTGGTTATGTAAACGAGGTGTTGGGCAAGAAGTCTCTTCGCGACATCATCGGTCGGGTAATCAAGGCTTGTGGCGTGGCTCGTACCGCTCAGTTCTTGGATGATATCAAGAACTTGGGTTACTATATGGCATTTAAGGGTGGTCTGTCTTTCAACTTGGCCGATGTGCTTATCCCCGCTGAAAAAGACGCGTTGGTTCAGAAGGGATATGAGGAGGTTGAGCAGATCATGGCTAACTATAACATGGGTTTCATTACCAACAACGAGCGTTATAACCAGATCATCGATACTTGGACACACGTTAATAGTAACTTGTCTAATATCTTGATCAAGCAATTGACGGCGGATAACGATGGATTCAACTCAATCTATATGATGATGGATTCCGGTGCCCGTGGTTCTAAGGAGCAGATTCGTCAGTTGTCCGGTATGCGTGGTTTGATGGCGAAACCGCAGAAGAGTGGTGCTGAAGGTGGTCAGATTATCGAGAACCCGATCCTTTCTAACTTTAAGGAAGGTTTGTCTGTGTTGGAGTACTTCATCTCTACTCACGGTGCTCGTAAAGGTTTGGCCGATACCGCTTTGAAGACTGCCGACGCAGGTTACTTGACTCGTCGTTTGGTTGACGTCTCTCACGACGTGATCGTAAACGAGGAAGACTGTGGTACATTGCGTGGTCTGGTTTGTACGGAATTGAAGAATAACGAGGAGGTGATCGCTTCCTTGTATGAGAGAATCTTAGGTCGTGTGTCTGTTCACGATGTGATCCATCCGATTACGGGCGAGGTTATCGTTCGTTCGGGCGAGGAAATCCGTGAGGACGCGGCTAAGGCAATCCAAGACTCTCCGATTGAGAGCGTCGAGATTCGTTCCGTATTGACTTGTGAGTCTAAGAAGGGTGTCTGCGCTAAGTGCTACGGACGTAACTTGGCTACGAACCGCATGGTTCAGAAGGGTGAGGTTGTCGGTGTAATCGCCGCTCAGTCTATCGGTGAGCCGGGTACACAGTTGACGTTGCGTACGTTCCACGTCGGTGGTATCGCTTCCAACATCGCTACGGAGAATAGCATTACATCTAAATATGATGGTATCTTAGAGATCGATGAGCTTCGTGCTGTCGAGGCGGTAGACGAGGTGAGCGGAAAGAAACATTTTGTGGTTGTAAGCCGTTTGGCAGAAATGCGTATTGTTGATCCGAACACGAAGATCGTATTGCTGACTCATAATATACCTTACGGTTCGAAGTTGTTCTTCAACAACGGAGACTCGATTAAGAAAGGTGACGTAATCATCGAGTGGGACCCGTTCAATGCCGTAATCGTATCGGAGGTTTCCGGTAAGATCGAGTTCGAGAGCTTGGTAGAGAACGTGACTTACAAGGTTGAGAGTGATGAGACTACCGGTTTGAAGGAGAAGATCATCATCGAGTCTAAAGATAAGACGAAGGCTCCGGCCGCTCATATCGTAGACGAGAATGGTAATTACCTGAAGAACTACTCTTTGCCGTTGGGCGCTCACGTAGTGAAAGACAATGGTGACGTAGTGAAAGCCGGTGAGGTTTTGGTTAAGATCCCTCGTGCCGTGGGTAAGGCCGGTGATATCACCGGTGGTCTTCCTCGTGTGACCGAGTTGTTCGAGGCTCGTAACCCGTCTAACCCAGCTGTTGTATCCGAGATCGACGGTGAGGTAGGATTCGGTAAGATCAAACGCGGTAACCGCGAGATCACCGTAACGTCTAAGTTGGGTGAGGTTAAGAAATATATGGTTCCTCTGTCCAAGCAATTATTGGTTCAAGAGAACGACTATATCCGTGCGGGTATGCCGCTGTCAGACGGAGCTACCACTCCTTCGGATATCTTGGCGATCAAAGGTCCGACGGCTGTACAGGAATATATCGTGAATGAGGTTCAGGATGTATACCGCCTGCAGGGTGTGAAGATCAACGATAAGCACTTCGAGGTTATCGTTCGTCAGATGATGCGTAAGGTAGAGGTGGTTGATCCGGGAGATACTCGCTTCTTGGAGCAGCAGGTTGTTGATAAGTTGGAGGTAATGGACGAGAATGATCGTATCTGGGGCAAGAAAGTTGTTACCGATCCGGGAGACTCTCAGACATTGCAGGCCGGACAAATCGTGACCGCACGTAAGTTGAGAGACGAGAATAGTATGTTGAAACGCCGCGACCTTAAGCTGGTCGAGGTACGCGACGCTATTCCGGCTACAGCGAACCAGATCCTTCAAGGTATCACGCGTGCCGCTTTGCAGACCAACAGCTTTATGTCTGCCGCATCTTTCCAGGAGACGACAAAAGTATTGAACGAGGCTGCTATCAACGGAAAGGTAGACCGTTTGGAGGGTTTGAAAGAGAACGTTATCTGTGGTCATTTGATCCCGGCCGGTACCGGTCAGCGTGAGTTCGATAAACTGATCGTAGGCGCCAAGGATGAGTTCGACCGTATCTTCGCGAATCGCAAGAACGTGGTTGATTTCAACGCCATGGATAAGGATGATGAAGAATAGGAACGTTTAATAAACTATAAAGAAAGGCCGGCAGAGTAATCTGCCGGCTTTTTTTGTTCTCCCTTATTTGCTTAATAAATGGATAAACTTTATTTTTGTGAGAAATCAAAGACCATAGATAAATACTAGGACATATAAAAACATATAATAATCAATATCATGAAAAGAATTTTGCTTTGCTTAATGGTGGCTTTATTTGCCACTGGTTGCTTATTCGCTAAAAACAACGATGGGGAAATGAATGTAATGTCTTACAATATTCGTTACGATAATTCAGAGGATCAGGATAATCAATGGAAATACAGAAGAGATTTCGCCGCGGATTTAGTGAAATTCCATGAGGTAGATGTATTCGGGGCACAAGAGGTCTTGAATAATCAGCTAAATGATTTGCTAGAGCGTTTGCCGGAATACGCATATGTAGGCGTTGGTCGTGAAGATGGCAAGACAAAAGGGGAATACGCTCCGATTTTCTATCGCAAGGATCGTTTCTCCATAGAGAAGAGCGGTAACTTCTGGTTGGCCGAGGATCTGAATGCCGTAGGAAAGAAGGGGTGGGATGCCGCATGCGAGCGTGTAGCTACATGGGCGATCCTGAAAGATAAGAATACGGGAAAGAAGTTTTTCTTCCTGAATACACATTTGGATCATATGGGAAAAGTGGCTCGTCATGAAGGAGCTTCTTTGGTGCTGGAGCAAGCGAAGAAACTATCCGGGAATTTACCTATAATAGTGACCGGCGATTTCAATGCCATCCCTTCGGATGAGCCGATACAAGTATTGACAAATCCGGGTGATCCTCGTCATCTGACCCATTCCCGTACGATCGCGGGGTTTACTTACGGCCCGGAATGGACTTTCCATGATTTCGGAAAGATCCCTTACGACAAGCGCGAGTGGATTGATTATATCTTTGTGAAAGGGAATATCAAGGTATTGTGCCATGGAGTATTGACAGAGACGCTGAATAACCTGTTCCCGTCCGATCATTGTCCGATAATCAGTACGTTGGTACTCGAATAAAAATGCTTGCATATATGGGGAAGGTAGACGTATTGAAGGAAACGACCCCGCTTTCATCTGAGGATTGCTTCTTGGTCATGCAGCGCCCGAAGTCGGGGTTTAATTTTCCGTTACATGTACACATGGAGTTCGAGTTGAATTATCTGGAGAACGCCTCTGGCGCTATCCGGATAGTAGGTGATTCGATTGAGGAAATTGATGATCTGGATTTGGTATTGATAGCGGGCGGGACGAAACATGCTTACTCTAACCATAAATGTTCGTGTAATGGAATTTTTGAGATAACGATACAATTCCATAAATCATTATTTGATAGCTTGATCAATAGAAAACATTTCAAGACCATGAAAGATATGTTTGATAATGCGTCCAGTGGTCTTGTTTTCAGCCGTGAGATGATTCTCGGCATTCAGGATAAGTTGAAAATGTTATCGAACGATAACAAGCCGGATTCTTTCAAGAATCTGTTGCGTTTGATCGAGATTCTAAAGATTCTGTCCTTGGATAAATCTGCCCGTCGGTTGAATGCGGTGAATACGGTGAAGAATTATAAAAATAACGATGCGGATCGTTTGGATAGTATCATGTTATATTTACATGAAAATTATCAAAAACGTATCACCTTGTCGGAGGTAGCCAAGTTAACGAATATGAGCGATGCCTCATTGATGCGTTTCTTAAAGAAATGGACGGGGAAGACATTCGTCGATAACTTGAACGAGATACGGGTAGCCGAGGCGGTATGTCGCCTGACAGATACAAGCGACAGTATCTCTGAGATATGTTATCGGTGTGGTTTTAATAATCTGTCAAATTTCAACCGGGTATTCAAACGGCGCAGGGGAAGCACCCCTACAGAGTATAGGGAGAAATATTCCCGTTCGAGGTTTATAATTTGATGCATGACTTTGAATATGTTTGTATTGATTTGCGTCAAGTGTTGATGATATAGTATTATTTATTGCACAAATAGTATTTGGTGGTCTTTACTAAAGCCTGTATTTTTGTAAAGTTCAAGTGAAAGAGATTAGCACTTAAACGAAAACAGGCCTTAGCTAAAACGCCAAAACCGATTATATCAAACACAAAAGGTATTTTTACATTGGTCTAAAGAATTGAGAATTAAAAACACAACTGGAAAACGACTGCCTGAGAAGGTAGTCGTTTTTGCATTTATAGTTTCGAACCCCTTTTGTAACCCGGAATAATTATGTATATTTGTCTTCGTAAATATTTAATCACCATAAATTAAAGAAAGATAGTATGGAAAACAACAAACCGGCCAATAACGAGATTCAGATCGAGTTATCTGAAGAGATGGCACAAGGAACTTACGCCAATTTGGCTATTATATCTCATTCAAGCTCTGAATTTATCTTGGATTTTATCCGGGTGGTTCCGGGAGCTCCTAAGGCACAAGTAAAAAGCCGTGTAATCTTGACTCCGGATAACGCTCAACGTTTATTATTTGCGTTGCAAGATAACATCAAGAAATTTGGAGAACAACTTCAAGCAGGGAATAATAATAACAAGACTGCCAACTTCGAGGATTTCGCAGGTCCGAAAGGAGAAGCTTAATAAAATTTGTCTTTAGTTGAAGAAGAGTACTTTTCTACAGGGTAGAGGGGTACTCTTTTTTATTGGAGTGACCCGTTGTATGGAGAAAAAGCTTGATACCTATTCTTATGCTTACGATGGGCATTCTTTGGTGCTGAAAATGCCTATTATAAACACCTAAGAATCCCATTATAAACACCAAAGAATGCCCATCGTAAAAAGTATCCTATCTTGATCCTAAAGATCAGACAGCCCCAGCAATATTTTCTTCAATACGGTTTGCGCGGAGATCTCGCGGTTTGCGGCCTCAGGGATTACGATGCTTTGCGGGCTCTCTATCACATCGTCGGTAACGATCATGTTACGGCGAACCGGTAAGCAATGCATGAAATAAGCGTTATTCGTAAGCGCCATTTTCTCTGCGTCCACGGTCCAGCTACGATCCATATTGATCACTTGTCCGTAGTCCGGGTCTCTGTAAGCAGACCAATTCTTGGCGTAGATGAAATCTGCCCCTTCAAAAGCCTTTTTCTGGTCGTATTCCACTTTGGCGTTGCCAACGAATCTGGGGTCCAGCTCATAACCTTCCGGATGGGTAATGACAAACTCATAATCCGTGGCGTTCATCCACTCGGCAAAACTATTCGGAACAGCTTGCGGCAATGATTTGGGGTGAGGAGCCCACGTCATGACTACTTTCGGACGAGCTGTTTTCTTATATTCCTCAATCGTGATCAAATCGGCGAAACTTTGCAACGGATGGCGTGTTGCCGCTTCCATGCTAAATACCGGACGACCGGAATACTTGATAAACTGGCTCAATATCTTCTCATTATAATCATCCTCCTTATTCTCAAACCGGGCAAAAGAACGGACACCGATCACATCGCAATAACATCCCATCACGGGAACAGCTTCCAGCAAATGCTCCGGCTTATCACCGTCCATGATAACACCTCGCTCGGTCTCCAGTTTCCATGCGCCTTGGTTGACATCGAGAACAATCGTGTTCATTCCTAAGTTCATGGCTGCCTTTTGGGTACTTAAGCGGGTACGCAGGCTTGAGTTGAAAAATATCATCAACAACGTCTTGTTTTTTCCCAGTTCACTAAACTGGAAGCGGTCTTTCTTGATCTCGAAAGCTTCATTAAGCGCTTGTTGCAAGTCACCTAAATCCTGTACGCAAGTGAAATGTCTCATATTTGTTACAATAATATTTTGTTAAAGGCAAAGATAACGACTACTTGCCAATTATCCTTTAGAAGAGGCCTTGTAATTAGATAAGTTTATGTCCTTGTCTGCCCGTTACCATTCACAATGTACTTATAGGTTGTCAGCTCGGGAAGTGCCATCGGCCCGCGGGCATGTAGTTTTTGGGTACTGATACCGATTTCCGCGCCAAATCCGAATTGGGCCCCGTCCGTAAAGGCGGTAGACACATTGGCGTACACGCAAGCGGCATCTACCAATTGCTGGAAACGCCGGATGGATTCCGGGTCTTCGCTGATTATGCACTCGCTGTGTTTCGAGCTGTAGCGGGCGATATGTGCCAAAGCCTCGTCGAAGGAGGATACGGTACGGATACTCATCTTGTAATCGAGGAACTCTATGCCGAAACTACCCTCATCCGCATGTTGCAAAAGCTTCTCCGGATAATGCCCCGATAAGGCGGCATAAGCCGGTTCATCCGCGTAGATGATTACGTTACTATCGGGAAGTTTTCCGCAGATATATGGAAGATCGGACAAATGTTCTTGATGGATGATTAAGCAATCCAAGGCATTACATACACTCACTCTCCGTGTTTTCGCGTTGTTTACGATCTCACGTCCTTTATCTTTGTCTCCGGAGCTATCGAAATAAGTGTGGCAGATACCTGCGCCGGTCTCGATCACCGGAACTTTAGCATGTTCGCGAACGAAGTGAATCAAGGAACCGCTTCCGCGAGGTATGATCAAGTCTACCAAGCCAACCGCTTCCAGCAACTCTGCCGTAGCCTCCCGATCCGGGGGAAGTAAGGTACATACCGCCGGATTAATGCCATGACGCTCCAATGCAGAATGAATGATGTGTACCAAGGCCCGGTTGGAGAAGTCTGCATCCGATCCACCCTTTAGTACGCAAACATTTCCGCTTCGGAAACATAAGGAAAAAACATCGAAGGTAACGTTCGGGCGGGCCTCGTAGATCACGCCGATCGTTCCGAAAGGCACGGTTACTTTTCGGATAACCATCCCGTTCGGACGGGTTGTCTCGCTTAATACTTTATTTAACGGAGATGGTAATGTAGAGACATTCTCCATATCGTCAGCGATGCCTTGCAGCCGCTCCTCGGTCAATTTCAACCGGTCGTATTTCGGGTTGGCCGGGTCCATACGCTCCAGGTCTTGGCGATTGGCGGCGAGAACCTTCTCCGTATGAGTCCGTAGAGCTTGCGCCGTCTCTTTTAATATCTCGGTAATTGCCTGGTCCGGTAACGTTATCAAATGCTTAGCCGCATCCGATGCCTGTCGCAGAATTCCTTTTACATTCATAATTTGTTAATCCAGATATAGATAATCATAATGTATAAGCGGTTTTAGATCTCGTTGCCCCATTAGCTTACGTGCCTCTTCGCTACTATAAGCGGTACAGCCCACACCGATTTGCACGCCTTTCTCATTCATTATCTTTACGATATCGTCTTTTTCGAAATCACCCTCAATACGAGTCACTCCAACCAATAGTACACTGGTCGCTTTCGGGGCGGTCAACGCATCCTCGGCTCCTTTATTGATATGTATTTCCCCTTTGGCGAACCCCTCGGAATGAGCGATCCATTTCTTTACGCTACTGACGGGTTTCGCTGCCGGGATGAAACGGGTACAAACCGTATCGCTATCCTTCGCCAATAACATCGGAAGGATATTCTCCTTTTTCCCGTTGGCGATGATAACCGCTATGCCTTCGTCCGCCACTTTTTGGGCGATGTGGCATTTTGTCAGCATACCTCCTCTGCCGAAGGAAGATTTACTGGTCTGTACATATTCCGACAAGTCCGTTTTCCCGCATTCTATCTCCCGGATCACGGAACTGTCCGGGTCTGACGGATTCCCGTTGTATATACCATCTATATTGCTGAGGATAACCAAGGCATCCATTCCCATCATCGTGGCGATCAAGCCAGACAGCTCATCGTTGTCCGTGAACATCAGCTCGGTTACGGATATCGTATCATTCTCGTTCACGATCGGGATGACCTTATTTTCCAGCATCACCTCCATGCAATGCTTCTGGTTCAAGTAATGTGTACGGCTCCCGAAATTCTCTTTCGTGGTAAGCACCTGTCCGCAAGTCATACCATGCTCCCTGAACAACTCGTAATACCGGTTGATCAGCTTGGCCTGCCCTACCGCCGAATAAAGTTGCCGGGCCGATACGGAATCCAGCTTTTTGCCGGCTTTTATCTCGCTTCGTCCGGAAGCCACGGCTCCGGAGGAGATCAAGACGATTTCCATGCCTTGCCGGTGTAAATCCGCTACCTGGTCTACCAACGCGGACATGCGAGTGATATCTAACGTCCCATCCTTCCGGGTAAGGACATTACTGCCTATTTTTACTGCGATGCGTTTCAATGGTTTATGATTTGTGGATTACGATTTACTGACTATGGCAAACCGTAATCCATAATTCTCTCATTTATTATCTTTATCCCGTATCTCTACCCGCCGTATCTTTCCGCTAATAGTTTTCGGCAATTCATCCACAAACTCAACGACACGAGGATACTTGTAAGGAGCGGTCACACGTTTCACGTGGTTTTGCAATTCCTTGATCAAGGCATCGCCCGCTTTATCCTTATAATCTTTCGCCAGTACGATCGTGGCCTTTACTACCTGCCCGCGTATCTCGTCGGGAACACCCGTGATGGCACATTCCACTACTGCCGGGTGAGTCATCAAGGCGCTTTCCACCTCGAACGGCCCGATACGATAGCCGGAGCTTTTGATCACGTCGTCCGCACGGCCTACGAACCACAAATAGCCATCCTCGTCGCGCCAGGCCACGTCTCCCGTGTAATACAGGCCATCGTGCCAAGCTTCCCGGGTACGTTCCGCGTCTCGGTAATATTCCTTGAATAACCCGATTGGCTTGCCGTTTGTTGTATGGATCACGATTTGTCCTTGTTCGCCATCTTCTGCCCGGGTTCCGTCCGGACGTAATAAATCCACGTCATACTGTGGGTTGGGAACGCCCATAGAGCCCGGTTTCGGTTCCATCCACGGGAATGTGGCTACTGTCAGCGTAGTCTCTGTCTGGCCGAAGCCTTCCATCAACTTGATACCGGTCAGTTTATAGAACGTGTCGAATACGGCAGGGTTTAGGGCTTCTCCGGCGATCGTGCAATATTGTAAGGAAGACAGGTCGTATTTAGTCATATCTTCCCGGATCAGGAAGCGGAAGATCGTAGGAGGAGCGCAAAGCGAGGTGATCCGGTAATCCTGTATCATCTGCAACATATCCGCAGGCGTGAATTTCTCGTGGTCGTATACGAATATGGTCGCTCCGGCGATCCATTGTCCATATAGTTTGCCCCAAACCGCTTTGCCCCAGCCCGTATCGGCGATTGTCAGGTGGAGGCTGTCCTTATGCAAGTTGTGCCAGAAACTGCCGGTCACGATATGTCCCAGCGGGTACGTGAAGTCGTGAGCTACCATTTTCGGGTTTCCGGTCGTACCGGAGGTGAAATACATCAAAGAGATATCGTCGTTGCTATTCGGGTGAGACGGACGGACGAAAGGAGCGGCGTTCTGGATGCCTTGTTGGAAATCTTCGAAACCTTCCGGTATTTCCGGCCCTACGGATACGACGCTTTTCACGGTCGGCGAATCCGGCAAAGCTTCTATGATATGTCTCGTGATCACTTCCTCTCCAGCGCAAACGATCATCTTGATATCGGCGGCGTTCGCCCGGTAAACGATGTCTTTCTTGGTCAGCAGGTGCGTAGCCGGTATCACGACGGCTCCCAATTTATGTAACGCGATGATAGAGAACCAGAACTCATAGCGGCGTTTCAGTATCAGCATCACCATATCGCCATGGCCGATTCCCAAGGATTGGAAATAAGAGGCGGTCTGGTCTGTATACCGTTTTAAGTCGGCAAACGTAAAATCGATATGTTTTCCATGATCGTTTGTCCAACACAACGCTTTCTTGTCCGGTTCTTCCTCTGCCCAAGCGTCTACCACGTCATATCCGAAGTTAAAGTTCTCCGGTACCTTGATCTTGAAGTTTTTTATGAAATCCTCTTGCG
Source organism: uncultured Parabacteroides sp. (assembly GCF_947855115.1). Classification (GTDB taxonomy): domain Bacteria; phylum Bacteroidota; class Bacteroidia; order Bacteroidales; family Tannerellaceae; genus Parabacteroides. The sequence continues at coordinate 20,189 of NZ_CANTZW010000012.1, forward strand.
ACTCGAACGTCGTTTTATCTATAAATCTTTCTAACATGCTGCTGATCGTTTATAAGATGACGGCCAGGAAATTGACCTTTTCCCCGTCTAGCGCTTTCATGCCATGAGGGAGTTCTGAGTTAAAGTAAATACTGTCTCCGGTTTCCAAGATAAGATCCTTACCGTTGATCTGTAATAACAGACGTCCGTTCAGTACCATGTTGTATTCTTGCCCCGGATGGGAGTTGAGGTACATCGGCTCATCTTCCGGTTTGGGATGTACGGTCACCAAGAAGGGGTCTGCTTTGCGTCCGGCGAAACCGGCGGCCAATGATTGGTACTTATAAGCTTTCGTGCGCTCTACGGCTACACCTTTTCCCTTGCGGGTAATAAAGTAAGTACTCATCTTAGGCTCATCGCCAAACATTAACGTGGTTAATTCTACTCCATAGGCTTGCGAGATCTGGTGCAATACGCTGACGGAGATGTCTACCGTGCCGCTTTCCAGCAGCAAGTATTGCTCGGTCGTGAGGTTGCAGACCTTTGCCATTTCTTCCGGCGCGATCTCCAACGCGTCTCGTAGTCCGGCCAGTCGTGCCGCGATTTGTTGTATCTGTTCGTTCATTTTGCTGAAGTTATTGTATTATGTCGCTCCAAAGATAGAAATAAAAAGCAAAAAGAAGGTGAATACCCTTGTTTTCTTTTCTAATTAATAGGTGTGCTTCGAGAGGGGTGGAGGTATTAATGATCTGCGTTACATTTAAATGAGGAGGGGATGGTGGTTTGTCGTGCCTGTACGGTCGATTATCATTTTGTCATTTTGTAAACTAAAGTGCCGGGGAGCAGGGTATTTCGGCCCGATGTACGTCTTGCTTCTGAAAACGAGGATAAATATTGGCAACTTGTTGTTCCTTTGTCTATTAGCGGAAAAGGGGTGTTTGTTCTAGCTGAATTAATTCATTTTAGTTCCTATTTATAGGGTTTAAACCTTGTTTTTATCCGGATCGGAGAGCGTTTACATACGGTTGCGTCGCCCGATGGGACCGGATGTATCGCCTTACGCCTCCTATTGTATTGGTAAATGCGACCGTACGTGTTGCTTCATGTTATTGGTTGCATGATAAAACAGGAGGTTTTAGGAGGAAATCGACTGTAGAATGCGTTTTTTGCCTATTTATTATATCTGGTTAGGTTTCTTTGGAAAAGAGACGTGTTAGCTTTATGACCTTGGTTTAAACAAATGGATAGGATAGTGGGGGGTGGACTTACTTTATGTGCGATTTGTAGGGAGGTGGAGTGGTGCGTTTTCCATTGGATAATTGTATTTGGGAATTACTATTTGGAGGGGATGAGACGGGGCACGCCCCGTCTCTACAAGATGATGTTTACGATTGTAGTTCCAATGGAAATTCCGATTGTAGTTCCAATGGAGATTCCAATCGTATGTTCCGAAGTAAATTCTGGTTGTAGTTTCAATGGAGATTTCAATTGTAAGTTCCGAAGTAAATTCCGTTTGTAGTTCCCAAAGGAGATTCCGATCGTATGTTCCGAAGTAAATTCCGGTTGTAGTTTCCCACGAAGATTCCAATCGTATGTTCCGTAAGTAAATTCCGGTTGTAGTTCCCAAGGAGATTCCAATCGTAAGTTCCGAAGAAAATTCCGGTTGTAGTTCCCAAAGGAAGTTCCAATCGTATGTTCCGAAGAAAATTCCGGTTGTAGTTTCCCACGGAGATTCCAATTGTAAGTTCCGAAGAAAATTCCGGTTGTAGTTTCCCACGGAGATTCCAATCGTATGTTCCGTAAGGAAATTCCGGCTGTAGTTCCCACGGAGATTCCAATCGTAAGTTCCGAAGAAAATTCCGGTTGTAGTTCCCAAAGGAGATTCCAATTGTAAGTTCCAAAGAAAATTCCGATTGTAGTTCCCACGGAGATTCCAATCGTAAGTTCCGAAGAAAATTCCGTTTGTAGTTCCCAAAGGAAGTTCCAACCGTAAGTTCCGAAGAAAATTCCGTTTGTAGTTCCCACGGAGATTCCAATCGTATGTTCCGAAGGAATTTCTGGTTGTAGTTCCCAAGGGAATTCTGATTGTAGGATACAGGGGGAATTTCGATTGGTATTGGTGTTTATTCGGCGTTTTTCTTTAGCCATTCCAATCGGCGTTGATCCGGGAGATGTTTTACTTTGAAATGCTCGAATGTCACGTTGAATCCTTTCCCGTCGGGACAAGCGGCCATAAGCCCGACTTGCACGGGGATATTGTCTTGTAGCCAGGCATTACGCATAAGGGTATATTCTTTATCGTCGAATGAGTAGAAGATCTCCACGGCGTCCAATCTCCTGACCGCTTTTATCCATACATAGGGGATCGCTTTGTCTAAGGTGATAACGCTCCAGTCCGACGTTTTATGCGTAACGACTGCGCTCAGATTGTATTTACCATCCACGAACTCGATACCGGCTTTTATGTAATTCTCATGATTGATGCGGAGCATCAGGCCGGCTTGGTCGAAACGTTGCTTGTAATCGCCGGTGATCTTGACTTTCACCTCGAATTCTCCCCCGTAAGTGGCATAATAAAAAGGAGCGTCGTCTACCGTAAACCCATAGTGGGAAATTCTCCAGTAATCGCTTTGGGGAGTGACCTGCATAGAGAGTGACTTGCCTTTAATCTCCCACTGTTCCGGCTCGTTGAACCATTGCATCTTTTCCAATGATTGCGCCCCGCAAAATTGCAAAGAGGCGACAATAACAAAACTCAGTAATACTAATTTTCTCATTTTACTTTCTATATTTGATTCATTTGATTCATTTGATTCATTTGATTCATTTGATTCATTTGATTCATTCTTTTTCCGTAAAGTATGATGTATTTAACCTTACCTCCGCAAAGGTAAGGTCTTATTATAGATCGCGCAATGATTCTGAGATTTTATCCGGGAGAGAAAAGCGGAGTCTGCCTATTCGTATTTGATAACCTCGACCGGACAGCTTTCGGCAGCCTCTTTGATACCCGCTTCGAAGTCATCGAAATTAATACCTTCATTTACACGTGAACGATCTGTAACCGTGAATACTTCCGGGCAAATACCCTCGCAGGTGCCGCAGGCGATGCAGTCCTCTTCGATCCAAACTCTTTTAATTGCCATAATTTTATTTCTTTAAGATGATTAATTCGGTAAATGTAACAAGTAACCTTCGCGGATTGTTTTCGGTGGAGTCCTTTTAGATCATTGTTTCGACCGTAAAAAGAGCTTGCCTTTGGTTGATATATATTAACGTTTATACGCCTCTGTATTAAAATAATTTCGCTATGTTTACAGCATAAAGTTTCATTGAATAACCATTAAAAAATCTGAAGTATTATGGATAATGCTATTTTTAAATTTCCTAAGCCCATAAATGAGCCGGTAAAGGCATATGCCCCCGGATCAAGTGAAAAAGCATCCTTAAAGGAAGCGTTGGCGCAAATTAGTTCCGAGGAATGGGATATTCCTTTGGTAATTGGCGGAAAAGAGATCCGTACGGGTAATACCGGAAAGGTGGTTATGCCCCATGACCATCATCATGTGTTGGCAATCTATCATAAGGCGGGCGAGAAGGAAGTGCAAATGGCGATCGATGCCGCCATGAAAGCGCATAAAGAATGGTCTGAGCTTCCGTGGGTGGAACGTGCGTCCGTTATGCTTCGTGTAGCCGAGCTGTTGGCTACGAAATACCGTTATATATTGAATGCCTCGGTTATGTTGGGACAGAGCAAGAACCCGTTTCAGGCAGAGATCGACGCTCCTTGCGAATTGATCGATTTCTTGCGTTTCAGCACCTTCTATGCCAGCCAGGTATATGCCGACCAACCCTATTCTGAGACGGGGATATTGAATCGGATGGAATACCGGGCCTTGGAGGGATTCGTGTTCTCGCTCACGCCGTTTAACTTTACCTCGATCGCTTCCAACTTAAATATGGCTCCGGCTATGATGGGTAACGTAGCGGTATGGAAACCATCTACTACGGCGATCCATTCGAACTATTTCTTGATGAAGGTCTTCCAAGAGGCCGGTTTGCCCGATGGCGTAGTGAATTTCATCCCGGGACAAGGCAGCGTGATCGGCAAGGTGATTACAAGCAGCCGCGATTTGGCGGGATTCCATTTTACGGGTTCTACCTCTACGTTCAATACCTTGTGGCGCCAGATCGGTGAGAACTTGGGCCATTATAAATCCTATCCGAAAATCGTAGGCGAGACGGGCGGTAAGAACTTTATTTTCGCCCATCCTTCCGCTCCGGCGTTAGACGTGGCTACCGCTATCGTACGTGGCGCGTTCGAGTATCAAGGGCAGAAGTGTTCGGCCGGCTCCCGAGCCTATATCCCGGCTTCTCTCTGGAAAGAGGTGAAAGATTACGTAGGCGATATGCTGAAAGAGATCAAGATGGGTGACGTGCGGGATTTCACGAACTTTATCAACGCCGTGATCGATGAAGCCTCTTTCGACAATATCATGGGCTATATCAATTACGCGAAACAGTCTCCGGATGCTGAGGTTATCTTTGGCGGTAACGGAGATAAGTCCGTGGGTTATTTCGTGGAACCTACGGTTATCCAGACTACAGATCCTATGTTCAAGAGCATGGTTGAGGAAATTTTCGGGCCGGTGATCACGATCTACGTATATGACGACGCTAAATATGAGGAGACTTTGGAACTCTGCGACCGTACTTCCCCTTATGGGTTGACAGGTTCTATTTTTGCCCGCGATCGTTATGCGATCGATAAGGCATTCAATACCTTGCGCTATTCGGCTGGTAATTTCTATATCAATGATAAACCGACCGGCGCCGTAATCGCCCAGCAACCGTTCGGCGGCTCTCGTGCGTCCGGGACGAATGATAAGGCCGGTGGCCCGTTGAACTTGATCCGTTGGACAAATCCTCGTTGCATCAAGGAGTGCTTGGTTCCTCCGACGAGTTACGGTTATCCGTTCTTGGGAGAGAGATAGTTTTCATACATAATTAAGAAATACCAACTGATTGTAATGGAGGCGGGGCACGTCTCGCCTCCACGATAAGATGTTACCTTAATCTAAATACGATATGTTAGACTTTAATAATACCGAGATCGCTTTCTCGTCAAAATCACGGGGCGAACTACAAAATGCTTATTGGCTTTTTAATACGATAAAATATCCTTGGTTGGTGAAATGCGCTAAGGTCGCAGCGACTGTGGCCTTGAAAATACGTTTTCCATTGGCGTGGGCGGTGAAACCTACCTTGTATAAACAGTTCGTAGGGGGAGAGACCTTGCGAGACTGCTCGGCCGCCATCAACCATTTGATGAAATATAACGTGAGATCGACACTCGATTATTCGGCGGAGAGCGAGCAAACCCCCGAAGGTATACAAGCGACTTTCGAGGAAACCTTGCGTTCGATAGATTTCGCGAAAGGCAACGCGAACCTGGCCTATGCCGTGTTCAAGCCATCTACGATCACGACCGACGAGCTGCTGGCCAAGGCTTCCGAGAGACGGGAGGAGCTTACGATAGACGATGTCCGGCATTTCCGTGAGTTCCGCGAGCGGTTCATGGCGCTTTGCAAGCGGGCTTACGATAACGATGTGCGTATTTTGGTGGATGCGGAGGATTACTGTTTCCAAGATGCCATCGACGCATTGACCGATGAGGCGATGCGTAAGTTCAACAAGAAACGTGCGATCGTATTCGCCACCTTGCAAATGTATCGTCACGACCGGATGTCTTATCTGCGTCGTATCTACGATGATGCCGTGGCGAAAGAGTATGTCGCCGGCGTGAAATTCGTGCGAGGGGCTTATATGGAAGCGGAACGTGCTCGTGCGGCGGCGTTAGGCTATCCCGACCCGATTTGTAAGGACAAGCAGGCAACGGACGAGAATTTTGATGCGGCGGTTCGTTTTACCATGGATCACTTAGATCGTTTCGAGATGTTTATGGGGACTCATAATGAGGAGAGTAATTATAAATTGGCGAAATTGATGGATGAGAAAGGCATCGCCCGCGACGACTCCCGTATCTTCTTCGCCCAGCTATTGGGGATGAGTGATAACATCTCTTTCAATCTTGCCCATGCGGGATATAATGTGACCAAGTACGTTCCTTACGCCTCGGTAAACGATGTGCTGCCGTATTTGATCCGGCGTGCGGAAGAAAATACCTCTGTCGCAGGGCAAACCAGCCGGGAGCTCCGGATGCTGGAGACTGAGATGGCGAGGCGTAAGAACAAATAAACCGGACGCGGACGGATCAAGATACGCAGATGAACGCAGATTTATTTTGTTATCGATGAATATATCTGCGTTACTCTGCGCCTGTCCATGTGATATAAAGCCCGGAGAATGTCGGGGGAGGCGTTATTTGCTGGCCTTCAATCCCCGGATCACGGAGGAAGTGAAACCGGAAAGCTCCATCTCGTTCAATCCCTTGATGGTGATACCCCCCGGAGTCGTTACCTTATCGATTTCCATTTCCGGATTACTCTTATTCTCCAACAATAAGTCTACGGCACCTTTCACGGTATGTACCACGATCTCTTGCGCTTGTTTCGGATAGAACCCCAACTCTACACCGCCTTCTATCGCCGCGCGGATATAGCGCAGGGCAAAGGCGATACCGCTGGAAGCCAGCGCTGTTCCCGCTCCCATCAATCGTTCTTCTACCAGCATGGCGTTGCCTAGCTCATTGAAGACATGGATGATTAGGTCTGTTTGCTCTTGGGAGGCATTGCGGGCAGATACGAAAGTCATGCTGCTCATCACCTCGATAGCCGTATTGGGCATGATACGGAAGATCGTAGGGGTAGCCAGGCAATCGAAGTCCGTATTCTTGGTCAGGTAAGTATTTAGCAAGTCGAAAGTTACGCCAGCCGCGACCGATACGATTATCTGCTTCTCGAAATCCAGCACCGGCTTAATCTCATCTATAATCATTTCTACACGCCAAGGCTTGACGGCGATTATGATGATATCGGCGTTTCGTGCGGCTTCTACGTTGTCGTGGGTCAAGATAAAGTCCGGATTGATCTTTCTCATTTTATCCAAAGTCTCATCCGATTGGGCGGTACAAGTGATATCTGAGGCCTTGAACATGCTCCCTTTCGCTAAGCCGCGGGCGATCGCCCCGCCGATATTACCCGAACCGATAATAGATATTCTCATTTTGCGATAATTAGTTATATGTTATGTTTTCTGAGGGGGCAAACTTAGACAAAATATCTCAAATACGTAAGACTTTATAGAGCAAGCTAAGGATAAAAAACTTACATTTGCGGACAATATGAACTTAATACTAATATAAATATATAAAATTACATGAAAAAGACTGTTTTAGTTTCAAGCATGCTATTGGCTCTGGCTATGTCTGCGACGATCCAGGCGCAAGACACGGAGAAGAAAGAGAGCGAGGAGGGATTCGTATTCACGACCGTGAAGGAGAACCCGATTACGTCGGTTAAGAACCAAAATCGTGCGGGTACATGCTGGTGTTATTCCTCGAACGCTTTCTTGGAGTCGGAATTGCTTCGTATGGGAAAGGGCGAATATGACTTATCCGAGATGTTTACGGTATATAACACCTATATGGATCGTGCCGATGCCGCCGTGCGTACCCACGGAGATGTTTCATTCTCGCAAGGCGGGTCTTTTTATGACGCGATCTATGGAATGGAAAAGTTCGGCTTGGTTCCGGAGGAGGTGATGCGTCCGGGCGTGATGTATTCCGACACGTTGAGTAACCATACCGAGCTTTCGGCCTTGACGGACGCTATGGTAGCCGCTATCGCTAAAGGAAAATTACGCAAATTGCAGTCTGACGAGAATAACGCGATGTTATGGAAGAAGGCTGTTGCGGCCGTACATCAAATCTATTTGGGTAAGTGTCCGGAGAAATTCACTTATAAGGGAAAGGAATATACGCCGAAGTCATTCTTTGAGTCTACAGGTTTGAAGGCCTCAGATTATGTATCGTTGACTTCTTATACGCATCATCCGTTCTATACCCAGTTCTCGCTAGAGATTCAAGATAACTGGCGTCATAGTATGTCGTACAACTTGCCGTTAGATGAGTTTATGGAAGTTTTTGATAATGCGATTAATACGGGTTATACGATCGCTTGGGGATCGGACGTGAGCGAATCTGGTTTTACCCGCGACGGAGTAGCCGTTATGCCCGATGATGAGAAGGTACAAGAGTTGAGTGGCTCCGATATGGCTCATTGGTTGAAATTGAAACCGGAGGAAAAGAAGCTGAACACGAAACCGCAACCTCAAAAATGGTGTACGCAAGAAGAGCGCCAGTTGGCTTACGACAACTATGAGACAACCGATGATCATGGCATGCAAATCTTCGGTATCGCCAAAGACCAGGAAGGCAATGAGTATTATATGGTGAAGAACTCTTGGGGAACCAACAATAAGTACAACGGTATTTGGTATGCTTCCAAGGCATTCGTCCGTTATAAGACCATGAACATCGTGGTTCATAAAGATGCCATCCCTAAAGCTATCAAAGCTAAGTTAGGAATTAAATAATCTGTTCGTAAAGAATGGTTTAAATAAAGATTAAACCCCGATAGCTTCCGGCGATCCGGTAAGACTATCGGGGTGATTTATATATACAAAGATGTGCTGCCTATATTTTATTGAACAAGTTTTAGCGTGTAGTTAAGGTCTGCCGCCGCCTTTTGCAAGGCTTCGTTCATCAAGGTTAGGTTGTCTCCTTCTACTTGGAAGTAAATAACCGGCTCGCCATCATTGGGGATCAGCTCGTAGATTACCGCGCTAGCGTCGTTGGGTGTTCCGCGTTTTACCTTTTGCTTACCGGTTGTAATGGCTTTCTGAGGGGTTTTGGAGGCTGTCCCGGCATTTGAGGCTGCTGTTTCCGGTACGGTATAAAGGGCATCCAGCTCAAACACGCCTTCCTCATCGGCATTGTCTTGTTGATAATACAAGGTCAAGTCATAATCCACGAGAACACTATCCGGAGAAGTTACGGTTCCTTTGTATTTTTTCTGGATAACCGGGCCCTTTTTAGGATCTACTTTCAAGGAGTCTCTCATATTCACGGGCTTTGTCGATTTGGCCGCCTTGACAGAGTGGATCAGTGGCAAAGACGGAGCGTCCGGAGCCGCCGACATTATGGCGAATTCTTCTTCCTCTACTTCTACGGGTACCTCCTTCTGGGCTTGTTTCCCGCTACATGCGGCCAAAAATGCCATAGCCGCTACTGCGATAAAATACTTTTTCATTACCATTATTTATTTTATTAGTGACGTTTGGACTTATAACAAAAAATCCCCCGCGATTTGTTTCGTGGGGGATCGTTTTTAACTATTTACAGATTCAGACCGTTTTATTTTCCTCCGGCCGGAAGATGATCCAGCCAGTATTTAGCCATCGTCTTTCGTAGGTGAAGAGTCGTTCCTTCCCCTTCGTTGATGCTGTGGCTGCGCATCGGGTAACTGATTTGCGTGAACATCTTCCCGTTCTTGATCAACTTGTTTACCAGCATCTCGCAATTCTGGTAATGTACGTTGTCATCTCCCGTACCGTGGATAAGCAACAGGTTGCCTTCCAGCCCTTCGGCATACGTAATCGGGGAACCTTTTCGGTAACCATCCGGATTATTCTGCGGGGTATTCATATAGCGTTCTTGATAGATCGTGTCGTATAGGCGTTGGTCGGCGACAAAAGCGATCGCTATACCGGTATGGAATATCTTCGGGTAACGAAACATGCAGTTCAGGGTTTGGCTGCCTCCGCCGCTCCATCCGGTGATACCGATCCGGCTGGTATCGATGAAAGGATATTGACGGGCCATATCCAATATTCCCCTGCTTTGATCCTCGGCGGCGAAAGTACCCACTTCCCCGTAAATGCATTTACGCCATTCGCGTCCGCGGGGAGCATTCGCTCCCCGGTTCTCGATACTTACCACGATATAACCTTGGTTCGCCATATATTGCTGCCACAAATCTCCGTTACCCCATACGTCTTGTACGGTGGCGTTCGCCGGTTCGCCGTATACCTCTATGATAACCGGGTATTTCTTGGAGGCATCGAAATTGACGGGCTTTATCATCCAGGCGTCTAAGGTAAGATCGCCGGATTTGACTTTGATAAACTCTTTCGGGTTTAATCCTAAGGCGGCGTATTGCTCTTTGGCTTGGGCATTGTCTTCCAGCATGCGTACGGATTGGTGTTTCGGGAAAGAGACCATGTCGATAACGGATGGGGTAGAGGCGTTGCTATACGTGTGTATGGCCCATTTGCCGGTGGGCGACATATTGTAACGGTGCTGTCCGGATTGCTCCATGGGGCTTACACGTTCCACTTTCCCGTCGCCGAATAATTCGGCCCGGTATAAGTAACGTTGGGTGAAATTATCCGGGGAGGCGATGAAATAGACCCAGCCCTTTCGCAGGTCGGTCCCTACTGGCGAGATATAATCGAAGTTTCCTTGGGTGATCGGCTGTATCTCTTTCCCGTCGCGGCTTATCCGGTATAAATGCCTCCAGCCGCTACGCTCGCTTTCCCACGTGAAATAGCGGTTGTCTTTCAGCCATTGTATATGATCGTTCGTGTCTAGCCACGCGGCATCCGTATCGGTGAAGATATTGCTCAGCGAGTTGTCGGATATCTTGGCGATCCATACTTTATTGGTATTTTGCGGACGGTTTAGTTGCTGTATGAACAATTCGTCGCTTCCGGGGATAAATTCCATACGGGGCAGGTAATTATTCCGGGGGTCTCCGGGGATGGCGATCCAAGTGGTGCTTCCTCCGGCAGAGGATACATAGCCGACTTTTACGGCAGAATTGGTGCTCCCTGCCTTGGGATATGGGAAATGGATTACTTTTGCGTAGATGGAGTCTACATTATTAATAATGTCGAATACTCCTGTCCCTTTCGTGTCGCTTTGCCAATAGGCGATATACTTTCCGTCCGGGCTCCAGCGAAAACCGTCCCGACAACTGAATTCCTCCTCGTATACCCAATCGAAGGTTCCGTTGACTATCGTATCGCTTCCGTCTTCTGTTAGCTGGACGATTTTTCCGGAGTCTATATCTTCTACATATATATTATTGTTGGAAACATAGGCTACCCGCGTACCGTCCGGAGAGAATTTCGCGAACATCATGGAAGATTCCGGCATTCCCTTTCCCAGTTGGCGTAAAGCGCCGTCTTTTAGGTTTAATACCCAGTAGTCGCCCCGTGTGTCATAACGCCATACCCGTTGGGTGTTGTTATAAATCAAGACTTTCTCATTATCTGCGCTCCAAGAGATACTGCGTACGGGGATAGGTTTTCCCGTGGATTTGTCTGTCAACATGGATGAAGGGATAATGACTTCGCGGGAATTGTCTTTTGCTTTATAGGCAACGATATCCGTACCTCCGGTTTGTTTGTTATTTTCCAAGCGGCTGTAACGTTCTCCGTCTTTCAGCCAAGTCATGCTTCCGAAGCCTTTCGTCTGTATGACGTTGCCGGCTACGATATCCTCGATATTCAACGCTTTTTGCGCCATGCTTATACCTCCCGACAGAAGGCTGACCGCGGCGATCGCTATTAGTTTGTTTAGTCTCATATTGTATTAGTTGGTTACTATTATGTTTATGCAAAGAACGGAAAGTTAGTTGATATAACAAAATGGATTTGTATATTCGCGCCTCGGAGATCAAGAATAATCATAATGTAATTTATTATAGAATTCGGAATGAAGGCACTTTCAATGTATGTATGGTCATTTCTAATGATCGTAGTGATGGGATTTACTTCTTGTGGAGATGATGACGAGATTCAGTTCTCGGAAGAGCAATTGGCTTATATCACTAAAAACAAAGAATATATCTGGGAAAAGAAAGCGGAGAAAGACGAGAATGGTGAATTAAGATATAAACAAGTGGTTATAGGAAGTGATACCGCCCTATACAGGATCCTTAAAAAGGAGAATGATTGGCAGACAAAACCTTCGCTGACTTCCGTGGTCTATTTGCTTGATCTGGAAGGAAAGTTCATCGATGGGCAGGTCTTTCAAGAGAAAGTGGAAAATTCAAGTTTTTCCATGAATGGTATTATCCCCGGTTTAAGTGGTGTTTTATTGAATATCCGTTTGGATGAGACTGTAGAGGCAATCATTCCGGCTTCGTTAGGTTATGGAAATAGTGATTATAGCGGCATTCCCGGAGGTTCAACTTTAATATTCACCTTTACCTTAGATAAGGTAGAGTGAAGATTTCCATATATCATACTCCCTTAAAATTACCCCTGCCAGAAACTATAATTTCTCGCAGGGAATATCATATCTAGTTGTAGAGACGGGGCGTGCCCCGTCTCCCACCAAATGAAGGTATTTTAAGTTACTATTTTGCTGGGATGAGACGGGGCACGCCCCGTCTCTACAAATTGCACGATAGGTCCACGTTGTGGAAGATTCCCGATATTTACCTTTTAAATAATCGGAATAACTCTCCGATCCATAAAACCAGCGAAGAAGAACCGATGATGATCGCCCAGTCTTTCAAGGACAAAGGTATTACGCTGAACATCTCGCCTCCGAACGTGACGATCAGATATTGACCGATCAAAATCAGTAAAGCGACGAGCAAGAAGCTTTTGCTATCCTTTAAATTAGCGAATGCGGAACGTCCTTCCATAAAAGCTTTCGCGTTAAACATATTCCAGAACTGTAGCATCACGAAGAAACTGAAGAACCATGATAAATCGTGAGGTGTTAAACCCTCTTGCGCATGGAAGTAGAATAACAAGCCCATCAAGATTACGACAAACGCAAATCCGACACCGAAAATATTGTAAGCCATGGCACGGGTGATGATGAAATCTCCATCTTTACCGCTACGGCGAGGTTTGTCCTGCATCACTCGCTCATTGGGTGGGAGAGAGGCCAAGGCTCCGGCAGCGAATGTATCCATGATCAAGTTTACCCATAGCATCTGCGTGATAGTCAAAGGCGATTCCGTACCTAATAAAGATCCCAATAATACGATCAAGCAAGCGGCTACATTGATAGTCAGTTGGAATAACAGAAATTTCTGGATATTCCGGTACAAGGAACGTCCCCACATCACCGCACGGGTGATGCTACTGAACGAGTTGTCGATAATCGTGATGTCGCTGGCTTCCTTGGCGACAGACGTGCCATCACCCATGGAAAGCCCCACTTGCGCCGCTTTCAAGGCGGGGGCATCGTTTGTGCCGTCGCCGGTAACCGCTACAACGGCCCCTTTTTGCTGCAACAATTGTACCAAGCGCTGCTTGTCCGTAGGACGGGCGCGGCACATGATCTTCAAGTCTAATACACGATCCAAGGCTTCTTGGTCGCTAAGCGCCTCGAACGCAGGTCCCGTGATAATATTCCTGTCGGTATCATCTGCCTTCCACGTACCGATTTGCCGTCCGATCTCTTTAGCCGTACCCGGTGTATCTCCGGTGACGATTTTCACGTTGATGCCTGCGTCCAAGCAACTTTGAACGGCGGGTGGCACATCCGCACGCACCGGATCGGAGATCGCTACGATACCCAGATATGTTAAATCCGTATGATGCAAACGACCTTCCATGAAGAACGTCTCGTCCTTTCCATCCTCAATGATTTGATAAGCGAAGCCAAGCGTACGCATCGCTTGATTTTGATAATCCAATAACTGCTTCTCAATACCCGCCTTACATTCCGTTACCGGTTTGTAGGTTCCTTCTATCGCCACCCGGTTACTATTGGCCAGTACGATTTCGGGGGCTCCTTTCACATAAAGCACCTTTTTGCCGAGCAACGGTGATTGTACGATCGTAGCCATATATTTTCGTTCTGTGGAGAAGGTCAATTGATCCAGGATCGTAGCGTTCTCTCTTAATTCCAGATAATTCTGGTGTTGTCCGTTCAGCCAGAGTAAAAGGGCGGCTTCCGTCGGATTTCCAAGGGTTTTTACCTTTTCTTCCGAGAAGTCTAGGTATGCCGTAGAGTTCGCGGAGATACCTTCCTTGATCAGGTTACTTAACTCATCGTCTCCAAGTTTTTGGTCTTTCAGGTTATAGAAATTCGTTTGGTAGACCTGCATTTGGTTCTGCGTCAACGTTCCGGTCTTGTCCGTGCAAATTACGGTAGTAGCTCCCATGGTCTCGCAGGCATGCATTTTCCGGACAAGATTGTTCGTCTTCAACATACGGTTCATGCTGAGGGCCAGACTTAGCGTGACGCTCATCGGCAATCCTTCCGGAACGGATACCACGATCAATGTAACCGCTACCATAAAGTAGTTGAGGATATGGGCGATAATATCCATCATCGGCATCCCGGGGAAACTATCCGATAAAAAGAATTTCGCGGTCAAGGCGATGAACGTCACTCCGGCTATCGTATACCCGGCTTTGCTGATCACGTTTGCCAAACCTTTCAACTGTATCTGTAGAGGGGTCTCTACATCGCTCTCGATTTGTGAGCCTTCGTATACCTTGCCGTATCCGGTAGCGTCACCGACTTTCTCGACTTGCATTACGCCATGTCCGTCTACGACTGTTGTTCCTCGCATGACCACGTTGGAGGGATAAGTTGCTTCCATGTCGAAATCCTCCTCATTCGTTGTCTTGCTGATAATCGGTTCTCCGGTCAAGGTGGATTCGTTGATCTGTAAAGAGATAGCCTCTAGCAAATGTCCGTCGGCCGGAACTTCCTCACCGGTTTCTAAAACAACGATATCGCCTACGACAACCTCTTTCTTCGGTATCTGGCAAATATTTCCGTCGCGGATCACTTTCACTAAAATATCATCATTGACCGTATTTAATATATCAAAAGCTTTATTTGCTTTCACCTCGAAGAAAAAGCCCACGCAACTGGCAAGCATGATGGCAAAAAAGATACCGATCGGTTCTAGGAATGCCGTGAACCCTTTCGCCTCCGGTCCCCAGCAATGTACTCCGGCGATTATCATAGACAAAAGCCATGCCACCAATAATATACGGATGATAGGGTCCTCGAATTTCTCTAAGAACTGGCTCCATAGCGAGGCTTTCTCTGGAGGGGTAAGCACATTCTCGCCATGGAGACGTCTGCTCTCTTCTACTTCTTGTTTGGTTAATCCTTGGTACTGATGTTTTTTCTCCATAAATTTATTAATCTGATTAAGAAAATAGGGAGGCAAATTACGTAAAGTTATACGACATATACAAGGGTTTAACCTTTTTGCATATATTTGTGTTGTATAACGTTTTAATTTTTTAATGGAGATGAAGAATGTACTGTTCATGTTGTTGGTAATGTTCGCCTTGAGCGCTTGCCAATCAAAAGATTCATACGTGAAAGAGTTTTGCGATTTTGTGGATGAGGTGGAGATGAAGGCCGCCGGTTATACCGATAAGGACTGGAAGAAAGCGGATCGGAAATTCTCGGATCTTTCCACGGATCTTTACGCGAAGTTCGAGGAAGAGCTGAGCGCGGAAGAGAAAGCGGAAATCATCAAATTGCAGGCCGCATACGCCGGATTAAAAATGAAAGCGGGCGTAAGAGACGCTGCCAAGAAAGCGGATAAGTTCTTGGATGGCTTGAAAGAAGGGACAAAGTAACCTTTAATACAAAAATAAGATGAACAGAAATTGGGTGTATTCGTTATTTACTTTATGGATCGTCTGCTCATTCGCTTGTACGCGGCCTAGGCCCGTGGCGGATGTGGAAGTGCGAAAAGAGAACTTCGTATTCTCTATAAAAGGGACAGATACATTGTCGTTAGACAAGTATGAGTTATCCTCTATGTCGGACTCCTCTGAAAAGCCTGTGATGATTTTCGCTTTTGGCGGAGGGTTTAAAGGGGGAGATAAGTCCGATAAAGAATATATTCCCTATTTCGAGTTCCTCGCCCGGAATGGATTCGTGGTGGTTTCTACGGATTACCGTACAGCTTTGAAGAATCTGGATACGTCCGAAATATCCTCTCCGGAGGATTTTGTCGCGGCCTTACAGTATGCGATTGATACGGCGGTCGAGGATTTTTATGACGCTACCGGTTTCGTGATCAACCAAAGCCAAGATTGGAACATTGATGTGAAGCGGATCGTAGCGAGCGGATCGAGTGCCGGGGCGATTACGGTATTGCAGGCAGAGTATGATTTATGCAACGGGCATGAGTTGGCGAAAAGGTTACCGGCGGGTTTCAATTATGCCGGCGTGATCTCGTATGCCGGTGCTGTCTCCGATCGAGTTCCTCCGCGTTGGGGAAAGATGCCTTGCCCGATTATGCTATTCCATGGCGATGCGGACAAGACCGTTCCTTTTGAGCAAGCCGCTATGGAGAATCTCGGAGGTTTATGGGGATCGTCTTCCATCGCGAGAAGTCTGGAAAATCTTCAAGCCTCTTATTATTTTTATAAGGTGGAGAACGCGGGGCACGAGATTTCCGGGCTTCCTCTCTCCCGGAATCAATACGATATCATGAGTTTCTTGACCCGCCAGGTCTTAGGGGGAGAGAATTTAGCGATAACGACAAGCGAGCGTGTTCCCGGTGATACGGCTGTACGGAAAGATTTTACCGTACAGGATTATATCTTGGATAATTTGCGTTAATATGATTAATGAAATATAAACAGCCTTAATTTGACCTTTTTAGATTAAACTATTCTTCCGGAAGATTGTCTTTATTATATAGATTGACTAGTAGTGTGTTTAGTTTATTAAGGTTATGAGATTGAAAAGGTTAGTTGTTTTTTCAGGGATTGTCCTGCTTTGTACGGGGCAATCCCTATTTGCTCAAAGCAAACAAGAGCGGAAGGAGAAAAAAGAGAAGGCGGTGAAGGAGGTCGTGGATAGCGGTCGTATTAAGATCGATGTGGATCGTGCCGTACCGATGGCCGGGAGATCTGTCAATCTTACTACCCCTTACTCGTTAGAAATACATGGTGATTCGATACTTTCCCATCTTCCTTACTTTGGACGTGCTTATTCTGCTCCTTATGGTGGTGGAGAAGGCTTGATGTTTAAAGAGGTAGCGGTAGAGAAAGAGCGAACCTCGAAGAAGAAAGGCCGTTCCGAGATCAAGTTCCGTGTGAAGACCAAAGAGGATATATACACGTTTCGGGTGGAAGTCTATCCGAATGGCTCGGCTACAATCAACGTGACGCCTGTAAATAAGCAGTCCATTACCTTTTATGGTGATGTCGCCTTAGATTTGAAATAGTCGTCCTTGCCGTGTATCTCTTTCCTCGATCCGCTTGTTTACCTTAGCGGTAAATTCGAAGTTCTTTAAACCCCAATCCGGCGCGATCAGCAGCTCTTTGGGGGATTGTGATACGAACCTCTCTACTACGATAGAGGGGTTCAGTCGTTCTATAAAGTCGATTACCAACTCGATATATTCGTCGGCCGTATATAAATGGAAATCCGAGGGATCTTCCTTGAACTCTTTCGCCATGCGGGTATTCCGGATGAGTTGCAATTGGTGTAATTTAAGTGTCGTGATCGGGAGGCGCGACAAGACATCCGCATGGCGCAATATCTCATCCCGGCTTTCTCCCGGTAGCCCTAGTATCAGATGCGCCCCGGTGTAAATGCCTTTTGCCGCCGTGCGACAGATAGCGGATTCCGATTCTTCATGGGTATGCCCCCTGTTTATGCGGAGTAAAGTCTTGTCAAGCGTACTTTCCAATCCATATTCAATCATGACGAATTTTCGCTGGGAAAGCTCCGCAAAATAATCCAATAAATCTTCCGGCATACAATCCGGACGAGTGCCGACGATCAATCCTTCCACTCCGGGATAGGCGAGCGCTTCCTCATATTTGCGAATAAGAGCGTCTGATCGGTCGTATGTATTCGTGTAGGCTTGGAAGTAGGCTAGATACCGCATATCCGGATATTTGCGGGAAAAAAAGCGTACGCCTTCCTCTAATTGCTCGGTAACGCTTTTCTCCGTATGGCAGTATTCCGGACTGAATGTTTGGTTATTACAATAGGTACAGCCGCCCCATCCTTTAGATCCGTCACGATTCGGACAGGTGAAGCCTGCGTTGATAGAGATCTTCTGTACCTTATGGCCGAAATGTTCCCGAAGGAACTCGCCGTATTCGTAATATCGTCTTGTTTTTTCCATAGGACAAAGGTAAGAGAAGTCTTTTGAAAAACACGTACGTGTTTTCCGAAAAACATGTACGACTTTTTCCAAAAACACGTACGTGTTTTGAGAAGGGTATAATCCTGTTTTTTTAATATTTTTTTGTTGGTGTTTTGATATTTTCGTATATTTGTCTTGTTGATAAATTTTAATGAGATAGATATACTGTATTTGACTTTATTCCTTGTTCCTTATTCCTTGTTGATCTGTTTTAATTTTGTTGATTTTTTTATTTTACAAAGCTACTAAAAACGCTTTAGGATTATTATCGGGATAATTATATATATGTTGAACCATTTTTTAAGTGAAAGCCTATGAAAATGAAATTTTTCTTTAAGTTAGTTGCTCTAATGACAATCATTTGTGTTGTCGGTTGTAGTGACGATGTTGGTGTAGGTCCTAAGGGGAAACTCTATTTCTCCGATTCTAAATCATGGAAGGATAGTGGTACTCTTATTTATGAGAATTTTGATCCTTCTTATATTGTTCCATATTTGTATCGTGTAAATGCGGACTCTATTAGTTTGGTTCCTGTTCACAGTAGTAATACGAATGATCTGAAAACGTATCCGTTTGAGAAAGATCTTAATAAGCTAATATTGCTTTTAGAAGATACGGATAAACATGCGGTTTACAAGCCACAGTAAAATAATGATGCCATGAAGAAAAGTTTTTTATTTGTCGCTATTGCTTGTGTTCTTTCAGTTTTATCACAAGCACAAGTTTATGATTTTCCTGTAAAACCGGGTACGGAAGCATGGGGTAATTTAGTCACTGAAAAAGATCGTTTTTCTGCTATGCAGATTCCGGAAGATTTGTTAGTAGGTATGAGTACTCCAGATTTGGTTATCACTTGCATGAACTATCCTGCTTGGATTTATTTTACAGCATTCAATAATCCACAGGACGGGATAGATATCAATATTCGTAATTTTAACGGGTTGCAAGAATTGATGAAGCGGGCAGATGCACCAATAGAGTTGTTATCTGTCTACAAGCAAATGGATGCAGCAAGGATGGCTCCTAAAAGCAAAGCGATCAATCAAACTTCTTGGTCTCTCAAGAGGTCTTATTTCGAATTGTTATTAGCTCAAGATGCGATTATCAACAAAATGAGTGAAACTGATCGTATGGACTTGTTGGGGGAGGCCCGTAAGAAATTGTACCAAAAAATGGAAGATCCTGTAGAATATTCTACATCGGATTATCAATCTTCTTTGATTCTTATGAATAAGATCTTGGGGCATCCTACTGTAAAATCAAACCAAGCATTAAATAGTGATCCTATTGACCTGTTGATTGCAGATGGATCGATACAACCTTTTGCTGATAATGCAGTATATAGTAATACTACTATTTATACCCCAAAAGGTACTGCGGTTTCTGCGCTACAATTAACAAGTGGAGAGCTAAGTAGTTCTAAAAAAAATGAATATAAAAATGAATGGTTGAGTTATTATAATAACCGAATCGTATTCAAAGGAGAAGCAACTTGCGCTTACAATTGCCATGCCTATGCTTGGTATTGTTCTGAAGGGCATAGTTATGTTTGGATTAATACCCCAGGGGATGATGCGTTTTGGAATGATGGTAGCTTCGTGCAAACTACTAATACATCAGGTAAATACTGTAAAGTATCTTTTCCTAATGATGATCATTCAGCTGTAACATCTTCTCGAAGCGGATATTTGATATCTAAATGGGGAAAATCACCGCTTTTTGAGCATTCAATAAACGACTGTCCCTATAATTCATCGGGATTAAGATATTATACATATCCGGATCCTACGTATAATACAGTACCACCTAAACCCTCTGTTCAAACATTTACAAAGGATAATGATCAGTCATTTACTGCCGCTGTCTCTTGTGATTCTCGTTACAATGTTGATCAGTACGAGTGGAAGAGTGACTATCCGAGTGATTGGTCTATTGTCGCTCAAAACTCAAATAAATCCAGTGTGAAAATATATCGTTCAAGCACTTCTCGCTCATGTAATCTGTCTGCTCGTGCTCACAATACTTACGGTTGGGGTGAATGGCAAGTAATAGGCTGGCTTTATGTATCAAGTACTTATAACATTTCTGTTTTACAGAATCCGGTAAGTTCTACATTGCAAGTACAGATTGCGCCAAATATAGAAACGCAGACTTTACAAGACGGAGCATTTGCTATGGAGGCTACGGAGCAGCGCCCCATATTAAACATGCCCTCGACGTATAGTATTGGATTGTATAGTAGTACAGGAACTTGTGTGTATCAAAACACGGTGAAAGGCCAAGATGAAAGTGCTGTTCATTTGAATATCGATGTTTCTTCTTTGTTGAATGGTATTTATATTTTGCGTGTAAAGACTGCGGCTGAAGATGCGCAGACATTGAATGTCGTTGTAAAACATTAAGATATAACTATATGATTTATGATAGTTTAAAGCTAGATGGTTCATGATAACCGTTATTTCATTGTTAGAATGGCGATAATAGACCAGTAAGGTCTGTTGTCGCTATTTTTTAAGTGGAGTTATGCTTTGTCTGGTAGAAATCAATGCGTGCATGACTTATGTAACCGGAAAACGCAGTAGTACTTACTTGGCCAAGCAAGTATATCTCCTTTGCCACTTGCAGTATATATTCTATGGGTAAATAAGTACTGTCGCATTTTTCGGGCTATAAAAATGGCTGTCCTACATGTTGTACTGAGGAAATAGAGAATCTCTGTTAGTGGTATCGTTTTTTATGCTAACTTTGCGCTTCAAACAGAAATAATAAGAGTATAAATGAAACGATTAGGTTTTGGTTTATTGCTTTCGTTGGCCGTGTTCGGGAGTGTGGCCGCACAAAACGGAAGCAAGCATGTTGACTTAAAAGAGATAACCGATGGGAAATTTCGTCAAACGACGGCTATCGGAGAGATGCGATCCCTGCCGGATGGAGAACACTACACAGCTATGAACGCCGATAAAAGTATGATCATTAAATATTCCTATCGTACGGGAAATCCTGTGGATACATTGTTTTATGCCCGTAAAGCTCGTGAATGTACCTTTACGGATTTTGATGGGTATACGATCAGCAGTACCGGGCATCATATCTTGGTTTGGAGGGAAACGGAGCCTATTTATCGTCGCTCTACCAAGGCGGTGGTTTACGATTATGATGTGCGTCGTAATTATGTGAAACCTATTTCTGATGCTAAGGGCAAGCAAATGATCCCGACATTTTCGCCGGATGGCCGTATGTGCGCTTATGTACGGGATAATAATATTTGGATACGAAAGTTTGATTATGATACGGAGGTACAGGTTACCAAGGACGGTGAGTTGAATAAGATACTGAATGGTATCACGGACTGGGTATATGAGGAGGAATTCGCCGTGACAAATCTAATGGCGTGGTCTCCCGATAGCGAGTATCTGGCCTTTGTTCGCTTTGATGAGTCTGAGGTTCCCGAATATTCTATGCAAATGTATGGAGAGGGGCTTTATCCGGGGTATTACGAATACAAGTATCCAAAAGCCGGACAGAAGAACTCAACGGTATCCGTGCACTCTTACAGTGTGGTTACTAAAGACACGAAAGTGTTGAAGGTTCCGGTAGAAGGCGATTTTTATATTCCTCGCATTACTTTCACTCGGAATCCGGATCAATTGGCGGTCATGGTATTGAATCGTCAGCAGAATGTGTTCAATATGTATTACGCGAATCCGAAAAGCGGCGTGTTCCGTTTGATCTTGCGTGAGGAAAATAAGTGTTACGTGGATTCGGAATGGTTGTCTTCCATTCAATTCTTGGATAATGGGTTTACGTACGTAAGCGAGCAAGATGGTTATTCCCATATCTATTTATATTCCCCGACGGGTGTTATGCAACGCCAGGTGACCCAAGGGAACTGGGATGTCACGAAGTTTCTGGGCGTGGATGAGAATACGAAGACTTTCTATTACGAGTCTGCCGAGGAAAGCCCGATCCGTCGTTCTATCTATAAGATCGACGCTAAAGGCGTGAAGACTAAACTCTCTACGGAAGAGGGGATGAACAAGGCGGTCTTTAGCGACAATTTCGCTTATTTCGTAAATACTTATTCCAACGCGAACACACCGGCGAAGATTACGGTGAATGAGACGAAGAGCAAAAAGGAACTACGTGTCCTGCAAGACAACGCCGCCTTGAAGAATAAGTTGAAAGAATATGCTTTCGCCAAGAAAGAATTTATGAAAGTGCATACGGCCTCGGACTACGAGTTCAACGCTTGGATTGTAAAACCCGCGGACTTTGACCCGTCGAAGAAATATCCGGTGATGATGACACAATATAGCGGCCCGAACTCCCAACAGGTACTCGATCAATACAGTTTTGATTGGGAGCAATATCTGGCGTCGAACGGTATTATCGTGGTGTGTGTGGACGGTCGTGGAACCGGTGCCCGCGGTGAGGCATTCCGCAAATGTACTTATTTGAGAATGGGTGAATTGGAATCCAAAGACCAGGTTGAGGCCGCACGAGCGTTGGGTGAGCTACCTTATATCGATAAGGATCGTATCGCTATCTGGGGCTGGAGTTTCGGGGGGTATAATACGTTGATGGCCTTGAGTACCGGAAACGGAACGTTTAAGGTGGGTATCGCCGTAGCTCCTCCGACAGACTGGAAATATTACGATTCTGTTTATACGGAACGTTTCATGCGTACCCCGCAAGAGAATTTCGAGGGGTATGCGGTTACCTCTCCGTTACGCCGGGTGAAGGATTTGCAAGGCAAGTTGTTGCTGATCCATGGTACGGCCGATGATAATGTTCATTTTATGCAGACAATGGAATATGCCGAGGCCTTGGTACAAGCCGGTAAGCAGTTCGATATGCATGTTTATAAGGATCGGAATCATAGTATATACGGTGGTAACACCCGTTATCATTTATATACGAAGATGGCCAATTATTTATTCGATAATTTGTAAGACATGGCGCAGCATTTGAGAAAGCCGGATTGGTTGAAGATCCGGCTTGGAGGAAATGAGCAATTCACGAGGACGAAGAGTATCGTTGAATCTCATTGTCTTCATACGATATGCACAAGTGGCAAATGTCCGAATATGGGTGAATGTTGGAGCCGGGGGACAGCTACTTTTATGATCGGTGGTGAGATTTGTACCCGCTCGTGTCGTTTTTGCAATACGCTTACGGGCAAACCTCTTCCGTTAGACCCTAAAGAACCGGCGAATGTCGCGGAGAGTATCCGCTTGATGAATCTCAAGCATGCCGTGGTCACGTCCGTAGACCGTGATGATCTTCCAGACTTAGGGGCTTCTCACTGGGTGAATACGATTCGTGCGATCAAAGAGGTGAATCCTCAAACGACCGTGGAGGTATTGATCCCGGATTTCCAAGGGCGCTTAGAGCTGGTTGACCGGGTGGTGGATGCGGCGCCCGAGATCATTTCCCATAATATGGAAACCGTACGGCGTATAAGCCCGCTAGTGCGTAGCGCCGCTAAGTATGACGTGAGCTTGTCCGTCTTGCGACGGATCGCCGAGCGGGGCGTGGTCGCGAAGACCGGTATCATGGTCGGACTGGGGGAGACCGAGGAAGAGGTACTCGAGTTGATGGACGACGTTTTGCGAACGGGGACTTCCGTTTTAACAATCGGGCAATATTTACAACCCTCTCGTAAGAATATTCCCGTCTCAGAATATGTTACTCCCGAACGCTTTGAATATTATAGACAACGAGCGGTTGACAAAGGTTTTAAGAAAGTAGAGAGCGCTCCTCTGGTACGTTCGTCTTACCATGCGGAAAAGCATGTATGATTCATGAACTTTTGACAATCTTTGTTGTTATTAATATAAAAGTGGACTAAAGGGGGGAAGGAATGAACAGCGTAAAGAAAGGTCTAGATAATCAGGCGATAGGTTTATTGCCGTTGTTGTTGTTCATGTTTTTGGACAACTATTTTTCTTATTTATTATCCTTTATAATAGGGGTTGCTTTTTGTTTTGTTTGTATTTTCTTGTTTCAGGTGTTGAGCAAGGACAAGGTCTACCAGTTTATGCTTTTGCCATCGGCGGGTACCTTGGTCTTATATTCTATATTTCTTTGTCTCAAGCTTGAGCCTGTATTGTTTATATACTCTCCCCTTATCACGGAGGTATTGCTGGTCGTGGCTTTGGCGATCGTGGGATTCACGAGAAGAACGGTCATACAGCGTATACGCGATTCGAAGCGGCCCACATTTAAACGTACCCTGCTTCGTACAACCTTGAACGAGTTCTATTTTCTCTCTCAGTTGCTGCAGAACCTATATACGTTGCATCTTTTCATCATCTTGCTATATAGTATCCTGCCGGAAACAATGCAGAATATGCGTACCGAGCGTTTCTTGTACCGTGAACTGGGCTTGGTGATCGGGGTATTGGTCATTATTTACGAGCAAATACGTTTGTCCTTGATGCAAGGTAGCCTGAAAAAGGAGATGTGGATTCCCGTATTGAGTGACAAAGGCAAAGTGATCGGTTGTATCGCTCGTTCGGTAAGCCGTTCTTTACCGAAGAAATACTATCATCCGATCGTGCGTATCGCGGTTGTTTATAATGGTATGTTATATCTTGTGAAACGGAGCAAGGAGGAGTTTGTCTCTCCGGATACGATCGATTATCCGTTTCATAGTTACGTGCTTTTCAGGCATAGCATAGATAGTACGGTCAAGGAGGCTCTTGGAAGCTTGGCGCAAGATAAATCGGTTGCCCCACGCTTCCTGATCCGTTATACTTTTGAGAATGAGAAAGTGAAACATTTGGTTTCTCTCTATGTTGTCTGCTTGCGTACGGAGGAGCAACTTGAGCAATGTAAGCGCCGTAGCGGAAAACTTTGGACCGCGAAGCAAATCGAGGAGAACTTGAGTTCCGGGGTATTTAGCGAGTATTTCGAGAAGGAGTTCCCTTATTTGCAAAATACGATCCTTTTCGCCGAGAGTTTCTGTTGCGGTAACTGATCATCTTATAATGCCCGGTGACCAAGCTCTATAACCTCTAAATCTTTGATAGCCTTTCCTTCTATGACAAAACGTAATAAGGTACGTACTTGATGAAAGCCACTTTTTCCGGCGGCTCCCGGGTTCATATGCAGACAGTTCAAGCCCCGGTCGAACATGACTTTCAGGATATGCGAATGCCCGGAGATAAATAAATCCGGCCGTGTATCGTATAATTCTTTGCGTATCTCAGGATTGTAACGGCCCGGATAACCTCCGATATGAGTCATCATGACGTTCACGTCTTCTACCTTGAAATGTGCGACTTTAGGATATTGCAAACGGAGGGCTTGTCCGTCTATATTTCCGTATACGGCCCTGAAAGGTTTCAAAGCCTCGAATTTAGCGGCCAGAAGATCGGAACCTATATCGCCCGCATGCCAGATTTCATCGCGGTCATTAAAATATTCGGCGTACTTATCATCCCAGTACGCATGGGTATCTGATAGCAATCCAACTTTAATCATAACAATTTCTTTTATTGCTTGAAAGTATCTATATTTACACGCCTAAGATAAGAATATTATGGAGAATTCATATCAATATTTCAAGCGAGACTTAAGCTGGTTGTCGTTTAACTACCGTGTCTTGTTGGAAGCGGAAGATGATACGTTGCCTATCTATGAGCGTATTAAGTTCCTTTCTATTTATTCCTCGAATCTGGAGGAATTTTATGAGATCCGGGTCGCTGAGCACCGCGGGGTAATCATGAAAAAGAATTACTCGGAAGAGAGCGCGGCAGAGGCGGAAGAAACCTTGGCTGCGATTACGCGGGAGGTTAATCGCCAGCAACGGGATTATTACCGTATCTTCTCGGAGAAAATATTGCCGGAACTGAATCGCCAGAATATTTACTTATATCAAGACGAGAAGCCGGAACCTTTCCATGAGGAGTTTGTCCATAATTTCTTTAACGAGGAGGTTTTCCCATTCCTGTCTCCTGTCATGATTCAAGCTGGTGATATACGTACCTTCATCCGGGATCGTCGGCTTTACCTTGTGATCCGTATGATCAAGCGGAGTAAACGGATGAGCGAGCCGGGCTTCGTTCCCGAGTATTATTATGCGTTGATGAAGATCCCTTACGCGAAAGTTCCCCGTTTTATTGAGTTGCCCCGGCACGACGGGAAATACTATATCATGTTTATCGATGATATTATCCGGGCAAATTTACAGAATGTCTTTCCCGGCTATGTCATAGATGGTTGCTTTAGCATCAAGATTTCCCGGGATGCTGATATTTTCCTGGATGATGAGAGCCGGGCGAATATCGTGGAGAACATCCGCAAGAAGGTGAAAAAACGCAAGATCGGGGCCTTGAGCCGTTTTATGTATGATCAGGCGATGCCGGATGATTTTCTGTCTTTTGTCTGCGATGCCTTTGGTATCACATCGGAAGATTTGGTATTAGGCGGGCGGTATAATAATTTGCAAGATTTGATGAAGTTGCCCAACCCGGCAGGAAAGCATTTGGAACAACATCCGCCGGTGCCGATGCGTGTGCCTTTCCTCGATGAGACAGGATCGGTATTCAAGGCCGTGAAGAAGCGGGATATCTTGTTGCATTTCCCTTATGAGTCGTTCGATTACCTGATCCGTTTCTTGATGGAGGCCGCTTTTGATCCGAAGGTTGATGAGATCAAGATCACCCAGTACCGGGTGGCTGAGAATTCGGCTGTGATTAATACATTGGTCAGCGCGGCCCAGAATGGAAAGAAAGTGACGGTATTCGTAGAATTGAAAGCTCGCTTCGACGAGGAGAATAACATGAGTACGGCAGAGCGTATGGAGCAAGCCGGTATCCGTATCATTTATAGTATACCGGGGCTGAAGGTTCACGCGAAGGTCGCGGTTATTCTTCGAAAGGATACGTCCGAGGGATTTAAACGGCGTGATTTCGCCTATTTGAGTACCGGGAACTTCAATGAGAAGACGGCAAAGGTCTATTCGGATATGGCGTTATTGACTTCGAACGCGGAGATTATTACGGATATCAATAAAGTATTCGCCGTTTTGGAAGGACGTATGAGTGAGCCTACTTTCCGTCATTTGCTAGTGGCGCGCTTCAATATGGTCTCGGAATTGACTCGTATGATCCAGCGGGAGATCGAGCATGCGCGGGAAGGCAGGAAAGGACGGATTATATTAAAGATGAACGGCCTGCACGACCAGCGTATGATTGATGAGCTTTATCGCGCTAGCGAGGCGGGGGTAGAGATTGATTTGATTGTCCGGGGTATTTGTTGCCTGGTTCCGGATCAACCTTATAGCGCCAATATCCGGATTACTCGTATCGTGGATATGTTTTTGGAGCATTCCCAAATGTTGCACTAAACAAAATATAGTTGTAAATCAACAAGTTATCATCAGATGAAAAGAGAATAGGTAATGGTTTAGAAACCATCAAGCTTCACCATTCTGCTTGTTCTCAATAAGTCAATCAACTAATTGCAAAGGTATAATTTTATCGTTGAATTATCTGCATTTACTTGAAAATAATTTGTAGCGGCAATAAAAAATAGACTGAAGAAAGCATAAAATTGATGTAAAATGAGTATTTTTGTACAGTGAAGTTAAATGCGTATATTTGTATGACAAAAATATTTCATCCAAATCGGCTAAGAGTTGTATTGGCTGAAAAGCAAATCAAAAACAGATGGCTTGCAGAACAACTTGGTAAGTCCGAAATGACCATATCCCGTTGGTCAACTAATAAAACTCAACCCTCGCTTGATCAACTTATAGAAATAGCAAAACTATTGGATGTAAAGTTGGATGATTTACTTGAACCATATAATACAAAATAATTATGGAATACACAATAGGTGATATAATTGAAAAAGCAAAAGTTATCAATATAAAAGATTTTGGTGCTTTCGTAGAAATAAGTCCCTCTCAAAATGGACTTATTTACTTTTCACAAATTGTTCCGAAAGTAGAATACGGCGATGTTGCCAGAGTTTTATCTATTGGGGATGAGATACGATGCGCTGTATCTGAAATTAAACCTGACGGAAAGATTAGCTTGACAATGAAAATAAGAAAGCGTATTGAGCGCAAGCATCAAATTAAGCAAGTTAAGAAAGATATAGCCAATCTGTCGGACGAAAATACGAGTTTGCGTTCTATATGGATGGTACTGACAAATATTCAGCACTATATGCTGAAATATATGCAGTTGGCAATTCCGCTTAAGAAAGGCTCTGCCTGTTTGAATCCTAAAGGCAACAAATTGATTGCTCAAATAGATTCACAAATCCACTTTGACAATTTCAAAAGTGAGGTAAGAAGGCTTTTTAGCACAGAAGTCATTCGGCATAATCAGTTACCTGGTTTCTACTATTTTGAAACCGACGTTGATTTATGTTCAAATATGCAAGACTTTGTTGAGTCTTGTAGCAATATGTATATTTCCGTTCATCCTAATCCTACTGTTGAAATACAAATTAAGTATGCAGATGACACTTCAAGAGAAATTATTAAAACACGACTTCAAAACTACTATTCGCAATTGGATTTCTTTGAACTCAGCAACAATTTGATGATTGTTACTGTTCCATATGAAAATCGTACTGCACTGGAAGACTTGAAGGAAGAACTCGGCTATGCATTAAATGGTATTCGCAATGGAGTTCCAGACTCAACAGAAGAAGAACAAATAGCTTATGATCCAGCAAGATTTATTTACGAGATTAATTATCCACAAGATGGAGCAGACCGCTTTCTATTGACTTTCGACAACGAAACATTGTTAGACAAAGAAGGACTCCGCTTCGGTAGTCTTTATGGACAAAGTTTCATCGTCAAGGACGGAGAAGCTGAATACAAACTTGGCAAACTCTGCAAGATTGATTATCCAAATGTTGCGTTCAATCTTTTGCCAGAAGATTGCGGTAAGATAAAGGAAATGGCTGAGAATGATTGCATCACTGCTGTTATTCCCGACATGGACGATATGACTGGTGAAATAGAAAAAGTCAATCGTCTTAGAGATTCGTTCGACAGAATCACTGAGCATCCAGAAGATTTGGTCAATCCTCAACTTGCTTCCTATCTGTTTGACGCTTCAAAGGCCACCAAATTAGAAAATGAAGTTATAAAAAAACGAATTGAACAAATAAGAAAATGCCAACTCAACGAATCCCTTAACGAATCTCAAATTCGAGCGATTGCAAAAGCGGTTGAAGCCAAAGATCTTGCCATTATTCAAGGTCCTCCGGGCACAGGCAAGTCAACAGCCATTGCAGAATTGATTTGGCAATTGGTTCAGCAAAAGCCGGATAGCAGAATATTGCTTACATCGGAAGCTAATCTTGCTGTTGACAATGCTTTAGATAGAGTAAAATTCTCAGTTCATAATATTGTTAAACCAATTCGTGTAGCTGCTGGTGACAAATTTTCTGCCGAAGGTTTTGCGTACTCACAAGTGGAGATGAAGAAGTGGGCAGGAATCGAAATGTCAGATATTGACACAGAGGACAATGCTGTTGCCATAGATACAGACGAATACAAGTCGTTTAATCCGCAGGAACTTGTATTAAACAGATGGATGAAGAACATCTACAAACGTTCACAACTTCACTTGCAACGAGAAGACTTGAAGCACTTGTGGTTTGATTTTCTCACGGATTTACCGTCCGAATGGCGAAAGGAAGTATATCAGGAATACGTCAGCCATTGCAATGTCATAGGAGCTACTTGTAGTTCTATTTCCGATACCAACTACTCTTCCACAGAAGCAAAAGGAAAACACAGAGATTCACGTTTCATCAAACGTTTTCGTGCAATCTTTGGCGAGACAGAGAAAAACGGTTATCCTGTATTCTTGCGTTTCAACACGGTTATTCAAGACGAAGCTAGCAAAGCGACTCCAGCTGAATTGTCTCTTCCTCTTGTATATGGCGAGAAGGCCGTGATTATTGGCGACCATCGTCAGTTGCCACCTAATCTTGACAGGGAAGACATCTTATTCAAACTGCACATGCAAAGGTTGAAAGCCGACAGCAGGGAAGAACATGACCAGATAACACAATTAGAGTCATATGTAAGAAAGAATTTCGACATTATGGAAAAGTCGCATTTTGAAAGACTCTTCCGACAAATTGATTCATCTCTACGTGGTACTTTCGACACACAGTATCGTATGCACAATGACATTAATCGTGTCATTGAGCAGTTCTATATTGATGACGGTGGACTAAAATGTGGTGTAGCCAACGAAAGCCGGGAACACGGCATTGATATTCCTAATCTCATTTCGCCAAACAATCACGTAATTTGGATAAACACATCTTCTCCAGAAGTTCGAGACGGAACATCACGAGCAAATAGAGGCGAGGTAGAAGCCATAGAGTGGGTGTTGTCGCAGTTTTCAAAGTCAGAGAGTTTCCGCAGTTATCAGGAATCTCTGCCTACTAATGAAGACCGAGAAATCGGACTGATTACATTCTATGGCAGTCAGTTGAAACGATTGAAAGAAATAGTGGATAAAGAAATAAAGAAAGGACTCAGTATAAAGATGAGTTCTGTTGACCGATTCCAGGGAATGGAGCGCAACATCATCATCGTTTCGTTGGTAAGAAGCAACTCCATTGCGCAGAAATGGGGACAAAAACCAGACTACAACAAATTCCCAAATGTAGGGTTCCCGGCACAAAAAGAATACGGTTTTGCCAAATCACCAAATCGTCTTAACGTGGCTTTGTCACGAGCAAAGAGACTGCTTATCATCGTTGGCAACGGTGAACATTTTAGCAATTACACTAACTCACAAGGGCAAGCCATTTACAAGAATGTATTCGATGAGGTAAAAAACAATCCTAATGGCAGGATTATAGAATGGAATGTTCGCAAACCGAAGCAAGAACGTATGGCGAAGATTGTCAAAGTACCAATGCCTATACAACGTTCTGTAAACCTGAACACTCGTGACATCAACACAGAAACAGACAAGAATCTGCGTATAAAAGAAACATGGCTTACACCAGACGGGCAACCCATTGAAAATCCGCATTTCGCAGTCCTTGAGTTGTCAACAAAAGCGGTGAAACTGCTTATTGGCAGAGACGAGGAAACAATCAGGACTGCAACACGATTCGATTTCAACAATTTCATTCGTGATGCTGCCAAACCTGAAGCAGGTAAAGGTTTGGACAGCCAAAACATAATGAATATGGAATACTTTAGAGGAAGGGTTCTTCCTGTAATCAAGAGAATGAAACAGAAAATGCATTCTGAAGGGGTAGATGTGGTTTACACTGTTGCCACGGCTGCCTATCGTACTGCAAAGAATCGTGATGAGGTAATAGAATGCATTCGTCGTGAAGCAGGAATAAATGTATGCATATTGTCGAAGAAAGAGGAATCTGTGGCAACAATGTTTGCCTACGGCATATCATCACGTTACAAGTTGGAAATACAAAAGTCAAGACATTCAGTGATGGTTGACCAAGGTGGTGGTTCTACCGAAGTCAGTGTATTCAATCAAGGCGAATTAGAAGGTTCATACAGTATTAACCTCGGCACAACGGCCTTGCGTAATATCCTAACAAAAGATGTTTCACCAACTACGCTTTTAGTCGATGCTTTTAAGAAGAGCGATCAGATGCTGAAAGAAAGAATGGTGACATTCACCAAGAACATGAATACAACTATGCAAACCAGCGAAGATACATTCTGTGTCAGCGTTGGTTCAGCCATAACTCATGCGACAGGAAAGAAAAAAAATGCACAACAACATGATTGCATTCTCAACTACGAACAAATTGCAGATAAAATAGAAAATCTCACAGTAAAATTGCTGGAGATGTTCAACACCGTCGGCGATTTGGTACGTTGGGAACAACAAATGACAGGCGATGCCATTGACGATATGCTCACCCAGCGCATGGGATTACCGATGTATCTTCTGCTTATGGAAAAATTTAATATCAAGCAAATCCACGTTTGTGGAACAGGTCTATGGTATGGTATTTATTTACAGCATCTTTTTAATGTAGCCGATTAATATGGAAAATCAGACATACAACAATTTGATATATCGTTCTATTGAAGAAGACCGTCAATTGTGTTCACTTCTTCTGAAAACGCGTTCTTGCACAGTTGAATACTACACTGTTCACAGGCTGGAGCCATTAGACGTACTTGTCGGTGAATTGCTTTTGGAAAGTGAGAATACACAACTTGAATGCGTCGCTCTTGGACGGACTCTCGGTTTTGATGTAGAAGCGCAACCAGAAAACGGAATGTATTATGATGAGGCAGAAAACAATCTGTTCCATAAGTTCCTGAATTCGGTACAAAATTGGGGAATAATAGACGTTGACAAAGAAAATGGTCTCGTAACCCTGACGGCTTTAGGCAAGGTTTGTTTGCAGAACAAAGAGAAATACAAATTCTTTACAGCACAAACAAACGCATTGGAATTTGACCGTTTGAAAGCAGCTGATGGCGGTATCGTATCGCTTTATCCGTTCCATTCTGAATTAGGTTTGTCTCTTTCGCTTGACAATGCCAAAACACTCAATTACGAAGATTGTTTGTGTGAAGTTATCAACAGCGAAACAGACGATGTGTTGGTAAATAACTTGAAGTTGCAAGTTCCAGAAGGAATCTGTGTTTACAAAGCCGAGTTCATCAATTATTTAGGTGTAAAGCCAATCAAACTGGATATTGAACTTTACGAGACAGAAGGCAAATATTTACTGAATTTCATTTCGGCTGGCAATAGCTGTCCAGTGTTGAATGCTCTGTTTGAACTTGAAGTTAATGTTGATGCAAAAGAACGTAAAGTGGAACAATGCCTGTACTATCGCCTTGTCAACAATCCAGATGTCGTTCTGGACTACAAGGTTTTGCAGCCATTTGAAGATATTATCGAGGTTGACCGACTGATAGAAGATTCTAGATTAGTTTGGACTGACCCACAATTACTTCAGCTTATAATTTCACAATGTGATGCTGATCGTTGGCATTCTTTGTCAAAGTATTGTGATGTGGAAGTTTTGAAAAATATAATCCCTGACCACATTCAAGACTTGGACTGGGGAGCATTGACACTCAGGCTTGACAGCCGATATATTTTCACCCATTCAAAGGATTATCCGTGGGATAAGTACACGCTGTTTGCCCGTACTCCCGTAGAGAAGGAGTTGATACAGAAATTCCTCGTCGAGCATTCATTCCCAGAGGGGAAAGACGATAACCAATGGAATTGGGATGACGTTCTATCTATTATTGATATGGACTTCATTACGCGACATCTTGGCGACATTCCGTTCGACCTTACCGATATCACAAAAAAACTGGATGACACGCAACGTCAATACATAGTAACAAATCCCGATGCCCGTTGGGATTGGCAATTTGTAGTGACTGAATATCCTATTGACTTTATTGTCTCTAATATCGCTGTCTTGTATCCGCATATCAATATGCAGATACTTGTGCAGCGCATTTTTGCTGACAATGAACTTGCCAACCTTTATGCAACATCGCAACCGCTGAAAGACAGTATCAGGGCCTCAGAACTTCCTCTGCGATTCAATGCCAACAGTCTTGGTTTTGTTTGGACTGACGAAATTATTGATTTCTTTGAATCGTGTGGGTTGATTTCTTGGCCATCAACTACATATCAGTCAGGTTTTGAGTGTAACCCGAACTTGGTTTGGGATGCGAACTTCTTCCGGAAATACAGCGACAAAGTAACAACTCCGCAAGGTTACAGTTGGGTTTCTCGCCGTATAACAGATTTAGCAATTGTTGACAACAACCCGAATTTCCAATGGAATAAGATTGCATTGTCACAGAATCCAGCAATTTGCCACAACCTCGCTTTCATCACCTCGCATTGGAATGTAGTGGATGCCGCGACAATTATCATGTGTTGCGATACTGCAATGTTGGAAGAATTGTTCCTTTCGTTGTCAGCAAAAACAAGGGTCGGTCAATTGCTGGCTACATCGTTGGATATTCAGAAACGACTGATTGCAAATCTTTCTACAGAAACCATCCTTAATAGTTATTCAGAAGGATGGAACAAAACTCTATTTACAGAAAGTATTTGTCAATCTGTTGACTTGGCAACATTGGATAAAGTGGCATGGCATGAAATGTTGGATTGGGAATATCTAACAGCAAATCTGCCTGTTGCAGACATTAAATCGAATATAAACAAGTATGCTGACAAGTGGAATCATACTGTTTTTGCCAATCGTATTACTGGCAAAGAATTGTTAGCAGACAAGTTCCTGGAAACCTATGCCGAGGTAATTTCTGAACAGAACTTGACGAAAGAAATCTGGCCTGTAATAACCAGCAAGTTCCCTGCAAAAGAACTCATTTCGCTCGTTGAGGAATACAACGATGAACAATATCGCTGGGATTATGCTCACATGTATGAGATGGCTGATTTCCCTGCAAAAGAATATATTGAGCAACATACAGAGAATGTGCGGTGGGCTGAGTTCTCTGCATCTGCCGCAGCAAACAGGCTTTTCTCAAAGACTGGTGCAAACAAAACACAAAGTTTGTGGCTGCGCATATACGAAGACATGCTAAACAATGATGGTTATCAGTGGGATTTCAACAAACTGACAAAACAGCCAAACATCTTGAAACTACCCAAACTGTTCTTACTGAAAAAAGAATGGGATTGGAAATACATATCTGAACACGCAACATGGATATCCGCTCAGGAAGGCAGAAACTATTACTTCAACTTGTTTGCCGATTTGTTGGACTTTGGCAAGTTGTCATATCGTACAGACATTGAACTAACAGAAAAAGTAATTGAACGATACGACAAGAAAAAGCAATGGGATTGGAATGCTTTGGTGCAGAACGAAAGCATAAACTTTTCGTTTGAATATATCGACAAGCATGAAGACAAACCTTGGAATTGGCATTCCTTTGCACATCGCGAAGGTTTATCGTTTGATGTAGTTCTCAGCCACAAGGAAAAAGATTGGGATTGGTATTACCTGTCAACTCTCGACATCTTTGTGCCGTCTGTTGATTTGCTGACTTATCTTGCCGAGCATGATTATGAAATAGACTGGAATTCAGTTTCTGGAAGCAAGAAACTTACAAGCGATGTCATTGATACATTCAAGGATAAAATTAACTGGAATGTGTTTGTTAATCGTTGTCCTGCGCTTCTTTCTATAGCAACAGTTGATTTCTTGAAGAAATACAAGGATGCTATTTCATGGGACGACTTCAATAAACGTCTTGGTGTGGATGTTGCGACTGAAATGTTGCAGGAGTTTGCCAATCGGCTCAATTGGAGATTTGTTTCTCAGTCACAGAAAATAAAGTTTACAGAGGAACTGGTTCGCAAGTACGAGGACAAATGGTTCTGGCCAGAATTGATGCGGAATATAAAATTTCAAGAAGACATTCCTGATTTTGAAAACATCTTTGCCAACCATCGCAGTATTGTTACATTTACCGACAGAATTAAGGGGTATCGCAGTAATCCGTGCATCTATCACTTCACGCATTTCTACAATGCAATAGATGTTATTCGTAGTCGAAAGATTCTCAGTCGAGACCGTGCCGAGGAATTGGGATTGCTGAAATATGACTCTGCTGGTTCGGTCGTATTCCGCAGCAGCAAGGCACACAAGTTCGCCCGTTTCTATTTCCGTCCTTGTACTCCTACGCAGTATTACAACGAGGCGTTGGGTGCTGATTCACAATTGGGTTATTATAACTGGAGAGGTGAATGGAAAAGTAAATATCCCAAAGCTGTCGGGTTAGGACTGCCTAAATGCCCCGTACCTGTATTCTTCAAGTTCGATATGGATGAGGTCTTGGCAAAGATGCCTGAGCAATGTTATTACAGCGATAGGAATATGCAGTCGGACAATCCGAATGTATACAAAATCATTGATAGACCTGAAGCGTTAGGAATTGAATATCTATATAGCACAATGGAAGACGCTTACAGAGCAGCCAAGCCTAACAGATACAGCAGGTATAATCGTGAGGTTCATTTGAACGAGATGAGTAAAGTAATGAGGTACTCTCAGCAAGAATTCCTTGTTATGTCGGAATTTGACTTTAGCGAAATCAAGTCTCTTCAAATTATCTGCTACGACAATTCTTATGCGAGGCTATTGAAACAAATCTTTGCAGATGATCCAATCTCTGAGAAGATTGTGGAATACGGTGATGAGAGGCTTTTTGAGAGAGAAAACCGCAGACTTAATCTTTCGTCATCAGAAGACAACGTTCGTCTGTCAACAGACTTTGAGGATGAATACTATTTCAACATCACAAGCGAGAAAATGTCTGAAGTGGAGTTCGACTTGTCTGCTTGCGAAGTTATCTATGACACAACAAACGAACTACGCTTAAAGGGAACTATAGCATGGAAGAAGACAGACATTCCGTTCAATATCTTTTTCGTTGACCCGAAAGCAAGAACAAAAGAATGGCTCGTATATCAAAACATTTAACATAAACGACATGAACAACATAACGATAGTAAGAGGAAACATCTTCAATACAAAAGCACAGACCGTTGTCAATACGGTCAATTGCGTGGGCGTGATGGGAAAAGGCATTGCGCTGGTTTACAAACTGCGCTATCCGCAGATGTTTGACATTTACCACGATTATTGCAAGCGGCATCTTATCAGTATTGGTAAACTGTGGCTTTATAAAGGTGATGAAACCGACCCATGGGTGTTGAACTTCCCGACAAAATTCCATTGGAAGTATCCAAGCAAAATAGAGTATATAGAACAAGGACTGAAAAAATTTGTTGACACATACGATAAATGTGGTATTACATCCGTTGCATTCCCAATGTTGGGAACACACAACGGTGGGCTCGATAAAGATGTAGTTCGAGCACTTATGATTAATTATTTGTCACAATGCAATATTCCTATTGAGATTTACGACTACGATCCAATGGCTTCAGATGATTTATTTGAGACATTTAAAGAAAAATGGTTTTCCATTCCATCTAATGAATTAAAGAAAGTGACTCAAATTCGACAGAAAAAACAGATAGACATTATCGATAACGCGCTTCGTTGTGATAATCTTAAGTCTATGATCTCCCTTATATCATATCCAGGTATTGGTATCAAGACTATGGAGCGTTGTTTTAAAGTTGTAATGGGCTTCCAAAAACAGCTTGTTTTATTTGCCGATAGATAAACAAAAGCTCCATACATGAAAAGCCAAGTCGAAATATGCACCATAACAATATGCATCATTTCGACTTGGTTAAAAAATCATTTAATGTACATTTTTCAACTTTTCCTGCATTAGGCTGTCAGAAACCACTTTTAAGTTTCTGTCATAGCCGTCAGATTCTTGTCGTATCCATTCAATGGCTTCCTCGTTACGGTGGATGTCGAACACGTCGTTCAGCCATAGGATATGATTGGCATTGCAGCCTCCCCACGAGCGGATGACCCGGAACTTCAACGCATCATCCGCATACTGACGCTTGGATTTCCATAACTCGATGTTGCCCCAGACGGAGAGGCTGCACACGATACCCATGCCGACCAAAAGAGAAAACACCTTGCTCGATCGAATGTCAAAACTGTGGCGGTGGATATGTTCTTGAGGCCTGTCCTCCCGTTCTTCCGAACTTCGGGCAAACGATTCTTTCAAGTCTCGCAACAAGTGCAGAATCCTATTCGATGCGTGAACTTCTGCCTCCCCAAACTTCGTCAACATAGCCTTCGTCTGTGCCTGATGTTCTTTTGCAGAACTGTCAAACAGTTCTTTTATGGGTTTCAAGTTCACCGCCGGAGGGGGTATGCTTGATTGCTCGTTTGCTACTTTGGAAGTATTCTCCAATTTCCCGTTGATGCCCTTGAGGTTATTCTTGATGTCCTCAAAGAGCGCATAAACTTCATTATTATCCATATTTAGAATCTTATTTTACGTTGTTTCTTTTTCTTGTTCCTGCGTTTTAACTGTTCTTCAAAATAGTTTTCTTCCGATTGACTGTCAGTAGCATTTGACATAAACAAGCCTATTGAGCCGTTGTACAAATCATCGTTACCCCTTGACTCAGGATGAAACGTGGGTTGTTCTTCATTACGCGAAGGCCGTTGCATTTCCTTTCGCTCAGTATGCCTGTTACGTTCCAGTGCCGCATCTATCTTGGAATAGCTGAACCGCCTATCAATCTTGGAGCCGCTGAACGAATAGCCGTTCATGGTGAAAACTACACCCTGTACCTCGTCCGATTTGCTTTTGTATTTGAACCGCATACCCACGCCTTGTTTCTTCAGATTTGTGGCAAGTATGTTCCAGTTTCCGCACCTTGATACCTCCGATTTAAGGATGGAGTAAAGTTCGTACTTAGTCTTGTCCGGCTCTTTCAGGCGGTGGTGTTTCACTTGCTCTTTGCCGTTGGCGAAATAAAGACCATACTTTCTTGTCAGCTCCTTGCAGATGCGTGCGCTGCGTATCCGCTCGTTGCGGTCGCTGATTGTCCTGCCGTTGTTGGCAATGCGATTGAACGCTATATGCACATGCGGATGCTCCTTGTCGAAGTGGCGCACGATGAGAACCTGCGTGTCGGTTATTCCCATTTCCTTCAGGTATTCCAAAGCTATCCCTGCCATTGCACGGTCGGTCAGGCGGTGTTCATCCTCCTTATGGAAAGCCAAAGAGATGTGTCCGACAGGCTTCGTCACCTTTGGATTCACTTTCGATTGCGCTTCAAAGCTCATGGCTATCGTGTCCTTATTCTCGGCAAACAAGCCATCACAGACGAGGATTTTAGCATCCTTTTCCCTGTCAAGAATGTAATTTACCACACCCTTGAAACTGCTTCCTTTGACAATTTTAGCTATCATATCCGGCTGTCATGAGAGGATTAAATTCAACAGCTCTTCAATCCGTGCCACGAGTATTCGGCACTCCATCCTCACCGTGACGAATCCTGCGGCGTTAGCCTTGTGCGCAAGCTGGTTCAGGTTGTTCGCCATGCCGCAGAGCTGGCGGACGTAATCCGTATGCTCCGGCGTAAGCCGCTCCTTCACCTGCCCGTCCTTCATGCAACGACGCAGGAACTCCCCGGCGGATATGCCTGCGTTCCGCGCCTTGCCTTTCAGCGTATAGTAGTCCGATGTCGCCATCTTCACCGTTAGGCGGTATTTTAGTTTGTCTGCCGCTCCCTTCTTGGGGCGGCCTCCCTTGTTCCTGTTGCCAGTTTTTCGTTTCTGTTCCATTGATTCCTAATGATTAAAGTGTGCATACATAATAGACTAACGGGATGTAGCTTCCACGGAGTTCATGAGTGGGAGCAGGCGGTTTCGGTATGCCCGAAACACAAACTTGCTCCCCTCAAAACTCCGTTGGACAGGTTCAGGGTAACTCTGAATTGCGCCCCGTCAATCCACTTCTTAATTCTCAGAGTTTACGCCATGCCTCGATGTCCTCCCCGTAGGTGGCAAGGTGCTGCCGGGCGATGTTCTCCACCAGTCCAGACACGCTCATCCGCCGCTCGCCGAACATGCGTACGATACGGTCGAGGGCATCGCGCGTACTGCGGCTGAGGAACACGGGCTTGCGGTCTTCGATGGTCGGAACGGTGAGAAAGGCTTCCTTGTATTCCTCCAACGATGCCCGGCGTTGCTTGCCGCTGATGCGGCGTACCACCTGCGGAGTTTCATCCGTCTGTTCCGGTACGGCTTCACTTAACTTTTCCTGTACAACCTCGCTTGCCTTTTCCGGCTGTTCCTTTGTGTCGGCAGGCTGGGGCTCGGGCTTCGGTGTTTCCATACTCGGCTTGTTGCCTAAAAAATCCTGCAATGTTGCATCCATACTCTGGCTGCTTACGTTCTTCTTCATACTTGTTTGAATTTAGTGTTTAACAATGTTGGTCGTTGTGCGCACATTTGACCGATTATCAGTTGCAAAGGAAATGGCTGTATTGCAGGCTGTCAAACGAATGGGCGGACTGTGGCAACAATGTTTGGTTTTGCACTTTACGCATTGTCGGAACGGTGCGTGCTGCATCGTTTTGCCATTGTGCGAGAAATGGCATTAGGATTTTTAAGGGCTTAATTGGAATGGTTGGAACAGATTTAAGGACATGGCTTGGCGTGAAACAGATGAAGCTCCTTTCAAGAAGTATAGGAATCCGAAGAACGCCACAGGCTACCACACCGACGCCAAATGCTGCCACGCAGGTGCAAAGCGGTTGGATTATGCCGGACTTCGCTTTTCTTTGCACCACGGACGCTTGGAACAGCCGTTACGTGTTCGGTGGATAACGCCACTCCCGACCACTTGCTGCCACAAGCTGCCACCTCATTGCAAATCCATTGTTTCAAGCGGACAACGGCTTTACTTTGCAGGCAAAAAGAAGAACAATTAGTAAATATAATGAGTATGGAAGTAGTAATCATTTCAAAAAGCAAGTATGAAGAAATGGTCGGCAAGCTCAACCGCCTGTCCGACCGGGTGAATGAAATCCTCCACAAAAGGGAGGGAAAACGGCTCAGCCGTTGGATGGACAACCAAGAAGTCTGCCAACAGTTGCGCATCAGTCCGCGAACTTTGCAGACGCTCCGCGACAACGGTACGCTGGCTTACTCGCAGATAGGGCACAAGATTTTCTACAAGCCGGAGGATGTGCTGCGCATCGTCCGGCTCGTGGAGGACAGACGTAAGGATGCAGCCTATCGTGGCTGTAGCATCTAATCAGACAACACAATGTACAACCACTAAA
The DNA here is from genome assembly GCF_947855115.1 of uncultured Parabacteroides sp. Classification (GTDB taxonomy): domain Bacteria; phylum Bacteroidota; class Bacteroidia; order Bacteroidales; family Tannerellaceae; genus Parabacteroides. The sequence goes on from NZ_CANTZW010000012.1 coordinate 61,047, forward strand.
TCCACTGTAAATTATGAACGACTTGATTCTTGCCGACCGTGAACTGGAGGTCGGCTTCATCGGACAACTGGATGCCCTGCTTGAAGGCATCGAAAGAATGGATGCGAGCCATAAGGCTTCGCCAAGTAACGAACAGTTCCTGACGGACAAGGAAGTGTCGGCATGGCTCAAGGTGAGCCGCCGTACCTTGCAGGACTACCGCAACAACGGGATGGTATCCTACTACCAGTTGGGCGGCAAGATTCTGTACAAGGAATCGGACATAGAAAGAATGGTGATGAGCGGGTATCGGAACGCCTACCGCTTGGATACGTGATTAGACACATGCAAAAACAGAGAAAGCCGATGGCGGCAGATAACTGCCCGGCCATCGGTTTTCTCTTTACAGGAAGGTCGTTTCGCTTCATTCTAACACGTGTATCGTGGATGGGTATCGGATAGCGAAAAGAACAAATGGATGGAATCTCCCCTATTGAAAGAACAGAGTTTTCCCATGATGAACCGCCGGAAAGCCATACTCTCCCTACTTCTCAACTTAAAGGAAACGGCAATCACCATTTCAAGGCTGTAAACATCATAATTAATCCCATTGTCCTGCCTGATGTACCGCTTCGTTTCGCTTTCCAGCAATTCCATGTTTTTGTAGATAGTGTGTACAGCCTTACGAATGTGATAGCCGAACACATTGAACGCATCGGACATTTCCTGCTGCGTCATCCAAACGGGAGCGGTCGGCATCGTGACCGCCCCGTTTTCATTGATTGTGATTATTCCTCTTTCCATGTCCGCATCATTTTTCATTGTCTGAATTCCGTTTACATTCCTTTTTCCAGCCGCTGTAATTGCCGCATTTGAACACACGCGATGGCATCCCGTCATCAGGCAGGGAGAACTTGCCTTTGGTGGTCTCGGACAATACAGCCAAGTCACGGCTCACCTTCTGGTTGGTGATTTCCGCATAGATTTGCGTGGTGCGGATGGAGGAATGCCCCATCATCTTGCTGATACTTTCTATCGGCACGCCGTTGTTCAGGCAAATCAGGGTTGCGAAGGAGTGACGGCTTTGATAGTAGGTAAGATGGCAGTCCAAGCCACATTGTTCGGCAATCATTTTCAGGCTGCGGTTGAGGTTTCCGGTGATTGGCACATAAAACAGTTTGCCGTCCTTGCCTTCTCCGCGATACTTCTCAATGATGCGCAAGGGTATGTCCAACAATTTGATATGGCACTCTGCCTTGGTCTTCTGACGGGCGATGTGAATCCACTTGCTACCGTCCTCCTTCGTGATGATGTTGTCCTCCGTCAAATTCGCTAAATCCGCCCTCCCGATGCCCGTGAAAGTCGAAAAGACGAACAAGTCCCTCGTATGACAAAGTCGGTATGTGGGCAGCTTGGCTTTCAACAGCTTCTCAAACTGCTCACCCGTCAGGTAGCGGTGGTTCACCGGAACCTTCTCTATCTTGTGTCCCGCGAAAGGGTCGCGTTTGAGAATATGCTTCTTCAAGGCGAGCCGCGTCATCTTGTGCAGCAGGATGAGATAGTCGTTGTATGCCGACACTTTCAATCTCAGCACGGTGGAAAGGTAAAACGTGAAGTCGGTCATGAAACGCATGGTCAGCGAGCGCAACGGCATGTCCTCCATGTTGTACTTGTACTTCATAAAATTGTGAATGTGCTTGCGTGTGGTCAGATAGCGGACATAGCTGTGCCTTGTCCTGTCAATGCCCACACGCTTGGCATATTCTTCGTTATGTTCGTCCATTAGCGCAAGCAGGGTTTCCTTCACCTGCGACTTGCCCGTCACGGCGTTCTTGATGATTTCAGCCGACACGAAGCCGTATCTGTCCACATTCTCCTTGTAGGCGGCATGGGCTTTGGCTTCCAGTGCGGACAGGGCATCGTTTAGCCTGACCAGTTCCTTTTTCTTCTCGCAGTCAAGGCTTTCCTTGCGCCAGTCGATGGAAGCCCTGCCCGTGTCGGCTTCCCAATACGCAGGCTCGACTTCCAACCCTGTAGAATACTGGCTGACCTTGCCGTCAAGGGTAATACGTCCCATGACAGGGCATTTGCCGTTCTTCTTCAACTTCTGTCGGTTGATGTAAAATAATAGCTTGAACGTGCTGCGCATGGCTTATCCCTCCATCATTTGTTTGACAATAGCCCTTTGTTTCCAACTCGGATTTACCCTGCGCCGGGTGTTGTCCTTGCGTATCGTGGAAGGGGATGCATCAATCCCGAACAGGGAGAACTTGCCGCCGATGGCTTCATTCAGCCTGTCCACGTCACGGTCAATCTTGTCCTGCGTGACTTTCGCATACCGCTGTGTGGTTTTGATATGCTTGTGCCCCATGATTTTGCTTACCGTTTCGATGGGTATTCCTTGCGATAAACAAATTATGCTGCCGAATGTATGACGTGCCTGATGGAATGAAATCGGACGGTTGATGCCGCACATCACCGACATCTTTTTGAGGTGGCGGTTCATGCTTTCTTTCGTAAGCATGGGCAGCAATTTCCCGTCGGCATCCATGCCCTTGTATTTCTCCAATATGGCGAGCGGTATTTCCATCAGCCTTACACATTCGGGCGTTCCGGTCTTCTGCCGTTCGGTATGAATCCACAGGCTTCCGTCCTCGGCTTTTACAAGGTTCTTCTCCGTCAACGCCCTCATGTCGCAGTAACAAATGCCCGTCCAACATGAGAACAGGAACATGTCCCTCGTGAAATTGCGGTTGGGCGTATCATAAGTCATGTTGGCGAACTTGCCCAGTTCCTCTTCCGTAAGGTACATCTGCTTGAACTCCGGCTTTTGTGGTCTGTAGCCTTTGAACGGGCTGAACGGGATAATGCCACGGAACACGGCAAGCATCATCACGCTTTTCAGGCGGTTTACATGTCCGAGTATGGTCTTGGGCATAAACCGCTTGACGGTGCGCATGTACATGTCGAAATCCTCGATGAAATTCTCGTCTAACTGCTTGACTGGCATGTCTGAAAGGTGGTACTTGTCTTTCAGGAAGGTGGCGAGGTGGCGGTAAGTATTCGTGTAATGGTAATAGCTGGTTGCGGAACGGTTTACGCCCACGCGCAAGGCATATTCCTCATTATGCTCCGCAAACAGCTTCATGATGGTGTCCTGCGATTCCGCCAGCCCTTGGTAGGCGTTCTTCACTTCCTCTGCCGAAACAACCTCCTTGATGTCTTTAAGTTCGTTGAAACGCTGGCGCAACAACAATAGCGTGCGTTCAATCTCCCGGTTTGCCATGACCGCCATCCTGCTCTTGCCCGTACACCGTTGAGCCGTGGCGTTCCACAGCCTCACGTCCACCTTGAACTTGCAGGAGAACTGCGCGATAGAGTTGTTCTTACCCCTGACGGCTATCCTGCCCATGAGGGGCGACAGCCCGTCCTTGTCCTGTCCGCTACGCTTGATGTAGAGCAGCACTTTCATTTCTGTCTTCATTGCCATAACTTTTTTGGTTGCAATATTAGTGATACATTGCCGACCGACAGAATTGGAAACGGGGCAGAACGGCGCAAACGGAACGGACGCTGCTAAATCTGCGGATTTGAAGCCCCTTCCGCACGTATAATGCTTGTTTACAAGCATTAGAAACGCTGTTTTTCAGGCTTCAGGCAGGTAGCGGAACAGGTAATGACTTGGTAGCGGAAGCCTTGCATTATCCTGCCTTTCCCTGCTGTTTGGCTGTAATGGCAAACAATAGAAAAACCGCTTATTTACAACGCTTTGCGTTTGTCTTTCTCTAAACCTATCTTCCTTGCTTTGATGCTTCTTTCTTTTTTCACGGGTTTGGTATTTTCTGAATGACGGACAGGAGGAGCTTTTCCTTACCTCGGCGGATTGGATGCGCCGTAATTTGAATCGGCGGATCGAGACGGCTTTCCCGATCCTTGATCCGGACATAAAGAAGGAGATAATCGATATCTTGAATATCCAGCTAAGCGATAACGTGAAAGCTTGTTATCTGGATGGTGAGCTACGTAATAATTTCAAGAGAGACGACAATCCGGTAAAGGTTCGTTCGCAATTGGCGATCTATGATTATCTGAAAAATAAATCCGTACGATAACGAAGATGGGGGAGTTATGGGGATTTGTCGATTGGGGGGCGGGCTGCTTGGCCTTGATCGTGGCGGTGGTATTTAGTTTTTTGTTGGGAGTGCGTACGGGGCGTATTAAGGCGAGAAATGAATATGTCCGCTCTCGTATCCGGCAGAATAAAGCGAATATCTATCGTTATAAACAACAATTGGCCTCCTATCAAGAGCAAGTCGTATGCTTGGAGCGGGAACGGGATTCTCTGGCCATTCGTTCGGAGGCTTATGACCGGATCGAGCTGGAACTGACGGCTTATCGGCAGAAGATGGAACAGTTGGAACAAGATATCCGCATTCTTTCCGGCGATAATAACTCGCTGGATAACATGTCCGGGAAAGCGGGTATAGATGTACCCAAACTAATCTGTGCCCTTAAGAATGACCCCCTTCATATGAACCCAAGCAAAGAGGAATGGTCTGAGATCATCAGTATGACGGATCTTCTGTTTAATAACTTCTTGACCGATTTGAGAAGTAAATATGGCATTACCCGCCATGAGCAGGAAATATGTTGCTTGATTAAATGGAATTTCTCCCGGAAAGAACAGTTAGCCGTGTTTAACAATACTCCGGATGCGTTAACCAAATCGAAAGGCCGTTTAAAAAAGCGTCTGGGGGTGGATGAGAAGACTGATTTGGATGCTTATGTTCGTTTGTTATAACGCTTGAAGCTATTTTATTTGTCGCGATTGTCCGGCAAGATCCTCTATTTACCTCCTTTTTGTGGATTATAAGGCTGATTACTAGTTGTTTGTTGTCCGTATGTTTTGTCCGGTATCATTTCTTCCCTCTTTACGATCCTTCCTGTACTTTTGCGGTGTGTGATTTAATTTTTAAGAACGAATAATCAGGAATGCTATGAGAACACAAACTGTACTACTATGGATCAGCCTTAGCCTAATGGTGGGGCTTTCCGCTTGTGATTGGATTTCGTCCTCTCCGATGGCCTCGCTTCGGCGGGCTACCGGATGGCCTTTCGAGGTGGTTGTCGTAATGGATCGAGACGTTTGGAACGGCGAGGTAGGGGAGTTGCTGCAAGAACAATTGCGAGCACCGGTTCCGGCTTTGCCTCAAGCGGAAGCATCCATGCGTATCACGTATTCGGAACCATCGGGCTTTTCCGGTTTGTTGCGATATGTACGAAATATCTTGATCGTATCCGTAGATCCGAACCGGTATACGAAAGCCGGAACTAAAGAGAGTCTCGACGAATGGGCCGGTGGCCAGAATGTGGTGACCCTGTATGCTCCGACTACCGCTGCCTTGACCGAATTCCTTTTATTAAATGAAGGGCGATTGGTTAATCATTTCAATCGAGTGGAAAGAGAGCGTTGGATAACCGGGCTCTCGAAGAGTCATAGTAGTTGGATCGATGAGAAATTGAAGTCTCGGTTCGGAATCTCGTTGTTCGTACCGGAAGATATGTCGGCGAGTAAAGATACGACCGATTTCTTTTGGGGTTCGAATAATGCGAATCGGGGACGGACTGATATCTTGGTATATAGCTTTCCTTATACGGCTCAAGAGACGTTTACCGAGGATTATCTGGTCGCCATGCGTGATTCTGTGGTAAAGCGGAACGTACCGGGCTCTTTCCCTAATTCTTATATGAAGACCGAGAAGCGCTTTGAGCTCTCTTACGAACCGATCACCTATCGCGGCGAATACCGCGGCGTATTACGTGGTCTCTGGCGTATGGAAGGAGATAAGATGGGTGGCCCGTTCGTCAGCCATGCCCTGCTCGACAAGGAAAGACAACGGGTGATCGTGGTGGAAGGCTTCGTCTATGCACCGGAGTCTCTAAAGGCGAATTTGATCCGTCGGATGGAAGCCGCCTTGTTTACGCTTCGGTTTACTGGATACTGATTATTTTACTAAAAGCATGAAGGCCGGTAAGTGTTATCTTTGCAGCTACGGATATTGGATTTATTGAAACAACCGGATTTCCTCCGGGATATATCCCGTCCGTATACGCCACTCTTGCGGGTACAGGTTATTGGCCCGATTACCAAGGTTCTTTACGAAACCTAACGGAAGCCCTTGGTAGCGTACCAATACATATCCTTTATCTGTACCGGAGGGTAAGACGAGTGCCTCTTTCTTCAAGAATTTAATAGCGTCTTCCCATTCCAGCTCCACGGATGGAAAAGCATTAGGACGTAAGGCGGTGTTTAGAGCTAGTTCTTGAGACGGGATAAAGTCTTTCCCTTTCGCTTCGCCTAGGCAGATACCGGAGGAAAGTACCCGTAAAGGCTTGGTATTGATGAGTGAAAATAGATCCGAATGGGCTTTAGGATACGCTCGAAGGAAACTGCCGTTCCATTCGAGAGAAAATAAAGTTTCATCCGCAAGGAACAGACGGGCCTCCTGCGGGATGGAAGGAGTGGCTTTTACCCGCTCTTTTTTCCCTTTGGCCTTGACACGTATTTCCTCGATCTCGCCTTCCGCTTTCCGGAGGGCAGCGAGGAAGAAGCCTTCGCCCCGTGTCTTATGCGGGAAGAAGCGATAAACCGGATGCTCAAATCGGAGAGCGCCGCTGATTTGCCATTCCTCTTGGATAGGAATAGGCAAGGCCTCGGCCCCCAGCTCCTCTATAATATAATGAATATTCTCTTCGTCTTCCTCCGTATTATAGGTGCAGGTGCTGTAGACCAAGATACCTCCGGGCTTTAAGGCGTTCCATATATCATGGATGATGCGCCGTTGGCGGGAGGCGCATAACCGCACGTTATCTATACTCCATTCGCCTGTGCTATCTGTGTCTTTCCGGAACATGCCTTCTCCGGAACAAGGTACGTCGGTGACGATCACGTCGAACTGATGAGGCAATGCCTCGCCGATCTCCTCCGGGTCATTATTGATAACGATCGTGTCCGGGCGGCCCCATTTAGCGATATTCTCGGCCAACACATAGCTCCGGCTACGGATTACCTCGTTGCAAACTAACGAACTACCTTCTGGCAATAAGCTGGCCAGATGCGTGGACTTGCCACCTGGGGCGGCGCATAAATCCAGACAACGTACCGGCTCTTTCACATACGCCTTGATCGCTTGTTCCAGAAACATGGAAGACGCTTCCTGCACGTAATAGGCTCCGGCATGGAATAAAGGATCGAAGGTGAAAGACAATCGTTCCGGCAAATAATAACCGCTCTCGCACCATGCGACCGGAGCTCCTGCTTTGGGAGCAGGTGTTCTCTTCATCGGGTTGATACGGATACTTACGGGAACATCTGCCTTTAACGCGGCCTCTAAGCGATCAAACTCCTCGCCAAGCAAAGCTCGTGTACGAATAACAAAATCTGTAGGAAGTGCCATGATTATTCTGTTAGTTTGCGGCAAAAATACTACTTTTGCGGAAAACAGATAGTATGCGAGCATCTCTTTTCCTTATACCAGTTACCTTGGGTGATACGGAACATCGCCGTGTTTTGCCAGAGTATAACCGTGAAGTGATCTTATCTATCCGGCATTTTATCGTGGAAAACGTGCGTACGGCACGTCGTTTCTTGAAAAAGGTGGAACCGGGGATCGTGATCGATGACTTGACGTTCTATGAGTTGAATAAACATACATCGCCGGAACAAGTGGCCGATTATCTGGTTCCTTTGGCGAAAGGCGAGAGTGTAGGCGTGATCTCGGAGGCGGGCTGTCCGGCGATCGCCGATCCGGGCGCGGACGTGGTAGCTATCGCCCAACGGAAAGATTATCCGGTGGTGCCGCTGGTAGGGCCTTCCTCTATCTTGATGTCGGTGATGGGATCGGGCTTTAACGGGCAGAGCTTCGCTTTTCACGGTTATTTGCCGATCGATGCTTCCGAGCGTACGAACATGATCAAGAAACTGGAAGGACGGATTTATTCCGAGCATCAGACGCAATTGTTTATCGAGACTCCTTACCGGAATAATAAACTGGTCGAGGAGTTGATCCGTACGTGTCGTCCGTCTACGAAACTGTGTATCGCCTCGAATATAACGTGCGAGGATGAGTATATACGTACCCGCCCGATCAAGGAATGGACGGGGAAAATCCCCGATCTGAGTAAGAAGCCTACCATTTTCCTAATCTATAAATAAGAGAATAGGTATGAGTTATCAAGCGCATGAGACGGCGGTAATCGATACCGGTTGTGAGATCGGGGAAGGAACCCGTATCTGGCATTTCTCTCATATCATGGCGGGATGCGTGATTGGCAGGGCGTGTAATATCGGCCAGAATGTAGTCGTATCGCCGGGTGTGGTCTTAGGGAATAACGTGAAGGTACAGAACAATGTCTCTATTTATACGGGGGTGGTTTGCGAGGATGATGTGTTCTTGGGGCCTAGTTGCGTGTTTACAAATGTAACCAACCCGCGTAGCGCTATCTCTCGGAAAGACCAGTATAAGGAGACGATGATTGGTAAGGGGGCCTCGATCGGGGCTAACGCTACGATTATCTGTGGACATACGATCGGTCGATATGCCATGATCGGTGCCGGGACGGTGGTAACGAAGGATGTTCCGGCTTATGCGCTGGTCGTAGGGAATCCATCGCGTCAGATCGGTTGGGTAAGCGAATATGGCCATCGCCTAGTATTCGACCCTAAAGGATTCGCCACCTGTCCGGAAAGCGGCCAGCAATATAAACTAGAAGAAAATACCAGGGTTGTAGAGACGGGGCGTGCCCCGTCTCATCCCCTCTAAATGGTAACTTAAAAATACTATCAGACGGTGGGAGACGGGGCACGCCCCGTCTCTACAACAAGTGATATCATTAAGTAACACTATTGCTTATTATTCTATACAAACATGAAAACATCTATTTTTAAACAAGGATTCGTAGCGGTCGCGATGGTTTGCTGTATGCAAGTATCGGCTGTGGAGAATCCCGTGGACTACGTGAATACGTTAGTCGGCACTCAATCCAAGTACGAATTGTCCACCGGAAATACCTATCCGGCTACCGCCCTGCCTTGGGGTATGAACTTCTGGACCCCGCAAACTGGAGAGATGGGGAATGGCTGGACCTATCGTTACGATGCGGATAAGATCCGGGGATTCAAGCAAACCCATCAACCAAGCCCGTGGATGAACGATTACGGGCAGTTCTCCATCATGCCTACTACCGAAGGTTTGGTCTTCGACGAGGAGAAACGAGCCAGTTGGTTCTCTCACAAGGGGGAAGTGGCTACGCCTTATTACTATAAGGTCTATCTAGCCGATCACGACGTGACTACCGAGTTGGTTCCGACAGAACGCGCGGCTAAGTTCCGCTTTACATTCCCGGAAACCAAGAAAGCCTATGTCGTAATCGACGCTTTCGATAAAGGCTCTTATGTAAAGGTATTGCCCGCGGAGCGTAAGATCATCGGTTATTCCACGAAGAACACGGGTGGTGTTCCTCGTAACTTCAAGAATTATTTCGTGATCCAATTCGATAAACCATTCACGTTCTCCTCTACGGTCAAGAACGGGGCGATCCAGTTGGATGAGTCGGAAGTGAAGACAAACCATGCCGGCGCTATCATCGGTTTCGAGACAAAGGCCGGCGAGGTAGTGCATGCCAATGTGGCTTCTTCTTTCATCAGCACCGAGCAGGCCGAGTTGAACTTGCGCGAGGTGGGAGATAATAGCTTCGATCAGCTAGTGGCCAAAGGTAAGGAGATCTGGAACCGGGAATTAGGCAAGATCGAGGTAGAAGATACGAACATCGATAACTTGCGTACGTTCTATTCTTGCTTGTATCGTTCCTTGCTTTTCCCGCGCAGCTTCTACGAGATCGATGCCAAGGGCCAAGTCATGCATTATAGCCCTTATAACGGAGAGGTCTTGCCGGGCTATATGTTTACCGATACCGGTTTCTGGGATACGTTCCGCTGTCTTTTCCCCTTCTTGAACCTGATGTATCCGGAGATGAACCAAAAGATGCAGGAAGGCTTGGTGAACGCCTATAAGGAGAGCGGATTCTTGCCGGAATGGGCAAGCCCGGGCCATCGGGATTGCATGGTCGGCAACAACTCCGCTTCCGTGGTAGCCGACGCTTATATCAAAGGCTTGAGAGGATACGATATCGAGACGCTTTGGGAAGCCTTGAAGCATGGCGCGAATAGTCAGTTACCGAGAACGGCTTCCGGCCGTGTCGGTTACGAGGAGTATAATAAGTTGGGTTATGTGCCGAATAATATCGGTATCGGACAAAACGTGGCTCGTACCTTGGAGTATGCCTATAATGACTGGACGATTTATGCATTAGGCAAGAAACTAGGCAAGCCGGCAAGCGAGATCGATATCTTTAAGCAACGGGCCAACAACTATAAGAATGTGTACGATCCGAAATATAAGTTGATGGTAGGACGCTCAGACAAGGGTGAGTTCAATCCTACCTTTAAAGGTACGGACTGGAGCCACGATTTCTGCGAGGGAAATAGCTGGCATTGGAGTTTCTGCGTATTCCACGACCCGCAAGGTCTGATCGACTTGATGGGAGGAAAGAAGGAATTCAATCATATGATGGACTCCGTCTTCAAGATGCCTAGCCGTTTGGGTATGGACAGCCGCGGCATGATCCATGAGATGCGTGAGATGCAAGTGATGAACATGGGACAATACGCCCACGGTAACCAACCGATCCAGCATATGGTGTATCTATATAACTATTCCGGCGAGCCTTGGAAAGCCCAATACTGGGTGCGTGAGATCATGCATAAGCTCTATACCGCTGAGGCGGATGGCTATTGTGGCGATGAGGATAACGGACAGACTTCCGCATGGTATGTATTCTCTGCCTTGGGCTTCTATACCGTATGCCCGGGTACGGACCAGTATGTGCTGGGAACCCCTTTATTCAAATCCGTGAAACTGCATTTGGATAACGGAAAGCAAGTTTTGATCCAAGCGGACAAGGCTGATCGGGAAAACCGTTACATCAAGAGTATGAAAGTAAACGGTAAGACATATACCCGTAATTTCTTGACGCATGAGCAGTTGCTGGGTGGCGCGAAAATCCAATACCAGATGAGCGATACTCCTAACAAACAGCGAGGTACGCAAGATAGCGATCGCCCCTATTCATTCTCATTGGAGTAAGAAAACCAGGATGCCCATTGTAAGGTCTTAACACCGGGCATTATAGATACCTAACAATGCCCGGTGTTAAGACCTTGCAACAGGCATTGTGGTCTAAGTAAACTCCCGCTTGAAATAATCCCAAGCGGGAGCTTTTATTTTTATTGGAATCATTACCTTCGCGGTAGGTTATCAGGTTTATTTCGATTCTTATATTCAAGATTTATGGCTAACTCAAAAGAGATGACGGGAGGAGCGGTATTTCCTCTCATATTCAGTTTCACGATGCCATTATTGCTCGGGAACTTGCTTCAGCAGACTTACTCCTTGATAGATGCCGCTATCGTTGGTAAATTCCTTGGGATAAATTCATTGGCTTCCGTAGGAGCCAGTACCTCGGTGATTTTCTTGATACTGGGGTTTTGCAATGGGTGCTGTGCGGGTTTCGGTATCCCGGTAGCTCAGAAATTCGGGGCGAGGGATTACGCGACGATGCGCCGTTACGTGGCGGTGGGGTTGCAATTGGCTACGGTAATGTCCGTGGTGATCGCCTCCGTTTCCGGATTCTATTGTCAAGATATCTTGAGAGGAATGCAGACACCGGCGAATATCCTCGATGGGGCTTATGATTATTTGTTTGTTACTTTTATCGGTATTCCTTGTACGTTCTTCTATAATTTGCTGGCAAGTATCATGCGGGCTTTGGGAGATAGCAAGACTCCGTTCTGGTTCTTGCTGTTCTCTACGGTCTTGAATGTTTTCTTGGATTTGTTCTGCATCTTGGTGTTAGGATGGGGTGTGATGGGAGCGGCTGTCGCCACGGTTTTCTCGCAAGGGCTTTCCGCCATTCTATGTTATTTATATATGCTTCGGAAATTCCCGATCTTACGGGCTACTTCCTCCGAGGATCGAAAGTTTCATGCCGGACTAGCCCGTACCTTGTTGGCGATGGGAGTTCCGATGGGATTGCAATTCTCTATTACCGCCATTGGCAGTATCATGTTGCAGAGTGCCAACAATGCTCTGGGTACGGCCTGTGTCGCCGCCTTTACTTCCGCTGCCCGTATCAAGATGTTCTTCATTTGCGCTTTCGAGAGCTTGGGTATCGCTATGGCTACGTATTGCGGACAGAATTACGGGGCGGGAAAGCCGGATCGTATTTTGCAGGGAATTAAGGTGAGCGCATTGATGATGCTTACGTATGCCGCCGCTACATGGATAATTTTGATGCTGGGATCTCGTTGGCTGGCCTTGTTGTTCGTCGCTCCATCCGAGGTCGAGATACTGGATTATACGGAGCGGTTCTTACATATTTCTTGTTGTTTTTTCCCGGCGGTAGGGCTACTGTGTATCTTGCGTTATGCGATACAAGGAGTAGGTTTCAGTAACCTTGCGATGTTATCGGGGGTCTCAGAGATGATCGCACGTATCTTGGTGAGTTTGTATGCGGTCCCTGCTTTTGGGTTCTTAGGCGTTTGCTTCGGTGATCCGTTGGCTTGGGTCGCCGCTGATTTATTCTTGATACCGGCGTTTTTGTATGTTTATAAAAAGATAAAGAAAAGATTAGATTATGAGAAAGTATCGGTGCCCGCAGTGTGAAGTCCCTTCTATGTATGTAAAGAATGCGGACGGGGAGCGTCTTTTAGTGTATGTTTACGAGAATGGGACGGTTGTTCCCAAAGACCCTGCGGCAGATCTGTCCGGCTTCGACTTGACAAAAGTATTCTGCCTAGGATGCTCATGGCATGGGGCACCTAGGAAATGCCGGTGATTTTAATGGGTGACAAGTTCTTATAAGTCTTCTTTGAGTAACTCTCTGATCACTCTACATGGGTTACCGACGGCCACGCTATAGGCGGGAATGGATTTTGTCACTACACTGCCTGCCCCGATCACGCTATTCCTCCCGATCGTGATGCCGGGTAAGACGATCGTTCCACCACCAATCCAAACATTGTCTTCAATGGTGATGGGGAGGGCTTTTGTCCTGAAAAATAAATCCCCCGATCGTTCGTCCCAATCATTCACGAAACGTTCGTTCGCATTTACCGGGTGCGTAGCCGTATATAATTGTACGTTGGGTGCGATGAGGACGTTATTTCCTATTTTGATTATATTATCGTCTAAAAACATACAATTCATATTGATAATGACCTTGTCACCAATAAAGATGTGCTTCCCGCATTCGCAATGGAAATTTATATCAATGCTGGAATACTTGCCAATGCTTCCTAGCATTTGGCGTAAGAGGGCATCTCTTGTAGCGCTGTCGGTTATATTAGTTGCGTTCAAACGAGCGAGTAGGTTTTTCGTCTGGACGATCATTTGCAGGACTTCTTGATCCAGATGGTTACAATACTCGCCCGCCAAGAACTTCTGATAATTTGTTTCCATAATGATTACAGGGATTTGATACGGTTATTTACATCTGTTGAAGTTGTATATAGAAGACGATGAAAAAGGCGATAGTCGCAATCAGGGCGATAGAAGAATATAGACGGAAAGGCTTGTCTTGTTTATAGACTCCATAGGCTAGTCCTAGCAAGGCGCACAGTAGTATGCCAGTAGGGATGCCGAAGAAGCCTAAAACAATGACGCTAATAAGCATTACCCATCCCATGGCTATTAATATTTTACTTCTGATAGTTCTCATCTTTAGTATCTGTTTAGTTATTGGATATAATAGACAATTTTAGTGTTGAGAAAATGGAACCTTGGCACGTATCTCTATCCTTTCGGAAGTGATAGGATGCGTGAACGCTACGTATTCAGCGTGCAGATAGAGCCGCTCAGCTTTTCGTCCGTAAAGCTCATCGCCAAGGATGGGGCAATGAAGGCCTAAAGGATGGGCGGCGTGTACCCGTAACTGGTGGGTACGTCCGGTTTGGGGATAAAAGGCGATAAGGGTTTTCCCGGTGGCCCGTTCCAATACCCGGAAGCGTGTAAGGGCAGGTTTCCCGAATTCATCACTTACGATTTGCCGGGGCCTGTCCAAAGGATCGGGGCATAGCGGAAGACGGATCTCACCCTCATCTTGGGGAACTACGCCATCTAATAAGGCGATATACCTTTTCTGGACAGTCCGGTTCTTGAATTGGGCTTGCAGGTTCTGATGCACTTCTTTGGTTTTGGCGGCGAGCAGTAATCCCGATGTCGCCATATCCAAACGATGTACGATAATCGGGCCGGTAGCTTCCGGATAAAGGATACGCAGCCTTTGATAGATAGAGTCCACGTCACCCTTACCGGGAACGGAGAGCATGCCTGCCGGCTTATCAATGACCAACAGATAGTCGTCCTCATAGAGGATATCCAGCTTCGTCTCCCGGTGAGAGTCCGCTAATAACGGATTCTCTTCTACCTGTAATCCCTGTAGCATATGATTGAGGATCGGCTCGCATTTCCCCTTACAAGCCGGATAATAATATCCATGGTGCCGGATCTCCGTCTTAGGAGAATCACCCCACCAGAACTCTGCCATGGCGATCGGTTCCAACTGATGTTGGTAGGCGTATTGCAAGAGTTTAGGGGCGGCGCACTCACCCGCTCCGGCAGGGGGTGCGCCTTGTGAGGTTGGGGCAAATAATTCACATAAGTCCTTAACCTCGCCCCGGGCATTCATGATCCGGAATTGCTCGAACAACTTGTGTTGCAAGGTTGCCGACCGTTGTTTGCGTTCTTGCTTCAGTTGCTCGATCTCCCGCTCGAGCCGATTTACTTTGGCCTGTGCCTTCTCCACAGAAGATCGCATGGTCTTCTCAGTCCGCTTGTAGGCGGCTTTCGTCCGTTGGCTCTCTTTGATAAGAAGTGCGGCCTCCTCTTCCGTGAGAGGAGATTGGCGACGTAGGTCGCGGGCCTCCTTCTGTTCTTTGAGCAAGGTTTTAGCGGATCGCAACGTGAGATCTTTGATTTTGATCGTGTTTTTTAACTCAAACCGTGCCTCTTCAAGGGCGGGAGAGGCCTGCAAGGTTCGGATACGAGTATTGATCTCATTGATCTGTTCCTCCTCTTGCCGGAAGAAACCATCCGGTTGTAATAAGTCGTAGATAGGGGGGACAAAGAAATGATGTACATTTTTCCCCGCTAGATTGCCGGAGAATGCGGCCAGATAACCGACCGCTCCGGCAGGAGTACGAACCACCAATACACCGAACATTTTCCCGGCTTGTAATTCTTCCCTCCATTCGGTTTGTTCTTTCAGGTAGGCCTGCGTCTCCTCGGCCGCTATTACGCATAGAGGATGCGGTGTATAGTGGAAAGGATACGTGAATCGTTCCGGTAAAGGGATCGATTGTATTGACTGGGTGAACGTATGAAACTTAGATTCATTCATCTTTTAATAGACAATAAGCGTAAACAGCCGGTGCTGCGGGGTCTCCCTCTTGATACAACCCCGGACGGGAGATGCGATCCCATTGGATCAACGACCGGGTCTCTTTTGCGGAGAGAGCCTCGCCGACGATCTCGTTCCAAACTTGCCCGTCCTTACTCCAGTAGAACGTGCTGTGCGTACCATCAGTTACTTTCATCCGTAAATACAAGGGAGAGGCGGGAAGAGGCAGGTCGGCTAATTTATGCTCTTTCCCTTCTAGGATACATTTCAATATCAACCGGTCTCCGGCGCATCCACAGGTAACTAGGTTGTTTCCATCTCCGTACATCGTGATTCCTTTCCAACTGTCGTTCCGGTTTACAATGGCTGTTTCCAACGTGTAATTAGGAGAGGTCGGGCGTAGGCAAAGCGTCGCTCCGGTCTTTACGCCGGGTTTCGGTGTACCGGATAGAGATAGCTTACCGTCCTTGATTTCTGCCTTGACATCTGCGAATGGGTAATTCCAGCTCCATTCCGGGCGCAAGGAGGTTCCGGTGAAATCATCCGAGAAGTCGAATACCGGCACTTGTACGGATTCTACGAATGGCATGGGTTGCGTGCGGCTCGCATATTCTCCGGTTACGAAGTGAGGCCAATGATCCTCACCCATTCTTATCTCTTGCAGGTAAGGTTGACGACCTTGGTAGAAACCGCTTCCCGGCTGGTAGGCGTGGCATAAGTAATACATACGCCCGTCCGGTGTTGTCGTAATCGTTCCGTGGCCGATGGAGAGAACATCCTTGCTTCCATGCAGGATCGGGTTCCCTTGGTATTTCTCGTAAGGCCCTTCCAGTTTCTTCGAACGGGCCACGGATACGGCGTAATCGCTTTGCGGGCCGCAGCAGCCTCTTACGGAATAAATGATATAATAATACCCGTCTTGCTTAAACCAGTGCTGGCCTTCCATGCCTTGACGTTCGTCATCACGTAACAGGCTGAAAGGTTCTCCGTCTAAGCGAAGCCCGTCATCTGTCAGCTTACAAGCTAATAACTCGATAGGGCGGTTATCCAATCCATAGGCTTTCCAGGAGATATAAAGCTTCCCCTTGTCTTCCAAAATAAAAGCGTCTATCGCCTCATTTCCGAACTCCACGATCGGGCCGTAATCCTTGAACTTACCGGTAGGCGAATCCGCGACGGCCACACCGATACACGATATGTTGTCTGCTTGCTTACGGGCAGTGTAATACACATAGGTCTTTCCTTTATGCTGGAACCATTCCGGAGCCCAAAACGACGATTTGGTCCATGCTGGCTTTTCATCGAACACATGTCCGGCAGGTTTCCAGTTTACGAGATCCGTAGACTGGAATATAGGATAGTAAGGAGCCCATTCCGATGATGTTCCGGTGATGTAGTAAGTCTGATCTACCCGGATAATGGAGGGGTCAGGTACGTCTCCGTGGATTACGGGATTAGTGAAATAGGATTCTTGTTGCGCTAATCCTGTGCTTAAAGAGGCGGCACAGGCGAAAAGTGTGAAAATCTTTCTCATGGTTTATCGTATTTGTTTTAAGATATTCTTACGTACAGTTCGTAAAGAGATTTGCAGTAAATCCGGTTCTGCCAGGTCGAGCAATACCTTGAACTCCTGTAATAACTCAGGGATAGGACGGCACAATTCATACCCTAGTTTCATACAAAGCGTTTGCACGCCGGGCAACTCCTTCGCTGAAAGCATCCGATCCAAGCAGAAATTAAGGAAATCTACCCGCGGGGGATTCGCTTGAGGCTGTCGTAAAAGTAAATTCAAGAGAAGACGTCGTTTACCGGGATGCTCGCAGAGCAAGAGCTCGTTTATCAATTCGTCTTGTTTATCGTATAACCATTTATTCTCGTCTGCGGAAAAATGGCTACACGCCCATAACGCTTGGTAACCGATGGTCTCGTCCGGGTCGAAGATCAAACCGTATAGTTCCGATTTCCGTTTCCGGCTTCCTTGTACGTATTGCGATATCTCATGGATATCCTCTATATGGATGCGGCTTGATAATCTCTCTTTTAAATTCATTTACAACATTAATTCTTATATCTCTCGATCTTTTATGCCGTAAAGTTATAGTCTTTTTGGCAAACATTCTTTAATTCTCTTATTTTTGTGTCCGATTGATAGAAAGAATGTATAGATATGAGGTATGCGGATTTATTGGGCGATCTGACAATCGATTGTAAGGACAACGGGGTTTGTTTCCAAGTGAAAGACCGGTTAGACAAGATCAAGTCTTTATTAAAAGGTAGTTTGTATGAGCTTATAGAGGAGGGAGATTTGTCCTTGGTCTATGCGAAAGCCGATGTAACCCCCGAAGAATATAAAACCTTGTTGTCAACCCATATCGATTGTGTTTATTCTCGTTGTTTCTCGGAGGAGATCGATGAGCGGTATTGGATCGGAACGTTTGATAATAGCGCGACGAATGCCGCTGTCATAGACCTGATGCTTCAAGGAGTGTTGGATGATTCCGTTTTGATAACCTTTACCGGAGATGAGGAAAAAGATACCAAAGGGGCAGTTGAAGTAATGCGTTATCTCTCCGGGTTATCTTGTGAGATTGATCATGTGGTAGTCTTGGATGTTACGAATGAGGGTTGGGAAGATGAGGCGATGTTTACGATAGAGAATGATCGTGGGTTTGATATCCTTGCGGGCTTCCAAATAGTGAGCCTGCTCCAGGAAAGCGGCTATCCCTGTAATTTCTTGCATAAAGCGGAACCCGATGAGACATGGGAGTATGGCAAAGGCCTTCCGGGTTTATTGCCGCCTATCCCTTGCCTCAGTTTATGCCTGCCTGTCGATGGGGATATGCATGGAGAGGCCGGAGTCCGTTTACGTAAGAACTCGATACCGGCTTATCAAGCTATTTTGATGAGGTTAGCGAATGTGCTTTTTACATAGGCTTTGTTCGTTTCATCGGTGTATACTTCATCCCATGTGTCACCAGTTCCTCACAGATAGGCTTGAATCCGAGTTTTCTGTAGATGGGGATCGCGTAAGAAGAGGAATTAACCATCATTTCTGATACGGGGTTATTCAAGATCGCGGTCTTGAACAATTGTTTACCGATCCCTTTTCCATGATAGGACGGTTTGATAAAGAATAAGGAGATGTGTCTCCCTTCGTTTTTTGTTGCGATTACGCCAATTAAAGACTCTCCATCGAAGGCTCCGTAGAAGGTTAATCCCTTTACTATATCCTTGTTATAGATGAAACTTTTAAATGTCTCTAGTCCTTCCGCATCGAAGTCTTTCTTGCCACATTCGGTAAAAACATCCAAGGATAAGGCTAATGCCGCATCGTATTCATTTGTTTGTAATTCTCTAATCAGCATAGGTACTTTTGTTCTTCTTTATTTCCTCTTAATTTTGTATCTGCCACCAACTCGAAATGATGAGCATCGATGAATTGCCCGTTTTTGTAACAAGCTTTTCTGAGGATACCGGTCTTACGGAATCCTGCTTTTTCTAATACCCGCATAGAGGCTGGATTATATTCATAGACCGTAGCGAATATGCGAATAACCTCCGTATGCGCAAAATAATATTGGATAGCTTCGGTTAACGCATCCGAGACAATTCCTTGATTCCAGTATTTCTCGCTAATCCAGTAGCCTACCTCCGCATTGAAACGCTCTACGTCCGTACCTCTCACAAAGCCGATGTTACCAATTGCCTCGCCACCAACCGTAATACAAAAATCCGACATCTCTGTTTTCTCCTTCGCTTGTTTGATGAAGAAGCGGGCATTCCCTTTAGTATAAGGATAAGGCAATCCGTCCCGGCAGTTATCCCAGATTTTCTTATTGTTCAAATGGAAGGCTAGGGATTCTGTGTCTTGATCTTCCCAGCTTTTGAGCGTATATAAATCTTTTATCGCTATAATCATAAGATGTTGTTTTTACTGGATAAGGAAGGATTCTCAAGATAATAGCACAGGTGGTCATATATTTGCCCATTATACATTAACTCTGCTTGGTGAAGCAACCCTTCGTATAGAAATCCATTTTTCTGTAATACACGTTGTGAACGTTGATTGTGAGGATAGCAGTTGGCCGTGATCAAACGCAGCCCCATTTGAGTGAAGCCATAATTCAATACGGTTTTCACGGCCTCGGTCATGAAGCCTTGTCCCCACTGTTTTTCTTCCAGCCAATACCCCAGCATGCGGGCGTATGGATTCTCTCGTTTCGGGTCGGGGATGATGCCAATGGAGCCGATGACCTGTCTCGTCTCTTTTAATACGATAGCCCAGATACCTTCTTTCCCGATAAATATGGTATTCAGTATATCAAGGGTCTCTTCGATCGTGTCATGAGGTTTCCATCCGGCGTTATTGCCTAGGTTAGGATTCTTGCAACTCTCGAATACGTCGGAGGCATCGCTCTCTGTGAAAGGGCGTAGCAAGAGACGATCTGTTTCTATGATGGAGACTTTATCCGGTTGTTTCATGACATTTTTATTTATGTGAATTAGTTGAGTGGGATCTTTAGTCAAGATAGATCATCTTTTTTGTCATCCCACCGTCAATCGTGATGTTTTCTCCATTAATGAAATCGTTCTCTTCTTGGCAGAGGAACAGGCACATGCGGGCGATATCCTCCGGTTTGCCCACTCGTCCGGATGGATGTTGGGCATGATCCTCTGGACGAAGTTGGTCGTAGCCGTTATTCTGTATCCAGCCGGGGGAGATGGAGTTTACCGTGATATGCCATTCCGAGAGCGATAAGGCCAGCGCGTGTGTCAAGGAATAAATACCTCCTTTCGAGGCGGCATATCCCTCACTTCCGGGTTCGCTCATCAAGTAACGGGTGGAACAGATATTGATGATCCTCCCGTATGGGTTCGGCGTATCAAGAGATTGCCGATGGAGCGCTAATTGCCGGGAGGTGATAAACACCGGGCGTAAGTTTATGGATACTATCTTGTCGAAATCCTCTACGCTTGTTTCCGTGATGGGAGAGAACCGGCTGATACCCGCGTTATTGATAATGATGTCAATATCTCCCCACTCCTTGATGATCTTTTGCAGGCAATCCTCCAACGCCGTTTTATCGCTTACGTCGATGAGGTGGAATTGCGTTCCGGTCTGTAAAGCCGTCTCTTTTCCTAAAGCCTCGTTCGTGTCGCAGAAGGCGACGCGATGTCCGGCTCCCCTGAAGGTCTTTACGATAGCCTTGCCTATTCCCCCGGCTCCCCCGGTGATGAAAACTCTCCTTGTTTTATGAAGTGTTTTCATGCTGTGTGCTGTTCTTTGACCGGAAAGTTTCCGGGCTTGGTATTCTGCGAACTTATTTTCTAGATAATTGTCTGCCATAATGCTATCGTTATTAAATCGAGACAAATATAGTGCTTTTAAATCGAACAGGTGTCTTTTCATCGGTATCCTATCCGGGTTAAGGGTATATAAGTGCTGAAAGTTGTTAGAGATATTAAAATAAAGCCAAGATACGCTACCATATGGCGAGTGAATTTGTTGTATAATAAAGAGATCTATCTTGTTCTCTTTTGGGAAGGAGAGCGCATGGAGGTATCTCTTTGGAGCGGAACTTGCCCCGGTAGGATAGGCTATTTATCTATTAATAAAGAAGTTTATGAATATGACAGATCATCAAACTGTATCTACGCTAGACGTTGAGAGATACATGGGGCGATGGTATGAAATCGCCCGTTACGAGAATCGTTTTGAGAAGGGAATGACGGATGTGACGGCAACCTATACGTTGCTTCCTGACGGAAGGATACGTGTGGAAAACGAAGGATATAGAGAGGGTGAGCGCAAGAAAGCCATAGGTCGAGCGAAACAGCCTGATCCGAGCAATAATCCGGGTAAACTGAAAGTCGCTTTCTTTTTATGGTTTTACACGGATTATTATATCCTCGAGCTTGATGAAAATTATCAATATGCGGTGGTAGGGAGTAGTACGGATAAATATCTTTGGATTTTAAGCCGTGAGAAGGAACAGCCGAAATCTCTTTGGGAAGATTTACTGCGTAAGATAGCAAGACGCGGGTATGATACCTCTAAATTGATTTTCACACGATTTACGTTTTAAGTCGAGTCCTTGGTATATTTTTATAGCAAGACACTGTAGGATCTTACAGAGGAAACTACAGTGTCTATAAGAAGTAACTCTAGAAACGGTAAAAAGATAGACTTGTTTATTTCAGTTGTTTACCGTCGGAGAAGGCATTTCCAACCTTCTCGCCTACTTTCAGATAGTCGTTGTTGAACGGATCGAAGATGATAGGAGCCACTTTGGCTGCGCTTACTTTCCCATTTTCATCAAGGACACGTTCATCGACACTGACATTCACGATCTCACCCCGGAGTATGCAAGTCTCCGGATTATAATCCTTCAATTTACATTCGATAGCCACGGCGAGCTCGTCGATCAAGGGAGCGTCTACGAAGTCTGATTTTGTTGCGTGGAATCCAGCTTTGGCAAACTTGTCGGTCACTTTATTACCCGACACGATACCTACGTAATCACAAGCTACGACATGATCGGCGTCTGCCATGCTCACCGTGAAAGCTCCACGTTTCAAGATATTCTTAACGGTTTTATGCTCGGCGCTAAGACATATGCTGATCTCGTTCATCTCGCTGATACCACCCCAAGCGGCGTTCATTGCGTCGGGAGTACCATCTTCGCCATATGTGGCGATAATAAATACAGGTTGCGGATAACTCAAAGGTTTCGCTCCAAAATTCTTTCTCATAATCATTTATTTTTTAGTCCATTTCTTGATATCTTCTTCTGTCGCTCCGTTCAGTAACTTTCCTTTTTGCCATTTTACGTCCGGATAAGCTTTACGCAATTCATTCTCAGCGTTCGATATACTGCTGCTACCCGAAGTGGCGAAAGGGATCACGGTTTTACCCGATAGGTTATACTTCTCTATAAAGGTGTTAATGAGCCTTGGGGCTTGGTCCCACCAGATAGGAAATCCTAGGTAAACGGTGTCATAATCCGCTAGATTCTTCAAATCATCGATAATGGCAGGTCGTGATTTGGGATCGTTCATTTCCACGCTGCATCGGGAGGATTTATCTCTCCAGTTCAGGTCGGCGGAGGTATAGCTTTTCTCGGGCTGTATCTTGTGAAGATCGCCGCCGACAATAGATGCGACTTGTTTAGCCGCTTTTTCAGTATTTCCCGTCGCCGAGAAGTAAGTCACTAAAACTTTTGTCCCTTCGGTTGCTTTTCGAGCGTAGGTGGCAATACACACCATTGAAACCATGACCATGAATAATACGATTCGTCTCATACTTCTTGAATTTTTGTTGTTTTTATTTGCGTTATTGAGTATGCTATGTGTTTATGGCGGTAAAGATAGAAGAGAAAAATGAGATATTTTGTACCCAAATTACAGATATATCAGATATTTTTGGCGATACGATCCTTATCTTTGTAAGGTGATTAACTAAAGAACGAAAATATCATGCTTGCGTATACTTATATTGAACAAGGGAAATTTGAATTGCGGGAGAAACCGTTACCGGAAATAAAGGATTCACGAGACGCTATCGTACGTGTGACTTTGGGCAGCATCTGTACTAGCGATCTTCATATCAAGCACGGTAGTGTACCGCGTGCGGTACCCGGAATAACAGTCGGGCACGAGATGGTAGGCGTGGTGGAAAAGGTCGGTACCGATGTTACTTCGGTCAAGCCGGGCGACAGGGTGACCGTGAATGTGGAGACCTTTTGTGGAGAGTGCTTTTTCTGCGAGCGCGGATATGTCAATAACTGTACAGACCCTAATGGCGGTTGGGCGCTAGGCTGTCGTATCGATGGCGGTCAGGCAGAGTATGTCCGGGTTCCTTATGCGGATCGAGGCTTGAATCATATCCCGGACACTGTCAGCGATGAGCAGGCTTTGTTTGTCGGTGATGTGCTGGCGACAGGTTTTTGGGCTGCCCGTATCTCGGAGATCTCCGAGGAGGACACGGTTCTCATTATTGGTGCCGGCCCTACGGGTATCTGTACTTTATTGTGCGTGATGTTGAAGAGGCCGCGACGTATCATTGTTTGCGAAAAGTCTCCGGAAAGAGCCCGGTTTGTTCGGCAGCATTATCCGGAGGTCTTGGTGACAGATCCCGAAAACTGTAAGGAATTTGTCCTTCGCGACAGCGATCATGGCGGAGCGGATGTCGTATTGGAGGTAGCGGGGAGCGAGGACACATTTCGTTTGGCATGGGACTGTGCCCGTCCGAATGCCATTGTCACCATCGTAGCCCTCTATGATAAACCTCAGCTTCTTCCCTTGCCGGATATGTACGGTAAAAACTTAACTTTCAAAACAGGAGGTGTGGATGGCTGTGATTGTGCCGAGATTCTCAGCCTTATAGAAGAAGGCAAGATCGATACGACTCCTCTTATTACCCATAAGTTTCCGTTGAGCGAGATAGAGGAGGCTTACCGTATTTTCGAAAATAGGTTGGATGGGGTTATAAAGGTGGCGATTGAGGGTAACCTTATCAAACCTGTCTTTCTTTCGCCGCATACACCTTGATTCTTTCCTCGCAGCATTGTCGTGCGATATCCCGAAGCAGTTCTACTTTGGGAATAAGTGCCTCAATATCTTCTTTGGTGATATGGAAGTGTAAACTATAACGAGCTTGAATGTATGCGTCCTGTATCAAATCGAAAGGTCGTTTTTCCTCTTCTGTATTTCGTGGAAAGGCTTTGGATAACTCTAGTGAATGCGTTATCTCCCGGTAGTTCCGTTTACGACAGCGAGCCAGTTTATAACGGCCGCTGTTGTAAAGCATGATACCCTCTTGCTTGATATCGGTATAGAAGTACCGGTTTTTATCGATAGCTTTATTCAAATTGTCGATGCTTTCGTCTATAAACTGTACGGTAGTGGATTCGTATCTGTTTTTTCCTTTGTAGTAATTATCAGTGGCTTTACTTAGGATAGGGCTGATCGTGTGTCTTTGGAAACGGGTATTGGTAACTACCAAGATATCATAATCGCTCATAAAACAGGTGCGAATACCATATTCAATACGTTGGTCGTAGTCAACGTAGATATTCCTTGCATAACTTCCGTATAGAATAATCATCTCGCAATCGGGAAGTACTCCAGTACGCACTTTACAATTCTTCTGAAGCCATCCCGTTTCTGTTCGGGAAGGTAGTTGATGGATGTTTTTATTCTTCGTTTATCTATGCTAATTGTTCGTAATCACTTTTTACTTGTCATATGATACATGCTCATTGGCTATTGCTTATCCATTTTGTTGAATTAAAAATAGCCAGTCCCTTTACCGTCAGCAGATACTTTTGTTGAGGATGTTTGGGGCTATTCGGGTAGAGAGGGGTAACAAGGCCACTTTGAATAGCTGGTGTCAAATAGTTGGCAATAAAAGTGGGACGATGTCTTAACTCTATTTTCTCCATTATCACTTTCAATGAACATCGTTCTGTCCCGATAGCCTTTACGATAGCTAAAAGCGGTGTGCCGAGCTGTTCGGCTAGCTTGTTCGGTACTTGTTCGGTCGACTTGTTCGGTTGACTGTTGTGGGGCATTGATGATCATTGTTCTATTTTTCAATTCATTGTTTTCTCCCATCATTAAGTTTCTGAAGAATGCAACCTGAAAGCTCATATCCGGTTCAACGTCTTTTCGCACATTTCTATAATTCGCACGAACCAGCGCATTACGGAAGTACCAAGAGTTGTCGGCAAACAGATCATTGTTCACGTCAAAACCGATGCTACGCAAATACTTTATCGCAAATACCGCCGTAGTACGGGCGTTACCCTCACCGAATGGATGAATCTGCCAGATGCCTGATATGAACTTAGCAATATGCGTCACTACATCATTCATAGACAAGCCCTTGTATGAAAAGTTTTTTTCCTGTTCCAAGTCATATTCCAATGCCTTGTGTAAATCTTCGGAATTGACATAAAGTACTGTATCACCGTGAAGTATCCATTCATTCTTCGTTATATCATAGTTACGTATCTTCCCGGCAAACTTAAAGATCCCTTCAAATAATCTACGGTGAATGGGGGTAAATCCTGTCACAGAAAAAGCAAATGACCGTTCATTTAAAATTTTTGTGATGTTGGCTGACACCTTATCAGCTTCTTCTGTTTTTTCATCATTCAAAGTACGTACAGTCTTTGATTGGTAATATCCATTGATGAGTTTCTTTACTTCATCAATACTGATATCCCCCTCGATATGCTTTATAGCTGTATCTCTTAGATAATCGGATGTTCGCAAGCCATCTACAGCTTGTAAGCCGATGGCTGTTCTCCAAGCTGAAGCCTTCTCTTTTTTGTTGGGCTCACTATCACGGATGTATGATTCGAAATCTATGTTCATATGTATCCAATCATGATTATAAACAGGCAATAAAGATATAAAATATCCTGCTATGTGATCGTGAAAAGATGAAGAAGTTGTATTGCTCCGATCTTTTCAATACCCTAGATTTTCTAGAACATAGACTTTGTGAAAATATCTGCAATATCTACCACTTATTATTGATTTTCATGCATTTTTCTTTACGAATGAAGAGAATAAGTGTTATATTTAAAGAATACTGAAAATCTAAAAGATATGATAGAAAAACTCGATTACGCTATGGTGCCGACAGGCTTCGTACATTGTTTTAATGGAAATTGTAAGAACGCCAACCGCTGCTTGCGGCATCAAATCATCCGTTTTATCCCAGATACACTTTGGGCGGTGAGCATCGTGAACCCCGCATGTACCAACCCTGCCGGAAAGTGTGCAGCCTTTATGGCTGATACTCCCGTGCAATATGCCGTCGGCATGGACCACCTATTAGACCAGATACCTTATCTGGAGGCGAAACGCATCAAGCAACGTCTGTTGATGACATACGGTAAGAATAAGTTTTACCAGTTTAAGCGCAAGGAAAGAACTTTCTCGCCCGAAGACCAACAGTATATCCGTCAGGTCTTTCGGGCGTACGGAGTAGAGGATGAACCAGTCTTTGATGCTTGGCAGAGTGGCTACCGATGGACGAAAGGATAGGATCTAATAGGAGTTTCCCCTAGGAGAACAAATAGTTTCTCTTAGGGAAAACAAAAGTTTCTCCTAGAGGAAACGAAAGTTTCTTTAGGAAGAAACAAGAGTTTTGTTAAGGGAAAACTTTTGTTTTTCTATGGTAAAAACTATAAATATAAGACATTCAACTTCTTAAATGATAGATTAGACATGAAAATAACCAAGCAAACAGCCTACCGACATACCATTGCGCAACGGGCGATGCGTATGGAGGAGATCGTGGCATGGGTAAAGGATGAGCGGATGAGGGATAAGCTTGCGCTCTTTTGAGAGAAATTAAGGCGGGCTTATCCCTACAAGCGGTATCCGTTTACCCGGAAATTACCTCAGTTGCTCTTTGCCGGAACTTTTCGAAAAGAGGAATTGAAAGAATGTAATGGCTGGATTTTGCTGGAGGTCAATCGATTGAAGAGTATGGACGAGGCTGTATCCTTGAAACAGAAAATAGTGGAATATCCGCAGACGCTGTTCGCTATGATTGGCTCTAGCGGACGGAGCGTGAAGTTCGTGGTGGCTTATACCTATCCTGACGGGTCGCTTCCCCGTTCGCGTACGGATGCCGAGGTTTTTCATGCGCACGCTTACCGACATGCGCTCAAGACGTATGAGCCTCGCCTTTCTTATTCCATCGAGCTGAAACGTCCGGTGCTGGAGATGGACTGCCGCCTCAGCTATGATGCCGATGTGTATTACAATCCGGACGTCCTTACCATTCATCTGGAGCAGCCTGTGGCTATGCCCGACGAAAGCACCTATCAGGAACGGTTCGAAAAACGGGTGCCGGTACCGGTGGAGAGTGTCGGGTAAACGCTTTATGACCGATACCGTTACGTCGCTATCCAATATGAATTCGCTTTGCAGCGGGCTTTGGAGGAACATGGAAGTTTGAGCATAAAGATGGATTTCAAACCTTTGTTGGTCACTCTTGGAAGACTTTGTTTCGCGGCTGGGGTAGAAGAGGAGGATTGTGTGAAGTGGACGATGCTCTATCTGGGAAATCTGATCTCGGAAGTGGAGATCCGGGAGACCTTGAGGCAGTCTTACCGTTTAGCCTCCGATTCGGACTTTGGCTGTACATCTCTTTACAAGCCGGAGCAGATACAGAGCTTGAAAATGGAGGAGTTTATGAACCTCCATTACGATTTCCGGTACAATCTGATGTCCGGTGGACCGGAATATAGGGAGAAAAACACGTTCTGTTTCAATCTATTGCCTCCGGACTTGAATAAGTATTACACGGACAGCATTGATTTCAGCAAGAAGCGGGATACCGAACTCTATCTTAGCCGTTTCGGATTGATCAATATGGATGAGTTCGACCAAGTGAGCGCAAGGCATCAAGGTTTCTTGAAACATCTGTTGCAGAAGCCGGTCGTAAATGTGTACAAGCCTTATGCCACGCAAGTGGAATCGGTGAAGCGTTACGCCTCATTTATCGCGGCGAGCAACCATGCGGATTTGCTGGGCGATCCTTCCGGCAGCCACCGTTTCATTTGTATCGAGGTGAAAGGATTGATAGACAATGACCAGCCTATTGATTATCTTCAGCTCTATGCACAAGCGGTCGCCGCCTTGAATAATAACGAGCGTTATTGGCTGACGCATGAGGAAGAGGTCTTGCGGATGCAAGCGAACGAAGCGTTTCAACAACGTCCATTGTTCGAGGATCTGTTTTTCCAATATTATCGTCCCGCTTCGCATAAGGAGGAAGGTTTGAAGATCTCTGCCAGAGAGATCTACCTCTCGCTACAAAAAAAGAGCGGCGTAAAACTTCCGATGAGCAATGTCTCCGTCTTCAGCCGCTTCTTGAAAAAGATAGGGCTAATGACGCAGTTGGCGAGTAGGGGACGATTGTATTTAGTGGTGGAAAAGTAGTAAATGGTGGTAGATATAAGCTGGGGGGCAAAACTCAATTTTTGAAAATGTGAACTTACAATTTGAAATTTGAACACCCTAAAAGACTAAAGAAAGGGTCGTATCACTACTCAATACAGAGCTTGATACGACCCTTTTAAATGTTATAGTTATAATCTGTAACTTTAGGGAACGATCATGTTAGTTTTGACACATCCTCTTAGATAAATGATTTATAGCTAGGTGTTTTTAGGGGGAATGGTAGATGATTTCGTATTATTTGAATTGATACACATTTTATGGGATACATCCCCGGCTTTCAGTTATAAACTACGATAACAATTTATCCCACTTCTGGATCTTCCCAAACACCTGTTTTGTTCATGCGATAGCTTCTCTCTATCTTTGGGGAAGAGTCTGCCTCCAGCGCATAGAGTATTTCACGGCAGAATTCGAGAGCGGCAAATCCATTGGCGGTAATAATGTTTCCGGCTCTGACAGCCGGTTCATTTATATAAAGGCTTTCTCCTGTATAATTTGGTCCAGCAAATTGTTTGAGGTACTCCAATCCGTTGCTGGTATGATTTACATGGTTCAAGAAACCGTGCATACCAAGAAAAACGGAGGCGTTACAAATACCGGCCACCAGCCTCTTCTTCTCGATAGCCTCTTTTACCAGAGGAACAATGGCTTCGGCTTCCGGAGTGAACCAGCTCATGCCACCTATTAATACGATTCCTGCGTAATCAGCCGGAATGTCATTGATTCCATAGTCGGGCAGCACCTTGAATCCTCCGATCGATACAACCGGATCTTTAGTGAACGATATGGTTTTAACTATATATTTGCTTTCACTTCCGGGTTCAACACCTGCATTGAGGTTGGGAGCGATATAAGCCCCTTCCCAGTCGGCAAAGTCTTTTAACAAGACGAATAGAATTTCTTTTTTCATTATTTATGGATGTTACAGAATGCTTGTTGATTACAAAGGTAGTGCTTTTATTGAAATTGCTTTATTTATTATGGTAATATACCTTATCATATAATCAACGTGAAAAAGTAACAGACTATACTTTTTCTGATATAATTGCCAATATTTATCGTAATTTTGTATCCGAAATGGTATACGAAGTGCATCTATCAGCCACGGTCAAAATGTTGCTGTTAAGAGAACGGATTGGCTGGTTTTCATCGAAATAACAAATATAGAATACTGATTATGGATACATTAAGTCTCACGAAAACGATATCATTGTTCATCCTGACTTTAATACAAAGAGACGATGGACAAAAGAACAAAATTTTGGAGACGCCAACAAATGGCACGTGTGTTTAAGGCTCGTATGATTCTTTATGCCGCTTATAGGCATTGTATTATTCGTGAAGATGGTAGTTGTTATGAGCATCCTCATTGGTTTGAATTGGCAAAGGATAAATGGGCGCAGGTTTATAAAACTACGGGAACTCCATGTAGTTGTTGGATGTGTAGAAGGGAGGAGTACGATCGCAAAGGATATAAGCAAGAGACTTTGCGTATTATCAAAGAATCAGAAGATTAGATGTTTAATGAAAAGAAAGAAAAGATGTTGAAAGGTAAAACAATTCTTGATGGTTTGTAAGTGTTTAATAGAGCCGTACATTGTTATAGGCTCAAAAATCTTACGAACAATGAGTAGAAGTAGAAAGAAAACTCCTGCCAGTACCATTGCGTGCTGTAAATCACAAAAGAAAGACAAACAAATGTGCAATCGTCTTTTCCGTAGTAAGTCCAAGCAATATATTCGTGTAGGTAAGGAACCCCCTTGCAGGCTTCGTGAAGTGATGAATGTTTGGAGCTTTGCCGGTGACGGTAAAGTTTACTGGGGATATGATTGGCAAGGAGTTGAGAAATTGATGAGAAAGTAATTAAACATCTTCCCCTTTGCGCTTTCGTACAGAGGGGAAGATTTGCTTAGAAAAGATAATATCTGGTTTACGGAAAAGAATACAGATGGATCGAGTGTGCTTTATCCTCTGACAAATTTCAAAGGATTGAATAGAATTAGTTCTCTCCCCAAAGCATACAAGTTCGGTAAATTTGGTGCGGTTCCTAACCTATAATCAGTAACCTTATGAGAAAAGTTAGAAAGAATACAACAACTAGACAGGTCATTCATGTTGCCGATGAAGGATTGACTGAATTATTCTATTTCAACCATTTGAAAAAGTTGCTTGGTTATAGGTACTCTATTTCTCCACGTCTGTTTGACAATATATAGTATTATGAAGCTATCAAAAAGTTAGCGAATAGTTAATTGATTCTCAAGAAAATTCAGTATTTTTACACTCACAATTGAATAAAAGCATTAAAAATTTTACAATGCTGCAGAATAGAATGAACATATTAGTAAACACATTATGTCGAAGCACAGTATGCTTTGAGCGCATGTCGTATGTTCATACTTTAGGCATTGAGTCATTCGGTAAATTCAAAAACACTTTCCAGCGAACGTTTTATAGACAGATAGGAGTACATTAGATGCAGGTATTCCTATTAAAAAGATAAATTAAAGCCGTTGAAAAGTCCTTACTAAATTTTTCAACGGCTTTGTTTTTGCCCATTGGTGACGTTCGCATTATACGCTCTACTCCGTCATTTCCGTCCATGGGTATTGAAAACTTTAGTTTTATTAACCTGCGCAGTGATGTGCATAAAAAAGAAGATTATGGATTACAAATTCAACGGAAGCGGGGTGTTCTTTACATCCGATACCCACTTCAATCATGCCAATATTATCAGGTTCTGTAGCAGACCATTCAAGGATGTAGAACACATGAATGAAACACTTATTGCCAACTGGAATCGTGTGGTCGGTCCGGATAATATCGTATTTTATCTTGGTGACTTCTGTCTTGGTGGCTCTGCTGAATGGACAAAGATACTCAATAGGTTGAATGGGAAAATCTATCTCATAGCCGGTAATCATGACATGAAGAACTTGAAGCAGAATTATACAAAATATTTCGAACTGATCACGATGCAGATGTACATCGAGGTGGATAAACAAAAGATTTATCTGAATCATTGCCCGTTCCTTTGCTATAGCGGCTCATACGATGATACTTGGCAGCTTTTCGGCCATGTGCATACAAGCAGGAATAACACCGGAAAAGATAAGCCTCGCCTTCAAATGCTTTTCTCTATACAATATGATGTGGGAGTTGACAATAATGACTTCACTCCGGTTTCATTCGCACGGGTAAAGGCAATCATAGAGAAACAGGTTGAACTATCAAAGAAATGAGAATACAATACATGAGTGATCTCATGAATATTCTAACTATTTTGAAATTTACTAAGAATGAAGATATGAACGAAAATAAGATAATAGATAGAAAGTTCTTTGCCGATTTGGCTGAAGAATATGCCTTGAATACCTCTCATTTTGAATGGTTGGGCGGGGTGCGTCATCCGGAGATTGTTGTTAAGGGTGGTATGTTGGACAGGCTGATTGAACTCCAGTCCCAGTTTAAAAGATTGGGAATGATCGGTGATGACATCGTGGGTTTTATATTGAACTGCCACGCCCCACGCCAGAAGCGTGGGGAGATTCCGATGAACTGATTGCTTCGGGAGAGTTAAAAATAAAGAAGATTTTTTTCAGGATTGGCATTCATTCAATCCGATGGAAACACACTGGTTTCATGTCGCTTCTTCCATATACATGAAACGAAGGGCAATTCGGTTTACAGACCGGAAATATACCCGCTTCGTTGTTTCAAATTATTCTTCGTATGTTTCGGATAATAATGAATACTATAACGATGAATGGTGCAGGGAAACTATGGCAATACGACAATATTGTAAATATTTCCGTATAGCGCACGAAGTGTATGAGTCGTTCTATAGAAATTTGCCTGTCAGTAAATACAACTAGACTGAACAGACTTATGGCCCTAATGAATTGCATGACGTAGCTTATTATAATCGGATGAAGTTTGCAAAAATTGATGAGCAGTACGATATTGATGGTCCGGATGATTTCATCTGGTTTGCCAAGGATCATTATGGAGAACTGGGGCTTTCCCGCCTGAATATCTTTGCATCAGGTACAGAACGGTCAGGATGGGTGATTGCCGTTTCCAACAGTTATTTTGCGAATGTCGGTTTCGCCATTGAAGTTGCCACAGCTCTGTATAAGTCCGGTGTTCCATTAATAATCCACGATGCCGACAAGCATCTGAAGATTCTAGAGGAAGAAGATTATGTCCGGTTGGTTCCTTATTCATGCCATAACTATATGGGCTATCAGGAGGAAGGCTCCGTTTATGAGCTATCGTGGGAATACGAATGTAGTGAAGATGGCGGATCATCTCTGGCTGCTGAGCAATACAAATAGATTGTCTCGCTTGCTAAATGGCAGGAAGAGGAGAGGGTGAAGGTCGACTAATGTCATATTCCATATGTTAACGCACATCTGGCAATCCGTTTGATTAGTCTGTAACATGCAAATTATCGGCACTGATCCGAAATAGTGCCGATAATTTGCATAATTCTGATATTTCAAATATGACTTAATCAAATTCAAACTAACAGACATTGTTCGATGCAATAGAATTCCCTACGATAGATGAAAGAATAAGAAATCTTTCTAATATGACGGATTGGATGAGATATCTTCCATCAGTTTCATTAGATGGAGATCAAGAATAGTATTCAATAACGAAATAATAAGTTATAGAGTAATGGTGTAAGATTCTATTAGCATATCGAGGATAATTTCAATAAACTTGGAGTTCGTTGATAACAACTTTTAGAGTTACTGAAATAATTAACGACGCAGCATATTTACACCACTGATTATCAGTGACTATTCATTTTAATCGGTACAACCTCTGTTTTTACAAGTACACAGAATGTAGGGACAAATACAATACGTTGTATTTCATTGTTTTGCATATACGTGTTGTACCGCCTTCTTTCAGCTATTTTGTGGAATGTCCGTTATCAGATACAACGTGTTGTATGATAGGGTATTTCCGCATGGATGTTACAGAACGCTTACTGAATACAAAAGTAGTGATTTTCTTGGAATTTCTGTGATTTACGGTGGAATTTTTGCGCTCCGAGTATTGGGAATGTTTGATTCGTTGAAAAAAGTGTAACGAAACTAAATTATTCGCTTGAAAAAGTGTGGAATGGTGCCTGTGTACTTTAATTTGTGGTTTTGAATCTTGCTATATTATACCTTATCTAATATAATGGTGTTGACGATAAAATAAATTATACCCATTGTGGTATAATGTGAAATATTTGTATTAATTTTGCACCCGAAAAGGTATAAAGTTGAATGCTTATGAACAATCTTTCTATTACGGTCAAGATGCTGCGAAGGCAGTATAATCTGACGCAAGAAGAACTTTCGTTGAAGTCGGGGGTAGGACTGCGTTTTGTGCGAGACCTTGAACAGGGGAAGGAAACGCTGCGCCTTGATAAGGTGAACCAGCTTCTTGACTTCTTCAATTATGAAATGGTTGCCACTCCTAAAACTGATAATCAATGAGACAAGCTCGTATATTTTACAAAGACCAATTGGCAGGGATTCTAACAGAAAACGATGCCGGATATGAGTTCCACTATTTGCCGGAATATCTCTCTTCGGAAACGGCAAAGGCAGTTAGTCTGACATTGCCATTGCAGGAAGAAGTATATACAAGTTCTGTACTATTCCCTTTTTTCGATGGTTTGATTCCTGAAGGATGGTTGTTAGATGTTGCATTGCGGAATACAGACATCAGCATTCTTGACCGGATGTCGTTGTTGTTGACATGCTGTAAGGATTGTATCGGAGCAGTAAGCGTTATTCCAATGGTAGAAAAGGAGGAGAGTCATGTGTAATTGCCTGTATTGTTATCGTCCGCTCTTAAAGGGGGAAAAGGATATGCACACGGCTTGCATAAAGAAGTTCTTCGGGACAACAACATTGCCTGTTCTTGATTATACGACAGAGCAACTTGACCAGCTTGCTCTGCAAATCATTCAAGACCAAACCTCTTTGACTGGTGTTCAGCCGAAGTTGTCCTTGCACCTAAATGA
Source organism: uncultured Parabacteroides sp. (assembly GCF_947855115.1). Classification (GTDB taxonomy): domain Bacteria; phylum Bacteroidota; class Bacteroidia; order Bacteroidales; family Tannerellaceae; genus Parabacteroides. The sequence goes on from NZ_CANTZW010000012.1 coordinate 95,563, forward strand.
GCATGAGGGTAGTAAACGATTGACTATTGTCGGGCTATGGGGCGGTTATATTTGTAAACCACAGACTTTGCAATATGAAATGATGCCGGAGGTCGAGGATTTGACCATGCACCTTGCAGAGGTGGCGCGTATTGATGTGGTTCCTCATACACTGATGCGGATGGCAGATGATACTCTATGCTATCTTACTCGTCGAATTGACAGAACTTCTACCGGAGAGAAAATTGCGATGGAAGATATGTGCCAACTGACGGAAAGGCAAACGGAGCATAAATACAAGAGCAGTTATGAACGCATCGGCAAGGCTGTTTTGAAATATTCGTCTTTGCCCAAAATGGATGTTACCAATTTCTTCGAGTTGGTGCTTTTTTCTTGGCTGACAGGAAATAACGATATGCACTTGAAAAACTTCTCTTTGTATGAAGTAGTGGATAAAATACGTTTGACACCTGCATATGACTTACTGAATGCGGTTATTATCAATCCGAAGGATGATGAGGAACTGGCATTGACCTTGAATGGTCGGAAGAAAAAGCTTCAAAGGGAAGATTTTTTCAAATCAGCAGCCACTTTGGGCATAGAGAGTGTTATTGTAGAACGACTGGTAAATAAGTATACCAAGCTGTTGCCCAAGTTTGAGACTGTCATTCAAAACTCTTTTCTAAGTGCTGAACTAAAAGAAAAGTATGACGAATTGTTGAAGGAACGGCTTGCGAGGCTTTCACGGGGGCTATAAAACTGTCTGATGTTTACTTGGTTATATGGAAATTTAGATGTATTTTTATTCATAATTTAACGAGTATAAATTGAATGAACATGTCGAATAATCAACAAATAGTGATGAATAGGATTAAAGTGGTACTTGCAGAAAAGCAAAGAACCAATAGATGGTTGGTGGAACAGATGGGCAAATCTGAGAACACAATTTCAAGATGGTGTTCGAATAAGTCGCAGCCTTCTATTGTGCAATTACAAGAGGTTGCCAACTTGTTAGATGTTGATGTTCGTGTATTATTAAAATCACAGAAAGAGTAATTTGTAATGTTAAAACGTATTGATTATATAATAGATGATATCAAGGAACAGTATCTTGAAAATGATAATAATATACCTTGGATTATCGGATTTAGCGGAGGTAAGGATAGTACGGTTGTCCTAACTTTGGTATGGAGAGCGTTGCTTGCTATACGAAAGGAGCTGGGAAACATTGCCCTTGTTCGACAAGTGTATGTTGTAAACAATGATACACTAGTTGAGAATCCGATCATCACTGATTATATTGTCGAGGTGATGGATAGAATTCAATCAGCCGCTATCGAACAGAAATTGCCAATCAATGTTCAAACAACAGTTCCGAAATTAGAGGATAGTTTTTGGATTAGTTTCTTGGGTAAGGGATACCCTGTACCTAATAACACTTTCAGATGGTGTACTGATAGATTAAAGATTAAGCCTACTACCCAATTTATATTGGATAAGGTGGATGCAATGGGAGAAGCAATTGTACTTATTGGTACACGTCTTACAGAGAGTGCTACTCGTGCCAAATCTATACGCCGCCATGAAATCAAGGGTAAACGTCTGACAAAACATCCTCTAAATCCCAATACTTATACATACCCTCCAATTAAGGATTTATATTTAGAGGAGGTTTGGTATATTCTTAATAACGAGCCTTCGCCTTGGGGATATGATAATAAGAAGTTGTTTCAAATTTATGCTGATGCAACAGCTGATGATTATGAGTGTCCAACTGTGATAACTGATAAAACTCAACCTTCTTGTGGTCAGAGTCGATTTGGTTGTTGGGTATGTACTGTTGTGAAGGAAGATAAATCAATGAAGGCTCTTATTAACAATGGCAACCAGTGGATGGCTCCTCTATTAAAGTATAGAGATGAAATGGTGGCAGGTCGTAACATATCGGAGAATCGATATGCAACACGCCGAAATGGACAAGCCGCACAAGATGCAGATGGACACAATCAAGGTAATTATACTTTTGAATATCGTTGTGAAATGCTTCGTAAATTATTGGAATTACAACGAGATATGCAGCAGGTTAAGCCACATATGGAGTTGATTTCAAACCAAGAATTAGTCGCAATTCAAATTAATTGGTATCGAGATGGTTTCTTTTCACCTAAAATAACAGACATTTATAATGAGGTATACAATCGAAATATGCCTCTTGAGAATATGCAATACCAAGAGCGCTTGATTCTTGAAAAGGTTTGTATAGAACATCCTGAAGATTATCATTTGATTAATGACCTAGTGTCGCTTCAAAAAAGTAAGACTATTTTAATGAATAACAATGGCCTTCAAGGAGATATAGAGAAACGATTAGATAACTACCTCAATCAACAATAAAATATGTTTATCGAGTCTATAATATTACATAATTACAGAGCGTATAGAGGACATAACAAAACCTCTTTTAAGCCAGATACAAAGAATATATTTCTTGTAGCTGGCAATAATGGTTTTGGTAAGACGACATTCCTTACGTCACTTGTGTGGTGTCTATACGGTAAACTAATGGTAGATGTTGATGAGAAGTTTAGGAAAGACATCAACGATGCTCAAGGATATAAGAATTATGCTCGTCAGAGTCTACATAAAGAGCTAGCAAATGCTGTTAACGCATATGAAGTTAGTTTAGAAGAGCGAAAACAAATTGTAAAGCACGGTTATTCTTCAGATAGCGAATACATAAAAGAAGATTCTCAGTACTATGTAGAAATCAGTCTAACGGATGTATTTATTCCATCTATACCTTGTCGAACTATAACCATTCGTAGAACCTATGATTATTTTCTTGACATAGAGTCTATTGAGGTTTTGATTGACGGTCAGGTTAATGAACTGGCCAAAGAGGTTGGTTATGATATTTTTATTAACGACTTTATTCTGTCAAAAGATATTGCAAAGTTCTTCTTCTTTGATGCCGAAAAGATTGTTAATCTTGCTGAAGTAAAGTCTATTGATGAGAAGCGTCGTTTGAGTACTGCATACAGTGAGGTTTTGGGTATTAAAAAGTATGAGGATATTAAACGAAATCTTGAAAATCTTCGACTTAAATTTAGACGAAGTGCCGGTTCAACCGCAAGTAAGGCTAAGTTAGATAAACTTACTAACAGTGTCGCTGATATAGAGGTTAAAATTAAAACCAAAGAAGCGGAGCGCGAAAATGTAGATAGTCAAATCCAACAATATAGAACCGAGTCTGCTCAATTGCAAGAACGATTGATTCGAGAAGGTAATGCAATAAGTGTCGAAGAACTGAAAAAACAAAAAGAATTGCTTGTTGCACTAAAAGACAAAGATACGAAACTAAAAAACCAATTACGTGACATGCTGGATATAGCACCTTTTGCTATATCAGGAAAATTATTTGCCAATTTGATGAGGCAAGTTGCAGTAGAAAAAGATATCAAAACGTCTGCGGCAAGTTGTACTGCAATCAATTCAGCGTTGCAATCTACCCACACTCAAATTACAGAAGCTGTAGCCACTTTAAAATTTTCTGCTTCACAAAAGCAAGCAATTGAGCATATAATAGCTGATGTGTTTGCTAAAAATATTTTTGACATAAGCGATGCTACTATTGATAATGTTAAAATGTTAGTTGATTATACTGATGATGAAGCTAATGAGTTCCAAGCGTTATTTGACAATATTAGATACTCTTTCAGTACCATATTCAAGCAATTAGTAAAGGACATTAAAAATAACGCATTGTTCCTAGCCAAGACACAGCGTAAGATTGTGGAGGCTGAATATGATGATGGTAATGCAAATGTCAAAGAGATAAGAATGCGTAAGGCTGAGGTTGATGAATTGTTAGCACAGCTAGATATTCAAACACGCCAATTGTCTGAACAAATCGGAACACTCAATAAAGATATCAAAGTACTAAAGAAACAATTATCAGAGGTTACGAAAAATGTTAGAGTTGATAAATCTGATAAAGAGAAAGATATTATTGCAGAGCGACTTATTGGTGAATTGACTACTTTTTTATTTGAATTGCGAGCAAAACGTAAGTTCTCGTTAGAGAAGAAGATACTGGCTGGTATTGATTTGTTGATGCACAAAGCTGATTTTATACACAATGTGCGGATTGATTTGCAGGATGATATTATTGAAATTGAATTATTAGATAAAACAGGAGAAATTATTAGCAAAGAAAAGCTATCAAAGGGAGAGCAGCAATTGTACGCAACTGCAATTCTTAATGCACTTGTTGAAGAATCAGGTATAGAGTTCCCTGTATTTATCGATAGCCCCTTGCAGAAGTTTGACAGCATTCACTCTCGCAATATTATAACAAAATTCTATCCTAGTATATCGAAGCAAGTAGTCATTTTTCCGTTGCTCGGCAAAGAGCTTTCGGTAGAGGAATATAATGCATTGTTACCCAATGTTAATAGAGTTTACGTTATAGAGAATGAGGATGGTTGTTCTTCGTTTAAGAATATAGTTCCTAATAAATTATTTGAAACATTGTTATAGCTATGTTTACATCAATAAAAACATCTAGGACTAACAAAGATATTGTTACAGACCTAAGTCGAAAGTTTAATCTGGGAGCTGAGAATATAATTGCTAGAATAGCATTAACATATTCTCTCTCTAAAGATCGTTTGTTGTCTTTGACTGATATTGCAGATTCTCAGGGTAAGGAGTATAGTAAGAATGTTTTATTTGGAAATAACTTGCCATATTATATTGGACTTATTTGTGTAAAATATGGACTTTATAAAACGGATAAGGATATTCCTAAATACATTAAACTGCATATTGATGACGGACTGCAACTAATGAATAAAGAATTACAAGATAATCCTAATTTAAATGGTTACGATTATCTTATAGATAAAATTACTAATGGCTTGGAAGATATAATATGTTAAGAGATGTGCATTTCAAACATAGTTATTCTTCAGGATATGATGAACCTAAGGATTTTTTCACTGAAGCACTAATTGAAAGTTCTACTTTCGATTTGGGCTTGGGATTTTTTTCATCAAGTGGAATAAGAAGTTTAGCATATGGTTTTGCCTTATTCATTGCGAATGGAGGTAAAATGCGTGTTGTTATGAACCATTTTCTTAGTAAAGAAGATAAAGAGGCAATAGAAAATGGTCAAAAGCATTTGGTTGAGGATTTTGAAAATCGTATTCTGTCAGATATTAAAAAATTAGCAAAAACATTTTCTAAGGAGGATGAACACTTTTTCCATTGTTTGTCATATCTAATTTCAATCAATAGAATTGAGTTTATTGCAACTATTTCAACTAAAGGCGGGCTTGGTCACGATAAATATGGAATCTTTACTGATGATGAAGGGAATAAAGTTGCGTTTATAGGTTCTGCAAACTTTTCTCATTCTGCATTGGAACTTAATGGTGAAACTATCACTGTATTTACATCGCCAAATGACGATAAAAGAATATCAGAATACCAAACCTTGTTTGATAAATCTTGGGAAAATGATACGCCACATTTGATCCATATACCCATAGATGAGGTCAAAACTTATATTAGTGAGAATTTTCACAAAGAATCATTAAAACAGTTGCTTGGTACTAGCATAGATTTAAGAGAGGATAAATCTATCAATGATTTTTGTAAGCCTTTGTCTCAAAGGGTTCTTGACAAAATAGAATTAAAAGAGCAAGAGCCTCGTTTCCCATTTCCTGAAGAGAGAATCATTCAAATAGATGCGTATAATGCGTGGATAAAAAATGGGAAAAATGGAGTATTTGCTATGGCTACCGGTTCTGGCAAAACTGTAACAGCCTTAAATTGTTTAAGGAAACAATTTAAAGAGAATGGATTCTATAAAGCAATTATTGTAGTCCCGACTCAGGCTTTAGCTATACAATGGAAACATGAAGCTGAGTCATTCAATTTCCAGAATATAATATCAACCCATACAGATAAGGATTGGAAAAATAGATTAAGCCGTTATACAACAAGAAGTTTGTTGGATCAAACCAAAAATATAATTTTAATTACTACATATGCAACATTTAATCGTAGAGATATTCAGACCTTTATTGATAGAACAAAAGGAATAGAAACTTTCATTTATATTGCAGATGAAGCACATAATATAGGTTCGAAAAGTTCACTAAAACATTTGCCTGAAGCAATAAAATGGCGAATAGGGTTATCTGCAACACCTGAGAGAGTTTATGATGATTTTGGATCTGAAAAGTTGTATGAGTTCTTTAAATCGAGACCTCCAGAGTATACGTTTCGTTATACAATGAAACAGGCTATTAATTCTGGAATTTTATGTCATTATGATTATTATCCTATTTTTGTAGAGTTGACAAGTTCTGAGATGGATGAGTATGAAAGGATATCTTCTCAGCTTAGAAAATTTATAGATTCTGATACAGGCAAGTATAGACCTGAAGCTGAAAAATTATTATTGAAGCGCAAAAGAATTATTCATAAGGCAGAAAATAAAAAAGTTGCAATATCTGGGTTATTAGAAGATTTGAAACGGAAACGAAAACTTGATTATACTTTTGTTTTTGTGCCAGAAGGATATGAACCGGATTATTCTGAGAGTGATTCTTATCAGATTGAACAGGATGATATTCATATAATTGATGAATATGCTCAAATGTTTAAAGAGCATGGATATAGTTATCACAAATATATTAGTGGTTTAGATGATGCACCTGATATACTAAAAAGTTTTGCAGATGGAGATATTCAAGTTTTGCTTTCTATGAAATGTTTAGATGAAGGAGTTGATATACCAAGAGCAGAACATGCAATTTTCTGTTCAAGTACAGGGAATCCTCGTCAATTTGTTCAGCGTCGAGGGCGTGTTTTAAGAAAAAGCAAAGAGAAGGAGAAAGCAAAAATTTGGGATTTAATAGTTACTCCACCTAATGTCGTTAAAGATGCAGAATGTATAGAGCGAAATATGTTTATTAGTGAAGTTAAAAGAATTATAAATTTTGCCGCACTTGCTGATAATCAAATAGACATATTATATGGAGAGTTAAAAGAGTATTGCGAAATATTAAGGATTGATTTATTTGCAATGCTTGAAGAAGAAAATAATAACTATAAATAATAATGCTATGGCTATACAAGACGAAATGTATAAGGCAATTGAGAAGGAAATTGATCAGACAGTCGAATCTGGTACTGAGAAAGTTTCTGTGAACTTTGAAAAAGCAAAAGAGGTTGCCAAAATGCTGACTGATCTATCAACTAGTGCTGGAGATGCAGAGGCATTAACCAATCAGTATATTGCCAATATTAAAAATATATGTAACTCATAATACGTAAAATTATGATTATCAAAAATATTACTATCGAAAATTTCCAATCTTACCATGAAAGTCAGACTATGGATTTTTCTAATGGTTTGAATCTTATTATAGGTAATGGTGGAAAAGGAAAATCCAAATTATTTAATGCCTTTTATTGGGTGTTATTCGGTAAGATATATATCACTGGGATTGGTTGGTGTACAACTGACAGTCTGCCACAATCTGCAAAATTTGCAATGCAGCGTTATGAGTTTATCAATAAAAGAGCTTTATTTAAAGCACAAGTAAATGATGAAATTACTGCATCTGTACAGATAGAGATTGAAGATGATAGAGGTGTAAATTATATAATAGAACGTTCTGTCAGTGCATTTAGGCTTGACGAAAATGAGTGGGATTCTGATAATGCATGGCAAGTAAGACCTAATATGTTGAAAGTATCTTTTGATTCCAACACAGGGACAAAGGTACTTAACGATATGATGGCTGAGGATAAAATTAACGAATTATTCCCTGATGGTATAAGAAACTACATTTGGTTTCAGGGTGAATCACTTGATAGCCTTATTAATTTTAGAAATAAAGAGACATTAAAAGCAGCCGTAAAACATATTTCTTATTTTCCTTACTATGAGAAACTTTCAGAAATAATCAGCAGGTCCAAATTGAAGATTACTGGAATTGAAAGTCGCAAATTGAAAGAAGTAAACAAGCATAATTCAAGTGTTAAAGGTTTATTGTCTGCTATTGATACTTTGAACTACAAGATTGCTAAAGAAGAAGAAAATAAAAAGCAACTTGAGACTAATATTGAAATTATCAAAATAGCTTTAGCTGATGGTGAGACAAAAATCTCAGGATTAGCGAGCTATTCAATGTTGGTAAAGAAATATAAGGATTGCGAAAATGAAATAAACAAATTCTTGACAGAAACGACTCGTGTAGATGAGTTTCAGAGAGAAAAACTTCCATCTTTGTGGATTCTTCGTGGAATAGAACCGATGATTCAACAATGTAAAGACATTATTGAGAAGCATAAAGAGGAAGAATACACTGTACCCGAAAAGAAATATTTAGATAATCCTAGTCGCTCTAAGTTAGAAGAAATACTTAAGGATAAAAAATGCTTTGTGTGTGGTACTGAATTTACGGAAGAAGATGCTCCATATCATTATATAACAGAAAGATTAAGATTACAAGAAGAGTATTTAAAGGAGATGGAAGAATATACTAGCAATATGCAACTGTCTAAGCAGTTTAATATGTTTGTTGGTAAGATTCAGGATTATCCGGATTCCTTACTAATATCTTTATCAAAAATAGACAAACAGTGGAAAGACAGTGAAGATGAACTGGAAAAATTTATGGCTCAGCGAAGAAGAAAGCAGGAAGAGAAACGTAAGTTAGATGAGCAAATAGAAGAGATAAAAAAGAAGCATGGAGTAGATCCTGTAACCCAAGCAGAAACAGCAGGAATTATCAATTCTACGATACGAGCAAGTAGAAGTAACTTGGAGACTCAACAGAGGAAATTGGAAGCTTCCAAGCAGACTCTTAATAATTATCGAAGTGAACTGCGTGCTGCAGAACGAGAGCTAGAAAAATTAGGTATAAAAGATGCGACTGTTGCAAAAGTTCCAGAGACTGAATGGAAGCATATTTCAACATTCCTTGAAGATATATGTAAGAGGGTTCAGGAAAGTGCTAGAAAAGATTTGCTTCATAAAATTGAAGAAAGGGCAAACATCTTTTATGCTAAATTTACAGAACATGATAATGGTTATAAAGGTAATGTAAGGATTGGTGAGGATTACTCTATTGAGTTTGATGCTGGTCTTAATACTAGCCATGAAGATAGAAAAAAGATGAGCATAATAAATGCATTATTGTCTTTGAATCAAGAGGCAATGGGTATCTATTATCCATTTATAAGTGATGCTCCAACATCAAGTTTTGACTTAGAAACTACTCATAAATACTTACTTGGTATCAAGGATATATTTGGACAGTCTATAATACTGACTAAAGATGTAGATTTAGAAAGTGATAAATATCTTGATTTGCAAAGTCAAAATAATGTGTCAAGAATTTACAATTTAGAGAGTAAAATATATAGCGGAGGTTCTGATCGAGGTCAACATGAGGTTTCAACGCAAATAACAATCTTAAAATAAGGCTTATATGGAAAATATATTTGAAATTAAATTTTCATTTGAGCAAAATGTCAAGGATAATGTAATCCTTAAATTCTCTAATAAACAAGGTGGTGCTTACAATGTATTTTCATATCATTGGCAATGTTTTGTTTGGGCGGCTGTTGTTGGCTTTATACACAATGAACGTAGGCCTCTGCAATCACCTATTGCAGATAGACCATTTAGTTTGAATACAATGTGTAATGGCGGTGGCGAAAAAGATGCTGAAGCTTTATTGTGTATGTGTATCGCTAAGGTTGGTTCTCTTGACATTATGAAAGAGCCAACAAAAGCAATAGACTTGATAAATGAGTATGCTAATGGAGGTTTTTATTACATAATGAAAATGATGCAAGACCAACCAATAACAAATGATTTGGAGTGGGTTAAACAAGAAATTTTTATGAGGTAATTCATATGAAGAATAAATATACTATAATTGAGGCTGCAAAAAAAGTTCTATCTGTAACTAATAGCTTTATGTCTGTTACTGAAATTTATACACAAATTTTAGAGCACTCATTGTATGTTTTTCATGCACAGGATCCTATATCGGTTTTGAGAGGGGAACTAAGAAGTCATTCTATCGGTATAGATTTTCCTACAGCTTCTTCTAAAAAATATTTTCTTTATGATGAATCTCAGAGACGCTTTCGTTTGTTAGGAGATGAAAAGCAGACTGTTAAAAAGAATGGAAAAGAGCAAATATCATTGCGAACTGTACGAGAAATGCACCGTGAATATGTTGAAGTTTTTCGGTTGAAAATATTGAATCAACTAAAAGGTTTAAATCCATATGAATTTGAAAAATTTTGTATGAATCTTTTAGATGCATATGGTTTTATTGATTTATCTGTCACTCAGAAAAGTAGGGATGGGGGTATTGACGGGTTCGGAAAATTAAAGATAGGTTTAGCGTATATGAAAGTAGCATTTCAATGTAAAAGATGGAATACTGGAGTTGTTGCAAGAAAAGAAATAGATGCTTTTAGAGGAGCAATTCAAGGGGAATATGAACAAGGTATCTTTTTCACGACATCCTCTTTTACGAAAGAAGCAATGAACTATTCTATCAAGCAAGGTGCAGTTCCCGTGATTCTTATAGATGGAAATATGATTGTTGATTTTATGATTGAAAAGCAATTTGGAATCGAACATGAAAATTTACCTATTTACATAAACGCATTAGATCAAATTTTATCGTAAAATTAATTGATAATAAATATGAGTTCTAATATTAATGTTATAGAAGGAAATCCTACAAAAAAATTTTTCATAGAAATGATTACAAGAGACATTTCTATTGAAGATGCTATTATTGATTTATTGGATAATTCCATAGACGGGGCTACTCAGTTCCATCAAAAAGATTTGAGTGGTTTTTCTATTGATATTGAAATAAATGAGAATAAACTATCAATAGTTGATAATTGTGGTGGTTTCTCTCTTGAAAGAGCTCAAAAATATGCCTTTAGATTTGGAAGACCTGAGGATTCACCAACAATTAAAAATTCCGTAGGTAGATTTGGCATAGGCATGAAAAGAGCTCTATTTAAAATGGGAAAGAGTTTTTCTGTAGAATCACAAAAAAATGAAGAACATTTTTGTGTAAATGTCAATGTGGATGAATGGTGTAAAAAGACAAAACGAGTATCAACATTAGATGGTGATGATATTGAGATTGACGACTGGACATTTGAATCTGAAATTATAAATGGTTTAAATGATGAAGATGGAACAACTATTATAATTACAGATTTGAAAGAAGATGTTAAAGCCTTATTTGGGAATGATGATTTTTTAAATACCCTTGATACTAGTATCGCTAAAATGTTATGTTTTAGTCTTATAAAAGGCTTGAAAATAACACTGAATAATAAGCGGCTGTGTGCTAACAATCCTGAATTGTTTATATCAGAACATAATCGTCCATATTTTATTGAAGGAGACATAGATGATGTACATTATAAAATAGTTGCCGGTTTAGGAAAAGTCGGTGACCCTAAGCTTTCTGGATGGTATGTATTCTGTAATAATAGATTGGTTTTAGAAAGTGATCAAACAAGTCTTACTGGATGGGGAGTTAATTCTATCTCTAAATGGCATATTGATTATGCAATGTTTCGTGGTTTTATTTTTCTTAGTAGCCAAGAAACAGATAAATTACCCTTAACAACAACCAAAAAAGGTCTGGATGCATCTTCTAATATATATCGCAAGATACTCCCGCATATGCGAAACTGTATGATTAAAATAACATCTTTTTTAAGGTCTATTACAGGTTTGAAGGAAGAAGCGAATGATTTTAGAAAGTTGATAGGTGACACTTCTGATGTGATGAATATTGAGAATATTCGTGATTATGAATCTAGTGATATGGGAGAAAAGTCTTTTATTGCCCCAGAATTGGATTTGCAAAAAATTGCGCAGAAAAAAGATACTGTTAGAGTTGCATATGATGTAAATAAAAAAGCTGCTGATGATGCAAAAAGTAATGCAGATGTTTCGAGTTATAAAGAATTAGGGAAAACGACGTTTAACTATTATGTTAAAATGGAGGGGCTTGGTTATGAGTAAGAGTGCTATTACAATTAATTATGAGACTCGTCCATACAAATTTGTTGAGCGAAGAATGCTTCTTGCATCGCTTTTGCGTATTCTCGGTGGCATTAAAACTGTTGAAAATTACCAATATATTGGTTTCGGAGGATGTTCTTTTACGGATTTTAAATTATTTCATCGTGAACTGCAGATAAATCGAATGATAAGTATAGAGAATGGTGATTATTCCGATGAAAAACTAGAACTTAATAAACCTTTTCAGTGTATAAAAATATTAAAAGGGAATTCGAATATTGTTTTGCCAAAGATAGATCTTACTATTCCATCATTAATTTGGCTAGATTATGATGGGGTATTACAAAATTATATGTTTGAAGACTTAGAGACTATTTTTCATACAGTACCTGTAGGAAGTATTTTTATATTATCTTGTAATCGTGAACTTAAAAAATGTAATTATCAAGAATTAGAGTATATAGTTCAAAGCAAGGAAGATAGAAATAGCCCAATGTCACCAAACGAATTAAAAAGCGTCTTTGGCGATTTAGTTCCGTTTGACATCGAACAAGATGCTTGTGTTCCTGAAAAGTCTAACTATACAATAAAAAGAATGCTCGATAAAAAAATCAAAAACACATTGTTTAATAGGAAATTAAGCAAGGATGAGGATGTTAAATTTCAATTGCTATATAATGTGATATATCAAGAGAATAGAGGTGCAAAGATGTATACCTATGGAGGTATAGTTAATGATGGGAGTATTGATCTTGATCTCATAAGCTTTGATAATTTTGATTTTATGGTTAAAAATGAAGATGATCCAGCTTATAAAATAAACGTTCCAATATTAACTCACAGAGAAGTTTTAGCATTAAACCAAATTATGTTTGACGAAAACAAAGAAAGGGATTTTATTAATGCTCAAATAATATCAAAAAATGATTTAGGTGAATATAAAAAAATCTATAAATATTGTCCTTTTTTTTATGATGTGAGATTTTAATTGAATTATGTTATGCCACAAATAATACAATTCATATTATACAACCTCCCTGATGAAAATGGGAAGGTACAGGTAATTATTAAAGATGAAACCCTTTGGTGTACCCAAAAGGCGATGGCTCAGCTTTTCGGTGTGGATAGGGCAGTCATTTCCAAACATCTCAAAAATATTTTCGAGTCATCTGAGTTGCAGCAAGATTCAGTATGTGCAAAATTTGCACATACTGCTGAAGATGGCAAAATATATAACACGCAATTTTACGACCTTGATGCTGTCATCTCGGTTGGTTATCGGGTAAATTCTTTACAAGCCACCCGTTTTCGTCAATGGGCTACCAAGATTCTTAATGAGTATATCAAGAAAGGATTTGTACTTAACGATGATCGCTTAAAGCAAGGAACTGCAGTATTCGGGAAAGACTATTTCCGTGAATTGCTTGAAAGGGTACGCTCTATCCGTGCCAGTGAACGGCGTATATGGCAGCAGATTACCGACATATATGCAGAATGCAGTATTGACTATGACAAGAACTCGCCTACGACACACGATTTCTATGCTATGACAGAACCGTTTTCATTATGCCATTACAGGGCAAACGGCTGCTGAAATCATCTATACTAAGGCAGACCATGCCCAAGAACACATGGGGCTGACCACATGGAAGAATGCACCTGACGGGCGTATCTTGAAATCGGATGTGTCAATAGCCAAAAACTATTTGCAGGAAAATGAAATTCGTCGGCTGGAACGTGCCGTAACAGGATATTTCGATTATATTGAGGATCTTATTGAGCGTGAGAATACGTTTAATATGGAGCAGTTTGCAGCCAGTGTCAATGAGTTCTTGACCTTCCGCAAATATCAAATATTGCCGGATAAAGGACGCATTTCTGCGGCACAAGCCAAGGCAAAGGCTGAAAGTGAATATGATATTTTCAACAAAAATCAGCGGATTGATTCTGATTTTGATAAACAAATAAGAAAAATGTTAGAATAAGGAGAGGAAAAATCCCTCTCCTTACCCCTTAGATCAAGTATCAGACATTCAAATCTTTCATTGCCAATCCATAGTTCTCTTGTCCGAACAGGTCTTTATGGATGAGTTTCAACCCAAGCGTCTGATAATGCTTGTAGTCATCACCTTCGGCACAGAGGTATCTGTAACCGTAGCGTGGCATGTACTCCTTGAAGAAGCGAGCCAAGTCTTTCAGGCTTTCGGCTTGGTTCTTTTTGAAGTTACTGCGCACAATGATGATAGACCAGTCTGGAAAGTTGCCTCTTCCACAACTATACTCCCAGAAGCGGATGTAGCAGTCCAAATCACGTTCACTGATGTTCACACAAAAGCCATTGGCATTTTGCATCACGCTACAACTGTTTCTGTAGCCAAACTTCTCACACAAGTAGAGATTGAAATCAAGAATTAAATCGTTTTGTTCCATAAATAATTGAATTTAAAATGTTTAATAAGGCACTATAAAATATTTTGTGTAAATGGAAAATACGGGATTCAGTATGGGTTCCGTATTTTTTATTTAATAGCTTTGCAAAATGAAGAAAATTATGAAAGAGAAGAATCATGTAGTGCCTGATGAGGTATTAAGTAAGGAGTTCCTTAGCCAGTTCAAGACAGAAGCTGACGTAAGTAAGTTTCTGAAGCAGTTACACGCACAGGTATTGGAGAAAATGCTTGAGGGTGAGATGGATGCGCATCTGGGTTATGGGAAGAATTCGGTTTCCGGTCATAACAGCGGTAATTCCCGTAACGGCAGCTACCCCAAGAAAATCCAAACCGAACACGGCGAGGCTGTCATACCTATTCCCCGTGACCGTAACGGTCAATTCGAGCCCATAGTTGTTCCCAAACATGAGAGTCGTGGGCTTTCTATAGAAAAACTTGTTATCTCCCTATATGCCAAAGGAATGAGCGTGTCCGACATTGAAGAGGAGATGCGTGAGATCTATGAGATAGAACTGTCCACATCAGCCATTTCCATCATTACGAACAAAGTCAACCAGGCTGCTCAGAATGGCAGAACCGCCCTTTGGATCCGGTCTATCTCATAGTTTGGATGGACGGTATCGTATTCAAGGTCCGTGACAACGGAAAAATCATCAACAAGACAGTTTATCTTTGTGTCGGCCTGAGACAGAACGGCTTGAAAGAAGTCCTTGGCATGTGGGTGGGAAAGTCGGAAAGTTCTTCATTCTGGATGGGTGTCCTGACAGATTTGAAGGCCCGCGGAGTGCAGGACATACTGATTACCTGCACTGACAACCTGAACGGGTTTACCGACACCATACGTGCCGTATTTCCTCAGTCTTCCACGCAAATATGTGTCGTACATCAGATCAGGAACTCCTGTAAATATGTCGTTTACAAGGACAAGAAAGAGTTTACGGCCGATATGAGGAACATCTATAACGCGCCCAACAAGGAGGCCGCTGCCGTAGAACTGGATAATTTGGAAAAGAAATGGGGAGGGAAGTACCCTTATGCCGTCCTCTCATGGAGGAATAACTGGGATGACCTGACTGTTTTCTTCCAGTTCCCATTGGAAATCAGGAAAATAATCTACACGACAAACCTCATTGAAAATCTGAATGGAAAAATCAGAAAGTACACTAAATCAAAACTTTCATTCCCCTCGGATGATGCTGTGAAGAAAATAGTATACCTGTCTTTGATGGAGATTGAGAAGAAGTGGACGATGCCGATTACTAACTGGGGATTGATTATGAACCAATTTATGCTTATTTTTGAAAACAGAATCCAGATGTAAGAGAACTTATAACTGAATCCCGTATTTTCCATTTACACAAAATTATGGACACTGCCGTTAATAAAAAAATGGATTATAAATGAAAGCCTCGCTTGCGCTTAGCCTTTTTCTTTTTCATCAGGCGATTGAACTCAGCTTCTTCTGCGGCAGTGGCATCGTATGATGAACTACCGTTCAACAGACCAAGACTGATACTTGAACCATTGTCGGAATGGGAAACGCTTTGCTGCACCTTTTCATCATTGTGCGTGAACCCTTGTTTTGGGTACTCAAATGAGGATGCGCAAGCATTCTGCTCCAATCGGTTGTCGATGTTCAAGTAGCTGAACTTCCGGCTGACTTTTGAGCCGGAGAAAGAAAAGCCGTTGTACTCAAACTTGACACCCTGTATTTCTCTTGTAGTCCGGCTGACTTTGAATTTCATATCAATGTCACGGTCGGCAAGAGCATCTTTCAGTTCATCCCAATTTTGAGCTTGGGGCAGCTCCTCTTTCAACGCTTTGTATATCTCGTGTTTTGCCCGGTCGTATGGGCGCAAGCGTTCCTCCTTGATATGGTCTTTGCCGTTGGCAAAATGTAATCGGTATTTTGCCGTCAACATCTTACACGCCTTTTCATTTCTACGGAAGTCGTTCTTGTCGCTAATCGTTTTACCATCATTGTTCACCCGATTGAAAACGATGTGACAATGTGGATGTTCACGGTTGATATGCCGGGCAATGATGTATTGTGTGCCTTCGATGCCCATCAGTTTCATATAGTCGTGGGCGATTTGCAACATCAACGCATCATCAGACTTCAGGCGTTCGCCATCTTCAGCCGAGAAGTTGAGTGAAGTGTGTCCGACAATATTCTTTACCTTGTCATTGAGCAACGCTTGTAATTCAAATTGATCCACCATCTGTTCGGGTGAGCCATCTACTCCGACGGCTTCCAATAGTTTGGATTTTTCTTCTTTCAGAACATAGCGGACACAGCCGCCAAACGATGTTCCTTTGGTCTGCTTACCTATCATCTTTCAGTTGCTTTATAAGTTGGTTAATATGCAGAGCCATCTTCTCGCATCTTTCGGCAACGGCAAAGAATCCGTAGGTGTTTGCCTGCTTCGCCAACTGGTTGAGGTTGGTACTTTCACCTATCAACTGACGGATGGTGTGGATATGTTCTTTCGTGATTCGCTCACGTACCGAACCGTTCTCAATGAGCGAACGGATGACAGCGCTTTGGGTCTGTTTGCTCCGTCTGCAAAGCGCACCGAGCCATGCGAATTGGTCGTATGACAAACGGAGTGTTATCGTATATTTCTTTTCCATTTTGAATTGCTTTTAGTGAATAATTTGTGGCCATCGGGAGCCTCCTCCTCAGACTTTTTGAGGAGCAAGTGGTCGGGAAATGTAATACACCGACATTAACTTGCTACAGTAAAAAAGTCTCGATTTCTCTCCCTTTGCTCAAAGTCTGAATCCTCGTTTCTTTGGCGGTGAAACTTTTGGTTGAGGGATGCCTTGTTGTACGCTGACGAGTTTCAAATCGAATGTTTCTATCAGTGCTTTCAAGTTCGGATTCTTCTTAATCATCTGCTGGAGTATGGCTTCATTGGGGCGTACCTTCAGCATATAATCAGCTATGTCGTATCCCTCTTTTCGTTCGTTTTCGGTTGCTTTGGCTTCCAGATAATCGAACAGTTGCACATCAATTCCATAGCTTTTCATCAACCCTATTTTGCTTTGCCAATAATCGGTCGCTCCTAAATCGGGGAATAACACAACGCTTCTTCGAACGGACAGACTGTTGGCATTGAAACAACCGTTCTTTCCACCCGATGCAATCCATAGGAATTGGGGTAGATAGTAGGATGCAATGATTGCCGTTTTCTCGCTTTCGACCAATGCGACAGGACGGCTTTTGTCATCAGGAAGCAGATGCTCTCCGAAGAAACATTGCTTCAAATTATAGCCATCCTTGTGAAGCAGGGAGTGTACCCACGTGACATGATTGTACGGCTCTTTTATCCGCTTGCCAGTTTCAGGATTGTAAAGCATTATCTTACCTGTACGAACTCTGTTCTGATAATCCATTTACCAAAATACGGTTGCACCGTTCCAATGCTTGGAAGTGCCTACTTTGTATTTCTTTATCAGTTTCAATGTCTCCGCTTCTCCGAATTGAGCCGATAAGAATTGAAACAGTTTGTTGTCAGAATAGCGTTGTAACGACTGATTGACTATATCCAAATCAATGTAGGAAGTGGCTTTCGGCTCGACTTCTTTAATAGATGTATAGCTCTGAAAGTTATCCTCGGACAACTTTTCCGTCTCGAATAGATTCTGTTCAAAGTAATCACGGGGTGTGAAGTGATACCCACATTTCTGCTCGTGGTCGCAACGCCCCACGTAATTAGGGAACTGAATTCATTTATCCGTATCAATGTACTTGGAAAAACATCTTTTGCGGTGGTAGTTCGGGCAAGTATGCCGGGTGCTGACACCTTTGTAGGGTTCTAATATGAATCTATGTGTACTCATTGTTTTCTTGTTTTGTGTGTCACTTTTGTCGTTATTGTCGTTTTCGCTTGGAAAGTGTCAAAACCGACAAAAATGTCACGGGTTAATCTTTGAATATTCTCCATGCTTCTCTTTGCGGAACAATGTCCCGATGTTGTCATTGAGAAAGCGTTGAAATGTCCGCTCCTTCATTCCGTTTCGCTCTGCTAACTGTATAGCTTGAGCTGTCGTAAAGGACGGAGGCAGCAGATTGACTATCGCCTGTTGCTGGCTGTTGAGGGCATTTTCACTCAGAATATTTTGTACGCTCAATGCGGACTCCTTGAAATACTCCGTCAGTTTAATGGCGCTCTCCACAGTCAATAGGTCAATACAAACCTTGTCGCACTCTCCGCAAGTCCATCGTGCCAGTTGGATAATCAGGCAGAAGCGGATGATGTATATCTCCAATTTGCAATAGATACTCACAATGGTGTCGTTCGTTTCCCGGTCGCACAGCTCTGAGAAATGGTGCTGCCACTCGTAAAGCCGTTTCTTGGCATCCTCTGAAAAGAAAAGGATTTGCGGTTCAATCTCCCCATGTTTATTGAGGTGGCACTCTGATTGTATCAGTCTGTCAATAATGGCATTCCATTCTTGCTCTATATCTTCTGGCAGTTCTTTGTCATTCCACCGTGCTTTCTGTTGCAGATTGGGCATCACAAACAGGATGCGGTCGATAAACCCGTTACTGGAACGTTCACCTTTAGCCAGCTCGTTCAAGATTTTCTTTTGGATAGTACCAATGACCGATATGTACGGACGCTTGATGAAGATGGAACTCTTGGTGCTCTTGCGGTCGGACATGGTGGTCTTGGCACTGAACACTGAGAGCCAGAACTGTTCTTCCGAACCGTTGTTATAGCGGTTGAAGTTCTTGAACCACGCGGATAACTCGTCAGCCCACAAGCATAGTCCACGTTTATTTTGCGCATGAATGAGGCTTAACCCTTCGGGCGTTACGTCCGACACCAAGAAGCGTTTGCGGATAGGTTCTTGTGGAAATTGCTCTTCACCGCTTTCCGCACGTTCCTTGCGGCTCATGCTCATCAGCTCATCGTACTTGGCAAGAGCCTTTTCAAATTCCTGATTCTGTTGGTAGTCATAATCAAGGAATGGCTTCATGGCAAAACTGAGCGGATGGCTTTTGTTCACTCCCGGTCTTCCGATCAATGCCAGATATAGGATGGGGCTTTCCATCCAACCTTGCTTGATTTGGGCAAGGTGTGTGTTGCCTATGCCGACTGCTATTGCCGTGAGTATGGCAGCGGCAATGTAGTCGGTAGGGTAGTTATGGCACTCATGTACCTCACGGATGATGCGTTGGATTTTTGCTGGGAATATACAGACGGGAAATGCCGTGCCAGACAATCTTGTGCTTAAATCAATAACTTCATCAATGATGGATGCGGATTAATAGAATAAGTATCCATAGCCCAATCCATTAAAATTGCACTGATGATTTGGGCTTATGGCGGACACCGCTTTGCATATTGGCAAGCATCTCTTCGTAGGTTTGCTTGGAAGTTTTTCTCCGTCCTTTCTCAATCCAAGCAAGAAGCTCGTCCTCATAGAAATAGAGTTTTTTACCTTTCTTGTAAGCCGGAAGTAGCCCTTTGCGTACCAATGTATATATGGTAGGCTTGGCTTTTCGGATGATACGGCAAGCATCCTCAATTTCCACCAACACATGTTTGTCGGATGGCTGTGGCTGGAGTTCAGCTACCATCTTTTTCAACTCGATGACCTGCTCGGTCAGATAACCTACCGCTTCGGGCAGGTTATCAAATGTTACTGTTTCTTTTTGCATACGCCAATCGTTTTTAATTGTTCGACGGCAAAG
>NZ_CANTZW010000013.1 GCF_947855115.1 uncultured Parabacteroides sp.
TACAAAGTCTTTTAGCGTCATTTCTCCCATCTCTCTCGGTTGTTCCAGCATTTTTTTCTAATTTTGTTACAGCCGTAACTGTTACGACCGTAACAAAATAAGAGAAGATATGTAAATTTCCGACAATATCCCTATCGTTGATCATTCGTTTTTAATAGGTTGATAATCAGGTATAGAAAAAAACGTATATGTTTTCGGGAAAACACGCACGTCTTTTTTTAAAAGCACGTACGAGAATTTATGAAAACACGTACGTCTTTTTCCGGGAAACCGATGGATAGGGTTCGGGAAATAAGAATCATATACAATAAGTTATAGGATGATTTAGGCTTTAGTATAAAATGTGTATCTTGCGCATGGAATCTAAATAGAAGAACCGATGAGATATTTACTTATCTTGATATCGTTGGTAACTACGCTTTCGTTTATAGGTTGTAAGGATGAGAGTGCAGCCACATATTTAATCAATCGTGCCGAATCCTTGTTGAAATCCGATCCGGATAGTTCTCTTGTTTTATTGGATAGTATAGCCATACCCGATAATTTGAGTGATAAATTATTGGCTCGTTGGTGTATGCTGTATGGCAGAGTGGCGGATACGCTGTATACGGATCTGCCTTACGTACATCAATTGCGTCGTGCGCAAGCCTATTATGAGGCTCACGGAACGAGGCAAGAACAAGCAAAAATAGGTTTGTACTTAGGGCGTTCGTATGTGGAAGATAAGGAGAACGAGCTGGCGATGAAGGCTTATTTGCAGGCGTTGGATATCGCCTTGCGTTGTGAGGACTATAATCAGGCCGGGTATATTAGCAGTTATATGGGGGATTTATATGATTTCGATGGGGATTATCTGTTTGGAAAGGACAAATATAAGGAAGCGGAATCTTATTTTCGAAAGGCAGGGAATATGCGAAGCTCGGCTTTCGCCTTGCGGGATGTGGGGCGGATGTACGCATTTTCAGATTCTTTGGAAATAGCGTTGGTATATTTATTAAAGGCAGATACGATTATTAGTGAGGTAGGAGACTCCTCTGATATTGAATCTATTGCTAATGGATTAGGTAATATTTATCATATGCGGGGGAATAGAGAACTTGCCAAGCAATATTTTTGGAGATCTATTGGTATGTCTGATTTTAATGACGCACCTAGTTATAGAGCTTTGGCTGATATATATATAGAAGAAGGTGACTTCAAGAATGCCCGTATCTGTCTGGAAAAAGCCAGTCTACCAAGTCTTAATGATATGACTCGTTTTTCCGTGCTTTATGGTTATTCTCTGTTAGAGAAAGCTGAGGGTAATTGGGAAAAGGCTTGGTTTTATCTGAATGAATATAATAATGCCTCGGATTCTATCTTGACAATACTAAATAGGGAAAATATTATAAAAGTAGAGAAAGAGTATGAACATTTAAAAATATCGATGGAAAACATGAGATTAATATCTGACAGGCAGAAACTTTATATCTATCTTATGATTTCTATCGTTATTTGTTTACTTCTATTGTTAGTCTATCAAGTGAATATTAAAAGGAAAAACAAAGAACTATTTGAACAACAAATTGATTTGGAGAAAAAAAATAATGAGTTATTTAAATTGCAAGATGCTTTGCGTATAAAGCAAGAGAAATTAGAGGGGTTGTCTGTTCAACTATCGGAAAATAGTGACTTGATAAATAGGCTTGGCTCAAGAGATGAATTGGAAAAAGAATGTAAACAGATAAAACAGGAGAAGGAAAATCTTATAATTAAAATCTCGGAGCAACGCAGACAACTATTCCTATCATCCGCTATTGCGAAAAAAGTGACCAAGCTATCACAAAAAGTGATACCGGGAGTTACAAAATCTCCATTATCAGAAAAAGACTGGCAAAATATGATTACACAAGCGAATGATGTCTATCCTTTTTTAGCGGATCGATTAGCTGCGTTTAACTTGTCTGCTGCCGAATTACGGTATTGTTATCTGAGTTTGCTGGGTTTGGATTCGATGGGCGAATCTATCCTGCTAAATATCCAACCGGAGTCGGTAAACAAGCGTCGCCAGCGTGTACGTCAAAGGTTGGGAATCATAGCTAAGGAACTTGATTTATGCGCTTATATTGTCAATGAAATATAATAGACTGATAAACAGTATCTTGTATTAATATAAACTTTATCTCTTGTCCTACTGGCTAATTTTTAATCAATTGTATATTAGTTGATTACAAATTGTGTTTGTCGTTTATTATTTAGTATTATATTTTGTCGTTTCTTTTATAGGCTTGATCTTCGCACATGGAAAAAATAAAAACAAAATGAGACAGCTTAAATTCGTATTTATGAAAAAGAAAATTGGATTATTGATCGTTTGCCTTGTGTGCGTGATAACGGCGAACGCGCAGTTGAGTATTTCCCCGGAGTTGGGTTTGTCTGCTTATCGTCGGCAATTTTATGAGTGGCGTCCCGGAATTAAAGTAGGAGCGGCTGTAGAATATCAGTTTAAATCTCCTTTTTCTATAGAGTCAGGTTTATATTATACGCAGCGAGGTTTTTCTTTTGCGGAAAATGCGGATCTTCCGGTTCACGAGGAACCATCATTGGTCCGTCATCAATTCCAGATCCCTGTTCGTGCCCGTTTCGCATGGAAGGTTGCTGATGAGGTACGGCTTTTCGCGGGAATTGGTCCCTATTTGGGTTTGTATTTCGCGAATGATTGGAAACAAACCTATCTTCATCAACACGATGATTACGGGAAGGTCGCTGAAATAGGTCTTTCCGCTATGGGAGGTGTCGAGGTAAAGCGTTGCTTTGTCCGCATAGGTTTTGAATATTCTTTCGGAGATGAGAATTATCATGCGGAGACTATTTCTTTCGGATATAGGTTTTGATTTTACTACAGTAGGAGATTCTGATGTCTTTACGGAAAAAAATTTTAATCTTAGTTCGAAAGCGCGAGTATTGAGGATAGAAGCTAATATTTTTAATCATATAATTTTGTAAGTTATGAAGAAGTTATTTGTTCTGTTGATGTTGTTTATGGCTTTCAGCCGTGTTCAGGCCGCCGATATAGAAGCTCGTACCGGCATATTGGGAGGAGACGGATGGGGGCTTCAGACCGGGGCGTACCTGGACTTTCCGCAATCGCGGTTGTTTTCTATACAAACGGGATTGTTGTTGCATACGGCAGGACACTCGTTTTCGTATGGGGATGATTGGAATATTGATTTTTTTGTACCCGTGTACGCTTCTTTCCATATACCGTTGAGCGATAAAGTGAATCTTCGATTAAACGCGGGCGCTTACACCGGTACCGGCGAATATTGGAACCTGGGAGCTACGGCAGAGGCAGGCATAGAGGTAAAACGGTTTTATGTGGGAGTGAATTACTTCCAGAATTGTATCAATGACCAAGATTTGAAGCTAGGTCTGTCTGTTGGGTATAAATTCACTTTATTTTAATCTTTTACATACTTCAAGGATAGGGGTATTTCGTTTTTTCCTGTCTTAGCAATAAAAAATGTAAGTTATGGAGTCTACAAGTAAAAAACAGAATGCGCCCAAGCTTTGGTATTGGGGAGAGCCTAAAGGGGGAATGAGCCTTGAGGATTGTGAGAAGTTAGTGAAAGAGATCCCGCATTTTGACCGGAAAACACGGTTGGCGGATTTGTATATAGCTTTTGTTTGACAGCAAGGGTTTCATTGTGGCACATTTAACATAAGGAAGAGAGCCTGTTTTTATACATCGCTCTCTTTTTTTTATAACTTAGCCCCCAATTACTAAATCGAAGAACATGAAAAAGACTTTTTTATTAGCGATAGCCTTGTTGTGCTTTTGCGCCCCGATGAGCTTATTCGCGCGAAAACAGCTTTCTTTCAAGGATGGGAAATTCAAGATCGTTCAATTTACAGACATCCATTGGGATCAAAAATCACCTAAATGCGCTAAGACAGTCGCCACGATACAATCCGTATTAAAAGCGGAGAATCCGGATGTGGCTATGTTGACGGGTGATGTGGTTACCGCTAGTCCTGGGGTCGAAGGGTGGAAAACCGTGATCGGTATTTTCGAGGAAGCGAAGATCCCTTTTACGGTCATGATGGGAAATCATGACGCAGAGACAGTACCTAAGAGCGAGATTTACGAAATGCTTAAGCAATCACCGTATTTTATCGGTGAGAAAGGTCCGGACGACATTCAGGGAGCCGGAAACTATGTAGTCCCGGTTTATGGCTCGGACGGAAAGAAACCGGCGGCCTTACTCTATTGCTTGGATTCGAATGATTATCCTACTTTAAAGGATTATGGCACGTATGATTGGATTCACTTCAATCAGATCGATTGGTATCGCGAGCAGAGTGCCCGTTATACGAGAGAGAATGGCGGCAAGCCGTTGCCTGCCTTGGCTTTTTTTCATATCCCTCTGCCGGAGTATAAGGAAATCGTGGGGGCTGAGACTACTCTTGGACGCATGGAAGAAGGTGAGGTGACCTCGCCGGATATCAATACCGGTTTCTTCGCTTCCTTGCTTGAGATGGGAGATGTGATGTGTACGTTTGCCGGTCATGATCACGCAAACGATTATATAGGAATGCTTTATAATAAGGGGTTGGCCTACGGGCGTGTATCCGGATGGGACGCTTATGGAGATTTTGAGCGGGGTGGTCGTATCATAGAGCTGCGTGAAGGTAAGTTTGAGTTTGATTCTTGGATCCGTACCCCGATCGGCCGGGAGTATACTTATTATTACCCGTCTGGCCTGACTTCTAAAGATGAGGAAACGATGGAGTTTCTTCCCGCCAAAACGGTACAACCCAAAGAGCAAGGCGTAGCTTATACCTATTACGAAGGTAAGTTTAAGCATACGGATCAGATCGCTTCCGGTACAAAAGTGAAAGAAGGCACGATGAAAAATATCTCCATCCAGGAGGCGCCGGCCAAGGATCATTTCGCTTATGATTTCCGTACGTTGATAAATATCCCCGAAAAAGGTGTATATCGTTTTTATACCTATTCGGATGATGGTTCCAAACTATTTATAGACGGTAAAGTGGTTGTGGATAATGATGGTTCCCATAACGCTCGTTTAGCCAAGGGAAAGGTCGCGTTAGACGCGGGTTTCCACGAATTACGTGTTTTGTATTTCGAGGATTATATGGGCGAGTCCTTGGAGGTCGGGGTTTCCAGCCGGACAATCAAAGAATCCGTCTTACCGAATAACATGCTTTATCTACCTGAATAATAAATATCCAGTTTAAATACCCAGTTTAAATACTCTGTTGAAATATACCCAGTTGTAGAGACGGGGCGTGCCCCGTCTCCCTTCTGTCTGATAGTATCTTTAAATTACCATTTTGAGGGGATGAGACGGGGCACGCCCCGTCTCTACAACTTGCCCCCTGAATATGGATTTAGTCTTGTACGGCAGCTTTTGCTTTCGCTACTGCTTCATTGATATTACTGCAAATATTTTCCGCGCCAATCTTCTTATCGAATCCGGATTTTGTCAATACACGGTGTACATGCTCATTGACACCCGAAAGTATCATATGGATATGCTCTGCTTGTGAAAGACGGAAAAGACTTTCCAGGTTATGCAGACCGGTAGAATCTATGAACGAAACCTTACGCATACGGATGATACGGACTTTAGGTTTGTCTCCCATGTTTTTCATGACACTGTCGAACTTATTCGCCACGCCGAAAAAGAACGGGCCGTCGATCTCGTACACCTCTACACCTTTAGGCAGGGAGAGGACTTCCTCGTCATGATGAATCTCGCCCTCGTCGGAAAGATCGATCTCATCCGTGGTGACAGATACGTGCGTGGTCTCGGCCACACGGCGCATGAAGAATAGCATCGCTATCAGGAGGCCGATCTCAATGGCTATCGTAAGGTCAAAGATAACCGTGAGGAAGAAAGTCACCAACAAGACCGACACGTCGCTCTTCGGGTTCTTCATCAAGGAGCGGAACGTACGCCATTCACTCATGTTGTAAGATACGATAATCAATACGCCGGCTAGACAAGCCATCGGGATATGCTTGGTAAGCGGCCCGAGGAAAAGCAAGATCAGCAATAATACGATGGCATGTACAATACCGGCCACCGGGCTTCGGCCTCCATTATTTATATTCGTCATCGTGCGGGCGATAGCGCCGGTTACGGGGATACCCCCGAAGATAGGAACGATGATATTGGCCGCCCCTTGGGCGATTAGCTCCGTATTCGAATTATGTTTGTCGCCGGTCACGCCATCCGCTACCGTAGCGGATAACAAGGATTCGATAGCCCCTAACACGGCGATCGTGAAGGCCGAAGGAAGCAGCAAGTTGATCGTTTCCATGTTGAACGCGATAGGTGCCGGGGCCGGTAGGGAGGCATTGATCGTGAACCTATCTCCGATCGTCTCGATACACGTGATCCCCAGATGATTGCGCATGATGTAAACAACGATTGTCATCACGATGATAGCGATCAGGGAGCCGGGGATCTTCTTTGTCAGCCTCGGGCTTAACGTAATGATCAGGATACTGACGAGGCCAGTGGCGAGTGCCCATGGATTGAGCGTGTCGATCGCCCCGAAGTAGGCGATCCATTTCGAGATGAAGTCCGCGGGCACCTTATCCATGGTCAAGCCGAACAAGTCTTTCATCTGTGTAGTGAAAATCGTGATAGCGATACCGCTCGTGAAACCTACGACGATCGGGTAAGGGATAAACTTAATCACGGTACCGAGTTTCAAAGCGCCCATCAATACCAGGATAATGCCCGCTATGACGGTCGCGATGGCAAGCCCCTCGATACCGAAGTTCTGTATGATACCATATACGATCACGATGAACGCCCCGGTAGGCCCGCCGATCTGTACGTTGCAACCTCCTAAAAGGGAGACAATGAAACCACCGATAATAGCGGTGATCAATCCTTTTTCCGGGCTGACCCCGGAGGCGATACCAAAAGCGATAGCGAGTGGCAAGGCAACTATGCCGACAATTATACCCGCCATGAGATCCGTCATGAACCTCTCTTTGGAATAATTTCTCAGCGCCGTAAAGAGTTTGGGCTGAAAATCAAATTTGTTCTTCATTTTCTTTTTGCCTGTTGATTTGAGTGCGCAAAGTTAACAAAATAAAGAAGATGCAAAAAATTAAGTATACAATAAGTAGGGCGAGACCCGTGTGTGGATAGGCGCGGTAGCGTGATAGTTGTTTGAGAATGTGATCTATAAAACAAAGGGTAGCCTGAAAGCTACCCTTTGCCGGGAAACTCCGTTTAAAACCAGGCATTGAATATTCTTCACGAGCCTTTATCGTATGTTAGATCTCCGACCAAGTGCCATGTTAAAAATTCAACCAAAGCAGAACGGGAAATGGCTTTCGTCAAAAACCTCGATCGATCCATTTCTATTCTGTATACAAACCTTATTTTCTCGTGCCAGCCAACCAATTGCCAGCGCGGTACTTTCTACACTCATATTCAACTTCCTTGCCAGTTCGGAAATTGAGATTTCCTTCACCTCGTTGAGGGCGTGCCATACTACTCCTGCGTTGGCACCGACAATTTTCTTATCCATAGCTGTTAATTTAATAGATTAAGATTTGACATATTTCGATTTATTTATTTGAATCAACGGTTAATTATCCATGTTTAATGGGAATACAACAACTATGCGACCTTCAGATGAGGGCCGGTATATGGCTATTTTTTAAGTAAATAATGAAATGATGTGATTACTTACTTATGAAATATAGGATATTTCTTTTCGGTGGATCGCCAATATTTTGAAAATACTGCCGAGAGGAAAACGGGAGATGCGATTTGTTTGTTTACCATGATTCGTTCGGTATTATTAGGCTTGTGCCCTATCAGCAAACCCGTTAAAACAAAAAAGCGAAAGGGCATTAGCCTTGTCTTAAATGAGGGAACCGAAACCCGTAGTACGAACAGGAAACGTCCCCCCGCGAATACCGCAAGGGGTGAACGTCAGGCTGTTTTTGTGTACTCGTTATGAAATTTTCGACTTTTCCACTTATACAGAAATCAGCTAAACGCTTTTTTTCTACAATCATGTCGTTGACATGTATGACAAATATATATATTATTTTCATAAAACAATTATCATACCCCTATTTTTTTCTTTAATTTTATCGTAAAACGCAATATTAGTAATAATTGGATGAGTATATGCTAGTATTGAGTATATGCTAATATAATGTGTGAATTTGTACGCTCTTGTTCTTGATATACGATTCTATTGTTAAATAAGCTATATCTATAAAACAATAGATATTATTTATTGTTTATATGAATAGGGTCTGGAAATAAATTCTTACTTTTGATTGGCCGTAAGGAAAGCGGCATACCAAGCAGACTCATTAATTTACTACATAAAATTAGCGTTATGGAAAAAAGTATTAAAGGTACGCGTACCGAGCAAAATTTGTTAAAATCATTCGCCGGAGAATCTCAGGCAAGAAGTCGTTACACATTTTTCGCCAGCGTGGCCAAAAAAGAAGGCTACGAGCAAATCGCGGGTGTTTTCATGGAAACAGCCGAGCAGGAGAAAGAACACGCCAAACGTTTCTTTAAGTTCTTGGAAGGTGGGATGGTTGAGATTACCGCTTCTTACCCTGCCGGTGTAATCGGGACGACGGCCCAGAATCTGGCTGCTGCGGCCGATGGCGAGAACGAGGAGTGGGCCGAGTTGTATCCGGAGTTCGCGAAGATCGCCGAGGAAGAAGGTTTCCCAGCTATCGCCGTAGCTTTCAAGATGATCGCCAAAGTAGAGGCAGAGCACGAGAAGCGTTACCGTAAGCTGTTGCAGAATGTAACGGAGAATAAGGTATTCGAGAAAGATGAGGCTATCCTATGGCAATGCCGTAACTGTGGTTTCGTATTCGAGGGAAAGAAAGCACCGGTTAATTGCCCGGCATGCGCCCATCCGCAAGCTTATTTTGAGCCGATGAAACAAAACTATTAAGCGAACTGACAAGTTGGCAAGGGAAAGAAATATCATCCGGCAAACTTGAGGTTCAGGCTAGGGAATAAGGATAATGTTATGCCTTTAATTCCGAAGTTGTAAGTAATAGTAAGGGGCTATCCGAAACGGATAACCCCTTTTCTGTTACAATTATTTAGTTGGAGGATAGTCGATCGTATAATGCAGTCCTCTGCTCTCTTTCCGCTCCATCGCTTGACGGGTGATCAAATAACCCACGTTGATCATATTGCGCAACTCGCATAATTCCCGCGATGCCTTGCAACGCTTGAACAGGCTCTCAGTCTCTTCGTATAAAATATCCAGGCGGTTCCACGCACGTATCAAACGCGTATTACTACGGACGATACCTACATACGCCTCCATGATTTGGTTTACCTCTTTCATGCTTTGGGTAATCAGTATGCGCTCCTCGTTGCTGATCGTTCCCTCATCGTTCCATTCCGGCACGTCTTGGTTGAACTCATAGCGATCCATGACACTTAAGGAATGTTTCGCCGCCGCGTCGGCATATACGACCGCCTCGATCAATGAGTTTGAGGCCAAACGGTTACCGCCGTGCAAACCGGTACAAGAACACTCTCCGATCGCGTATAAGCGACGGATGCTGGATTGTCCGTTCAAATCTACCTTGATACCTCCGCATAAATAATGCGCCGCCGGAGCTACCGGGATATAATCCTTCGTGATATCGATTCCCAGGCTGAGGCATTTCTTATAGATATTGGGGAAATGTTTCTTTGTCTGTTCCGGGTCTTTATGAGTCACGTCCAAGTAGACATGATCTTCTCCGCGTTGCTTCATCTCGCTGTCGATCGCGCGGGCTACGATATCGCGGGGAGCCAAGGAAAGACGGGGGTCATATTTGTGCATGAACTCCTCGCCGCTCTGGTTCCTTAATACAGCCCCATAGCCTCGCATCGCCTCGGTGATAAGGAAGCAAGGGCGATCACCCGGATGATACAGAGCGGTCGGGTGGAACTGGATAAACTCCATATCTTTTACGGCACCTTTCGCACGGTATACCATGGCGATACCGTCTCCGGTGGCGACCAACGGGTTTGTCGTATTCCGGTAAACGGCCTCGCAGCCCCCTGTCGCCATAACGGTTATCTTTGACAGGAATGTATGTACCTCGCCCGTATCCTCGTTCAATACGTAAGCGCCGAAACATTTGATGCCGGGTGTATGCCGGGTGACGATGATACCCATATGGTGCTGGGTGATGATCTCTACCGCGTAATGATTCGTGAATACGGTGATATTGGGATGTTCGTTTACCGTCCGGATCAAGCTCGTCTGTATCTCGGCCCCCGTGTTGTCAGCATGGTGCAGGATACGAAACTCGGAATGCCCTCCTTCTTTATGCAGGTCGAATTCCCCGCTTTCTTTTTTGTCGAAATTAACTCCCCATTGGATAAGCGCTTCGATCTGGGCGGGAGCCTCACGCACGACTTTCTCCACGGCTGCCCGATCGCTGATCCAGTCGCCGGCGATCATCGTGTCTTCTATGTGCTTCTCGAAATTATCTACTTTCAAGTTGGTTACGGAAGCGATACCTCCTTGCGCGAAATATGTGTTGGCTTCTTCTTGTCCGGCCTTACAGATAAGGGCCACGCTTTTTCCTTCATTGGCTACTTTCAGCGCGAAACTCATACCGGCGATTCCTGAGCCTATCACTAAGTAATCGAATCTCTGTACCATATTATCTACTGTTTAGGCTCACAAAGTTAGGGATTAACTGATTAGGTTGTTCTTTTCGCGCTTGCTTTTCATGCAAAATAAACGTTGAATATAGGTTTCCCGAATGAAGTTCGGCCGGTTTGTAGTATTACAAACCGGGTTACGGCAGGTATCCTTAGAACTGTACGGATAATCCCAGCGTGAAGGTACGGGCTACGGGATAGATAGAGGTGGTCTCGATACCGGGTTCTACGCCATTCACGTTGATATTGGCGGGATCACCTCCGGTGTATCCGGTGAGCGTGAATACGTTATTTACCGAGAAATAGCAGTGTAGGGATTGAATCCATTTATCGTCGGGGAGAGGTATTTTGTACCCTAGGGTCAATTCCTCTAGTTTCAGGAAATTACCGTTCTCCAGAAAATAATCGCAATAGATCTTGTCTCCCTTGATGGCATCGTTGCGAGTATAAGCGTCTTCCAAGAGATTGATGACCGGTACGTTTTGCAGCCCGTAATACATTTGTTTCAGATTCAGCAGGTCGTATCCCAGCCAAGAGGTGAAAAACAACCGCAAGTCGAAATTCCTCCAAGTAAACGTGTTGCCGAAAGAAAGTTGCACTTTCGGTACGCCGTTGCCGATAAAAGCCTTGTCTTCCTCGGTACGTTCCGCGGCCGGGATTTTTCTCCCGTCTTTACTCCATACCAATATATCCCCCTCGGAATCGGTTCCGGCATAACGCCAGCCGAAAAAGGAGCCGATCGGCTTTCCTTCCTCCAAGCGGATAGCCGGGCCGGGTAAACCGGGGGTAGGGAGGTCATACAGGTAGGTATAACCTAGTTTGAACTGGTCGTTGGAAAGGCTTTTCAGCGTGCTGCCCAACAAGCTTCCCGTGAGACTTGCCGAATATTGAAAGGCCTTTGTGCGTACGGGCAACCAGTTTACTTCCCATTCTAATCCCTTGGAGTCGATAGTCCCTACGTTTGTCGTGATATTGTCATGAATCATGGGAGGCTTGATGGCGTTGTAGACGAACAGGAGGTCTTTTGTCGTGCGTTTGAATACGTTCAAGGAGAGCATGAGCCGGGAATTGAATAAGATCGCCTCGGCACCCACGTTGGTATGCAAGCTCTTTTCCCACCGTAAATCCGGGTTGGGATTGTTGCTTGGCCCGAATACCTGTATCCATTTACCGTCTACCATGACCTTGCCCGCTCCGGCATACGTCTCTAGCGATTGGTAGGGAGAGAAGTTATGGCGTCCTGATACTCCGTAACCTACCCTGAATTTCAGATCGTCTAGCCATCCCGCCTGGAAAACGGGTAGCTCGCTCAGGCGTATACCACCCGAGAGAGCCGGGAAATTACCCCATTTATGATTCGCCCCGAACTTACTGGAACCTTCCCTACGGAACGAGGCGGAAAGCATGAGTAAGTCTCGGTAGGAATAATTGAACCGGGCAAAGACACTGATCAACTTGCTGGAATTCTTAAACGAGCTTAGGGTGGCTTTTCCGTCGGTCAAGTAAGAGCCCGCCCCGATGTTGTTCCATGTGAAAAAGTCGGTAGGGAAATCAGCGTTCCCGGCGTTCATCCCCGAATTGTCCCAGCGTTGGTACGAATAGCCGATCATCGCTTTGACGGTATGCTGGTCCCATGTATTATCATAATGGTTCGTCCAGTCTAACGTGCGGTTTATATATTGGGAATAGGTACGGTCTGCCCGTCCTTTCCGGTTATTGTCTACGGATTCTTTTGCTTTCGAGGTCCAATAAACGTTCTCCTCGCTCTCTTCCCGGTTCTCGGCGAGCATGACGGTCGAATAAAAAGGCTTGCTCCAATTGATCCGTGCGGTTAGCGAGCCGGTTATAAATTGGTTCTCTTGTTGCCGGTTTTCCTCTTTAAGGGAAGCTACGGGGTTATCTCGCTCGAAGCCGGAAGGATAAAGATATTCGGTTTTTTCCTCATCGGTATAGATCGGGGCGGTAGGATTGGCTTGCATCGCCTGCTGGAAAGCTGTATGGTTACCCAGCCGCAAATGTTGTTTTTTATAGGCGAGCGATACGGTTAGCTCCAGATAGTCGGAGAGGAGGTTTTGGCTGATGTGGGTACGCAAGGCATATTCCCGTCGGGAAGATACGATGTCTAGCCCTTGTCCGTCCCTGTAATTCATGGAGATACGGAACGCCCCGCTTTTCCAGCCGTTTTGGATGGATAAATCGTGATTTTGCTCCAAGGGGCAAGAGCGTACCAAGGCATCTTGCCAGTCCGTATGATATCCTAAGTCGGTATCTCTCCCAGCGGCGACAAAGGCCTCGGGAGAGAGGATACGAGGTTTGTTGTACTCATGAGCGGCGGCTAGGTAGGTTTGATAATTGGCTTGCAGCTTGTCCGAGCCTTTACCGCTTTTGGTCGTTATCAAGATCACCCCGTTGGCCCCGTTCGATCCATAAATAGCGGCAGAAGACCCGTCTTTCAATACCGATATGGAGGCGATCTCGGCCAGAGACAAGCTGTTCAAGGATACCCCGGGTATCCCGTCTACCACGATTAACGGGTTATTTCCGGCTAAAATAGACCCGGCACCCCGTATCTGTATATCCGGTATAGAGTTTATGTCAGACAAGGAAGAGCCCGATATACTCATTCCGGCGATCAAGCCTTTGATACCTTGGATGGGGTTATTTACCTTCCCGGATAAGAACCGTTCCGAGGATACGTAGCCTACGGCTGATGTTAACTCCTTGCGTGCCAAGGTTCCGTAGCCAATCGCTACCACCTCGTCCAAATTAAAGACAGCCGGCGCCAGTTGAATCTGTAAATGACGGTTTTCAGGCCTCACCGTTCTCAATTCCGGTTTATAAGCCAGGTGGGAGATTTGTAAGCGGCACGAGTCCCTGTCCGTGAAAAAGCGGAAATACCCTTCCTCGTTCGTCAATCCTCCTTTACCGGAAAGAAGGTCGATTACCGAGACGAATTCCATGGGAACCCCTTTCTCGTCCGTTACATAGCCTGTAACCGGGATCGGGTAAAGTTTGGGGTGTTCCGTACCGGTCTTGGGCATCAGCAGGATTTGTACGTCCATGATCTCATAACGAATCCCGATCGGCTCGCACAGGTGATCCAATATTTTACGGATATCTGTCGAGGTTATTTTCTTGTCGATTTTCTGGTTCATATCCAGTTGGGTCTCGTTGTATAGGAAAAGATAAGGGGATTGTTGCTCTATTTTCCGCAATACATCCTTCAATGGCGTACCACGTTCGTTCAAGGTGATGGGCATCTCGATCTCTTGGGCCTGGATATGCGGGAGGCAAAGAAACGAGATCGCTATTAAAAATGATATGTATATCTTGGTTCGCATATTGTGGATTAAACGGTTAATAGATATATCCTTCCGAGCGTTTCAACAGGGGATTGGCCGATATCGCCCGGGCGGGTACCGGATAGAAACGGCGATAATTGTCGGAGGGTTGCTTGTCCCACCAGATACCGGTCGTGAATAGGCCGAACCGGTTTAGATCCGTGCGCCTTCGTTTCTCCGCTAGAAACTCACGCCCCCATTCGTCCAGTAATTCCTGCTCGGTAAGGATAGAGCCGTCTTCCGGATAGCGTACTTGTTCCCAATCTTCCGGCGAATAGTACCGTTTGCGTATCTGGTTTAAGATCGCCTCGGCCTTGGCGGGATCACCTAGACGGAAGGAGACTTCCGCTAGCGTATAATAGACCTCTGTGAGCCGTAGTACCACTTGATCGTTTGCCATCAACGCCATGTCTCCGGATGGGTAAAACGGATATTTCGCGATGCGGATACCTGTATTCTCCTCGCCGGTCTTGATATTGGATGGGAGAGAGGCGAACCGCTCATCTTGCACGATCCACGGGGTATCGGAGGATAATTGTCCGTTTATGAACGTCTCCTTTTCCGCGTCGGATAGATTGTCGGAATAGCGTGCCACTTGGTCTACGAGAAGGAGCGGGTGGTTTCCCCATTCCTCGGCGCCATACTGGAGTTGGTCGCTATCGTATATTTGTTGGGGCCCGAAAAGGAATAATCCCTCGTAAGTACCTTGCGAGAGTACCTTGAAGTTCTTCTTCCGGAGGTCTGTATCGGGAAACTTGGAAAACGTGCGTCCCAACGCATAAGGATACGGCTTGCCGGATGGATCGTAAGAAGGGCTGAGGTGGCAGCCGTTATATGCTGCGGGCAGGTCTTTGCCGCAACCGAATCGTTCGGGCGCTTGGTAATGCATAAAGAACAGATAGTAGAAATCATCGTATCCTACTTGTCGCGACTGGGGGTAAGACCAGATTAATTCCGGACAGTCTCGATTACCGGCGTTCCACAAGTCGGTCCATTCCGGGGCGAGAGAATAAGTGCCGAATTCTCCGTTTAGGATCCGTTCGCAAAGCGCTCCGGTCTGTTCCCACATCGGTGTGTCGATGTACCACGACGCGTTAAAGTAGAGTCTCATCAATAATACGGCCGCAGCGCCTTGGGTGATACGTCCCTCGTGGTTCTTGGCGGGTGCTTTGGGTAGATCGGGGATGGCGTTTAATAAGCTTTCTTCTATAAAGCGGAAATTTTCCAACGGGGTGGCGGAACCAACCTCTTCTTCCATCGTGAGAGAGATGGCGGGGATACGGAAAGCGTCTAGGAGTAAAAGCTGGAAGTAGGCTCGTAGGGCGGTCAGCTCGGCGATATGCTGGCGCTTATCGGACTCTGCGAGTCCGAAGTTATCATATGATAACTTTTGGATATCCGCCAACGTGTTGTTGCAATATCCGATCCCCCCATAGCAAGCGTTCCACATCTGCTCGCTGTTCTTCTCGTACGTGTCCCACGTATGCTGGTGGATCATGCGCCATACGCCCCCGTCCTCCCAATGCTCTCGTTTTTGGGTGATGACCAGTTGGTCTGCCGACAATTCTTGCAACCAGAAAGAAAAACCGGTCTCTGCCCATTTAGCGTGCTCGTAAGGACGCAAGACAGAAGCCATTAAAGATTCGTAATCCACATAATAATCCTCTTTCTCCAGTTGGTCGTATAGGTCTTCTTCCAGATCGAGGCAGGAGAAGAGTAGCGGGAGAAATAAGATGGTTAACAAAAGTGGCGTGTATCTCTTCATTGAGCAGGGATCAAGTTCGTACCTGTGAGTTTATTTGTTTGTTGTAATACGGTTTCTAGTTTTTGTGTCTTTAGGAAAGCGCCGGAGAAACGTTGATTATCGTTTTCCGGGCGTGTATAAGTGAGCGAGACCTTATAGGTTTGTTCGATCAGGCGTACGATCTCGTCAAGGGAAGCGTTATCATAAGAGATAATCCCTTTTCTCCACGAGGTAAGTCGTTCGCTATCGACTTCTGTCACCGTGTAATGCCCGTCGTTCACGGAGTAATCGGCTTTTTGGTTGGGATACAACCGTACCAATTCTTTTTCTCTCGCGTCGTTCAGGCTTACCTTTCCCTCTACCAGGGTCACGGAGATCTCGTTTCCTTGGGCTGAGGTTTGTACGCTGAAAGAGGTTCCCAGTACCTTGACCGATAAGCCGGAGGCATCTACGATAAAGGGCCGGCCACTATTCGGGGTGACCTCGAAGAAGGCTTCTCCCTTGATTTTTACTTTTCGTGCGGAAGAGGCAAACACCTCGGGATAACTTAACTCGGAACCCTCCCGTAGATAAACGGAACTACCGTCGGGTAAAAGGATCGAGCGATCCTCCTGCCTTGCCATGATCGTTTGCCAGCCGGTGTTTTCTTGTCCTTCCTGCCCGCCTTGTCTCAGTAAATAGACGGTAACTCCGGATACCAGCAGCAATAAGATCGCGGCCACGGCCGAGAACCATATTCTTTGAGAGGAGATGGAAGGGGTTAAGGTAACGGCTGCTCTCTCCTCTGTCCGTGCCTGGGATTCCGGCGGGATGATGATGGAAGCGATCCGGTTCCATTTCCTGTCCGTCTCCGGGTTCGCCTCGATCTCTTCCAGGGGATTCCATTCGGAGGTCTGCTTCCGGAAAGCGGTTTCCCACGTCTCGGAGGTACGGATGGCTTGAAGCAACTGCGCTTCTTCCTCCGGGGTAGCCTTACCTTTCAGGTATCGTGCGACTGTATGTTCGAATTGTTTATACTCCATTTTCCTGTTTTACTAAATCTTTACATTACCATTTCCAAAAGCCGAGGAGCGCCCCGAGCAATAGGGCGTAACGCCTTAATCCATCCCGGAACCGCTTCAGAGCACGGGTAATATGTTTCTCTACCACTTTTTCCGTAATATCCATATGCTCCGCTATCTCCCGGTTTTTCAGTCCGTTCAGACGGCTGAGAACGAATGCTTCCTTACACTTGGGCGGCAGCTCCTCCATGATCTGCTCTATCGAGTCGGACAGTTCCTTTTGCATTAGCAAAGAGGAGGGGTCGGGCGCGAAGTCGGCGGCGTATAACCGCTCGGCAACCTCGGTGTCTGGTATCCGTTGCTCTATCGAGTCGGTTATCTGACGATGCTTTAGGTAGTTTAAGCAGCTATTCTTAACCATCATGAAGAGAAAGGAGGCCAGCGAGATATTACTCAGCAATTCCCTTCTTTCCCATAATTTCAAGAATACATCTTGTACGATATCCTCGGCCTCTCTCGTGTCGGTCGTGTATTTTTGGGCAAACGCTTCCAGGCGGGGGGAGAACTTGCGGAAAGCGTATTCGAACGCTTTCGTGTTGCCCCTCTTGATCCTGTCGAAAAGAAGACGATCATCCGTTAGATACAATTGCTCACACATGCCGCTTTAATAAAGATTGAGGCAAATGTAACAAAAGTATTCTATATTTATTATAGGATCAATTTATTATATAACAACTATATTCCCTTTTCCCCCCCCTTTTATTGCTATGGAATTTTTTTTGTGTTCATAAAGGGGGGGATTTCTTTTCTGGGTTGTTTTATCATGCAAACGAAGAATAAATAAAATTAATTAGTAATCTTAAATTGTAAAGCATGAAAAAGCATTTCTTCTCTTTGCGGGAAAGAGGTTTGTTCTTACTTCTTTTAGGACTTATCCTTTCCTTTAGCGGTTATGCTCAGAACATTACCGTGAAGGGTGTAGTAAAAGACTCTAAATTCGGCGATCCGATCATCGGCGCCAGTGTGCTTCAGAAAGGTACTACCAATGGTACGATTTCCGATATGGACGGAAATTTTATATTGGAGGCCCCGGATAAGGCCGTGTTGGTGATTTCTTATATCGGTTATAAATCGCAGGAAGTCACGATATCAGGCTCACAACCTTTGAATATTGTATTGGGGGAGGATATGGAGGCCTTAGACGAGGTAGTCGTGGTTGGTTACGCTACGGGTAGCAAACGCACGATCTCCGGCGCTGTGGAGCGTATCAAGAAAGAAGACATGAATCAGGGTGTGGTCAACAATCCGCTGGAGTCTATCAAAGGCAAGGTAGCCGGCGTGGTTATCACGCAGAGTGGCGGAGACCCCGCTTCGAAACCTTCTATCCGCGTACGCGGTACCAGTTCTTTGTCTGGGGGTAACGATCCGTTAGTGATTATCGATGGCGTGTTTGGCGACATGGATATGTTGAACGCGATCGCTCCTGCCGATATCGAGACATTCACGATTTTGAAAGATGCCTCCGAGACTGCCCAGTATGGTTCTCGCGGCGCCGCGGGCGTGATCGTCGTGACGACGGTGAAGGGCAAGAACGGCATGAAGACGTTGAGCTATAACGGTACGTTCGGTATCAGCAATGTATACAAGAATCTGAATATGCTCTCGGCAGACCAATACCGCGGGCTCGGCCAGAAATTGGGAACTACCGTGACAGATAAGGGATTCAACTCAAACTGGTTCGACGAGATCGAGCAGCTAGGTTATACGCAAAACCATAACCTTTCTTTCGGGGCGGGTACCGATGACTCCAACTACCGTGCCTCTGTAGGCCTGATCGACCAGCAAGGTATTATCAAGAATAGCGGCATGCGTAATTATACGGCGAAGCTAGACGCTATGCAGAATATGTTCGACAACAAGCTAAAGATCGAGTTCGGTATGTTCGGTTCCTTGAAAGAGCTGGATAATACGAATGATTATTTGAAAACATTTTACTCCGCGGCCTCTTACAACCCGACATTCCCGACCGTAAAGAATGACAAGGGTGTCTGGGACGAGGACCCGATGGCGAACGAGATCCATAACCCGATGGGACGTTTGGATATCAAAGACCGGGAGACTAACGCTTACGTGAATGTGCATGGCCGTCTGACTTACAATATCTTGGAAGGATTGAAACTAAGCACGTTCGGATCTTATACCTACAACGTAAAGGAGAATAAGCGTTATTTTCCGAAAGATATCAAGGCTAGTATGGCCGATGGCGGTCACGCCGAGCGTATCGATAACAAGCAGAATATCTTGATGGGTAACATCCAGTTGACTTATACGAAGGATTTCAACGAGAAGCATCATTTCGACGCTTTGGCTTTGGTAGAGGGGCAGAAGTATCATTATACGGGCTTTACCGCCAAATCCCATGCTTACGAGACGGATTATTTCGGTTATAACAACCTGAAGGCCGGTGGCGACGTGAAGTACGGCGATGTGGAGTCGCTGGAAAACGAGAACCGTATCGCTTCCTTCATGGCCCGCGTGAATTATATGTACGACAACCGTTATATCATCACGGCCAACTTGCGTGCGGACGGTTCCTCAAAACTGGGTTCCGATAATAAATGGGGCTTCTTCCCGTCGGCTTCTGCCGCTTGGGTGATCAATGAGGAGGCCTTTATGAAAGACGTGGATTGGCTGAGCAACCTTAAGTTGCGTGCCGGCTATGGATTGACCGGTAACCAAGACGCTATCGAGGCTTACAACTCCTTGGCCTTGTATAAGCCTACCGGGGTGACTTCTTTGGGTGGATCGCCGATGGCTACGTATGGTATCCAGCGTAACGCGAACCCGGATTTACGCTGGGAGGTAAAGAAGACGTTCGATGTCGGGGTAGATTTCGGTATCTTGAACGGTCGCTACTCATTGACCGCGGATTGGTATCACTCCAAGACAACCGATATGCTTTATAACTATTCCGTTCCGGTACCTCCGTTTGTTTACCCGACCTTGTTGGCGAATATGGGAGAGATGACGAATACGGGTGTCGAGCTGGCTGTAAACGCGGGCTTGGTGCAGACGAAAGACTTCGAGTTCAATATGGGCGTGAACTTCTCTTGGCAGAAGAATACGCTGAATTCCCTCTCCGGGACTTACATGGGGCAAGACTTGTCTACTTCCAAGTACATCGCCTTGGCCGAGATGAGCGGCGCTGGTTTCGTGGGCAACAACAGCGTGGTATATATGATGGAAGGTCAGCCGGTGGGTGTGTTCTACATCCCGCGTTGCTTGGGCCTGAGCGAGCCTGACGCGAACGGGCACCGTACTTACGTGGTAGACGAGACGATCGATGGCGAGGCAGGGTTCAACGCGAACGATGGCGGCGACCGTTATGTAGCCGGGCAGGCCATGCCAAAATATTACTTGGGCTTGAACCTGAATTTCCGTTACAAGCGTTTCGACCTGACAACACAGATGAACGGCGCTTTCGGCCACAAGATCTTCAACGGTACTTCCTTGTCTTATATGAACCTGAGCCAGTTCCCTACCTATAACGTGATGGACGGAGCACAAGACGACATGATCTTCGCCCAAGACATCACGGATTATTGGCTGGAAAAGGGTAACTACTTGAATATTGATTATATCACGTTAGGCTATAACTTCAATTGCGAGAAAATCAGCGATTATGTAAAGAACATCCGCTTGAGTTTCTCCGTGAACAACGTGGCGACTATAACGGGATATTCCGGCCTGTCTCCCCTGTTGAACAGCCAGACGATCACGGATATCACGGATGCCGGGCAAAATACCCTGGGTATAGATAATAAACAATTCTATCCGTTGTCTCGTACCTACTCTTTAGGTGTAAGTGTAACTTTCTAAAATCATTTAAAGCACATAATAGTTATGAAAAAGAAATATATTTATGCGTCGATGATCGCGGCTTGCGCCGCAGTATTCTCCTCATGCTCCAATTTCTTGGAGGAGAACCCTACAGACGCTTTCGACGAGAACGAGGCCTATGCCAACGAGAACTTGGTATATTTGAACGCGGTGGCCAACCTATACAATGACATGGACAATATAATGGGCTCGGACCGTCGTGTGTACGACATGAATACTTTCTCCAGCGACGAGGCCTTCTTGCCCTGCCGTATCGGTGACTGGGAGGATGGCGGCCTTTGGCAGAACTTACATTTGCATCGTTGGGGAACCATGTTCGACCTTTCCCGGGACTCGTGGAACTACCTTTATGAGAAGGTAGGCCATTGCAACCAGTCTATGGAGAAACTGGAGGCGCTGATAAAAGAGCAGCCCGAGGCCGATTATTTGAAAAATTACTTGGAGGAAGCGCGTGCGATGCGTGCCTTTTACTACTTCTACTTGATGGATTTGTTTGCCCGGGTACCGCTTGTTACCTCTTCTTCCGTCCAGATGAGCGACGTGGAGCAACCGGAGCGTAGCGAGGTATTTAATTTTATCAAGACGGAGTTGGAGACGGCCCTTCCGTATCTCTCGGACGCGAAGAGTAACCAATCGGGCGTTTACTATGGCCGTTTTACCAAAGGTGTCGGATATTTCTTGTTGGCGAAACTAGCCCTGAACGCGGATGTGTATACGGATGATAACTGGACGGACGGCGTCATGAATCGTCCGGACGCTAAGAACGTTATGTTTACGATAGACGGGCAGCAGGTAAACGCTTACGAGGCGGTGATTAAATACGTAGATAAATTGTCGGCTATGGGATATACGCTGGAAGAGAACTTCTCCGATAATTTCTCGCTGACCAACGAGAACTCGAACGAGAATATTTTCACGATCCCTATGGACCCCAGCTCATACCCCGGCAACCATACCTATAACCTGACCCGTACGATGCATTATACACATGCGGTAGCTTACGGGTTGAACGGATGGAATGGATCTTGCGCCACGAAAACGGCGATGAACGTGTTTGGTTTCGGTACCGATAAAGAAGATCCCCGCTGTAAGCTCTCTTATTATACCGGGGCGGTCTACGGTCCTGACGGCGACCAGTTGGTATTGGAATATGGCGGGCAGCAACTACCGTTCGAATATGCTCCCATGCAAGCGAAGGTTTACATGGAATCCGGAGATGGCGTGTATGTACAGACAGCCGGAGCGCGTATGAACAAATATGAGCTCGACGCGAATGCCGGAGCCGACACGGATGGAGGCCCGCTGCCTCATAACGATATGGTACTTTACCGCTACGCCGACGCGGTCTTGATGAAAGCCGAGGCGAAAATCCGCTTAGGACAAAGTGGTGATGAGGAGGTAAACCAGATCCGCGCCCGGGTAGGTGCCCCGGCAAAACAAGGCGTGACGTTGAGCGACATCCTCGATGAGCGTTTGCTGGAACTTGCGTGGGAAGGATGGCGCAGGAACGACCAGATCCGTTTCGGTACTTTCACGCAGCCTAACGCGGATCGTTACGTAGGTGTGAAACATTCTGCCAGCTCCTTGGATTACCAGATCGACGAGACGGGGTATACCACGGTATTCGCTATATTCAACGATGTCTTATTGCTGAACAAGAACCTGAAGCAAAACCCCGGATATTAATCCGGCCGGTTAATTTTGAGGCAAAGACATCCGATAGGAAAATCTAAGCCGGGGGAGGTAGGTCTCCTCCGGCTTTTTCTCGCTTTATGCCATGATGGATCATCTTATATGATGTATGTCAGCCGGGATGATTGATCTTTCTCAATATCCTCGGGAATTTCCATACAAATAACAACGTACAGCAAATAGCGGCCGTGGCATCCGATACGGCCTCTGCCGCGTATACGCCGGTTACCCCCATAAAATGGGGTAATAGTAATGCCAAAGGAATCAAGAGGATAACTTTACGAAGCAAGGCGATAAAGATAGATATCTTAGCTTGTCCCAACGCTACGAACATATTCTGGCAAGCCCGTTGCAAGCCAAAAATCGTCATACCAGCCAAGAAGATGGGCATGACCCAACGGACGGTATCGATCAGCTCCTTGTCGCTAGTAAAAGCGGAGGCAACGGTCGAGGGGAAGAGTATCATAAACAACATCAGTAGGAGGTTGAACGAGAACATGACGATCAGTACGATGCGGAAACAGTCTTTTACCCGTTGTTTGTCTCCATGCCCATAGTTATAGCTAATGATCGGCACGAAACCTTGCGCGAACCCGGTTAACGGTACGCTGGCGAATTGCATGGCGCTCTGTAAGATAGCCAATGCGCTCACATAGATATCACCAAAATTCTTCAAGCTGCTGTTCAATACGAAACCGACCAGGCTCTCCGTGCTGGCCATGATGAACGGAGACACTCCCAACGCCAACATCGGCAATACGATTTTCCGCTCCAGCCTCATATAGCGTTTCTCCAGAGGCAAGGACGCTCCCCGGGAGAAAAGGAACCCCAATACCCATATAGCGCTACAGGCTTGCGAGAGGACCGTGGCA
Organism: uncultured Parabacteroides sp.; assembly: GCF_947855115.1. Taxonomy (GTDB): domain Bacteria; phylum Bacteroidota; class Bacteroidia; order Bacteroidales; family Tannerellaceae; genus Parabacteroides. The sequence goes on from NZ_CANTZW010000013.1 coordinate 23,242, forward strand.
AGGGCGGCGCCTTTCACCCCCATATCCAACCGGAAAATGAAAATAGGATCCAGTATAATATTCAATAAGGCTCCTATCAAGACGGAACACATGGCGATTGAGGGCCGGCCTTGCGAATTGATAAAAGCGTTCAGCCCCGTGGATATCTCAACGAAAAGAGTTCCTGTCAAGTAAATGGAAAGGTAATCCACCGCATACCCTAATGTATTCTCCGACGCTCCCGTGAAGAGCAAGATAGGCTCCATAAACGTATAGGTGATAAGAGAGGTGACCAGGGTAAATACGATCAATAAGATAAACCCGTTTCCCAATATCTTTCCGGCCCGTACCCGGTCTCCTTGTCCGAGGGCGATAGCGGCGAGGGGAGAACCGCCCGCTCCGACAATGGCGGAGAAAGAGGAGATCAAGATCACGATGGAAGTCGTCACGCCTATGCCAGCCAATGCGTTTGTTCCGATCCCGGGAATATGCCCGATATAGATACGATCTACGATATTGTAAAGTAAGTTGACAAATTGGGCCGCTACCGCCGGAAGCGCCATTTTGAAAACCAGCGGTAGCATACGTTCCGTACCTAGCCTAGCCTCGTATTTGTTCTTCATATTCAATCGGGATTTCAATTAAGATGGTTGCAAAGTTACAAGAACTTGTTGGATTATATAATCGGGTTACATTCTTTATCTACCGTGTTTTAATAGAAAACGCAAGAAATCAAATTATCGTTTAGGTTCGTGTGTCGTAGGGACTATATGTAAAAGTAGTTTCTCTTAGGGAAAACAAAGGTTTCGTGCTGAAGAAACTTTAGTTTCTATATAGGAAAACAAAAGTTTTCTGCTTGATAAACTTTTGTTTTATACCATAAAAAACTGCAAATGTTTATATGCTAATATTTTAAGTACATAATAAAACTAGTAGATACGTAGTGTGCCGCGTCTCCCTACTGACTGATAGTATCTCAGAATTAATTGAGGTAGATATTAATTGAAAAACAAACACTTTTATTGGTGCGTTGTAAAATAAAATCTATAACTTGCATTTATCTTGTAAAGATAATCTGAATGAAGACAACACTAGGACTGATTTTCCTACTTTTCGCTACCCTTTTTTCTTGTATGCGCCAAGAAAAACCATTACCTGCGGAATTATCTCGTGCGGAATCCGTGATGTGGGAGCATTCGGATTTGTTGGATATCTCTTCCTCGGATGAATGGGTTCAAAATACGATGGATTATTTTGAGAAGGGAGGAAATCATGCTAAAAAATTAGCGGAAGTCCAGGCGAAGTACGATCATGAGAGATTGTTGAACATAAATAACCAACTAAAGATAGAAAAAACGAATCAACAGATAATCGGTTTGTTTGTCATTTCCGTTTTGTTGGTTCTTGTTATCGTATATCAATATCGTGTATTGCGGAAGGAAAAATCTTTAGTGTATGCCAGAAAAGAAATACGAATTTACAAGGAATCGATAAGAGAGAATGAGAATCGTATAAGAGAAAATGGGCAATTGATCGCCATATTAAATAATAAACAATTGGAAAATGATGAGATTCTCTCAGAGAATAAAATTTTGTTGGAGCAAAATGAGAAGTATCATCAAGAGATAGAGAAGTATGAAGAGCTACTAAAGTCTTCATATAAGAAACTAGATGAGCAATTGCCTTATTTTGATAAATTGAAAGATTTAAAAGAGTATCCTCGATATCTAAAGGATGCCGATTGGTCATTAATCATAAACTGGACAAACTTGCAATACCATCAGTTCTATACACGGTTAGGAAAAGATTTTCCTGATTTTTCAGAATTAGACAAACGATATTGCTGTTTAATCAAAATGGGCTTCACCTCTTCCCAAATAGCTGTTTTTGCGAACTCTCTCCCTGAGTCTGTATCGAAACAGAAACAACGTATCAAACAGCGTATCAAAAAGAGCAAACAAATGCCTGTCGACGTAAACTTCTTGCTAGACCAATACCTCAAAGAGTACTAAAAGTAGAGGATGTCCATGTCTGTTTTTTTAATTTATTGATTATCAAAGGCAATTGAATTCAATTTGTCCATGTGTATTCCTTGATTATGTATAAAAATAAATTTACATTTGCATTATGATTTTTTTTGAATTTACGCTTCTAAACTATATTTTACTCAAGCATCTAATTTCAGAACATCCTTTTCCTTTAAGGTGGTTTTTATTTTAATAGTTCTTATAGGAGAAAGGGTGTTTAGAGGTTTTGATATAATTTTCTTAATAAATTAATTCCTCAAAAAGTGCTGAAAATGGAAAGTGTCTATGTTATATTTTTAATTTGTTGATTATCAGTGTTTGTTTGCTCTGGTTTGTCTATGCATGTTTCTTGAATATATATATAAATAAGTCTGTTTTTGTGTTATAATTTTTGAATTTATGGGATAGATATTAAGTGAATTTATAGGCTTATTATTCCTTTTCTTGATAAATAATTAAAAATGAAATATAGATATGATTTTTAGAAAAAGACAACAAAAATGCTGGTTGAGTGTAATCGCATTATTAATGCTGGTTTGTAGTTGTTCTGATGATGAACGAGGAGAAATACTTACGCCTATAAAACCCTATTTGAACGTGAAAGATAGTTTAGCTTTGGTAGACATCTATGAACAGGCGCATGGAGAGGGCTGGACGTTGGTTGATTGGGATCTGGAAAACATACAAACATGGGGTGGTGTGACCGCTGCCTTAGACACTGTTATGAATGAATAGGGTAGTAGGTTTTGTGATGCAGGATGGTTCAAATGGCATTTTATCGGATAAGATTGGAGATTTAGTGAAGTTAAGAAGTTTAAGTCTTTATGGTAAAGGTTTGTATGGAGAACTTCCAAAGACGATTGGAAATTTAGTTAATTTGGAAAGTCTTGTTATTTCTTCTACCTCTTTAAGTGGCGCATTGCCTAAAGAAATTGGCAATTTAAAGAATATAGAAGTGATGCAAATTTATTTCAATGAATTTACTGAAATACCAAAAGAGTTCGGGAACCTTCCTAAATCGGCTGTGTATATGATGCAACACAATAAATTTGCGGGTGAGGTGCCGGAGACGTTGCGGTTTTATGAAAATAGTGATGGATCGAGTGGTATTAGTGGCATCGATCTGAGCTATAACTGTTTTACATCATTTCCATGGTCTTTTTTCACGGATGATGATGATTGTTTGGTACCTCATCTGTGGGGAAATAGATTATCTGGAACCATTCCGGATGAGGTATTTAAATCTCCGAAGTGGGAGAGATGGAAAACTCAAATATCACGCCAAGAGAAAGGATATGGATATTCTAATTACCCACCGGAGGAAGATGAGCATTGAATAAAATAGCTAAAAAGACTGTTTAACAATCTGAAGTTAAACAGTCTTTTTTTATAATCGTTTCTCTTATCATAAATCTATGTTAAAATAAAAAGTAAGCATCTGATAAAATTGTTGTATTGCCATGTACATGACTCGTTGAATCATTATTCGGTGGATGTGTTTGGTGGTCCGGATAAGGCGCATGCCTCGTTTTTCTCGATCCAGAAGGCGATCAATTACGCTATGACCTTGTTCTTGACAACCGGTGGCATCCGCGGCTGGAAAAAGAAGCTGTACATTGCTTACCGGCATTATTCACGTTTTCAGTCTGTCTATTGGTTATCGGTTCATTCTTTTGCCGCTTGTTTCTGGTGCCTCTTATTATTTATGCCCTTTTCTTGTTTGTAGACGCAATGTTCCGCAATAAATGTGATTTACGTGTAGGATTGCTATCCGTAATAGCCTCTTTTACGCAATTGTTTGGATATGGAGTCGGTTTTTTGAGAAGTATTATTTGAAAATTCATTTAAATGGAGGGGTATGCACAGAGGCTATTGAAGGATACCAAACTAAAGGAAAAGATTTTTAGTTGAGTAGTAGGCTTAAAGAAGATATTTTTTTGTGTCAAATGAATATTTTTATTGATATTTGTCCAATAATTTTATAGCTTGCGTTTAAGTTGTAAACTATAATCTAAATGAAGACAACACTAGGACTGACTTTACTACTTTTCGCTACCCTTTTTTCTTGTATGCGCCAAGAAAAACCATTACCTGCGGAACTATCTCATGCGGAATCTGTGATGTGGGAGCATCCGGATAGCGCATTACTCTGTCTTTCCTCTTTGGATAGCTCAATCATGAATGAGCCGGAAAATATACGTATGTACCATACTTTGCTTAAGATTAAAGCTAAAGATAAGCTGTATATTCCTCATGAATCAGACTCTTTGATTAAATCAATAGTTCAGTATTATGAGGGCTATGGGACTCCAGATCAATTAATGGAGGCATATTATTATCTAGGAAGTGCATACCGGGATATGGGAGATGCCCCAAGAGCGGTGAGAGCTTTTCAAGATGCTGCGGACATAGGGAAAGATAGTAAGCGATATGATATATTAGGACGGGTTTATGAGCAGATGGGATATCGACTGGCATATCAAGGTTTGTATGATGAGGCTCTCGAAGCTTATAGGAAATCGTATGAATACAAGATGTATGATAAAGGAAAAGGAGAGGTGATCGCATTGAGGAATATTGCTCGGATCTATAACGCCAAGCAAAATACAGACAGTGCTATATACTACTATCAATCTGCTTATGAGAAGGCTTTGTTATTAAATGATCAATCGAGAATAGATAATGTGCTAAGGGAATTGAGTAGCATCTATATAGATATGGGAAAATATGATTTGGCTAAAGATTTGTTCAGTAAGGTTTCAAGTACGAAGAATCAAGCAAATATATATTTTGGATTAGGTTGTATATATGAAAGTTATAAGCAAATAGATTCAGCTCTATATTATTTTGAGAAAGCAAATGAGTATGGGAATATCTATATGAAAAAAAATACATATGGAATCTTGTCTAAAATAAAAAATCAAGAAGGTGACTGTAAATCAGCTTTGAATTATGCGTATAAATGTATAGCACTGTCTGATTCAATTAAGAACCAAACAAAAACGGAAGCTGTAGCAAAAGTTAACTCATTATACAAATATCAGCATACAGAGAAGGAGAATGTTCAATTGAAAATAGATAATGAGAAAAGAAAAATCCGCAATTATCAATTTATATTGTTTGTTGTTTTAATTATTTTCTTAAGCCTATGTTATATATATGTGTTAGAAAAGAAGAAAAAAGCAGCGATTGAAAAGGAGAAAAAAATACGTCTATTGAGAGAAAATCAATATGCGGAAAGTTTGGATTGTATTGAATCTAATAAGAAGAAAATTTTATATCTAGAGGAACTTTTGCAGCAATCGGAGTACCAAAGAGATAATTTTAAAAAACAACTTTTGCAATCTCAAAAGGAATTATTAGAATTATCTAATCGAAAGATCCTTACTTCTCAAAATGAAAAAAGTTTACTTGAAATAGCTTTTCGAAAATCTGAAGTCTATCGGCTATTTCATGAGATAAGTAATAATACTGATATAGTAATTCAGGATAAGGATTGGAAGGAGCTGAGAAAAGAGATTGATACAACCTATTCAAATTTCACCGCTCAATTATATGCTTTATATCCGCAAATCTCAGAGCTAGAACTCCATATTTGTTATTTGATAAAAATATCCATGCCCGTGAAAGACATTGCAAGGTTAGTTGGACGTTCTGCTCCTGCAATAACAGCATCCCGGATTCGTCTCTATAAAAAGATTCATGGAACAGAAGGAACCGCAGAAATGATGGATAAATTTATCGCTGATTTATAATAACTTAATCGTTGTAAATAAAAAGTAAATAAGAAGTAAATCCTGTTTTGCTTATAGATTTCTCATAAAAGCGATCTTTATTTCAAAAAAGATATGCGTTTATACTCCATTATAATTCCTGTTTATAACAGGCCGGATGAGCTTGATGACCTGTTATCAAGCCTTTGCAAGCAAACCTATGTCCATTTTGAGGTTAACGTGGTGGAGGATGGTTCGGAGATACTGGCGAAAGAGATTGTTGGGCGATACCAAGGGCGATTGGATCTTCATTATAATGTGATCTCGAACTCCGGCCCGGGTATGGCGCGTAATCATGGCGCAAAACAAGCCCGTGGCGAGTATTTGTTAATACTGGATTCGGATGTGGTACTGCCAACTACATGGCTTGAGCATATACATGACTCTTTGAATCATTATCCGGTGGATGCGTTCGGTGGTCCGGATAAGGCGCATGCCTCGTTTTCCCCGATTCAGAAGGCGATCAATTACGCCATGACCTCCTTCCTGACAACAGGGGGTATTCGCGGAGGGAAGAAGAAGTTGGATAAATTTTATCCCCGTAGTTTTAATATGGGGATAAGGCGGGATGTATATGAGCGTCTGGGCGGTTTTTCCGGCATGCGATATGGTGAGGACATTGATTTTAGCATACGGATCATGGAGGCTGGTTATCGGACCCGGCTATTTCCTTCGGCATGGGTTTATCATAAAAGGCGGACGGATCTCACGCAGTTCTTCCGTCAGGTGCGTCATTCGGGGGAGGCCCGGATCGCATTGAACCGGAAACATCCCGGCTCATTGAAGCTGGTACATTGCTTACCGGCATTATTCACGTTTTCAGTCTGTCTATTGGTTATCAGTTCATTCTTTTGCCGCTTGTTTCTGGTGCCTCTTATTATTTATGCCCTTTTCTTGTTTGTAGACGCAATGTTCCGCAATAAATGTGATTTACGTGTAGGATCGCTATCTGTAATAGCCTCTTTTACGCAATTGTTTGGATACGGTATTGGGTTCCTTAGAAGTATTATTTGAATGTTTATCTATTTATATTTTAGAACAACTTATATGAAAACAACAAGACTTTTTTCTTTCTTAATTTTAATTAGTTTAGTAGCAAACGCAAATGCTTAACTCCGGGTTCTTGCGAATGGACGAGTACAAGCAGGCCTTTTAAAAGACAATAATGAAGATTTAGGAAATGTAACCTCTATGCAGATATATGGTCGGATAGGGGATGCACGCGCAGGTTCGAAATTAACATTTGGTGATTTTGGACAATATGCGAATCAAGGTTGGAATGTGTTTACTGGAGAATATGGAACCACGGATACGGATCAACTTTGGTTGCATGGGAAATTGGGTATTTATATGACTACAAATGGTTATGCAAACAATGTCGTGGCGTATTACAATCCGGCTAGCAATACTAATTTCGTGTTCAATACGAATCTTCGTGTTCAATACGAATCTTCGTGTGAATGGAGTGAATATGTATTATCTTTGAAATATATAAATTGTGTGATAATATGCAGTACTTTGAAAGTCAATATATAAAAAGAATAGACTCGAATTCAATACAGCCTTGTTTAACAGAATCATTGAGTTTGTGCAATTGCATTATAGAGGTGTTGGATTTTAATGCTTTAAAATTTGTCAATAAAGTAGTAATAAAAAATTGTGTAATTAATGAGTTGATTATTTATGGTACTTGGTTTGATGGAGGATTGATGTTTGTAAATAATATAGTATCATCCGATATCAATTATGAAATGGGTGGACATAATAATAATGAAATTATATTCTTAGGAAATATTTTTAATGGCTTTTTTAGCTTTTTTGATTGCCATTTTAATGAATGTATAATTTTAAAGAATAATATTTTCATAAAAAACTCAGATCTTTTGGTTAAAGAGAATAAAGGATTTGATAATATTTTTCTAAAAGGAGTTGTTTTGGAAAATAATATTGGTCGTTTAGATGTATTTAAAAATGGTTAATTTTATAGAGCAAGGTGATATATTCAATCTGAATGGAGTTCACAGTTACGCTCATGGTTGTAATTGCGCCGGAACGATGGGAAAGGCATAGCATTGCAATTTCGGGAGCGATACCCCAAAATGTATGCGGAGTATAAAAATTGTGTCAGCAAAGTAAGTTTAATCCGGAGGATGTCTTTGATTATGATTATGAGGGAGGGCATATCTATAACTTAGGTACACAGAAGACTTGGCGAACCAAGGCTGAGGTGCCTTATATCAGAGAGTCTTTGGATAAGATGCTGAAATTGGCTCAGTCGGCAGGTGTCAAATCAATCGCTTTACCAACTGTAGGTGCCGGACTGGGTGGATTATCTTGGGATATTGTGAAGGCTCTTATAGAAGATGTTGCCTCAAATTGTTCGATGGTGGATTTGTTTGTTGTGGAGAGTTATTCTCCTGACTTTAAGCGGTAATAAGAAGGGGTTTATTTAAAAATAGGCTGTTTCGTGATGGAAAATGAGACAGCCTATTTTTTGTTTGGTTTTTGTATATGTACTGATGCCTGTCCAAAGTGCAGGTAACTCGTTGTATTTCGGGGATCAGTTTATGAGCTTGAAGGATTATGGCTTGGGCATTTTGGGTGGAGCCTTGACAGGTGGAATCGGAAACGGTACGGTTGCCGCCTTGAAAGGTAATAACTTCTGGACAGGTAAGGACGTTAAATTCGGACGGACGATCTTCTCGTTCAAGAACACGGCGACAAGACCGGCACCAGAGATGAGGTTGATGGAGGCATCTACTCCTTCAGTAAATGTAGAGCGACCAAATCTAACTGCTACAGGAGATAAAATATCTGTGGCTAATGATCATAAAACTTATACTGTTTATCAAGGAGTTGATGCAAATGGAGATGTATGTTATATAGGGATTACTAGCAGAAAGCCAGAAGTTAGATTCTCAAAGCATTTGAATTCAGGGACGAATAGGGCTACACTTGATTATAGACCGATACAAGGAACTGGGAACTTAAATAAGTTAGATGCTAGAATAATGGAGCAGAAATTGATAAATCGATATGGAATGCAGAAGAATGGAGGTTCTTTATATAATTTAAGAAATGAAATAAAACCTAAGTTTTGGGATAAACATGGAATAGGTAAGTATTAATTTATAAAAATATTATCTTTACTGTAAAAAAGAAACTTGTGATAATATGGCAAAACGAATAGTGACAAAAATGGGAGATATTTTTTGTGTAGAAATAGATAATGGTTATAAAAGATTTTTTCAATATATCATTAATGATATAGAAGCTTTGAATAGCTCTGTAATACGAGTTTTCAAGACCCATTATCCCATGAATTATAAGCCGATTATGGAGGAGATTGTGATGGATGAGGTAGAGTTCTATGCCCATACGGTTTTACGTGCAGGGATAGTTTATGGGGCTTGGTACAAAGTTGGCAACTCAAAAGAGATAGGTGAAGGTCATAAGGATGTTCTATTTGGAACAGCTAGTGATGTCCGAGTTCTTCCAAACAAAGAACTTGAGTTTGTCAGTCCTTCGGAGAATTGGTATGTATGGCACATTAATGAACCTCCTTTGTTTGTAGGTAAACTTACGGAAAAGTATAAGGATTTAGAACAAGGTGATGTAATGTCTTATGTTTCTATAATTGATAGGTTGAGAAATGGAAGGTATATGTGTAAATGTCAAGGGAATGGATAGTTATGAAAAGAAACAGTGAGTATAAATAATATGAAAGAATAGATAGTAGAATGGCTTTTGAATTTATGCCGTAACGAGGTAATACCAGAAAATAATGTAACATTAAATTTTGGTGTTTTTGAGTCTATATTAAAAAATAGGCTGTTTCGTGATAGAAAATGAGACAGCCTATTTTTTTGTTTGAGTTTTGTATATGTACTGACGCCGAGCTTATTTCTGAACTTTAACAAGTGTAGTTACACTATACAATCTGTTGATATATCTATCATCATAGAAGGTTTATCGGTGGAGCCGCCGCAGGTTCGGCGAGTAGGGTGGTGATGATGCCGGTTCAAAGTGCGGGTAACTCATGATTTACAACCCACTATTGATAGAATACGATCAGGAAAGTTGTTTACGTTTCGTCATGATGGGGCGATCTATTATAATAATGAAGGAAAGTTGCCAAATTTATCAAATGGTGTTTATAAAGAGTATGTTCATCCTACGCCTGGTTTGACAAGAGGAGCAGGGCCTATGAGAGTTATTACAGGAGGAAGTAAGATGTGGTTTACTCCAGATCATTATCATACATTTATCCAAATAAAATTTTAATTTTGGGGATAAAAAGTTGTTTGTGTGTTTATGATTAATATAAATGTAAATATTTAAAATATGGGAAATATATATTTTGAGAAAGATGTTAATGTGTACAGTATGGAAAGAGGTGTGTTCGGGCATATTTCTAAAGTGTGTAATAAATTTGATTTATTTCATGAAATAACTAAAGTGTTAAATTACCCTTTTGAATTTGGAAATAATTGGGATGCTTTATTAGATATATATAGGGATTTTAGTTGGATTGATGATACAGATATAACAATTATTCATGACGATTTATCTATGTTGGATGAAAATGTTCTTAGGATTTATATTGAAATAGTAAAAGAATCGATTATTTTATGGCAGAAATATGATGATCATAATGTTGCATTTATTTTTAATGAAAAAGAGAAAGATGTGATTATGACTATTTTTAATGGATATAATCCATATTATGGATAGATTATAAGAAATGAATGTTGAAAATATCTAATTAGTAAATTCAATGTTTAAAATTCGTCCTGTAAGTACAGGCGTAAAGTTTGAGCCGGTCAAAGAGCTTGAAGTTGAAAAACATTTGGTTGAACTGGATTGGAAGGATTACAATGGTGGATTTATTTGTCGTGGAGAGTTATTCCATTGATTCTAGAGATAATTAAGAAAGAATTTATTTAGAAATAGGCTGTTTTGTGATGGAAGATGAAACAGCCTATTTTTTGTTTGGAGTTTTGTATGATAATGTGTGTGGTTTCATACTACAAATGGTAAGAGATTGTCCAATGATTTGGATTATTTGATTATGATAAATAATTTTTCGTAACTAAGTTCGTTTTATTATTAATTTGGGGTGCTTAGTAAGAATAAGGAGTTTAAAAAGTGGATGTTGAACTTATAAATGAAAAATGAAAATGATTAAATGTTTGTCTGTCTTATTTGTCTCTTTTTTGTTTCTAATGACGGGATGTGCGCCTAAAGTCATTACGAATATCTCCAAAAGTTATCCGTCAAGCGTAACTGCGGATAAGGTTCGTTTGTATGAGGTGGGGGAGGCTGTTCCTGCCTCGGCAGAGAGGATCGGCGATGTTTCTGTAGTGGATAATGGTGTGTCTACTAAATGTAATTATGACCAGGTTGTTTGGTTGGCGAAACAAGAAACGGCAAAAGCGGGAGGTAACGCATTGGCCTTGACAGACCATCGGAAACCTTCATTGTTAGGTAGTAGTTGTCATCAGATAGCTGGTAATATGCTTTTATTGTCGGATACGGCGGCGTTTCGGGCTGCTCCTTTATCGAATGCTTTGAATTTGGAGAATGAGGCTGGCGTGGAGAAGTCTCCATTTGAGCATAACACGATTTATGCGAATATAGGTTACGCTTTTGTGACTAGTAAATTTTATTTGCCACCGGGTGGGTCTGGCCATCCCAAAAACGGATTGGATTGGCAAGTCGGGTATGATTGGATATCAAGGAACGGTTTCGGTGCTGGCTTATTGTATTTGGGATATAAATCGTCTTATACTTATTCGGGTATAAATATTAACGTGGGGCTTACTTATGTCGCTCCTCAATTTGTGATGAAACAAATCATAAACCGATGGATCGTAGAAGAGAAAATAGGTATAGGATATTTCAGTTACCGGGAATCTACAAAGGGGATAAGCGAGTCCTTATCCGGCGTGGGATATAATTTCTCATTGGGTGCGGAATATCTTTTGTCTAAGCATGTGGGAGTGGGCTTGAATATCGGCTATGTAGGAAGCTCGTTACCGAAGCAAGAGAATATCTCTTACGAAAAAGGAGATCATGCCGGCGTATTTCGTTTAGCTTTTGATGCGGGTGTACGATTCCATTTTTAGTATGATGAACAGTTGATAACCGTTATTTCAGAAGCACCTGTATGTAAATGGTTCTCTCATCGTGAGAGATATTATATTCGGTATCCATTGATAGTAGATGGCGTGCCGAGGCCTTACGATATTTTGGCTATTTTTAATTTTTACCTTCTGAACATTTAGGGATTCACTCTGTTCTAACAAAGCATTGGATATCCGGCATGTATATAGTAGTGAATTAATTAAACGTCAAGATTATGAAGGTGAAAATAATATACGCGGCTTTGATCTCATTGCTTGCGGGAGGGGCGATGGCACAGGATTGTACGTTCTTCTTTCCGCAAACAGAGGGAACGGTATGGGTACGTAAAGGATATGACGCAAAGGGAAACTTGCAATCCGTTATGAGTTACCAGGTGGATGAGGTAGAAACGCTTCCTTCCGGCCAAGAGGTGGAAGCGGATTACGTATACACCAATCCCTCCGGTACGATCGTGAACAAGGGGGATATCAAGGCATATTGCCAGAATGGAGAATTTTTCCTTGATTCGAGAGAGACGCTCTCTTACCCGGGAGTGGTGTCGGAAATGAATACAAACGTGGATATCACGGAGAATTTTATCAATTACCCGAATCCGTATGCGGCTGATTTCAATAAGAATAACGTGTATTTCGATGAGGCCTCCGTGAAAATCTACGATAAGAAGAACCGAAAGAACCGCAAGGATATGGCTATCAAGGATCGTGAGTTCATTAAAACGGAGAGTATAACAACCCCTGCCGGTACGTTCGATTGCGCTAAGGTAAAATATAATGTCGCTACACGCTCCCCCAAATCAAAGGAGACGATCACAGGGTATGGCTATGAATGGTACAGCCCGAATGTAGGCCTAGTGCGTACGGAACAATATGATAAGAATAACGTATTGCAATCCTATACGGTATTGGAAGAATTAAAATAAAAAGGCGACTACAATCTTATGATTTGTATTAACCGGTTTAAGTGGATACGCTGTTGCTGAGAAGTGGCAGCGTATTTTTTTTGTATAAGGAGCTTGCGTGTAATCTTTTTCGTTAACTTGCGCAAAAATCAAAAAATAGCGTTTGATAAAGATACTTATGGATAAATCTAGGATAAATAAGCTGAAATCTTCTTTTGATGATATTGTACATTTTATTAACAGAGAAGAGGACGGTGAACAAGTTGAGGTTTGGTTTGCACGTGAATTACAGAGTATTTTAGGATATGCTCGTTGGGAAAATTTCATGGTGGCGATACATCGAGCTGTGGAATCCTGCAAGTCTCAGGGTATCAGTGTGGTTGATCATTTTCGTGAGGTCACGAAAATGATTGATATTGGTAAGGGTGGTAAGCGAGAGATTAATGATTTTATGCTGACGCGTTATGCGTGTTATTTAATTGCGCAAAATGGTGACCCTAAGAAAGAGGAGATTGCATTTGCGCAAAGTTATTTCGCGATTCAGACTCGTAAGATAGAATTGATTGAAGAGCGATTGAACTTGATATCTCGCCTAGAGACACGAGATCGTTTGCGTGCTTCGGAGAAGGAGCTATCGCAAAATATATATGAGCGAGGAGTTGATGATAAAGGTTTTGGCCGTATTCGTTCAAAGGGTGATACTGCTTTGTTCGGCGGTTATACTACGGAAGATATGAAACAGAGGTTGGGAGTAAAATCAACTCGGCCTTTAGCCGATTTTTTGCCCACTTTAACAATCGCGGCAAAAAATCTTGCCACAGAGATGACTAGTTACAATGTGGGAAATAAAGACTTATATGGTGAGAAGTTGATAACCAGAGAGCATATTCAAAATAATACAAGTGTGAGGAATATGTTGGGGGAACGTGGTATTAAACCGGAAGAACTTCCTGTTGCGGAGGACGTAAAGAAGTTGGAACGACGGGTAGCTAGTGAGGAAAGAAAAATAGAGCAAAATACCTCGAAACTGCCAAGAATATAAAAAGATCGGAAAATGGAAAGAGAATATAAATCAAAAGTAGGATGGTGGTATCATTTATTGATTGTCATCGTGATAATTGGGTGTGTGGCGGCGTTTTTGCGTACCAATATATCGGCTATGGTGGGGATGATACTCGTGGCGCTGGGAGTGCTTCACGTTTTCTTCAATACATATTACCGGATAACGGAAGATGATATGCTGGTGGCGCATTGTAGCGTTTTCCCGGAGAAGAAAATCGCTATTGCGGATATAGAGGCGCTGGAATCTACCGTGATGCCGGTGTCTAGCTACGCGCTTTCGTTAGACCGGTTGATCATTTGGAGCGACGGGAAACCTTGGATGCTCATCTCCCCGGTCAATCGGGGCGATTTTATCAAACAGTTGAGAAAGATTAATCCTAATATACAACTTAAATAGATCTAATAGTATGAAATACGATGTCGCTATAATCGGTGGAGGTCCGGCCGGTTATACTGCCGCGGAGAGAGCGGCGCAAGGTGGGCTTTCCACGATTCTTTTCGAGAAAAACGCGTTGGGTGGAGTTTGCTTGAATGAGGGATGCGTGCCGACAAAGACGCTTCTTTATTCCGCCAAGACGTACGATAATATCAAGCATGCTTCCAAGTATGCGGTAAAAGCGGAGAATCCTTCTTTCGATCTCCCTAAAATCATCGCCCGTAAGAATAAGGTGGTGAAAAAACTAACAGCCGGCATCCGCATGAAAATGACGGAGCATGGCGTGGTGATGGTTACGACGGAGGCTTGTATACAAGGTCGTGCGGCCGATGGGACGATTACGATCGCTGCCGGAGAAGAGCGATATGAAGCCGCCAACCTTCTGGTTTGTACGGGATCGGAAACGGTAATTCCCCCTATACCCGGATTAACGGAGACGGAGTACTGGACTAGCCGGGAGGCGTTGCAGTCGAAAGAGCTTCCGGCTTCTTTGGTGATAATCGGCGGGGGCGTGATTGGTATGGAGTTCGCTTCTTTCTTCAATAGCTTGGGGGTAGAGGTGCATGTGGTAGAGATGTTAGATAAGATATTAGGCCCGATGGATCGCGAGTTGTCTGAAATGTTGCAGGCTGAATATGCGAAGCGAGGTATCAAGTTCTATTTGAGCCATAAAGTGACCGGGGTACATGGCACCGAGGTTTCTGTAGAGAAAGACGGGGAGACATTTGCGTTACATGGCGATAAGGTTCTTTTGAGTGTCGGGCGTCGGCCGGTTACGAAAGGTTTTGGCTTGGAGACGCTGGCCTTAGAGCCTTTCCGTAATGGGGTGAAAGTAAATGAGTATATGCAAACTTCCCTTCCGAATGTATACGCTTGCGGCGATATTACCGCTTTCTCCCTATTAGCGCATACGGCGGTTGGCGAGGCAGAGGTAGCCGTGGATCATCTCTTGGGTAAATCGCGTGCGATGAGTTATAAGGCTATTCCGGGAGTCGTTTATACGAATCCGGAGATCGCCGGTGTCGGGAAGACAGAGGAGGAGTTGCGGGCAGAAGGTGTTCCGTATACGGTGAGAAAGATACCGATGGCGTTCTCTGGGCGTTTTGTTGCGGAGAATGAGATGGGCAATGGAGTTTGTAAGCTGATCCTGTCGGAGGATGAGACGTTGATCGGAGCTCATATGTTGGGTAATCCGGCCTCGGAGCTGATCGTGATCGCCGGCATCGCGATAGAGAAGGGCATGAAAGTGGATGAGTTAAAGTCGTTTGTGTTCCCGCACCCTACGGTCGGAGAGATTATTAAGGAAGCGCTTTATTGAAATAATTATGTACCTTTGTGCCGATAATAGCGGCACATGGGTACATTTGAAGGATATGTAGGGATTCGTTTGTGGGACGGGCAATTGGTAGACGATGTGGTCTTTAGCCTTTTGTTCGTCTTATTTGTGTGCTTTGCGCTGGTGTTTCGTACCAATTACCGTTTGTTCTTGAAAATGATGCGTGATGTGGTATATGTGAAAGAACGTCAAAATTTATTTGAGGTAACGAGGGGTAGCGAGGGGTTTTTCCGGAATTTCATGACGTTTCAGGCCCTGTTCCTTTGCAGTGTTTGTCTTTTCGCTATCGCTAGGGCATACGGGCATTTCGACCATTTGCAAGAAAATATGGTGTTGATATCTATCGGGCTGATAATGATGGTATTGATGCTGTTTTACTGGTGTAAGCGCTGTTTTTATTATTTATTTGGCATAGTCTTCACGGAGACCCCGAAATACAAGTTCTGGAAGACTAATTATAACGCTATTATAGGGGCGTGGGGGATCTGTTTATATGTTCCGGCGCTCTGGCTGGTATTTGTGGGGACCCGTATGCAGATTCCTGTTTTATTGTTTGTGTTTTTCTATATTCTGTGTCGTTTTGTGATAATTTATAAGACAATACGGATATTTCACAGGAAAAATAGTAGTTTTTTATATATTAGTTTGTACCTTTGCGGCCAAGAAATATTGCCTTTAATTCTTCTATATGAAGGTATTATTTATTTGTATAACTTTATCGAGTCAAGTACTCTATGGCATTGAATATTAAAAAATTATTGGTATCACAACCGAAGCCTGCATCGGAGAAATCACCATATTTCGATATTGCAGAAAAGTACGGCGTAGAGATAGATTTTCGCCCGTTCATCAAGGTTGAACCTTTATCCTCCAAGGAATTCAGGCAGCAACGGATCTCGATTCTAGACCATACCGCCGTTATCTTCACGGCTCGTACGGCTATTGATCATTTCTTCCATTTGTGCGAGGAATTACGTGTGGCTATTCCGGAAACGATGAAGTATTTCTGTATGACAGAGGCGATCGCTGTTTATCTTCAGAAGTATATCGTTTATAGGAAACGTAAGATTTTTTATGGTCAGACCGGTAAGGCAGATGATTTGGTAGCTGTAATCGCCAAGCATGCGAAGGAGAAATACTTGGTGCCTGTTTCCGATGTGCATAAAGATGATTTATTCGCTTTGCTAGACGCGAAGAAAATCAATTATACGAAGGCTGTGATGTTCCGCACGGTGAGCAACGATTTCGCTAAGGACGAGAAATTCGATTATGATATGCTGGTTTTCTTCAGTCCGTCGGGTATTTCTTCCTTGTTGAAGAATTTCCCGGATTTCAAGCAAGACGATATAAAGATCGGCTGTTTTGGCCCTACTACGGCGAAGGCTGTTAAAGATGCGGGTCTGCGCTTGGATGTCGAGGCCCCCACGGTGGAAGCCCCTTCTATGACTGCTGCTTTGGATTTATATCTAAAAAAACAGCAAGACAGTAAGAAATAATGACAGTAAAAAGGTATACCCTTTCAAAAGAAGAACGCCTGTCGTGGAAACGTCACATCGATCTCTTATTTGAGAAGGGACAGTCGTTTGTGGCGTTTCCGCTACGGGTAGTTTATTTATCGATGGAAGAAGAGATGCCCGCTCGGGTCTCCTTTTTAGTGAGTGTACCTAAGAAAAAATTTAAGAGAGCCGTGAAACGTAACTTGATCAAGCGTCAGGTACGCGAGGCTTACCGGGTTCGTAAATATGATTTATTAGAACCGCTGGAGATGAAGGATAAGCGCATGTTGGTCGCTTTCCTGTATCTTGATAAGGAAATCCATCCGTATGCTACGATGGAGAAGGCGATGAGGAAAGCGATCCATATCCTTCGGGATAAAGAAGGATGAGACATTTTTTTACTACATTACTTTTATTGCCGGTTTATTTCTATAAATATTGTATCTCTCCCATGACACCGGCTTCGTGCAGGTATACACCTACTTGTTCTGAATATGCGGTACAGGCCTTGAAAAAGTATGGGCCCGTGAAAGGATTGTATCTTGCGGTTAAACGGATACTTCGTTGCCATCCTTGGGGGGGGAGCGGGTATGATCCGGTTCCGTAAAATTGGGCTTTCAGGAAAGTTTATTTTTGTCTCTCTATCTGATTTAGGAAAAATGCGTTACTATGATATACATACACATTATAGACAGGAAGCGCCGAGTGTGGTAGCGATCGTTAATATGATTCTCGGGGAGGAGAGGCCGGGGATCGGGTATGGCGAGATGTTTGAAGCAAGTACACTATACTCCGTAGGTATTCACCCTTGGTATATCCATACGGAGGCGATAGAGGAACAGTTAGTTTCGCTTCGAGACTTGGCGGGTAGGGAGGAGATTCTTATGATTGGCGAAGCCGGGTTGGATAAGCAGGTGGTTACGCCATTGGCTATTCAAGAAGCTGTGTTTGAGGCGCAGATCTGTCTGTCGGAAGCTTTGCGTAAGCCATTGGTGATCCATTGTGTCAAGGCTTGGGATGAACTGTTGTCTGTGCGGAAACGCTTGCGGCCCGCTATGCCGTGGATCGTTCATGGTTTCCGTAAGAAAGGCGACTTGGCTAAGCAGTTGCTCCGACAAGGATTCTATCTATCATTTGGCGTATCGTTCCAGGAGTCAGCCTTGCGGGAGGCTTGGCCGGATCGCTTGTTGCTGGAGACTGATAAGTCGGACTGCTCCATCTGGGAAATATATGAACGTGCCGCCGAAGCCCTGAGCCTTCCTCTTGACGAGGTAGGCCGACAGGTGGAGCGAAACTTCAGGGTTATTTTTAACACAAATGCGTGTGTATTCATATAAAGTCGTATCTTTGCCCGTACTAAATATATAATAATGAATAATTAATACGATGAATTTTGTAGAAGAATTAAGATGGAGGGGCATGATCGCTGATATGATGCCCGGAACGGAAGAGCAATTGCAGAAAGAGTTGACATCGGCCTATGTGGGAATCGATCCGACTGCGGACTCTTTGCATATCGGACACTTGGTAAGTGTGATGATGTTGAAGCATTTCCAACGTGCCGGTCATCGTCCTATCGCTTTAGTAGGTGGTGCTACCGGTATGATTGGTGACCCGTCTATGAAGTCTGCCGAGCGTAATTTGCTGGACGAGGCTACTCTCCGTCACAATCAGGATTGCATCAAGAAGCAATTGTCTAAGTTCCTTGATTTTGACTCCGACGCTCCTAATGCCGCTAAGTTGGTAAACAACTATGACTGGATGAAGGGTTATTCTTTCTTGAATTTTATCCGTGATATCGGTAAGCATATTACCGTGAACTACATGATGGCTAAGGATTCGGTGAAGAAACGTTTGAGCCGCGAATCGAGTGTAGGTATGTCTTTCACTGAGTTTTCTTACCAATTACTGCAAGGCTACGATTATTTATATTTGTATGAGCATGAAGGTTGCCGCCTGCAGATGGGTGGTACCGACCAATGGGGTAATATCACGACTGGAACGGAATTGATCCGTCGCACGTTGGGAGGAGAGGCGTATGCCTTGACTTGCCCGTTGATCACAAAAGCCGACGGTGGTAAGTTCGGCAAGACCGAGTCTGGCAATATCTGGCTGGACCGTCGTTATACTTCCCCATATAAATTCTATCAATTCTGGTTGAACGTAAGCGACGCTGATGCCGCTAAATATATCAAGATCTTCACGGCTTTGAGCCAAGAAGAGATCGCTGCTCTAGAAGCAGAGCAAGAAGCCGCTCCTCATTTGCGTCCGTTGCAGAAACGCTTGGCGAAAGAGGTGACTGTTATGGTTCACTCTTTGGAGGATTACGAGGCTGCGGTCGAGGCTTCCAATATCTTGTTTGGCAATTCTACTCACGAAGCTTTGTTGAAATTGGACGAGGACACATTATTAGCCGTATTCGAGGGTGTTCCTCATTTCGAGATTTCCCGTGATGAATTGTCTGCTGGAATCAAAGCTATTGATTTGTGTACCGAAAAAGCCGCTATCTTCCCTTCAAAAGGCGAGATGCGTAAATTGGTACAGAGTGGTGGCGTAAGCTTTAACAAAGAGAAATTAGTGGAGGTTGATACCGTAATTAACTGTTCTTCACTGCTTGACGATAAATATTTATTGGTTCAAAGAGGTAAGAAAAACTATTATTTATTGATCGCTAAGTAAAAAATAGTGAAAAAATTTGCAAGGTAAGATTTTATTCTTACCTTTGCATCGCTTTAGTAAAGCAATCGGATTGTCTCATGGTGTAATGGTAGCACTACAGTTTTTGGTTCTGTCTGTCGAGGTTCGAATCCTCGTGAGACAACTCAACAATCCAAAGAGAGAGATGTCAATTTTGGCATCTCTTTTTTTATTTACTTCTTTGCCTTTGCGTTTTTTACAATATTTTTTGTGGGATAATTGCGTACGGAAATATATAACCATGCGATTGGAACCTCAAGATTCCATATATATTCGAGATTGATTATGTGAGAGTTTATAAGAAGTTGGGTGTAATGTGATGTTTTTTTATTTACTTTTGCGGTACATAACATTCTGTACTATATAGTGAAGGAGATACTTGAGAGGACGTTGGTTCATGTGTTAGTTTGTTGCGTTATTGCCTTGTTGTCTTGTATGACGGGGAATGCGAAGGTACCCTATATTCCCAAAATTATCAATTATTCCGTAAGCGATTACAAAGCGGGAAACCAGAATTGGGCGCTCGCCCAAGGCCCGGGAGGAAAAATGTATATCGGAAATAACCGGGGACTTTTGGTTTTTGACGGTATTCACTGGGATCTTGTGAAATTACCCAATAATCTGGGGGTCCGTGCTTTGTACATATCAAAGGACGGGCGTATTTATGTAGGCTCTTTCGAGGAGTTCGGGTATTTTGAGATGGATGATGAGAATGACCTGATCTATCATTCGCTCAGTTCGTCCGAGATGAATATCTATCTGAATAATGATGAATTCTGGACGATTAATGAATATAAGGGGGAGATCTATTTCCAATCGTTCCGGAGCTTTTTTATTTATGATGGGGAGAAAGTAAGGAAAGGTGTATCTGATTTGTCTCCGTTGTATATTTTTACTTTGGACGATCATCTATACGTTCAGTTTATGGAGGGAGGAAGCTTCTGCCGGATGGATGACGGCCAGTTCACGGAGCTAGTATCGAAAAAGGCTTTAAAAGATGATGTGGTTTCTGTCTTTCCTTTTGATCATCAATTATTGTTGGTCTCGGCTCGTAGCGGATGTTTTCTCTATGATGAGGTTCATGAAAAGTTGTCTGTATGGGATACGCCGGCCAACGATATATTGAAGGAAGGGATAGCGAACCGGGGAGTCATGATGAAAGACTCTACTTTTGTCGTGGGTACGATTTCGAATGGGATTGTGGCGATTAATAAGAAAGGAGAGACTCTATGGCATCTCAACCGGGAAAACGGTTTGATCAATAATACAGTGTTGAGGGTATTCGCTGATAGTTCCGATAATTTATGGGCTGCGTTGGATAATGGAATCGCACAAATACATGTAAATTCTCCGATTTATTTTTATGAGCCGCTTGAGGCCCAGATCGGCATGGTACACGACATGGTGATAGAGAAGGATATTATTTATTTGGCAACAAACCAAGGTCTTTATGCATTGTCTGAGAATGATCGTTATCCGACTTTGATTCCCGGAACTCAAGAACAAACGTGGTATATCTCTGATGTCGGGAATCAATTGATCGCCGGGCATAATATAGGAACTTTGCAATTAGAGGGCCAGGAGGCAACCCTGATACCGGGACCTAATGGGGGAGGTACCGTGTTGCGTAAGACGATCATCCACGGAAAGGAGGTCTTGCTCCAGATGTCTTACCGTCCGCTGAGTGTTTTTACCCGAGACATGGTTACCAACCGCTGGAAGTTCAGCCATAACGTGGAAGGATTCTCTAATTTGATTAAATCGTTTGAGGTTGACCCTACAGGCAATATATGGGCTAGCCATATGTATAAAGGAATCTATCGTCTTCGTCTGAGTGAGGATTTGAGGAGCGTGAAGGAGATGGAGTATATCGGGAAGTTAGAGGAAGGAAATGAGAGTGGTACGATTAATGTGATGAAATTACGAGGGCGTATCGTTTTCTCGGATGGGAACAAATTCTATACTTATGAGGATTTGACCGGAAAAATCGTTCCTTATGATTTATTGAATGAAGACTTTCCTGAGTTGAGCGATACCTATCGGATCGTTTCCTTGAATAATGATTTGTATTGGTTTATCCGAAACTCGGAATATGTATTACTGGGACATGAGTCCGGACGGTTCCGTTTGAAGCAGCGTATCCCTTTTACTCTGTTTAATAATCCGACAATAGAAGATAGGGGGAATATTTATGTGGCTTCCGACGGGACTTCCTATTTCTGTCTAAACGGAGGGATCGCTCGTTATAATAGACGTCGGAATGATGTGGATACGGTTCGGGTTCTGCTGAGTTTATCGCAGGTAAGGGCTTATAATAGGCACGAGAACGAGTTCGCGCCGCTCCCTTGCAAGGGAGCGGATACGCCGAGGGCCGGCGTATCCGCGTTAAGCTATAGTTATAATACGATTCTTTTCAAGTTCTCATATCCGGACTATACGGGTCGCCGTTTTCAGATCTATTACAAACTGGAGGGATTCGACAATGAATGGACGGAAGGCTCCAGTAATTTCCAGCAAACTTATTCTAACCTGCCGTATGGCAATTTTGTGTTGCACGCGGTAGTGAGAGACGACCGGGGGAAAGCGTTATCCTCTTTGTCGTATCCCTTCACGGTAGAGCGCCCGTTTTATAGCTCTTGGTGGGCTTTGATTATTTATTTCGCCTTGTTTTTATGTGTGCTGGTCGTATCGGTGAGAATATATACGGCGTGGATTGTCATGCGTGAGAAGAAAATAAATGAGGAGCAAAAACGATTGCAAGAAGAACAGTTAAAGGCACAAGAGCAATTAATTATCAAGTTAGAGAATGAAAAATTAGAGAATGACCTCACATATAAGAGTAAAGAACTGGCCAGCGCCACTTTGTCTGTCATTTCTCATAACGATTTCTTGGAGAGCTTGAAGAAGGAAATACAGGCTCAACAATTATCGGGAAGCTATACGAAGCGCTTCTTCGACAAGTTAATCCGTATGATCGATGAGAATATATCGGGTGATGATGAATGGGCTATTTTCCAGACAAATTTCGATCGTATCCACGAAAAGTTCTTTACGAATCTGAAAAAGCGATACCCCGAATTGACCCCGGGTGATTTACGATTATGCGCTTTGTTACGCCTGAATATGCCGACTAAGGATATGGCCCGTATGCAGAACCTTTCCGTACGGGGTGTTGAGGCCGCACGCTATCGGTTACGTAAAAAACTGAATCTTCCAGAAGGGCAAAGCTTGATAAATTTCATAATCCAGTTCCATTGATGGTTGCATGCTTACGAGCGCGAGAAGCTATCCTGGCTATGGGATATGGGAATCGTAATTATGCACTACTCCTGTCGTTTTTGTTTTCCTATTTTTGGTAAAATGTGTTTAGTAACATATAATCTGCGTCTTTTGAATTAACAAATGTATTATATCTGAAAATGAGTTAATTAGATTATATTGCAGTAGTAAAAAAGTAGTAATATTCCGCTTGTATATCCGTTGCAGTAGCGTTGAAGTATACAAAAATTTGTCCTTTTTTAGGTTTGGGTGTTCATTTGCTTCGAATTTAATAATGTGTGTAAAAACAAATGTTCAACTTTAAAACTAGAATGAATGAAAGCTAAATTACTGCTTTGTTTATGCCTGTTACTTGCGGCGACTACCATGTTCGCGCAGAATCTGACAGTTACTGGTGTGGTAACTGAAAAGGCCACAGGATACCCTGCGATCGGGGTGAGTGTTTTGGTTAAGGGTACGACGAATGGTACCATAACCTCTATGGATGGAGACTATACCTTAAGTAATGTTCCCAAGAACGCGACTTTAGTATTTAGTTACGTAGGTATGACTACGCAAGAAGTCCCGGTGAACGGACAGACCGTAGTGAACGTTCTTATGAGTGAGGACACGCAAAACTTGGAAGAAGTAGTCGTTATCGGTTATGGAACAAGTAAGGCTAAAGATTTGACGGCCCCAATCGCCGTAATCAAAGCTGATGAGATCACGAAACATGCCACATCCTCTCCGATGGGGGCTTTACAAGGTAAGGTAGCGGGTGTGCAGATCACGAGTAATGGACAGCCGGGTTCCGGTCCTTCCGTACGTATCCGTGGTATCGGCTCTATGAATGATAACAGCCAGCCATTGTATGTAGTGGATGGTATGTTTTTTGATAACATTGATTTCTTGAATAATAGTGATATTCAGGATTTATCGATCTTGAAGGATGCGTCCGCAGCTTCTATCTATGGTGTACGTGCCGCTAATGGCGTTGTTTTGGTTACGACAAAAAAGGGTGCCCTGAATCGTCCGGCTACGGTTACTTATGACGGTTACGTGGGGTTCCAAAAAGCAACGAATGTATTGAAAATGGCAAGCAGTGAGCAATATGCCATGATGATCAATGAGATGGGAAATGAGACCTTGCAAGATGTGTTGAATCAGTCTGTTAAAAACTGGGGATCACTACCCAATACAAACTGGTATGATGAGATTCTTCATACAGCATTGACGCATAATCATTCTTTGGATATTTCCGGGGGATCGGAAAAAGCGACTTATTCAGTAGGTGCTTCTTATTTGTATCAAGATGGTATCTTGAATGCTGAGAATGATTATTCTCGTTTTAACTTACGTACGAAAGCGGACTATAAGGCTTTTGACTGGTTAAAAGTCGGGGTGAATGTGGTGTTAAGTAATTCTACGCAGGTTGTACCAGATGGACAGGTTTGGATGTCGGCTTTTCGTACTCCTTCTATCATTCCGGTCTATGATGAATCTAATCCATTAGGAGCATATCCTATCAATTATGCCTCTCCGGCTCAAATTGGTTTAAGTGAGTTCTATGGAAACCCGGTGGCAACCGCTGAATATTATGATTCTAAAAACAAGTCGTTGCGCGTGATGCCTTCATTCTATGCTCAATTTGATTTTCTGCCGGAGAATAAGTTGTTCTTCAAGACAGCTTATAGTCAAGATATCAATATTCTTCAGTCTCGTACTTATACTCCGGCTTATCTAGTAGGTGGTACCCAAGTTAACTCTACTTCCAAATTAAAGAAGCAAAATGATATTTATCATAGCTGGATCTGGGACAATACATTAACTTATACGGATACATTTGGTGATCATGGCTTAACGGCTATGTTGGGTAACTCTGTACGTGAGGAGAACTTCCGTAATTTATGGGGCGAGGCGACTGGTGTACCCGGTGAGCATGAGGAGTATTTCTATTTGAATCAAGGAAATGCAGATGGACGTACAACGGGTGATAATGGTACAACTTACCGTGGTGTATCTTGGTTCGGTCGTGTTTCTTACGATTATAAGGGTAAATATTTATTGTCTGCTACAATGCGTGCGGATGGTTCCTCTAAATATCAAGAGACATGGGGGTATTTCCCTTCTGTAGGTGTCGCTTGGAATATCTCGGAGGAAGGATTTATGAAAGACCAGAAATGGCTTGATTACATGAAGATTCGTGCCAGCTGGGGTAAACTAGGTAATGATAAGATCAAGGCTAGTGATGGTTTTGCCTCTATTACACAAGATATGACAACTTCTGGTATCTTTGCGGGGAGCGCTGTTCCCGGATATACGAATTTAGTATATTTTAGCTGGTTGGGATGGGAAGTTGTAAATGAAACGAACGTAGGCTTGGACTTCCGTATATTAGACAGTCGTTTGAGTGTTGAGGCTGATTGGTATTATCGTCTGACACAGAATGCTGTAATTGATGCCCCACTTCCAATGGGTGCTGGAAACTTATTAGGTAACCAAGGAGAGATATTGAATACAGGTGTTGAATTATCGGTGAATTGGTCTGATAAAATTGGTAAGGATTTCTCTTATTATATTGGTGCAAACTTAACGACTTTGCATAATGAGGTGAAGGACCTGAATGGTTTATCTTATTTATATGGTGGTTCTGCGGAATTCCGTACAATCTCTAAGGTTGGAGGTGAGTTGAATGCTTATTATGGACACGAGGTCGCTGGAGTTTACCAGAATGAGGCCGAAATTGCCGCAGATCCGATTGCTGTTGAGAATGGTTTGAAACCAGGTGATTTTAAATATGTTGACCAGAACAAAGATGGGAAGATCGATGATAAAGACCGTGTTACTCTAGGCTCTTATGTCCCGAATTTCTCTTATGGCATCAATTTAGGTTTCTCTTACAAGAACTTTGATTTCTCTATGGTAATGCAAGGTGTGACAGGAAACCAGATCGTAAACCGTAAACGTGGTGACCGTCGTTGGCACTCAGAGTTGAACTATGATGCTGATCAAGTAGAAAACCGTTGGACTGGTGAGGGATCAACTAATAGCTATCCTTCAGCTGCCGGATCTGTTAATCCTTGGAACATAGCTAAGTTTAATTCCTTCTATGTAGAGGATGGTTCCTACTTCCGTATTCAGAACGTACAAGTCGCTTATACGTTTCCCAAAAAGGATTTTGGAAAATTCAAGATGCCGAGCATACGTTTGAGCTTGACGGCAGATCGTCCTTTGACAATCTTTAAGGCAAATAGTTTCAGCCCAGAGTTATCGAGCGTGAAAAATGAGGATGGAACGATGCCTTCTTCATCTTATGGATTTGATGAAAGGGTATATCCGTTGTCTTCGTCCTATACATTAGGTCTTCGTATCATCTATTAATTATTAAATATTTAATGCTAATATAGTATATGAAAAATATATTTAAAAAACAGCTTTTAATAGCAATTCCATTAGCTTTTACGCTTTCAAGCTGTAGCGACTTTTTGGATAAGCTTCCGGAAAACTCTGTAGAGGTGGAATCTGTGGATTATTCGAAAACATCTGAGATGTATATGCCGGTTTCCGGTATATATGCTAAGAGCCGTAATCTGTTGGCCAGTTGGTCTAGTTGGGGGTGTATTATCGTCCGTGGTGATGATGTAAATAAAGGTGGATCTCCTACAGACCAAGTTGAGTTTAATTATTGCAGTAATTTCCAGTATGATAAGCTAAATACATTTTGGGCTTTAAACGGAACATGGGGCAATTATTATAATGTGATCTCTTTGTCTAATTCTGCTTTGGAGTCATTGGCGAAATATGGGGAACATATAAGTAGCGAGTCTGACAAGGCTTTGAATACTAAGTATTGTGCGGAGGTTCGTTTTTTCCGTGCGTTAGCTTATCATCAACTTGTAAATCTATGGGGAGATGTTCCATTGTTACTTGACAATCAAGCATTAAATATTACGAAAAGTAGGAAAGAAGATGTCTTGAAATACATTTATGATGAACTAGACTTCTGTATTCAAAATCTTCCAGCTATTCGTCCGAATGAGTCTGAACATCCGGGTGCGATAACGAAATATACGGCAGAAATGGTAAAAGCTCAGGCAAAGATGTATAATAATGAATGGGATGATGTATTGACCTTGACGGAGGATATCATCAATAGCGGTAAGTTCGAATTGTATCCGGACTTTTATGAGTTGTTCAAAATACCGGGAAAATTATGTAATGAGTCTTTATTGGAGTATCAGTTCACGGACTTTGGTAACGGTAGTGGTGAGATTGTAGAATCTGATCAATGGTTTGCCTTCCAAGGCCCTCGTGGTGAGGCTCCTATTTCTGGTTGGGCATTTATCGAACCGACTCAGAAGATTCGTGATTTATTCACAAAAAGAGGTGAGACTGTTCGTGCTGAGACAACATTCTTAATGACGGATGCTACAACACGCGACGGAGATTATATACCTGCTGCTAAACCGGGTGAACCTACCGCCTATAACGGTAAGGCTTATACACCGAAGAACCAAATGACCCCGGGCCGTACACAATATGGCGCAGGTAATAATGTGCGTGTATTCCGTTACGCTGACGTATTGTTGATGAATGCTGAAGCTAAGGTTCGTAAAGGACAAAACGGTGATGCTCCTTTGAATTTGGTTCGTGAACGTGCGGGTTTAGCCCCGATCATGAATGCGACTTTAGATCAAATCTTAGAAGAACGTCAGGTTGAATTAGCGTTAGAGTGGGGAGCTCGTTTCTACGACTTGGTTCGTACGGACAGAGCTACTCAAGAACTTCCGGGTTTTGTTAAAGGGGAGAGCGAATATTATCCGATACCTCAAGATCAAATCGATTTGAATCCGAATTTGGAGTTTGAGGCTGGAACGATAGCAGAATAAGAAGATTCTCACATATTTACTAGACCTTTGTAGTTTGGCAAGGCGGTGTCAACCCGTTTGGCACCGCCTATTTTATCTCAGATTATATCGTTTATTTATATAAATATCAGCATCATGAAACACATTGTATTACTAACTACTCTCTTACTATCTGCCGGTTTGCAAGCGGTGGAGAAACCTTACGACTATGTTTTTTTCGAGAATAGCCTGATGAAAGGGGATTACTTTTATTCTCAGGCGAAATATACCTCACCTTCTTGGATTAAAAATGCGAGGCAGCATCTTCCGGTCGCTGGCTCTGTTGCTTTCACGCCCGGCAATTCCCTGGAACTTACCTATGTATCCGCTCCCGGAGGAGATTGGTATAGCGAGATACAATATTGCCCGGTTCGTGGCAACGACTTCTTCCGCGAACCCTCGACACTCTCCATGCAAGTACGTCTGGAAGAGAGCATGAATACCGCCGCTCTTCCCAGTATCGCCATTCGTTACGCGGATAGCACGTATACCCGGTACGTAGACATGGGGAAATACCTGAGAGATACACGTCCCGGCGTATGGCATTCCGTATCTATCCCTTTAGGGGATCTCGGGGTGAGCGCCGTGAATGATACGAACATCAAGAAATTGGCGGCGGTGGCCTTTCGCCCCGGTACGGCCGATGGAAACGAATATACGATTTACTTGGACGACGTAGAGCTGTTGCCGGCCACCCTTCCGTCGGTAAGCGCTTTGAACGCCCCTGCCTTACAAGAGGCCAAGGCGTATGAGCGTCATATCGATATCAAATGGATTCCTCAATCAAAGGAGGATATAAAATACTATCGCATCTACCGTTCATTCGACGGGATTACTTACCAGCCGGTCGCTATCCGTCGGCCTTGGATGAACCGCTATACCGATTTCTTGGGGGAGATCGGTAAAAAAGCCTATTACAAGGTGACAGTCGTGGACTACGCGCTGAACGAGTCTGCGTTCTCCCAGGCGGTATCGGCTACTACCCGCCCGATGACGGATGAGCAATTGCTGGATATGGTGCAGGAAGCGAACTTCCGTTATTATTGGGAGGGAGCGGAGCCGAACAGCGGACTCGCCCGCGAGAATATTCCCGGACGGAATGACATGATCGCTACAGGGGCTTCCGGCTTCGGTATCATGGCGATCGTAGCGGGGATCGAGCGGGGATTTATCACCCGGGAAGAAGGAGTGCGACGTTTCCTGAGAATCACTTCTTTCTTGGAGAAAGCGGATAAGTTCCATGGAGCGGTCTCTCACTTTATCGATGGAACGACAGGAAAGGCGGTCGCCTTCTTCGGCCCGAAAGATAACGGGGGCGATTTGGTGGAGACCTCTTTCTTATTCCAAGGGCTGTTGACGGCTCGTCAATATTTCAATCAAGGGAATGACAAGGAAAAACAAATCCGCGAGAGTATCGACAATCTATGGAAGAACGTGGAATGGAACTGGTATAAGCAATTCAAGGACAGCCCTTATTTGTATTGGCACTGGTCGCCGGATCAGGCGTGGGTGATCAACCATAAATTGATAGGTTGGAATGAGACCATGATTACCTATATGCTGGCTATCATGGGACCGAAATACGGAGTCTCCCCGGAGATGTATTATAGCGGTTGGGCCAGCCAAGAAAAGTATGCGCAAGAATACCGTGCCGGCTGGAGTTGCGTGCAAGATGGTAGGATGTATACGAATGGCAATACCTATTATGGGGAGAACCTGAAAGTAGGTGTCTCCAATGGAGGCCCCCTTTTCTTCATCCATTACTCATACCTCGGGTTAGACCCGCATAAGTTCACCGATAAGTACACGAATTATTTCGAGAACAACCGGAAAATAGCGAAGATCAATCAACGATATTGTGTCGAGAACCAAGGTGGTTATGTAGGCTATGGGGAAGATTGCTGGGGATTGACCGCTAGTGATTTCGCGTGGAGTTACCAAGCCCAAGAGCCGATGCCTCACCGGGATAACGGAACGATGGCGCCCACGGGCGCTCTGGCTTCATTCCCTTACACGCCAGACGCTTCCATGAAAGCTTTACGGAATTATTATCGTAACTACGGCAGTTTCTTGTGGGGCGAATACGGTTTCCGGGATGCTTTCAACCTGACCGTAAACTGGGTATCTCCCTTATTTATGGGGCTGAACCAAGCACCCGTAACCGTGATGATCGAGAATTACCGCACGAATCTGCTGTGGAATCTTTTCATGAGCCACCCGGATGTACAAAAAGGAATCCAAAAAATACAATCCATAAAATAATGATACCTAGTTGTAGAGACGGGGCGTGCCCCGTCTCATCCCCTCAAAATGGTAACATAAAGATACTATCGGACCGTGGGAGACGGGGCACGCCCCGTCTCTACAATAAAAAAAATATCTGGAATATAATATGCTAGAACATAATAGAATAAACAGGCCTATCATATCCTGGAAAAAACATGTACGTGTTTTTCCGGAAACATGTACGTCTTTCCCGGAAAACACGTACATGTTTTTCCGGAAGTACATAAGAGCTGCCGTTTTTTCCCGAAAAGCTTATAAGGATAAGTATATGCTCATATCACTCCTTGCCTCTTTCCTCGCGATTTCTACCGCGAACGCTCAAGTAAACGAGCGGGGAGATTCCGTGATCGTGATCAAGGGGCAGGTAAGCGATTACTATATAACCGTGTCTCCGGAGCATTTCCTGGAAGGCACGATTACCGGGCCGGACGGCAAACCCTTGGAAGGCGCTACGGTCATGTTCACGGCCAGCCCGGTTCATTGTACCACCGATGCGGCAGGCCATTATAAAGTACAGGCAAGCCGTTACGACCATGAGCTGTTCGTGTATTATCCGGGGATGAAATACGCCTATCATGCGTTTGGCGATAACGATACGAGGATAGATATCCGGATGGAAGCCGATCCCCGCGATGTACGGGTAAAAGCCCCGCGGCGAGCTACCCGCTGGTTCGACGCTACGAACGACCATCCCTCTACCTATTGCAACCCGGTGAACTTGAGCTATTGCTTCCGGGCCAATCTGCCGGATTTGGTGAAAAATGGCTCTTTCCGTTCTACGGCCGATCCGATGATAGTGATGTACAAAGGAGAATATTTCCTTTTCGCCACGAATCAAGCCGGATTCTATTATTCCAAGGACTTGGCCAATTGGGAGTTTGTGTTCGCCGGCTTCCAGCGTTATCCGGAAGATGATGACTTATGCGCCCCGGCTGCTTTCGTAAGTGGAGATACCTTGTTCTATACCGGTTCTACTTACGCGGGATTACCCATTTGGTATAGTACGAACCCGAAGAGCGGGAAATTCAAGCGATATGTAGAGAAAACAGCCCTTCCCAGTTGGGACCCGGCCTTCCTGCTGGATGATGACGGGCGTTTGTATATGTATTATGGCTCGAGCAACGAGTATGCCTTGAAGGGCGTGGAGCTGGATCGCCGCGATTTCCATCCGGTCAGCAAGATCCAAGAGATCATGATGCTGCGTCCGGAGGAACATGGATGGGAACGTTTCGGGATGAACAACGATGACAGCACGACCTTAGCGCCTTTTACGGAAGGGGCTTTCGTGACCAAGCATAACGGCAAGTATTATTTCCAGTATGGCGCTCCGGGAACGGAGTTCAAGGTCTATGCCGATGGTGTCTATGTATCCGACAAGCCGATGGGCCCGTTTACCTACCAGAAACATAATCCCATGAGTTACAAGCCGGGAGGTTTTGTGCAAGGGGCCGGACACGGCGGTACTTTCGAGGATGCGTATGGCAATTACTGGCATGTGGCTACTTGCATGCTTTCCCTGAAATATAAGTTTGAGCGTCGTATCGGCCTGTATCCCGCAGCATTCGATAAGGATGGGGTGATGTATTCGAATACCGCTTTCGGGGATTATCCCTTGTTTACGCCGAAGGGAAAGACCGGTGATATCGCGGATACGTTTTCTGGTTGGATGTTGTTATCGTATGGAAAACCGGCGATGGCCTCTTCCATGGATAGTACGTTCGTTCCCGAGAACGTTACGGACGAGAGTATACGTACTTTCTGGTCTGCCGCTTCGGGAGAATCGGGGGAATGGCTTCAAATCTCCTTGGAGGGGCTTAAAGAAGTCCGTGCGATCCAACTGAACTATTACGAGCACAAAGCCGTACAGCATAATAAGGCGATGGATTTGTATCATCAATATCGTATTTATCATTCTGTAGATGGGAAAAACTGGGAATTGGTGGTCGATAAGAGCGATAACGACAAGGATGTTCCGCATGACTATATCGAGTTGCGCGAGCCTTTGAAGACCCGTTACCTGAAGGTAGTGAACGAGCATGTGCCTTCGGGCAACTTCGCCATATCCGGGTTCCGTATTTTCGGGAATGGCTTGGGAGAAGCTCCCGCTACGGTTAAGAATCTGGAGGTGGAACGGTCGGAAGCGGATAAGCGGAACGCCATGATCACTTGGGAACCGGTAAAGGAGGCGTACGCTTACAATATCTATTACGGTATAGCGCCGGATAAATTATACAACTGTATCACGGTATTGGATGATACGGTGTATGATTTCCGGGGGCTGGATAAGGATACGGACTATTATTTCTCGATCGAGGCGCTGGGCGAGAGCGGCCGTTCACCGATGAGTAAAGTATTGAAACGATAACTATTTAAAGTATATACCAATATGAATACCTATATTCGTACAGGCGTTGTCACCCTGTTGCTTGGCTTCTCGTTGGTGGCTTGCCATGAGGTCAAGAAAAGCGACACATCCGCGGAACCTGCGTCAAATGAGCGCAAGCTGGATTTCCAGTCGGACGATGAGTTTCTGACTTATATACAAAAGGCCCATTTTAATTATATGTGGGAAGGTGCGGAACCTACCTCCGGACTGGCCCCGGAGCGTATCCATATGGATGGCGTGTATCCGGAGAACGACGCTGATGTCGTGACAACCGGGGGAAGCGGCTTTGGTATCGCCGGGTTGTTGGTGGGTATCGAACGCGGCTTTATCACCCGTGAGGAAGGTGTGGCCCGTTTTCATCAAATCGTTGATTACCTGTCGAAAGCCGATCGTTTCCATGGGGTTTGGCCTCATTGGATGCATGGCCCTACGGGTAAGGTAAAACCCTTCGGCACGAAAGATAACGGAGGCGATTTGGTAGAGAGCGCTTTCTTGATGCAAGGCCTCTTGTGTGTACGCCAGTATTTCAAGGATGGAAATGAGAGCGAGAAGGCGTTGGCCGCGAAGATCGACCGGCTGTGGCGCGAGATGGAATGGACATGGTATTTGAACGGGCAGGATGTATTGTATTGGCATTGGAGCCCCGGTTACGCATGGGAGATGAATTTCCCCTTGGAAGGTTATAATGAATGCCTGATTACCTATATTTTGGCGGCTTCCTCGCCAACCTATCCTATTCCGGCCTCCGCTTATCACAACGGCTGGGCCCGCAAAGGTGGTATCGGGAGCGACGCGGTTGCGTATGACCTGCCTTTGATCTTGAAGCATAATTATGCCGAGAAATATGGCGGCCCGTTATTCTGGGCGCATTATTCCTACATCGGTTTATGTCCGGTAGGGTTGTCAGACCGATACGCTAATTACTGGGACTTGAACCGGAACCACGTGTTGGTCAATTACCGTTATTGCGTGGAGAATCCGAAAGGCTTCAAGGGATATAGCGACGCTTGTTGGGGATTAACCGCCAGTTATTCCGTGAAAGGCTATGACGCGCATATGCCTTCCAACGATCACGGGGTGATTACGCCGACAGCGGCCTTGAGCAGCTATCCGTATACACCGGAGGAATCCTCGAAGGCCTTGAAGCATTTCTATTTTAATCTGGGAGATCGCATCTGGGGTAAGTATGGTTTTTACGATGCTTTCAGCGAGGGCGAGAATTGGTATCCGCGTCGTTATCTGGCGATCGACCAATGTACGGTCGCCCCGATGATCGAGAATTACCGTACAGGCCTCCTGTGGCGTTTGTTCATGAGCTGTCCGGAAATTCAGGACGGTTTGAAAAAGTTGGGTTTCTCTATTCAATGAAAATAATAGTGGCTGGCTGCATTTATAATACCTAGTTGTAGAGACGGGGCGTGCCCCGTCTCACCACAGTCTGATAGTAATTTGGAATACCATTTTGCTGGGATGAGACGGGGCACGCCCCGTCTCTACAACTGGATAAATAGTGAATATAAATAATTAAATATATGAAGAAGATATTAGTTTCTTTCGCCGTCTGCCTAGCGCTTACCGCTTATGGGCAGAGACAAGATAAGGTACAGATGGATGTATTTATCAATGACTTAATGAGTAAAATGACTTTAGACGATAAGATCGGGCAATTGAACCTGTCTGGGGGCGGTGTCCCCGGTGTATTGAGCGGATCGGAAGGCGCGGACGAAACGGTTCGTCGGGGTTGGCTAGGTGCGACCGGGTTCTCTGATATGGAAGGATTGCGTAGGTTACAGAAGATCGCGGTAGAGGAGTCTCCCGCTAAGATCCCTTTGCTGATCGGGGTTGACGTAATTCACGGATATAAGACGATCTTCCCGATCCCATTGGCTTTGTCGTGTAGCTGGGATACTACCTTGATCGAGCAAAGTGCCCGTATCGCCGCTATCGAGGCCAGCGCCAATGGTATAACATGGACTTATTCCCCGATGGTGGATATCGCCCGCGACGCTCGTTGGGGACGTATCGCCGAGGGTAGCGGGGAAGACCCTTGGTG
Organism: uncultured Parabacteroides sp.; assembly: GCF_947855115.1. GTDB lineage: Bacteria > Bacteroidota > Bacteroidia > Bacteroidales > Tannerellaceae > Parabacteroides. Next base: position 57,983 of record NZ_CANTZW010000013.1, read on the forward strand.
GGGTGGGAAGATCGCCGCCGCCATGGTGAGAGGTTATCAAGGAGATGACCTGGCGAAAGAGAACACGATCTTGTCTTGCCTGAAGCATTTTGCCTTGTATGGTGCTTCCGAGGCCGGTCGTGATTATAATACGGTGGATATGAGCCGTATCCAGATGTTTAATGAGTATTTTCCTCCTTACAAGGCTGCTGTAGAGGCTGGTTGCGCCACGGCAATGTCTTCCTTTAATCTGGTGGAGGCTATTCCGGCTACGGGTAACCGCTGGTTGTTGACCGATTTGCTTCGCGGCCAATGGGGATTTGATGGTTTTGTCGTTTCCGATTATAACTCGATCGGCGAGATGACCAATCATGGTCTGGGCGATACGCAGACCGTATCGGCCTTGGCTTTGCGCGCCGGCTTGGATATGGATATGATGACAAACGGTTATATCACGACCTTGAAGAAATCGTTGGAAGAGGGCCGTGTGTCTCAAGCGGATATCGATCAGGCTTGCCGCCGTATATTGGAGGCGAAATATAAATTGGGCTTGTTCGAGGACCCTTATCGCTATTTGGACGCCGATCGTGCGAAAAAGAATACATTCACGGACGAGCATATGAATACGGCTCGCCATATCGCCGGTAAATCCATTGTCTTGTTGAAGAATGATAAGGGATTATTGCCTTTGCGAAAGACAGGGACGATCGCCGTGGTAGGCCCGTTGGCGGATAAGAAGGTTGAGTTGTTCGGGACATGGTGCGGTATCGATACGGCGAAATCGGCTTCCGTGGTACAGGCCGTGAAAGAAGCGGTCGGCGATAAGGCCCGTGTGATTTTCGCCAAGGGATGTAATTTGACGAACGAGCCGATGTTGGCGAAAGCCAGCGGCTTGAAGGTTGATCCGGTGGAGAATACCCGTTTGGTGAAGGAAGCGGTCCGGGAGGTGAGAGACGCGGATCGTATCATTGCCGTGATGGGTGAGCCGAATAACTGGTCCGGAGAGGCTTGCAGCCGTGCGGATATTAGTTTGCCGGAGAGCCAGAAAGAGTTGTTGAGAGCTTTGTTGGAGACCGGAAAACCGGTGGTATTGGTATTGGCGAACGGTCGTCCGTTGACCTTAGAGTGGGAGGATAGCCAATTCTCCGCGATCGTTGAGGCATGGCACGGAGGTTCTGCCGCGGCGCGCGGATTGGCAGACGTATTGTTCGGCGACGTGAATCCTTCCGGTAAATTGACGACTACATTTCCTCGTAGCGTAGGTCAGATTCCATTGTATTACAATGCCAAGAAAACAGGCCGTCCGATGAACCCGGATGATCATTTCACCTCTAAATATCTGGATATCACGAACGATCCTTTGTATCCGTTTGGTTATGGCTTGAGTTATACGACTTTCTCTTACGGTGATCTTCAATTGGATAAGACGAGTGTGCAAGGAGAGAACGGTGTATTGACCGCCAGCGTGCAGGTTACGAATACAGGTAAGCTGGAGGGCGAGGAAGTCGTACAGTTATATATCGGCGATCCGGCGGCCAGCATCTCCCGTCCGATGAAAGAGTTGAAGAATTTCCAGAAAATCTCCTTGAAACCGGGTGAGAGTAAGAACGTATCTTTTACGATTACCCCGGAGGACTTGAAATTCTATAATAGCGCGTTGGAATATGTCTGGGAACCAGGCTTGTTTAATATCTATGTAGGAACGAACTCCCGGGACGTGAAATCCGCGCAAGTAACTTGGAACAAATAATACATATACGAACAATGAAAAGGATAATGACTTTTATTGCTGGCGCGGCCATTGCCGCTACCTTGGGGGGATGCCGGCAACCCGCTGTAAGCGGCTGGAAGAGTTTCAGTGGCGACAAGGATATCGAGCGTCGTGTCGATTCTGTGCTCAGCCTGATGACATTGGAGGAAAAAGTAGGGCAGATGGCCCAATACTCTTGTAACTGGGATGTTACCGGTCCGGTTATGACCGGTGATTACGAGACTTTGCTGAAGAAAGGCCTCGTAGGAAGCTTGTTTAATGTATATACGGTAGACGGTGTGCGTAAGATGCAAGAGATGGCCTTGTCCGAGAGCCGCTTGAAGATACCTGTATTGTTTGGTTACGATGTCGTACATGGTTACCGTACGATTTTCCCGATGCCGCTAGCGGAATCCTGCTCTTGGGATTTGGAACGGATGCGTAAAAGCGCGGCGATCGCCGCGGAAGAGGCCAGCGCGTCCGGTATCGCTTGGACGTTCGCCCCGATGGTGGATATCTCCCGGGATGCCCGTTGGGGACGTGTGATGGAAGGAGCCGGTGAAGACCCGTATTTGGGAAGCCTGATCGCGAAGGCCCGTGTCGAGGGGTTCCAAGGTGGAAACGACTGGCGTTCGTTGGCTGATGTCAATACGGTCTTGGCTTGTTGCAAGCACTTCGCCGCTTATGGGGCAGCCGAGGCCGGACGTGATTATAATACGTCCGAGTTGTCGCAAAATACGTTGATGAATTATTATATGCCGCCTTACTTAGCGGCTAAGGAGGCGGGAGTCGCTACGTTCATGGCCTCCTTCAATGAGATCAACGGAGTGCCTAGCACGGGCAATAAGTGGCTGATGACCGATCTGTTACGTAAGGACTGGGGCTTCAATGGCTTCGTGGTCACCGATTATACCGGTATCAATGAGATGGTGGCCCATAGCATTGTACGGAATGATAAAGAGGCGGGAGAGCTGGCTGCGAACGCTGGTATTGATATGGATATGACAGGAGGTATTTATAGCCAACATCTTGTGCGATCCGTAAAAGAAGGCAAGGTTTCGGAAGAGAGTATCGACCGTGCCGTGGCAAGTATCTTGGAGATGAAGTTCCTCTTGGGCTTGTTCGATGATCCGTATCGTTACTTGGACAATGAGCGTGAGAAGAATACGATCATGAAGCCGGAGTTCTTGCGAGAGGCTCGTGAGACTTCCGCTCGCTCGATCGTTCTTTTGAAGAATGATAATAACTTCTTCCCGATCTCGAAGGATAAGCATATTACGGTAGCCTTGATCGGCCCGATGGTAAAGGATAAGATCAACCAGAATGGCGAGTGGGCCGGCCGGGGTGAGCGTGAGGAGAGTATCTCCTTGTTCGAGGGCTTGACCGAGAAATATGCCGGAACGAACGTGAAGTTCATTTATGCCGAGGGATGTGATCTTTTGACCGATGATTCCTCTAAATTCGCTGAGGCGATCGCTACGGCTCGTCGTGCCGATATCGTATTGGCGGCTATGGGCGAGGATTTCAACTGGAGTGGCGAGGCGGCTTGCCGTACGGACTTGAAATTGCCGGGCGCTCAACAAGCGTTGTTGAAGGAATTGAAAAAGACGGGTAAACCTCTTGGTTTGATCTTGGTGAACGGACGTCCTTTGGATCTTTCTTGGGAGGATCAGCATGTCGATGGTATCTTGGAGGCTTGGTATCTGGGAACGATGGCGGGTCATGGCATGGCCGATGTGATCAGCGGCGATTATAATCCGTCCGCTCGCCTGACGATGTCTTTCCCTCGCACGGTGGGTCAATTGCCCCTGTATTACAACCAGAAACCGACAGGTCGCCCGGTTCCTCCGGAAGCTCCGGATACGGATTATAAATCCAGATATATGGATATGCCTAACACGCCGTTGTATCCGTTCGGTTATGGCTTGAGCTATACGACTTTCGCCGTGAATTCTATGAAGCTGGATCAGGACTCTTTCACGAAAGGGGGCAAGATTACGGTAACGGCTGAGGTAGAGAATACGGGTAAGGTGGATGGCGAGACGGTTGTCCAGATGTATATCCGCGATTTGGCGGGTAGCGTGACCCGTCCGGTTAAGGAGCTGAAAGGCTTCGAGAAGGTGGCCTTGAAAGCGGGCGAGAAGAAACAGGTCTCTTTCACGATTGACGAGTCTTTGCTGGCTTTCTACGGTATCGATATGCAGAAGAAAGCCGAGCCGGGTGATTTCACGGTTTGGGTAGGCTTGGATTCCGCTGATGAGGCGAATCAGTCTTCTTTCTCTCTACAATAAATGGTAGTGTTATGGCATGCGGATGATGCGGATCATGCAGATGACCGCGGATAATTATTTTCAATATAATAATCAGCGTTTATCTGCCCTATCTGTGTCATCTGCGTGTCCTATTGGGACCATATCCTGTACAACGTTGTATACATACCCTATACAGTGCTATATAGGCACCTTATACAACGCTGTATAAACACCCTATACAACGTTGTATAGGCATCCTATATAAAATGAGTGTTTCTTCTTAATACATATCAACATGAGACTTTTATCAAAATATATCTTTTCCGCTCTGCTCTTTGCCGCTTCCGGAGGCTCCACCACCGCTCAATCCATGCGGGCGAATACGTATTGTAATCCGCTGAATGTGGATTATACGTATATGATTTATAACTCATCGAACAACCTGTCTTACCGTTCGGGCGCAGACCCCGCTGTCGTAGAATTCCGGGGCGAGTATTATATGTTCGTAACCCGTTCGCACGGCTACTGGCATTCGACAGACTTGTTGAACTGGGATTTTATTACTCCCGGCAAAAATTGGTATCCTCAGGGTTCCAACGCTCCCGCCGCTCATAATTATAAGGATTCCGTGCTTTATGTAATGGGTGATCCGTCCGGCTCGATGAGTGTCCTTTATACTGATGATCCGAAATCCGGTGATTGGAACGCTACTCCTGCCATACTCCACGACCTGCAAGATCCGGATTTATTCATCGATGACGATGGACAGGCTTATTTATTCTGGGGCTCTTCCAATGTTTATCCGCTTCGGGGCAAGAAGCTGAATAAGGATGACCGTTTCTTGATCGAGGGCGAGACGGTCGAGCTTTTCGGCCTGGATATGCCGAAGCATGGCTGGGAACGTTTTGGCGAGAACCATACCGATACGGTATTGGGGGGCTATATGGAAGGCGCTTGGCTGACCAAGCACAATGGTAAATACTATATGCAATATGCCGCTCCCGGTACGGAATTCAACGTATATGCCGATGGTGTTTATGTGGCGGACTCTCCATTAGGCCCGTACAAATATCAATCGCATAACCCGGTAAGTTATAAGCCTGGTGGTTTCATGAATGGCGCCGGACATGGAAGTACCTTGGTGGGGCCGGGTGGCAATTATTGGCATTTCGCCTCTATGTCTCTCTCGGCCACGGTGAATTGGGAGCGCCGCCTTTGTATGTATCCTGCTTTCTTCGATAAGGAGGGTATTATGTATTGTGATAATAACTTCGGTGATTATCCGCATTATGCTCCCGCCGAGCCGGGAAAGAAGGGGGAATTCACGGGATGGATGTTGCTCTCTTATAAAAAGCCGGTGAAAGCCTCCTCGTACGCGGAGGGTTCCGCTCCCGCGGCGCAAGGATTCACGGATTCGAACCGTCCTAAGACTTCTGCCAATTTCCTTCCGGCCAATTTGACGGATGAGGAATGCAAGACGTTCTGGATGGCTCGTACGAATGGCGATACCGAATGGGTAGAGATCGATCTGGAGGCTCCTGCTACGGTATATGCCGTGCAGGTGAATTATCACGATTATCAATCGAATATGTATGGCCGTATCCCCGGCTTACGCCATCGTTATGCCGTGGAAGGTTCTTTGGATGGGCAGGATTGGGTAACGTTGGTGGATCGCCGGAATAGTTATAAGGATGTTCCGAACGATTACGTGCAAGTGGATAATCCGGCCCGTGTCCGCTATGTCCGTTACAAAAACATAGAGGTTCCGACGCCTCATCTGGCGATCTCGGATTTGCGTGTATTCGGCATCGGCGAAGGCAAGAAACCAGCGATGGTGAAGAACTTCAAGGTCGTTCGCCAAGCGGATCGCCGTGACGCTATGATCACTTGGGACGCTGTCAAAAACAGCCAAGGCTACAACATCCGTTGGGGTATCGCTCCCGATAAGCTATACAACTCATGGCTCCTATACGGAAAGAATGAATTACTTTTGAAGAGCCTCTCCACCGACCAGCCTTATTATTTCACCATCGAAGCTTTCAACGAGAACGGTGTCTCAGAAGCAACAAAACCAATCATCCAGTTGTAGAGACGGGGCGTGCCCCGTCTCATCCCAGCAAAATGGTAACTAAAAATACTATCAGACCGTGGGAGACGGGGCACGCCCCGTCTCTACAACTAGATATTTTTTACCATATTCTTTCGCTTCGGAATATATGCTATATTTGTATCTATAAAAAACAATTAACTAAAACACATAACTATGGCAAACCTATATCAAAATCGTTTCCGTATCGAATCAGCCCGTGCCACTTGGCACGATTACAATGGAGGTATCTATTTTATCACGATCTGTACAGCACATAAACAATGTTATTTTGGTCGTATACTTGGCGGGCAAATGTCGTTGAATCCGTTAGGCCACTTCACGCATGATAATTTAGAGCACGCAAATAACCATTATCCATACCTTGAGATCCCCCTATTTGTTGTGATGCCTAATCATATACATGCCGTAGTCTTTGTAGCGGAGGATGAGGTATTAACGCCATTGGGGAATAAAGGATTGCTGTCGATAGGGATTGGAGGCATTAAATCTGCTGTCACGGCATATGCGCATCAAAATAATCGTATTTTTGCATGGCAACCACGTTTCCACGATCACATTATTCGTGATCATGCTGAAATGAATCGTATAGCAGATTACATTGAAAACAATCCCCTAAACTGGGCCAGTGATTGTTTCTATATATAATCTCCTTAGTTGTAGAGACGGGGCGTGCCCCGTCTCCCACCGTCTGATAGTATCTTTAAGTTACTATTTTGCTGGGATGAGACGGGGCACGCCCCGTCTCTACAACTAAGTAATAATGTGTGATTTATTAATAACTTAAATATAATGTCGTATGAAAACACTTAGAGGTATCTTCTTTTTGTCTCTTTGCCTTCTTTTATCCGTTGCGGGATATGCCGGTGATAAGGCTAGCTTCTTGAAGAAGCAATTTACGGCCCGCGATGGCTATCAATTGAATTATCGGGTTCTGTATCCGAGGGATTATAATCCGGCGCAGAAATACCCGGTAATCCTGTTCCTGCACGGAGCGGGCGAACGAGGATCGGATAATGAGGCCCAATTAGTACATGGAGGCGATATGTTCGCTTCTTTCGAGAATCAAACCAAATATCCGGCTATCATCATAGCGCCTCAATGCCCGGCCGAGAAGACTTGGTCTGAATATAAAGGATTGAACGCCGGCAAAGGAGGGAAACGCCTCTATCCGTTGAACGCCCCGGCCACACAATCAATGGCCGCTGTCAAGGAATTATTAGATAGTTATATAGCGGAAGGCAAGGTCGATACGAAACGCATCTATGTAACCGGCCTCTCGATGGGAGGTATGGGTACGTTCGATATCGTGATGCGTTACCCAAACCTGTTTGCCGCAGCCACCCCGATTTGCGGAGGAGCTAATTTGCAACGTCTGGAAAACTTCAAGGGCAAGACCGCTTTTAGTATTTATCACGGCGGTTCCGATAGCGTGGTCGATGTACAATTCTCCCGCGACGCTTATGACGCCTTGAAAAAGGCAGGTGCGGATGTCCGTTATAAAGAATATCCCGGCGTAGACCATAACAGTTGGGACAACGCTTTCGCCGAACCGGATTATCTGGCCTGGATGTTCCAGCATAGTTTGTAGTTATTAAACCGTAGAGCTTTTATAATCCTTATCAAATATAATGAGGATATGTCAAAACTCAATTTTAGTCTGGATGAGCTTTTGATTTGAAACTTGAACATCTTTAAAGGCAAAAAGAAGAGTCGTATCATTACTCAAAACAGAGCTTGATACGACTCTTTTCAGGTCTTGTAGTTATAATCCGTAACTTTTTGCATATAAGCTTAAATACAAAAGGAGATCGAGCCTCTTTCGAGAAGGAGCTTTATTTATAATCTCAACGCACATTTAAATCTTTCCTATACATGATTGGTGATATTCCCGTGTGTCTCTTAAAGAACTTACCGAAGGTTGATTGATCCGGAAAATTCAAATCAAGGGCGGTCTCATAAACAGTTTTGCCTGGTTGTCGGAGAAGGAACTTGGCTTCTATCACGATTGCGTTAGCGATCCATTTCATGGTAGAGCCACCGTCATAAGCCCGGATCACTTTAGATAAGTAATCCGGTGTAACACATAGTTCTTTCGCATAAAAAGATACTTCACGATGCTGACGGCAATATGCGACGAGCAGGTGTTTGAACTTGTATAATAATGTCTCGTTCCGAGACAAATCCTCTTTCTTGTTTCCATATTTCAGCCAACGACTGTTGCTGAGGTCAAGAAGGAAATTTATTATCTCGTTTTTGATGATCACTTGTCGGTAAAGGTGCGATTTATCGGTGAGGAGTGCCTTTATCCGTTCTATGTATCCGGTCATTTTTACAGTCTCGTTATCAGTGAGAGTAAGGATCGGATACTCTTGCTTTAACTCCGCTGTTCTCTGTAAACGTATACCGGCGGTCATATTCAATATCTCGGATTTTAGCTCAGGGGATAGTATCATAAGATATCCGATGAAATCGGGAGAATGGAGCGTGCTCTCTATAATATCATCGGCCGAGAGTTGCATGATCGTGTTTTTACCGAGCTTGTACGTCGTGTAATTCTTTTTGATGACCATTTCTCCGGAAAGGACTAATACGAAAGAATAGGCTTTTAGCCGCATCGGATATCTTTCGGCTTTATCAGCCGGATTCATGGAGTTGTCCAACGTCAACACGATGATCCGCTCTTCCAGAACTTCTTGTGATAATGTCTTTTCCAAGTAATCCGACAGGCTGAATTCTTGAATTTCTTTCATAAAGTATCGTTATATTCGTTATGTGACTAGATTCGTGATAGTAAAAGTACACATTTCAAGGGAGAAATAAAAACGTGACGGATATTGACCAACGATAAACGGAAAGGGCACTGGTGCGTTTACCGGCTTTCAACGAACTTCGCGACATAACAAAAACATAGGATATGAAGTACATGAACATTTCTAGAGAGCAGCTCATTGACCGGAAACTATCCCGTATAGGACTGGGTGGTATGAGAATGGGCAATTTGAGCGAAGGGGTGAAGACCATCCATAAGGCGCTGGATAACGATATCAATTTCTTGAATACAGCCGATTTCTATGGGAGTGGCGAGAATGAGATGCTGATAAGGGAAGCTTTGAGGAACCGGAAAAGGGAAGATGTTTTTATATCGGTTAAATTTGGGGCCATGATGGGAATCGACGGTCGGCTGTATGGTATCGATGTACGTCCGCAAGCTGTAGAAAATTATCTTCATTATACATTGAAACGATTGGGTACTGATTACGTGGATCTTTATCAACCCGCACGAATAAATCCACATATCCCCGTTGAGGATACGATCGGTGCTGTCGCTGATTTGGTAGGCAAGGGCTATGTAAGGAATATCGGTATTTCCGAAGTAGACGGAGCGACACTTCGTCGTGCGAATGCCGTTCATCCGATAAGCTTGGTGGAGGTTCGTTATTCATTGATGGATAGGCATATCGAGGATGATTTGTTGCCTGCCGCTAGAGAGCTGGGAATCGGTGTAGTGGCTTTCGGCGTACTTCTGGCTGGTTTGATCGGGGGAAGCGCTCGCGAGGAGAAACTTTCGATGATTAATAAAAGAGTTTCTTCTCAGGCTTTTAACGCTATCAGCACTAACCTCTCGGCTACCGATAAACTACAGGAAATAGCTGAAGAGAAAGGAGTTTCATTGGCGCAACTCGCTATAGCGTGGGTGTTGGCACAAGGGGAGGATATTATGGCGCTTGTAGGCTCTCGTACGCCGGAGCAAGTGGAGAGTACGTTGAGAAGTTTGGATATCTTGCTTTCGTCCGAAGATCTCGACCGGATAAGTAACATCATCCCGAAAGAACGAGCTACGAGTTCTTATATGTTGGAGATGAATATTGATGAGAATGGTTTGTTTCGCATTTGAGAGATGTATTGCCCTTGGAATCGGTACGGGCTGAAGATGAGGAAAACGACGTGCTTTCGCCCGGCTTGGTTCGTCCGGCTTGGATTATAGATCGCTTTCGTCTGAAAAGTATGCATAAAGAAGGAGCGGACTGTAGCGAATAGCAGGATGTCATATTGACAAATTGTAAACTAAAGTTCTGTAGGGGTGATTTCTCCGGACGAAGGTACGACCCGTTCTCAAATACGCAAGGAAAAAACAATAATCGCTTAGTTGATAGGCTAGTATCTAAAAACACCTTTTTGTTCTGGCGAAATTAATTCATCGTGATTCATGTTATATGGGGTGGAAGGGCTTTTTCTGGGGTCGTGAAGGTGAAGTAACGAGGTTATAATGCCTATTCTTGACGGTTCACGATCCTATTCCTGACTACTTAGGATGCCCAACGTGAGTATCGGCGTTGCCTGACATGACCTGTCGCATAAGGTTTTGTGGCTATTTATGCGTAAAAAGGATACTTCGTCTATAAAAAACGTCGTTTATAGGCATCTTCTCTTTGTTGTTTGATGACTTTGGTTGAAAAGGCTTGTCATGATATGTGCCGTATGCTGATCAAAAAGGTTGTAGATCATTTTTATCGCTGACAAAAGGATTTATCGTAAAGGGAATGAATTCTGTCCGATAACTTTCACTACCTTTGCGCCCGCAAAAATAAATGAATAGAATGAAACCTACTTTATTAGTGACTTCCAGGCAAGTGATGCTCAGGGAGATGAAGGATTATTTGATGATCGCGCTGGGGATGATCCTTTACGGTATCGGATGGACTGTTTTCCTGCTGCCGAATGATATTACGACGGGGGGTGTACCGGGTATTGCCTCTATTGTGTTCTGGGCTACGGGATTTCCCGTTCAGTACACTTATTTTCTTATTAACGCTTTCTTGTTGTTGCTGGCCTTGAAGATATTGGGCTTTAAGTTCAGTATCAAGACGATCTTCGCCGTGTTTACGCTTACTTTCTTCCTATCATTGATCCAGAAACTGACGAGTGGTGTGCATTTATTGCAAGATCAGCCGTTTATGGCATGTGTGTTGGGGGCTTCTTTCTGCGGAAGTGGTATCGGTATCGCTTTCTCCTCGAACGGTAGTACGGGGGGAACGGATATTATCGCCGCTATCATCAATAAATACCGGGATATAACGCTGGGACGGGTCATGATGATCTGCGATATGATTATTATCACCTCCAGTTATTTCGTGTTGAAGGATTGGGAGAAAGTGGTATATGGCTTCGTTACGTTGTACGTTTGCAGTTTCGTGCTGGATCAGATCGTGAACAGTGCCCGCCAGTCCGTACAGTTCTTTATCATCTCGAAGAAATACCAAGAGATCGGTAAGGAGATCAATGCGTTGCATCGGGGAGTTACGGTGATAGACGCTACCGGGCTATATACGGGGCAAGAACAGAAGATGATGTTCGTGCTCGCTAAAAAACGGCAATCCACTACGATTTTCCGTATCATCAATGATATTGATCCGACCGCCTTTGTTTCCCAAAGTGCCGTAATCGGAGTTTATGGAGAAGGATTCGATCATTTTAAACTAAAGAAATCAAAGTAGAGACGGGGCGTGCCCCGTCTCCCACAGACTGATAGTATCTTTAAGTTACCATTTTGAGGGGATGAGACGGGGCACGCCCCGTCTCTACAATTTGAATGCCCATTATGTTGAATGCCCATTATGAACAGGCATTTTGAGCTTACGGCTGCATGATGACCTCTACTCGGTTTCCTTGCTCCAGAAGCTTTTGGGCGAATGCCTTTATCTTACCGGGAGTCAATGCCTTTACGATAGACTCATAATCCGTGTCGGTATCGAATCCCTTGTAATAATAGTTATCCAATACGTTCAGCCAATAACTGTTCTCCTGCAAGACTTCCGCATGGCGTTTCAGCAGATTATCCTGTGTTTTCTTGAAATCTTCCTGACGAGGCCCTACCTCGGAAAGCCGTTTCAACTCATTGCGGACAATCGTGTTCATCTGCTCCCACTTAGCCGGGTCCGTATCGAAGAATATCTGTAATGTAGTTCTTCCTTCCGGGAAAGACGAGATTCTAGCGGATACACCGACACCATACGTTCCTCCCTCTTTCTCGCGCACCTTCTCGTAATATACCAAGTCCATGACCTGCTTCAACGCGGTAGCGGTAATGATGTTCTCCAGGTTATACTCCATTTGTCCGGTATAAAGATTGGCTACCGTTACTTTCGGGATTTCCATGGAACGGTTGAAACGATTCACATAGTCTCCCTTACGCATAGATGGAACCTCTGCCGGATTTCCCTTCTCGATTTTCCCTTGAGATGGCAATGTAGCCAAATACTGCTCTATATACGGGCGAATGCTATCGATCTGGATATTACCTACAAACGTGAATACGAAACCGGAGGCATCCGAGAAACGTTCCTTACGCATCTCCATGATACGAGGATAACTGATATGCTCGAAGTCTTGCGGACGAAGACGAGACGCCCGGGGATTATCCCCGTAAACCGCTTTAGACAGAGTGTCGCTGAAAGCCACCATCGGATTTAACTCCATGTTCTGCAATTGTGCTTTCATGCGTGTCTCGAAAGAAGCGTATGCCTCCTCGTCCATGCGAGGAGCCGTGAAACTGAGGTAAATTAACTCAAATAGGGTTTGTAAGTCGGAAGGAGCGGCCATTCCATTCACGTTCTCGCTATCTTGGCTGATGGATAAGGCGCAAGATACCTTCTTCCCGGCCAGACGCTTACTGAGATCCGTGGCAGAGAAATTACCCAATCCTCCTATCTCGATCACGTCATTGAAAACTTTTAGGTTATCGATATCCTTCGTGCTGAATAAAGTGCTTCCTCCCGGGCTGGTGGCGGTCATGATGATCTCATCTTTCTTGAACTCGGTGGGTTTTAATACCACTTTGACACCATTGCTTAAGGTGAGCACCGTCGCTCCGAAACGCTGGTCGGTCTTTGTCTCCGTGATTTGCCCCGGAGTCGGTAAGGCCGGAACTAAAGGTTCGTCGGAGACTGTCTCCTTATAAGGCTCTACCGGCATTAGCCGTGCTTTGAGGAAGGTACGGAGCAAGTCCTCCTCTGTCGGATATTTTATATTTTCTTTATCCGGTCCGGTCAATCCGATCACGATATTGTCTTCTCCGATCATGTCTTGGATGTATTGGTTGACCTGCTCTACCGGGATATTCGGGGCGATTTGGTTCAACAGCGTGTATTCCATCTCGATTCCCGGGATGTAACCGCCGTTGGTGAAATGGTTTACGTATTCGCGGACATAAGCGTCGTTCTTTTGATTGTTCCGCTCGTTGTAAGCAGACTCGTATTGTTTCAACACGTTGATGCGTGCCCGCTCGTATTCGGATGGCGTGAAACCATATTGTTTTACCCGTTGGGTTTCTTTCACGAGCGTGGTCAGCGTAGAGTCGATCTCGCCTTCCTTGGCTAGCGCGACGACGGTCCACGCCCCCTTGTTTTTTGCGATCATGAAATTATCATCGTCGTAGGCCTGGGCGTAGATGAACGGGGGATTCGCCTGATGCAAGATGTCATCGAAACGCTCGTCCATGATTGAGGCGCAGATTTGCTGGATATAATCCTTTACCAATCCGGCGATGGTACTGTTAAGGTCGTTGGGTAATTTGTCGTGCTTATAGAAGATATAAAGGATCGTGTTGGAAGCCTCCTTGTCTTTGGCGATCGAGATAAGAGGTAGATCATTGTCGGGAACCGGCACTTGCTCCCGTTTCGCCGGGTTGACCGGGGCAGGGACATCGGCGAACATCTTTTTGATCGTTGCCTCCACTTGATCTACATTTACATCTCCAACGATGATGATCGCCTGCAAGTCCGGGCGATACCATTTCTTGTAGTAAGCCCTCAACTCGTCCGGTTTGAAATTCTCGATCACGTCGATCGAACCGATCGGCATCCGATTCGCATAGCGGCTGTCCGGATACATCTTGGGGAGTTGTTGCTCCCATAGACGAGTCTGGGCATCCTGCTGGGTACGCCATTCCTCGCGGATGACTCCGCGCTCTTTCAGGATAGCCGAGTCGGTCAAGGCTAGGAACCCGGACCAATCGTGAAGGATCAATAAGCAGGAGTCAACCACGCCACTCTTGTTGACCGGGGCGTTGGTAATCATATAGACGGTCTCATCGAAAGAGGTATAGGCATTGAAGTTCTCCCCGCTGCGCATACCGACGCTCTCGATGTATTCGTCCATCCCGTTGTTAGGGAAATTCTTGCTGCCGTCGAAAGCCATATGTTCCAGGAAGTGGGCCAAGCCCCGTTGATTCTCTTCCTCCAAGATGGAGCCTACGTTTTGGGCGATGTAGAAGTCTGCCCGGTCTTTGGGCTGATCGTTATGACGGATATAATAGGTCAATCCGTTACTCAATTTCCCGTATCGAACCTTTGGATCGATCGGAAGCGGTTCGGGTTCCTGCATCTCTTGTGCCATCACTTGCGTTAAAGCGACAAAACAGAGCAGGATTGCCGTTAAGATGGAATGTCTTTTTATCATATTTGTTTCATTGATAGTGAATCTAAATTACAAAACTAGCAAAAAATCATGGAAAGAGGCCTTTATGATGAAAAAAGGAGTATCCCTCACGAATACTCCTTCCTATCAAAGTGAAACAGGCGGGGGAATGCCTTATTTCATCTCTTCATATCATCTCTTTATTCATCCGGTATGTCAGCGCGCCAGACGGACATTGCTTGATCTGGGCGATTAATTCGGCGGTTGTCGCGTTCTCTATCTGTATCCAAGGTCTTTCCGCAGGCTTATAAACATTGGGAAGAGTCTTTACACAAATACCGGCATGTCGGCATAGTTCCGGTTGCCATATAATAGTAAGTTCACCATTCGTATATTCAATCTTCTTATTCATATTATTTTTATAAATATTAAACATATATTCCTCTCATTACGATACGTTTCCAATCCGGATGCTTCTGGATATATCCGGTTACGAACGGGCATAACGGAACGAGGCGCAAGCCTTTCTTTTCGATATCCGAGAGAACTTTCTCCACCAATAGACTACCGATCCCTTTACCTTCAAACTCTACGGGAACCTCAGTGTGAGTGAGATAGATTTCCCCATTCTTGTTTTTTATGTATTCTATTCTGGGTACGTATCCTTCTATATGGAATTCATATTGGTGGCGTTCTTCATTATCAATTAGTTCATAATTTTCTTTCATCTCTCTATAATTTTAATACTCAACTATTCTATTAACACTTGAGGAGTAAGGTTTGTTTAATATAATTCTAATCTATTCTATATAATTTATAAGGGAATGGAACGTTAGGTATTAAACGTAAATGATTACCTTCGCGGCTGACTGCCCGTGTGGGTATGCGAATAGAAACAATTAATTATCACACTTATACAAAGTATGGGAAAGTACAAACTAATCAACAACGTGTTGGGGTGGGTCGTTTTTCTGATCGCCTCTACCGTTTATCTGATGACAATGGAACCCACCGCCAGTTTCTGGGATTGTGGTGAGTTTATCTCTTCGGCATACAAATTGGAAGTAGGCCACCCGCCCGGAGCGCCTTTCTTTATGTTGACAGCCAATTTATTTACACAGTTCGCCTCGGATCCTTCCAAGGTGGCGGTGATGGTTAATACGATGTCTGCCCTTTTTAGTGGCCTCACTATCTTATTCCTTTTCTGGAGTATAACCCATTTAGCTCGTAAGATTATCGTGGAAGACGGTCAGATGATGTCTCTTGGACAGATGATCACGATCATGGGTTGCGGTTTGGTAGGTTCTTTGGCCTATACGTTTAGCGATACATTCTGGTTTAGCGCCGTGGAGGGCGAGGTATATGCTTACTCTTCCTTGTTTACCGCTTCGGTGTTCTGGTTGATCTTGAAATGGGAGGAAGCCGCCGATCGTCCGCACGCCGATCGTTGGATCGTGTTGATCGCTTATTTGATGGGTCTGAGTATCGGTGTCCATTTGCTGAACTTATTGTGTATCCCGGCTATCGTGCTGGTGTATTATTATAAGAAATTCCCGGATCCTACGATGAAGGGTACGTTGATCGCTTTGTTGGTGTCGTTCGCTATCGTTGGATTAATGATGTACGGTGTCGTACAAGGTCTGGTTGAGGTTTGCGGTTATTTCGAGCTGTTGTTTGTCAATACGTTCGGTATGCCGTATAACTCGGGTGTATATGCGTTCGTGGTTATCTTGGCAGCATCCTTGATCTGGGCGATCTGGGAGACGATGCAAGACGAGGTCCATCCGGTGCGGATGAAAATCTCTTTTATCCTTTCGATCGTATTGCTGGGTATTCCGTTTATCGGTAGCGGTTACGTGGTCGCCGTGATCCTTACGGCGGCTTTGACGGCCTATTTGTTCATGAGCAAGCAGGTAAATATCAAGATGCTGAATACGATCTTGGTTTGCTTGATGGTAATCGTAGTGGGTTATTCATCCTATGCCTTGACATTGATTCGTGCGACAGCCGATACGCCTATGAACCAGAACGCTCCGAGCGATATCTTTACCTTGCGTACGTATCTGGCTCGCGAGCAATACGGTAAGACTCCGTTGATTTACGGACAGACCTATGTCTCCGAGGTGAAACGCGAGAACCAAGGTGGTACTTGCGTGCCTGTATCGAAAGAGGGTGAGCCGACTTGGAGTCGTGTCATTAAGAAAGATAAGAATGAGAAGGATCGTTATTATATCTCTCGTTACGATACGGAATACGAATATGTGGACGAGTTGAGCATGCTTTTCCCGCGTATGTATAGCAGCGACGGGCGTCATGTGGCGGCTTATAAGGAATGGGCGCAGGTAAAGGGTACACCGGTGAAGTTCAACCGTTGCGGTGAGATGGTGACGGTGATGAAGCCCACGTTCGCCGAGAACTTGCGTTATTTCTTCGCTTACCAACTGAATTTTATGTACTGGCGTTATTTCATGTGGAACTTCTCCGGACGGCAGAACGATATACAAGGTAACGGCGAGGTCTCGAATGGTAACTGGATAACCGGTATCCCGTTTATCGATGAGGTTTTAGTGGGCCCGCAAGAGGATATGCCGTTTGATATCATCAATAATAAAGGACATAACGTATATTATATGTTGCCGCTTCTGCTGGGTATCTTGGGACTTTTATATCAAGCATACGCCGGAAAGAAAGGTATTCAAGGATTCTGGATCACCTTCTTCTTGTTCTTTATGACGGGTATCGCGATTGTGCTTTACTTGAACCAGACACCGTATCAGCCTCGCGAGCGAGACTATGCGTATGCCGGATCGTTCTATGCGTTCTGTATATGGATTGGTTTCGGTGTGGCGGCCTTGGCGAAAGGATTGCAGGGGTATGGCAAGTTATCTCCGGTGGTAGCGGGTTCTGTCGCTACGGTATTGTGCTTGTTGGTTCCTATCCAGATGGGCGCGCAGAACTGGGACGATCATGATCGCTCGAACCGTTATGTTTGCCGTGATTTCGGCGCGAACTACTTGGAGTCTTGCGAGCCGAACGCTGTCATATTTACGAATGGTGATAATGACACCTTCCCGTTATGGTACGCCCAAGAGGTGGAAGGTATCCGTACGGATGTACGTGTATGTAATACGAGTTATTTGCAAACCGACTGGTATATCAACCAGATGAAAAAGCAAGCGTACGAATCCGCTCCGCTTCCGATTTCTTGGCAACCGGAGGATTATGTGCAAGGTACTCGCGATGCCGCTTATGTATTCCCGATGACGGACAAGCCGATCGATTTGAAGACCGCTCTTGATTTCGTTCGCAGCAACGATCCGAAGTTTAAGAAGATACCGGGAATCAATCAAGAATTGGATTATATTCCGGCGCAGACATTAACAATGAGGGTAGATTCCTCTGCGGTTATGGCTGCCGGCGTAATCGATACCGCCAATTTGCCGCATTTGCAAAAGGAGATGAAGATCGACTTGAATGGCAAGGACGTCTTGGGTAAGCAAGAGTTGATTATCTTGGATATGTTGCAGACAAACAACTGGAACCGTCCGATTTATTATGCGATAACCGTGAGCCCGGATCAGTTCGTGAAACTGGATCCATATTTCCAACAAACCGGTATGGCTTATCAGATCGTCCCGATGGAGACGCAGGGAACCGTTCGTTCGATCAACACGGAGAAGATGTACGACAACGTGATGAATAAGTTCAAATGGGGTGGTGTCGATACTCCGGGTGTGTACTTGGATGAGAATGTAATGCGGATGTGCAAGAGCTATCGTATTGCGTTGTTTAGCAAGCTGGCTGCCGCTTTGGTCGCTGAAGGTAAAAATGATAAGGCATTGAACGTATTGGATAAGGCGATGGAAGTATTGCCTCCCGAGAATGTTCCGTTGGATTACAGCGCTCTTTCTTTAGGCGAGCTTTATTACGAGTTGGGCCAGAAAGAGAAGGCAGAGAAGATTTATACGGGTATCGCGGACAATGCGTTGCGTACCATAAACTGGTATTTCCGTTTGCGTCCGGGTCAATTATCATCTGTTGAAAGTGATTTAGGGCATAACTTGGCGGTTCTTCAAGAAGTGTTGCGTGTAAGCAAGCAATACAATCCGGAGTTCGCTAAGCCTTATCAAGAAGAATTTGATAATTACCGTATGGCATACGGATCAGTGGCAAAAGACTAACAAAGTATGTTTATAGAACAACCGCCCTGGTTTTACAGGGCACTGTTCCCGGGGGTAACTTGGCGAATACCGGCAGAGAAGAAGTGTGTGTATCTCACCTTCGACGATGGCCCTATTCCCGAGGTTACCCCTTGGGTTTTAGATATATTGGATACGTATGGGATCAAGGCTACCTTTTTTATGGTAGGGGATAATGTGCGCAAGCATCCCGAGGTCTTCCAAATGGTGATAGATCGCGGGCATCGTGTGGGTAACCATACGTTCAATCATATCCAAGGCATCAAGTTTTGGACGAGGAATTATTTGGCGAACGTAGAGAAGGCGGCAGAGTATATCCCCAGTAATTTATTCCGGCCTCCTCACGGGCATATGCGTTTTCCACAGGTGGTGTGGCTTCGCCGCCATTATCATATCGTGATGTGGGACGTGGTCACCCGTGATTATAGTCCGCATATGACTCCGAACGGTGTCTTCAATGTGGTAAAGAACTATACCCGTAATGGTTCCGTCATCGTCTTCCACGACTCCCTGAAAGCCGAGCGCAATATGCGTGAGGCAATGCCCCGGGCCGTAGAATGGCTCCTAAAGGAAGGCTACGAATTCAAAGTCTTTGAATAGTGATTAGTTGTAGAGACGGGGCGTGCCCCGTCTCATCCTCTCAAAATGGTAATTTAAAAATACTATCAGATGGTGGGAGACGGGGCACGCCCCGTCTCTACAACAAAATCAAGATATTGATTATGGGTATTTCCCGATTCATAAAAGATAAGGCAATGGAATTAGGCTTCTCCGCTTGCGGCATCGCTAAGGTAGCGAAAGCCGCAAGCGAGGAGGCTTATTTTGACCAATGGATCGCGGAAGGTTGCCATGCGGGAATGAAATACATGGAGAATCACCGGGATATCCGTCTCAATCCGGAAGGCTTGGTGGAAGGTGCCCGATCTGTTATCTCTGTAGCTTTGAATTATTATCCGAAAGTTCTCCGGAATCCGGTGGAACCTTATATCTCCTATTATGCGTATGGAGAAGATTATCATGGGGTCGTAAAAGATAAACTTCGCCAATTATGGAAAGCGATAACCGAGTATTATCCTTCCCGCGATAAGACCTGTGGTAAATCTGATAGCCTACCCCCGGAGGCCCGTGTATTCACGGATTCAGCCCCTCTGTTAGAGCGTTACTGGGCTTGGAAAGCCGGTTTGGGATGGATCGGAAAGAATACGAATCTAATTATCCCCGGTAAAGGCTCTTTCTTCTTTCTTGGGGAGATCGTGACAACCTTGGAAGTCGATACCTATGATTCCCCCCAAAAGAATCGCTGCGGTTCCTGTACCCGCTGTTTGGACGCTTGTCCTACCGGAGCTCTGGAAGGACCGAGACATTTGAATGCCTGCAAATGCATCTCCTATCTTACGATCGAGCATCGTGGGGAAATCCCCGCTGAGCAAGCCGCCCTTTTAGGTAACCGTATCTATGGTTGCGACACCTGCCAAGTGGTTTGTCCTTGGAATCGCTTCGCCCTGCCTACGGAAATAGCGGCTTTTCACCCCAGCCCTTCATTGCTTTCCCTTAAAAAAGACGACCTCAAGGCTTTGAGTCGTGAGGATTATAATCGTATCTTTGCGCGTTCGGCGGTGAAACGCGCCAAATATGAGGGATTATTACGAACAATACAATATCTAAAAGACTAAATTACCATGAGAAGAACATTTAACTTCTTGCTTCTTTTCTTCCTGTCGGTGATGACGGTAATGGCCGCCCCCGGAAATTTACAAGAAAAGCTTGCCGCCCTAAAGGGAATCAGCGGCATTGAGAAACTTCAATCCGATTATTATCCGGAGAAATATGTGGTACGTATCACTCAACAGGTCGATCCGAAAGACCCCGCTGCCGGAACATTCACGCAACGGGTTATTGTCGGGCATGTAGGCTATGATCGTCCTACCATTATCGTAACCGAAGGGTATGGAGCCGCCTATGCGCTCAATCCGAAATATCAGGAAGAGTTATCTAAGCTATTAAACGCGAACTTGGTGTTTGTAGAGTACCGTTATTTCTTGGAGTCAACGCCGGAACCAAAGAACTGGGATTATCTGACCGCCGAGAATTCTGCGTATGATTTACATAACGTCCGGAATACCTTTAAACAGATCTATCCGGAAAAATGGATCAGTACCGGTATCAGCAAGGGCGGGCAGACTACGATGCTCTACCGTGCCTTTTTCCCGGACGACGTGGATTTCTCCGTTCCCTATGTAGGCCCGTTATGTAAAGGTGTAGAAGATGGCCGCCACGAGCCTTTCTTACGCAAGGTCGGCACGAAAGCGGAACGCAAGAAGATACAGGATTTCCAATTGGAAGTCTTGAAACGTAAGTCTGATATGCTTCCTTTATTGGAGAATTATTGTAAGAGTAAGAACTTAACATTCCGTATCTCGATGCCCGAGGTATTGGATTATTGCGTACTGGAATATTCATTCGCTCTTTGGCAGTGGGGAACCTCGGTGAGTACGATCCCTTCCAAGTCTGCCGACAACCAGGTGCTCTTCGATCATTTGATGGAAATCAGCGGCCCTGATTATTTTGCGGAGAACCAGCCCAACATCTCTTTCTTCGTGCAAGCCGCCCGTGAGCTCGGTTATTATGGTTACGACGTGAAACCTTTCAAGAAATACCTCACGATCGATAGTGCCCGTGGATATTTGAATCGTATCATGCTTCCCGAGGAACTGGTCGGTAAAGTAGACTTCCGTCCGGCTCTTTACAATAAGATCTATAACTTCTTGAAAGACAACGATCCGAAAATGATCTTCATCTATGGCGAGATCGACCCGTGGAGTGCGGCCATGGTTCCCGCTTTCAAGGGCAAGAAGAACGAGCAAATCTACATCCAGCCCCGGGGTAGCCACCGTGCCCGTATCAGTAATATGCCGGAAGATATGAAGGAACAAATCCTTACGCAGATTAATAAATGGTTGGCTGAATAAAAATAGAGTAATCTGTTTTCTCTTATAAATCCCCGTATTACAACCGATAAGTAGTAATACGGGGATTTGTGTGTATATTAAAATATTTCTCGTATATTGCGCCCGTTAATATAAATCTTGATGATATGTTTACCTATGCGATGATGAAATTGAAAAGTGTATTATATGGGACCTTGCCTTTTTACTATACTAAGGTGTTCAAATCCTCCTCTCCTAAATTAGTGTATTACGACTATTTCCGAAAAAAGGGATATACACGTTATCCTTATGATTTCGCCGCGGAATATCTGGAGATGCCGATCATCGTTCAGTGGGATAAAGAAAAAGAATTGCCCTATGTGATGCATCGGGGAAACAAACGATTATATTTTCCGAGAGAATATAGTACCTCTAGGATCGAGAAATGCTACCGGGCTTTGTTAATCGAACAAGATGTCAGACACCCGCATCATTATGCGGATTCCGTGGAGGAGTTCAGGGGAAAGACACTCTTGGATGTTGGTTCCGCGGAGGGATTTACCGCTTTAGATACCATTGAGGTCACTCGTTTTGTTTATCTTTTTGAGTATGAGGATAAATGGATCGAGGCGCTTCAGGCTACTTTTGAGCCGTGGAAAGAGAAGACCGTGATCGTAAAAAAATACGTCAGCGATCATGATGATGACAGTAATGCCACCTTAGATAATTTCTTGAAAGACAAGTTGCGGAAAGAGATCTTCCTGAAAATGGATATAGAAGGCGCGGAATGTATGGCCTTGCGGGGTTGTATGACGTTATTCGAGCAGGCAGACCATTTGGATTTTGCGATCTGTACGTACCATAAAGAAACCGATGTCGTTCAAATCCCGGCATTTCTAGACCGGTTTAATTGTTCTTATTCATTTACCGATGGCTATATGTTCGTAAAACATAGTTTGCGCAAATGCCTTGTCCGGGGAAGCTGCCAGGCTGGTTCCTGATAACTTTGGATCGCCTCCTTACTGCCTTATTACCCGATATTCGTTACCTTTGCGAAAATATATATGTGGTATGAAAGAATTTAAGGTATTGATATCGGCTCTTTTTGTCTTGATACTTATGGCCTGTGGAGATAAGCGGACAGATGAGAAGATCGTTTCCGTGACGATTGAGCCGCAACGATATTTCGCGGAAAAGATAGCCGGAGATAAATTTAAGATTAATTGTGTAGTACCTGTGGGGCAAAGTCCGGAGACGTACGATCCTACGCCCCAGCAAATGGTACAAGTGGGTAAAAGCCAAGGTTATTTAAGAATCGGATCGATCGGGTTCGAACAGGCTTGGATGGATAATATCCGGGATAATAACCCGGGGCTCAAGGTTTTTAACCTGTCCGAAGGAATCGATCTGCTTAAAAGCCCGGAAGAAGAAGAGGGGCATGATCATCACCACCATCACCATCCCGGAGGCGTCGATCCGCATACGTGGAGCTCTATCTCCGGAGCGAAAGTGATCGCCAAGAACACATTGGAGGCCTTTGTCTCTTTAGACCCGGAGAATCAAGAATATTACCAAGCGAATTATGAGCGACTGACGAAAGAAATAGGAGAGACGGAAAAGACCGTTTCCGATCTGTTACGTTCTCTTGACAATAAGACATTTATTATTTACCATCCGGCCTTGACCTATTTGGCCGCCGAATATGGCTTGACCCAGCTTTGCATTGAGATGGACGGGAAGGAGCCGTCTCCCGCGCAACTAAAGAGACTGGTCGAGATCGCCCGGGAACATAACGCGAAGGTCGTGTTTATCCAACGGGAATTTGACCAGAAGAACGCCGAGTTGATCGCTAAAGAGACCGGTTGCCGTCTGGTCCCGATCAATCCGCTGGATTATAATTGGAGTAAGGAAATGATTCATATCGCAAAATCGTTGGCCGATGGACAAGTTAATTGAGTTGAGAGAGATTACCGCCGGATACGGTAATAAGATCGCCTTACGTAACGTAACGCTGGATGTGTGGAAAAATGATTTCTTGGGTATTATCGGACCGAACGGCGGTGGGAAGACGACGCTTTTAAAGGTGATATTAGGGTTGTTGTCTCCTATTTCCGGAACGATTCGTTTTTACGATACCGACGTGGAAGTCCCTTCCTTGAAGATCGGTTATCTACCTCAAATGAGCCTGATCGATAAGAAATTTCCGATCTCGGTACGAGAAGTGATCTCTTCCGGTTTATCGGCCGAGAAACCTTTGTTCCGTTCATTCAATAATGCCCAGAAGGAGCGTGTAGACGAGGTGATCGTACAGATGGGCTTGGAAGATTTGGCGGGCAGGGCCATCGGTGAGCTTTCCGGAGGTCAGTTGCAGCGGGTCTTATTGGGGCGTTCCATCGTCTCTCGCCCGCAGGTATTGATCTTGGACGAGCCTAATTCTTATGTAGATAAACGATTCGAGTCTCGTTTTTATCAACTCTTGGGAGAGATCAATAAAGAGAGCGCTATCATCTTGGTTTCCCATGATATCGGCACGGTCTTGGCGATGGTGAAGAATATCGCCTGCGTAAACGAGACTTTGCATTATCACCCGGGAACGAATGTCTCCGAGGAATGGCTGGGCGAGAAATATGCTTGCCCGATCGAGTTGGTCGGTCATGGTGATTTGCCGCACCGGGTTTTGAGAAAACACCAACACGAATAATTCTTTTCACGAATAACTCTATTTTTATGATACCACAAATCATTTGCTGGATAAGCTTGCCGGAGATCGGCTATATCGTGGGCATTGCCGTGATCCTGTTCGGGTGCAAGGCCGTATCCCAAAATCCTTTTATCGGTAAGAAACAAAAGATTCTTTGGATGCTGACGATCGTATTCTTGAACTGGATCGGGTTACTGTGGTATTATTATACATTTTATATGAAAGAAAAATGAACGATATGAAGATATTGATAACCGGCGCGAGCGGTTTCATCGGTGGTTTCTTGGTGGAGGAGGCGCTTCGCTGCGGCTATGAGACGTGGGCGGGTATCCGTGCGGGTAGCAGTAAGGCACATCTGCGAGATAAGCGGATTCATTTCATCGACTTGAAGTATGATGATCAGGAAGCGCTTACCGCGCAACTCTCGGATTTTGCCCGCAAGTATGGAGCGTGGGATTACGTGATCCATAACGCCGGGCTGACGAAGACATTGGATAAACAAGACTTTTTCCGTGTGAACTCCGGGAACACACGTAGGTTTATCGAGGCTTTAGCCGCCTCCGACTGCAAACCTGGGAAATTCCTGTTGATGAGTAGCCTGAGTAGCTATGGACGAGGCGATGAGAAGACTTTCCGCCCCATTCGCCTAGATGATCCGCAACGACCGGACACGGCTTACGGCCAGAGTAAGCTAGAGGCGGAGAATCATGTCCGTAAGCAAACCTACTTCCCTTACGTGATCTTGCGTCCTACGGGAGTATACGGCCCGGGTGAGAAGGATTATTTCATGGAGATACAAAGCGTAAAGTCGGGTTTCGACTTCGCCGTAGGCGCTATCCCCCAGCGAATCACGTTTATCTATGTGAAAGACCTAGCGACAGCGGCTTTCCTTGCTCTAGAGAAAGAGGAGATAAAGAACCGGCATTATTTTGTGGCCGACGGAGACGTATACACGGATGAGTCTTTTGCCCGCATGATACAGGATATCCTAGGAAAGAAGCGGGTATTCCACGCCCGTATACCGTTGGGGCTGGTGCGTGTGGCTTGCCATTGCTCCGAATGGATCGGCAAGTTATTGAAGAAAAGCATGACGTTGAACAGCGATAAATATATCATCTTGAAGCAGCGCAACTGGATTTGCGATGTCGCGCCTCTTCAAGACGATTTAGGTTTTGTTCCGGCCTATCCTTTACGGAAGGGCTTGGAAGAAAGTATCGAATGGTATAAAAAGGAGGGGTGGTTGTAGAATCACTCCACCTTCTCTATCTTACCCGAGCCCATTATGTCCTTTTGGATATCTTGGGGATCTCCCTTGTACTTGACAGAGCCGCTACCGGCTATTTTCGCGTGGATCCTGCTCGCTACGGAGGCTTCTATGTCTCCGCTACCGGCGATATTACATTCCAACTCATCCATGGTACACTCGAAAGCGCGTACCGTGCCGCTACCGGCGATCGAGAATTCCGCTATACCTGCGTTACCTCCTAAGACGATGGTGTTGGAACCGGCCATCTCTCCATCCAATTCCTTGCACGAGATTTTATGCCCCACAAAATCTCCGCTACCGGCTATCTCTATCTTTAAGCTCGTGAAGGAGGCCGTGTCGTGTAACTGGATGATCCCGCTACCGGCTAATCCAGCCTTGAAGCTTTCGGCGTGTAAGGGCGAATTTATGTTTATATGGTTATTTCCGGCCGCCTCTAGTGTCGCCAGGTTACGGGAGTTGGCCGTAACCATGAATTCGGTCGGACGGAAATTCGTATGTTTCCTGAACTCTTTTTTCGGATGGATCTTGAGTTTATGATCTTCTACATTGAATTCATACTTCTCGAAAATATTCCGGTCCGTTTTTACTTGCAAGCCTTCAGGCGCGTCGGATTGCGTATAATTCACGACGATGCCTTCTCCTTCTACTTCCAGGCAATCATACGTAGATATCGGGATGTTTTCCGTGGTGATATTACCATCTCCTTTTATGGTTTGTGTGGGAATGCAGCCGTTTAGTAGGAATAAGCCGCTTATAAGGAATAAGAATGATATCTTTTTCATTTAATTGTATTGTTTAAAGGTTAATCTACGTGCTTGATTTTACCGACACCGGACGCGGATTTCCGCGTATGCTCCGGATTTCCTTTATATTTAATGCTACCTACGCCGGAAGTGTTGGCATCCAGTTCTCCGGTAACGTTCACTTCCATCCCCCCAACGCCGAATACGTCGCATTTCAAGTTCTCGACAGGGCAATCATACGCATATACATGCCCAACGCCGGATACGGAATATTTACCATCCTTGATGTTTCCATTCAGATAGATATTCCCGATGCCGGATATATCCACCTTGAAGGTGTCGCAGGATAAGTCGGCTAGTTTTACGTCGCTTATGCCATTGATATGAAAAGACGTGTTTGCCAATTGTAGCGGTTGATCGGAGATAAAGTCTACGCAGCCGCTGACTTCCACTTCCTTCAGGTTCTTGGAGCTTGCCTCCAGTACCATATGGGTCGGGCAGATTTTCTTGCCGGATTTGGGCTTGATGATTAGTTTATGGTCTTTATTCTTTATATCCAGCAAGTCGAATAAATTCTTGTCCATGGTGATCTCCAGGGAGGAGGCGCCATCCGTTTGGGTATAATTGCAGGCCGTACGGTTTTTCTTGTTGAACGGGTTGATACCTTTCGCCTTTTCAATATTGGCCCCAAGGTATATCTCCTCGAAATCATCTACCGGAATAGTGCGGGTAACGATATTCTTATCACCGTTGATGCCCTTTTGGGCGGTACACCCTGCCATGGAGAAGGCCATTAGCAGGCATAAATATATTCCCGTTCTCATTCTTTTACTTCTTCTACGGTTCCTTTGCCGATTATTCGTTGTTGAACTGCTGTCGGGCCTTTATAGCGGATGCTTCCTTTACCGATCACGTTGGCCTTCAAATTATCGGTAGCGTGTACTTCTGCCGATCCGCTGCCCGTCACCTTGCAACTTAGCTGGGGAACCGCTAGCCCGAAAGCATGTATATCCCCGCTGCTGACGATGCTGTACTCTCCTTCCTTCGCGTTGCCTTTCTTGATCGTTATGGAGCCGGAGCCGTCGATGTCACATTCAATCTTGTCGGCTTCCAGGTGGCTGACGACCATGTTCGCGCTACCGGATACGTTCAAATCCAGTTTGCCGACCGTAACCGTCTCTTTCAGTTGCACCAAGCTGTTGGCGTTCGCTTTGATAACGGTCTCGTCTCCGGTAAGCGGGCTGTTTACCATGAGGTTGGCGTTTCCGGAGACTTTTGCGGCGGCGAGCCATTTTGAGTTCGTTTTTACGATAAACTTCGTGAAATGATCTACTTTAGCCCCTTTGAAACCGATGGTCAGTACACGATCTTTCACCTCGATATTGATATAAGGATGGAGGTTCTGGTCTACGGTGACCTCCACGGTGGCGGGATCATCGGATTGCTCGTAATTGAAATCGATTACGCCATCCACTTTAATCTCGTTATAATCGGCGATAGAGATTTTTTTAGAGGTTAGTTTACCATCGCCCTTTACGTGATCCACGGCCCAGCCGGTAGCGACCCATCCTAGGAAAAATGCCATTAATAAGATAGCCTTAGTTCTCATACGTATCGTTTTTTTTGTGATTCTACTTTTTTAATTCAGACTCTGTAAATAAAGAGTTGGTTACAAAAATAGCAAGAAAAAGCTACCGGATGTCACATCTAGTAGCTTTTTTGAATTTGATAATGCGTGTGTCTTGAAATAAATAGGTATATAGTGATTAATTCGCGTCTTGGATGGAGCCCGAGCCGGATTTTGATTTGCTCACCTTCGCCGGGCCTTTATACCGGATGTCCCCACTGCCGGATACAGACAAATCCATGTTGTCTTTGGCGTAGACACGGGCATCTCCGCTACCATGTACCGAACAACTCAGGTTATTGGCAGATAGATCGTACGCTTTTATGTCTCCGCTACCGGATACGGAATACCGGGCTTCGTCCGCTTTCCCTCTCAAAGTGATGTCTCCCGAACCGGAAACCTTGCTGGTTAGGGTCTTGCAGCTCAAGTTCTCAAAAACCAAGTCGCCGGAGCCAGATACCGAGAACTCGCCTGATCGTAACTTCACGTTGTGTGGAAATATCACGTCGCTGGAACCGGATATCTTGATTTCCAGTTGATCCTCGGAAAAAGCGTTCTGGGCCTCAAAATCCATCGGGCCGGATGTTTTTATGAACCTCAGGTTTTTCGAGCTTCCCTCGATCACGTACCGGGTCGGCTTGATACGGGTACCTTCCTGTATGCGGATAGACAACCGTCCGTTCTTGGATTTGATCGAGAGGAACGAGAGCAGGTTCTCGTCGATCGTGATTTTCAGGGAAGCGTTTCTCCCATGGGTATATTTGAATATCGGGAATTGCTTGTCGCCTTTATTCCCCCAGCGATTATTGCCGGAATATTCGATATTCCCGCCTAGCTCGATTTCGCTATAGTTATCTACCGATATTTCTTTCGTGATCAGGTTACCATTGCCTTTCACCTTGCTGGCCTCCGCCGCGAGCGTACAAAAAATGAAGGCTATCGCCACTAATAATCTTGTTTTCATTGCCTGTATGTATTTAATGTTTATTTGATCTTGTGGATTGAGCCGGAACCCATGATAGACTTGCTGATCTCCGGATCTCCTATGTAATGTATCTCGCCACTGCCTACGATATTGGCCTCTAGTATTTGCGTGGCGTATACCCTGATCTCTCCACTGCTGGCGATATTGCATTCGGCCTTACGCACCTGGCAGTCGGAGGCTTTTATCTCACCGCTTCCCGCCACGTTGAACGAGGCGCGGTCTACGGTTCCTGCTACTTTGATTTCCCCGCTGCTGGCGAGGCCACACGACAGGTTATCCAGCTCTATGTCCTTGGCGAGAATATTTCCGCTGCCGGCCATGTTGCATTCTAGTTTGTGTCCTTTTACGGGGCCTCTCAGCTCGACGCTTCCGCTACCGGCCATATTGATCTCCATCCTGTTTATCTTCATCAGTTTGCGGATGACGAAATTTCCGGAACCTACCGTGCTCAGCTCTTTTAGCTCCTTGGAGTTGGATTTTATCTTGAATACGGTCGGCCTCAAGTCGTATGAGTTATTGCTGAAACCTTTCCTGGTCGATCTCGGGTAGATTTTTAACGTGCCTCCCTTGACCTCGGCCACGAGGTAATCAAATAAGTTCTCGTCGATCGTCACGGATAGATAAGGAGCCTTATCCGATTGCTCGTACTCGAAATCGGCGGAACCGATGAACGTGATCTCGTCGTAATCGCTGATTTTTATCACTCGGGTTTCCGGGTTCCCGTTCCCTTCGATACGTCTGTCTGCCGCAAATCCGCAGACAGTGATCATCTGTATGCAGAATATGAGAAGTGATACTCTTGTTTTCATCGCGTTTATTTTTTTAGGTTCTTTGTCTTAATAGACGAAGGTGGATGGTGAAGGGTTGCAGAAACGGGCGAAATTTTTTTAAATTCGCGTCAGGTTAAATTTAAACGGAGAGGAATATGAAGACACTTATACATACGGATAAGGAACAGATAGAGTCGATTATCCGTCAGAGTGATGTCTGCTTTGTGGGGATGGCGGATACGGACGGGACACCTTATGTATTGCCGATGAATTTCGGCTATAAGGACGGCGTGATTTATTTGCACTCGGCGCAGGAAGGACGGAGCATCTCTATATTGGAACGGAATCCGAAAGTCTGTATTACCTTCAGCGTAGACCACGCCTTGGTTTTCCAGCATCCGGAAGTGGCTTGCAGCTACCGGATGCGTTCGAAGAGCGTGATCGCTTGGGGAAAGGTTGCCTACGAAGAGGATTTCGACAAGAAGGTGGAAGCTTTGGACATCATCATGAGGCAATATTCCGACAAGACTTTCCGTTATAGCGATCCGGCGGTCCGTAACGTGAAGATTTGGACGGTAGCTATAGACAAGGTTAGCTGCAAGGAATTTGGCGCTCCTCATAAGAAATCTTATTAAATCAATAAACAATATGAAAAAACTACTCCTTTTATTCGCCCTGTGCCTTTGTTTTCCGGTGGCCGACAAAGCGTGTACCTCAATTATTATCGCAGGAAAGGCTACTCCCGACGGCCGTCCGTTGATGTGGAAACACCGGGATACCGGCGCTCCCTATAACCACATCGGTTATTTTGACGAGGGGGGCTACCGTTTCTTGGGGCTGGTAAACAGCGACGATCCTAAGGGCGCCGTATGGACCGGCAGTAACGAGACGGGTTTCTCTATCATGAATACCGCCTCGTACAACCTGAAAGACGATAACGTAAAGAAGATGGATCAGGAAGGGAACCTGATGCGGAAAGCCTTGAGGGTTTGTAAGACCGTACAGGATTTCGAGCATTTTTTGGATACCTTGCCTCGTCCGATGCGGGTGGAGGCTAATTTCGGCGTGATCGACGCTTATGGCGGCGCGGCTTATTTCGAGACGAATAATAAGCGATATTATAAGAAAGACGCGAATGATCCGAATCTTGCGCCGGAAGGCTACTTGATTTATACGAACTTCTCTTTCGAGGGTCGTGCGGATGAGGGTAAAGGCTATGTACGTTATGAGAACGCTAAAAAGATCTTTAAGGAGATGCGGAACGAAGGGTTTACTCCTCAGCGTATCTTCCAACAGGCCTCCCGCTCTTTTTATAATAGCTTGCTGGATATCGATTTGATGAACGAGGAGCAAAGCCCGAACAATCGCACGGGTTGGTTCGTGGAGCAGGATTTCATCCCCCGCCTGGAAAGTACGGCCTCTATCGTAATCCAAGGCGTGAGCTCCGGCATGAACCCGGAACTGACAACGATGTGGACTGCCTTGGGATATCCTCCTACCTCTGTCGCTATTCCTCTTTGGGTGAAAATGGGAAAGGATCAAAGCTCTTTGGTTACTTACGACGCATCTTATAAAACAGCCCTGTTGGATTGGTATTCCGTTCAATTACAGAAGAAAGTCTATTCCATACATCGTGGCAACGGACAAAAGTACCTGCATTGGCAATTGTTATGGAATGATGGTCAAACCGGTTATATCCAACAGCTTCATACGGTAGAGAACCGGATTTTCGATTTATTCGACGCCCATAAGACAGAGTGGGAGCAAAATGGATTGGATACAAAGGAAATACAACGACTGTATAAGGAAGTCGATACGCTCGTATATAAAGCCTTTCTGGAGCTTCAAAAATCATGACTATAAGACCTTTTGTCGATAGAAAAAAATACCTTGAGAGCTTACAATATACTTAGTGGTAAAATCTTTATAATCAGATTGATAAAAAGTTAATAATGTTTCCGGAAAAACACGTACATGTTTTTCCGGAAACACGTACGAGAATTTGTAAAAACACGTACGTGTTTTGGGTAACCTTATTAGATATATACTTCAAGTGGTATAGGATATATACTTCGTCGGCCTTTTTAGTACTACTGCTCATGCTTTCTTATTGAGCATTTCGCCAGATAGCGATAAAATCAATCTCTTTCGATTCTTAGGGGTGCAACCACAAAGATACCCTATCGAGCGGATGGACGTGAGTTGATAAAGGTTGGCGTGGTATTTAGCGCTATAGAAGGTAATATGAGTTGTTGGTTGTATTTTTGATGCCTCTTAGTGGAGGCGTTCTCAAATAAAATACTATTTTTGCGCATTATAAAGAATATTCCGCAAATAATGGATATACAGAGGCATAGTAGCGTATTGGGCGATACGGTGGAGAAGCTATCGGATGAGGCATCGTATAAACAATTGTTCCATGCGTACAGAGATGAGGAGGCACTGCCCTCGGGCGAGGTGCTGAAGGAAATCATCGATCTATGCCGTGCGATCCTGTTTCCCGGTTATTATGGGAATGCCCGTATCAGTAAGCAGACGATCCGTTTTCATACGGGCGTAAATGTCGAGACACTTCATGCTTTATTATCCAAGCAGATTTATGCGGGGCTTTGTTTTGCCGATACCTCTTGCGCGACTTGCGCGGAAGAGAAGATCTCCGCTGAGGCAGAGGCTATTTCGGAGGCTTTCATCTCTACGCTTCCTGAGATCCGCGGACTGCTGGCTACGGATGTGGAGGCGACTTTCAATGGCGATCCCGCCGCTCAGAATCTAGGTGAGGTTATATTTTGTTATCCCGGTTTCCGGGCGATCGGTAATTACCGGATCGCCCATCAATTGTATAAGCTCGGGGTTCCTTATATCCCCCGCATGATTACGGAGATGGCGCATTCCGAGACCGGTATCGATATCCATCCGGGCGCCGAGATCGGCCATCATTTCTCGATAGACCACGGAACGGGTACGGTGATCGGCGAGACGAGCTTGATCGGCCATCATGTACGTATCTTTCAGGGAGTCAGCTTGGCGGGAGAGAAACTTCCTCCCGATGAGAACGGTAACGCTATCCGTGGCGTGGCCCGTCATCCCATCTTGGAAGACCATGTGACGGTATATTCTAATTCCACCTTGATCGGTAAGATCCGGATCGGCAGAGGGGCTACGATATGTGGTAACGTCTGGATCGCGGAAGATGTACCGGCAGGAGCCACGGTTACGCAATTGAAAATTGAGAATTGAGAATTATCAAATGGGTAGGCCGGTAAAGGAATTTAAAAAACGTTTAGAGAGAGAAATGAGAACAATTAATAATAAACAGCGTAATGCTACGATTGAGAATAATTTTCAATTCTCAATTTTCAATTTTCAATTAACATGAGCGAGACATTTGAAATGGTGGCCAAAACCCTGTACGGGTTGGAAGAAATCTTGGCCGAGGAGTTATTAGCTTTAGGAGCCAACGACCTGCAAATAGGTCGTCGTATGGTTTCCTTTACTGGTGATAAGGAATTGCTTTATAAGGCGAATTTCCACTGTCGTACTGCCTTGCGTATACTGAAACCGATTTATCATTTCAAGGCCAAAGATGCTGATACCGTTTATAAAGAGGTGAAAAAAGTAGAGTGGGAGAAGTATTTGTCGTTGGATAAGACTTTCGCGATCGATTCGGTGATCTATTCCGAGGATTTCAATCACTCGAAATTTGTCGCTTACCGAACCAAAGACGCTATCGTGGATTATTTCATCGAGAAGCTGAAGAAACGTCCGTCTGTCCGCGTCAATAATCCGGATCTATATATCAATATTCATATTTCCCACAATGATTGTACCTTGTCTATCGATAGCTCCGGCGAGTCGTTGCATAAACGTGGTTACCGGGTAGATCAAACGGAAGCTCCGTTGAATGAGGTGCTTGCCGCCGGTATGATCATGAAGACCGGATGGAAGGGAGATTCTAATTTCGTAGACCCGATGTGCGGTTCCGGCACGTTGCTGATCGAGGCTGCCATGATCGCCTTGAATATCGCCCCGGGTATCCATCGCAAGGAGTTCGCTTTCCAGAAATGGGTAGACTACGACGAGGATTTGTTCGACCGTATTTACAACGATGAAAGCAGGGAGCGTGAGTTCACTTTCCATTGCTATGGCTCGGATATTTCCCAGGCCGCTATCGACATTGCTTTGGAGAATATCCGTAGCGCAGGCTTGATGAAGTATATCGACCTGAAGGTAAAACCGTTCCAGCAATATACGGAGGCTCCCCAGCCGGGTATATTGGTGACGAACCCGCCGTATGGCGAGCGTATATCCTCTCGTGACCTGCTCGGATTGTACAATATGATCGGTGAGCGTTTGAAGCACGTGTTTGTGGGGTATAAGGCTTGGATATTGAGTTATAAAGACGAGTGTTTCGACAAGATCGGCTTGCGTCCGAGCGAGAAGATCAAGTTGATGAACGGTTCCTTGGAGTGCGAATACCGTTGCTATGAGTTGTTTGAGGGAACCAATAAGGACTTTAAGAAGGCTTTGAACGGGAATGACGAGCGTCCGGAACGCCCGCGCAGATCGGACGATTCTTTCGAGCGCAGAGGGAATGACCGCCCGAATTTCCATACGGGGCGTATGGATCGTCCGGAACGCCGTTTCGCCGCCGCTCACAGCGAGGACGAGGATGACCGTCTGCCTTTCCTTCCGGGAAGACGCGTCTTTGAGGATGATCGGGGGGATGAGCGTCCGGTCCGCAAGAAATTCGGGGATACCCCGGTTCGTAAGCCGATCAAGCCGAAAGGAGATCGCCCGGTGAAAATGCGTTACCGGGACGAGGATGATCGCAGGAAGAATTTCGGCGATCATAAACGCGACGGAAAGCGTTCGTTTAATAAACCTATAAAACGGAGAGGGTATAATGATTATGAGAGTTAGATCTTCTCTATTCATAAACCTCTGCCTGATTTTATTCGCGATGTCGATTACCGCCCAAGATAAGCAATTAACCTTGCACGACTTGATACCGGGAGGAAAAACGTATAGCCGCTTCGTGCCTCGCAACTTGAAACAGCTGCGTTGGTGCGGGGAGGAGTATCTATACGTTAAAGGTGATAGCGTGCTGGGGGCTAAGCCGGGGAAAAAAGAAGAAGTCCTTTTTTCGTTGGAGAAACTGAACGGGGCTTTGGCGGCGGCGAACTTGCGGACGGTTAGCTCCTTGCCTAGTTTCTCGGTTCCGTACGAAAGTGGCTCGGTGCTGGCTTTTACGAGTAAGCAACACCGCGTTCATTATGATTATAAGAAAAATGAGGTAGTAGCGGATTACGCTTTGAGGAATAACTGGGCGAATTATGATTTTTGCCCGGCTACGGGGAACTTGGCTTTCACGGAGGGAAACAATGTGCATATTCTGTCCCCGGATGGACAAAATACGGTTGTCACACACGAGACGAAAGATGGGATCGTATGTGGACAAGCTGTTCATCAGCGGGAATTCGGGATTACAAAGGGTACGTTCTGGTCTCCTAAGGGCTCGGCTTTGGCGTTTTATCGTATGGATGAGAGTATGGTGACGGCTTATCCGTTGGTGAATATCGATACCCGTTGCGCCACGCCGGTTCCTCACAAATATCCGATGGCCGGGATGAAAAGCCATGAGGTCACGGTGGGGGTTTATAACGTGTCTAGCGGGCAGACAGTCTGGTTGGAAACGGGGTTGCCGAAAGAGAAATATTTGACGAATATCGCTTGGAGCCCGGATGAGAAGAGTATTTATATCGCCGAGTTGAATCGTGAGCAGAACGAGATGCGCTTGGTTCGGTATTCCGCTCAGACAGGAAAGAAAGAGGCTGACCTGTTTACCGAGACGGATCGTTGCTATGTGGAGCCACAGCATCCCGTGCTTTTCTTGCCGAACGATCCGGATAAGTTTATCTGGCAGAGTGAGGCGGATGGCTACAACCATTTATATCTGTATGATACGACCGGAAAGGAATTGAGGAAACTGACCGGTGGAGAATGGGTGGTTACTAAGGTGCTGGGCTTTAGCAAAGACGGGAATAAGGTGATTTTCGAGGGAACGGCGCCTCATCCCGTATCTCCGGGTATGCAGGGGACAGGGATGCAACGTTATATTTGGGAGGTAGATTTGAGAACGGATGATATCATGAGCTGCTTGAGCTGGAAAGTAGGTGTACATCGTTGGTCGCTTAGTCCTTCCGGCGAATATGCGATTGATTACGTGAGTTCGCCTTCTACCCCAAGGGATATTGATTTGGTCCGTGTAAAGGACGCGAAGGTGATAGCTACTTTGCTTTCCGCTCCGGATCCTTTTAAGTCGTATCGGATGCCGCGGATCAAGACCGGCCATATTCTTGCCGCCGATGGCAAGACTCGTTTGAATTACCGGTTGATCTTACCGCCGGATTTGGATGAGACCAAGAAATATCCAACCATTGTCTATGTATACGGAGGACCGCATGCCCAACTGGTTACGGGCGACTGGCAAAACGGGGCTCGCGGCTGGGATCTCTATATGGCGCAGAGAGGTTATGTGATGTTTACCGTGGATAGCCGCGGATCGGCAAATCGCGGACATGCTTTTGAGAGCGTGATTCATCGTAATTTAGGTGTCAACGAGATGGCAGACCAAGTGAAGGGGGTCGAGTTCTTGAAAACCTTGCCTTATGTGGATGCCGACCGTATCGGGGTGCATGGCTGGAGTTATGGCGGTTTTATGACGACGAACTTGATGCTGACTTATCCGGATATCTTTAAGGTGGGTGTAGCCGGGGGGCCGGTTATCGACTGGAGCAATTACGAGATCATGTATGGCGAACGTTATATGGATCGCCCGCAGGATAATCTGGAAGGCTATAAGAACGCGAACCTGAAGCTGAAGGCCGGCAACCTGAAAGGCCATCTGCTGATGATACATGGGGATATCGACCCGGTGGTGGTTTGGCAACATAGTCTTGGTTTCTTGAAGGCTTGCGTAGAGGCTGATACCTATCCGGACTATTTCGTTTATCCCCGTCATGAGCATAATGTGATCGGTAAGGACCGCCCGCATTTGCATGAGAAGATTACGAGGTATTTCGATGATTACCTTGGGAATTGAAAATGGAGAATTGAAAATTGAAAATTAGAATAGGTATGAATATCTTGTTATTAGGCTCTGGCGGGCGTGAGCATGCGATCGCTTGGAAGATCGCTCAAAGCCCGAAAGTAGATAAGTTATTTATCGCTCCCGGTAACGCGGGGACAGCGTTGGCAGGAACGAACGTGGATATCAAAGCGGATGATTTTGCCGCTATCAAGGATTTTGCGTTGGCGAACCGGGTGAATATGGTCGTGGTAGGTCCCGAGGATCCGTTGGTGAAGGGTGTTTATGATTATTTCAAGAAGGATGAGGCGTTAAGCTCTATTCCTGTGATCGGCCCGAGCCGGGAAGGTGCCCAACTAGAGGGTAGCAAGGATTTCGCCAAGGCGTTCATGATGCGTCATAATATCCCGACCGCCCGTTATAAGAGTATTTCCGCGGAGAATTTAGAGGAAGGCTATGCGTTCTTGGAATCTCTTCCCGCTCCTTATGTATTGAAAGCGGATGGATTGGCTGCCGGTAAAGGTGTGTTGATTATCGATAGCTTGGAGGAAGCCAAGAAAGAGTTGGGGGATATGCTGGACGGAATGTTTGGCGACGCGAGCAAGACGGTAGTGATCGAGGAGTTCTTGGACGGTATCGAATGCTCCGTATTCGTCTTGACGGACGGCAACGATTATAAAGTGCTTCCGGTCGCGAAAGATTATAAGCGTATCGGCGAGGGCAATACGGGCTTGAATACGGGGGGTATGGGAGCCGTTTCCCCGGTTCCTTTCGCTGATGAGGCATTTATGGCGAAGGTGGACGAGCGTATTATCCGTCCTACCATAGAAGGATTGAAAGCGGAGAATATCGACTATAAAGGTTTCATCTTCTTAGGCTTGATCAACGTAAAGAATGAGCCGATGGTTATAGAATACAATTGCCGTATGGGTGATCCGGAGACAGAGGTGGTAATGCTTCGTATCCAAAGTGACTTGGTGGATTTGCTGGAAGGTGTGGCGGAAGGTAACTTAGCGAGTCGTACGTTGGTGCAAGATCCTCGTGCGGCGGTTACGGTTATGCTGGTAAGCGGCGGTTATCCGGAGGCTTACGAGAAAAATAAGGTAATCACGGGCTTGGATAAAATATCCTCGGAAAATATAATATTCCATGCTGGTACGAAATTGGCAGACGGCCAGATCCTGACCAATGGCGGCCGTGTGATCGCGGTCAGCTCGTATGGAGCCGATAAGGAAGAGGCCTTGGCCCGATCTTTCTCCGGAGCCAAGCAAATCGATTTCGACAAGAAGTATTTCCGCCGGGATATCGGGTTTGATTTATAACCCTGATTTCATGAATAAACGAGAGTACTCTTGATGCCTTGCGAGAGTACTTTCGTAAAAACTCCCTAAATAAAAGAGATTTCATGGCGAGAAGAACAACTTCATATTACGGACGTAAATATACGATAGCGACACCTGTGACCCATTTGTACATGCTTTGCGCTTGTATTTTCTGTTGGATCGTGGGATATGTGGATTCGGTAGGGTATCCCGTGTATGGAGAGGTAACGGCTCCTCCTTTATGGAATGCTCTTTGTCTGGTTCTTCCGGGTAAGTTATTTACTTATTTGATAGGTTTTTTGTTGATGGCTGGCGGTGCGTTCCTGGTACATCGGGCAAACTATGCCTTGATGTTGATCCGTGAGAAAACATTGCTTCCTTTTCTTCTCTATGCCTTGTTGACAAGTACAAATCCGGATTTTTTCCCGTTGAAATCGACCTCGGTCGGGGTATTTTGCCTGATATTGGCCCTTTACCAATTGTTTACCTCTTATCATGCCCCGGACGCTACGGATAAAGCTTATAACGCATCCTTGATTATCAGTGTCGGGAGCCTGTTGTGGATACACATCCTTTGGTTCCTGCCCTTGTTTTGGTTGGGGATGTATAATTTCAGGACTTTGAATGTCCGTACGTTTGTCGCTTCCCTGCTAGGGATCCTGACCGTTTATTGGTTTGTTTTCGGCTGGTGCGTTTGGGTACGGGATTTCACTGCGTTTACCATACCTTTCGCTTCATTGTTCAAGATCCGTTTCCTTACCTTACTGGGAGCGGGGATCATAGATTGGATACCGATTTTTTTAGTGGCGGGATTAACGGTTGTCGCCTCGCTAAACATCATTACGCATGAGTATGAGGATAATTTGCGTACCCGTCAGTTTCTTTCTTTTTTGATCGCTATGGCCATTTGGTCGTTTGGATTGTTCTTTATCTATGAGCAATCGTCCGAGGAATTTCTGGAAATGGCCTGTGTACCGGCGTCTATCCTGATCGCCCATTTCTTTACGGTGAACCGGGGGAAATATATCTTTGGGCTTTTCCATTTCTCGATAGCTATGTTTATCGCACTATTAATTATACGTATATGGAATTTCTTATAGCCTACGGGTATATTGGGGTGTTTATCGCCTCTTTCTTAGCGGCTACGATCTTGCCATTCAGCAGCGAGGTCGTGTTGACAGGTGTTTTGCTGGCGGGTTCGGCCTATTGGCCTTGCATGATCGCCGCTACGCTTGGTAATTTCTTGGGAGGGATGAGCTGCTATTGGTTGGGAATGTTGGGAAAGGTAGAGTGGATCGAGAAATACCTGAAGCTAGACCCGGTGAAACTACAGAAGGTGCAAGATTGGATCAAAGGAAAAGGCTCTTGGATGGGATTTTTCGTTTTCCTTCCCGGTATCGGTGATTTTATCGCTGTCGCTTTGGGTTTCCTGCGGGCTAATATATGGATCGTCGCGATCTCTATGTTCCTGGGAAAAGCGATTCGTTATTGGGTTTGGATGGAGTTTGTCTATAAGGTGCAGTCTATGTTATGATACCTTTCTCCGCTCCTTATACTTGAGTCGTAGATATTCCCAGTCTTTGCGATTGGGGATAAGCTCCGTGAACGTAGTTGAGGTTTGCCGCATAAATACGCTCAAGGAAAAGATCAGCATGGTCGTGAAGGCGATGCTGGTACTGACAGCAGACCCGGTTATACCATAAAGAGGAATCAAGATAGATCCGGCTATTAATAATGTGACCAACCCGACACAGGAACTTGCGGCGCTATATCGTATTTTGCCGCTACCTATGAAATAATGGCCGACAATGCTGTTACAGCCTAATGTGACAATACCTGCCGATAAACCTATTATAACATTCCGTATCCCCTTGAACTCGGCGCTGAAAAGGTAGTCTGTGTATACCCATTCCGGAATGAGTAAAATACATCCCATTACAAATGTCATGGCGCAGAAAGTTAATTTTAAGAGTTGCAGGGTAATATGCTTTTGCTCGGCCACGTTCGTGGTCTTGGCTACATTACTATATTCTATGAAACTTACGCTGCGGCTGATATGCCATACGCTTTCGGATATTTTTGTTCCCGCGTCGAGCAAGCCTACGCCTCCCAACCCACTGAAACGTTCTATAAGAAAATAGTTCAAACGGGTGGTACAAGTCTCCGCTAATCCGTCTGCGCCTGCCCATAGGCCATAGGCAAACATTTCCTTTAATATCTTATAGAGAGGTTTTCCTGCCGGTCGAGGAGTCTCTTTGAAAAGATAAGGTACAAGCATGACCAAGCTGGCCGCTAAAGCGATGCCATTCGTGGTATATAGTCCCCACACATAGGATTGTACCCCTTGCCGGCCTGCCCCATAATAAAGATAGAGGAGGATGAAAAACAGCAATCCTCCCTGTAGGATAAAGGTCAGGTTAAACCCCTTGATATTGTCTTTTCCCAATAGAAACCGGGCATTGGCGGCGACGATCGAGTTTAATATCGCCAACAGATAGATATCCAGCCAATAAGCAGTCGGTAAAAGTCCTGTGAAATACATGAACACACAAGCGATGGCAGAGCCTACGAAAGTCCAAAGGTATGCCGGAAGAAAGATCGTCCGCATGGAATAGCGGTTCATGAAATAAACGATCGTGCCCCCGCTAAGTATCCCGTTGAAAATTACGGCGATATTTACCGATGCGACAATCAAGCCAACCATACCGACTCCCTGTATGCCTAGTGCCTTTGCGTTGATAAAGATTAGCGCCAGGTTAAGAAGGGCTATCAGATAGCGTGTCCCGATTGTTCCCAGTATCTTTTTCAGCATAAAACTATTACAGTTGTAAACCCTCTAATAATCGTACATATGTATCGATCGCCTCCCGGATTTCCATGCCTCGGATAAATTCGTCGGCAGAATGAGAGCGTGCCGAATTTCCCGGTCCTATCTTTACGGAAGGGAAACGCATGAGCGCCTGATCGCTGAGCGTAGGAGAGCCAAAAGGTTCTTTGCCCATTAAGATAGCCCGTTGGACAAATGGATGATCCAGCTCCGTGCGGGTGGAGCTGAGACGGAAGCTGCGGGCTTTGATCTCGCAATGCACCTTTTCCTGGATCAACTCAAACAGCCGCTCGTTCGTATAGAACTCGTTGGTACGGATATCCACGGTAAACTCGCATTTGTCGGGAACAACATTATGCTGTGTCCCTGCGTGGATGATCGTGACGGTCATCTTCACCGGTCCGAGGAAATCGCTTTTTTCCGGGAATTGATAGGTACTGAACCATTCGATCTCCTTCATGGCCAACGTGATGGCGTTGATACCTTCGTTACGGGCGGCGTGCCCGGCCTTTCCGGTAGAGGTACAATCCAGTACCATAAGCCCCTTCTCGGCTACGGCGGGTTGCATACCCGTGGGTTCCCCTACGATGGCGAAGGCTATGGGAGGAAGTTCGGTCAATGCGCTTTCGATACCGTTTTTCCCGGATACCTCTTCTTCGCAGGAGGCTAAGAAGATTAGGTTGTAGGGCTGTTTCTTTTGGCTTAAGATACAGAAAGCCTCATAAAGGGAGACTACGCTTGCGCCTGCGTCGTTGCTTCCGAGGCCGTATAGCTTGTCATCATCGGTTTCTTCAGGAGTGAACGGATCTTTAGTCCAACCGGAGGCGGGCTTGACGGTGTCTATATGGGAGTTAAGCAAAAGAGTCGGTTTACCGAAATCAAAATCCGGGGCGATGATCCATAGGTTGTTGCCTTTACGAAATACCTTATGCCCGGCCTTTTGCCATTCTGCTTGCAGGAAGTCCGCTACGGCAGTCTCGTCTCGGCTGAAAGACGGACGGGAGATCATGCCTTTTAATAAATCGATCGCTTCATAATATCTTTCCATATTCTATCTTGGGGATTTTATAGTTCTCGTTGTCTTTATCGTCATTTCTGTTGTAGAGACGTAGCGTGCCGTGTCTCTTTCTTGAAATAGGGTATTTAGTTACTATCGGATAGTGGGAGACGCGGCACGCTACGTCTCTACAGCGGACAGTAAATTATTTACGGTGCATCTGTCTTTCTCCAGTTGGGCTTTCAACGCCTCTAAGGAATCGAATTTGATATCTCCGCGTATGTATTGGACGAATGAGACACGAATACTGTCATTGTAGATATCTCCGGAGAAGTCCAGGATATTGACTTCCATGGATATGTTCGTTCCATTATTTAGGGTCGGGCGGTCACCGATATAAAGCATCCCCTTATATCGTCTGCCTTCCACTTCCACCCATACGGCGTATACGCCAATACCCGGAATGACTTTAAAAGGCCCATCTACCTGTATGTTCGCCGTGGGAAATCCCAACGTACGTCCCACTTTATAGCCACTGACGATATGCCCTTGCAACTGATACGGATAAGTTAATAAATAAGCGGCTT
Organism: uncultured Parabacteroides sp.; assembly: GCF_947855115.1. Classification (GTDB taxonomy): domain Bacteria; phylum Bacteroidota; class Bacteroidia; order Bacteroidales; family Tannerellaceae; genus Parabacteroides. The sequence continues at coordinate 100,528 of NZ_CANTZW010000013.1, forward strand.
TCGCTACATCGCCGGCTTGTAGTAATTTCCGGATCTCGGAAGAGCTGACGGCCGTATTCCCTTCATCATAGGGAGATGCTTTCAGCACCTCGATACCGCATTCGGCTCCATAAACCACATATTGCTCGAAACCATCCGTCCGATCGTGCCCGAAACGATGGTCATATCCGATCAATAAGGTTTTTACGTGCAAGCTTTTCGCTAATATAGAGGTGATGAATTCCTTGGCCGAAAGCCGTGACAACTCGATCGTGAAATCCAACACGACGCAAAAATCTACTCCGGTAGTCTCTAATTGCTGTAACTTCTCCTCGAAAGAATTTAGTAGTTTCGGTTGGTAATCCGCATGCAGTACGGCCCGGGGATGTTCCGGGAAGGTAATCACGGCCGACGGCAGGTTACGTGCTTTGGCTATCTCCTTCATCTCATCGATCAAGAAACGGTGTCCTATATGTACTCCATCGAAAAATCCGATCGTAGCCACCAGTTCTTTTCCTATCAGTCTGTCAAAATCTCTTACAACAATCATTGCGCCTTATTCATTTCAATTCCAATCGGATGACAAATGTACGGGATAATTTTTAATAATCATGTTCTTATATATGGATACTTTACGTGTAAGTTTACTGTAGCCCGCACGTGCAGCGTTATTGTACGCTTGTCGCAGTAGCGCTGTACGTACGGTGCGATGGCACTGCATCCCGCTTGCCGTGGAATTAGATATGTGGTTGGTTTGGTTTGTTCTTGGGAAATATCTATATTTGCTAAATATGAGAACGAAAACTCTACTCTTTATCATAATTCTCCTGTTTTTCGGGGTATCAGGGATCGGACTTGCGACGGAAGATATTCTATTCAATCGCTTGGGGGTACAAGACGGCCTGTCCTCCAATGAGATCACTTGTATATTGAAAGACCGGAAGGGATTCATGTGGCTGGGTACTACCTCGGGGGTAAACCGTTTTGATGGGTATGAGTTTAAGCATTATAAATACAAAGAAAGCGGGTTGCCTTTTAGGGAAGAACATGTCTCCGAGCTTCAAGAAACCGCCGACGGACATATCTGGATAACCTATAATACAAACCAACTTTGCGTATATGATCCTGGCAACGACCGCTTTGTCCCGGAGAAGGAGGTACTAGATAGTTTGCGTCTGGAAAGTTCTCCCGCCAAGGTGTTTGTAGACAATGATAAGTTACTCTATTTCGCGACATATACGAATGAGTTTTGTCGTTACGACCAGGCGAGAGGGAAAGTTTACACTTACCCGCTGAGGAAAGAGGATGGCCGGGTTTGCGATATGAGCGATGTGGGCGATCGTCTGTATGTGGTCCATTCCTCGGGAGTGGTAGAAGGAATAGATAAGGCATCCGGGGAATCTGTCTATCGGGATGAATACCTGGCCCAATACGCTTATGCCCAACTGTTTTATATATTTGCCGATAGTGATGGGGAACTGTGGTTTTTCTTAAATCCCGGGCATAGTAAAGGAGTTTTTCGCCTGAATCCCAAGAGCAAGGAATGGAAGCATTATACGACAGATACCCCGGTGGCTTTATCTTCTATCATGGTGCGCGACGTGGCAGAAGATATAAACGGCGATATCTGGATCGCTACCGATCATGGCGGTATCAATATCTTGGATAAACGCTTGGACCGGATGCGCTATATACGGAATAACCCGTTTAACCAAACAAGTTTGAGCCAGAATAGCGTGATTTGCTTGTACCGGGATGATACGGGAATCATGTGGGCCGGCACTTATAAGAACGGTATCAACTATTATCATGAAAGTATTTTTAAGTTCCAGACCATCCGGTATCCTTTGGAACTGATGCGGGATGTATTTAATAATGACTTTAATTGTATCGTAGAAGATAAGGAGGGAGATCTGTGGATCGGTACGAGTGGGAACGGCCTGTTACGTTACGATCGGCAAACCGAGGAATATGTCCGTTACCGGGCGGGTCGGGAAAGCGAGAACGCTATCTCCGGCAATGTCGTGATTAGTATGGCGAAGGATCTGGATGGCAAGTTATGGCTGGGTACTTATATGGACGGGCTGACTTGCTTTGACGGGAAGCGTTTCAAGCATTATCGGGATGTTCCGGGCAGTAAGGATGGTTTATCCAATAATAGCGTGTATAGCTTGTATGTGGATGCCAAGAACCGCTTGTGGATCGGCACGTTGGAAGGCGGGCTGGATTGCTTGGATCAATCTACCGGGAAATGGACGTATTACCGTATGGGGGATAAGGAGAACGCGATTAACTCGGATATCGTCTATAGTCTTTCCGGGGATGAGGAGGGGAATATTGTCGTTGGAACTTCTTTGGGAGTGAACTGGATCGATCCGGAGACTGGGACTGTTACTTCTTTTAACGGTACGAAAGACGGACGTTCCGTGTTCGAAGACCAGATCATCAATGTCGTATTTTGCGATAGCCGCCAGTTGGTCTGGATCGGGAGCAATCACGGGTTACATATATATGATAGGCTAAATGATAAGATGTACCTGCTAGACCATTCCTCCGGATTGCCGGATAACAATATCATGTCTGTCCTTGAGGATAAATACCATACGATCTGGGTTGGAACGAAGAATGGCTTGTTGAATATCATCCCGAACCGAGACACGGACAATAATTATAAGTTCGACTGGAATAGCTATGATGAGAATGAAGGAGTTCAAGGACGTGTATTTAACGTGAATAGCGCTTGCCGGCTGGAAACGGGAGAGTTGGCGTTTGGCGGGACAAACGGTCTTACTTTCGTTGATCCTGCCCGGATACGTTACAATAGCTATGCTCCACCGGCGGTGATTACCGGGCTTATGGTGAATAATGTCCCGGTTATGGCGGGAGAGGCGTATGACGGGCATGTGATTTTGGATAAAGATATCACCTGTACCAATCTGTTAGAACTGGATTATACGGAACGTAATTTCTCCTTTACCATCTCTTCTTGCTGCTATTTCCTTCCCTTGAAGAATAAATATGCGTACAAGATGGAGGGCTTTGATCCGGAATGGACTGTCGTGGATGCCTTGGGGCGGCGTATCACCTATACGAACTTAAATCCGGGTACGTATACTTTCAAGGTAAGGGCGATGAATAACGACCGTATCTGGAGCAAGGAGGCCGTGAGCTTGCGGGTCACGATCCTGCCCCCGTTTTGGGCTACTGGATGGGCGATAGCGTTGTATATCATAGCCGGTATATTACTGGTGTGGGGCGCGATACGTTTTGTTTTCCGTATTCAGCAAAAGAAGCTGGAGGAAGAGCAAGAACGGGCCGCGGTACGCCAGCAGCATGCGGTAGACGAGATGAAGCTTCGTTTCTTTACGAACGTGAGCCACGAGTTCCGCACGCCGCTTACATTGATCATAACCCCATTGGAGAAACTGATGAAAACGGAGAAAAACCCGGAGTCTCAACAAATATTGGGATTGATTTATCGGAACGCTGATCGGTTGCTTAAATTGGTGAACCAGCTATTAGATTTCCGCAAGATCGATGTGCAAGGGGATAGCTTGGTTCTGTCTACCGGCGATATCGTCCCGTTCGTGCGTGATGTGGCTTATTCTTTCAAGGAGCTTTCGGAGCAAAAGCGGATTCATTTCTCTTTCTCTTCGGTCTTCACGTCTCTCTCGATGAAGTTTGACACGGATAAGGTTTTTAAAATTGTCTCTAATTTACTGAGTAACGCTTTTAAGTTTACGCCGGAGGGTGGTACCATCTCGGTGACGCTTAGCTTACGATTGGAGGAGGAAGGCCAGAACAAACTGGTTATCGAGGTATCGGATAGCGGTATCGGCATCCCGGTAGATAAACAAGAAGCTATATTCGACCGCTTTTATCAGGTGGTTTCCCCGGATAAAGACAATCCCGCGGTCGGTACGGGTATCGGCCTGCACCTATGCCGGGAATTCGTACGGATGCACCATGGGACGATAACCGTGAAAAGCGAACCGGGAGCGGGCAGTACCTTTACGGTTACGCTACCGGTGATCCCCTTGGATAATCAAGATATCATTTCTGCCCCGGAAGGAGTTGCCGAAGGCGATGTGCGATCTCCGGTTGAGGAAAGGGGGATTGATAAAGATACGTCTCCGGTGGGAAGACCAACATTGCTGGTCGTAGACGATAACACGGACTTCCGGGAATTCATGAGATTAAGTTTGAGTAATGTTTATTCGGTTCTTACGGCGGTGGATGGGGAAGATGCGTGGAAGCTCGTTCTAGAGGAACTGCCGGATATGGTTATCAGCGATGTGATGATGCCTGTCACCGATGGCATCACCTTGTGCCGCCGGATAAAGGGAGACATCCGGACTTCCCATATCCCGGTGATCCTGCTGACGGCAAAGTCGGCTAAAGACAGCCAACTAGTCGGTCTGGAAGCCGGTGCGGATGATTATATCGGCAAACCTTTCAATATGGAGATGCTTCTCTTGAAGATACGGCATTTGATTGAGATGAGGAAGAAGATGCAAAAAGCCTTTATGCAGTCTTCTACCATGGGTATCGCCCTGACAGAGGTACAAGCTAGCTCCATAGACGAGGAGTTGATGCGTAAGGCCATCGCCTATATCGAGGAGCAGATCGCCAATCCGGAGTTGTCCGTAGAGCGGTTGAGCCGGGAAATGGGCATGAGTCGTGTGAACTTCTACAAGAAATGTCTTTCCATCACGGGTAAGACTCCGGTGGAGTTGATCCGTACGGTTCGCTTAAAGCATGCGGCACAGTTGTTGGAGAAGAGCCAGATGCGGGTGAACGAGGTCGCTCTGGAGTGTGGTTTCAATGACGTGAAGCTATTCCGGAAGTATTTTAAGGATGAGTTCGGAAGGTTACCCTCAGACTATCATAAGTAAGCTTTTACTTAATAAGCGTCACATAATCAGGGGATATAACAAAATATCCCCTTAAAATAAACATTCTTCCCCCTGTCTTTTTACGGTTCTCCCCGTAACTCAAAACATTTGTAGCTTCCTGTCTGCGGTGAACCCTTTAATTTTGCCAACGAATGAAGAACCATTTTTTCTTGTATGGAAAAACCTGTTCGGACTCATCGCTAATCGGAAATATTAAAGAATCTATAGAATATGAAACAACACATCGCGGTATTCACGTTAGGGCTTTCCCTGCTGACTTCCTGTATGACTGATTCCGCTTACCGGAAGGTAGAGAACGGTTTGGTAGCCGATATCCGTTCCGGACAGGCGAAAGCTGTTAAACTGGAGGTAATCTCCGATAATATTATCCGGGTAATCGCTTCCCCGGATGGTAAGTTCTCCAACCAAATAAACTTGATCGAGGATACGAGATCGTTGCCCGTCCCATCGTTTCAGATAACGACCTCGGGTGATACGATCATCGTAAGTACGCGGACTACACAAGCCCGTCTTTCCCGGGAAACCGGAGAAGTTCGCTTTACCGATGCCAACGGACGCACGATCCTCCGTGAGAAAGCAAACGGAGGCAAGGAGTTTACGCCAATCGAGGTGGAAGGAACCAAAGGCTATACCTTGCGTCAGGTATTTGAGAGCGAGGACGAAGAAGGACTTTACGGCCTGGGACAGCATCAGAGCGATGAGTTCAACTACAAAGGTAAGAATGAGGAGCTTTTCCAATATAACACGAAGGTGAGCGTGCCGTTTATCGTTTCCTCAAAAGGCTACGGCGTGCTTTGGCATAACTATTCCTTGAGCCGTTTCGGAGACAAGCGTCCGTATGTTGATTTGGGCGATGTCTTTGGTCTATACGGAAAAGATGGTAAGGAAGGGGCGTTGACCGCTACTTACTATAAGGATAAGACAAGGAATTCCGTTTTGATCAAACGGGATGAGGATAAGGTAGATTATGAGAATCTGAAAACCATCAAGAAGTTGCCGGCAGGTTTCCCGAAACCGAGCGCTTCTGCCACTTGGGAGGGCGAGATCGAGGCAAAGGAGACCGGTACTTACCATTTCAAGTTGCATTACGCCGGTTATACCAAGGTATTTGTGGATGACCAAGAGATTATTCCCGAACGTTGGCGTGCGGCCTGGAACCCGAATGATTACAAGGCTACGGCCCATCTGGAAAAGGGTAAACGTTACCCGATCCGGATCGAGTGGTTGCCGGATGGCGATGTCTCCTATATCGGTTTGAAGGTTCTGTCTCCGTTACCGGAGGAGGAGCAAGAGCAGTTGGCTTTCTGGTCGGAGATGGGGGATGATATCGATTACTACTTCATCAATGGAGAGTCTTCTATGGATAAGGTGATCAGCGGTTACCGCACGGTCACGGGCAAGAGCCAGATCATGCCGAAATGGGCGATGGGATTCTGGTTGAGCCGCGAGCGTTATAAGACACAAGAGGAGTTGTTGACCGCCTTGAACGAATACCGCGAACGGCAGGTTCCCTTGGATGTGATCGTTCAAGACTGGAGCTATTGGCCGGTAGACGCATGGGGTAGCCATGAGTTTGATAAGGAACGCTTCCCGGACCCGAAAGGCATGATCCAGGAAATCCACGATAAGGATGCCCGTATCATGATCTCCGTATGGCCGAAGTTCTATTATACGACAGAGCATTATAAGGAATTGGATGCGCTGGGCGCCATGTACCAGCAGGCGATCAAGGACAGTATCCGCGACTGGATTTATCCGGGTTATATCGGTTCTTTCTATGATGCGTACAACCCGGAAGCCCGCAAGCTTTTCTGGGAACAGATGAACGAGCACCTGTATTCCTTGGGTATCGACGCTTGGTGGATGGACGCTTCCGAGCCGAACGTACAGGATAATACGGATATCGAATACCGTAAGTCGCTTTGCGGACCGACTTATCTGGGCCCTTCCACGAAATACTTCAACGCTTATGCCTTGGAGAACGCCGAGGCGATTTACGACGGGCAACGTAGCGTAAATCCGGATGACCGTGTATTCTTGTTGACCCGCTCCGGTTTTGCCGGCCAGCAACGTTACTCTACCGCTACATGGAGTGGCGATATCGGTACTCGCTGGGAGGATATGAAAGCGCAGATCAGCGCCGGCTTGAACTTCGCCATGTCCGGTATTCCTTATTGGACGATGGATATCGGTGGCTTCAGCGTGGAGAACCGTTATATGAGTGCCAAGGAAGGTAGCGAGGATCTGAAGGAATGGCGGGAGTTAAACAACCGTTGGTATCAATTCGGGGCTTTTTGCCCGTTGTTCCGTAGCCATGGACAATATCCCTGCCGTGAGATTTATAATATCGCCCCGGAGGGAACACCTACTTACCAATCGATGAAATATTATACGGACTTGCGTTATCAACTGATGCCGTATATCTATAGCTTGGCCTCGAAGACGTATTTTGAGGATTATACGATCATGCGTGCCTTGGTAATGGATTATTCGAACGATAAGAATACTTACGATATAGACGACCAGTTCATGTTTGGCCCGGCCTTCATGGCATGTCCGGTGTATGAGTATAAGGCTCGTAACCGTGAGGTGTACTTCCCGGCAGGCATTTGGTACGATTTCTACAACGGCAAGCGTATACAAGGCGGGACGACAATGAACGTGGATGCTCCTTACGAGCGTATGCCTTTGTTCGTGAGAGCCGGTTCTATCGTCCCGACCGGAAAGGTAATCCAGTCTACGAAAGAGGAGCAGAAAGACCTGACCGTCTCTGTTTACGCCGGTGCCGACGGCTCCTTCACCTTATATGAGGATAATGGCGTGACCTACGATTACGAGAAAGGAAATTACGCTACCATCCCGTTTGTTTATGATGACGCGAGGCGAACGCTCACGATCGGTGCCCAAGAGGGTAACTATCCGGGCATGATCCGCGAACGCCAGATCACGGTACGTCTCATCACGCCGGAGAACCCCGCAGGCAAGAACGTGACAATATCTTACCAAGGCAAACCTCTAGTTGTAGAGACGGGGCGTGCCCCGTCTCAACCCCTCTAAATGGTAACTTTAAATAATATCCATCAGTAAATAATACCTATCAGTAAATAATACCTATCAGTCTGTGCTGACAGTCTGTGCTGAGACGGGGCACGCCCCGTCTCTACAACTGGGTAGGTAGTATCAATTAAACTATATAATCGCTAATGAGACCACTGATGAATTGGCCATTCGTTTGGCTTCTGGGCTTATTGTTCACGGCCTGTTCCTCTGTAGGGGAACAGGTACGTGAACGTAGCTCATGGAATGACAACTGGAAATTTGCCTTGTCGGATAGCGTTCAGGATTATTCATCCCCGGACAGCGATGATTCCACTTGGCGTATCTTATCCTTACCCCATGATTGGAGCATAGAGGGAGATTTCTCTCTCGATAACCCGTCTACCCCGGGCGGTGGCGCGCTACCGGGTGGGATAGGTTGGTACCGAAAGACATTTACCCTTCCGGAAACGGATCGAGGTAAGGTTATCTATGTTGATTTCGACGGGGTTTACCGGAATAGCGAGGTCTGGATCAACGGACATTCGCTGGGATTCCGTCCGAATGGTTATGTATCGTTCCGTTATGACTTGACACCTTATTTGAGATATGGAAGCCAGCCGAACGTAATTGTCGTGAAGGCAGATAATAGCGAGCAGCCGAATTCCCGCTGGTATTCCGGCTCCGGTATTTACCGCAACGTATGGCTGGTTAAGGTGAATCCGGTGCATGTGGACAACTGGGGCACTTTCGTGCATGATATGAAGATCTCGTCGGAGGAGGCTACCTTCGCCTTGGAGGTAAGAGTACGAAATAATGGGACGGAAGATGTGGAGGCCGAGATATCCACCTCTATTTACGACAACGCGAGACGTTCGATTACACCGCCCGTAAATGCTTGTTTGCGGATACCGTGTACGGGGGCATACGATGGACGTATACAAGAGCGTCCGGATTCCGTATACGAGGGCATCCGGCATCCGTATGGGGGAGCATCTGTGGATCATCGGTTCTCGATCCCGTACCCTGAACTTTGGAGTCCCGATTCTCCCACGCTCTATACGGCTGTCACGGAAGTGAAAGTGGCCGGTAGGGTAGTAGACCGTTACGAGACGGTATTCGGGCTGCGTACGTTCCGTTGGGATTCCGCTACCGGCTTTTATTTGAATGATAAGCCCTTGAAGATAAAAGGCGTTTGCCTACATCATGATCTGGGCTGTCTGGGCGCCGCCGTGAATACACGGGCTATCGAACGTCAGCTACAGATCATGAAGGAGATGGGCGTGAACGCGATCCGTACCAGCCATAACGCCCCGGCCCCCGAGTTGCTGGATCTTTGCGACCGTATGGGCTTTTTGGTACAAGATGAATCTTTCGATATGTGGGAACGCCGCAAGTCTCCGTATGATTACGCCCGGTATTTCGATGAGTGGCACGAGCGGGATTTGACGGACGAGATTTTACGCGACCGGAATCATGCCTCTATTTTCATGTGGAGTATCGGTAATGAGGTACTTGAGCAATGGAGCCATGCCGACGCTACGGAACTGGATCTGCAAGCGGCGAACTTGATCTTGAATGCCGGTCATGCCATTGATCCCGCTTTGCTGAAGGATACTACCCTTAGCCGCCAATCCTTGATCACCCGTCATTTGGCGGCTATCGTGAAGCGTCTGGATACCTCCCGGGTCGTTACCGCCGGCAATAACGAGGTGAACCCGGAGAACCATTTGTTTCGCTCGGATGCCTTGGATGTGCTGGGCTTCAACTACCATGAGCGATATTTCGAGCCGTTCCTCCGGAATTTCCCCGGGAAGAAACTGATCGTGAGCGAATCTACCTCGGCCTTGATGACCCGTGGTTATTATGAGATGCCCTCCGATCATATTTATATCCGTCCGGAATCGTGGGACAAGCCTTTCGAGGCTCCCGAGCATGTTTGTTCCTCTTACGATAATTGCCACGTACCTTGGGGTTCTACGCACGAGAAGACTTGGCATCTCGTGAAGACGCTTCCGCATGTATCGGGCCTGTTCGTCTGGACGGGTTTCGATTACTTGGGAGAACCTACCCCGTATTGGTGGCCAAGCCGGAGCAGTTTCTTCGGTATCGTGGATCTGGCGGGATTCCCGAAAGATATCTATTATATGTATAAGAGCGAATGGACGGATGAGCCCGTATTGCACCTTTTCCCGCATTGGAATTGGGAAGAAGGCGAACCGGTGGATATCTGGGCGTATTATAACAATGCCGATGAGGTAGAATTATACCTAAACGGGAAGAGCCTGGGCGTACGGCAGAAAACGGATAGTACCTACCATGTCTCTTGGCGTGTGCCTTTCACGCCCGGAACCTTGAAAGCCGTGTCTCGCTTGAAGGGTAAGGAGGTCTTGGTGAAAGAGATCCATACGGCAGGCGAACCGGCCCGCTTGGTCTTGACCCCGGATCGTAGCGTCATCCAGGCCGATGGTTCGGACTTATCGTTTATTACTGTAGATGTATGTGATATCGACGGTAATCTGGTTCCCGACGCTACCCCATTGATCCGTTTCTCCGTAGAGGGACCGGGTGAGATCGCCGGAACGGACAACGGAAATCCGAATGACCCGAACAGCCTGCGGAAACCGAAACGGCAAGCTTACTACGGAAAAGCCTTGGCCGTGATCCGGAGCAAGGGTGGAAAAGGCGACATCCATTTAAAAGCTGTAGCCGAGGGGTTGCCCGAGGCGACAATAACGATTCAAGCTCAATAAAGAACCTGTAAATATAAAAGAAATGAAAAAGATAATGAGTGTGATTGCTTGCGGGCTTTTCTTGAGCGCGGCTACCGCGAGCTCGCAGGTCACGGATAAAGAGAAGGTACAAATGGAGAAACGTATCGAGAAACTGATTAAGAAAATGACCTTGGAGGAAAAGGTCGGGTTGTTGCACGGCAACTCAAAATTCTATGTTGCCGGAGTGGAGCGTCTGGGTATTCCAGAGTGGAGCTTGAGCGACGGGCCTCACGGGGTACGTGCGGAGATTAATCGCCATGACTGGGCGTATGCGGGTTGGACGAACGATTCCGCTTCTTATTTTCCTACCGGCACGGCTTTTGCCGCCGCTTGGAATCCGGAGTTGGCTTATCGCCGGGGCGAGGTGTTGGGCGAGGAGGCCCGTTGGCGTAAGAAGGACGTATTGCTGGGCCCGGGCGTGAATATCATTCGCTCTCCGCTTTGTGGCCGTAACTTTGAGTATATGAGCGAGGACCCTTATATGAACTCCGTATTGGCGGTCGCTTATATCAAGGGTTTGCAGAGCCGTGACGTGGCTTGTAGCGTAAAGCATTTCGCCGTGAACAACCAAGAGACGAATCGTACGACCATTGATGTGGACTGTAGCGAGCGTGCCTTGCGTGAGATTTATCTGCCCGCTTTCAAGGCGGCGGTACAGGAGGGAGGCGCTTTGACGGTAATGGCCGCTTATAATAAATTCCGCGGGGAATTCTGCGCGGAGAATAACTACTTGGTTCGTAAGATCCTTCGTGATGAATGGGGATTCGATGGTGTATACGTAACCGACTGGGGAGCCGCCCATAGCACGGTTCCTTCCATGGAAGCCGGTTTGGATCTGGAAATGGGTACATTGATCGACAAGTATGAGGATTGGTATTATGCCAATCCCTTGATCGAGGCCGTTAAGTCCGGTAAGGTTCCTATGAGCTTGGTGGACGAGAAGGTAGGCGATGTATTACGTGTGATGATCAAGACGAATGTCTTGGACCCGGAGAAGCGTTTCGGCCCCGGTTCCATGAACACGAAGGAGCATCAGCAGGCCACTTACGACGCGGCTGCCGAAGCCATCGTACTGTTGAAAAACCAGGATAATCTTCTCCCGTTGGATTTCTCCTCTATCAAGAGCCTGGCGGTAATTGGCGATAACGCTACCCGCAAGCATTCCAATGGTGGCTTGAGCTCCGAGATCAAGGCGGTTTACGAGGTAACTCCGCTGGAGGCCCTTCGTGCGAAATGGGGGGATAAGGTGGATATCCGTTTTGCTCAAGGTTATGAGAAACTCTCTACCTTCATCGAAGGAAGTAATAACGGACAGAGCTCCGGTACTTTCTCTTCCAAGACACAGGAAAGCGACGCGTTATTGAAAGAGGCGGTAGAAATGGCCCGTACGAGTGACGTGGCTCTTTTGGTTTGTGGCTTGAACCATGATTATGATACCGAGTCGTTCGACCGCCTGAACATGGACATCCCATATGGGCAGGTAGAGTTGATTCAAGAGGTGGTAAAGGCGAATCCTCGTACGATCGTGGTCATGATCGCCGGTTCGCCGCTGAATATGGCTGCCGTGGATATTTGTTCCCCCGCTATCGTTTGGGCTTGGTTCAACGGTATGGAAGGAGGAAATGCCTTGGTGGATGTATTATCCGGCAAAGTGAACCCGAGCGGTAAGATGCCGTTCACCACTCCTGTGAGCTTGGATCAATCTCCGGCGCATGCGTTGGGAAACTTCCCCGGTAGGGATTTGAAGGTGAATTATGAGGAAGATATCTTGGTAGGTTACCGTTGGTTCGACACGAAAGGTCTCCCGGTCGTTTATCCGTTCGGTTACGGCTTATCCTACACGACATTCAGCTATTCCAACCTGAATACGGATAAAAAGACTTACGATCAAGCGGACACGATCCAAGCGACTTTCACCTTAACCAATACCGGAGACCGTGAAGGTGCCGAGGTTGCCCAATTGTATGTCAGTGATCCGGTTTGCTCCGTACTACGTCCGGTCAAGGAATTAAAAGGCTTCAAAAAGGTCTTCCTCAAACCCGGCGAGAGCCAGCAAGTCACATTAGACATCCCCGTATCCTCTTTAGCCTTCTATAGCGAGTCCCAAGGCCAATTCGTCGTAGAACCCGGCGAATTCATCCTCCAACTAGGAGCCTCCGCCTCGGACATCAAACAAAAGGTTAACATCGAAATAAAATAACCACCCATTTATAAAATAACCGCTCATTTATAAAATAACTATCCATTTATGAAATAACCACTCATTTATTAATCATCCATTTATAAAATAATCTCCTATTTGTAGAGACGGGGCGTGCCCCGTCTCTTCCCTTAAATCACTATCAGACAAAGGAGACGCAGCACGCTATATCTCTCAACCAGATATTCAAAAATAACCGCTAGGTCATTTTCATTATATTCCCCCAAAAATTCCAAACAATAAGCATATAAACGAAATAGAATTGTAAACTATTGAAAATCAATTGCAAAAAACAAGATTATATTTCCCGGAAAACACGTACATGTTTTCCGAAAAGGTCGTACATGTTTTCCGAAAAGGTCGTACATGTTTTCCGAAAAGGTCGTACATGTTTTTTGAAAAACACATACGTGTTTCTCCAGAAACCTGATCAGGTAGTAAAAGTGTATATGGAAATATACAATAAGTCTCTCTTAGGCATGTCAATGTGGCCACCCTATAGGATAATTAATAAAAGCGACCATTCCAATCTTTATCAATATATTATATATAAATAGGAAAGTTAATGAGATCATCCTTTTCTCACACAAATTAAATTAACTAGATTTCAAGGATATGCATTAATGGTTTACATTTTTTTGTACATTTGTGATATGTAACGATGTTTGTTTATATTTGGATACTTATTTGTAATCTTGTACTTGGTTCTGATAAGACTATGTC
>NZ_CANTZW010000014.1 GCF_947855115.1 uncultured Parabacteroides sp.
TAGAAAGCAAATTAGTTCCTCGTTTGGACGAGAGTTCGAATCTCTCCATCTCCACGAAAAGGAAAAAGGTCTTACGGAATTTCCGTGAGACCTTTTCTTTTTGTTGTAACCTCCTTATAAAGAAGAGGGTGGAACATATGGACCAGCCTTTTGATGAGGTAATATATCAACTGATTTGACGATTACATTATTTCCTTTTTGAGTACAAACCAGACATTTTGAGTGTAATTTCCTTTTAGCCATGTCGAAGATGATATTCGGGTTGAAATGAACTCCGTTTATACGAGTCTCAAAATGTAAATGCTCGGTAGTAGCTCTGCCTGTACGTCCGGTTAGGGCGATGGCTTGCCCGGCGAGGACGCGGTCTCCAGGTTTAACCAAGTTTTTGGAGTTATGACTGTAGACGGTTTCTAATCCATTATAGTGCCGGACAACGATAACGTTGCCATAGGCAGCAAATGGTTTCGCCATCCGGACAATACCATCAAAAGCAGATACGATCGTATCATTAGCAAAAGTCTTGATATCCACTCCGGAATGGTGCCTTCTTTTTCCTTTATAAGGAGAAATCACGTTCCCGTTAGGAAGTGGAAACGCGTATTCATTGGCAGGGATCAGGGATAGATCAATAATTTCCGTGTTATTTTCATTGAATAGTTTGGGATCTTTGACCGCTATCAAGCTTTTATCACGAGATGTAAAGTCTTCCGTAATATCTTTCCTGGGAGAATGACAAACCTCTAGTTTCGGAACTTCTGGCAATATGAATTTGAAATCCTTGGCAGGAAGGGGAACATACGCTGTAGGGAAATCTACTATATCGAGAGTATCCGGACGTGGAGTAGTTTTTTGTGTACAGCAAGACGCAAATAAAATGAGCGCAGAGAAAAGTGTTCCATTATGTATTTTAGATGTCATTAGATATTGTTTTATTACAAAAGTATAAAAAAGCCCTTTTCAACAGTCTATATTTCCGATATGTTTATACTTCTTTTTATTCTTTGTGTTTTTTCAGATACTCGAATTTGTCTACCTTTGTAAAGGTAAAATAGAGATATTACATAATGATTGAGAGATAAGCTTGTCTTTTTGATCAAGTGAGATGAAGATATTGTATTTGCTGGTATTTCTCTAAACTGAAAACGACCAATTTTTAAGTACACAGAGAAATAGACAATGCGAATACACCTGTATTTGGTGTGTTCCTTTGCTTTATTTCTGTTGTGTACAAGGCATTTGGTCGTGCCGCAGTTTGACGGGTTTAAGGTAAAGCGTAACACACCTTTTCTAAGATGTGGATTTGTTCGTGAAATAAGATTACCTTAAAAACAGCTTTTGTATATGGGAGAACGGAAGGAAATACATATCGGTTCATTAATAAAAGATAAAATGGAAGAACGGGGGCTTTCGGTTTCCGATTTTGCTCAAGCGTTACATTATGAACGTACCAATATTTATAAGATATTTAAGCGAAGCAGTATAGACGTTGATTTACTACTGCGAATATCGGAAGTCTTGGCTTATGATTTTTTACGGGAAGTGTATCTTGCGGATGATTCCCGGCGTTATTCAATCACTATAGAAGCGGACAAGGAAGACATAGAAGAAATACGTAAATGGCTATTAAAGAAAAGAGGTGTGAATAAGTTTCACGATTTTGTGAAATAAGATCACGGCTGATGTAAGGCCGGGCACTTATATAGTTTCTACATTTGACCGTCTCGATGTTTCATCATAACATTAGAGAAATAGGTTAAATCAAGGCCGTACTCTTCTTGTTCCGTATGTGAATATAGGCAGGAAGAAAGCGGCCACTTTTTTCTTCTGTGTACGTGCACAATTTGATTATTTCCCTTATATTTGTCGGTAAACAATGAATTGTTAACGTGTCTAATATGAAAATTCTAAAAAACGGTCTGTTATTCCTGATGTGTATATCTCTTTCTTTTTCGTGTAAGGAAGGAGCGAAGGATGTAAGGGTGCTGAAATTGGCACATGGATTGCCGCCCAGCCATTCTGTCCATTTGGGGTTGATTTATATGAACGAACGTTTGAAGGAGTTGTCCGAGGGGAAAATGAGCATGGATATCTATTCTTCTGCTCAATTGGGAGCCGAGAATCAATGTATAGAGTTACTTCAAATAGGGAGCCTTGATATCACGAAAGTCTCTTCTGCCGCATTGGAGGGGTTTGCCGATCCTTTCAAGGTATTTGGTATACCTTATTTATTCCATTCCCGTAATCAGTTTTTTGAGGTATTGGATGGTCCGGTAGGTAAACGGATATTGGAGTCGACCGAGCCTTATTGGTTTAGGGGGCTTGCTTATTTTGATTCGGGAGCCCGTAGCTTTTATACGGTAAACAAGCCGGTTTGTACTCCCGAGGATCTAAAAGGCTTGAAAATCCGTGTACAAAAAAGCCCGATAGCCGTGGAAATGATGAAAACTTTCGGAGGCTCTGCTACTCCCGTGGATTGGGGGGAGCTGTATACCGCTTTACAAAGTAACGTTGTAGATGGTGCCGAGAATAATACGCCTTCTGTGACAACCGCGTTCCATCATGAGGTCGTAAAATACTATTCGGTCAACGAGCATACGATGTGTCCGGATGTAATCATTATTAGTTTGGCTACTTGGCAGAAGTTGACGGAGCAAGAGCGTGATTGGCTGCGACAGGCCGCTGATGATGCGGCTGTTTACCAACGGAAACTTTGGGCAGAGCAAGAGAAACAATCACTTAAGGAGATGGAAGAACATGGTGTGGAAATTATTTACCCAGATAAACAGCCGTTTATGGATGCCGCGGCCCCGATGATTGAGCGTTTTAAGAATAATCCGGTTTTTCATGATTTAATAGATCAAATACAGAATACCCATGAGAAAGATAATTGATAAAGGATTGGAGCTATCATTGATTTCCTTGATGGCTTTTTTAGTCATAGATGTGCTATGGCAGGTATTAAGCCGGTATATACTGGTTTCTCCGAGTTCCGTGACAGACGAGTTGGCTGGTTATTTATTAATTTGGGTAGGATTGTTAGGAGCTGCTTATGTATCAGGAAAAGATGAGCATCTGGCGATTGATTTGTTACTTCAACATATTCCTGCTTCCCGAAGAAAGCTTTTGCGGCTATTTATCTTTTTGATCGTGTTCTTGTTCGCTGTATTTGTATTGATTATAGGAGGGACTTGGTTGGTGTATACTCGTTTTTATTTGGGAGTTACTTCTGCTTCTCTAGAGATTAATTTGGGATATGTGTATTTGGCATTACCGCTAGGGGGATTACTTACCGCTTATTATGCGATAGATAATGCTATATCCTTATTTCGTTCTTCTATTCCTTAAACGATTGATGATATGGATATTATAGGTATACTCGTATTAGTGATAAGTTTCTTTTTCTTGCTAGTGGCCGGAGTCCCGGTAGCGTATAGCATCGGTGTGGCGGGTGTATTGACGATGCTCGTGAATATAGATTCTCTTCCCGCCTTTACGACTTATGCGATGCGTATGGCTTCGGGGCTGGACAGCTTTGCTTTATTGGCGATCCCGTTTTTTATATTGGCGGGAAATATCATGAATAGCGGAGGTATCGCTTTGCGTCTGATAGATTTCGCTAAGGTATTGGTTGGGCGGTTACCCGGTGGGTTGGCGGTGGTCAATGTCATGGCGAATATGTTGTTTGGAGCGATCAGTGGCTCTGCCGCTGCAGCAGCCTCGGCTATAGGGAGTATTATGGCACCGGAAATGAAGAAGGCTGGTTATGATCCGAATTTCAGTGCTGCCGTAAATATATCCTCCGCTACGACGGGAATGACGATACCTCCAAGTAATGTCTTGATTGTTTACTCTTTAGCGAGTGGAGGAGTCTCTGTTTCCGCTTTGTTTATGGCTGGTTATCTTCCAGGGATTCTTACAGGGATAGCTATCATGATCGTGGCTGCGATGTTCGCTGCGAGAAAAGGGTATCCGGTTGGTATACGTGTTCCGTTCTCGGAGGCGACAAAAGTGTTTTTTAGGGCGATACCTAGCTTGATGTTATTGGTGATCGTGATCGGTGGTATTTTGATAGGATTGTTTACCGCTACAGAGGCTTCTGCGATCGCCGTGTTGTATGCGTTGGTTCTCGCTTTTATCTATAAGGAACTTACATGGTCTAAATTACCGAAAGTGTTATTACAATCGGCTAAGACAACAGCTATTGTTCTTCTTTTGGTGGCGACCTGTACAGGGTTGTCTTGGATCATGAGCTATGAGAACATTCCTCAGACGGTAAGTAATGCTCTTTTAAGTATAAGTGATAATCCTGTCGTGATTTTGGTGCTTATTAATGTGATCTTGTTGATTGTCGGGATTTTTATGGATATGACACCTGCTGTCTTGATCTTTACTCCTATTTTCCTGCCGATAGCGACGGGGCAATTAGGGATGGATCCTGTGCATTTTGGGATCATGATGGTACTGAACCTTTGTGTAGGATTGTGTACTCCGCCAGTGGGTTCGGTATTGTTTATCGGCTGTAGTGTGGCTGGGGTAAAGATTGACCAGGTGATCCGTCCGTTGCTGCCGATGTTTGCGGCGATGGTTATCGTCTTGTTCTTGGTGGCGTTCTTGCCGGATTTAAGCTTATTGATTCCCCGTTTGTTCGGTTTGTGATGTTCCCCCATTGGGTCGGAGTAGCCTTGTGCTATAAATAGGGTAGTACTCTGTACGGAGTATTCCAGTACTTACGTGCTGAGTACCACAATACTTCGTACGGAGTACTGTCGTACTTTAGTCACGGTACTGCGGTACTTCGTACACAGTACTGCGGTAACTGTAAGACTCCGTCTTTTCAATGTCTTTTGAACAGGGATAAGGCGATACCCATCTCCAATCCCCGTAGCTCGGCCAGCCCTCGTAAGCGTCCGATACAGGAGTATCCCGGGTTAGTTTTCTTCTTTAGATCATCAATCATTTGATGTCCATGATCTGGTCGCATGGCGATAGAGCATTTCCTACGTTGTTGCAATTCCAGTAAAGCCTTCATGACACCATACATATCTACATCACCTTCTAGATGGTTCGCCTCAAAGAAATTACCCTCAGAGTCTCGCCGCGTACTACGGAAATGGACGAAATCAATCCTGTCTCCGTAACGTTCCATAATTCCAACCAAGTCATTATCGCTTCTAACTCCTAAAGAACCCGTACATAAACAGAGTCCGTTACTCGGGTTTGGTACAGCCTCTATCAATTTTCTGAAATCCTCCTCTGTGCTTAAGATACGGGGGAGCCCAAGGATAGAGTAAGGGGGATCATCCGGGTGGATGACAAGTTTAACGCCGGCCTCATCTGCCACGGGAGTGATTTCTTGTAGGAAATAGATCAAGTTCGAGCGAAGTTTCTCCGCGTCGATATTTTTGTAACGCTCTAATGCTTCCCTAAACTGATCAATCGTGAAACTTTCTTCCGATCCGGGTAATCCGGCAATCATGTTGCGAACTAATAAGTGGCGTTCCTCCTCACTCATTGAATCATAGCGAGCCTTGGCCTTCGCTTTGTCGGCATCTGTATATTCGGATTCAGCCTCCGGTCGTTTCAATATAAATAAATCGAACGCCATAAAAGCCGCGCGTTCGAAGCGCAGGGCCTTGGAACCGTCTGGCATCGTGTAGGCCAAATCAGTCCGGGTCCAATCCAATACCGGCATGAAATTGTAAGTAACGACCCGGATACCGCAGGCCCCTAGGTTACGAATGCTTTGTTTGTAGTTTTCTATATAAGTTTGGAAGTTTCCTGTTTGCGTTTTGATATGCTCGTGTACGGGCACACTCTCAACGACACTCCATCTTAATCCGGCAGATTTGATCAGTGCTTTTCTTTTTTGAATCTCTTCCGTGGTCCAAACTTCCCCATTCGGAATATGATGTAACGCATTTACGATACCGGTGGCACCCGCTTGACGGATGTCCCAAAGGCTGACAGGATCATTCGGTCCGTACCAACGCCAAGTCTGTTCACATAGATACATCTTTGATTTATAGTTTATAAATTATGATTTATGTTTGTTAGATCGAGAAGGCATCGAACCCTCCGTCTATAGGTATTACGGTACCTGTTACGAATGCGGAGGCATCGCTTGCCAACCATTGCAAAGTACCGAGTAACTCTTCCGGTTTTCCTAAGCGGCGGAACGGTGTGTGCGCGACAATCGTTTGGCAACGGTCGCTGGGCGATCCGTCCGGATTACTCATCAATACCCGGTTTTGGTCGGTAAGGAAGAAACCCGGGGCCATGGCGTTCACTCGTAATCCTTCTCCGAATTTGATAGCGAGTTCTCCCGCGATATATTGCGTGAAATTATTGATAGCTGCTTTTGCGCATCCGTAACCAACCACACGGGTCAATGGCCGTAGAGATGATTCTGATGAAATATTGATGATACTACCTTTTCCCTGTTTCACCATGACCTCGGCGAAGACCATTGTAGGCAGTACCGTTCCGAATAAATTCAAATCCACGACAGTCCGGAAAGCATCGACATCCAGGTCAAAAATACTCTTATCGGGAGGGATGGTCGCCCCGGCCAGGTTACCTCCGGCCAGATTAACTAAAACGTCAATCCTTCCGTACGCTTTCAAGATCTCTTGTTTGTTTTGCTCTAGCGATGTTTTATCTAGCACGTCTGAAATCAAGAATAAAGCCTCGCCTCCTTCTGCCTTTATCTCACGGGCCAATTCGGTTCCTTTTTGTTCGTTTCGTCCTAGGATTACGACGTATGCACCTTCCTTTGCCAAATGTTTGGCCATGCAGGCTCCTAATATACCATAGCCTCCGGTCAACAGAATTACTTTCTCTTTTACGCTAAATAAGGAATTCATTATATATAATTATTGTAGTATTGTATATTTTCCTTTACCAAGATATCGATCGGCATATAATTGACCGGCTCTATTTTTTCCTTGAGAATCAAATGCCGGAAAAGGGCCTTGATACAATGATACCCTTGTACCTCCGGGCGTTGAGCTATCAAATGGGTGATCAATCCGTTTTTCAGATAACGGACATTGGGTTCTATCACGTCGTAGCCAAGTAGCTTGAAAGGATGATCTGGCCGTTCGCTGCTTAAATAATCTCCTAAAGAGTAGGCCCTGGAATTAAATATGATACCGATTTTTACTTGGGGGTATTTCTCGAAAAAGGTATTCAGCGACCTCTTGTTTTCCTCTCTATCATCCGCATGAACATGCAGCAAATGAATTTTTCCTTTAAACGGGGTCTTGGCAAGATAATCCCGAAATCCTTCCTCACGCCTCTGTACCTGTGTAGAACAAGAATCTCCCTTACGGGTGAAACGGAAGATCACTATATCGTCCTCTTGACGGATTTGCTCGAATAAAAGACGTCCTGCTATGTAACCGGAATCATACGAGTGCGTTCCGTAATAAGAAATACAATTAGTGTGATCAATAAAAGAATCGATTAATATATATGGAATGCCTTTCTGGTCTAATCGTTGTGTCAGGGCCAATACTCTTTCTTTAAATAACGTGGCGATGACGACCCCTTGGCAATCGGTTGTCTCGATTTTAGGAATCGATTCGTTAAAGCTGTTGCTATCATATTGATCAAAGTATATTTGTTCGACATCGATGTTATAGCTGGACAACTCCCGTTCCGCTTTCTCGATCCCCTGACTTAGTTTTGCCCAATATTCCCCTTCCCGGAAAGAGGGGATTAAAGCGATGAAATGATACCTTTTTTTCAACGCTAAAGAACGTGCGATCAAATTGGGTTGATAGTCGATCTCTTTTAAGACTTTCTCCACTTTTTTCCGTGCTTCTTCCGATACCTTTCCTCGCTCATGTAAAATACGATCTACCGTACCGGTCGATACACCTGATAATTCAGCGATGTCTTTTATTCTATAATTTTTGTTCATGGTATGGATTGTAGAGTGCTTTTATCCTCTCGGTTTATTCGAGTATTTGAAGGGGCGTATTCAATTTACGGAAAACGTAGCCATACATCATATATATAAGGGGAATAGCGACGAAAATTCCGATACCGAATAAAATACATCCTAATATCATGATCCCGATCATGGCTAACGCCAAGATGAGCAGAGGCAATACTTGCCCTTTCGTAATGTCCCAGCTTTTATGCAAAGATTCGATAATTCCGGCGTTTTCCTCTATAATAAAAGCTTGGAAAAACTGAAGACGTAGCGCTAGATAAATACCGGGGATGATAAAAAATAGAATACCTGCCAGTACGACAAATCCCATGATAAGACTCGCTAAAAAGTAGGTAATGATATTTTTTGCTTGTTGCCCGTATGCGGAAAACTGGGGTTCTTCTCCATCTAACGCTTGAAATATGTTTTTCATATATCCTAAGGAGAATATGATGGAGAATAACGCGCTAATCACATTTACGATGATTTTGCCGATAACAGAACTTTGCATAGGCATGGCGAACGCGGCCAACGTGAAAGACAAGATACAATATCCAATTAATAATCCTGCTAATATCCACAACTGCGACCTCGTTCCCTTCCATGCGGTACTGAATACTTCCGGCATTATAAATTTAGGTTCCATAATTAATATTTGTTTATTAGGTGTGGATACAAATATAAAATATATTGTTGAAAAAAACAATTTTATTTTCGATTGAAACCAAAAGTGATGAATTCCAATATATACTTCCTTTTAAGTGCTATTAATTTAGGTGAAAAAGATAAGTAAGAAACAGAAATCGCATAAAAAGTTCCTACATTTGTAGAATGAAACAGCGAGTAAAGACCCTCTTGTGTGAATAAATGTGAAAGATCTCCATTGGGGGTAGAGAAAAGGAAACTGGAAAACAGCCTTGAATATATAATTAT
The DNA here is from genome assembly GCF_947855115.1 of uncultured Parabacteroides sp. Taxonomy (GTDB): domain Bacteria; phylum Bacteroidota; class Bacteroidia; order Bacteroidales; family Tannerellaceae; genus Parabacteroides. The sequence continues at coordinate 8,873 of NZ_CANTZW010000014.1, forward strand.
ATACAAATATGGATAAACGAATGCTGAAAATTACGATTACTCAGTTAAGGCAGATCGCGTTGTTTGCGGTTGGTGCGTCTTTGTTAACTGCCTGTGGAAACAGTCAGAGTGGTATGAAATTGGGGGATGGTGAATTTGCTGTTATGGCGGTTAGTTCAACTACAAGTGACCAGACGACCTCCTATCCGGCTACGATTAAAGGTACGCAGGATATTGAAATTCGTCCTCAAGTTTCAGGTTTTATTACAAAATTGTGTGTGGATGAGGGAGCTACGGTCCGAAAAGGGCAAGCTTTATTTAAGATTGATGACACTCAATATTCAGCTGCTTACAGACAAGCACAAGCTGCGGTGAAAATGGCAGAATCTAGTGTCAGTACCGCTACATTGACTGAAAAGAACAAGAAAGTCTTGTATGATAAAAAGATCATCAGTGATTTTGAGTATCAAACGGCCGTGAATAATTTATTGTCGGCAGAGGCTAGTTTAGCCCAGGCTAAAGCGTCCTTGATTAGCGCGAAGCAAAATCTGGATTTCTGTACGGTTACGAGTCCTTCGGACGGCGTTATAGGTACTTTCCCGTATCGTGTGGGAAGTCTGGTCAGTGCCTCTATCTCGGAACCCATGACAACGGTTTCTGAAATCAAGAACATGTATGTTTATTTCTCGATGACGGAGAAGGAGTTGCTTCGCTTGACGAGAGCGGGAGGAACCTTGAAGGAGCAATTGGAGAAGATGCCTGAGATACAGTTGCAGTTGGCGGATGGCTCCATGTATCCGGAGAAAGGGAAGATCGATGCGGTAAGTGGAGTTATTGACCAGACTACCGGTTCTGTCAGTATGCGCGCTATTTTCCCGAATAACCAAAATATCTTGAGAAGTGGTGGTATGGCCAATGTCATTTTCCCATATTCGATGACTGATATTATCTTGATCCCGCAATCGTCTACGATTGAGATACAGGATAAGAAGTTTGTTTATGTCCTTCAGCCGGATAGTACGTTGAAATATACGGAAATCCAGATCTCCGACTTGAATGACGGGCAGCGTTATATCGTGACGGGCGGCCTGAATGTTAACGACAAGATTGTTGTGGAGGGCGTTCAGAACTTACAAAACGGACAGAAGATCGTTCCTATTTCCCCGGAGCAAAAGGAGGCCAAATACCAACAAGCCTTGAAAGACCAACGGGAAGGAAACTTGAAGACTGCCTTTAATTAATTATCTTATCGAATTAATAATTAGGATATAGAATGAAACTAGATAGATTTATTAACCGTCCGGTGCTATCAACTGTAATTTCTATTTTGATAGTCATCTTGGGTGTGATTGGTTTGACAACGTTGCCGATTACCCAATATCCGGATATTGCGCCTCCTACCGTATCGGTAAGAGCCACATATACGGGAGCGAATGCTACCGCCGTGTTGAACTCTGTGATCGCTCCGCTGGAAGACCAGATCAACGGTGTAGAGAATATGATGTATATTTCTTCTACGGCTTCAAATACGGGTTCCGCCGATATTAATGTTTACTTTAATCAGGGAACGGATCCGGATATGGCGGCGGTCAACGTACAGAACCGTGTCTCTATGGCACAAGGTTTGTTGCCTGCGGAAGTTACCAAGGTCGGTGTGACCACACAGAAACGCCAGACTTCTATGTTGATGGTATTCTCCTTGTATGATAAGGAAGATAAGTACAACATTGAGTTTATTGAGAATTATGCCAATATTAACTTGATTCCGGAAATCAAGCGTGTAAGCGGTGTGGGTGACGCGAATGTGTTGGGTCAGGATTACTCTATGCGTATCTGGTTAAAACCGGATATCATGGCGCAATATAAACTCGTACCGAATGATGTAGCGTCGGCATTGGCGGAACAAAACATCGAGGCGGCTCCGGGACAATTTGGCGAGCGTGGAAAACAGACGTTCCAATATACGATTCGTTATAAAGGACGTTTGCAAAAGACCGGTGAATTTGAGGATATCGTTATCAAGGCATTGCCAGATGGCGAGGTTTTACGCTTAGGTGATATCGCGGATTTGGAATTAGGACGTTTGGCCTATACATTCAACAATACGGTAAATGGCCATAAGGCTGTATCTTGTATCGTTTACCAGATGGCGGGAACAAATGCTACCCAGACAATCTCGGACTTGGAAGAGGTTTTGGCGAATGCGGAAAAGTCATTGCCGGAAGGTTTGGGTATCAATATCGCGCAGAGTGCCAACGATTTCTTGTTCGCTTCTATCCATGAGGTAATCAAGACTTTGATCGAGGCCTTTATCTTGGTGTTTATTGTTGTTTATATCTTCCTGCAAGATATGCGTTCTACGTTGATTCCGGCGATTGCGATTCCGGTTGCGTTGATCGGTACGTTCTTTGTCTTAAAGCTGATCGGTTTTAGCTTGAACTTGTTGACCTTGTCTGCCATGGTGCTGGCTATTGCGATTGTGGTCGATGATGCCATAGTCGTCGTCGAGGGTGTCCATGCGAAGCTGGATCAAGGATATAAATCGGTTAAGCAGGCATCCATCGACGCTATGAGTGAATTAGGTGGCGCTATCGTGTCTATCACTTTAGTCATGATGTCCGTGTTCGTCCCCGTGAGTTTCATGGGTGGAACCGCGGGTACATTCTACCGCCAGTTCGGTTTGACAATGGCTATTGCCATCGGTTTCTCGGCGTTGAACGCCTTGACGTTGTCTCCGGCATTGTGTGCGATTTTCTTGAAACCTCATTCGGAGGAAGAAGGACACGGGAAAAAATCCTCGTTTATCAATCGTTTCCATACGGCGTTCAACGTGGCTTACGACAATCTTTTGAATAGTTATAAGAAACGTGTTGTCTTTTTTATCCAGAAGAAAGTTTTATCTTTTGGAATCGTGGTAGCCTCAATCGTTTTGTTGGTATTCTTGATGAATACGACGCCGACAGGTATGGTGCCGAATGAGGATACGGGTACTATCATGGGAGCGGTGACATTGCCTCCTGGAACTTCTCAGGAACGAGCTTTGGAAGTGTTAAATAAGGTGGACAGCCTGATCGCTGCCGAACCTGCGGTAGCTTCTCGTACGGTGATCTCCGGTTTCGGATTTATCGGAGGACAAGGCCCTTCTTACGGTTCCGTCATTATTAAGCTGAAAGATTGGGAAGAGCGTTCCTTGATGCAAAATTCAGACATTATCTATGCCTCTTTGTTTATGCGTGCTCAGAAGGTTATCAAGGATGCCCAGGTATTGTTTTTTGCTCCTCCTATGATCCCGGGTTATTCCGCGTCTAGTGATATCGAGTTGAACATGCAGGATAAGACAGGTGGTGATTTGAACAAGTTCTTCGAGGTAGTCCAGAATTACATGGCAGAATTGGAGAAACGTCCGGAGATTAACTCCGCTCGTTCTACGTTTAACCCGAGTTTCCCGCAGTATATGTTGGATATTGATGCCGCCGCTTGTAAAAAAGCGGGTATTAGCCCAAGTGATATCTTGACGACTATGCAAGGATACTATGGCGGTCTTTATTCTTCCAACTTCAATAGTTACGGAAAGATGTATCGTGTGATGATCCAGGCAGAACCGGAAGCGACCAAGAACTTGGAGTCTTTGAATAGTATTAAGGTTCGCGGTAGTAACGGAGAAATGGCTCCGATCACTCAGTTCGTGTCTATGAAGAAAGTATATGGCCCGGATGTTATCAGCCGTTTCAATTTGTATACCTCTATCAAGGTGATGGTTGCTCCGGCTTCAGGTTATACTTCAGGCCAGGCATTGCAGGCTATCGCGGAGGTTGCCCAGCAAAACTTGCCTACAGGTTACGCTTATGAGTTAGGTGGTATGGCACGTGAGGAGGCTGAGACCAGCGGTGGAACAACGGCTATTATCTTTTTGCTGTGTTTCGTGTTTGTTTATTTGTTACTTAGTGCCCAATATGAAAGTTATATATTGCCCTTGGCGGTATTGCTTTCTGTTCCATTTGGTTTGATGGGTAGTTTCTTGTTCGTTAAAGGAATGGGAGCTCTTGGAAGTATTCAGGCATTGAAGATGATCTTGGGTACGATGTCTAATGATATCTATATGCAGATCGCTTTGATTATGTTGATGGGTCTGTTGGCGAAGAATGCTATCTTGATTGTAGAGTTCGCCCTGGATCGCCGGCGTATGGGTATGAGTATCACGTGGGCTGCCGTATTAGGTGCTGCCGCTCGTTTGCGTCCTATCTTGATGACGTCTTTGGCTATGATTATCGGTTTGATTCCATTGCTGATCGCGACGGGTGCGGGTGCGCATGGTAACCGTACGTTGGGCGCTTCCGCTATTGGTGGTATGTTAATCGGTATGATTTTCCAGATATTTATTGTTCCGGTATTGTTCGTAGTCTTCCAGTATTTGCAAGAGAAGGTTAAACCTCTGGAATGGGATGATTTGGATAATAGCGATATGAATACGGAAATAGAACAATATGCACAAACTCAAATTAAAGAGAAATGAGGATGAAAAAGAATATAATATATATAATGTGCGCGACTGCTTTTTTGAGCAGTTGCCACATTTACAAAGCGTATGATCGTCCGGAGGATATAAACGCCGATGGTGTATTCCGTGATCCTATATCTGTATCGGATACATTGGCTGTCGCGGATACGACTAATATGGGAAATCTGCCGTGGCGGGAGATTTTTAAAGATCCGCGGCTACAATCGCTGATAGAGGAAGGCTTGGCTAATAATGTGGATTTACAAGCCGCTATCTTGCGTGTAGAAGAAGCGAAAGTGTTATTGACATCGGCTCGTTTATCTTTTTTGCCATCTATCAATTTGGCTCCGCAAGGTACTATCACGAAGATGGAGAATACAGGTTACGTAAAGTCTTATACTTTACCGGCAGCGGCTAGCTGGGAGGTCGATTTATTCGGAAAGCTTCTGAATGCCAGCCGGAGTCAAAAGACAGCCTATTTACAAAGTCAATATTCTCAGCAAGCTGTACGTTCACAGATTATCTGCGGTATCGCTAATATTTATTACACCTTGTTAATGCTAGACCGGCAAGTACAGATTACTTCCGATAATGTCGATATTTATAAAGAGAACGTGCGGGTGATGGAAGCCATGAAGATTGCGGGAATGGGTACGGAGGCTGCTGTCGCTCAGTATCGTGCGGCTTATCATCAAGCACAGGCTTCTTTGATAAATTTGAAACGTCAGGTGCGGGAGACAGAGAATTCTCTATCCGTATTGTTGGCTAAGGCCCCTCAGCATATAGAGCGCGGAACATTGGAGGAACAGGTAATGCCGGAGAGCCTCTCGGTGGGAATCCCGTTGCAGTTGTTGGCTAATCGCCCGGATGTGAAAATTGCCGAGATGACTTTGGCGAGTGCTTATTATTCTACGAACCAGGCTCGTGCCGCTTTTTATCCAGGGTTGAATATCACTGCGACGGCTGGTTGGACGAATGGTTCCGGGGTAACGGTTTCAAATCCGGGGCAATTTATGTTTCAGGCGTTAGCTTCTTTGGCGCAACCTATTTTTAATAATGGAAAGTTGGTAGCGAACTTGAAGGTTTCTAAGGCAGAGGAGAAGATCGCTAAGATGAATTACCAGCAGACTATCCTTGAGGCAGGACAAGAAGTAAGCGATGCGCTTCATTTGTATGATGCGACGGGTAAGAAACTTGTTCAAGATCGTTTGCAAATCGAGCAATTGAAAAATGCGGTAGCTTACACGCAAGACCTTTTCCAGAGCGGAGATGCGACTTATTTGGAGATATTGACCGCTCAACAAGGTCTTTTAACTGCTCAATTAACAGAAGTATCAGACAACGTCCAATGCCTACAAGCGGTTATCAACTTGTATAGTGCGTTAGGGGGAGGAAGAGAATAACCTTTTAATAGATACGTTTATGATTAGTCCATTAGCTTATGTCGATGCAGGAGCGAAATTAGGAAAGAATGTTGTAGTTCATCCATTCGCTTATATTGATAAGAATGTTGAGATCGGTGATGATTGTGAGATCATGCCCTATGCGAGTATACTAAGTGGTACGCGGATGGGATGTAAGAACCGGGTTTTTCAACATGCGGTGTTGGGGGCTGAACCTCAGGATTTCAAGTATAAGGGAGGGGATACCTTGTTGGTTATCGGTAACCAAAATGTCATTCGGGAGAATGTCGTGATAAATCGCGCCACTTCCGATGGTCAAACCGAGATCGGAAACGGGAATTTTATCCATGAAGGTGTCCATATCTCGCACGACACGAAGGTTAGCAACCATTGTGTGATTGGTTATGGCAGTAAGTTATCCGGAAATTGCTTGCTGGAGGATTATGTGATATTCGGTGGCAACATTTTGGCAAGTCAAGCTTGCCGGGTAGGTTGCTGGTCTATTGTTCAGACAGGATGCCGTTTCCGTCAGGATATTCCTCCCTATATCATAGCGGCAAAGGAACCGGTAGCTTATTATGGGATTAACGCTAAGATATTGGAGCATGAAGGATTCTCCGAAAAGGTGATTAAACATATGAGTCATGCTTACCGTATTATTTATCAGGGTAATACGAGTATATTTGATGCGTTATTGATGATAAAAGACCAAGTTCCGATGAGTGAGGAGATCCAACATATCATTGATTTCGTAAATGGTTCGAAATTGGGTATTATCAGATAAAATTCTATAGATTTAATTTTTATGAGAGAGCCGGGGAGACTGTAGTTTTCTTGGCTCTCTTGTTTGGATATCACGTTTTTTTGTTAAATAATGATATATATGCAGCGTTTATTTCTTTTTAGGTATCTTACTATAAGATAGCGCACAATAATATTTAAATAAGGGAAGTTAAATATGAAAAAGTCATTTTTATTATATCTTGTTATGTCAGTCTTTCTCATCAGTTATTGCGCTTGCGATAATGAGGAGGAAAATTTTGATACAGCTACTACTGTACAAGTAATCAAGGTTCCGGATGATATCAAATCTTTTGATTCGGTTACGAAGGAAATTATTTTTGAAGAGAATGTTTCTATCAAGCAAGATGTGCAAGGAAATGAGATCGTTGAATTCCGGATAGCGGGAAACAGTCATTTCATGGTAGGTAGTATTCCTTCGATAAGTTCTGTTATTTATAATGCTCCTGTTCTATTGGGCGATAATCAAAGGTATTATCTGTATGATGGATATCCTGTTGTTGATGTTCTACAAAATGAGGTAAGGAATCAAGAAGAAAGAGATGAAAACATGCAAAAGATAGAAAAGGCTTGGAATAACTTCTTGAAAGTCTTGGATAAGTCCGGGAAATTAAAATAATGTCATAGATATATTACCTTGATCTTTTAACATAAGTCAATGGAGATTCCCCGTTATAGACAGATACAGGAAATATTGAAGAAGCAGATCCAACACGATGAATACGAGGTGGGGGATTATCTTCCTTCCGAGAACGAGCTATGCGCTACATACCAGATTACGCGTACGACAGCTCGAAAAGCTTTGGAAGAATTGCAGAAGGAAGGCTATATTATTCGTTTACATGGTAAAGGTAGTCAGGTCTGTGAACGGCGTCGCTCGTTGGGATTATTGACTGTCAAAGGCTTTTCGGAAGCGGTTAGTTTGAACATCAAAACTGAATTTTTACAAATGCCTCATATTGGCTCTTGGGATAAAAGTTTATCTTTTCAACCGACTGATCAAGAAAAAAAGGGCCAATACGTGCATTTCTCCCGTTTAAGATATGTTGATAGTTTTCCGGTGATGGTAGAGGATAACTGGCTCGGAGTTGCAAAAGTTCCGGAATTCATTAAAAAAGATTTTGTACAAGGTTCTTTCTTCAAGACATTGAGCCAACGCTATCTTATTGAGATCATAGGATCAGAACAGGAACTACGTTCACTTCCGGCAAACAAGACAATCGCTCCATTGTTACAAGTGGAAAATGGATCTCCTATATTGCAGATAACGGTCAAATATCTTACAAACATCCCTAATTATTATATCTATAGCCAATTATGCTGTAATACAGATAGATATCCGATTGGTAACAGTTATTTCCTAAAGTAGAAGGTAACTTGCCTTTACTGGTTTTCCTTAATTAATGTTATAGAAATGAAGGTTGTTTTTGTACGGCTTGTACGTACAAGTTGTTGTATGTATCTTTGTGGCACCTAGGAATTATTTTTTCTTTTTTTACTTGTACGTACATGTTTATAGGGATTCTTGTACTTTTAAAGTATGGGAAACGAGAATGTATTATTGTAATAATTAAAGAATAAATCAAATTCGTATGAAACCATTAAAGAAAGCAAGTGAAATGTCGGTCAAGGAATTGGCTGCTTACATTGATCAATCCGTGTTGAAACCTGAGTTTACGCAAGACGAGATCCGGAAATATATTCAAGAAGGTATTGATTTCGGGTGTAAGACCGTCTGTATAAATCCCTCCTCGCTTCCAATAGCCAGAGAACTTTGCAAGGGTACCGATACGAAAATCTGTGTTGTTTGTGATTTTCCTTTTGGGTTATCAACAACAAGATCCAAAGTCATGCAAGCCGAAGAATATTGTAAGGATAAAGATATTTTCGAGTTGGACATTGTGGCGAATTATGGTTGGATTCGAAGTGGCATGTGGAAAGAAGTAGAAGAAGATATCAAGGCGGTATGTGATGTCTGCCATAAATATGGTACAGAAGTAAAAGTAATCTTTGAGACGGATGCCTTGACCATCGATGAGGTGAAGAAAGCGACAGAAGTCGCGATTGCTGCCGGGGCCGATTTCGTAAAAACATCTACAGGCTTTTTCACCGGAGGAAAGTGTGAGGGGGCTACAATAGAGGTTATCAAAGCTATGATGGATACCGCGAAGGGAAGAGTGAAAATTAAGGGTTCCGGGGCGATTCGTACCCAAGAGCATTTTTTCGAATTAATTGATATGGGAATCGATAGGATGGGGATTGGCTACAAATCCACTCCCGTTGTATTGAAAGGGCGATAAAGTCACGGTACGGTTCACGTTAATCAGTGAGTCATATAAAAAGAAGAGGCCGCTCCGCGATGGATCAGCCTCTTTTATCATTTTGATAGAATTTCAAATTAAAGTGCGCCAACTTCTTTCAAAGCCTCGTTAGTCTTGTGAACTGCGGCAGCGCTCTTAGCGAACAATTCTTTCTCCTCTGCGTTCAATTCCAGCTCAACGATCTTCTCGATACCGTTCTTGCCAAGGATAACAGGTACGCCGATGCAAAGATCAGATTCGCCGTACTCACCTTCCAAATAAACAGAGCAAGGAATCATCTTACCTTGGTTGTGGATGATAGACTCAACCACATAAGCTCCGGCAGCACCCGGTGCGTACCAAGCAGAAGTTCCTAACAATTTCGTCAATGTAGCGCCACCAACCATTGTGGAAGCAACGACTTCTTGCAATTTCTCTGCGCTTAACAATTCGCTAACAGGGATACCTTTGTAAGTAGCCAAGCGAGCCAACGGAATCATTGTCGTGTCACCATGACCACCGATTACCATACCCTCAACCTCGTTAGCGTTGCAACCTAGAGCCTGAGACAAGAAATATTTGAAACGAGAGCTATCTAAAGCGCCACCCATACCGATGATACGGTTTTTCGGCAAGCCTAAAGCTTTCAATGACAAATAAGTCATCGTATCCATCGGGTTAGAGATAACTACCAAGATTGCGTTCGGAGAGTATTTCAAGATGTTTTGAGCTACGCTCTTAACGATACCAGCGTTAACACCGATCAGTTCTTCGCGAGTCATACCCGGTTTACGAGGAATACCAGAAGTGATAACTACAACGTCAGAGTTAGCAGTCTTCTCATAATCGTTTGTGCAACCTACAACCTTAGTATCGAAACCAAGCAATTGAGCGGTCTGCATCATATCCATCGCTTTACCTTCGGATACGCCTTCCTTAACGTCTAGCATTACAACTTCGTCTGCCACTTCATTGAAGGCAAGAACATTTGCGCAAGTAGCACCTACATTACCGGCACCAACAACTGTTACTTTTGACATAATAAATAAGTTTTAGTATGTTATTACTTAATAATACGCTATTTTTTAACGATGACAAAGGTACAATCTATTACGGAATAAAGAAATATTTCCGTATATATTTTTGCCGGACATTATTAAATATCGCTAAAGTCTTATCGAGCTTTTTAGACCACTTGTACGCTTTTATTTTTAAGATCTTAAGGAAATGTTGTATCTTAGAAGCGAACAAAACTTAACCGAGAGAAGTTTTATTTATAAGGGTGATTAATCTTAAATCCAATATACTTATGAAAGTGCTTAAATATATCCGAGAGGTCTTGTTATTGTTTCTCTGCGGACTTTTGTCTCTTCCTTACAGCTATGGCCAAGAGTTACCGCTTTTGCCGGATACGATCAAGATTCTCTTACCGGACTCCGGTTTGGTAGACGAGTTGATTACTGTCGGATACGCTACGGGTAATCGCAATACTTTATCTGGTTCCGTTAACCGGGTGAATGAAAGAGGTATGAATGAGGGATTGGTCTCTACGCCTTTGGACGCTCTCCGCGGACGGGTATCTGGCGTGAGCATTCCGGTAGGAGGAAATAGCGCTGCCGCTTTAGCTGCTGTCCGGGTCCGGGGTACGACTTCCTTGACAGGGGGTAATGACCCTTTGGTGATTATTGACGGGGTTTTCGCTGATCTCGATTTACTTAGTTCGATCTATCCAGCGGATATCGAGAACTTCACGATCTTGAAAGATGCCTCGGAGACTGCTCAATATGGTTCCCGTGGCGCCTCCGGCGTTATTGAAGTGACGACAAAAAAAGGACAACAGGGAGCTTTTAGTATCAGCTATGATGGCAGTTTCGGTGTGGAGGCAGCCTATAAAAGTTTGGAAATGTTATCGGCAAATGCTTTCCGGAAGCTGGCAGAAGAGCGGAATATCGGTATTTTGGATTTAGGGAATAATACGGACTTCCAAGATGAGATCACCCGGCTGGGATTGGTACAGAACCATCATATCGCTTTTGGTGGTGGAACGGAGACTTCCCGTTATCGTGCTTCTCTGGGATTCGTGGAGAGGGAAGGTGTTATCCGGAATACGAGTTCACGTAATTTTACGACTAAGTTGAATATTACTCAACATGCGTTTAATGATCTTCTGGTTTTTGATTTAGGTATATTCGGTTCTTTGTTGAAAAATGCTTATTTGAATGATATACAGAAGATGTTTTATTCTGCCGCGACGTTTAACCCGACATTTCCGGATCATAAAAATACAGAGACTGGCAGTTGGGATCAAATAACCAACGCAAGCCAGATTACGAATCCCTTGGCATGGTTGGAAGTGAAAGATGATGATTCGAATGCCCATATCAATACGCATTTAAAACTGGTCTTTAACTTGAGTAAGTACTTGATGTTTACGGCTTTTGGTTCTTATACCTATAATATAATAGATAACGCCCAATATCTCCCGACCTCGGTTTGGGCACATGGGCAAGCGTATCGGGGAGAACGGAAAACAGAAGCTTTGTTGGGAAATCTCATGTTGTCGTATAAGAAAGATTTTGGTTTGCATCAACTGAATTTATTGGGATTGGCAGAGGCCCAGAAAATGATAACGAGAGGTTTTTATACGACCGTGACGAATTTCAGTACCGATCGTTTTGGTTATGATAACTTGCAGGCCGGTGCGGTACGTTTATGGGAGGGGACAGGGTCTTATCATGAGGCGCCTCACTTGGCTTCTTTCCTCGGACGTGTGAACTATATTTATGATGAAAAGTATATCGCTACCGTGAATGCGCGTGCGGATGCTTCCTCGAAGGTAGGGGTGAATAATAAATGGGGATTTTTCCCGTCGGCCTCTATTGCTTGGGTGTTGACCGAGGAAGAATTTATGGAAAGTCTCCCATGGATGAGAAATCTGAAGATTCGTCTGGGATATGGTCTGTCCGGAAATCAAGATGCTATCGATTCTTATAATTCTTTACAATTGATGAAACCGAATGGGGTTGTTTCCGTAAATGGTGCGCCTACCGTTACTTTGGGTACGATCCGTAATGCGAATCCGGACTTGAAATGGGAGGTGAAACGTACGTTTAACGCTGGTATCGATGCCGGGCTTTTCGACAATCGTTTTATCTTGGCCGTAGATTATTATAATTCCAAAACGGATGATATGTTATATTTATACGATGTAAGTGTTCCTCCTTTCGCCTATAATAAAATGTTGGCGAATCTGGGATCGATGCGGAATAGTGGCGTGGAATTAGGCATTGGTGTTACACCTCTGCGAACGGGAGATATGGAATTGAATATAAATGTAAACCTGACTTTTCAACGGAATAAATTACTTTCTTTGAGTGGTTATTATAAGGGAGAATATATGTCTGCCCCGGAATATACCAGTATCTCGGATTTAAATGGAGCAGGCCTGCATGGAGGATATAATCATATCGTTTATCAAATGGTCGGACAGCCTTTGGGTGTTTTTTACCTGCCGAAATGTACGGGGTTGGTTTCCGATGGAAATGGTGGTTATAAGTATGAGATTGAGGACTTAAACGGGAACGGGATAAGCTTGGAGGATGGTGAGGATCGATATATCGCGGGGCAAGCTATGCCGAAGACGCTTTTAGGTTCGAACATTAGTTTCCGGTATAAACAATTCGATTTATCATTACAGATAAACGGAGCTTTCGGGCATAAAATTTATAATGGGACATCGTTAACTTATATGAATATGGATATATTCCCGGATTATAACGTATTGCGGGAAGCCCCTTCCCGCAATATCCAAGATCAGACGGCTACGGATTATTGGTTGGAGAAAGGGGATTATATTAACTTTGACTATTTGATGCTGGGCTGGAATATTCCTCTTGGTAATTTAAGGAAATATGTAAGAAATGTACGTTTTTCGGTTTCCGTAAATAATTTGGCGACAATTACAGGTTATTCGGGATTGACTCCGATGATAAATAGTTCTATCGTCAATAATACGTTGGGTATTGATGACAAGCGCTCTTATCCGGTGGTTCGTTCCTATACGATGGGACTGAGTTTTAATTTTTAAAAAAGAATCCGTATGAAAAAGCTATCTATTTTATCTTATATATTTGCAAGCCTGATATTTTCGTCTTGTGGCGGTTATTTGGGAGAGGATCCCCGCGACCAACTTTACCCGGAGGATGCGTACGACACCCCTCGGAATGTCTATTTAAATACGGTTGCTTCCTTATACAATTATATAGGAGGATATAGCGATAGCCAAGGATTGCAAGGAACGTACCGGGGAGTCTACGATTTGAATACCTTCACGACCGATGAGGCTATGCTCCCGACTCGTGGCGGCGATTGGTATGATGGTGGTTTTTGGCAAGGCCTTTTCTTGCATAAATGGGGAACAAATAGTGACGCTATCCAAGCAACTTGGGAATATCTATATAAAGTGATCGTATTGAGCAATCAATCTTTGGAGATCTTGAGCGAGTTACGGCAAGAGACGGATTATAAGGATTTAGATCGATATGAGGCCGAGGTCCGGTCCTTACGTGCGATGTATTATTATTATTTAGTCGATATGTTTGGGCGTGTCCCTTTAATCGTCTCTTCTTCTATTCCGGTGAAAGAGGTGCGGCAGAGTGACCGGAAAGAGGTTTTTGATTTTGTGGTGAGGGAATTGCAAGAGGCCCTGCCGCTGTTGAGTACGGCACATGCAAATTTACCGGGAGACTATTATGGACGGATCACGAGACCGGTGGTTTATTTCTTATTGGCGAAGTTGGCCTTGAATGCGGAAGTGTTTACGGATAATGACTGGACGGATGGCGTACGTCCGAATGGACAGGAAATTTATTTTAGGGTAGGTGAGAGAAAAATGAATGCGTGGCAGGCTGTTATGGCATACTGTGATTCGATAACCAATCTGAATTATAGCTTATCTCCTAGCTATGCGGATAACTTTTCAGTATTTAATGAATCGTCTGGCGAGAATATTTTTACGATCCCGATGGATAAGAACCTGTATACAAACCAGATGCAGTATCTTTTCCGTTCCCGTCATTATAATCATGCGAAGGCATACGGTTTGGGAGGCGAGAATGGTTCTTGTGCGACGATAGAGGCCCTACGTACTTTTGCGTATGGAACGGACTCAGTCGATACCCGGTTTTACGAGAATTATTACGCCGATACGATGTTCGACCTGAATGGTGATACGATCCGGTTAGATGATGGAACACCTTTAGTATATTTACCATTGGAGGTTCGGTTGGATTTGTCTAGGTTACCTGCCGAGAAAACGGCGGGTGCCCGTATGAGGAAATATGAGATTGATAAGATGGGGACGAAAGATGGAAAGTTATCGGATAATGATATCGTGTTATTTCGTTATGCGGATGTATTGCTGATGAGGGCAGAAGCGAAGGTTCGTAACGGAGAGAATGGAGATGAAGAATTGAACGCCGTCCGTCTCCGGGCGGGAATGCAACCTCGTAAGGCGACATTAGAAAATATTTTGGCTGAACGTCAGCTTGAATTGGCTTGGGAAGGCTGGAGGCGGCAGGATTTGGTACGTTTCGGACAGTTTACCCGTTCTTATACGGATCGTCCTCAGTTACCTGATGAATCAAATGGATATACCACCGTTTTCCCCATTCCCGATAAAGTTCGTTCCCTGAATCCGAACTTGACACAGAATCCGGGGTATTAGCTTTTAAATTTCGGGTGAAAACAAAGAATCAGTTTTCACCCGAAGAGTTTATCTTATTCTACATACAGTACTAGCCCTTTCAAATATTCCCCTTCCGGATGGTAAATATTGACCGGATGGTCCGCAGGCTGGGTCAACTGATGCAAGATTCGAACGTTACGACCGGATTGGGCGGCTGCGCTGAATACGGCTAGACGGAAATTCTCTTTGCTAACCACCTGGGAACAAGAGAAAGTAAACAGGATACCTCCCGGCTTGATCTTTTCAAAAGCGATTGCGTTTAATTTGCGATACCCTTGTAAAGCATTGCGTAATACATTCTTGTGTTTAGCGAATGCGGGAGGATCTAGAATAATTAAATCATAATTACTCCCCATTTTCTCCAAATATTTGAATGCGTCCTCTGCGTATGCCTCATGACGGGGATCTCCCGGGAAGTTCAACTCGACATTCTTTTTTGTCAAGGAAATTGCTTTTGCGGAACTATCTACGGAGTGAACTACCTTGGCACCTCCTCTCATCGCATAAAAAGAGAAGCCCCCCGTATAACAGAACATATTCAATACGGAACGATCTTTAGCGTAATGCTCCAGTAACGAACGATTTTCCCGTTGATCTACGAAAAAGCCGGTTTTTTGGCCTTTCTGCCAGTCTACATAAAATTTTAATCCGTTTTCTATAGCGACATCCTCTACTTCACCCCCGAATAAATAACCATTTTCGCTACCTAAGTTCGCTTTATAAGGCAAAGTCGCCTCCGATTTATAGTAGATGTTTTGCAAAGTATCACCCAATACCGCTTTCAAAGCCTCTGCGATCTGATGACGGGCATAATGCATACCTACGGAATGCGCTTGCATAACCGCTGTATGTGCGTACATATCTATAACCAATCCCGGTAGGTTATCACCCTCGCCGTGAACCAGGCGGAATGTATTATTATTTTCTATCCCGGCTAGCCGTAAGGTCTTTCTGAGTTCATAAGCGATACGGATACGTTCAATCCAAAAAGCGTTGTCGATGGTGATCGGGGTAAAAGATAACACACGTACGGCGATACTGCCTACTTGATAATGGCCGATCGCCAAAAAATGCTGGTTCGCTCCGTATACCTCTACCAAGTCACCCTCTTCCGGGTCGCCTTCAACAGATTGGATCGCTCCGGAAAACACCCATGGATGGAAACGCAATAGCGATTCTTCTTTCTTAGGCTTGAGAAAAACTTTACAATACTCCATTTATGCTTGATTCAATAAATTATATATTCTTAGGCAAGCCCAAGCGTCGAGGGCTGCGTATTTCTTCTGAGAGTCGGTCAATACATCTGCCTCCCAATTGGTAAGGCGTTGTCCTTTAGATATTTTTTTCTGAAAAAGTATCGCATATATCTTTTGAAGACTTGCGTCTTCTATGCCGAACTGACCTACGTAATTTTGTAAATCAAGGAAATTAGCGGGTTCTATGTCCGAACGTTTCCGTATCGCCCCGAAATCATCTCGTAGGGATAAACCGATTTTCAAGGTCGAGCTGCTTTTCAGGAAATTCTCCAGGGATTCCGGTATACCGATATGGTTCAAACGAAACAAGAAGCACGTATCCTCTGTCGAGATTTGCATCAATGAGATTTTGTAACGTTGCCCCTTCTTAAAAGAGGGACGGGTTTCCGTATCAAAACCGACAATAGGAAAGCGTAGCAAGTACTCTACGGCCTTGTCTGCTTCCTCTTTACTAAGGATCGTGATGATACGCCCCTTGAATTCCTCTACGGTAAGTTTTGCTATTTCCTCTTTAGTTATTGTATGTGTAAATTGTTGTATCATTCTTCCTCATCATTCTTTTCCAGAGCCTCATCACCACTGTAACGTACAGCATGCAACGCTTTCAAGGCATTCAGTAATTGCTGTCCCCAGTATTCTTGGAAGTTCATACGGCATAAAGCGATGGCCTCTAACATTACTTCCTCGTTTCCTTGGCGGAATAAAGACACGAAATTCCCCGTATCTTGATAGACATCAGCCAGATTCTCTGAGATAAACGCTACGATAGGAGTATCACTATACCGCATATCCGCATGAAACGTTTCCAGATAAGAGTCTCGCTCGCCAAGCAAACCGGCTATCCGTGAACGGACCGACTCATACATGTCTTCTGTGACCGAAAGCTCTAGTTCAGCCTCCTCCTCAGATTCCACCTCGGGCAACAAACTGGCCTTTAAGTATAAAAGAGGCAGGAGTTTTATCGCTTTATCTACGAAGTCGAAAAGTCCGGTATTTCCGGCAGCCTCGACAAAGGTACAATATTCCAGCGCTACCGTGACAAATTCTAGCGTGTTATGTTCGTATATCGGATTTTCTTCTTTTCCCATGTGCCCGTTAGTCTAGTCATTCTTAAATAACAATTCGCAAAAATACAACAAAAATCCGTTTTTTCGTAAGTAATCGGATAAATACAGAGTAACCTCACCAAATTTTACTCATACCTCAATAAAATGACTATCGTATAATTTATAGAGACGTAACGTGCGGCGTCTCCCTTTTGTTTTAGTCGTTTCTTATTCTCAAACTTGTTAAATATATCGTGATTTTCGCAATGTTAGTTAATTTAATCGGTATGGTCATATACTCGTTTTTTCGTGATAAATCCCCTATTATTCTTTTTGGTCAGTGATTGTTCTCCTGTTATTACCTGTTTTATTATTTTTGTACAATCAATAGAAAGGATGTTAGCGTCAGGCTAATATTGGATATACTAATAGGATAAAAAAAACCGATCAAGTTATGAATTCATGTGAAAAGAGTGATAACCGTCAAGAAATGAATCGTCGTAAATTCTTGAAGGTTTTTGGGGGTGGGGCTGTGGCCTCTTCAGCGGCGCTTTATGGTTGTGCTCCCAAGAATGAGCCGGGGGCGGCTGCGGCGTTAGGCGAAGTCCCGACCGATAAGATGACCTATCGCCAACACCCCACGAATGGAGATAAGGTTTCTATTTTAGGATATGGCTGTATGCGTTGGCCCCTGAAACAAGGGTCGGATGGTAAAGACCAGATTGACCAGGAAGCCGTGAATCGCTTGGTGGATTACGCGATAGAGCATGGCGTGAATTACTTTGATACCTCTCCTGTCTATGTGCAAGGTATGTCCGAGAAAGCGACCGGTATAGCGTTGGCACGCCATCCGAGGAAATCATATTATCTGGCTACCAAATTGTCAAATTTCCAGAATTATACGAGAGAAAACTCGTTGGCGATGTACCGGCAATCTTTCCGTGATTTGCAAACTGATTATCTGGATTACTATCTGCTTCACTCTATTGGTGGAGGTAATGGCATCGAGCTTTTCAATGACCGTTATATAAATAACGGAATGCTTGATTTCTTGGTGAAAGAACGGGAAGCGGGACGTATTCGTAATCTTGGTTGGTCTTTTCACGGAGATGTAAAAGTTTTTGATCATGTGCTGGATATGGGCTTGAAGTGGGATTTTGTGCAGATACAGCTAAATTATCTGGACTGGAAGCACGCCTCTGGACGTAACGTAAACGCTGATTATCTATATGGAGAGCTAGAGAAGCGAGGAATCCCGGCGGTTATTATGGAGCCTTTATTGGGGGGGCGTTTATCGAATGTCCCAGACCATATCGTAGCTCGTTTGAAACAGCAACGGCCTGAGAATAGCGTCGCTTCATGGGCATTCCGTTTCGCGGGTTCTCCGGATGGTGTCTTGACGGTATTGAGCGGTATGACCTATATGGAGCATTTGCAAGATAATATCCGTACCTATTCCCCGCTTATCCCGGTAACGGACGAGGAGAAAGACTTTTTGGAAGAGACCGCTCAGCTTATGATGAAATACCCGACAATACCTTGCAATGATTGCAAGTATTGTATGCCTTGTCCGTATGCGTTGGATATTCCGGGTATTCTTTTACATTATAATAAATGTGTGAATGAGGGGAATGTTCCGAAAAGCACTCAAGATGAGAATTACGCGAAAGCCCGCCGTGCCTTCTTGGTCGGTTACGATAGGAGCGTACCTAAACTTCGTCAGGCGGATCATTGTACGGGATGTGAGCAATGTAATCCTCATTGTCCGCAAGGTATCGATATTCCCAAAGAGATGCGACGTATTGATAAATTTGTGGAAGAACTGAAAGTGAATGGTTAACCTTTAAACAAACGGAAAATTATGTTACGAAAGATAAGAATATTCGCCGCTGCCTTTTGCTTTGTGCTGATAACCCTGTTATTCCTTGATTTTACGGGAACGGTTCACGCTTGGTTCGGATGGTTGGCAAAGATACAGTTTTGGCCTGCGCTGTTGGCTTTGAATGTCGGCGTTGTAGTAGGGTTGGTGATCTTGACCCTTTTACTAGGGCGTGTATATTGTTCCGTGATCTGTCCTTTGGGAGTTCTGCAAGATATCGTTTCGTGGATCGCCGGTAAACGGAAGAAATACCGCTTTTCCTATTCGCCAGCGTTGAGATGGGTACGTTATGGAACTTTGGTCGTGTTTCTTCTGGCTTTTATCGCGGGTATCGGTTCCTTGGTCGCGTTAATTTCACCCTATAGCGCTTACGGGCGTATTGCCTCGAATTTGTTTGCGCCGGTTTATCTGGAGGGCAATAATTTGTTGGCCTATTTTGCGGAGCGTATGGATAGTTATGCGTTTTATTCGGTGGACGTATGGGTACGTAGCTTAGCCACGATGGGTATCGCTATCTTCAGTCTTGTTATACTTGCGGTTTTGGCTTGGAGGAATGGACGTACATATTGTAATACGATCTGTCCGGTAGGTACGATTCTCGGCTTCTTATCGAGATATTCATTGTTAAAGCCTCGTATCGATATCGATAAATGCAATGGTTGTGGGTTATGCGCACGTAAATGCAAAGCTTCTTGTATTGATTCTAAAAATCATGCGATTGATTACAGTCGTTGCGTGGCTTGTATGGATTGCTTGGATAATTGCCGCAAAGGGGCGATCTCATATACGATGGCACGTAAAGCGGATAAAGTAACCCCGGTAAAGGAATCCCCGGTAAAGGATACCACGAATGTTTCTCGCCGCAGAGCTTTGTCGGCTACCGCTTTGGTCGCTATGTCTTCCGTCTTGCATGCTCAGCAGAAAAAACTGGAGGATTATGTAGAGATGAAGAAAGACGGCGGCTTTGCCCCGATAAAAGAGCGTAAAGAACCCAATCGTTTGGCTCCGCTGGTTCCTCCCGGATCTTTAAGTATCGCGAACCTCGCACGTCATTGTACGGGATGTCAGCTCTGTGTGTCAGTCTGTGAGAATCATGTGTTACGTCCGTCTGCGGATCTGATGAAACTGATGCAACCGGAGATGGCATTTGATAAGGGATATTGTCGTCCGGAATGTGTAAAATGCTCGGAGGTTTGTCCGACTGGGGCGATCAAGCCTATTACGAAAGAAGATAAATCCGCTATTCAGATTGGTCATGCCGTGTGGGTCAAAGATCTTTGTATCGTCAATACGGATGGCATGAGTTGCGGTAACTGTGAACGACATTGCCCGACGAAGTCTATCCAGATGGTTCCGAAAGATCCGGCAGATCCAAAGTCGCTGAAAATCCCGGTTGTCAATACGGAGACCTGTATTGGTTGTGGCGCTTGCGAACACCTTTGCCCATCGCGTCCTTATAGTGCGATTTATGTAGAAGGACACGAGATGCATAGGACTATTTAATCGTATTTAAAGCTACCGGAAAAACACGTACGTGTTTCTGGAAAAATATGTACGTGTTTCTCAAAAAACACGTACGTCTTTTTTTCAAAGGTTCGTCAGACTCAATTTTTCTATGTACATTTGCGAGTTATAAAAGGGAAAATCGAGAGACAATTTATGGCAAAGAAGACAACAACAACGAAACAAAATCATACAAGACTAAGCTGGTTCGCGGCTTTGAAGACATTTTTAACGAATGAACGGACTCGTTTCATTACAGGTTTGATCATCTCTATACTAACTATTTACGTAGGGCTTTCCTTAATATCGTTTTTCTTTACGGGAGCTGCCGATCAAAGTAAGATCGAGAATGTGCCTTTAAGCGACTTGTTGATCAATCGGGGGGCCGTGGAGAATTGGACAGGGGTACGAGGCGCGTATTTGTCTGATCTGTTGATGAATCGTTGGTTCGGAATATCCTCTTTTATGCTCCTGTTTTTCTTGGGGTCGGTGGGAGCGAAACTCATGAACTTGAATAAAGTATCGCTGTTGAGGCGTTTTTTGTTCAGTGCTTCGGTGTTAATCTGGGGGTCTGTGTTTTTTGCGTTCGTATTTATTAAGGGATACGAGGACACGTTTATTTACCTAGGCGGTCAGCATGGGTATTATATATCGGAAATGCTTATTACCAATATCGGAATCCCCGGTACGATCTTGCTCCTGCTAGGTTCATTTTTGATTATCGCTATTTTTACCAGCAAAAAGACAATCCCGTTTTTGCAGCGTGTATTCTCTTTGGGTTGGGTAAAGAATCGTTTGAAGCGTGAAGGCAAGGAAGAGGAGGCTGAAATCGAAAATGAGAATGAACCCGAAAATGAAATCGAAACAAGGCAACCGAATGAGAATATAGCCGCTTCTCAGGTAAAAACTATCGTAGAACAACCGGATGAGCGGCCGAAAACAGACGATTACGAGGAATTTGGTACGGATACCGAATTGTCGAAGGCCGAAGGGAATGAAAATCGTAAGCCGGTACCGGAATATAAGGTGAAGGATGTTGTCGATGATGATTTGGTGGTTACGATCGCGAAAGGAGATGACGAGCCGATGGATGATGAAAGGCCAGGAGAGATAAATCCCCCGGACGTTGAGAACGGGGAGGATCCTGCGTTTACGGTGGAAGTGGCCGCCGGCGATGATGAGACCTATGATGCTTCGGCTTTAGGTAAGTATGATCCTCGGTTAGATCTATCCCGTTATGTATTCCCTACTTTAGACTTGCTAAAAGCCTATGATAGCGGAAATATGGAGATCAACCGGGAGGAACTGGCAGAAAACCAACGCTTGATCAAACAAGCTTTGGAAGATTTCAATATACGGATCGCTTCGATCAAAGCAACGGTAGGGCCTACGGTTACACTTTATGAGATTGTACCCGAGGCTGGTGTCCGCATTTCTAAGATCAAGAACTTGGAAGATGATATCGCGTTGAGCCTATCCGCTTTACAGATCCGTATCATTGCTCCGATGCCCGGGAAAGGAACGATCGGTATCGAGGTTCCGAATAAGAACCCGCAGACCGTATCCATGCAATCGGTCATTGCGTCGCGCCGGTTCGTTGAGGGAAAGTATGAGTTGCCCGTGGCGATGGGTAAGACGATTACGAACGAGGTGTTTATGTTCGATCTTTGTAAGACCCCGCATTTATTGGTGGCCGGTGCGACGGGACAAGGTAAGTCTGTTGGCCTGAATGCGATTATAACCTCTTTATTATATAAGAAGCATCCGTCTGAATTGAAATTCGTGATGGTAGATCCGAAAATGGTAGAGTTCAGTATCTATTCCAAGATCGAGCGTCATTATCTGGCGAAGCTTCCGAATGCCGAGAAACCGATCGTTACGGAACCGGCCGACGCTGTCGCTACATTGAACTCGTTGGTGATCGAGATGGAAGACCGATATCGTTTACTCGTGAACGCGAATGTGCGTAATATAAAGGAATACAACGCAAAGTTTATCGAACGCCGGTTGAACCCGCAGAAGGGACATCGCTTTTTACCGTATATCGTGGCGGTGGTAGATGAGTTTGCCGACTTGATCGCTGTGGCCGGACGTGAGATCGAATTGCCTATCTCTCGCATAGCGGCAAAAGCTCGTGCCGTGGGTATCCATATGATCTTGGCGACACAACGGCCGGATACGAAAGTGATTACCGGTACGATCAAAAGTAATTTCCCCAGTCGTATCGCGTTTAAAGTAGCTTCTATGATCGATTCTCGTACGATCTTGGATGCCCCGGGCGCTAACCGCTTGATCGGACGGGGTGATATGTTGGTTGTCGTGGCAGGACAAGAACCGGTTCGCGTACAATGCGCCTTCGTGGATACGCCCGAGGTGGAGGATATCGTGGATTATATCGGTGAGCAAACCGGTTTTCAAACAGCCTATTTGCTTCCGGATTATGTGCCGGAAGGAGGAGAGACCTCAGCTTCGGGAGCGGTGGATTTATCGGATCGAGATCCTTTGTTTGATGAGGCGGCTCGGTTGATCGTGATCCAACAACAAGGTTCCACCTCTTTGATTCAGCGAAAATTCGCCATCGGTTATAACCGGGCCGGACGTTTGATGGATCAATTGGAGGCGGCTGGCATTGTCGGCCCGTTTGAGGGAAGTAAAGCCCGCCAAGTATTGGTGCAAGATGAGTATTCGTTGGAGCAAGTGTTAAATGCTTTGAAATAAACATGAGAAGAGAGTATAAAATGAAAGTGTGGCGGTGTATCGCGTTTATCGGATTGGTTTCGTGTTTGATATTCGGGTTCGGAATAGGGGCTCGTGCCCAGGATGCGAATGATATCTTGGGGAAGGCGGCTGCCGCTTATGAGAATTCGAATGGAATAAGCGCCTCGTTTACAATGTTCACCCGTTCTGCCGGTCAGAATGCGGGAGAGAGCTTTGAGGGAACGATCCAGATGAAAGGAGATAAGTTTACGTTGGTTACGCCGGATGCGTTGACTTGGTTTGATGGTACGACGCAATGGACGTATGTGGAACGGAACGATGAGGTAAACGTGACGAACCCTACGGGCGAGGAACTGCAATTTACGAATCCCGCTCTTTTATTGAATAGTTATAAGAAAGGATTTACGGCTGTTTATAAAGGCGAGAGTACGGCTCCGAACGGGAAAGCCGCCTACGATGTGGAGTTGGTTCCGAGGAAAAAAGGGGATATCGTGAAAGTGGAGCTGCAAATTGAGAAATATTCCGGTTTTCCGGCTCGTATCACGGTAACTTCCAAAAATGGAGTTAGCACTACGATCCGGATCAGCCAATTGAAAACGGGTATAAACCAACCGGATAGTTTTTTTGTTTTTCAGGAAGAGGAGTATCCGGATGCGGAGGTGATAGACCTGCGGTAATTGAAAATAGAGGATTGAAAATTAAAAATTAATACTTTTTGTTATGAGCGATTCTGTGAATGAGAAAGTACGTTGCCTTATTATAGGTTCAGGCCCGGCTGGTTATACGGCGGCTATTTATGCTTCCCGTGCGAATTTATCTCCGGTGCTTTATGAGGGAATTCAGCCGGGTGGCCAATTGACTACGACCACGGAGGTGGAAAATTTCCCGGGGTATCCGGATGGTATAACCGGTCCTGAGTTGATGGAGGATTTAAAGAAACAAGCGGTTCGTTTCGGCGCTGATATCCGTTTTGGTATCGCTACTGCGGCCGATTTGGGCGAAGCTCCTTATAAGATTACGATTGACGGAGAGAAAGTAATCGAGACGGAAACCTTGATTATCGCTACAGGGGCTTCCGCGAAATACCTAGGGCTTCCGGATGAACAGAAATATGCGGGTATGGGCGTGTCCGCCTGCGCTACTTGCGATGGTTTCTTCTACCGTAAAAAGACGGTAGCGGTGGTAGGCGGTGGAGATACGGCTTGCGAGGAAGCCATTTATTTGGCTGGTTTGGCGAAGCAAGTTTATTTGATCGTACGCAAACCGTATTTACGGGCCTCAAAGGTAATGCAAGATCGTGTTTTCAAGACTCCGAATATCACGGTTCTTTTTGAGCATAATACGTTGGGCTTGTTTGGCGAGAATGGCGTGGAAGGCGCTCATCTGGTAAAACGTATGGGAGAGCCGGACGAGGAAAAAGTGGATATCGCTATCGATGGCTTTTTCCTGGCGATCGGCCATAAGCCGAATTCGGATATCTTTAAGCCGTGGCTGGAGACTGACGAGATCGGTTATATCAAGACGGTCCCGGGAACTCCTCGAACGAAAGTTCCCGGAGTGTTTGCCGCCGGAGATGTCGCCGATCCTCATTATCGCCAGGCTATTACCGCAGCGGGTAGTGGTTGTAAGGCTGCTATCGAGGCCGAACGTTATTTATCGGAGATCGGAAAATAATCCTCCTGAAATAATCCTCAGTTGTAGAGACGTAGCGTGCTACGTCTCCCACTGTCTGATAGTATCTCTAGGTTACTATTTTGAGGGGATGAGACGTAGCACGCTACGTCTCTACAACTAATTGAAATCTTGTTTTTTATTTGGATTAACATTTATATACCATGAATTTAAAATCTACTCTTCTTTTGCTGCTTTGCCTGATGATGGCTGGAATGGTAACGGCGAAGGATAACACGAAAGTGATCGCCCACCGCGGCTATTGGAAAACAGAAGGCTCTGCGCAAAACTCTATCCGCTCTTTGGAACGGGCCAGCGAGGTTGGTGCTTATGGCTCGGAATTCGACGTGCATCTTACGGCAGACAATGTTTTGGTCGTATTCCACGATAATGATATCCAAGGTAAGCATATCCAATCTTGTACTTACGAAGAGTTGAAAGATTTACAACTGAGTAATGGCGAGAAGCTTCCTACCTTGAAACAGTATTTGAAACGTGCGAAAAAATTAAAGAATATCCGGTTGATATTTGAGTTGAAATCTCACGATACCCCGGAGCGTAACCGGGAAGCGGCGAGATTGTCTGTAAAGATGATAAAACGTATGAATTTGGCAAAACGTACGGATTATATATCTTTTAATATGGACGCCTGTAAAGAGCTTATCCGCTTGTGCCCGAGATCAGAGGTCTCTTATCTGAATGGTGAATTATCTCCGAAGGAATTGAAAGAGCTTGGTTTTGCAGGTTTGGATTACCATTATAATGTATTGCGATCTCATCCGGATTGGGTGAAGGAGTGTAGGGCCTTGGGCATGACCTCGAATGTCTGGACCGTGGATGATCCTGAGTTGATGGAGGAGATGATAGATCTAGGTGTTGATTTTATCACGACTGATTTACCGGAGGAAGCTCAAAAGATACTACATTCGCGGGCTCAATAAGGTGCATATAAATGATGAGAAAGTATTGTCTGTTGTTTGTCCTGTCATTTTTTTTACCCGCTTTTTGCCTATTACATGGGATAGAACCTCCCAAAAAGGAAATCCGTGCGGTTTGGTTGACTACGGTTTACGGCTTGGACTGGCCTCATAGACCGGCTACTACCGAAGCCGGGCGAAAAGCTCAGCAACAGGCTTTACTTGATATCTTAGACCGCCTTCAAGAGGCGAATTTTAATATGGTCTTCATTCAAGCTCGTTTGAGAGGAGACGTGATTTATCGTTCGGCAATCGAACCTGCCAGTAAAACATTTTCCGGCAAATATGGGGAGCTACCGGGATATGACCCGCTCGCTTTTGTGGTTGACGAATGTCATAAACGAGGAATGGAGTGCCATGCGTGGTTCGTGACTTTTCCGCTTGGAACGGAGAAAAGCGTGAGGGAGCAGGGAAAGCTTTCCGTAGTAAAAAAGAGGCCGAAGCTTTGCAAACGACATAACGGGGAGTGGTTTTTAGATCCGGGTGTACCGGAGACCGCTGATTATATCTTATCTTTGGTCAAGGAGATCGTGAATGGCTATGATATAGATGGTATCCATTTTGATTATATTCGTTATCCGGAGGAAGCGAAAACGTTCCCGGATAAGGCGCTGTATAATAAATCCGGCAAAAAGATGTCTTTGGCGGATTGGCGCAGGGAGAATATCAACCGGATGGTTTACCGTATTTACGATTGGGTGAAACAAACGAAACCTTGGGTACAGGTGAGCAGTTCTCCGTTAGGGAAATATAATCGTATTGAACAAGTGCCTAATGCGGGATGGACCGCTTATGAGAGTGTCTTCCAAGATCCGAAGAAGTGGATGAGGCAAGGCAAGCAAGATATGATTGTACCGATGATGTATTACTTGCATAAGAATTTCTTTCCTTTCGTGGATAATTGGGTGGAAAATAGTAATGGGCGCCTGGTTGTACCCGGCCTGGGGGCTTACCGTATGGACAAGAGCGAGGCAGACTGGACCGTGAACGATATAACAGACCAGATCGATTATAGCCGGTATTACGGAGGCGCCGGTTGCGCGTTTTTCCGTTGCGGAAATGTCTTGTATAACGATAAGGGCCTATATAAAGAATTGAGAGATAATTACTATAAATATCCGGCTCAATTGCCTCCGTTGACTTGGTTGAACGATTCGGTTCCCGCCGCTCCGGAAGGTATCAAAGTAGAACGTCGGGATGATGAGTTGCGTTTAACGTGGGAGAAACCGGCGTTGGAAAAGCAGGATTTAACTTATACGGTTTATTATTCATTGACGGACTCTATCGATACGACCTCGGCTAAATCTATATTAGCTACCAATATTTATGGCAATGAGCTTTTCCTCCCGATCAATGTAGAGGATGAGTGCGGATATACATTTTCCGTGACGGCTTCCACCCGCTACCGGATAGAGAGCGAGCCTTCGCCGGATACCTATTATTACCAGTCTAAGTTTGTTAAGTAAAGCGAGGGTGTTTTTGAATTCAAGTTTTTTTGTTTATTTTTGCGGCATATGAGACGACTCGCTACATCTCTGGTTCTTGTAGTCCTTGCATCCTTGATCTTTTATGGGGGAGCGGGGGTCAATTTTGTGTCCTATTGTTGCGGCATTTGCGAGGAAGAGGGGGTGGAAGCTTTGTTGGAAGCTAAATGCTGTGAGATACATAGACCGGATCAGGGGCGTGAGGGCCTTGCGGGGAATGGGACGGATTGCTATAGTATGAACTGCTGTGGTATCGAACGTATAGACTTTGACTGGAATGCCGTGAATATACAGGTTCCGGATTTGCAACCTGTCGTACACGATTTGTTCTTTTCCTCTGTTTTCGAGAGCTCACAGATCGTTTCTTTATTTACTAATTCCTATGATATCAGGGTAGTAGGGCCACCTGTTACCTGTCCTCGTGTTTATCTTTCTTTATTGACTACACTTTTGATTTAATTGTTATCCATAAGGGTAGAGAAGTTGTTCACTGAATACCCATCATCGGTTTCGGGGTAGAGAATCTCTATTCCGGCAAAGGCATATATTTAATGATTCGATCAAATAATAACGATAATGCTAAGACAATTATATCTGATATTTTTACTCGCTTGTATGACTTTCGCTTTGGCTTGGGCCGAAAATTCCGGCGGGAAAGTGAAAGGACGTGTATATGATGAAAACAAGCAACCTGTCATCGGGGCGAATGTGTATTGGGAAGGGACTCAATTCGGGACTACTACCGATGCGGATGGAAATTTTGAGTTGGAACGAAAAGGCGATGCCAAGAATTTGGTAGTTAGCTATATCGGTTATGTAACGGAGGTTACTCCTGTGGATGAGGAGAGCGAGATGGTACAAGTTGTTTTAAAAGGCGAGATCGCTCTGGATGAGGTAGTGGTCAGCGAGCGTAAGATGGGAACCATCGCTTCCCGTACGAGCGTGTTGCAGACCCAGAAAATCACGTATGATGAGATTTGTCGTGCGGCCTGCTGTAATTTAGCGGAGAGCTTTGAGACAAATCCATCGGTTGACGTATCATACTCGGATGCGGCGACAGGTGCCCGGCAAATCAAGTTGTTGGGGCTGGCGGGAACTTATGTGCAAATGTTGACCGAGAATTACCCGAATTTCCGGGGTGCCGCTTCCCTATACGGTTTGGATTATGTTCCGGGAGCTTGGATGGAAAGTATCCAAGTATCTAAAGGAACCTCTTCGGTTAAAAATGGTTATGAGGCATTGGCCGGACAGATCAACGTGGAGTTTAAGAAGCCCCCTACGGCAGATATTTTCTCTGCCAACGTATTTGCGAGCGATGCCGGGCGTTATGAAGGGAATGCGGACGCATCCTGGCATATCAATGATAAGCTGTCTACCGGTTTGCTGGTACATTATTCGAATGATAAAATGCAACATGATGGCAATGATGATGGTTTTCTCGATACGCCTTTAAAAGAGCAAGTGAACATAATGAACCGTTGGTATCATAAGTTAGACAAGTATGTGGCTCAGTATGGTATCCGGTATTTACATGAGGGGCGTACCGGAGGACAGGATACGCGACACCATGATTTCACCGATCCTTATCGGGTTCATTTAAACACCAACCGGGCTGAGTTATTTACGAAGCAAGCCTATATTATCGACAAGGAAAAAGTGGAGAGTGTGGCTTTGATACTTTCCGGTTCTTATCATGAGCAAAAATCAAGATACGACCGTACGCCCTACAACGTGTATCAGGAAAATATATATGCCAGCTTGCTGTACGAGAAGGAATTTACGCCGATGCATAGCCTGAGCGCCGGATTGAGTATGAATTATGATGGTTTCGACGAGAATCTGGTTCAATATGTGGAAGGTGCGCCGGTTCGCCATGCTTACGACCGTACGGAAATCGTACCGGGAGCTTATGCCCAATATACGTTCAACCTGAATGATAAATTGATCTTTCTGGCTGGTGTACGTGCCGATTATAGTACCTTGTATGATTTCTTCGTGACTCCTCGCGTACATATTAAATATAATCCATTCGAGTGGTTCCATATCCGGGCCTCGGCGGGTAAGGGGTTTCGGACAGCGAATGTGCTGGCAGAGAATAATTTTTTGTTAGCCAGTAGCCGGAAAATGTATATCGCCGATGATCTGGATCAAGAAGAGGCATGGAATACCGGTTTGAATCTGTCTTTTTATATACCTTTGTTCGGGAAAGAACTGAGCTTGAACGGTGAATGGTATTATACCGATTTCTTGAAACAGGTCGTGGTGGATATGGATAGCGATCCTCATGCGGTTCGTTTCTACAATCTGGAGGGCCGTTCCTATTCGAATAGCTTCCAGGTGGAAGCCTCCTATCCTTTTTTCCGTGGATTTACGCTGACGGCAGCTTATCGCTATACGTCCGCGAAGACTGATTACCGGAATGAGCTGGGAGTGACACGCCGGTTAAAAAAGCCGTTGGTTAGTGATTATAAAGGCTTATTGACCGCCTCTTATCAAACCCCGTTGAAAAAGTGGCAGTTCGATTTGACAGGGCAATTTAACGGAGGAGGCCGCATGCCGACACCGGATGCGTCTAATCCGTTATGGGGACCGGATTTTGAGGCTTATACGGTAGTCAACGCGCAGATTACGAAATATTTCCGTAGGTGGTCTATCTACGTAGGGGCCGAGAACTTGTTTGATTACAAACAGCCTAACCCGATTATCGATGCGGCCAATCCCAGAGGGGATAATTTTGATGGCTCTATGGTGTGGGGACCGGTACACGGACGGAAGATTTATGCGGGAATCCGCTTTAATATAAGCAGGGATTAATGTATATAAATACGTATATGCCGCCGTGATTTTGAAGGTATGTATGAATGGATAATTAGAAGTTGTTATATTTAAAAAAAAACGATTGATTATGAGACAATTGATTATGTTATTGCTTTGTACCGTGTTTACGGTATCGATCGCGTCTGCCCAGGATGCGAAAAAGAAGAAGGAATCGGTGACATTCTTTATCGAGGCGATGGATTGTGACCATTGCATCAAGAAGATCGAGAAAAATATCGCCTTCGAGAAAGGGGTTACCGACTTGAAATGTGATCTCACCACTCGCACGGCCGTAGTGACCTACAAGACCGCTAAGACCTCCAAGACCCGTCTGGCCGCGGCCTTTAAGAAAATAGGTATGGAAGCGGTTCCGGTAGACGATGGTGCAGGATGCCCGGTACCTCCGGCGAAAAAAAAGTGAGCATACTCACGCTCATTAACATGGAAATTCATAAGAACATCTTATCTTTGCGGATGTTCCGTGGGGGCGGGCCTGTGTGTCCGCCTTGTTTGTGAAATAAATTTTCTGCGGAATGCAGCATTTGTTTAATTATTTACATCCTAATATTGTACAGTTTCCGGAAAGGGAGACGTTCAAGGCACGACTGAATGAATGAGCTACAACTGATAGAGGGTTGTCGGAAGGGGGAGAGAAGGGCTCAGAAAGAGCTTTATGATGTATATTCCCGGAAAATGATGGGAGTTTGTCTTCGTTATGTTAACGACAGGGAAACGGCTCGCGATTTGTTGCAGGATGGCTTCGTGAAAATTTTTACCAGTATGGATTCCTATACGGGAAGTGGCTCATTCGAGGGGTGGATGCGGAAGATCTTTGTTAATTGTGCGTTGGAATATCTGCGAAAGTCGGATGTGTTGCGCGAGGCGACAGATCTGGATAATACGGCGGAACTGGTTCAGCCCGATAGTTCGGCTATCTCGGACATGTCGGCGGCAGAGCTGATGAAACTAGTGAAGGAGTTGCCGGTTGGTTTCCGTACCGTATTCAATATGTTCGCGATAGAGGGATATTCTCATAAGGAGATCAGTGAGATGTTGAATATAACAGAGAGTACTTCCCGTTCCCAGTATACCCGTGCCAAGCAGTTATTACAACGTAGAATTAACGCATTGTATTAAGATAAGATGAGTGAAAAGGAAAGAGATATATGGGATGACGCTATCCGGTCGAGACTAGAGGATTTCGAGGTGGATACGCTGCCCGGCGACTGGGAGGCTATAGCCGATCGATTGCCCGGAAAGGCTCCGGTTCCTTTGCGTCGCACGCTTCGCTACTGGGTTGCCGCCGCCGTGATCTCCTTATTGGTCGTATCCGGTGGAATCTATTTATACGATAGGGAGGTGGAGGATCTGCCGGTGGCGCAAGAGATGCGATCTTTGCGAGAGCCGATGCCTGCGGACATCCCGGTTGTCCCGGCAGAGAAAACGATGGAGCAAGCGCCGGTATTGGCGACAGCCCCTGCCGTTGCAAGCGTAAGGCCAAGTGCCGTATCCGGTGCGGTTAAGCGGGAAGGTCGGGCTAGAATGGCTCTATTCCTGGGTAATAGGGAGAATGAAGAGAATCGATCTGTTTCCGATGCAAAGGTAATGTCTGCCAATATGCCTGAGGATGAGAAGGCGGTCGTAAGGCAAGATATAGAGAAGAAGGAGGATGAGGTCGTTGTTTTAAAGAACGAGGTGCTTGTCGCGGATGTTACCCCGGTTGTCCCAAAGAAGTCTGAGAAGGCTTCCCGGAAATGGGGATTCGGCATGGGAGGTGGAGGCCTCTCCATGGGAGCGGATAACCTGGTTCCTCAGTATGTGACGAACAGTAGCGTGCTTAAAAGCGAGAACCTGATGAGCTTAAATTCGTTCGACACGGAAAAGAAAGATCCCGCTAAGACGGATATCCATCATAAGACACCGATCGGGGTAGGGATCTCGGTCAGCCGTTACTTGAATAATCGCTTTTCTTTACAGACTGGATTGACTTATTCTTATTTGAGATCGGAATGGAGTACGAATAACACGTATCATATAGAGAATGACCAGCGATTGCATTTTATAGGGATTCCGTTGTCTTTGACATATAAGATCGCGGAATGGAACCGTTTTATGGTATATGCCTCAGCCGGAGGTATGACGGAGGTAAATGTCGCGGGTAAACGCAGGATGAAATTATTCTCGGATGAGGTAGAGATCGCTAAGCAAAGCGAGCATACCCGGATGAAAGAATGGTTGTGGTCTGTAAATGCCCGTGCCGGTGTGAGTTATCCGGTTATCCGCTTCGTGAGCGCTTTCGCGGAGGCCGGGATTTGCTATTATTTTGATAATGGCAGTGAGATAGAAACCATCCATTCGGAGAAGCCGTTGAACGTGAGCCTTCAATTCGGATTCCGTTTTGGTTTTTAATGACTCTATGAATTGTGACAATGTAAATACAAATACTTAAAAAAATAGAAAATTTGAATTATGAAAGCATTTAAATTGGTGGGAGCGGCTACTGCTGCTGCATTGTTGTTGTTAACCTCTTGTTTGGGTGAAGGGAATAATAGTTTCTCGAATTCCGGCTTTGGAGTAGGAGGTGTCTCAGAGAAATCATACAAAACTATTTTGAATACAGCTTATGGTGCTTTATATTCTCCGAATGTCTCTATCATGCCGGATGTTTGCTATTTGGCATCTTTTGAGGTAGACTTAAGTTCCGAAGAGAATGTCAACGCCGCGGCGAACGGTTATTATATGGCTACGATCTCAGGCTTGCAGGAAATAACAAAAGGAACCACGGATTTTTATAGCACGTCGGATACAACCGCTTTGCTGAATAATGAGGTGGTTGTAAAGAATATGATCTTCGGTTCTTATATAGAGAAATACATATTTTTAGGAATGGCGTACAATGCGCATAAGAATCAGGTGAACCGATATACCTTATATTGGAATCAAACGGCGACAGACTCGGTTCAGGTAGAAGATGGAGTTTCTACTTATAGCCTGTTCTTACGTGCGGTGAGAACAAATGAAGGAACGGGCGAGACTTTAAGTTCTACTTCTGAGTATCAGGCGTTTAAAGTTGGTGATGTGTTAGAGTCTATCATGAAGAAAGAGGGTATGAAAGAAGCGGATAGCTTTAACCTGAAAATTCATTATTTGAGTAATATTAATGAGAAAGACAGTACGGATCTTACATGGAGTTCCATAAATGTTCCTTTCGCTACCATTAAAGAGTAGTAAATGTTTAGACAAATCGGGTAACGATAAGAATTCTCAAAAGTTTTCTACGGAAACTTTTGAGAGTTTTTTTATGTATATGGGTAAAGATCGTATCTTTGCGTACTTTAAGAGGAGTATTGTGAAATGAAATACAAGAGTTTAATAGGGTTTGTCTGGGGAGTGGTTATTGTAAGTATGTTTACTTCTTGCCTGAAAGACATAAACAATATCTATAATCCGGGAACGACCGCCGCTGTAGTCCGCCAGCATGGGGATAGTGCGTTGATGATGGCCAATACCCGTTTCGGTTGGATTTATGCGACAGGGTTGAGTTCGTATTCGGAGGGTAAATGCCTATTGGTGAGCTTTGATTACGATCCGAGCCTGCCGGAGAATGCGGATGCTGAACAGAAAGGATATTATACGGTGACCTTGCAAGGAGGAACGGCTGTCGACCAGCAAAATGCCAAGAGCCCTCTTACGGATACGCATAAGTTATTGACAAATGAGCAACCGGTACTTGCGGTCAATCCGTATGACTCTGTTTTATATATCAAATTAGAAGATCATTTGTTTTTACCGTCGGCCTGCCGGACGACAGAAGGGCGTACCCTGAGCTGGCAACTGACTTATGACCCGGCCCAGCAGCCTGTTGTTGAGGATCAGAAATCAGTTTATTCCTTATATTTACGAGCTGCCGCTACAACCGGGAAACCGGAGGATAAGGCAGAAGAGATTATCGGGGTTATTAACGCCTTTAATTTGTCGAATTTTATCAAGGATATGCGGGAACAAGGAGGAAGCGACGCAGACATGTATATACAGATCCATTATATCGATCAGATCAATCCGGAAGATAGTACCCAGTTCACATGGGGAGTAACAGATCCTTTACTTATAAACTAGAGAAGATGAGAGCGCGAATTTTATATGGCTTATTTTTATCCCTGTTTTTAGGCATGATGACCTCTTGTATGGGGGATGGAAGTAATTCTATCAATTATCATCGGGTAGGAGTTATACGTGAGAACCCTATGCGATGCATCTATACGGCAGATGAGGATGGAAATATTTTTATCGTCTCTTCCGCTGAGTTTGAGAACCGGACGGATTTGAAAGACGGGGATTGCTGCCTGGTTGATTTTAAGACGAATTTTAGCGAGGAACTGGGTAATGGCGTTTACAACGCTGAGATTTATAAGTACGATTCGGTCGCCGTATGGCCTTTGCATGAGACATTGACCGATACCACGGTTATCTTGGACAAAGAACGCCTGGTTACGCTTGATTTTAAGAAAAGCATCTACCTGGAGGGACGTTTCTTTTTGCAAACCCAGCATACGAATCACCAAGTCGATCAAAAAGACATATTCAACTTATCGTATGATCCTGACCAGGAAGTGGAAAAAGACGATGACGGGCAACGTATCTATAATCTATATCTCCGGGTAACCCAGGAAGGTGGGACCGGTGATTCCGCTAAATGGGTCAACACGACCGCTTTTACGATTGATAAGTTTTTGGACCAAGCTAAAGCGAAAGAAAGTAGCGAGGGACAAGACGCGATAAATTTTAAAATAAATTATGCCGAGCGTTATAACGCAGATACAACCGCATGCGTTTGGGGGGCAACCGATGTGTTTACGTTGCGTTTTACGAATTAAATATATACTTTTGCTATTTAAAAGAGAACAGAGATGTATAAGGAGATATTTAGATGGGTAATCGCTATCATCTCACAACCGGCGAAGGCGTGGGTTTTGTTAGTGAAAAAGGAAGAGAAGCATGAGGAGTTCTTATCTCGATTCGTGTATCCATTGATCGGCTTCGTTACCGTAGCGGCGTTTCTGGGCGTATTGTTTACGCGAAAGGAGTTTGATTTGGAGCTGGCGTTGAAGTCGTCTATCCGGACATTTGTGTCTTCGTTCGGAGGTTTTTATCTCGGGGCTTACCTGATGAACGAGATATGGCAAGGTCTATTTAAACGGGAGAAGGATTTGAAATTGTGGTTGCGTTTCGTTGGATATTCCTCGTCGTTGATGTTCGCTTTGAATATCATATTGATGTTGCTACCCGAGTTTTTCTTCTTGCGGATATTTATTCTTTATACGTTCTATATTGTCTGGGAAGGTGCTGGCCCGTATATGGGAGTCGAGGAGAAGATCCGTCTGAAATTTGTTGGATTTACAACCGCCATTATATTACTGACTCCGGCTGTTATCGAGATCTTGTTGTCGATGCTGATGCCCGGTTTGAGTTTTTGACAGAATAACACAAAATGAAAGAGAAGATTAGTTATAACATACAGATAAAGAATAAACGGGCGACGTTCGATTACGAGTTGCTCGATACTTTTACGGCTGGGATCGTACTGACCGGGACAGAGATCAAATCGATCCGTTTAGGGAAGGCGAGCTTGGTAGATACGTTTTGTATCGTGGAAAAAGGGGAACTGTGGGTGAAGAATATGTATATCGCCGAGTATTTTTACGGTACGTACAATAATCACAACGCACGGCGAGACCGGAAATTACTTCTTACCAAAAAGGAATTACGAAAGATCGATGGCGCCGTTCGTGCCAGTGGCTTTACGATCGTTCCCACTCGTTTGTTTATCAACGAGAAAGGTTTGGCGAAGGTCGTAGTAGCGATCGCACGAGGTAAAAAAGAATACGATAAGCGAGACTCTATCCGCGAACGAGATGACAGGCGGGAGATGGATCGTGCTTTCAAACGATAATTTTTCCTCCTGCGCATAAGTAAAGGTAAAACAGATTTATGAATAAGGAACGATTTCTGCGACTCTTGAATGAGCGCATTTTGATCTTGGATGGTGGTATGGGTACCATGATCCAAAGTTTCAAACTAAACGAACAAGATTACCGAGGCGAACGTTTCGCCGATTTTCCGGGACAACTGAAAGGTAACAATGATTTATTGTGCATCACCCGTCCGGACGTAATCCAGTCTATTCATCGTCAGTATTTGGATGCGGGAGCGGATATCTTCGCTACGAATACATTTAACGCGAACGCTATATCCATGGCAGATTACGCGATGGAGGCTTATGTGCGTGAGATAAATCTTGCCGCCGGGCGATTATCGAGGGAGGTTGCGGATACCTATATGGCAGAGCATCCGGACCGTACGATTTTCGTGGCCGGCTCGATCGGCCCTACCAATAAGACGGCTTCCATGAGCCCGGATGTGAGCGATCCCGCTTATCGTGCCGTAACCTACCGAGATCTGTACACGGCTTATAAGGAGCAAGTTGAAGGACTGGTTGACGGCGGGGTAGATATCCTCCTTTTCGAGACCACATTCGATACCTTGAACGTAAAAGCAGGCTTGGAGGCGGCTGAGGTCGTGCTGGAAGAGAAAGGAAAAGATCTTCCGGTTATGTTGTCTTTGACTCTGTCCGCGCAAGGCGGGCGAACATTCTCCGGACAGACTTTATTGGCGTTCTTGGCCTCCATACAGCATACGCATATTGTTACGGTGGGCTTGAACTGTTCTTTCGGGGCGGCAGACATGAAACCCTATTTGCAAGAGTTGGCGAAATATGCCCCTTATTATATCAGCGCTTATCCGAACGCCGGATTGCCGAATAGCTTTGGAACCTACGACGAGACTCCGGATAAAATGGCCCAACATGTGAAACCTTTCGTAGAGGAAGGCTTGGTGAATATTATCGGAGGCTGTTGCGGAACGACTCCGGCGCATATCTCTAGATATCCGGAGTTGGTGAAAGGTGCTAAACCTCATGTCCCGGCCCCAAAGCCGGATTGTTTGTGGTTGTCGGGCTTGGAATTGCTGGAGGTGAAACCCGAGAATAATTTCGTGAACGTAGGTGAGCGTTGTAATGTGGCCGGTTCGCGAAAGTTCTTGCGCCTGATAAAAGAAGGAAATTATGAGGAAGCGTTGACCATCGCCCGTAAGCAAGTGGAAGATGGTGCCCAAGTGATCGACATCAATATGGACGATGGCATGTTGGATGCCGTGAAAGAAATGAAAACTTTCTTGAACCTGATCGCCTCCGAGCCGGATATCGCCCGTGTGCCTGTCATGATCGACTCCTCCAAATGGGAAGTGATTGAGGAAGGTTTGATGTGCGTGCAAGGTAAGGGTATCGTGAATTCTATCTCTTTGAAAGAGGGTGAGGAGGTATTCCTGAAACATGCCGCTCGTATCAAACGATTGGGGGCCGCCACGGTTGTAATGGCTTTCGACGAGAAAGGACAAGCAGATACCTATGAGCGAAAGATCGAGATCTGTGGGCGGGCCTATCGCCTGTTGACCGAGAAAATAGATTTTAATCCGCAAGATATTATTTTTGATCCGAATGTGTTGGCGATCGCTACCGGTATGGAAGAACATAATGGCTATGGTTTAGCTTTTATCCGTACCGTTGAGTGGATCAAGAAGAACCTGCCGGGCGCAAGGGTGAGCGGTGGGGTAAGTAATTTATCTTTCTCTTTCCGGGGAAACAATTATGTACGTGAGGCCATGCATTCCGTATTCTTGTATCATGCGATCGGGAAAGGAATGGATATGGGGATTGTAAATCCATCTACCTCGGTACTTTATGAGGATATAGAACCGGGGTTTCGCACGTTGTTGGAAGACGTGGTCTTGGCACGTCGTCCGGAAGCTGCCGAGGAATTAATTGCTTATGCCCAAAATTTGCATGTACAAGCTTCCGGAGAGACTCCGGAAAAACATGAGGCTTGGCGTGAGCTTTCATTGAAGGAGCGTTTGGAGCATGCTTTGATCAAGGGGCTTGGAGATTATTTAGAAGATGATTTACAAGAAGCGCTACGGATCTACCCGCATGCCGTGGATATAATTGACGGCCCGTTGATGAGCGGAATGAATAAGGTAGGCGAATTGTTCGGTGCCGGAAAGATGTTTCTCCCTCAAGTAGTGAAGACCGCACGCACGATGAAAAAGGCCGTGGCTATTTTACAACCCGCTATTGAGGCGGAAAAGAAAGCTTCCGGTTCGGCGAAGGCTGGTAAGGTTATTTTCGCTACGGTAAAGGGTGATGTACATGATATTGGCAAGAATATTGTTTCCATCGTATTATCTTGTAATAACTATGAGGTAATTGATTTAGGGGTAATGGTTCCGGCAGAGGTGATCGTAAAGAAAGCGATCGAAGAGAAACCAGACTTGGTCTGTCTGTCCGGCTTGATAACTCCTTCCTTGGAAGAAATGGCGCATGTGGCGGACGAGATGCAGAAGGCGGGGCTTACGATTCCGATCATGGTGGGTGGCGCTACAACCTCTAAATTGCATACGGCGGTGAAGATCGCCCCGCATTACGATTATCCGGTGATCCATGTGTTGGATGCCTCCCAGAACCCGTTAATCGCTGCCAAACTGTTGAATCCGGATACCCGCGACGCTTATATCATGGAGCTGGAACAAGAACAAGAGGCTTTACGCGCTTCTTTAGGACAGAGTAAAGGTGTACTGGTTTCTCTTTCGGAGGCCCGTAAGCATCCTGTCGAGATAGATTGGAACGGATATGTACCGGTTATCCCTACCCGGGAAGGTATACACGTCATTCCTTATATCCCATTGGAAGAAGTGATTCCTTATATCCATTGGACTTTCTTTTTTAGCGCATGGAAATTGAATGGTCGTTTCTCGGATATTTCTAAGATACATGGTTGCGATTCTTGTCGTGCGTCTTGGTTGGCAAGTTTTCCGGAGAAAGATCGTGCGAAGGCTGCGGAGGCGATGCGGTTGTACAAGGATGCTACCAAGCTTTTAGACCGGTTGGTCGATATGAAAGCTGAATATTGTAAAGCTATTTATGGATTTTTCCCTGCGAATAGCGAGGGAGATAATATCCGGATGGGAAATATTATTTTGCCATTATTGCGACAACAGGCGAAAAAGGAGGAAAATATCTATAAATGCCTGTCGGATTATATAATGCCGGCTTCTGAGGGACGGACCGACTATGTGGGTGCTTTTGTCGTTACAGCAGGGGCAGGCGCAGAAGAGTTGAAGGATGAATTCGAGCGAGAAGGTGACACTTATAGCTCGATGTTACTGCAAACTTTGACCGATCGTTTAGCGGAAGCGACAGCCGAGTATCTTCACGAGAATGTGCGGAAAGAATATTGGGGATATGCTAAAGATGAATCTTTGTCTATCCCGGAACTTTATAAAGTGAAATACCAAGGAATCCGTCCGGCCATCGGTTATCCTTCCTTGCCGGATCAATTGTTGAATTTCACGTTGGATGAATTGCTTGATATGTCCAAGATTGGCGTTCGGCTAACCGAGAATGGAGCCATGTATCCTACGGCTTCCGTAAGTGGAATCTACATCGCCCATCCCTTTTCTCAATACTTCATGGTTGGTTCTATCGACGAGGAACAGATGAGAGATTATGCGACTCGCCGGAACCTAACCGAGGAACAAGTCCGAAAATTGTTAAGTAGGAACATTAATGGATAATTTATAAGACCGTAATTCAAACTGTGTCAATTTCTAGTTTCTTTGTTGAAGTATGTTTTTTGTTCTTGAAGATATAAATATCTGAATATTAATTAAAAACAATATTTTATTAACCCCAAAAACAAGTCATGACACAGTTTAAATTACGTTCCCTA
The DNA here is from genome assembly GCF_947855115.1 of uncultured Parabacteroides sp. Taxonomy (GTDB): domain Bacteria; phylum Bacteroidota; class Bacteroidia; order Bacteroidales; family Tannerellaceae; genus Parabacteroides. The sequence goes on from NZ_CANTZW010000014.1 coordinate 48,790, forward strand.
ATTTGGTGCGGATGTGCCAAGATCGCCAATCATTTTTTCGTGTCATTGCGGGTCTGTTCGCAACCACATATGATCGTCGTTCACTCTTCCATCCAACCCAGTTGCTCCCAAACTTCCGGTCCGTCATTTTTCTGCGGTATCCCAGGAGTGCTTCGACCGTCCTTGATGTATTTTATCATCAACGCCCTCAGCTCTTTTACGATCTCCGGATGTTCGGCGCACACATTATTGGTTTCTGACGGATCCTCCTTCATATTATATAACTGAACCTTTGGCAGTGTTTTGATCACTTCGTCATCCCTCCCTGGCCTCGGGAAGCTCCAACCGCCAGAACTGGGAGATAACAACAATTTCCATTCTCCTTTGCGGATCGTGAAATCACCATCTATCGAATGATGAACGGTCGCCTCGCGGATCGTACCGCTTTCCTTTTCATTCAATAATAAAGGCCGGATGTCGTAACTGTCTTCCCCTTCTGTATCTTTCAACCTGTAATCGGCGATGGCAGCGAATGTGGCGAAAAAGTCCGTTAGGCAAATAGTCTGGTTCACTACGTGAGGCTTGATTCTTGCTGGCCATCTTACCACGCAAGGGACACGATGACCTCCATCAAAAAGATCTGCCTTATGCCCGCGATAGATATAGCTGGGGGAATGCCCTTTCTCTTGGAGCAAATTGAAATTCGCTTCCGGGCTGCAACCATTGTCTGTGCTAAATACGATTATCGTATTCTCGTCCGCTCCTGTATCTTTCAACGCCTTCATTACCCTGCCAACCATATCATCCACCATCAGTACGAAATCTCCGTATGGATTTAGGCCCGACTTACCCTGATATTCCTTAACCGGCAGAATCGGAGTATGGGGAGCCGGAAGCGGAAGATATAAATAAAAAGGTTTGTTGTTTCCCGACTTTTCCCAAATATACTCTACCGCCTTATCCACCAAATGGGGAAGCGTTCTCTCATGTTCGAAATCCGCGCCAGTCGGACCTTTACGCCACCAACCATATCCCCCCTTATTCTCCGTGATGCGATCAGGCAAAGCGGTTACCTTATCATTTTCCACATACACGTAAGGAGCCATGTCCAAAGAAGCGGCAATCCCATAATAATAATCAAAACCTCGAGAAGTCGGTCCGTTTGCGATCGGTTTACTGAAATCCACGCTATCCTTACCGGCCTCGATATTATTCCAGTCCCACCCCAAATGCCATTTGCCGATGGCGGCGGTTTCGTATCCACAATCTCTCAACACGTGAGCTATCGTCCGACGATCTTCCCTGATAAGAGCTTTGCTATATCCGTTTAACACGCCGAACTTCTCGGTGGAACGCCAGTTATACCGCCCGGTCAACACGCTATACCGTGATGGAGTACTGACAGAAGAACTGGAGTGAGCATCCGTAAAAATAACACCCTCATGGGCGATCCTGTCGATGTTCGGGGTTTGTAATTTCGAGTTTTCATTCAACGCCGATACATCCCCGTATCCCATATCATCCGCGAAGATGAAAACGATATTCGGCTTCATCGCATCCAATGGTCGCTGTTGGGCACAACCACTAAAGACAAGTAGTCCCCCCAAGGAAAGAGACAATCCCTGTTTTTTGTTTAAATGATCCATAACCTCTTTTTATTTATAACATTAGGAATACGCAAATATGCTAATTATTTAATAAAAGCGCTCATTTACGTGTTCTGTGCGTATTAATTTTGACGTATCCTCGTTGTAACACCTGTATGGTAATACTGCAATACCTATTGCGGTAGCACCGCATAGATATTGCAGTAAAAAGATAAAGCTAATCAATACGATCTATCTGCCATAGTAGTGCTTGGCGGAAGGAACCATGATAACGTTCAACTCCGGATCGGCCATGTCTGGATCGATCGGAAACATCGGTCTCACGATATTTTTATAGGGAAGCTTCTTGAAATCCTGATCCACTCCTCCTCGTGTAAAAGCCATTACCCAATCCGCTTGTATATTGTACCATTGGGTTACAAGGTAACCTTGTTTGACCATTACGATATCCATTTCTTTCGGATCGATTCCTGAACCTTCTAGGTTTGGTGTGGGAGAGGATGTACCTACTACCACATAAACACTTCCTGTTTTTACGATAGCGATATTCCTTTTACGTCTCCAAGATTCCATATTCTTATCTTCTTCCGGGCTGACATAAATGACGGTACCCGACAATTTCACAGGACCCTCGTAAGAATTGTCTACCGTAGCGCCTACCATGCCTTCTACGTGCCCGCCTACGCCAACTTTACGTGCCTGTTCAACTACTTCTTCTCCCGGGATAGAGCAATAAAGAACACTCTTACCTTTATCGGTCTGGAATTCCGGACGTTTCAAGAGTCTCGCCAAAGTCCAGGTAACCTCACCAGAACCGCCTCCACCAGGGTTATCTCCCATATCACTGATAAAAAAAGGTTTCTTTTTACTCGCTATTGCCAGATCTATACATTTTTCGAGTGAATATCCCGGAGCCTCCAGCGAGAATTGCTTACGGACATCCCAGAATTTCCGGGCGAGTTTCTTCGCCCCGGCTTTTACCTGTTCCTCGTCGTCACCGTAAACCATCACGACTCCTTGGTTCCGCGGGTTGTCTCCCCAAACATAACCAATCCATATCCCCGCATCTATCACTCCGGGCATGGCTTCCACCTCGGGAACCAATGCGTACAGTGATTTCGCAGGCTCGACACGGGTACTCGACCATTCTCCGGATACCAAGACTGGAACGGCAACCCATGCCTTGTATGCCGGACGTCCTTTCCCCGATTCAAGACGTTCCAACAAATTGACGACCCCTCGTCTGTGCGACTCTCGAGAATCTGCATGCGGTGCTTGGCGATATGTCGTAATCAAATCGGAATTGAGAGCCACCAACCAAGAAGTATTTCCGTGAAGATCCATCGTGGTGGTGACCAAAACATCGTTTCCTATCAAACTACGTACCTTCTCCATAAATTCACCTTCTGGATCAGCCACACCTTCCACACTACAAGCTCCGTGGTTATAAAACCAGAAAGCATCGTATGGCATATTAGCCTTGATCATCTCCAGAGTTTTTTCCACAAACGCATCGTACGACTCTTTTGTCACGGGGCCTCTTCCACCACCGTATCCAATCTGGGCGGGAAGCCAAGTGGCCGCCTGTCCCATTGCGGAGTCCGGGCTCAGATAATCCGGCATTCTTACGGGATGTCCTACGATAGGCTGTCTATTCGGGACGAACACGCTGTTTTCTATCTGTATACCGGCAATGCCGATACGAGGTTTTTTCTTCTGCCCGAAGGCCTCTCCAACGAATGATACGGCCAAGAGACAGATTCCGAGCAACCAAAAATTTCTTTTCATGTTGTTATTTTCTTATAATTAATTCGTAATCAAACCACCGCTAATATCAATCTCCGATTGAGGTATAGGCAATACTTCTGCACCTGCATGGAAAGGATTCATAGCATATTCGCCATACTTAACGACATGACTAAACACTCGCTCGCCCCATCCTACACGAACTACATCAAAGAACCGAAAACCTTCCATTCCAAACTCCAGATGACGCTCGTTCATGATATCCTCAAACAATTGATCCCCGGAGTTGTTCTTGGGAGCCAAATTGACACGGCTTCTTACCTCGTTCAGATATCTATGTGCGTTTGTGATGTCACCGGTGAAATAGCAAGCCTCTGCATAGTTTAAATAAACTTCTGCCAAACGAATTAGGCGCAAGTTCGTAGGCTGGTTGTTACCTCTATTCTCCTCTCTTTCTCCGGGTTTGAGATACAATTTACGGTTATACCAACCGGTTCGATCATCCGTAATTGGAGCCACCTCGCCTTTTGCCGCCACTTCGATTTCGATAGCTTCTTCTCTGGAAAGAAGTGTGGTGTTCTTACGGATCACATCTCCCTCGGCATCATAAGCGTCTGCCAAGGCTTGAGTAGGTTGTGCGCAACCAAAGCCGATCGTCATATTTCTAGGCATTGACATCAATACGTGACGGTTACCGTTATTGACATTATATGAGCTTTGAGTGGTAGAGTTATACATATTTATTTCCAAGATAGATGCAGAACAGTGTTCCCCATCCAACGAGAATTGCCAAGCGTATTGATCCGGGCTGACCAAACTGTACTCATCACCACATTCGTTCTGGAATTTCTCGAACGCCCTCTTTACCTCATCGTATTTTTTCTCATAAAGGTAAACACGGGTTTGCATGGCAAGGGCTGCACCTTTAGTGATTCTTCCCGCATACTTTGTTTCATAGTTTGAAATCTCGCTCTTCTTTGGTAAGACAGCGACTGCGTCATTTAAATCTTGCTCAATCACAGCATACACATCCTCAACGCTTGCACGTCCGAGCCGTTCATGATCAAGTTCCAAAACTCCCGTGTAACAAGGAACGCCACCAAAGGTTTTTACGAGTTCGAAATAGGTGTAGGCACGGATAAATTTCGCCTCTCCAATCATCTGCTCTTTGTTATATTCTGAAAACAAAGCGTCATCTGCTGATTCCATATCCCGTATAAACAAATTGGCCTTATTGATACACATGTAGGAATAGGTATATTTGTCTGAGATTGCGGTATGATCCGCTGGATATTGATAATTCTCCATCAAGGTGAAGCCGGCCGCATCATTCGAAGAACCGCTAAACGTTGCATCTTCTGATAATACATCTCCAAAACATTGCATTGACCATGTATAACGGAAGTCTTTCATGCCAGAATAGACAGCCGCCAAACGCAAGAATGCCTGCCGTTCTTCCGATATTTCTCCAGCCTCTGGGCTACCTAATGGATCCAAATCCAAATTCGCACAACTACTGAACCCTGTTAAAATCGCAAGTGCAATCCCTATGATATATTTGCTTTTAAACATAATATTATAAATTTAGAAAGTAACATTGATACCACCTGTGAATGAAATGGATTGAGGGTAGATACCATAATCTATACCTCTTGATAAAGAACTTGACTGACCGACCTCAGGATCCATACCCGAGTAATTGCTGATCGTGAACAAATTTGAACCGCTGACATAGAAACGTACCCGTTGCAACTTAATCTTTTGTGTCGCAGAAACGGGCAGGGTATAACCCAATTGTGCATTTTTCAAGCGAAGATACGTACCATTCTCTACATACATATCGGAGAAGCGGTCATTATCATTTACGTCCGTGGGTGTTAGACGAGGAATGTCCGTATTCGTGTTGGTCGGTGTCCAATAATTCAAAATCGCTCGATCCTTGTTCGTGATATCGTTCGGGAAATAAGTGTACCAACGCATTGCATTAAAGATCTCGTTACCGATTGTTCCACTAAACTGCAAATTGAGGTCGAAGCCTTTCCACGCCATACCCACGTTGATACCATAGATGACATCTGGAATCGGGTTACCGATCATACATCGATCGTTTGCGTCTAACTTGCCATCACCGTTCGTATCTACGAACAAGACATCGCCTAGCTCGGCGTTAGGCTGGAAATCTGCCCGCTTCACAGCATTCAATTGTTCTTGTGTCTGAATCAATCCGTCTGTCTTGTAACCCCAGAACGCTCCGATCGGCATGCCTTCGTTTGTATAGGTCAGATACATACTACCATTACGGAAAGGCCCGTCGGAAATCGGTGTACCACCATTTAACTTCGTCATACGGTTGCGGATGGTGGACATATTCACGCCAATGTTGTATTCGAAACCACTTTCGGTCTTATCTCGCCATTCGAGGTTCAGCTCTATACCTCGGTTACTCGCCTCACCGATGTTTGTAAATGTGTCATTCATATATCCCATATAGATGGGCATCGGAGCTGCTAGCAGCATATCTTTTGTGGTCTTGTTATAATACTCGAAATTAAGCATCAACCGGTTGTTGAAGAAACTAGCATCTATACCGATATTATAAGACTCCGTGGTCTCCCACTTGATATCCGGATTGCCTAATCGTGCCACAGCGATACCTTGATATAACGTTTCGTTCTCTCGTGCTCCGAACAGCGCACCGTAAGAAGTGTTCAATGAAAGCAAACTGCGATCTACGTAATTGGTGATTTTCTCGTTACCAATCTGTCCCCAACCACCGCGGAGTTTCAAGGAAGATACCCATTGAGCATTCAAATTCTTGAAAAACTCCTCATTATCAAGTCTCCAACCTAATGCGAACGAGGGGAAATTACCCCAACGGTTTTTGGAGGAGAATTTAGAGGAACCATCTCGACGGAATGTGGCCGTAACAAGGTATTTATTATCGTAGTCATAATGTACACGACCCAAATAAGACATCATACCATATTCCGTAGCACTGTTACTCGCTGTGGTCTTGTTCTTATCCAAGGTAGCGTCAATATAGTGTAGGTTCTCCGACTCGCCGATAAGGTCTCTCGCATCAGCGCTTAAGGTTTCTTGTCCCCCCCATTCATTGGTATAGCCAACGATAGCGGAGACTGTGTGTTTCTCGGCGAACGTATTATCATATGAGAGGGTATTCTCAAACGTATAGTAATGACCTTTCACCTGCGATTTCGTTAAGCTGCTCTCCAAGTTCCGCTGGCTGGATGATACTTGGTAAACTGGCGAGAAAGTCTTTGTATCTATCCTTCGAATTTCCGCTCCGAAACTGCTCTTGAACTTTAGCCCTTTGATAATCTGCCACTCGCCATACATATTGCCGATGAAAGCAAGTTTCTCTCGTTTATTGTCCCGATACATGATACTTGCTAACGGGTTATAGTAGTCAATATAAGGAGAGTAACCGTATGAACCGTCTGCATTTTGGGCGGGAGTTACCGGATCTAAGCGGATCGCATTACTTACGACACCATAGTCGGAGTCGTACACGTTACTACTGTTGCGCTCACTAATACTTGCGTCGGTAGATCTTGCGATCGATGCATTAGTACCCACTACCAAATGATCTTTGATCACTGTTTTTTCCGTACTTTGACGGACACTGAATCGTTCGTAGTTGGATTTCTTGATTGTTCCATCTTGGTTGATATAGTTCAAACCCAGATTAAATTTATAGTCATCCGCTTTACCTCCGCTGATACCCACGCTGTAATTATGCATAAAGGCCGTCCGGGTAATCTCGTCCATCCAATTGGTATTCGTGTTACGATTAACGAGACTCAAGTCAATAGGAGCACTACGCAAGGTGTTCAATTGCTCTTGATAATCGTACCATTCCGGACCAGACATTAAATCAAGGTTGTTTAACACTTTATTCATACCCCAATACGCATCGAGTGTAACGGTAGTTTTACCGACCTCACCTTTTTTCGTGGTAATCAAGATGACACCGTTTGCACCGCGAGAACCGTAGATAGCGGAAGCGGAAGCGTCTTTCAACACCTCTATGGATTGGATATCGGACGTACTCAAATAATTGATATCTGTGACTGGCATTCCGTCTACGACGTATAACGGCTCTGCGTCGTTTACCGTACCGACACCACGAATACGAATCGTTGCGGCCTCACCTGGAGAACCGGAACTAGATGTAACAGATACACCGGTAGCCAAGCCCTGTAACGCCGAGGAAACATTGGCTACGGGTTGGCGAGCAATGCTTTCCTCGCTTACGGACGAGATTGCCCCTGTGATATCACTTTTCTTCATCGTTCCGTAACCAACCACTACCACTTCGTCCAACTTTTGTGTATCCTCCTTCAAAGAGATACTTAAAACAGATTTATTGCCTACTAAAATTTCTTGGTTCATATAACCGATATAAGATACTTGTAGAATAGCATCTTTGGCTATTTCCAGAGTAAATTTTCCATCTATGTCTGTTATTGTTCCGTTCGTTGTCCCTTTTACCATGACATTAGCGCCGATTATTGGCATACCGGCGGCATCAATCACGGTTCCAGTGATCCTGCGGGTATTCTGTTGCGGGATAGATACGGTTGATGGCTCCTTCGTATACATATTGTGAGTGTGTACTGAAGCGTATACTCCTGTGGTGAAAACAGATAGTACGATTGAGGTTAACTTCACGGCTCTACCCAATTTATTTTTGTGTTTAATCGGGGTATGGAACTTACAAATTTTATTCATACATTTGTAATGATTTTAATATTAGTACTAATTGATTTAAACGTATTTCGGTACTAAACCTAACCAGGGAATGTTGTCGCATTTTCTAGTCTATTTCCCTACTAGATATGGCTCATGATGGTTCTTGTTTCATAGGCTCTTCTTTTTAAGGTTAACAACTTCTATCTATTTTTATATAGTTTGTTAATGATTCGTTGACATAGCTGAAAACTGCGTTTAGAAAGTTTTATATATAGTTTAGTGAACTAAAAATATTTGATCATCTGATTTATAACAGATATACGCAATACTCGTGATTTTTTTCGATATATGCAAGTCTGTAGTAAATATTTTAGTTAATGAATTATTGCTTTTCTATTAAAATATTTTAATTCCTTATTGTTTTAACGTTATTTTGTGTGCGAAAATGTGAAAGTACCGCTACGGTGTTTCTTTAAATCTGAAGTTATTAATGACTTGGATCTCTTTTAAGAAATGTAGTGCAGTTTTATAACCCATTGATATGATACGGAGGAGGCTATGATGTAAGATCATCGGTTATATCTTATTTAGATATTTAGACCTCTATAACAAATAGGAGATGGAGATAAATCGCTTCTATTTTTATATATATTATATCATTTATTCAAAAAACAGAATAAATAATTTCTATGTTTATAAACATATATAATAAATATATCCATTTACTGAGGCTTAATAAATGATATAAATATAAAAATACTTGTTTCTAATTATTTTTTGCTACATTTGCGGCGTGAAATAGGCGTTACCTATCGGGTAGCGTTGAATTACACAAGAGAGAAAATAAAATATGATTTTTATATCATTGGTGTTAAGTGCCTGTTTTATAGATTTATATAGCCAATTTGGAGTAATTGGCTAGTAGGTATGGAGTGTATTGAACCTTAATTTTATGGAAAAAAAGGCACCTTTGAAAATGAGCTTTTGGTTTGTCGCACGTACGATAGCTCATGCGGAACTGAATATGCGGAAATACTTTGAGGACCATAATATAGAGTGTTTCGTTCCGACTAAAATAGAGATGCTTAAACGAAAAGGTGAAATAAGAGAGGTGGAAGTGCCCATTATCCATAATCTCATATTCTTCAAAGCTGATTATTTATTGGCGAACAATGTTTTTAACTTGAATTCCCAGAAACTTTATCGAATCCGTGATAAGAAAGGATTATTGTACGTGCCGGAGCAGCAAATGACCCCATTTATGCGTTTTATCCAAGAAAACTACAAAAAGGTGAAAATCTTAGATTCTTGTTATGTGGTCGGTGATAAAATGATGATCAAGAAAGGTCCATTCGCCGGTATGATCGGAAAAGTCATTTTGATCGACAATAAGAATTATTTTACCGTCAGTCTTGACGGATTGCTAGTTGCCGCCGTAAAATTTCCCAAAAGCTATCTGGTGAAAGTAGAGGATGCGGAAAAGAAAAATTCTACCAAAAACTATAACTTCTAATTTACGATAATCAAATCTCAATTAATAAAGGTGATTCTTGTCCGGCACCAGCCTATTTAGTTATCCGGAAAGAATTAAGATTGGAAAGATAAAGGCGACCGATATCGATCAAGTGGCCAGCTATCTCTAGTAGCGAGGAGCCCCCTTTTTCTTTAACCGATAGACTAAACCCTTGCTTTAGCTTATACCACTCCTGCCTCTTGGAAGGTTCGGTCGCTTAGTTTTTATGTTCTGATAAATAAGAATAAACAAATACATAAAATGAATGTGAGTTATGGTAGATGGCGTTTGGCCTTAGCCCGTCTGGTAAATTTACGGTATGTCAATCGTTGGATTATTTTTGGAGCGGATCTTTTCGTATCTCTATGTGTATCATTGATAGGTGTACTTGGATTGTTGTCTATTCTGCATGTGCGTATAGGAGAGGCTAATGTCCTGAAAGTAGGTATAGCCTCATTCGTAGCCAGTGTCCTTTCTTTTTTAGCGTTCAAAGTCTATCACGGGGTCATTCGTCATTCCACTTTACGAGGGTTATGGAGGATTGGAGGTGTCGCTATTTCCAAATCTATCCTTATGTTCCTGATTCTTGTAATGTTGAGAGCGAATTTCAGTCCTTCTGTATATTGGGTGTGGGGAATTACGGATTGTACGCTGACGATTGTGATGTTGATTACTTTGCGTGTATTCGTGATTAATGTTTATAATAGTGTCTTGTCTCAACTAGGGAAAAAACATAAACGGGTATTGGTGTTTGGCACAGAAGAGGAAAGCGTAATGATCGCAACCTCGGCAAACCGTCATGTATTTATGCAAAATTAATAGTATAGTGGGCTTTATAATGTTCGGAGGTTCCAAGAAAAGCCTTCGAATAGCCGAGCTGCCCGTTTATCAGATAGAAAACCTGGAGGACTTATATCGCTTGATTCCACGCAACAATTTGGATGGAATTCTCTTTCCCAATATAAAGGCGGCCCAATATGAACGTGATCGTTTGGTACGTTATTGTGAGCAGGCTTCCCTAAAAACATTAGTGGTTCCGGAGATGGAGGAACTTCATAATGGAAGCATGAAACGCTCTATCTACATTATAAACCTTTACCCATGATGACGGCCTATAAAAATTTAGGTTTTGATATCGTAGATTATCCAAATGCTTATAACCAATACCATAACGAGATTACTCTTCCTTTACATACCCAACTTTCTGATGAGGATATTGAGTATGTAATCTCTAATTTTATTGATATAATCTCTGAATAAAATAATCCAATAATTGATACTATATACCGAATGTATCCTTGATAATCCGTATAAAATAATCAAATATAATATGTCTGGTTATTTTGTAAATACATGAAGTGTGAAGATTGTGTTTACATAAATATAAGATAATAATTTAAAAATATCTACCACATTTACCATTATTGCTGAAGCTCTTTAATAGTTAATTGTTTATCTTATGGTGATAGATAGGAAAGTATCTGTCACCATAAGTTTTTTATTCATTACCATTTACAACTTTCCTACCGCTAGATATAACCTTCCTCTATCCATCTTCATCGGCTGTGTTATCGCCTGTCTTTCTCCTCGATATAAATAAAACAGCGGTTATCGTCAATATTTCCCAATTGTCTTTATAAAATCAATTACTTACGCAAACTTAGGGAGTGCCTAATAATTTATTTTCAGATAAAAATAATATGAATCGAAAAGTATATGATATCTTTGCCTTCCTATGATAAGGCTTGAATTTTTAAAAAAGATACGTGTTCGTTGGATTATATTAGTGATCCTTCTTGTCTTGGTATGGATCGTGATGGGAAATCCCAAAATGGGCGAATGGTATTCCTGCTCGATTTATCCATGGGTATCGGGTGTGCTGTCTCGTTTCTCCTGCTTGTTTCCTTTTTCCGTGGGAGACTGTTTTATTTATGGTAGCATCGCTGGGTTATTAGGGTATCTGTCGTATGCGATTATAAGGAGACGGAAGGTCGGGAGGACGTTAAGGCATATCGTAGAGTTTTTGGCGTGGGTGTATGTCTGGTTCTATATCGCTTGGGGATTGAATTATTTCCGGGAAGACTTTTTTACTCGTACGCAAACCCCTTATGTCTCTTTTTCCTCTGAACGTTTCCAATCTTTCTTGGAAGTTTATACGGACTCCTTGAATGCATCATGGGTTCCGATAGAAAAGATCGACCGGGAGGTAGTGAAAGAGGCTGTGCTGGAAGGGTATCGGGAATTACCGGCTCGTTTTGGCCTTACTGTTCCTGGAACGTATCTTCATCCTAAGACGATGTTGTTCTCCCGGTTGATGAGCGGAGTAGGGGTGATGGGATATATGGGACCGTTTTTTGCGGAGTTCAATCTGAATGGCCAGCTCTTGCCTGTACAATATCCCGCCACCTATGCCCATGAGATGGCTCATGTGCTTAGTATATCCAATGAGGCGGAGGCGAATCTATACAGCTATTTAATATGTACGGGTTCTTCCGTGCCAGAGATCCGGTTCTCGGGTTACTTTTCTTTGCTGCCTTATGTGTTGAGCAATGCGTATGTGGCTTTGGATAAGGATTCTTTTGAGGCTTGGAAAAAAAGATTACGCCCCGAGATCAAGGATTTGTATAACGAGAAAGTCGCCTATTGGCAATCCTTATATAGCCCGTTGATCGGTGAGGCGCAAGATGTAGTCTATAATCTTTTTCTGAAAGGGAATAAAATTTCTACCGGAACAGCGAATTATTCGGAGGTGATCGCTTTATTGATCGCCTTGGATGGAAAATGACTTGCTCTTTATTTAACCTCTTCCGGATAAGGTGGTCTGGCTTGGTAATTATTCGATTGGGTACCTTCATCACCTGCTTCCTTTAATGAAAATTCCATATTGTCTAATTCGAAAGAAATCACTAACTTTGCGGCAATTTTTTAGAAGCAAGATAAATACATCGCGATATGAGTAAGAAATTTACCGAATATTCTAGGTTTGACTTGTCGAACGTAAATAAAGAGGTGCTGAAGAAATGGAAGGATGGAGACATCTTCCATAAGAGTCTTGAAACAAGAAAGGGACATCCTTCGTTCGTATTTTACGAGGGGCCTCCTTCCGCAAACGGTATGCCGGGTATTCACCATGTTATCGCTCGTTCGATTAAGGATATTTTCTGCCGCTATAAAACCATGAAGGGCTTCTTGGTGAATCGTAAGGCAGGTTGGGATACGCATGGCTTGCCTGTTGAGCTGGGCGTGGAAAAGGCTTTGGGTATCACGAAGGAAGATATCGGTAAGAAGATTTCTGTCGCTGAGTATAACGCGGCTTGCCGTAAAGACGTGATGAAATTTACGAAGGAGTGGGAGGACTTGACGCAGAAGATGGGTTATTGGGTGGATATGGAAAATCCGTATATCACGTATGATAACCGTTATATCGAGACGTTGTGGTATTTGCTGAAAGAACTTTATAAGAAGGGACTTTTATATAAAGGGTATACGATCCAGCCATATTCTCCTGCTGCTGGTACGGGATTGAGTACGCACGAGTTGAACCAGCCGGGGTGTTACCGTGACGTGAAGGATACGACTTGTACGGCGCAGTTCTTGATCTTGGATCCGAAACCGGAGATGGCTGAATTTGGTGATCCTTTTTTCTTGGCCTGGACGACAACTCCTTGGACATTGCCTTCGAACACGGCGCTTTGCGTTGGGCCTAATTTTACGTATGTAGCCGTGCAGACTTATAATCCGTACACCGGTATGCCTATGACGGCGGTGTTGGCGAAAGACTTGCTGAATGTTTATTTTAATCCGAAAGCCGCTGAGCTGAACTTGTCGGATTATAAGGTCGGTGATAAGTTGATCCCGTTCCGTGTCGTGGGTGAATGGAAAGGGCCGGAATTGGCGGGTATGCACTATGAGCAATTAATTCCTTGGGTGAATCCGGGACAGAATGCTTTCCGTGTGATCACGGGCGATTATGTGACCGTGGAGGATGGTACGGGTATCGTGCATATCGCTCCGACATTCGGTGCGGATGATGATCGCGTGGCGAAAGCTAGTGGTATTCCTCCTTTGATGATGATCGATAAGGACGGTAATCAGCGTCCGATGGTAGACATGACGGGTAAGTTCTATAAATTGGAAGACTTGGATCCTGTGTTTGTACAGGATCGGATGAATGCTTCTGATTATGATCCGTGGCAAGGTAAGTTCGTGAAGAATGCTTACGATGACACGAAGACTGATAAAGACGAGACGTTAGATATTGAGATCTGTATGATGCTAAAGGCACAGAACCGGGTCTTCAAGATCGAGAAGCATGTCCACAATTACCCGCATTGCTGGCGAACTGATAAACCGGTATTGTATTATCCGTTGGATAGCTGGTTTATCCGTACGACCGCTTGCCGCGATCGTATGATCGAATTGAACAATACGATCAACTGGAAACCGCAAAGTACGGGTACGGGACGTTTTGGCAAATGGTTGGAGAATTTGCAAGACTGGAATTTGAGCCGTAGCCGTTACTGGGGAACTCCGTTACCTATTTGGCGAACGGAAGATGGTAATGAGGAGAAATGCGTTGGTTCTGTGGCTGAATTGTTTGATGAGATTGAGAAATCCGTGAAGGCTGGTTTTATGGAGTCTAATCCATATAAAGATTTTGTTCCGGGAGATTATACGAAGGAGAATTATGAGAAGATTGATTTGCATCGTCCGTATGTGGATGATATCATCTTGGTCTCCAATTCCGGTAAGCCGATGAAGCGTGAGACGGATTTGATTGATGTATGGTTTGATTCAGGCGCTATGCCTTATGCGCAGATCCATTATCCATTCGAGAACTTGAAGGAGTTCGATAATCGCCAGATCTATCCGGCTGATTTTATCGCTGAGGGTGTTGATCAGACGCGTGGTTGGTTCTTTACGTTGCATGCGCTGGGTACCATGATTTTTGATAGCGTGGCTTACAAGGCTGTCGTATCTAACGGTTTGGTATTGGATAAGAATGGAAATAAAATGTCCAAACGTTTAGGTAACGCTGTTGATCCATTCTCTACGATCGAGAAGTATGGCTCGGATCCGTTGCGTTGGTATATGATAACGAATGCCTCTCCTTGGGATAATATTAAGTTTGATATTGATGGTATCGAGGAAGTCCGTCGTAAGTTCTTCGGTACATTATATAATACGTATTCATTTTTCGCTTTGTATGCGAACGTGGATGGTTTCGATTACTCCGATCCGGATGTGGAATGGAACAAGCGCCCGGAGATCGACCGCTGGATCCTCTCTCTGTTGAATAGCTTGGTGAAGGATGTGGATGGTTATTTGGAGGCTTACGAACCGACTCGTGCGGGACGTGCTATCTCTGATTTCGTAAATGATAACTTGAGTAACTGGTATGTACGTTTGAATCGCCGTCGTTTCTGGGGCGGTGGCATGACGGAAGATAAATTATCTGCTTACCAGACTTTATATACTTGCTTGGAGACGGTGGCTAAGCTGATGGCTCCGATCGCTCCGTTCTATGCGGATCAATTGTTCTTGGACTTAATTGCCGTTACAGGACGTGAGAATGTTGAGTCTGTACATTTGTCTGACTTCCCGGTTTGCGATGAGTCTAAGATTGATAAGAATCTGGAGGAGCGCATGCGAATGGCGCAGGATATTTCGTCTATGGTATTGGCTCTTCGCCGTAAGGTGAATATCAAGGTTCGCCAACCGTTGCATACGGTGATGATTCCGGTTGTAGATACTCATCAACAAGAGAGTATCGAGGCTGTGAAAAACTTGATATTGAATGAGGTGAACGTGAAAGAGCTGAAGTTCGTAGATAATACGGCTGGTATCTTGGTGAAGAAGATCAAGCCGGATTTTAAGAAACTAGGCCCGCGTTACGGAAAGATCATGAAAGCCTTGGCTGCCACGATTCAGACAATGAGTCAAGAAGATATCAACGCTTTCGAGAAAGTCGGGACGTTTACCTTGATGGTAGATGGGCAAGAGGCGGTTTTGGAGCGCACGGATGTAGAGATCATCTCCGAGGATATCCCCGGTTGGCTGGTTGCGAACGAGGGGCGTTTAACGGTAGCATTGGATATTACCGTAACCGAGGATTTGCGTAAAGAAGGTTTGGCCCGTGAACTGGTGAACCGTATCCAGAACTTACGTAAGAGCAGTGGTTTTGATATAACGGATAAGATTCATATATCTATTCTTTCCAGCGAGGAAATGGATGAGGCAATCAATGATTATAAGGATTATATCGCAAACCAAGTACTGGCAGAATCTATCGAAATAATGGATAATGCGATCAGCGACGCTACGGAACTTGATTTCGAGGACTTCAAGTTGCCTGTAAAGATCGAGAAAGCTTAAAAATAGAATAGCATTTCTTACGGAAGAATTAGGAATGAAATATAGGAAAATCGATAATTATATTATCTTTGCATGCAAAGAAGAAATAATATGATTTTATATTCATTCTTAATTCTTCTTTTTGATTAATATTTGAACAATTGTTGAACCTAAAATTTTTTTAGAACCATGGCAGAGAAGACAAGATATTCAGACGCTGAGCTCGAGGAGTTCCGTGCTATTATATTAGAGAAGTTGGAGATAGCTAAGAGGGATTATGAGCTTTTGAGATCCGGGGTTACGAATTCCGACGGTAATGATGTGGCAGATACGTCTCCTACGTTTAAGGTGCTGGAGGAAGGTGCTTCTACGTTATCAAAGGAAGAGGCGGGCCGTTTGGCGCAACGCCAGATGAAATTTATCCAGAATTTACAGGCTGCTTTGATCCGTATAGAGAATAAGACTTATGGTATTTGCAGGGAGACTGGTAAATTAATCCCGAAAGAAAGGTTACGTGCCGTGCCTCATGCGACTTTAAGTATTGAAGCAAAACAAGGAGGTGCAAAGTAAATGAAATATTCTAAAGGTTGGGGAGCAGTGTTAATCATAATACTGCTCCTTCTTCTTGACCAAGCGCTGAAAATATGGATTAAGACCCATATGCAGTTGCATGAGAGTATAGAGATAACCCCGTGGTTTTATCTTTATTTTACCGAGAATCCGGGTATGGCATTCGGTATAGAAGTGATCGGGAAATTATTCCTTTCTATATTCCGTATCGTGGCTGTATTGTTTATCGGATATTATTTGTATAAGCTGGTTAAAGAGAATTATAAATTCGGTTTTATTGCTTGTATTTCTTTGGTTTTTGCGGGAGCGGTGGGTAATATAATCGACTCTATATTTTATGGCGTGATCTTCGACCATAGTTTCGGGCAACTTGCTACATTTATGCCGGAAGGAGGAGGTTACGCTTCTTGGCTGCATGGAAAGGTGGTGGATATGTTCTATTTTCCATTGATAGAGACTGTATTTCCGGATTGGGTCCCGATCTGGGGGGGGCAAGAGTTCATATTCTTTCGTCCTATCTTTAATTTGGCAGATTCGGCGATTTGCGTGGGAGTTTTCCTTTTGTTAATATTTTATCGGCATACTTTGTCGGCTAGCCTTTCGAAAGAGGAGAAATAAATGCGAAGAAAATTACGGACATATAGTATGGCTTTGTTGGCCGCGACATTGCTGGCTGCGTGTAGTAAAGTTCCGGATGGTATTCTGTCGGAGAAAAAGATGCAGAGTGTCTTGACGGATATGTTGCTGGCAGAAGCAATGGTGAATGTGGATTATAATACTTATAAGTCCGATACCATGAAGTTTGCGTTGTATGAATCTGTATTCCGTAAGCATGATATTACACAGGCGGTTTATGATAGTTCGTTGGTGTGGTATGGTCGTAATTTGGATATTTACATGGAGGTATACAACCGGGTCTTGGCCGACCTTAATGAACGAATCAATAACCTTGGGGATGTGCAAGCGGATGCGGCTCCTGTATCGAACCGGGATTCCGTGAATATTTGGCCCCGCCGTTCTTTTTTGGTCTTGTCTCCTGTCTCTGTTTTTAATGGGGTGACTTTTGATATACGTCCGGAAACCAGTTACTCTTCGGGAAGTAGTTTTGTGTTGGGTATGCGTGTATGGGGATTGGACGATAAGATGGCTTATAAACCGGAAGTCCGTTTAAGTGCGGACCAAGGAGATACGATCTTGACGGTCAATAATAAGATCGCCGAAGACGGCTATCACGAGACGATCCTTAAGACTGTACCTACCAAGAAAGTAAAACGAGTGTTTGGATATATCCGTATGGATAATATGGATACGACTTATTATAAGGTGTATATCGATAGCTTAAACTTGATGAAATATAACTATGGAAAGGAGTTTGCCGGGCTTAAGGACTCTATTAAATGATTTTTTTATTTACCCTTATTATGAGAAGAGTGGCCGCTCATTACGTTTGGTGTAAGCAAGTCTATCGTATGCATTATATTGAGCTGGATGATGAGGGGGCATTTTGTGGTATTTATCCCTTGAATGAGGAGATTGCCGGAACTGCGTTTTATGATGGAGTGCTGGTGCCGGTTCTTTCCTCGGAACCGGCGATCTGTTTTAAGCAAGTAGTGGAATTTTGGCCGGCGTTGACTGAAAAGATTATATGTGGGTGTCCGGTCTCTATATATCGTTTAAGCGGGATTCCCTTGGCGTCTGCGAAACTCGGCGCAGACTACGGCTGTAGCGATGGCCACATTGAGAGACTCTGAGGTGTCTCTTCCTTCCGGATAATTCGGGATATACAGTTTCTCGTTTATTAAAGCCTCGATAGCGGGGCGTATACCGTTTCCTTCATTACCCATTATCAAGATACCATTTTCGGACAAGGTTTTCTCGTATAGGTTTTCCCCGTCTAGAAAAGTACCATATAGAGGAATTGCTTGGGTGGATTGAGTTTGCAAGAATATTTCCAGATCTGTATAATGTATTTTTACGTGAGCGAGCGCACCCATAGTCGCTTGTACGGCTTTAGGGCCGAAAGCGTCGGCGGTATCTTTGCTGCATACGATATGGGATATTCCAAACCAGTCCGCTAACCGGATGATCGTACCTAAATTACCAGGATCTTGAATTCCATCTAAAGCAAGGATAAGTTCCTTCTCCGGTGTTATCTCCGTTATGTCCCAATCCGGGCGCTTGAAGATAGCGAGTACATCTTGAGGATTTTTCAGAAAGCTGGCTTTGCGAATATCGTCTTCCTCGGCTACCAATAATTCCTTGGCAGGAATATCGCCTTGTGTGGCCATCCATGATGGCTTGGCTATTAATAACTCGCATTCGAAAGCCGGCAACATATCAGCTACCAATTTATTCCCCTCGGCTACGAAAACATTATTCTCATTCCGGAACTTCTTTAATTCCAGAGAACGGATGTATTTGACTTTGGCCTTACTTAGCATCTTAGTTCTTTTTACAAAACAAAAGTACGGTAAATTCTTTAAATTCCAGTACATTCGCGATTGTAAAAAGCTTAGAATGATGGATCGATCCCTACGTATATGCTATTTTATCTGTACCGTACTACTCTTGGTCTCTTGTAGTACGACCAAGTTTGTGCCGGATGGGGAATATTTGCTGGATAAGGTAAAGATCGTGTCGGATAACAAGGATTATAAATCGGCAGATTTAAAGTCTTATCTTAGGCAACAACCAAATTTTAAGGTGTTCGGTTTGATGAAATGGCAATTGTTCGTTTATGATTGGTCTGGCAAAGATGAGAAAAAATGGATCAATAAACAGTTACGTAGGATTGGTGAACCTCCGGTGGTATTGGATACGGCATTGGTGGAGCAGTCTGCTATGGAATTAAAGCGTTTTTACATCAATAAGGGGTATGTCCATGCGGATGTAACAACGACGATTGATACGACACACCATAAGAAAGCAGTCGTTACTTATCATATAAAGGCAAATGATCCGTATAGGATTCGTAATTATACGATGAAATTCCCAGACCCTAAAATTGATAGTTTGGCACACCTGAAAGCGCCTCATCGATCTCCCTTGGCTTCAGCGTTTCGATCTTCACAAGAAGAATATAACCAATTGGTTAAGGAGGGAACTTTATTTGACCGGGATATATTGGATAAGGAGCGGGAGCGTATTACGACCTTACTGCGTTGGAATGGGTATTATGGTTTTAACCGGGATCATTTGGGATATATCGCTGATAGTTCTTTTAACCAGAATGTGGTGGATCTCGATATGTCCATGAAACCTTATCGGAAAGTGTTGCCTAATGGGGCGGTGGAGAATCAGCCGCATCGTCAGTATTATATTAAGGATGTAACAGTTTTAACCGATTATAATCCGATGGGGATAGGAGAGGACGCTCGTTTTTTACCCACGGATACGATGCTTAGCGCAGGGGTGAATATCATATATGGCCGAAACGGGAAAAGTATCCGTCCGAGCGTGCTTCGGAGGAGTACTTATATTCGCCCGGGACAATTGTTTAATGAGAAGAATATAGAGCAGACTTATTCAGCGTTCGCCTCTCTAAGGGCTTTGAGAAACGTGAATATACGTTTTACGGAGGTTGAGGAGCAAGATACGATGAAGTTGGATTGTTACATTCTTACTTCTCCCGCAAAAATAAATACGGTAGGGGTGGATTTGGAGGGTACTAACTCTGCGGGTGATTTTGGCTTCGCTTCGAGCTTGAATTACCAACACCGGAATTTCTTTAAAGGATCGGAGGTTTTTTCGGCACGGGTACGTGGGGCGTATGAGGCGTTATCCGGAAATAAAGCGAGTGGCTTTGGTAGCTACTGGGAATTAGGGGCTGAAGGATCAATGTTATTTCCTCGTTTTTTATTTCCTTTCTTGAGCCATGATTTCCGCCGTAGGCTGCGAGCCTCTACCGAAGCGAAAGTAAGTTATAATTTGCAGACTCGCCCGGAGTATACGAGAGCGATCTTGTCTGGTGGATGGAGTTATATTTGGCAAGACCGGGGTAATACGCTAGCTCGCCATACGTTTAAGCTTGTGGATTTAAATTATGTATACCTGCCCGACAAGAATCCTGATTTTATTAATACGTTACCGGACTATATGGTATTGTATAACTATACGAACCATTTTATCATGAGTTCGGGATATACATATTCTTTCAATAATTATTCTCCTCAGAATCGTTTGCGGAATACGCATTCTTTACGTGCGTCTGTTGAGATTGCGGGAAATTTGTTGAGCGCTTTCTCGCATCTTACGGGAGCGAAGAAAAATGATTCCGGCTATTATGAGTTATTTGGCACGGAATATGCGCAATACGTGAAACTCGACTTTGATTTTAGTAAGGGAATCGTATTGGATAGCCGTAATAAATTGGCGTTTCATGTGGGGGTAGGTGTCGGAATGGCTTACGGTAACTCGGATTATTTACCTTTTGAACGGGCCTATTTCTCTGGGGGAGCGAATAGTGTGCGTGGGTGGTCTGTACGTGGGCTAGGCCCGGGTAGTATGAAAGTTACGGATTCGACTTCTTTTGCCCTTCGATCTGGGGATATCCGATTAGATTTGAATTTGGAATATCGTACGAAACTTTTCTGGAAGTTTGAGTTGGCCGCTTATGTGGATGCCGGTAATGTTTGGACCCGGAATGTCTCTGATGAGCGAGGTAAGGCTGGTAATTTTGACTTCTCCCGTTTTTATAAGGAGATCGCCGTATCTTATGGTTTGGGGCTCCGTCTGGATTTCGATTTCTTCTTGCTTCGTTTGGATACGGGCTTTAAGGCTTATGACCCTCAGGAGAGAAAGTCTAGGCGTTGGGCGATAACCCGTCCTAATTTCAATGATAATTTCGCCTTACATTTTGCCGTAGGCTATCCATTCTGATTTCAATATGCAAAAAACAC
This sequence comes from uncultured Parabacteroides sp., assembly GCF_947855115.1. Taxonomy (GTDB): domain Bacteria; phylum Bacteroidota; class Bacteroidia; order Bacteroidales; family Tannerellaceae; genus Parabacteroides. Next base: position 70,170 of record NZ_CANTZW010000014.1, read on the forward strand.
ACTAAAAGTTTGCGGGAAAAAGAAAAATTCTTACCTTTGCACCACGAAAATAAGGATGGTCAGGTAGCTCAGCTGGATAGAGCAACAGCCTTCTAAGCTGTGGGTCCTGGGTTCGAATCCCAGCCCGATCACAAGGGAGATTCTAAAAAGAGTCTCCCTTTTTTGTTATGATCAACTGCCTGTTTTCTTTTTTAGCTGGTTTTCGATCGTTGTGTACTGTTTTTTTAATTGAGGATTCGATCCGCACCCACTTTAACGATCTTCAAGAAAGGCGAGATCGTTTGGCTATCGTCCGGTGTGATGGATTACGGAAGCCTCTTGCGGAGGTACAAAACGATATCGGTTAAAAGCCGTTCATCGGGATCAATACCGTTGGGATCAGTAGAAGGAATCCGAGGATCACTAGGACAAGGATAAACTTCCATACCCATTTGAACCATTTATCGTAAGGGATACGGCTTACTCCTAGAACCGCTATCAAGACACCGGATGTGGGAGTTATCAGGTTCGTGAAACCATCACCAAACTGAAAGGCCATGACGGTGGCTTGCTTGGATAAGCCGATCAACTCCGAGAATGGGGCCATGATAGGCATGGTAAGGGCGGCCTTGGCACTTCCGGAAGGAATAACTAGATTGATAAGCGTTTGAATAACATACATCATCCCGACCGTGGCTACTTGTCCTAATCCTTCCATACCTTTCGCCAAGTTGAAGAGGATCGTATCGATTACCTTGCCATCTTGTAGGATTACGATAATGCCTCCGGCTAATCCAACGACCAAGGCTGCACTCATGATATCCTTGCAACCCTCTAAGAAAAGTTTCACAAGCTCATTTGGATTACGTCCATTAGCTATTCCCGCCGTAATACCTAAGGCGAAGAATAAAGTAGCTATTTCCATAATGTACCAACCGTAGCCCATTACGCCTGTAATCAAAAAAAAGATTGTGAAGAATAAAAGGTTCAATATGTACAGGTGTACGGTTTTTCGTAGGGTGAATATAGAGCAGATCACGAAAGCTGCACTAAGGACCGGGATTAAAGGCAGTCCATCGATAACGCTATTTCCTATTTTTAAAGAAGTTTGAGGATAATAGATCGAGAAGATAGCTAATATGATTGCCAATAGGACAAAACTGACCCATGCGGCTTTCGGGGTTCTGTACACGATTTCCAAGGAACTGGTACTATGCAAATCTCTCCAGTATTGATCATCTTCATAGACTGGAGACAATAGAGGATTCTTTTTTACTTTGGCGGCATAACGCAGTATCCATGTAAAACCTACCGCATTGATAATACACCAGCAAATGATACGATACTCGATACCGGAGAAAAGGGGAATCCCTGCCAAGCCTTGCGCTATACCGATCGTGAAAGGGTTTAATATCGCCCCGGCAAAACCTAATCCCGCCGCCACGAAAACCATACATACACCGGTTATAGAGTCGTACCCCATGGATATTGCCATCGGGACTAAGACCAGACAAAAAGCGATGGTCTCCTCGCTCATCCCGAATACAGCCCCGAATATACTGAAAAGTAGCATGATGGCGGTCAATAAGAAATTATCTACACCTATTTTGCGAAGAATCGGGTTATTCTCCATTTTGCGTGCTTTCCGCAGGAAACTGACTGTTCCTATATCAAATGCCTTACTATCGTTCACGATCCAGAATGCCCCTCCGATGATAAGGATAAAGACGATGATATCTGCCTTGTCTACGAATCCTTTATAAAAGGCAGAGAGTACTTCCCATGTTTGGGGTACACTTTCTACGGATTCATATACAACTGTCCGTTCCCCGTTGGGGCCGAGACTTTCTGTATATTGCCCGCCGGGAATAATCCATGTCAATGCGGCGCAGAATAAGATGATATAAAAAATAATTACATAGGTGTGGGGGATTTGTCTCTTTCTCATGATTCTGTTTTCTCGTCTTCTTCAGTTAATATTCCGATCTCGGGAAGGATGGCCCGGGCCTCACGGTCACTAAGTGTATCCACGTCCTTAAGCTTGCGTTGGATGGCCCGGGTACGGGTGCCTAGGACCTCTTCGATTTGCCCGCTGGCGGTTTGCAGGTTCTTTTGGGCCTTCTCGAGCATACCGCCTACTTTTTCGAATTCTTTCTTTACGGCCCCTAAGATAGTCCAGACCTCGCCTGAGTGTTTTTGGATCGCCAAGGTACGGAAACCCATTTGCAAACTGTTTAATATGGCTGCGAGAGTGGTGGGGCCTGTTACGACTACCTTATAATTTCGTTGCAAATCCTCCAATAATGCGGAGCGACGTACAACCTCGGCGTAGATACCCTCGAATGGCAAGAACATAATACCGAAATCAGTCGTGGCGGGCGGTGCCAGATACTTGTCCGAAATATCTTTTGCCATTTTTTTGATCGTGGTCTCCAGCAATTTCCCGGCTGCCTCTATCGCTTGGGGATCTGCTGCGTCGTAGGCATCTAAGAGTTGTTCATATACATCTTTCGGAAATTTTGCGTCTATGGGAAGATATACGAAGTCTCGGGCGTCATCCTTTCCGGGGAGCTTGACGGCGAATTCCACGACAGCGTCCGATCCTTTGCGAGTACGGACATTCGCCTCGTATTGCTCAGGGGCCAATAGCTGCTCCAATAACATACTGAGTTGGATTTCCCCGATATTTCCCCGGGTTTTTACATTACTGAGTACCCGTTTCAAGCCTCCTACGTCTTGCGCTAAAGTCTGCATCTCGCCTAGCCCTTTCTGTACGCTCTCTAATTGCTCGGTGACTAAACGGAAAGATTGCCCGATACGATCATTCAATGTCTTTTGAAGTTTCTCGTCTACGGTAACCCGGATCTCTTCCAGTCTCTTTTCCGTGTTATCTACTAATCTCTGTTGGCGTTCATCCAAGGCGGTGAACTTTTCTTTCTGCAGTCGGTTAAAAGAATCAATCCCGCGTTCGAAAGCTTCCTTGAACTCATTCATGGAATGAGCCAGTTCTTCCCGGTTGTCTTTCGCTACTAAACGGCTCTCTTCCCGGTTCAGGCGGAAGTCTTCCCTGAAATTTTTCTCGATACGGTCGAACGAGCGTTGTATCTCGTTTAATAACTTTTCCAAGTCCTCTATGTTATTCTTTAATTGCTTAGGACGCAAAAGGATTTGCGTCACAATAATTATAAGAAATCCACCGATAATAATCCACTCCATCTGTTTTTAATTTTGACGTCAAAGATAGGTAATCTGCATTTTGTAATAGTAGTTAAATAGAGTTAAACAGGGGAACATTGTTTATTTTCGTTTGTTTTATCGACAGAAAGCTGCTTATATTTGTGCAGCCAACTTAAGTAAGAATATTTAATTTACATACAAAGATGGCAAAAGTAACATTAAAAGGTAACGAAATTAATACGAACGGCGAATTGCCGAAAGTCGGGGTAGAAGCTCCGGACTTTAAAGGTGTAAAAAGTGATTTATCCGAGTTATCGTTAAGCGACTTAAAAGGAAAGAAAGTTGTAATAAATGTTTTCCCGAGTTTGGATACAAGCGTATGTGCGGCCTCGGTAAGACGTTTCAATAAAGAAGCCGCTTCACATCCGGATACGGTGGTATTAGCTGTTTCTAAAGATTTACCTTTTGCGCATGGACGTTTCTGTACTACGGAAGGTATTGATAAAGTGATTACGTTGTCAATGTTCCGGTGTTCATGTTTCGAGGATAAGTACGGGATGCTTCTGGTAGACGGTCCGCTGAAAGGGTTATTAGCCCGTGGTGTGATAGTAGTCGATGAGGCAGGTAAGGTGGTTTATGAGGAACTCGTTCCCGAGATTACTACCGAGCCAAATTACGATGCGGCTTTGGCTGCGTTGAAATAAATGTAGTAGATTATTGTTTTTCATTGGTTAAAGTTAAGGGTTAGTGTAGGAGGCCGTCGGATGTGAATCCCGCGGCCTCCGTATTTTTAATACAAGCTATTATATGAATAAGAAAATACTTCAACTGGCGATACCTTCTATTATTTCTAATATAACCGTTCCTTTATTGGGGCTGATAGATGTGGCGATCGTAGGGCATCTTGGATCGGCATCATATATAGGAGCTATCGCTGTAGGTGGGATGTTGTTTAATATTATCTACTGGATATTCGGGTTTCTTCGGATGGGTACAAGCGGTATGACCTCGCAAGCTTACGGAAAACGAGACTTGACGGAAGTTACCCGGATTTTATTCCGGGCTGTCGGGGTTGGTTTCTTGATTTCTTTCTGTCTTTTGATACTTCAATACCCGGTCTTGAAGGCTGCGTTTACTTTGATAGACACGACGGAAGAGGTAAGGCGATGGGCCTCTCTTTATTTTAATATTTGTATCTGGGGAGCGCCTGCCATATTAGGATTATATGGTTTTGCCGGTTGGTTCATAGGCATGCAAAATTCTCGTTTCCCGATGTTTATCGCTATCACGCAGAATGTCGTGAATATTGTGGCCAGTCTATGTCTCGTATTTGTTTTAGGCATGAAAGTGGAAGGTGTAGCCTTTGGAACGCTGATCGCCCAATATGCGGGTCTCTTTATGGCATTAACCCTTTGGCTGAAATATTATGGACGCTTGAGGACGTATATCGATTGGAACGGGCTTTGGGGCAAGGAGGCGATGCGCCGTTTCTTTTCCTTGAATAGTGATATATTTTTCCGTACCCTGTGCTTGGTCGTTGTCACCACCTTCTTTACTTCTACAGGAGCGAGGCAAGGAGATGTGATATTGGCGGTAAATACCCTATTGATGCAGTTATTTACCTTGTTCTCTTACATCATGGATGGCTTCGCTTATGCGGGAGAGGCGTTGGCCGGACGATTTATCGGAGCCAGAAACGATATGGGGCTACGTAAGTGCATTCGTTGCTTGTTTTTGTGGGGTATCGGTCTTTCTTTATCTTTTACTGTACTTTATGGGGTGGGAGGAAAAAACTTTCTGGGATTGTTGACAAACGATACTTCAGTCATAGAAGCCTCCGGAGAATATTTCTACTGGGTATTGGCGATCCCCCTGTGTGGATTCTCCGCTTTTCTTTGGGACGGTATTTTTATCGGGGCCACGGCTACACGCCAGATGCTTTATTCAATGCTTGTTGCCTCGGGAACTTTTTTTATTATTTATTATCTGTTTTATCAATCAATGGGAAATCATGCGTTATGGATGGCTTTTCTCGGATATCTGTCTTTGCGCGGAGGCATGCAATGGATACTTTGGCGGGTAAAAAAATAAGGAGGAAACCACGATTCCCTCCTTATTATATCATAGGAAAGCGAATTATTGTTGTTTGTAATAAGCTAAATCCTCACGATTGAAGTTGTTGATGAAAGATTCGATCTTATCCACCTCTGCTTGCCCGTAGTTCACGTAAACCTCGGCAGAGCGACGGAAGCTATCATCCTTGTTCGCGTCTTGCAATAACAAGTAGCCGAATACGCAATGAGCGGCAGCCTCAACCAAGCGACGAGCTTGGAAATCGATATATTCGCTGTCTTTTGTCTCAGTGACCTTGGTTACCATTTTCTCGTATTTCTCGGTCATGACAGCCAGTTTATTCTTTAGAGCCTCCAACTCCGGCTTGTACTCGATCGCTTGATATTCATGAATCTGATTCAAGTAAGTACCTGTGGTGACGTGACGGATAGCCGCTACGACTTGTAATTGGGTAGTACCTTCATAAATATTCGTGATACGAGCGTCTCGGTAGATACGTTCACAAGCATAGTCCTTCATGAAACCGGAACCTCCGTGAACTTGGATGGCATCGTAGGCGTTCTGGTTTGCGTACTCGGTGGTCATACCTTTACCCATCGGAGTGAAAGCATCCGCAAGTTTGCTGTATTTCTTGAATTCTTGACGCTCTTCCGGAGTTAGTTTACGTTCTTTGGAGATATCGTCTAGCGCTTTATATACGTCAACGAAACGAGCGGTCTCATATAACATAGAGCGGGAAGCATCCGCTTTCGCACGCATCAAGGCGATAATCTCGGCGATCGCCGGGAACTCGATGATTGATTTGCCGAATTGTTTACGATCTAAAGCATAAGCGTAAGCCTCGCGATAAGCAGCTTCGCTAAGCCCTACAGCCTGTGCCATGATACCCAGACGGGCCCCATTCATCAAAGCCATCACATATTTGATCAAACCCAGTTTGCGGTCTCCGCAAAGCTCGGCTTTTGCGTTCTTGAATACCAACTCGCAAGTAGGAGAACCCTTGATACCCATCTTGTTCTCAATACGACGAACGTTTACACCTCCGTTACGCTTGTCGTAAATGAACATGGAAAGTCCGCGGCCATCTTTCGTGCCTTCTTCCGAACGAGCCAATACCAGATGAATGTCAGCGTCGCCATTCGTGATGAAACGCTTTACACCGTTCAGATACCAGCAACCGTCAGCCTCGTTATAAGAAGCTTTCAACATGACGGATTGAAGATCGGAACCTGCGTCCGGCTCAGTCAGGTCCATAGACATGGTCTCACCATCGCAAACACGAGGAATATACCGTTGGCGTTGATCCTCGTTACCGAACTCATACAAGGTCTCGGCACAATCTTGCAAGCCCCAGAGGTTCTCGAAACCGGCATCGGCACGAGAAACCAGGTCGGCAGCCATGATATAAGGAACAATCGGGAAATTCAATCCATTGTAACGGCGAGGCATAGCGATACCCATCAAGCCGGCCTTGCGAACGGCATCCAGGTTTTGCTGTGTTCCGGAAGCGTAAGTAACACGTCCGTTCGCGACTGTCGGGCCTTCATGATCTACGCCCTCAGCGTTCGGGGCGATAATTTCCCCGCAAATCTCACCCACGATCTCCAATACTTTCTCGTAACTGTCCATTGCGTCCTCGAAATCGATCGGAGCATAATCGTATATATCCTTGTCGGCATAGCCGCGTTCTTTCAGCTCTACGATACGCTTCATCAACGGATGGTGAAGATGATGCTTCAAGCTGGGATTATCTGTATAGAAATTAGCCATAATCTTACTTACTGTTCTTTTTGTAATACTTAATCATCTTTGGGAGCACCTCTTCTACCGTGCCATTGATTACGTAATCGGCGATTGCGTTGATCGGGGCGTTCTCATCATTGTTAATTGAAATGATGATGCTGGCATCTTGCATACCGGCGATATGTTGGATCTGTCCGGAAATACCACAAGCGATATATAATTTGGGGCGCACCGTAACACCTGTCTGACCGATCTGGCGGTCGTGGTCGCAGAAGCCGGCATCGACAGCCGCACGGCTGGCACCTACCTCGGCATGAAGCTCTTTAGCCAAGTCAAACAATAAATTGAAGTTTTCTTTGGAGCCTACGCCATAACCTCCGGCTACTACGATCGGGGCACCTTTCAGGTTGTGTTTCGCTTTCTCTACATGGCGATCGATAACCTTTACCACATAGTCTGTCTCAGGAACGTATTTAGCTACGTCATGCTGGATAACCTCTCCTTTATAGTTCTCGTCCAAGATCTCCTTCTTCATCACACCCTCGCGAACGGTTGCCATTTGGGGGCGATGTTCGGGGTTGATGATCGTTGCCACGATGTTTCCTCCGAATGCCGGGCGAATCTGGTATAATAAATTCTCGTAAGTAATCCCTGCTTTTTTATCTTCATGTGAGCCGATTTCCAAAGAGGTACAATCGGCTGTCAGGCCGCTAGTCAAGGCAGAGGATACGCGAGGCCCTAGGTCACGGCCGATTACTGTGGCACCCATCAGGCAGATCTGCGGTTTCTCCTCCTTGAACAAATTGATCAAGATGGAAGAATGGGGGAGCGACGTATAAGGGAACAAACCCGGAGCGTCGAATACATGAACTTTGTCAACGCCGAAAGGCAATACTTGCTTCTCTACGTCCTTAAGGCCGGATCCGGCGATGATCGCTTCTAATTGGCAACCCAATTGATTAGCCAATTTACGGCCTTTTGTCAGAAGCTCAAGACTTACATCGGCAACATTCGTGCCTTCTATCTCACAATATACAAATACGTTGTTCATAATCTTATCCGATGGTGTGGTTTGCTAATAGTTCGACAATCAAATCCTCTACCTCTTGGTCGGAGCTTGAGATCGTCTTGCTTTCCTTGGCTTGGAAGACGATGTTTTCGATCGCTTTCACCTTTGTCGGCGAACCGCTGAGACCGCATTGAGCCAAGTCACCATTCACGTCTGCAACGCTCCATTCCTGGATATTCAAATACGGACGGGTCTCGTATAATTCCGGGTGACTGGCAGGACGCGTACCTCGTTCCTGTTTACCCATGGCGTGTTTGTATTTCTGTACCAGCTTTGCGTTGCGAGGGCGACAGGGAGCCGCGGAACCATTCACCGTGATTACGATAGGAAGTGGGCCTTCCACCGTCTCTACACCTCCGTCAATATGACGTTTTACGGTGATACGTCCGGCCTCTTTATCTACGTTCAGTATTTCCTCGGCATACGTGATCTGGGTCAGTCCCAATTTTTCCGCGACTTGCGGGCCCACTTGTGCCGTGTCGCCATCAATTGCTTGACGACCGCCGATAATAATATCATAATCGTTGATTTTCTTGATAGCCATGGCAAGTGCGTACGATGTGGCTAATGTGTCGGCTCCGGCAAACGCTCGGTCGGTCAACAAAAAACCGCCGTCAGCGCCACGATATAAACCTTCGCGGATAATTTCGGCGGCACGTCCCGGGCCCATGGTCAGCAGCGTAACTGTTGTTCCGGGGTAAGCGTCTTTCAAGCGTAATGCCTGCTCCAACGCATTCAGGTCTTCCGGGTTAAAGATCGCAGGCAAGGCGGCACGATTGATTGTCCCGTCTGCTTTCATGGCGTCCTTTCCCACGTTGCGTGTATCCGGAACCTGTTTCGCTAAAACAATAATTCTTAAACTCATATTATATTAGGAATATTAGATTTTTATATTGATATAATACTTCTACTTATTTGTTAATCTTGCGTACAAAAGTAATCAAACATTCTTTATAACAAAGAACTTTTGTAAAGGAAATTGCACACTTCGTACGTGTTTGAGCATGCTTGATATGGGTGGAAGCCTATTTCCGCGCATGTCTGGCGTCCAGCCACTGTACCACTTTTCCGTAAATGATGAGGGCGAAGGCCGAGACTAATGCAATCGCTCCGAAATAATACCAGATATAATGTGCGTTCGCGCTAGCGGCGAGCCATTCTTCGTGAGAGGCAAACAGGGTGGGTTCCGGACAGTATTTGCTCAGGAGGAATCCGGATAATCCGAACCCGAAGATAGAGGATAAGAAAGAATGCAAATGGCTGAATCCTAGATACAGGCCTTCTTCTCCCTTCGGGGCCTGTAAAGAGAAATACTCGAGGAAACGAGGAGAGATGAATGTTTCAGCCAATCCTTGAAAGACGATACCTACTACCATCATGAAAGCTACGGGATGCATTCCTAGGATGTGAGAATTACTATCCAGCATATTACCGGAAGCCATGCAAAGAGCGGATATCGGCATGATAAACATTCCAACTGTCATAGAAGTGAGCGCGGTCTTTTTGCGCATCATCTGTGTTACCAGATTTACCATGAGCACTACGACCAAAGGGTTTACATTGGCATACCAAGAGGGAGAGGCCCCTTCGCCGGCCAGACGAAGCACGTATTTAGGCATCGTGGCGTATAGCTGGTGTTGAACCATCCAGAAACCTGTGATAATAAGGATCAAGATCAGCAACCTTCCGTTACCGCAAACCTTGATCAGGGCATTCCAAATCTGCCCAAACGTCTTACCTTCGCCCGAATGCTGCGCGCTTTTATAGAAGAACCAGATCGCTATCAACGCAAGGAAAGTCATGGTTGCCGAGAAATAATTCAAGGTAATTAATCCCTCGTTACCCAATGCCTCGCGAAGTGGTTTTACGATAGTCTTCCCGGAGAAAGCCCCTATATTTACCATGGCATAGAAAATAGAGAATCCTTTAGCCCGGGTTTCCGGGGTGGTTTCTTTAGCGACCGTGCCGGAGATGACACTTTTGATAAAAGCCCCGCCACATACGATCAGCGCCATGATGGGAATAATACCGTATCGCAGATTACTTTCCAGTAAACCCGTAAAGGTAGTCGTGGCGCTATACTCCACCAGTCCGGCGGATTGAAGCCAAGTAGGATAAAGAGCCAAGCCGCTATAACCGATCGTTAACAAAGTAAAAGCCAGTAGCATAGAGTTACGGAAACCGATCTTGTCGGCCAACGCCCCGGCGAATGTGGGCAGTAGATACAGGCAGGCGGAAAAAATACCCGCGATGCTGGCGGCCTGAATGTCATTAAAGCCTAGGATACGGCTAAGATAGAGAGTGATAACGATAAACACGCCGTAATAAGCGGCTCGTTCGAACAATTCAACGGTGTTCGCTACCCAAAATGCTCTGCTGAACTTGATTTTCTCTTGTTTTTTAGTAGTCATGATATTATTTGTTATTAAGATAGATTAGATCGATAAGTTTTAAGAAGGAGGCGCAGGTGAGAAAATGAAGAGCTGCGCCTCCTCGTCTTTGGTTTATCGTGATTGATAATTACAGATTACGGCTTTACGATATAAGATTGATGGATAGCCTTGTCGAAAGCTTTCCAATGCTCATCCGTCATATTACCCGGTGTAAACAAGGCTACGCCAGCCGCCCCGTTTTCCATGGAGCCTCTTACGGCCTCCTCGATCTCGGACGGGATCAGGCCGTGGCCTTCCGGATCTTTGATATTCGCCTTGTTTTGCCAATCCTTGCAGATAAACAGGCCGCTATAAACAGGCTTCTTACCTTGTACGGAGGCTACTTCCTCTTTTACGATCGGAGCCAGCCAAGAAGCGTCTTCCAGATAGAAATCGTTATAGTTCATCGGGAAGAATGCGTCGACGTTCCATTTATTCCATTCTTGGCGAACCATCCATTTAGCGTGAGATTCCGGTCCTGGGAATACGGCGGCGCTCACTTTCTTACCTTTGCCGTGAACCTCGTCGGCGATACGGTTAACCAATTTCGTGATCAGGTCGCAACGAAACTGCGCCCATTCCTCACATTTGGAGGGATCTTCTACGGATTTGATATCGATACCGGTAGCGGCCTTGAAATCGGCTACACATTTGTCGCAATAACAGTAATCAGCCGTAGGATACTCCTCGTCCATAACCAAACCGTATTTTTCCCAAAGTCCGCGGGCCAAGATGACATCTACGTAGCGGATATAATCCAGATGGATATAATCCACCTCCGGGATATCGGCTACCTTGCCATAGAGATTCAGTAAGAACTCTGCCGTGCCTTCCTGGTTCGGGCATAAACATTTGTAATAAGGTACATACGCTTGTACGGAATAGGCCGATTCACCTTTCCGGTTCACGGCGTAGAGGGTGGAATCCAGTCCATGTTGCAACATGGCGGGAATCCATGCGTGATATTCCATGCCGTTGGCATGGGCAACTTTGGCGGCACGTTGGATCTTCTCCGTATCATGGCCGGCGTTGTAACACATTCCGTCTACACCATGGGCATGCCATTTACTAAAGTCTGCCTGTAAAGTCTGCTCGGTGGTATTCTCACCTTCGCCTTGCCATGCGTAAACCTTGACTGTTTTCTCAGGAGCCTTGACGCAAGCTGTTAGAGCAATAGCCGCCAAAGCGGTAAAGAGCTTCTTCATTGTATTTGTGTATTTGATGATTTAATAAATAAAAGGCTATCTAGAAATCCGTATTTTTAGATAGCCTTTGAAACTAGCTAGATATTACGTTGTTAACGTTTGTCCGCAGGCGCATAAGGTCGGGATCAAGTTACGATCGCCGTAAGCGTTATCCACACGGGCTACATTAATCCAGAACTTACTGTCGTGCAACCATTCCAGCGGGAACGCTGCCTTACTGCGAGGATACTCGTGTTTCCACTCATTGGCGGTTAGCTCGTATTCCGGGTGCGGAGCGTTCTTCAAAACGTTATCCTCCTTGGAAGCTTTACCTTCTTCCACTTCCTTGATCTCGCTCCAGATACATTCCATTACCTCCACAAAACGATCCAGCTCGGCCTTGCTCTCGCTCTCGGTCGGCTCTACCATCAAGGTTCCGTGTACAGGGAAAGATAAAGTTGGAGCATGGTAGCCGAAGTCCATCAAACGCTTGGCGATGTCGCTCTCATCGATACCGGAGCGTTCTTTTACCGTGCGGCACTCCAAGATCAACTCATGGCCTACACGACCTGTCGCTCCGGTATAAACAATGCCGTAAGTATCCTTAAACTTAGCAGCCAAGTAATTAGCGTTCAATATTGCGATCTTCGTCACCGTCTCAAGGCCTTCCGTACCCAGCAGGCGAATGTAAGCATAAGTGATCGGTAAGATACCGGCGCTACCATACGGAGCGGCGGATACCGTATTCAAATCGCTACCCCAAAGCACCGGATGTTGCGGCAAGAACGGAACCAGATGCTCGGCAACGCAGATCGGGCCTACGCCAGGACCACCGCCACCATGAGGAGAGGCGAAGGTTTTATGCAGGTTCAGGTGACATACATCGGCGCCGATCGTACCCGGATTTGTCAATCCTACCTGTGCGTTCATATTGGCGCCGTCCATATAAAGTTGTCCTCCACAAGCGTGAACGATCTCGCACATCTCCTTAATGTCTACCTCGAAGATACCATGCGTAGACGGGTAGGTAATCATGCTGGCGGCTAGATGTTCCTTGTTCTCCTCGGCTTTCGCACGGAAATCATCCAAGTCGATATTACCGTTCTCGTCGCATTTCACGGTTACGGTCTTGTAGCCGCACTGGATAGCGCTGGCCGGGTTCGTTCCGTGAGCCGAAGCCGGGAGCAAGACGATATTGCGATGGCCTTGGCCGATACTTTCCAGATAAGCGCGGATCACACGAAGACCCGTGTATTCACCGGCGGCACCGGAGTTAGGCTGTAACGTGCAACCCTTGAGACCCGTAATCGTACATAAATAAGAAGATAGGTTCTCGATCAGCTCTATGTAACCTTCCACTTGCTCTTGTGGGGCGTATGGGTGGATATTCATGAACTCCGCACGGCTGAGCGGGAGCATGGAAGAGGCCGGGTTCAGTTTCATTGTACAAGAACCCAAGGAAATCATGGATTGAGCCAAAGAGACATCCTTGCGTCCTAGACGGGTGATGTAACGCATCAACTCGGTTTCCGTATGATATTTCTTAAACACTTCTTGCCGCAAGAAATCGGAGGTACGCGCGAATTTAGTGTCGAAATAAGTTTGTGCCGGGATAGACTCGCTCAACATATAATCTTTTCCGGCGGCGCCGGCGAAGATGTATAATAATACGCCTATGTCCGTGGGCTGTGTTGTCTCGTCTAGGCTGATACCTATTTGCCCACCCTCGAAGTAACGTAAATTCACCTTGCATTCCAAGGCGATTTCACGTAGTGCGTTGACAGACACGTGTGCGGGAAGCTGTATTTTTAAGGTATCGAAATAATCCTTGTTCAATTGCGTATATCCCAGTTTCTCCAGCTCCCTGGCCAAGAATCCGGCCGCGGAATGAATCCGTCCGGCGATATTGCGCAGCCCTTCCGCTCCGTGGTATACGGCATAGAAGCCGGCCATGGTAGCCAACAATGCCTGTGCCGTACAGATATTAGACGTAGCCTTCTCGCGTTTGATATGTTGCTCGCGGGTTTGCAAGGCTAGGCGATAAGCCGGATGGCCGTAAGCGTCTTTGGAGATACCGATGATACGTCCTGGGATTGTACGTTTATAATCGTCTTTTGTGGCGAAGAAAGCGGCGGAAGGACCTCCGTAGAACATCGGGATTCCGAATCGCTGGCTACTACCGAATACGACGTCTGCTCCCCATTCTCCCGGAGGAGTCAGTAATACCAGACTCATCAAGTCGGCGGCTACACCCACTTTAGCGCCGGCGGTGTTGGCGCGGGCTACGAACTCCTTGTAATCCTCGATCGACCCATCGGCGTTCGGGAACTGTACGATAGCGGCGAACACGTCCGGCGTGAACTCGAATTTCTTATAATCGCCCACTACCACCTTGATACCTTGAGGGATCATACGGGTATGGATTACGGCCAGTGTGGAGGCAAATGTATTCTCATCGACAAATACCGTGTTCGCTTCTGCTTTTACCTGCGCACGGCTACGTGAACCATGGAACATGGTAACCGCCTCGGCTGCCGCTGTCGCCTCGTCAAGTAGCGAACAGTTCGCCAATGGTAATCCCGTCAACTCACAGATGACGGTCTGGAAGTTCAGCAACGCTTCCAAGCGTCCTTGGGATACTTCTGCCTGATAGGGAGTATAGGAGGTGTACCAAACCGGGTTCTCGAATACGTTACGTTGGATCGGAGCCGGGCAAACCGTATCGTACCAACCCATACCGATATAAGAGGTAAATACCTCATTCTTGGAAGCCAGTTCGGCGATGTGTTCGGCGAACTCGCGCTCCGTCATGGCCTCCGGAAGGTTCAACGGCTCTTTCAAGCGGATGTTGGCAGGGATGGTCTGATCGATCAACTCGTCCAAAGACTTCACGCCAATCGTCTCCAACATAGCGGGAATATCCTCCGCTGAGATGCCCACGTGGCGGTTTACAAACTTATTTGTGTCCATAATTCTAGTATTTTATAAATAAGGATTATTTAATTTCTCGTCAATGATCCGTGTCTCGGGACCATGCCCGGGGTAGACAACGGTCTCGTCCGGTAGCGACAGCAATTTGTCTTTGATAGCTGCAAGCAATATATCTTGGTTACCTCCCCATAGATCGGTACGGCCGATGCTTCCTGCGAACAGGGAGTCTCCTACGATCACGAAGCCGTTCTTCTTGTTGTAGAAAGCCAAGCCTCCGGGGGAATGGCCGGGGACGGTCAATACCGACAGCTCTGATTTCCCGAACTTTATGATCTCTTCGTTTACCAGATATTTCCCTACCGGGATGTTCCTCACCTTCATCGGCAGGCCGAATGCTTTGGCTTGCTCTTCGGGAGAAGGGAGACCTTCTACGTCTGCCTTATGGGCTTCCGGACTTAATCCGTAGGTGTCATATATGAATGCGTTACCGAAGATATGGTCCAGATGGAGGTGTGTGCAAAGGTAACGTTTCAGCGTCAGCCCGTTCTGGGCGATAAAGTCGCTTACCTCTTTTTGTTCCTCTTTGCGCAGGCAACCACAATCGATAAGGACCGCCTCCTTGGTATCGTCGTATAGCAAGTAAGTATTCTCGGAGAAATAGTTTACCTCGAAAGATTTTATCGTAATCATAATGGTACGTACACTACTTTTTTGGTTTCAAAAAACTCTTCTTTAAAATGGTCTTTCAGATCCATGCTGATCGCCTGGTTCCGGAAGGGCAGTATCTCGTGCGCCAGCTCGCCACCTTTCAGGCAAATCAGCCCGTTGGGCAACGCGTTGATCTGTTTTTTCTTTATGTTCTTGCGAACGATCTTTACCAGATCTGCCAAAGGCATCACGGCACGGCTCACGACGAAATCGAAAAGCTGCTTTTCTTCCTCGCCCCGGCAATGACGGAAAGATACGTTTTCCAGCCCGATTGCCTCAGCCACGGCTTGTCCTACCTTGATTTTTTTCCCGATACTGTCTACCAAGTGAAAATGGCTCTCCGGGAATAAGATCGCTAAGGGGATACCGGGAAAACCGCCTCCCGTACCCAGATCCATCACCGAGGACCCCGCCTTGAAACGTAGCATATGGGTAATTCCCAGCGAGTGGAGTACGTGATGCGGGTATAGGTTCTCGATGTCTTTTCGCGAGATCACGTTGATCTTGGCGTTCCAGTCCGTGTATAAATCATACAAGGCGGTGTATTGTTCTTTTTGCCGATCGGTGAGATCGGGGAAGTAGGAGAAGATGGCCGACAATTGGCAATTGACAATTGCGGGTCGTTCTTTATCTTTATTCTCGGTGTTATTAAGATAGTTCATTTATTCGTTTGTTTTTGTGCGTCAAAAGTCAACTATTAACTGGCTTATCGGACTGTCGTCCCGTAGCAAATGGCGGATTTCTCCGTAGGGGAGATGGACGTTTGTCACTCCTACCACATAGGCTGCGATCTCGTATTCGTTGAAAGAATAGGTGATACCCGTCTTGTCTACGAGGAAGTTCCCGTTCGGGAAGATCTCGTCCACACTAAAGAAACCTATATTTTCCAGTTCCTTGGCATCGGATACGTTGTTTTGCTTGGCGATTTGGTCTACCAATATTTGAGCCAGGCTGTCTTGATAATCATCCACGAATATCTCTTCCTCGGTGACCGGTTTGCCGGTCTTTAGGTTCACTACGTGATTGTTGTAGGAATGTGCGCCATGCGCTCCACCCGTATAGTTTTCGAAACTTACCGTATAGCTGATGATATCGTCTTGATTGAAGGCTATATCGTCTGATGACATCTCGTAATAAGAGAACCAAGAGCCTACCGGGATCTCGTCGGATTTCGCTACCTCGGCTTTGTAGTCTTCTTCCAGGTCTTTGTAAGCCGTCAGGTAATCATCGGTATATTTCCGTACCGCCTCCTCTGGAGATAGCTGCTCATAATTCTCGCCGAAATAGGAGGAGACGAATTGCCTCTGCAAGTTCTTAAGGATCTCTTTATCCGCATATTTCCGGGGATAAACGAACTTGATCTCTAGGTTACAATTGGGATTATCCGGGTTATCTAGCAAATGATAAGTCTTTTCCACGCTGATAGAATCAAACGTGATACTGTTCTCGGAAGCTTTCTTCGTTCCGGTATTACAACCCGTGGCTAAAATACCTATCAAAAGAAGCGCCAGCATGCTTGCGCGTAAATGCGTTCTCATCGGACTACAGATTTAATTTATTTGTACGCGAATGTACGTTATTAAATTGTATAATCAAATTACGAGTCGAAGTCTTTTCCGGGTATCCCTGGATAAGAAGAATTTTACAATAAACGGAAAATCAGGTTGTGTTTTCAAGGGTTTGAAAATCAGGGTCGTAAAAATATCGTAATGTTTGTGTTGAAACACGTACATGTTTTTCCGAAAAGTCGTACATGTTTTTGGAAATTCACGTACGTGTTTTTCCGGGAATGATATTGATGTAAAATAGGAACATTAAAAAAATACAATAACCTTACCTTGTGGGATTCTGTCATAAGAGATATTCCGGGCATTTTTAAAGTTGGATCGATTTGGGTACGGTTCTTTATAATAGGTATCCGAGGTGATGTGGATTTTGGATATTTTCTATTATCTTTGTCAACCGAAAGTGTATTATCAATTCAAAAAGTAATAATATCATGAGAAAATTATTGTTAGCCGTTTGTGCTTTTGCTACGGTTTGTAGCGTTAGCGCGCAATGGAAGCCTGCCGGAGACAAGATCAAGACGGATTGGGCAGAGAAAGTAGATCCCCGGAATGTATTGCCAGAATATCCGCGTCCCGGGATGGAACGTGCGGACTGGCAGAACCTGAATGGCGAGTGGGAATACGCCATCCTTCCGAAAGGACAGGTAGAGCCGGCAAATTTCGATGGGAAGATCTTAGTCCCGTTTGCCGTGGAATCTTCCTTGTCCGGTGTACAAAAAGAGGTGGGAGAGAAGAATGAGTTGTGGTATAAGCGAACCTTTACGGTACCTTCCTCTTGGAAAGGGAAAGACATCTTGCTGAATTTCGGCGCCGTGGATTGGAAAGCGGACGTGTTCGTGAACGATATCCTGATCGGTTCCCACACGGGTGGCTTTACCCCTTTCTCCTTGAATATCACTCCATATCTGAGTGGTAAAAGCACGCATAAACTGGTGGTTCGTGTATGGGACCCGAGCGATAAAGGTTATCAACCTCGTGGTAAGCAAGTGGCTAACCCGGAAGGAATCTGGTATACGCCAGTCACCGGAATCTGGCAAACCGTATGGCTGGAACCGGTCGCTTCCTCGCATATCACTTCTATCAAGGCGATCCCGAATATTGATAATGGCGTGATGAGTGTGACGGTTGGGGCTTGCTCTACTTCTCCGGCATCGGATATTGTGGAGGTAAGTTTGCTAGATAAGGGGCAGGTGGTAGCTACCGCCAAGGGCGTGCAAGGGAAAGAGTTGCGTCTTTCCGTACAAAACCCTACGCTGTGGGAACCTTCCAATCCTTATTTGTATGATATGAAAGTGAGCTTGTCGAAAAATGGCAAGAAGGTAGATGAGGTGAAATCGTACACTGCTTTCCGCAAGATATCGGCCGAGCGTGATGCCAATGGTATCATGCGTATGCGTTTAAACAACAAGAACCTCTTCCAATATGGCCCGCTGGATCAAGGGTGGTGGCCCGATGGACTTTACACGGCTCCCACGGACGAGGCGTTGTTGTATGATATCGTGAAGACGAAAGCATGGGGCTTCAATATGATCCGTAAGCATGTGAAGGTAGAGCCGGCTCGTTGGTACTATCATTGTGATAAGGAAGGTATGCTGGTTTGGCAGGATATGCCTAGTGGCGATATGGGTAACCAGTGGGCTCCTCATACATATAATGGCGGTACCGACAAGGAGCGTACCGAGGAGTCTATCAATAATTATTACAAGGAATGGAAGGAGATCATGGACTTGTGCGTCTCGAATCCTTGTGTAGTGGTATGGGTTCCGTTCAACGAGGCTTGGGGACAGTTCGATACCGAGAAGGCTGCTGAGTGGACCAAGGCTTATGATCCTTCTCGCTTGGTGAACCCGGCCAGCGGTGGTAATTTCCGGGCATGCGGTGACATTTTGGATTTGCATAATTATCCGGGTCCGGCGATGTATCTGTTCGATCCGGTACGTGTGAATGTGCTGGGTGAGTATGGCGGTATCGGCTTGGCTGTAGAGAACCATTTGTGGTGGAACAAACGTAACTGGGGCTATGTGCAGTTCAAGAATAGCGATGAGGTGACTGCCGAGTACGTGAAATATGCCCGTGAGTTGAAGAAGCTGGTATCTAAGGGTTTCTCTGCCGCCGTTTATACGCAGACCACAGATGTGGAGGGCGAGGTGAATGGCCTTATGACATACGACCGTAAGGTTCTCAAGATCAACGAGGCCGAGGTTCGTAAGGTAAATCAAGAGGTGATCAATGCGTTGTCCGAGTAGAAAGCCGAAAGAATAGTTATTTGATTCGATGATAGATCCGGTCCGGGTAAGACTCTCTCTCTGCCCGGACCGGATTCTTTTTTGTCGGGACTTATGAATCGGATGTACGTGTTTTTCTGGAAAAACATTAACTTCGCAACATAGGATAAAGCGAGATGAATATGATTCGGAATGTGAGTTTGCGAGACGCCAAGGCGATCGTGGATATATACAATGAATATGTCGTGAATAGCATGGCTACGTTCGAGACGGAACCTTTGCGGGTGGAAGAGATGGAGGCGCGCATAGCCGGGATCTCGGCAAGCTATCCTTATCTGGTGTACGTGGATCGTGATGAGGTCGTGGGATATTGCTATGCCCACGCATGGAAAGAAAGGGCGGCCTATAAATATACACTTGAGACCACCGTTTATTTATCCCCGGGGCACAAGGGCAAGGGAATCGGCCGGCAACTTATGGAAAGGCTGATCGAGGAGTGTCGGGCAGGCGGCTACCACGCTTTGATCGCCTGTATCACCGAGGGGAATGAGGCTAGCTTCTCGCTGCATGAGAAGCTAGGATTCAAAAAAGTATCCCGCTTCGAGAAAGTGGGGCTAAAATTCGGGCGATGGCTGGACGTGATAGATTATGAATTGATAATTAAGCCTAACGAGAGGTAACTTTCAATTCTCGATTTTCAATTCTCGATTAATATACCTATCTTCGCGATAAACAAAATGTAAAGAATGAAATACAATACAGAAGGAAAAAGATTGACTTTGCCCGAATACGGACGTAATATCCAAAATATGGTAGACTATTGCGTCACCATCCAAGACCGGGAGGAGCGCAAGCGTTGTGCCAACACGATCATCAACATCATGGGAAACATGTTCCCGCACCTGCGAGACGTGAACGACTTTAAGCATATCCTCTGGGATCATCTGGCGATCATGGCCGATTTCAAGCTTGATATAGACTATCCGTACGAGATTATCAAGAAGGAGAATCTGTATAGCCGCCCGCCCCGTATCCCGTACAATAATAATCGTATACGCTACCGCCATTACGGAAAGACCTTGGAGTTGATGATCCGTAAGGCTACGGAGCTGCAGCCCGGCGTGGAGAAAGATCAGCTCGTGCGCTTGTTGGCCAACCAGATGAAGAAATCGTTTCTTACTTGGAATAAGGAAAGCGTGGATGATCGTAAGATCTTCAAGGATCTGGATGAACTGTCTGGCGGTAAGATCGTATTGAGCGAGGAAGAGCATAAACTGGCCGAGAGCCGCGATATCTTGGCTCGTAATAACAGTGGCGGAAACAAGAGAAATTTTACGCGTAAAGGCAGATGAGTTCGTTCGTTATAGAAGGTGGTTATCGTTTGTCCGGCGAGATCGTTCCACAAGGTGCCAAGAATGAGGCGCTGGAGGTAATCTGTGCCACACTGCTTACCCCGGAGAAGGTAACCATCCGCAATGTTCCTGATATCTTAGATGTGAATAACTTGATCCAGCTCCTCAGGGATATGAGGGTCAAGGTGGAGCATCCGTTCGCCGATACTTATACGTTTCAGGCAGACGAGGTGGATATGGAGTATTTGCATACCGAGGAGTTTTTGCGCAGGAGCGGTAGCTTGCGGGGATCCGTGATGATCGTGGGACCGCTGGTAGCCCGTTTCGGTATGGCGTTGATCCCGAAGCCGGGGGGCGACAAGATCGGACGCCGCCGGTTGGACACGCATTTCGTGGGAATTCAGAAGCTGGGCGCTTGCTTTAGCTATAATGCCGAGCGGCAGGTGTATGAGATCGAGGCTCGTCAGTTGAAAGGTACCTATATGTTGCTTGATGAGGCTTCTGTGACCGGAACGGCCAATATTTTGATGGCCGCGGTACTGGCCGAGGGGGTGACGACAATCTATAACGCCGCCTGTGAACCATATCTGCAACAACTTTCCGCAATGTTGAACCGCATGGGAGCGAGAATCTCCGGTGTTGGCTCCAACCTGTTAACGATAGAGGGTGTGCGGTCGCTTTCTGGCACGGAGCATACCATACTCCCCGACATGATCGAAGTGGGTAGCTTTATCGGTATGGCTGCTATGACCGGATCGGAGATCACCATCAAGAATACTGGATACGATAAACTGGGGATCATCCCGGAATCCTTCCGGCGTTTGGGGATTACCGTGGAGCAGCGGGGTGATGACATTTATATCCCCCGACACGATTCTTATGAGATTGATACATTTATCGATGGTTCTATCATGACCATAGCTGACGCTCCTTGGCCGGGGCTTACGCCAGACTTGTTGAGCGTCTTCCTTGTCGTGGCTACACAATCTGTGGGAAGTGTATTGATCCATCAGAAGATGTTCGAGAGTCGCTTGTTTTTCGTGGACAAGCTGATTGACATGGGGGCTCAAATTATCCTTTGCGACCCACATCGGGCTACGGTGATCGGGCTGGGTAACCGTTTTAAGCTGCGGGGTTCAACGATGGTATCTCCGGATATCCGCGCGGGGATCGCTTTGCTGATCGCCGCTATGAGCGCCGAGGGTACTAGCACGATCCATAACATAGACCAGATCGACCGGGGATATCAAGGGATCGATAAGCGATTGAACCAGCTAGGAGCACGTATCACGAGGATTTAAAATTTTAGGCGATGATTAGAGAAGAAGAGGTTTTCAAGATCGGGCGGTTTGCCAAGCCCCATGGTATCAAGGGGGAGTTGTCGTTGGTGACGAACAGCGATGTGCTGGATGATGCCGAAGACCCATACATCGTTTGTGAGATGGATGGTATCTTGGTGCCGTTCTTCGTGGAGGATTTTCGTTATAAGACTGATACGGTGGTCTTGGTGAAGCTGGAAGACGTGAATTCCGAGGAGGATGCCCGCATATTTGTCAACAAGGACGTGTTTTATCCCTTGGATGCTGTGGATGAGGAGGATCTCGTGGGGGATATGACGTGGGACAGCTTTGTTGGTTATACCGTGACAGACGTGCATAAGGGGTATTTAGGGAAGATAACGGACGTGGACGAGACTACGATCAACGTTCTTTTGCGTGTTGATCACGAGGGTGGGGAGCTGTTGATCCCTGCCGTGGAGGAGTTGATCACGGAAGCCGACCATGAGGCCCGTAATCTTACGGTATCTTTGCCGGAGGGGTTAATTGAGTTGACTGTAGACTGAATATGAGGAGTACGAAATCGTTTTGGCACCGGATCCGGTTTAAATATAAGCTTTCCTTTATCAATGAAGGGACGTTGGAGGAGGTGTGGTCTTTCCGGCTTTCGCAGTTATCGGCTTTTGTCACTTTGGCGGTGTTTGCCTTTTTCTTGATCGCCGTTACTGCTTTTATCATTATCAAGACTCCGATCCGTAACTATTTGCCGGGCTATCTCGATGTGGAGGTTCGTAAGGAAATCATGCAGAATGCTTTGCGGGCAGACTCGCTGGAACGAATGATTGAGATACAGTCTCTTTACTTGGATAACATGACCGGGATACTTTCTGGTACAATGTCTTTAGACTCGATCCGTCAGATAGATTCTTTAGCCAGCAATGATATTAACTATGAGATTCCCCGCAGTAAGGAAGAGACACAGTTCGTGAAAGATTACGAGGAAGAGGAGAAATACAATTTATCGGTATTAGCCGATCCGGGAAAGGCCCCGACCGAGGGAGTCTTTTTCTATAAACCCGTGAATGGCGTGGTGTCCTCTCACTATGAGACGGATATCCATCATTATGGCGTGGACCTGGCGGCTACCCCGAAGGAGAGCGTGTTGGCTACGCTGGATGGTACGGTGATTTATACCGGCTTCGACCCGAACCACGGGAACGTAATTCAAGTACAACATAAGAACGGATTCATCTCGGTTTATAAGCACAACGAATTGTTGCTGAAAGAGGTGGGAGACCATGTGGTGGCCGGTGAGGCGATCGCTTTGGTTGGGAATACGGGAGAATTGTCTACCGGGCCGCACCTGCATTTCGAGTTGTGGTATAAAGGTAACCCTGTGAACCCGGAAGAATATATAGCTTTTTGATAAACCATGAAAAAGAGACAGTTAGCGATATTAGGTTCGACCGGTTCCATCGGGACCCAAGCCTTGGAGGTAGTTAGCGAGCATTCCGATCTTTTCGAGGTATATGCCTTGACAGCAAATAACCAAGTGGACTTATTGATTAACCAGGCCCGGAAATATATGCCGGAAGTGGTGGTGATCGCCAACGAGCGGAAATATCCTGAGCTGAAAGAGGCTTTGGAGGACCTGCCGATCAAGGTCTGGGCGGGTGCTGATGCTATCGCCCAGATGGTACAGTCGGAGCCGATTGATATGGTGCTGACGGCGATGGTGGGTTATTCCGGTTTAAAGCCGACGATCTCGGCTATCAAGGCGGGAAAGGCGATTGCCTTGGCGAATAAGGAGACCTTGGTCGTGGCCGGCGAATTAATCATGAGGCTGGCTGCCGAGCATAAGGTGCCTATCTTGCCGGTGGACTCGGAACATTCGGCCATTTTTCAATGTTTAACAGGTGCGTACGATAATCCGATCGAGAAGATCTTGCTGACGGCTTCCGGCGGTCCGTTCCGACAGAAGACACTGGAGGAACTGGCTACCGTGACGAAAGCGCAGGCCTTGAAGCATCCGAACTGGACGATGGGAGCGAAGATTACGATAGACTCGGCCTCGATGATGAACAAGGGGTTTGAGATGATTGAGGCGAAATGGTTGTTTGATGTCACGCCAGACCAGGTACAGGTGGTGGTACATCCGCAGTCGGTGATCCACTCCATGGTACAATTTGAGGATGGAGCCGTGATTGCTCAATTGGGAATCCCCGATATGAAATTGCCGATTGCTTATGCTTTCTCGTTCCCTACACGTATGAGAAGTATGGCGCCTCGGCTGGATTTCAACCAATATTCTACCTTGACATTCGAGGAACCGGATATGGAGCGTTTCCGAAACTTGGCTTTCGCTTTCGAGGCTGCTCGCCAAGGAGGAAATACGCCCTGCGTATTGAACGCTGCCAACGAGGTGGTGGTGGCCGCTTTCTTGCAAGACCGCATCGGTTTCTTGCAAATGAGTGACGTGATCGAGCGGACTATGAGGAAGGCCTCATTTATCGCCAATCCCTCGTATGAGGATTACGTGGCTACCGATGCCGAGGCTAGGCGGTTGGCAGCCGAGTTATTTTGAAATAATTTAAAATAGAACAAACAATAGTGATGGAAACTTTTTTGATTAAGGCGTTACAGCTTATCTTGAGCTTATCGATACTGGTGATTGTCCACGAATTCGGGCATTTTATCTTCGCCCGGATTTTTAAGGTGCGGGTAGAGAAGTTCTACCTGTTCTTCGACCCGTGGTTCTCACTATTCAAGTATAAGCCTAAAAACAGCGATACGGAATATGGCGTAGGCTGGCTTCCGCTGGGTGGATATTGCAAGATTTCCGGCATGATCGACGAGAGTATGGACAAGGAGGCGATGGCGCAGCCGCCCAAGCCTTACGAGTTTCGTTCCAAACCGGCCGGACAGCGTTTGATGATTATGGTGGCGGGGGTGGTGTTCAACTTCTTGCTGGCCTTGTTTATCTATTCTATGATCCTGTTCGCTTGGGGGGATACGTACCTGCCCTTGAAGAACATGAAGATGGGTATGAATTATAGCGAGACGTTCCAGAACGTCGGTTTCCGAGACGGCGACATCTTGCTGAGAGCGGACGATGAGGAACTGGAGCGTTTCGGTAGCGACTGTTTCCGCAAGGTGGTGGAGGCGAAGACTGTTACGGTGCTCCGCGACGGACGGGAGACCGTGATCTCCATTCCGGAGGACATGATGCAGCGTTGCATGCGTGACGGGAAAGGTTTCGCCGATCCTTTACGTATCCCGATGGTCGTTCGTGAGCTTCCCGACAAGAATGCCCCGGCGGCTCTCGCCGGAATGCAGCCAAGGGATAGCGTGGTGGCTATTAACGGTACGGCTACCCCGACGTTTTATGATGCCTCCGGATTGTTGTCGGAGAATAAGGGACAGGACGTGACGATCGATTTTTATCGGGACGGTAAGTTGGAATCGCTGACCATGCGTACGGACTCGACTGGGAAGATTGGCGTGGCGGTGATGTTGCCTACGGAGCTCTATCAGACCGTGACTCACGAATACGGTTTCTTTGAGTCATTCCCTGCCGGTATAAAACTTGGTATTAATACGTTGAAGGGATATGTGAATGACATGAAGTATGTGTTTACGAAGGAAGGTGCCTCTAGTCTGGGTGGTTTTGGTACGATCGGAGGATTGTTCCCGTCTGTCTGGGATTGGCGGATTTTCTGGGAACGTACAGCTTTCTTGTCTATCATTTTGGCATTCATGAATATCTTGCCGATTCCGGCTTTGGATGGCGGGCATGTGATGTTCTTGATCTACGAGGTAGTGGCCCGTCGTAAACCGAGCGATAAATTCCTTGAGTATGCTCAGATGACAGGTATGTTTATCCTATTCGCCCTGTTGATCTATGCAAATGGAAATGATATATTCAGGTTTTTCTTCAAGTAGTGTATGGTGAATTACCCTATTGTCCTGTTATCCTATTGTAGAGACGCAGCGTGCTGCGTCTCATCCTATCAAAATGGTAACTTAGAATACCAGCAGACTGTGGTGAGACGCAGCACGCTGCGTCTCTACAACTAGGTACAAAAAAACTCCCGGATCATATAAAAAGTGATCCGGGAGTTTTTTGTATGAATAGGGTCCTCTTTCTTATTTCAGGATATCGTTGATAGAGGCTAAGATCTTCTTAGAGTTCTCGTCTTTCGGGTCGAGTTCGACAGCCTTCGTCAAATATTCTTTTGCTTGCTTGAAGTCTTTGTCGGCTTTCGCTTTCTCGGCGTTGTATTTATCCGGGTCGGAAGTAGCGATTGGGGTAGCAGCTTGTAATATCTTCGCTCCATTACCGTATAGCATAGCTCCTAGGCTGTAGTAAGCGTTGCTCTGGTAATCTTTGCTTGATACGATTAAGACTTCTTTGTACATTTTCTCGGCACCTGCCAGGTCTCCCTTCTTTTGGGCGGCCTGTCCTTGCTTGATGCAATATGTGTAAAGTAACTTTTCCAGATTAGTCTTGTTCTTGTTTCCATCAGGAATTGCCTTTAATCCCTCTTTTACGGTAGTCAAGAATTCTTCTGTTTTGTTTAAATTACGGTATGCCATGGCCTCGCCTACATAAGAGTCGTCTACATTGTAGTTCATTTTAACGGCCATGTCGAAATACTTGGCAGCCTCGGTGTAGTTCTTCGCTTGGTTCGCCGCGAACCCGCAATTGAAGATACGAATTGTGTCTTGGTAATTGTTTTGCTTTAAGTACTCGCCGTATTTTGTCACGGCGGTAGCGTAATCTTTAGCTTTCAAGGCTGCGTCACCTTCATCTCTTAACTTGTCGGCGTCTTGTGCGAATATGTTTCCAGCACATAGGCATAAAGCCACCAATAAAACAATTTTCTTCATGGTTATTATTAATTATTTGATTTGATGCTCTAAGTTAAGATGTGTGGAAAAAGATGCCAAGATATTTTACGTTTTTTAGAAAACAATAGCGATAGAAAACATAAAAAGGGATTGCTTTGGGCAATCCCTGGTAATAAAAGCCTTTTGTTTTTATACCTTCAGAGAGGGAAAGGCCTCAGCCACGGCAGGGTAGGTGATCTTTCCTTCCACTATGTTTAACCCCAGTTTTAAGCCCGGATCTTCCTCGCAGGCTTTTTCCCAACCATTGTCGGCCAGCTTGATCACGTATGGCAAGGTAACGTTGGTCAGGGCCAGCGTGGAGGTCTGCGGGACCGCTCCCGGTATGTTGGCTACACAGTAATGGATGATATCGTCTATCTCGTAGACCGGATTAGCGTGCGTAGTCGGGTGGGAGGTCTCGAAACAGCCGCCTTGATCAATGGCTACGTCTACCAATACGCTACCGGGTCTCAATAGCTTCAACATGTCCCGTGTGATCAAGTGCGGGGCCTTGGCGCCGGGGATTAATACGGCACCGATCACCAAATCGGTAGTCGGTAGTTCTTGTTCTATGTTGTGCGTGGAAGAAAATAAAGTCTTCACGTTTTTCGGCATCGTCTCCGACAGGTAACGCAGACGGGGAAGCGAGATATCGGCGATCGTGACATCGGCACCCAGTCCGGCGGCCATCAAAGCTGCGTTGTGACCTACAACGCCACCACCTAACACCAATACCTTGCCCGGTTTCACTCCCGGCACACCTCCCAGCAATACGCCTTTGCCCCCTTGTGGCTTCTCAAGGAAACGGGCTCCTTCCTGTACGGACATACGTCCGGCTACCTCACTCATGGGGATCAAAAGAGGCAATGTGTGATCTGGGTTCTCCACAGTCTCGTAAGCTAGGCAAACGGAGCCGCTTTTCATCATGGCGAGGGTGAGGGATTCGTCGGACGCAAAATGGAAATAGGTGAAAATAAGCTGTCCTTTTCGTACCAAGGAATATTCGCAGGCGATCGGTTCTTTTACTTTCACGATCATGTCGGCAATTCCATATACATCGTTGATATCCGGGAGTATCCGGGCCCCGGCAGCCACGTAGGCATCATCGGTGAAACCACTGTTTGTACCAGCCGTGTGTTGTACATACACGGTATGGCCTCTTTTCACCAACTCTTTCGCCCCGGCGGGAGTAAGAGCTACCCTGTTCTCGTTGTTTTTGATTTCTTTTGGAATTCCAATAATCATAATGGTAGCATTTAATGGGTTTATATGCCTGCAATATACAAAAAAGAGGAACAGATTGTTATTCTGTCCCTCTTTTTTATCCTGTTTTCTGGTCTCTTATAAACTTTATAAACCTTGTCCGTGGCAATTCTTATATTTCTTGCCACTTCCGCAAGGACATGGATCATTACGTCCTACCCGTTTCTCTGCGCGAACCGGGGCTTGCTTTGGCTGAGGAGCCTCGGCTTGCGTGTTTTTTCCGCTTAAGTCGCTTTTCTCCGTGCGGTAACGGCTCATGTCCTCATGCTTTTCCGGGGCGGCCTCTTGTACGGCGATACGCTGGCGAGCCCTTTCCTCGGCGATTGCCTGAGCTGCTTGTTGGGCTACGGCAGCTTGGCGGGCTTGCATGGCTTGGCGTTGCTCCTCGGTCGGTTCCTCGCGTACAGGGATTTGTCCGCGCATCAAGATAGCGGCTGTCTTACGGTTCATGTTGTCTACCATTGTCTTGAACAAATTGTAAGACTCGAGTTTATAGATCAACAATGGGTCCTTGTTCTCGTAGCTGGCGTTCTGCACGGAGTGACGTAACTCGTCCATCTCACGTAGGTGCTCTTTCCAGCCCTCATCGATCATATGCAACACGATTGATTTCTGGAAGGATTTAACGATCGCCTTACATTCTGTGTCGTAAGCCTCTTTCAGATTGCAAGCTACGTTATACATACGCTTACCATCCGTGATGGGGATCATGATATTCTCGTACATCGCCCCTTGGTTCTCGTATACTTGCTTGATAACCGGATGAGCTACTTGCGTCATGCGTTCCATACGGCGTTTGTAAGTCTTCAATGCCTCATCGAACAGTCTCTCTATCAGTTGTTCCGGTTTCATGCTCTTGAACTCGTCTTCCGTGAACGGACTTTCCATGGCGAATGTCTTGAACAATTCCAGCTTGAAGCCTTCGAAATCCTCGGCATGTTGGTCGGCGATAGCCGTAGCGGTATCGTAAATCGTGTTCAATACGTCCAAGCCGATACGTTCTCCCATCAAGGCATGACGGCGGCGGGTATAGATTACGTTACGTTGCGAGTTCATCACATCGTCGTATTCCAACAGACGTTTACGGATACCGAAGTTGTTTTCCTCTACTTTCTTCTGGGCACGCTCTACAGACTTACTCAGCATGTTGTGCTCCAAGACCTCGCCTTCTTTGAAACCCAGCTTGTCCATCAAACCGGCGATCTTCTCGGAGGCGAACAAACGCATCAAGTCGTCTTCCAAGGATACGAAGAACACGGACGAACCCGGGTCTCCCTGACGTCCGGCACGACCGCGTAACTGACGGTCTACACGGCGGCTCTCATGACGCTCCGTACCGATGATTGCCAAACCTCCGGCATCTTTCACCTCCTTCGACAGCTTGATGTCGGTACCACGGCCTGCCATGTTGGTAGCGATCGTAACCGTACTCTTCTGACCGGCCAAAGCCACGATCTCGGCCTCTTTCTGGTGCAATTTCGCATTCAACACATTGTGCTGTATCTTACGCATCGTAAGCATACGACTCAGCAACTCGGAGATCTCCACGGAAGTGGTACCCACCAATACCGGACGGCCTGCCTCTGTTAATTGGACGATTTCTTCGATAACGGCGTTGTATTTCTCACGCTTGGTCTTGTAGATACGATCGTTCATATCCTTACGGGCGATCGGACGGTTGGTCGGGATCACTACTACATCTAGT
This sequence comes from uncultured Parabacteroides sp., assembly GCF_947855115.1. GTDB lineage: Bacteria > Bacteroidota > Bacteroidia > Bacteroidales > Tannerellaceae > Parabacteroides. Next base: position 99,746 of record NZ_CANTZW010000014.1, read on the forward strand.
TTATAAATATCCCAGAACTCGCCTGCTTCCGTCTCGGCCGTACCGGTCATACCGGATAGCTTGTGATACATACGGAAGTAATTCTGCAAGGTGATCGTGGCGAATGTTTGCGTGGCGGCCTCGACTTTTACACGTTCCTTGGCCTCGATCGCTTGGTGCAAACCATCGGAATAACGGCGACCGTCCATGATACGACCCGTCTGCTCGTCTACGATCATGACTTTGTTGTCCATTACCACGTACTCATCGTCTTTCTCGAATAAGGTATAAGCCTTCAGCAACTGGTTGATGGTATGTACACGTTCACTCTTAACGGAGTAGTTCGCCAATATCTCGTCTTTCCGGGCTTGTTTCTCTTCTTCTGTTCCTTCCATGTTCTCCAATTGGGATAACTGGGAGGTGATGTCCGGCAATACGAAGAATGTTGGATCATCTGTCTTTCCGGTCAGCAAGTCGATACCTTTATCTGTTAGCTCGATACTGTTGTTTTTCTCATCGATCACGAAATACAACTCATCAGTAGCCTCGTGCATATGGCGCATGTTCTCAGACATGAAGTATTCTTCTGTCTTCAGCATTTGTGCCTTTACGCCTTGTTCGCTTAAGAACTTGATCAACGCCTTATTACGAGGATATCCTTTGAATGAGCGATAAAGAAGGATGGAACCTTCTTCCACCACTTTCTGATCATTACTTGCCATTTTCTTTTTGGCCTCGATCAATAATTTGGAGCAGAGGTCTTTCTGTGCGTTCACGACAACCTCCACGTTCGGGCGGAATTGCTCGAATAATTGCTCTTCGCCTCGGGGAACCGGGCCGGAGATGATCAAAGGCGTACGGGCATCATCAATCAATACGGAGTCTACCTCATCGACAATCGCATAATTATGTTTACGTTGTACCAGATCTTTCGGGCTGATTGCCATATTGTCACGCAAGTAGTCGAAACCGAACTCATTGTTTGTTCCGAACGTGATATCTGCCTCATAAGCCTTACGGCGAGCCTCGGAGTTAGGCTGGTGCTTGTCGATACAGTCTACGGAAAGTCCGTGGAACATATAAAGCGGCCCCATCCACTCGGAGTCACGTTTAGACAAATAATCATTCACGGTTACTACGTGCACACCATTGCGTGTCAAGGCGTTCAAGAATACCGGTAGGGTGGCTACCAAAGTCTTACCCTCACCGGTTGCCATCTCTGCGATCTTACCTTTATGAAGGACGACGCCACCGAATAGCTGGACATCGTAATGGATCATATCCCAAGTGATCTCGTTACCACCGGCTTTCCAGTGATTTGCGTAGATGGCCTTATCGTCCTCGATACGGACAAAGTCGAAACGAGCGGCTAAGTCTCGGTCGAATTGGTTTGCGGTAACTACCACTTCCTCGCTCTCGGCGAAACGACGGGCCGTATCTTTCATGATGGCGAATACCTCGGGCAAGGATTGCTCCAGCACCACTTCCATTTTGTCCGTGATGGTTTTCTCGATCTTATCCACCTCGGTCCAGATCGCCTCACGCTCTTCCAATTCCTTATCCTCGATGCCTTTGCGGAGTTCCTCTACTTTCGCTTTCTCCTCGGCTACGTAGTCTTGGATACGTTGTTTGATCTCGTCTGTTTTCGCACGCAACTCGTCGTTCGAGAGCGCCTTGATCGACGGATATACGGCCTTTACCTTATCTACGTAAGGTGTGATTTCTTTAAGGTCACGCTGCGACTTATTGCCGAACAGCTTCGTCATAAACTCATTAAATCCCATGATATAGTTTCGTTTTATTTATTTTCTGTCTGAAAGGGCGTATACTTGACGGTTGACAAATGATAACCGGCGGTTAGATGTCCTTTATCCTATTCCCTGTATCCTTGTCGCTAGTCCTACCAGCCCATTAATTTTATGAATTATAATAATTTAGATAAATTCGAGAGTTTGTCAGTCTGCGACTGTCTGGCTGTCATTTGTTTACAGTCAACTCTCTCAGCGGAAGGCTTTGAGTAGCATTGGGTGGCCTGATTCTTAGCACGTGGGTTACCGTAGGGGCTATCTCCGTAGCCTTGACTTCGCGGTAGATATGTTGGGGTTTCAACCCGTTACCCATAAACACCAGCGGGGTAATAACGGCATTATTGCGTATAATCTTTACTTTTTCTTTCGGATTATCGAAATTTACTTTCCAACCGGGTTGTAACTCGATTATCAGATCGCCCCGTCTCAGGTGATGCGTGCCTTGGCGAAACTTAGCGGTTCCCTCGTTCCAGTCACCCATAAGCAAGCTCTTGTCCGTGGTGACAAGTTGTACGCCACTGAACTCTTGTATGAATTCGGCGGCTTTGTCTTGCAAAGTCTTCAAATCCAGCTTGGCATCTTCTATCGCCTTGCGGTTCAGGTAGATCTGGTTGTTATAGTATCCTTGTACCCAACTGGTATGTTGGCCATAGATCGCCATCAGGTACATGTTTAACAAGGCCAAGCAACGTTTCGGGTGGAACTCGCCACCGTTCACCATCATGCCGTCCGGGTAGGATTCCTCGCTTTTATAATAACCGGAGCCGGTAAAGACTATCAATGTGTTGGCCAAGCCTACTTTTTTATCGATAGCGTCGAGCAACTTCTCGATATCTTGGTCGAGTTGATAATACGTATCTTGAATCTCCCGGGTATATTCCTTGCCCATCGTACCCCGATAATTACCGGCGTAATACGTGATAGACAACAAATCCGGGCAGCTACGTGTACCGAATGCCCCATACTCCAAGAATTGGAGAGCCAGCCGGTTAATCTCTTTATTGATAAATGGTGAGGTTTTCAGGTTCGGATAGCAGTTCGCTGATTTCTCGCTGAATGTATAGCGGAAAGGAAGATCATCCAATACATAAGGAAAGGCACTGTATTTCTCCAACGGAAGAGATGGTGTCCATACCATCGTTTCTAGGCGAGACGCCAAAGATTCCGGACCGTTGTTATAGCGGTCTACATACCAAGGGATTCCTTTATAATATGTCGTGGTAGCCCATTTCCCATTGGTGTTATCCATCCAGAAAGCTCCGTTGGCCGCGTGTCCGGCAGAAAGGAGGGCGCTCTCTGCATCTGGGGCGATAGAATATACATCACTCCTTCCTTGGGAGGCGATCTTCAACTCATCTCCGATCGTGGAACTAAACAGGTTCTTGGGGGAGTAATTCTCTTTCGTATAGTTACCTAGATATTCCGGGTCATTTAGGATAGAGACCTCTTTCTCTCGCTCGAAATCAAATATCTTATTTCCGGTGATACCGCTGAAGCAAGGGTTGCTTCCCGTGAAAAGGGTCGCGAATGCGCTGGCTTGGTCTATGTCCGAGAACTCGAAGCGGATATTGTTGTACACCAGCCCCTCGTTCATCAAACGCTTGAAACCGCGTTCGCCAAAAGTATTATAAAAATATTCTATATAATCGCCCCTTAGCTGATCCACGGTGATACATACCACCAATTTGGGGGTACGTTGTTGCGCCTCAAGGTTTGTTACCACGAGGATAGCTATAAGTGACGTTATGATTTTTCTCATCCGATTCTCCATATCTTTCTGTAAACACCCCAACCCGAACGAACCCAAATTGAGGCTACAAGCGGAATAAAGGCACTATTTAGATGTTGCGGGATGAGATACCATCCCAGTAACATCAACGTAAGCGCCGCAAAGTTAATAAAATGATAGTAATATGCAGCTTTCTTCAGCTTTTTTACGCAAAACAAAATAACGGCGATCAGGTCTAACGGTTGTAACCATACCAAAGACCAGTTTGGCCATGTGCAGGGATGAACGGATATGAAGCTAAGAAAGAAGAGGATGACACCTCCGGCTCCGGCCATTGAAAAAAGGACGCAATCTACCACCCGGAAGTATTTTCTTTTGCGCCATTCGATCCCGGTAAATCCCAAAACGATCCCAAACAGGAACCAAGCGCAAACTAACGGGGTAAATAAATCCCAGATATCTTTCTCCGGCTCATCGGCTTCCCCGGCTCCGATCAGGTTGGTTTGGCTTACCAACGGACGTACTGTCCCGTCCGGGTCTGTGATGGTAGCTTTGGCGAATGCCTCTTTTAGGCAAGTGGGAAGGAATAGCATCTCGTGTTGGGTAGCTTCCCGGTCGGTCGGGCTACCCAACGCCAAGTCGCATCCGAATGTGAGCCACGGATGGTTTCGGGTACAGTAATTGATAAGCTCCCGGAATGTCTGGGATTGATAGGGATAATTATAATCTATGCTTCCGTTTATCTCTTTTTCCAATATGGCGGCAGGACGAGTGGCGCAATTGTCGAAAAAGAAGTTATAACGATACACCCTGTTCTCCGGCCTGTAATTGATAAGCAATGCGTTCCATATGTGCTCTTTCTCCTCTTGGGTGAGGTTCAATACTTGCTCCGTGATATCGCTACCCCGCATTTGGTACTCGATCACGTAATCTTGGAAATCGGCTACTCCCAGCTTATAATCCGTCTCTCCTTTGGCGAACCGGTAGATGAAATTCGGTTTGGAGAAATCGAATATACCATAGTTGAATATATAATCTATATTTTGCTTGGGATCGTATATCCGTAAAGCGGCATGCCCGTACACGGTGAATACCTCCTCATCATACGGTGCGCTGGTCATCAAACTGATACGGGCTTCCTCGCTCAGCTTGGGTTGTGCGATCACTGATATGGAAAGAATCCCTAACAGGAATAGAAATACGCTCTTCTTCATTAACCTTGAATTTGTTTCTCTATTATAGATTGAGGCTAGTCTTTTATCTTTATTTAGGTTCATCCGCATGAAACGAAAGTTTCTCTGGGACGAAACTTCAGTTTCTTCAGCATGAAACTTCAATTTCTTCAGCATGAAACTGAAGTTTCTTCAGCGTGAAACTGAAATATATCCTAGCCTATATAAAAAAAAGGAGTCACCTTGCGGAGACCCCTTTCTTTTTGAGCGGTAGGCGAGGCTCGAACTCGTGACCCTCAGCTTGGGAAGCTGATGCTCTACCAACTGAGCTACTACCGCATTGCGAGTGCAAATGTATATAATTCTTTCTTTTTTTACTAACTTTGGCGAGAAAATTTTATAAAAAAGATATAAGAATGGAAAAACTGGTCTTGATAAAAGTAGGTGGGAAGATCGTAGAGGAGGAGGAGACACTTCGCCGATTATTGAATGATTTCGCTGCTATTGAGGGATATAAGGTCTTGGTTCATGGGGGAGGACGCTCGGCTACGAAGCTTGCCGCTCAATTGGGGATCGAGAGTAAGATGGTAGGGGGCCGACGTATTACGGATGCCGAGACCTTGAAAGTTGTCACGATGGTATATGGCGGGCTGGTGAATAAAAATATTGTGGCGGGCTTGCAGGCATTGGGCGTAAATGCCTTGGGATTGACTGGTGCGGACATGAATTTGATGCGCTCCGATAAGCGCCCGGTGGCCGAGGTTGACTATGGTTTCGTAGGAGACGTGAAGGAGGTGAACTCCGATTTGCTAGCCTCTCTTATCCGTCAAGGAATCGTACCGGTACTGGCTCCACTTACGCACGATAAACGAGGCCATCTGCTGAATACGAACGCTGATACGATAGCGGGAGAAGCGGCCAAGGCGTTGGCAAGACATTTTGAGGTGACGTTGATGTTTTGTTTTGAGAAAAAGGGGGTCTTACGTGACGAGGAAGATGATGAGAGCGTGATTCCGGAAATCGATCGCATGGCGTTTAAGGAATACGTAGAGCGAGGAGTTATCCAGGGTGGTATGATTCCAAAACTGGAAAATGCGTTCCAAGCGATAGATGCCGGGGTAAAGCAGGTGATCATCACCCGTGCCTCGGAGATTCATCAAGGAAAAGGGACGAGAGTCTTTTAAATAGGAGAGGGGCTGTAGACTGCTTCTCACGTACATTATAATATATTACTAAATATAAAATAGCCAATATCCGGCTTGTTTAGAGAAAACATGGAAAAAGAAGGAAAGATGGTAGTCGATATCAAGAATATCGTTACCCGTTTGCCGGAATTACGGTTCACGGCTCCCGTGAGCTGGAGGATTGATGAAGGACAACAATGGGCCGTGATCGGTCCGAATGGTGCGGGTAAGACTTTGATAGCGGATATTATGCAGCGTAAGTTCGCTTTTAAGGAGGGTGAAGTTGTATTCTCCGGAAATGGCAAGGTGAGCGACTTTATCAAGAGTATAGCGTTTAAGGATATTTATTCGTTGGCAGATTGCCGGAACTCTTATTACCAGCAACGTTGGCATTCCACGGAGACGGATGAGATGCCTACCGTCGAGGAGTTGTTGAAGGAATATGCCGGATCGGATAATTTAACGGAGATATTGACTCTTTTCGGCATAGAGGATTTATTGCCTAAGCGGTTGATCTTCTTGTCCAGCGGAGAGTTGCGTAAATTCTTGATCACCCGTACATTGCTCAGTCGTCCTCGTATCTTGATCTTGGATAATCCTTTCATCGGCTTAGATGCTCCGTCTCGGGATTTATTGGTGGAGATGTTGGGACGGATGACAGACTTGGACGGGGTACAAGTCGTTCTATTATTGTCGAACCCCAACGACATTCCGGCAATGATCACGCATGTGTTGCCTATCCATGATCGTACTTGCTTACCTCCGCTGACCCGCGAGGAGTTTATGGCAGATAAAGAGTTGATCGCCCGTCTTTTTCCGACGGAAGGAATCTGCTCATGTGAGGAAACAAGGAAGGTGTGCCTACCGGTGGATATGGATAAAGCGGCCTCTTCTCATGAAATAACCTTGCGTATGGAACGGGTGAAGATACGCTACGGCAGTCGTACGATCTTGAAAGATTTGGACTGGGAAATCAAAAACGGAGAGAAATGGGCCTTGTTCGGTCCGAATGGAGCCGGTAAATCTACGTTGCTGAGTCTGGTTTATGCGGATAACCCCCAGTCGTATGCGAATACGTTGTATTTGTTCGATAGAAAAAGAGGTTCCGGAGAGAGTATCTGGGATATCAAGAAACGTATCGGGTATGTATCGCCGGAGATGCATTTGTATTATAAGGAGAATGTCCCGACCTTGAATATCGTAGGTTCCGGCTTTTTCGACTCGATCGGTTTGTTTCGTAAGTGCAATGCCGAGCAAGAAAAAATAGCGTTGGAGTGGATGAGAGTCTTTGGCATCGAGCATTTGAGAGACCGTTTGTTCTTGACCTTATCGTCCGGAGAACAACGTCTGGCTTTATTGGCGAGAGCTTTCGTGAAAGATCCCGATTTGATTATATTGGACGAACCCCTACATGGCCTAGACGTAAGCAACAAGAAAAAAGCAGCCGGCATTATTGAGCAATTCTGCGACCGTCCGGGGAAGACCTTGATTTACGTGACCCATTATCCGCATGAGTTGCCTGCTTGTGTGGATAAACGGTTTGAATTGGTAAAACACTCATGATCGTGAGATAAAAAAAGAGGATGTGCCGATGATGACACATCCTCTAAAATCAATAAGTGATTATGGATAATGGATTAATATCCCGGATTCTGTATTAACTGACCTTTTGATACGGTGATCTCTCCGACAGGGATTGCCATGACTGTACGGTAATCGTCTGGTTTAACCTCGCCCACAAACTTGTTGTTGACCGACTTGCCGTTGCGCCAAGCGTCCCAAGCCGTATGTCCTTCCGTGAATAACTCCAGACGTCTTTCCAATAAGATATCATCCAACGTGACAGAAGCGACATCCGTATAATTCTCGATACGGTTCTGGCGTAATGTGTTTATATATCCGGCGGCAGCGGAAGTATCCCCTGTTTTTAACGCAGCCTCTGCCGCGATAAGGTAAACTTCGGAAAGGCGTACGATTTTCGGATTGTTCACATAGATTTGTCCGTCGCGGCCTTTATACTTTTGAGGATAAGTTCCGTTGTAGCCATTATCGGTTTCCTCGGCGAATAATTCCGTACGGACATCTCCCGGATGTTTAGCCAGCTCTTCCAAGAAAGACTCGGTGGCGGCACACTCGCCGTAACCCGACGCATGCGTGAAATAACCGATAGAATTACGTTGTGCGTTGTAATTCGGGGTGACTAAGATCTCGAATATAGCCTCGTTTGTCCCTTCTTTATCCCATACGCCAACGTACTCGTCGCGCGTATATAATTTATAGGGAGAAGAAGCTATTATCTCTTTACAATCCGCTAGGGCCTCTTGGTTCTTCTCTAGGTAAAGATATGCACGCGCACGGATCGCTAACGCTCCCCAATAATTAATGTGCCCGGTTTGTTTGTCTTTACTTAAAAGAGGCAGTGCCGTTTCGATATCTTTCAATACTTGGTCGTATGTCTGCTGCAAGGTTGCCCGGGTTCCGATATAATCCGTGGGATAAACCTCCGTGGAGAGTACGATACCCAGATCGCTCATATCCGTTGTCGATGGTAATTTAGCGAATACTCTGGCTAGATCGAAATGATATAAAGCACGCATGGCGTATAACTCGCCTTTCAGAGCGTCTGCGTCTGCGCCTTCGAATGTCTCGGCGGCGGCTAATACGTTGTTCAGGCGAGCCAGGCAGTTGTAGAATAGTTTATAGAAACTGTATACCATCTCATCGTTTTTACCTGTTTGGTAACGATACATTGGCCCGGCATGATTCACCGTGGAGATAGATTGGAAATCTCCGCTTCGTAAGTCGGCCAGTAATGTGAATTCTGCGCCATACGAGCCTACCTCTGTAGCTTGTTGCTCGTATACACCATTCACTGCGTTTGTCAAGTCGGCTATGGAAGAGATCGCGTCTGCTGTAGGCAACTGGGTAGAGGATGTCTTTTCTAAAACATCGTCGCAGGAGGCCGTTAATAAGGCGAACGCTAAACCTACTAAATATATCTTTTTCATATAGATTCTATTTTAATAAATTATAATGTGATGTTTACACCAAAAACAAAACTCTTAGATACCGGGGTATCTACCTGACGGTAACCATTCAAGGGGACATCCGGATCGATACCTTTCGCCTTAGCCCAGATCATGAACGGGTTATTCGCACGGAAGTATATGCGCAAGTTGTTGAATATATTCTTCAATACCGGTACGTTATATCCTAGGGTGATCTCACGCATACGGATATTGTCTGAAGATACGATCGTACGGCTGGAGAAACGGTCCGAACGATACGGGTTCTGATAAATAGGCTTCGGATACAAAGCTTCGTCGCCCGGATTCATCCAATAATTCCCCGCTACGTTCTTATCTAGGTTGAATGAGCCTAGACGGAATCCGTCGTGGTGGAAGAAATAGTTCGGATAATCGAATATATCACCGCCAAACTGATAAGTGATCAAGAATGAAAGGTCGAAATCGTACAGCCGGAACGTATTGGTCAAACCTCCCGTTACATCAGGAATAGCTTTACCCACGATACCTTTTTCTGCCTCGTCATACTTGTTCACGACTCCTTTACTATGATCGTTCGGGTCTTTCCAAAACTCTCCCAGACCGGTTTCCGGATTCACGCCTTTCCATTCCGGCAAGTAGAAAGTATACATGGATTCTCCCTCCCGGTGCAAGTACATGTCACCGTCTCCATATTCGATGTCGTTGTGATCCGGTAATTCCTTGATTGTCGCTTTCTGGAACGTAAAATTGAAATTCGTGTCCCATGAGAAGTTCTGATTTTTGATGTTCTGGGAATTTACCTCGATTTCTATACCGCTATTGCGTAGCTTTCCTAAGTTTTGCCAGTTTGTCTCGAAACCGGTGACGATAGAAGTCGGGATCTCGAATAACAAATCGGTTGTTGTTTTATTGTAATATTCTACCGTCAAGCTAACCCGGTTGAATAAATTCCAGTCAAAGCCGACATTCATGTTCTTGGATTTCTCCCAACCTAATTCCTCATTTCCTGCTTGATTCCAGTAGATAGCGGAAGAAGGGCCGTAACCGCCGGAGAAAGCATAAAGCGCTTGATTCGCATAATATGAGCCTGGCAGGTTTCCGTTGGTTCCGTAAGAAAAACGAACCTTTAAATCGGAGAACAAATCATTGTCTTTAAGGAAATTCTCGCCACTGATACGCCATGCACCGGATACAGACCAGAAGTTTGCCCAACGGCTATCTGTACCCAGACGGGAAGAACCATCCCGACGGAAGCTGGCCGACAGATAATACTTGTTGTCATAGTTATAATTACTTGTTGCCAAGTAAGATACGATTCCGGAGCCAAATACTTCGCTGGATGCGCTATCCGGTTGCCCGTTTCCTAGTTCCGGTAATTTGTCGGTTGAATATTGTTTTGCGGTCGTATAAATAGCGGTTAGCTCGTCCTCTGTTACCTCAAAACCACCCAGAATATCAAAATTATGGACATCGTTCCAAGTATTGGCGTAACGTAATGTAGAGGAACTTGTCAAATTACGGTTCTCGTAAGTATAGCGAGATCCTAAGCCACCTACGGCTTCGCCATCCACGCTGTTGGGAGACCAGTATTCAAAGTGCTTCGTATCGATGTAATCGTAACCGAAGATCGTCTTGAAAGACAATTGGTCGGAGAACTTTATACCTAAATCGATATTAGACATACTACGCATTACACGGGATTTAATCCATTGCTCCTTGCCCAACATTAGGTGTGGGTTGGAAGCGGCTCCCCAGTTAGCGTCGGCATTGTATGTGCCATCGGGATTCTTCACGGGCGCTGTTGGGTCTGAGGAATATACCAAGCTCAACGGAGAAGCTGTACCGATACCTTGACCTTGGTTTTGCTGGTCGCGGAAACCATTTTGGGTAGTGAACGCGATCATTTGTTTTACCCCTACGGTCAACCAGTTGTTTACTTGATGGTCTAAGTTGATACGACCGGAGAAACGCTCGAAATCACTACCGATTACGATACCTTCTGCGTTATTGTAGCCTAAACCTACATAAAATTGTGTACGGTCGCTACCTCCATTGATGGACAACTGATGATTGTGTGTCAAGGCTGTACGATAAACTTCGTCACGCCAATTGGTATCTGTATTACCTGATGGGTCATTGAAGAAGGCTGCCATATCGCCTTCTTGGTCGATCAATGCGTACGCTTGTTCACGATTGCTGGCAAGCCCGTTTAGGATATAATAGTTGGAGATTGCTTCTTTACCGTATAAAAGCAATTCGGCGGCGTTCATTGTCTCGTATTGCTTGACAGCCATGTTACTCCAGCCAACCTCACCATTATAGCTTACTTTTGTTTTACCTCTTTTTCCAGCTTTAGTCGTGATAATGATAACTCCATTTGCCGCACGGGAGCCATACAAAGAAGCTGCCGCCGCGTCTTTCAATACGGTCATACTCTCGATATCGTCCGGATTTAAGGAACTTAGCAAACTAGACTGTTTCCCATAGTACGCCATATCCGTATCTGATTTTACGGGTACACCATCAACAACGTATAAAGGTGATTTACCGGCACTGATAGAACCGACACCGCGGATATTGATATCGCCGGGAGCACCTGGGTCACCAGTGTTGGAGGTTACGCGTACACCAGACATTTTTCCGGAAAGGGCCTTATCCAAAGACTCTTTAGATCCTGCTACGATATCCTCGGCGTTTACCGCTTTAGCGGATCCTGTGAAAGATGATTTTTTAGCCGTACCATAAGCAACGACCATAACTTCGTCTAGCTCTGTTGCTGCCGTGTTCAAAACAATTCTCATTACGTTTTGGATCGGGGCTTCTTTTGCCACCATTCCGACGTATGAAAATACCAGAGTCTTCGCGGAAC
>NZ_CANTZW010000015.1 GCF_947855115.1 uncultured Parabacteroides sp.
TTATCGCCAAAGATCCCTCATTCCCTCTCATAGATTCCAAGAAATATCCGGATATCTTTTCTTTCTATGCCAAAGAGCCTCGCCTGCACCTCTATCTTCACGAGATGAATCGGCAGGTATTAAGCAAATACGATTGTATGAGTGTCGGAGAAGGTTCGGCCGTGATGGTAGACGATGTCGCTAAATTTGTCGATCCGGCCCGGGAAGAGTTGAATATGCTTTATCATTTCGACGCCGCCCGTATCCGGAACACAACCTTGCCGGACAATCCGGAATCCGGTATAGACTATAGCTTGATCGCCTTAAAGAAGATGTTCACGGAATGGGACAAGGCGGTGGACAAGGGTTGGCCCTCGATCTACTTGGGTAATCATGACCAGCCCCGTATGGTCAGTCGCTTTGGTAGCGATAAGGATGAGTTCAGGGCCTTGTCCGCCAAGATGCTTATTACTTTTCTGCTTACGATGAGAGGTACGCCTTATTGGTTCGCCGGAGACGAGATCGGCATGCGTAACATTCGGTTCGACCGTATCGAGGATTATAACGATATCGATACGATCAACCGCTATAAGAAAGCGAAAGCAGAGGATAAAGATCCGCAGGAGGTATTGGACGAACAGAAAGAGACCGGACGAGACAACGCCCGCACTCCTTTCCAATGGGATCGCTCGCCGGAAGCGGGATTTACGGCAGGAATCCCTTGGTTAAAGGTAAATCCGGATTATACGTGGATAAACGTAGCGGACGAAGAAAAAGATCCGACCTCCATACTTAACTATTTCAAGAAAGTAGTCGGCTTCCGCAAGGAGAACCCGAGTTTGATCTATAGCAGTTATCATTTGCTGGACGCGGAGAATCCCCAATCCTACACCTTCTTGCGCAAGACCGGGGCCGACATCTATCTGGTCATGCTCAATTTCTCCCCCAAGGCGGCGATCTCCACCCCGGGGATAGATATGAGCAACGCACATGTCCTATTGGATAATTATGGGGACCGAAGTCATATGGCTCCTCAAAAAGATATCACGCTCCGTCCTTTCGAAGCGATTGTCTTTCAATTGAACCATCCCGTCTATGAATCTTTCATCGATTCGCTGGATCTTCTGGAATGATTCGTTAAAAAGAGGTATAAAGCGCAACCAAAGACTTTCAGGATGTGTTTGAATACAAAGCATCAGAACTTTTAAATAAAATATAAAACTATTCGTTATGGGATTTATTTGGTCTATTATCATCGGTATCGTAGCCGGCTACTTGGCTGGTAAGATCATGCGTGGAGGAGGTTTCGGGGTCATTGTTAATTTGATCCTAGGCATTATCGGAGGTGTACTGGGTGGCTGGGTATTCAGCTTACTGGGCCTATCGGCCGGCGGTATCCTAGGGAGCCTGATTACCTCTACGGTCGGAGCTATTTTGTTATTATGGATCGGCTCGCTATTCAACAAGTCCAAAGAGGTTTAAGAAGGCTTGTCCTTTTATTAAGATATCCGTATGAATATACCAACAAGAGGTTGAATCAACATAATGATACATCCTCTTGTTGGCTTTCTTTCATCGACAAGGCGAAACGGGCGCAAAACGTTCCGGTTATCACCTCCTTCCCAAAGGCCTATACAGCCGTTTCCACCTTCTCTTTAGGTAAGACCCATTTCAATACCAGATAACCGCAAAGGCCGGATATAAAAGATCCCGTGAATACCCCTAGTTTAGCCTGATTCAAGAAATCCGCACCTTCCACCGAATTGGCATCAAAGGAAAGATTCGCGATAAACAATGCTACCGTAAAACCGATTCCTCCCAACATGGATACTCCCAATAAATTACGTTTGCTCATACCTGTAGGCATGGACGCAAATGGTGTACACGCAAACAAATAAGAGAAAGAGAATATACCCAATGTCTTTCCGGCAAATAAGCCGGCGAACACCGCTAACGGGACATTAACCAATGTCTGGGGCTGGATATCTCCGAACGTCACCCCCGCATTCACGAAAGCGAACAAAGGTAGTATCACATAATTTACCATAGGATGCAATTTATCCGCGATGGTTTGTAACGGACTGATTGTCTTATCGGCCAATGTATGGATATTATTCAATACCTGGATTTGCGTAGGAGTAAGTACCTCCGCTTTCCGGGACTGCCGGACCTCGGTATAATCCAACATACTCAAATATCCGGTCATGTCACACGTGAAATCATCCAGTTTGACAACCGGGCGGGCAGGAACCGTAAAGGCGATCAACACGCCGGCGATTGTCGGATGGATACCGGATTCCAAAAATAGCAACCAGACAATAAAACCTCCAATATAGAAGAAAAACCGATTATGTATCCGGAACTTTCCTCCCACATACAACAAAGCCAAGATTACCAGCGATATCAGCAATGGCTCGAATGCGATATGGCCGCTATAAAACAAGGCGATAATTATAATACCTCCAATATCATCTACCACAGCCAGAGCAGTCAGGAAAATACGCATACTCAACGGTACCCGTTTCCCTAACAGACCTAATACGGCCAAGGCAAAAGCGATATCGGTAGCCATCGGGATCGCGGCTCCGTTTACCTCGGGAGGCATATTACAGACTAACATATAAAATAAGACCGGAACGATCATACCGCCACAAGCGGCTATAATAGGCAACAACGCCTTACGTACCGAACTTAGCTCACCGATCAAGACCTCTTGTTTGATTTCCAAACCGATCACGAAAAAGAAAACCGCCATAAGAGCATCGTTCACGAACGCCAGCATAGGCATAGTCTCCCCGTGATGAGAGAAAAAACTAAACTGCCCGGCTTGCAAATCAACCGGGAAGGCTAATAACAAATGATACCTATCTGCCCAAGGAGAATTGGCCAAGACCATAGCGATGATAGTGGCGGCAAATAGTAAAAGACTGGCGTTCGGCTTTTGTATAGCGAAACGCCGCAACGGTTTAAGGATAACATGAATCGTACGGTCCATAAATAAAGTGTTTTTTCTATGAATTCACAGCCTTGGCTTTTCCTGCCTTTTCCAGGTTATAAGCACTGCGTGTGAGTTTTTTTACCCAAATGACAAATATACCAGTTAAAATTAAATTAAACACAATAGTTAACACGGAAATTACCAACATCGGACCTCCCAATCCATATCCTAAGGCGATGAAAATAACGCCGGCTCCTACTTCTCCACGGGTAAACATTCCGATAGACAACGCTAAACGTTCCCGTTTCATCCGGTCACGATAGAAAAACAAAGGGAATAGTTTGCCGATATTGGATAAGAATGAGACGATTACGACATGTAACGCGATCATCGGCCATGACATCATCGGCTGGGAACCTGTCACCGTAGCTACTTCTGCCGCTTGCTGAGCGAAATCCACGCCCATAAACACCGGCATGCTCACTCCGACAAGGAACATAAAGAGATAAGAGATAAAGTCGGACACTTGACGCTCGATCTTGGTATCGATATGTTTATGGCGCATGATCATACCTACGACAAATGCGGGTAAAAGTACCTCGATATGGATGCTAGCCTCTTCCCCATACATATGTTTCGATACCAGATAAATCATTTGCGTGATACCAAACGTCACGATAGCATAAAACAAGATGGCTTTCCAATCCTGACGTACATTATAATATCCCATTCTCTTCCAACCCAAAATCAAGAGCAATACCACAACCAGGATAATGACTCCCAACTGCCAACGTAAGCCGATCATCATGATTTGCAACGGGATCATCAACAAGATCGTATCCAAATCGTCGAAGATCGCCAACACCTGTACCTTCTTATATACCCAAGAAGCTTTCAACCCGGCAGCGGCCAACATCGTAAACAAGATACCTGCCGAGGTAGGGGCAGCGAACCGGCTCAGCAACAGATTCTCTTTCCAAGCGTCCCAACTTCCCCATAAATCGCCCGGAAGCAGAACAAACATATAATACAAAGCCACGAATATCCACGGAAACGCCGCTGTAGCCATCGCTATGAAATAATCCTCTGTGTAAGACTTCCACCGGGTCTTATCTATCTCAAATTCACGCCCTACATTTATCATGATAAACGCGAGGCAAATAAACAAAAACGTATTAGAGATCGTCTTTACCAGCGAATACTGTTCCCCCACCATAGCGGGAAGCATTTGCGACACGACCAGACCCAACACTAGAAAAAGAGAGAATAAAAGAACTTTTTTCATTCAGATAAAACTATATTAATTTACACAATAAAATGCAGGGGCAGGGTTCCTCATGAGCCTTGTCTCTACAAAAAACAATTAAAAATTGAATTAGTTGATCGCTTGCTAGTCTTTTAGATAAGCGGTCTCAACCTTTAGCAAACGATTTTTAAGGCGCTCGGCCTCTCCTTTACGAATGCGGAGCGTCATCTCGCAATCCATATCAAACTTCTGCGAGATGATAGTGGGGTTATCCTCTTTTACGATACGCATGACCCCGTTCAGATATGGATATTCGAAAACAACCGTGATATCCTCGTCTACCGTACGTTCCTCGATCTCGGCGGCGGCGATAGCCTCGGCAGCAGCCGTGCGGTAAGCGACGATCAGCCCGCTGGTCCCTAACTCGATCCCGCCAAAGTAACGCACTACGACAATCAGCAGATCGGTCAGCTCATTCGAGTTGATCTGTCCGAGGATCGGTTTTCCGGCAGTGGAAGAAGGCTCCCCGTCATCGTTGGCCCTGAACGTCTGCCGCTCGGGACCTAACATATACGCCCAGCATACATGGCGGGCATCATAATATCGCTTACGGTATTTCTCCAGTTGCTCCTTCACCTCTTCCACCGTACGCACAGGGATCGCATACGAGATAAAGCGGCTGCGCTTCTCGGTATAATATCCCTCGGCTACTTGCTTGATGGTCTTATAACTGTCGTCTGCCATATATCAATCCGGTATTTTAGTCTTAGCCACTTCCTCCCGGTACGCCCGGAAATCTTTCATGATCTCCTCGATCTCCTCGATGAAATAAGGATCTTTCACCTTATTCCTCACCTCCTCATAATAAGTCTCTATAGCAGCCAACGCACATACGTCCTGCCCTCTCAGCACGAAGTAAGGTTCCTCCTTCTCCACGCACTGCTTAATCATTTGTATAGGATTCTTCATTTTTTCATTATACTTGATATTTCCTCAAGAAAGCACTCATATCTTCATGACTTACCACATCGCCGTTGGCTATAGGCTCCGATACTTTAAACTCTTCCTTCGAAGAAGGTCCATAAGGCCTTATTTTAGTCATGGTCGTATGATATAATAATTCCAAAGATACTTAAAATAAATCATATACATGATACGAACTCCTTATTTTCCTCCTAACTCTTCTTTCAAGAACGGAGCCGTAAACCCGACACCACTCTCCACCAAAGCCTCCGGGGTACCGGTGAAAAGGACATTACCTCCACGGCGACCGCCCTCAGGGCCCATATCGATCAAGTAATCGGCGCTTTTGATAACATCGAGGTTATGTTCGATAACGATGATCGTGTTACCTTTATCCACCAGCTTGTTCAATACTCCCAACAAGACCCGGATATCCTCAAAGTGCAGGCCGGTGGTAGGCTCATCCAATACATAAAGCGTCTTTCCCGTATCCCGCTTCGCCAACTCGGTTGCCAACTTGACACGTTGACTCTCGCCACCGGATAAGGTCGTAGAAGGTTGCCCTAACTTGATATACCCCAGACCTACATCCTGCAAGACTTTGATCTTAGACAAGATAGTCGGGATATTCTCGAAGAACTCCACGGCCATATTAATCGTCATATCCAAGATATCCGCGATAGACTTCCCACGGAAACGAACCTCTAGGGTTTCCCGGTTATATCGCTTGCCGTGGCAATCCTCGCAAGGCACCAGCACATCCGGAAGGAAATTCATCTCGATCGTCTTATAGCCATTTCCCTTACAGGTCTCGCAGCGTCCACCCGATACGTTGAAAGAGAAACGTCCCGGTTTATAGCCCCTCACCTTCGATTCCGGCAGTTCCACAAACAGGTTCCGGATATCCGAGAATACCCCCGTATAGGTAGCCGGGTTACTCCGGGGCGAACGACCGATCGGAGATTGATCCACGTTCACGATCTTATCAATATGTTCGATGCCCTCGATAACATCATATGCCAAAGGATCTTCCAACGAGCGATAGAAATGCTGGCTCAAGATCGGTTGCAACGTACGGTTTATCAAAGTAGACTTCCCGCTACCTGATACTCCCGTGACACAGATGAGCGTACCCAAGGGGAAAGACACATCCACATGCTTCAAATTATTGCCACTGGCTCCCTTGATCGTAATGAACTGCCCATTACCTTTCCGGCGCTCGGCAGGAACAGCAATCTCGGTGTTACCGTTCAGATAGGAAGAGGTCAAGGTATCCACACGCAGCATCTCCTTTGGGGTTCCCTCAAAAACAACCTCGCCCCCCAAACGACCCGCCTTAGGCCCCATATCCACCACGTAATCGGCACTCAGCATCATATCCTTATCATGCTCCACGACAATTACGGAGTTTCCCGTATCACGCAATTGCTTCAACGAATTAATCAAACGGACGTTGTCCCGCTGGTGCAAGCCGATACTCGGCTCATCCAATATATAAAGTACGTTCACCAATTGACTTCCGATCTGGGTAGCCAGACGGATACGCTGGCTCTCGCCACCGGACAAGGTAGCCGAACCCCGGTTCATGGAAAGATAATCCAACCCCACATCCAACAAGAAACGCAGGCGGGAGCGTATCTCCTTCAATATCTCCGTAGCGATCCGAAGCTGTTTCGGGTCTAGCTTCTCCTCGATCCCCTCCAGCCACTCGTATAATTCCGAGATATCCATGGCCGACAACTCGGCGATATTCTTTCCCGCTATCCGGTAGCTCAGCGCCTCCTTGTTCAACCGCCAGCCGTTACACTCCGGGCAAGTGGCCATCTTGATGAATTGTCCCGCCCATTTCTGTGCCGAGGCAGATGCCTCGCTCTCCTGTTGCATCAGGATATACTTGGCGACTCCCTCATACGACAAGAAATAGTTAGACGATCCCAACGAGTCGTTCTTGATCTGTAACCGCTCGTCCGTACCGTTCATGATCTCGTCCATCGCCTCCTCGGGAATATCCCGTATGGGCGTCTTGATCGTCACGCCATACTTTTGGCAAAGCGCATCAATCTGCCAGAATATCAACGAATTCTTATATTTACCCAAAGCGACGATACCACCGCTATAGATACTTAAGGAAGGATCGGGAACGATCTTGTCCATATCCAACAAATTGACCTGTCCCAGACCTTTACATTTCGGACACGCTCCTTGGGGGGAGTTGAATGAGAAATTATGTGGAGCCGGCTCACTGTAAGACAACCCGGTGACCGGATCCATCAAGCGACGGCTATAATGGCGCACCTCGTTCGTCTCGGCATCCAATATCAGCACAAGGCCATCACCTTGTTTCATCGCGACTTTCAAGCTCTCTTTCAAACGACGCTCGTCCGTCTCGGAGACGATCATCTTATCGATCACCACCTCAATACTGTGCATCTTATAACGATCCAGTTTCATCCCATGGAAGATCTCTTTCAACTCGCCATCCACACGGACGTTCAGATATCCTTTTTTACGTATCTGTTCGAAAAGTTCTTTGTAATGTCCCTTACGATTACGGACCAGTGGAGCTAAGAGATATGTTTTTTTCCCGTTGTATTCATCTAAAATCAACCGTAAGACTTGATCCTCGGTATATTTCACCATTTTCTCCCCACTCAAATAGGAATAGGCCTCTCCCGCCCTGGCGTAAAGCAAACGGAAAAAGTCATAGATCTCGGTAGTCGTACCAACGGTGGAACGAGGATTCTTATTGGTTGTCTTTTGCTCGATGGAGATAACCGGACTCAAACCCGTTATCTTGTCTACATCGGGCCGCTCCATATTCCCCAAGAAATTCCGGGCATAGGCCGAGAATGTCTCCACGTACCGCCTTTGTCCCTCGGCGAAAATCGTATCGAACGCCAATGAGGACTTGCCGCTACCACTCATGCCGGTAATTACCGTCAATTTATTCCTCGGAATCTCTACATCTATATTCTTCAGATTATGAACACGTGCGCCAAGTACGGATATGCGCCCGCCTTCTAATGCCTGCTTATCTTTTACCATCTTTTACCTATCTGATTTTAGGGGCGGTAAAGATACGAAAAAAACAGAAGCCCATCAAATTTTCCGGCAAATCATAGCGTAAATCACAGCCTGTTTCGTTATCATTTCGGAAGTATTATTGTCGCTGTTGCCCAACGTTATATTTGTTGGCATTCTAGATTCTAGCAAGCAGAATTTTCTTATTTGTAACCCTATATTATCTAAAACTTAACAGAGATACAACTTATGATTATTAACGAATGAGAGTACTAAAAAACAGACAGGGAGAGACTCTTCTCCCCCTGCCCTAGACATGAGATAGCGCCCGTCCAATTCTTTCAGACGGGAATAGTTTATATTAATTGACAATGAAACAAAATGACCTAAATTACATGGTAATATCATTTCCTTCTCCATCCGGTTCTCCCCACTTATCAACTGTTACAGTAAATGTGATAGGATTACCCATGATCGAACCTCCACCATTACCTCCTGGAATAGGATCCGGATCAATGCTTGGATCAGTGGGATTAGTAGGATCGGTAGGATTCGGATCAAGCTTGCCTGCTCCACCTCCATTATCACAGAAATTCAACGTATAAGTATATTTTTTACCCGGTTCCCAATTCGTTCCGATACCAACAGCGGAAAATGCATATCGACCCTTCTTGTCGTTATCCGCAGTCGGCTGGGGATACACTAAGATCTCCTTATTAGAGTCATTCAAGCTGGAAATACGACAAAGAACCGACAAATAAGCACCTTTTTGAGCATCAATAGAATCGTTCCATTTCGTCAGTCGCTGAGGGATAAGCATAAAATTATTCTCACCGAACATGATAGATTGGGCCGTTGCATTCAAGGTTACGGGGTTAGTTCCCCTAATCATATAAGCATTTAAGTGACTGTTTTCCCCACTTCTATTAGACCATCGATCTTGGCTTAGGATATAAGAAGCATTCGTTTCCACACTCGGGAATGTAAAATCAGCCTTTGTTGCCATATTCACTAATTTAACTCCTAAGATTTCGATCTTTACCTTGCTATTAGAACATTTAGCCTTCACTTCTATTTGGGAAAGGGCATGCTTAAAGTTCATGGCAACGCCAGTTTTTTCATTATCAGCCTTGGTTCCCTCGTTGTAAGAGATAACAAGGTCTTTTTGCTTTGAGACTTTCTGTGCGGGAGAAAAACCGGAGATTTTCTTTTCTGGACTAGTCATATCCACAATACCAGCAAGAGTTTGAGGAGAGTAAGCAAAAAAAGCTAACTTACAACTGGGCCAAAAATAAACAGAATCGGTTGTCCATGTACTATTACCAGTGAGAATAGTGCTCACATTGGTAAAAAAATTCTCATTATTGCTATCTACTGCCGTTACATTAAAAGATTTCAGGTTTTCCTGTTTTATCACGTTACCAGTACGAGTAATAGCCTTATCCAAAGAAACACGGAAAGAGATACCTGTACTATTATTATTGTTCACATCAACGACATCATCGTTGGAACAAGAAGTTAAGGCTGCTACAGCCATAACCACCAATAAAAGCTTCTTTTTCATAATAAATTAATTAAAAAACATTGTTTATCTATATCACAAACGCACTCTTTTCAAATTACATGGGAATATTCACTTCAATGTTCTGCCATTCATCAACCGAAGGATGAAAACCACTACCATTGACTAGGGGTTTAGGTAAGGAAAGACCATCTAGTATGATATGAACATCATAGGGATTAGCCGCTTCATGCACTTGCCTACTTACGTCAAATATGTAGTAATTTTTACTACCGTCAAACATAATTGCGTAAATCACCAATTTATGAGGAAACTGACCGGAGTTAACTTGACCAAAAGTCAGAAAATCGGCTGTTAGAACAGAACCTCCAACAGAAACAACCTCGAATGGTACGGTCACAAGGTCGGTCGTAAGCTTATTTCGGCCTACCAACAGGCCACCGGACATACCAGAAAGAGAACCGGAGATACCATCGGAAGATACATATTTGAGATTAGACACGTTTTTGATCTCAACCCGATAACGGCATACCGATAGTTTCGGGAAAAAAGTCACCACCTGGTTCTCCTTTGAAAACTCAATCGTAACATCATCAAGACTGGCGCTGTAAAGACAGTCCGGAGACTTGGCGATACGTTCATCCGCAGTACCCTCTGCACGAGGAACAAAAAATGACTTGACATTCAGAATACCATCAGGAGCATAGGCTTCAAAAGTATCGAACGCATCTATATTACGGTAAAGGACAGACTCCGTGTCTGAGTTGACACACAAGGCTTTATAATGACCGGCAGGTATACTGATATCTCCTCCATGACCATTATTAAATTCATATAGCAATGCTTTGCCTCCATCTAGAGGAAACAAGTATAAGCGCATCGTTTCAGGAGAAGCCTCGGGAACATTTTTCCAATCGAAAACAACTCGAACGTCAGATGTGTAAGAATGATCGTAGTACAGTTCTTTATGCTCACACGAAATGAGAAACAGGACACTAACCATGATCAAAACATATGATAACTTGTTCATTTTATACCTCCTTTCCTATCGCAGTTATTACCACGTCCTAAAAACCATACCAGCGAGATCTCCGCTTTCGTGGGACCAAACCAATGACGCTGCCTGGTCTCTTTCCACACATAATGTTCACCTACAGGAAGGTATTCGTAATAGGTCCCTCCCAAATAACCAAGGCCAAGAGAAAAATCCAGATTCAACCTTTTACCCACAGGTAAGGAATAGCCATATTCAATACCTACACCGTAATTCGCCTTTTCCCAGAGCGAACCGCCAGGACGTCCCCCGATATAGCCATGCCCTCCCATCTCAAAGTCATAAGTCAATACTTGCCCATAAAAACCGATATGATGACCCGTCAGAGGTTTGCAAGCCACACTCCGACCGAGATACTTACGAATGTCAACCTCACCTCCATACACACGCCAGTAACGATGCCGCCTATCATTATCCCACCAAGCGTACATCCAGTTACCACCGACAGACCAACCTTTGCCGAGATAAAATTCAAGGCCGATGTTCGGTACGAGGATAACATCATAGAGCAAGTTTGTTTTAAGGGCCATACAGAAAGGCCTGGAAGTATTGGAAGCAGAAACGGATGGTACCGACACTGTATCACGCAAGATGATTACCATCCCGATCGTATCACGCACGATAACCGTATCTGCCTTTTGTCTCTCTACTGATTCTCCTGTGGAAATATCTTTCATGATAATGGGAGCGAACTTACATTCGATCACAGAACTGTTACGCAGTTCGGGAAAGAAAAGTTCCTGCATATAATGCCATGCCCGTCCACCACAAAGATCCATTAGTTGCCGTTTGTAAAAATCGCTATCCGTTCTTTCGTATATGATCCTGCGCAGGATATGGAGAACCTCTTCACGGTACGGCATGTCAGATTTCTCGACAAGCGAGTAAAGTCCTTCCCAATTCTGCCCCAAGGAAGAGAGAACAAACATCGAGTCCGGCAAAAAAAGGTGTTCTTGGATATAAAAACGCAGGGCAGCTCCCCGCTGGTCGGACAAGATTCGGTTCAAACTTGTATTTCCCTCGGGAGACGAGCTAGAACACAAACTAATACGACGAAGTTCCGCATTTTCTCGCAAGGAACGAATCACACACAACAAGGAATCCAGACGTGGGCCATTATTCCGATAAGAAAGATCCAGAGTAGAACGGTTCACAGGGAAATAAATCCGGCAACAGAGAGTGTCATTCCCTTGAAATCCGTAACAAACTCCCCAAAAAGAACAAAGGAGAAACAGAGAAATAAAATACTTTTTCGCATTCATACTATTAACCATTTGCATAAATACTTTATCACGGGCCAAGAACAGTAAAACAAAAATAATTGGTCACTTATCTTGAATATAATACCCGAATTATCATTAGCATGCGACAAAGCTACATGGTTATCAATTACCGTCAATTACCATTTCGTATCTATTATTTATCGTTTTCGTTCACTTGCGATTGTTTTAGTTATCATTCGGCTTTTTGTTATTTCTTTTTAATAAGTTTCTCCACTCTCCAGGGGAATATCCACAAATCTTTTTACAATATCTGCAAAATTGCGGTAGAGAAGAAAAATTCAATTCATCCGCAATCTCTCCTATCGGTTTGTCTCCGTCAGCTAGTTGGAACTTGATTATACTATTTGTTTGTTTTTGTAACCATTGTCCAGCCGGTTCTCCAAATTCTTTAATAAAATGTCTTTTAAAAGAAGAGAGAGAAAATCCACATATTCCGGCCAATTCCTTTATCGTTCTAGTTTTCCTGTAATTTTCCAGTACCAATCTTTTAAATTCATAATCATGTCCTAACAGGGCATGGAAAAAAGTAGCCTGTTCCTTTTTCGTGTAATAAAACCGTAGAATCCAGAATAATTCTTTTAGTTTTATTTCATGAAAATGGACACAATTAGCCCCATCCTCCAAATAAATAACTAAAAGTTCAAGGAATAACCGTAAACTATACTTGATCTCCAGCGTATATATGTTATTTATACCACAGACATCCACACAGCTATATAATTGGGCTAAAGCCATTTTCTCACAACTCTGTATTGTATTCTCAAATAGAGCAACGACAATACTACTTTTTTCCGGCGAATGTATTTTGTACATACTGCCTTTTTGAAAGAAAATCATATTTCCGGCAGAAAGTGGCAAACTATCTCCGTTACAAAAAACCTCTAGGTTTCCTTCCATCACGAACAAGATTGAGTTTTTCTCAGCCTCTCCTTCCGCAACTTCCCCTACCTGAAATTTATGGTATAAAAAACCTTCCAGAATACATTTCGAATAATGATAACAAGAAGTGTGTTCTTTCAAATATAATAATCCTCCTGTTTCTGTCATATAATTAAAAATTCAAGTTAATCACCTATATATTAATTCTCTCTCATTTCTAAATATATTCTTTGCTTTGTTCTATTCATCCACTCTTCATCCTATCGACCATTCTCCACCACTGCTTTATTCTATAAGCAAGACAAGTATGTCTTGCTCCTTTATGAGATACAAAGATGCAAACAAATTATTTATATATTAAATATATTTATTAAAAATACAATACAAATTCTTTTAGAATTCGTACTGCGAAGTTATATAATAGTTAATCAAAGTTAATTATCTTTCCGGCTCTATTATTTATCTTTTCTATCCACACATGACTTGTCTCGATACACCACACACATACATATCATCTTCAGAGACGAACAATCTCAACTCTATTTATCCTTTACCTCTGGCCGAGAAGAAGGGTGCTGCATATCCTCGTAAAACTTCTTTTTCTCCTCATTACTTTTTTGGACAAGACTTGTCACATATACCGTAAATATAGGAAACATCATCATACCCAGAGCTGCCAATACAACCGAAAGGACTCGTCCCGTAACCGTAACGGCAGATATATCAGAACCAACCGTTGTCACATCCATAAACGCCCACCATAGAGCGTCTCCGTAATCAGTCACCAACGGATTCACCTTACGCTCCAAGACAAAAAAGATGAGACTCGAGAAATACACCGTGGCCAACAACATCGTCAAATAAGAGACCAACAAACCAGAAGCCTTATTATAGGACAACCATCCTACCACGATCGCCAACGCATATCCACCCCGTACCAAAGGCACAAACCGTAAGAAATAATTGAGTTCGGGTGAGGTAATAATATGATAATATTCTATTATATTTTGGTAAGGAATCGCTACAAGCAAAAAAATGAAATGCGTTCGTAAATAACGAAACTTATCTTTCGACAGGAAAAATTCCAAAATAAAATCGAAAAGAAAGAACAAACAAATCCATAACTGAATTTTTTTATAAGATGTTTGCGTGTAAAAAGGAATATTCTTAAACGTATCAATGGAAATACTGATGACCAAGAACAATGACAACAATAGTATAATGATATGTAACACACCATATACCCCCTTTTTTCTTAATGCAAAATCAAATACGGCCATTTTCATAAGCGTTACTATATTATTTAATAGAATCCTTATTATTTCGATTTATGAAAACAAGTCTTACATAGCGTTTGTTTAAACGGGAAAAATGTGTTAATTAACCAAGTTTTACGTAGTGAAAATAAAACATCTTCTTTGATTCGCTGTTATAAACACAAACTTAAACGAGAGAGATAATTCTCATTTTTAAAACATAAATCTATGGCAAATATCAACAAGACAGTGAAGCTAGGAGTATTTACCCTGGCAATCATGAATGTAACGGCAGTAGTATCTTTACGCGGACTGCCAGCAGAAGCCGTATACGGATTAAGTTCGGCTTTCTATTACTTATTCGCGGCAATCGTATTTTTAATCCCGACCTCTTTAGTGGCAGCCGAACTAGCGGCAATGTTTCAAGACAAGCAAGGTGGTGTATTCCGCTGGGTAGGTGAAGCTTATGGAAAACGACTAGGTTTCTTGGCTATTTGGGTCCAATGGGTCGAGAGCACGATATGGTATCCAACGGTACTGACTTTCGGAGCGGTATCCATTGCTTTCATCGGTATGGATCATCCCGAGGATATGTTATTGGCAAATAACAAATATTACACGCTAGCGATCGTACTAGTTATTTATTGGCTAGCTACATTTATATCGTTAAAAGGCTTAAGCTGGGTTGGGAAAGTAGCAAAAATCGGAGGTATGGTTGGGACGATCATCCCGGCTGCGCTACTGATTATTTTAGGTATCGTATACCTCGCTACCGGTGGACACTCCAATATGGATTTCCACAGTAACTTTTTCCCCGACTTCAGTAAATTCGATAACTTGGTTTTAGCGGCAAGTATCTTCCTTTTTTATGCAGGTATGGAAATGGGCGGTATTCACGTGAAAGATGTTGAAAACCCTTCCAAAAACTATCCGAAAGCCGTATTTATCGGTGCATTAATCACTGTCGTAATTTTTGTGTTAGGAACATTCTCTCTGGGTATTATTATCCCGGGAAAAGACATCAGCCTTACACAAAGTTTGTTAGTAGGATTCGACAATTACTTCAAGTACATTCATGCGTCGTGGTTATCTCCGATTATCGCTATCGCTTTAGCGTTTGGCGTATTAGCGGGAGTATTGACGTGGGTCGCAGGTCCGTCCAAAGGTATATTCGCCGTGGGTAAAGCAGGTTATCTACCTCCCTTCTTCCAGAAAACTAACAAAATCGGCGTACAAAAAAATATCCTTTATATCCAAGGAGCAGCCGTCACACTTCTTAGCCTATTATTCGTGGTAATGCCATCCGTACAAAGTTTCTATCAAATCCTATCACAACTCACAGTGATCTTGTATTTAATAATGTATATGTTAATGTTCTCCGGAGCAATCGCATTACGTTATAAAATGAAAAAGGCAGGTCGTCCGTTCCGTATCGGAAAAAGAGGAAACGGTTTGATGTGGCTCATCGGAGGTTTAGGCTTCTGTGGTTCCTTATTAGCGTTCGTATTAAGCTTTATTCCTCCCAGCCAAATTTCCACAGGAAATAACACGGTTTGGTTCGCTGTTCTTTTCATTGGCGTAATAGTTGTCGTAGCGGCACCATTCATTATCTATGCGTCTAAAAAAGCATCTTGGGTAGATCCGAATACTGAATTTGAACCGTTCCATTGGGAAGTAAAAAATGACGTATCCGATACGAATACACCCAAAGCATAACACACATTCATCTCAATAATTATCAAGTCCGGGCCAAAGATATATTATGGCTCGGACTTTTTTAGTAAAAATAGCACAGAATATTTACGTTTTATTATGTGTATTATAAAATTGTACTTATCTTTGCGATAGTATTCATAAAATAAAACATCAAAAAAACTATGGCACGTACAGTAGATTATTCAAAAAAGGCTGAGAAAATCAAAGAACAAGTAGATGAATTAGTACAAGAATTAATGGCAGTTAAATCAACCCCGGTAGTATCCAAAAGAAGTTTAAAAATAGCAGACATCAATTTCGAGAATGAAGATGTTAATACGTTAATGCAAATACAAGCACGCCTTGCTCGCGTTATCTTAGACAAGAGCAAATAAGAAAAATCCCACGAAATTTAAAAAGCGCCTTTCCCATCTTTTAAAGACATTTTGGGAAAGGCGTTTTATTTTTCATCCCTCCTTCAACTTTCAAAGAAAAAGCTTATCTTTGAGAACCTAATCAATAACATGTATGGAACTAACACTCCCAACGAAAGTTAACGTGGCATATCCCATCACGCTAGACACGAAAATATTAGTCGTGATCGGAGCGAACGGTGCGGGAAAAAGCTCTTTTGGCAGAGATTTATTGGAGAGATACTCAGGTCTAGCGAAAAGGATATCCGGCATACATGCCTTATTCATCAGTGATGACGAATCTAAATCTCCTGCCTCCAACGAATTCACACGTTTACAGTCGATGATCAAAGAACGATTGTTCATGCCGCGTATTTCCGAGTACGAGAAACTGATCCTACAGCTCCAAAGCGAGGAGTTCGAGGCAGCGGTTAATTTCAAGGAAGCATGCAAAACCGATAATGAAGTAAATCCCCCTGTCACTAAAATCGATACCATACAAGCTATCTGGGAAAAAATGTTCCCGCATAATCGCTTGATACGAAAATCAGGTTTTATCGAACTTGTATCCACTGGGCGTGACTCAAACTCCTATACGGCTGGACGCATGAGTGATAGCGAGAAATTGGTATTCTATTTGATCGGTGCGGCATTGTGCGCATGCCCGGGTGCCTTGCTCGTAATAGAAGAACCAGAGACCCTTCTCCACAACTCCATAAAAAACCAACTTTGGGATGAGATTGAGGCGATACGTCCAGACTGCACGTTCGTGTACCTCACGCACGATATTGATTTTGCCACCTCCAGATCCGATAGCAAACGACTTTGGATCCGCTCCTATGATGCAGACCATTCCGTATGGGATTACGAGCTGATCGAGAGCAATGAAAGCCTCCCGGAAGAAGTGTATATGGAAATACTCGGCAGTCGAAAACCGATCTTATTCATCGAGGGGACCGACACGAACAGTATTGACAGCAAGCTTTATCCCTTCATATTCCCCGATTATTTGGTAAAGCCAATGGGAGGATGCCAAAAAGTAATCGAGACCACCAAGGCATTCGGCCAACTAAAAGATTTCCATACGTTAGATAGCAAGGGTATCGTAGATCGCGACAGGCGGACACAAGGAGAAATCGACTATCTGCGAGAACAACACATCTATGTACCCGACGTAGCGGAAGTAGAGAACCTGTTGATGATAGAAGATGTGATCAAGACAGTAGCCAAACGGTTGATGAAAGACCCGGACGATGTTTTCAAACAAGTAAAAGAAAACGTGATGCGTCTTTTCCGGAAGGAGCTGGACTCGCAAGTGATTCTCCACGCTAAACACCAAGTCCGTAAAAAGCTGGAGACAACAGTCGACCGTAAAATAACAACGGTAGAACAATTAACCGAGCATGTAGAGAATATCCGTTTAAACATCCATGTAGAAGAAATTTACAAGAATATAAAGAACGAGTTCGAGTCTTATATAGAAACGGAGAACTACAAGAGTATCCTTCGTGTCTATAACCAAAAAGGCATGTTACCTCAGAGCCGCCTGTGCGCAATTTGCGGTATCAGTAACAAAGAGAGTTATTTAAACCTGATCCTTTCCATATTAAAGGAAAATAAGGAGGATGCGGAAGCGATACGAAAAGCGATTAAACATTCATTGGGCACATAAAAAATTCCCGAAAACGCGGAAAAAGTCCATAAAAAATTGTTCTTTTGCAAACTGTTTTATAACATCAATGGGGCAAAGCCCTCTATATTAATTATCATATGCGTACACCTACACTTCAATATCTTTACTTGCAAAAGCCAGTTACTATGATGGTAGTAATCTGTATTATATCCGTGCTACCTTGGATTGGCTTAGGAGATTTCTCCACGAAAGGAGAACCGCGGGAAGCGGCAGTAGCAATCTCCATGCTTGAGACTGGAAATTGGGTCTTGCCACAATCATATGCAAACGAGTTCGCATTCAAGCCCCCAATGGCACATTGGCTAATGGCGGTTTTCTCTTATCCGCAAGGATACGTTTCCGAGTTTACCTCTCGCCTGCCTTCCGCATTAGCTTTCATTACTTTGATCGGGTTCGTATTGGTCTTTTTCGGTAAACGGATCGTAAAGTTCCAGGAGGCGTTTATAGCGACCCTCTTACTAGTCACTTGTGTAGAAATACACCGGGCAGCCATGACGACCCGGGTAGACATGTTGCTCACGACTTTTATTGTCATAGGGCTTTTCCAGTTATACCGATGGGAAGAAAAACTGGAGTTGAAAGGCCTTCCCATATTCATTCCTTTATTATTAGGATGCGCCGTACTTACAAAAGGCCCGGTGGGTATCGTGTTGCCATTGTTCGTATTCGGCATTTATTTACTAATGCTAGGCCAATATAATTACCTTACAATATTCAAGGCTTTATTATATGCGGGAGTTTCTTCTTTATTCTTACCAATGTTATGGTATATCGCCGCATGGAAACAGGGAGGAGACGCATTCCTCAATGTCGTATTAGCGGAAAATTTCGCCCGTTTTTTACACCTAAGTACTCCAGAGATTTCCTATGACCTAGGACACGAGAACGGTGTCTGGTATAATTTCATGACATTGGCGGCAGGCTTTATCCCTTGGACGATTTTCTTTTTCTTCTCTTTATTCGGGCTAAAGCTTAGCCAGCCGAGGCAACCTCTTAAAGAGACTTTAAAGAATACGTGGAAACGCATTCGTTCCATGGAAAAAGTTCGTTTATTTAGCTTGGTTGCCTTGGTAGGTATCCTCTTCTTTTATTCAATCCCTTCGAGTAAACGAAGTGTATATTTAATGCCGGCCTATCCGTTCATCGCCTTATTCTTGGCCCAGTATGCCTTATATATCACGGAATATCGGATGAAAGTGACACGAGTATTCGCTGCCTTTCTAGTCTCGGTGGTAAGCGTTGTCATGATAGCGATCTTACTCACAATGTTCGGAGCCATTAACCCCGTATCTATTGTCTGCCAATATACGCAAGACACATTAACCATAGATACGGTACAAATGGTATCAAAAGTATTGGTTCGCCCCAATACGCTCACGATCTGTATTATCGGCATAAATCTGTTGATGCTGGGAACAGTCTATTACCAGATGTTTAAGAAAATAAACATCAAGATTCTCTATGCCACGATCGCCTTGACATTTACGGTCAATTTATTAATCGACGGTGTCATTATGAGGGGTATTCGTGAAGGAGACTCTTGCCGTAATTTCGCAGAGCGTATCCTAAAAGAGTATCCGCTAAATAAGGAGAACGTATATGTCGTAAATAACCTTCGGATTTATAGAAATCTTTATGGCTTAAATTTCTATATGGGAAATATATTCCATGACTTCGACAAGGAAATACCCGCTAAAGGTTATTTCCTGATCGGAGAAAAAGAGATGGAAAAAGTGCTTTCTACCTATGGGGATAAATATACATTCCGTATATTGACCAAATCCGTTCAAACGTTCAGCGAGTTAAAACAGAAAATTGTACTTAGCGAGTTTGAGCTGAAATAGAAATGTAACACATATTTCATTTCGCCGAAATAAGAATATCCGTTCTTTGCCCTCAAATAAATATATTTGCGCATGGAGAGTCTAAGAATTCTCCTCAAAAAAACAGAACATATTATGGCAACAACTCGTATTCTTGTAGTGGATGACGAAGAGGATTTGTGTGAGATCCTTAAGTTTAATCTGGAAATAGAAGGTTATGAAGTAGATACCGCTTATAGTGCGGAAGAGGCATTGAAAAAGGATCTGGCTGTTTACAATTTATTATTGCTAGATGTCATGATGGGAGAAATCTCCGGTTTCAAGATGGCACGTATCTTGAGACAAGATGAGAAAACAGCCAATATCCCTATCATCTTCCTGACGGCCAAAGATACGGAGAACGACATGCTCACGGGCTTTAATCTCGGGGCAGACGACTATATCTCCAAGCCGTTTTCCATTCGCCAAGTAATGGCACGTGTCAAGGCTGTACTAAGAAGGACTTCCGAGAAATCAAAGGAAAAAGAGGTCGAGAAGCTCGAATACGAGACATTGGCCTTAGACACGAAGCGCATCAAAGCCACAGTAGACGGAGCGGAAGTCCCATTAACAAAAAAAGAGTTTGAGATACTAAAGCTTCTATTAGAAAATAAAGGAAACGTATTCTCCAGAGAAGAAATACTATCACGTATCTGGAAAGATGAGGTATATGTCCTAGACCGTACGATCGATGTCAACATCACCCGGTTACGTAAGAAAATAGGTCCTTATGGAAAGAACATCGTAACTCGTTTAGGTTTCGGTTATTGTTTCGAATGCTAATATTGTCATTGAATCATGGTAAAAATAGAGGGTGAAAAAAGACATCGGATACCGTTTAGCCAACGGCTTTTCTGGTCGATCTTCTTCATGTTTTTGGGCTTTACGGTCTGTTTCCTGCTCTTCCAATATCAGCGGGAAAGAGAGTTCGCACAAGAGAAGTTGAATCATGTGTTGAGTAACTATAATTACCAATTATTCCGTAAATGCCAACAAAACACTGACATCTATAAGACTGTAACAAGCTTTATGGATGACATCCCTCAAAAAGATTTGCGGGTAACCATTATAGATCCATCCGGCGACGTATTGTTCGACAATAGCGGAACGGACGGATTCGATAATCATAATGACCGAAGTGAAGTCCGCAAAGCACGGCTATATAACGAAGGATTCGCCATCCGTTCCTCTGAATCCACGGGAAAAAGATATTTTTACTCCGCGTCAAATATAGGAGGCTATATCTATCGCTCGGCTCTACCCTATGACCCGTATGTAAAAGGGATATTGACCGTAAACAAGGATTTCATCTATTTCATGGCGCTGATGACTTTGATCTTTTTCTTCGTCCTCTCCCGTTTTACTTTCAGTATAGGAAAAACGATATCTAAATTAAGGGATTTCGCCTTAAATGTTGAGAAGGATCAAATGCCTGTGGTCGACTATGTATTCCCGAACGATGAGTTAGGAGATATCTCACAAAATATCGTAACCTTGTACCACCGGCAACAAAAAGCGAAAAATGAACTATCCATGGAACGGGAAAAATTAATCAAACATTTCCAGTATTCCAAGGAAGGTTTTGCTATGTTCACAAACGAGGGACGGGAGATTCTATCCAATATCTTATTTATTCAATTCATAAATGTCATATCTGATACACAAATCCACCAAATAGAAGATGTCATCAATATAGCCGAGCTAGACCCTATCCGTACTTTCTTAAATAAAAACATACGAAACCTAAACAGGAAAAAGAAAGTAATGAGAGAGTCCGTGACCATCGATAAGAACGGTAAGATATTTTTGATCGAATGTATTTTATTCCTCGATAATAGTTACGAGATCTCCATTAACGATATATCCCGCCAAGAACAAGAAAGCCGGATGAAACGCCAACTTACACAAAATGTCTCTCATGAGCTAAAAACGCCTGTCAGCAGTATCCAAGGATATCTGGAGACAATCTTATCCAACCCAGACCTAAGTCCGGACAAACGCCAGTTTTTCTTAGAGCGTTGCTACTCGCAAAGCACCCGCCTTACGGGATTATTACGGGACATTTCCGTATTAAACAGACTAGACGAGGCATCCGAGATGTTCGATCTCACGGAAGTTAATATCACGAGACTCATCGCCGAGATACAAAAGGAATGTTCTAAGGATATGGAAGAAAAACATATCACATCAGAAATTATCCTTCCCGGAGACCCGACCGTGATCGGAAATAGCTCCCTGCTCTATTCCATATTCCGGAACCTATATGACAATGCTATCGCTTATGCGGGAGAAAATATAAGGATCACTGTCAACTGTTACAAAGAGGATCCTAAATATTATTATTTCAGTTTCTCCGACAATGGGATTGGTATCCCGGAAGAACATATCAATCGTATATTCGAACGTTTCTATCGAGTAGATAAAGGCCGCAGTCGTAAGATCGGGGGAACCGGGTTGGGATTATCCATCGTTAAAAACGGGGTCAATTTCCATAAAGGACAAATATCGGTGAAAAGCAGTCCGGGAAAAGGGGTTACTTTCTTCTTTACCTTGAAAAAGAAGTTATAAAGGAATCCTCTCCTTCGTTATTCTAAATATTCAATCAAGGGTCTGATCGCATTATAAATAAAATAAGGACTTCACTTCTCATAGAGATATATGAAGTCCTTATTTTATTTACCGAATAAGGGAATGTGTATGATTCTTGTTAGAAAAACTTCAACATTTAATGCTCAACTGTCTCAATACCTCGCGAATCTTCTCATATGTAACAATACGCGTAGGAACCAAAGGCAAACGAAGCTTGTTCTCGATAAAGCCCATCATATTCAACATACTCTTCACCCCGGCAGGATTTCCATCCACGAACAGCAAACTGAACAACTCCGTGAAGCTATGATGAATCGTACGTGCGCTATCATAATCACCGGCTAAGGCCAGACGTACCATACGGCTGAACTCACGAGGGAAAGCATTACCAATCACGGAAATCACTCCCACCGCTCCTAGTGTCATCAACGGGAAAGTAATACCATCGTCACCGGAGATCACGTTGAAACGGGCCGGTTTATTCTTGATGATATCATCCATCTGGGTAATATTGCCGGAAGCCTCTTTCACGGCGATCACGTTATCGAACTCACGAGCGATACGAAGCGTAGTCTCGGCTGTCATATTCACGCCTGTACGTCCCGGAACATTATAGAGTACGATCGGTAAGTGAGTGGCGTTGGCGATCGCCTTATAATGCTGGTAAATTCCTTCTTGGGAAGGTTTATTATAATAAGGTACGACCGAAAGGATAGCGTCGATACCCTCGAAATTATCGGTCTTCAATTTCTCGACAACAGAACGTGTACAATTTCCTCCCACACCTAATACGATAGGGATACGACCACGTACCCGAGTCACCACCAAGTTTATAATGTTTTTCTTTTCTTCTTCCGTAAGTGTAGGAGTTTCCGCTGTAGTTCCCAGCACTACCAAATAATCCGTACCGTTCTGCACCTGATAATCCACCAACTTGCCTAACGCCTCGTAGTCTACACTCTCATCTTCCTTGAATGGCGTGATCAGCGCCACGCCCATTCCTTTTAAATTTATGTCTGCCATGGGGAAAATATTCCTTTTTGTTATTTAGCACTGCAAAAATAAGGAAATTATATCATTTAGCACGGATGGAACGCAAATAAAATAATATCTGTCCGAATAAATACTGAATATCGTCCTTATCTGTTACAGTCAAGCCTAAGTCATACCATTCCTGGCCCGGATACTTAATCCCGACCTTGAAGGTGGATGGATGCCGGAGAGCGACATATTGCAAGGCATAACAACCCGGCCTAGTGATATCGATCAAGATATCTGCCCTGAGAGCGTTCACCTTCTCCAAGACACTATCGGAAGGGAATCCCCATGCGTTGAGATCGTTCTTTGAGTGTACAGGAATATTGGAATCGTCAAAAGGGATATTTACCCCGCCGGACGGTACGTATACACAAGTCTTGACATCCTTCCTCGCCTTACGCAAAGGTTCCAAGGCACTCATGACATCCTCGTGATCCTCCATATTATACAATACCAAAACCGAACGTGCCTCATCCAATGAGAGAGAACGATGCGGACGATTGGTAGCATCCGACGCTAAAGCTTGTATCTTCTTCTTTATAAAATAATTCGTAAACATTTATTCCAGCATATTTAAGAACTCATCCTCATTGATAATCTTCACACCCAGCTTCGCCGCCTTCTCCAGCTTCGCCGGTCCCATATTCTCGCCGGCAAGGATATAATCGGTCTTCCCAGAAACGGAACCGCTATTCTTGCCACCATGTTGCTCAATCATCGCTTTATACTCGTCACGCGAGTGCTTGGAAAATGTCCCGCTGATCACGATCGTCAATCCTTTCAACTTCTCGGAACGGTTTGCCAATTGTTCCTCGGAAACCGCCATCCGCAAACCGTGTTCCTTTAATCGGTTCACCAGCATACGATTCTTCTCGTCCGAGAAATAACTCAATACACTTTGGGCGATCCGCTCACCGATCTCATCCACGGCAACCAAATCCTCTAAAGATGCCTGCTCCAATGCCTCAATCGAGTGGAAAGCCGAGGCCAAACGCTTAGCTACCGTCTCTCCCACGAAACGAATCCCCAGCCCGAACAAGACTCTCTCAAAGGGAACTTGCTTGGATTCTTCCAGACTTAACATCAGATTCTGGGCGCTTTTCTCTGCCCAGCGTTCCAAACGTAATAAATCCGCTACCGTCAACGTATATAAGTCTGCCGAGTTCTTCACATAACCGGCGTTGTACAAATCCTCCACCGTCTCCGGGCCTATATTGATATTCATCGCCTTCCGGGTCACGAAATGTTCTATACGTCCCTTGATCTGAGGGGGACAGCCCGACTCATTCGGACAGTAATGCGCCGCCTCTCCTTCCGGACGTACCAAAGGAGTACCACACTCCGGACAAACACGGATAAAACGAACTTTATCCCCCATCAGCATCGAACGAGCCTCCACATTCACTCCCACGATCTTTGGGATGATCTCCCCGCCTTTCTCCACATACACTTGGTCTCCGATATGCAAGTCAAGCCCCTCGATAATATCGGCGTTATGTAGGGAAGCCCGTTTCACCACCGTCCCGGCCAATAATACAGGCTCAAGGTTCGCCACAGGAGTAACCGTCCCCGTCCGTCCCACTTGAAAAGAGACCGAGTTCAAACGGGTCTCGGCACGCTCTGCCTGAAACTTATAAGCGATCGCCCAGCGAGGGCTTTTCGACGTAAAACCTAAATTCCTCTGCTGACGGAGCGAGTTTACCTTCAATACGATTCCATCCGTCGCCACGGGCAAGTTCTTACGTTCCACATCCCAATAAGCGATATAATCGAATATATCCTGCAAACTCTGGCATTTACGGATCACATCCGGAATCTTAAAGCCCCATGTACGGGCCGCTTGCAAATTCTCATAATGTCCTTCGGCCGGCAGGTTCTCTCCTAATAAATAATAGAAATAAGCATCCAGCTTACGGGAGGCCACGATAGCCGGATTCTGCTGTTTCAACGTACCGGAAGCGGCGTTGCGAGGATTGGCGAACAAGGATTCCTCCTGTTCCTCCCGCTCCTTATTCAAGCGATCGAACTCTGCCCAAGGCAGCAATACCTCGCCACGAATCTCGAACTCCTCGGGGAAATCAGTGCCCCGGAGTCTTAATGGAACCGAACGGATGGTCTTGATATTCGCCGTCACATCATCACCGCGAGTACCATCACCACGGGTCACGGCACGTACCAAACGTCCTTTCTCATAGGTCAAAGAAATAGAAGTACCATCATATTTAAGCTCTGCCACAATCTCGAAAGGCTCATTCAAGGAGCGGGTCGTACGATCGTAAAAATCACGGATCTCATCCTCGGAATACGTATTACCCAATGAAAGCATCGGATATTTATGTACCACTTGCTCAAACTCTTTCGATAGGTCGCTCCCCACTCGCCGTGTCGGGGAATCCGGATCGGCGAACTCGGGATGCGCCTCCTCCAATTCCTGCAACTCTTTCATCATCTTATCAAACTCAAAGTCTGATATCGTCGGTGCCGAAAGCACATAATAATTATAATTATGTTGTTCCAGCTCATCACGCAGGGCTTTTATCTTTGCCTTTAACATATTTGTTGACAGTTGATAGTAGGCAGTTGGCAAATGACAGTCTACTATTTATTTACCGCTACGCAAACTATCAACTATCACTTGCCAACCGCCTACTAAGTTAGTATATTAATTCCACGTTGTCTATCCAAAACGTATTTCCCGGAGAGCCGATATAGGCCCCTCCATGGCTGGAAGTGAACTGCAACACCATATGTGTAGGTGTCTCGTCCGGATCTGCCCAGCCCACCTCTTGGATAGGAACACTTTTACCTTTACTATTTAACGTATAACGTTCCTCCACCTGTATACGCATATACGATTTATACTCGGGCCTGGATGTTATATTCCCATAAAGGATCGGATAAGTAGCTTTATTCACCCAATCAGAGGTAGATTCCGTATAACGTTGCACCATCGTGCCGACCCGCTTGGAATAAACATTTCCTTCCTTATCTTCCCATCGCTTCTGCAGCAACAAGATCACCGCCAAGGAATCCTGCCCCGGCACCATCGTCTTACGGCTGAACCCCGTACTACGTATCCGATTCTTCTCGGGAGCGGCTTTCACCTTATAATCAAACCGCAACGCTTTCGGCTTCTTGGTGAAAGGTACCCCAGATTGTAACATCGCTTGGGGGTTTCTTGTTCCAGAGATAGGCTCGTGTACCATCCCCAAAAAGATAGAACCGGCAGCGATCACCTCTATATCTAATGCCAAGAACCTCACTTTCACGCTCTCGAAACGAGTCTCTAAGCGGGCACACATTCCATCTCCCCGTTTCTCCGGGAAAACCGACGTATTGGTTTTCACCACTCCCAGCACCTTCGCCATCACATTTGAAGTAGCCCAAGGAGAACCACCCATATTGTGAAACGCCGTATTACCGACAATCGTATCCGAAGGGCCCAGCTCATAAAGTAATTTCGTATTGCCCCCGATAATGCCAGACTCATGGATCTCACGAACAACCCAATTATCCATGTCTCCATAAGCGAAGGGCACCACATTCTCCGATACCACTCCTTCCCCGTCCGCGAAAACCACGGATAAAGGCATACAAGCGATTGCCAAAAATAACACTTTCTTTCTTAAACTCAAACCCATACCTATTTAGTTGACAGTTGATAGTTGACAATTGACAGTGAACTGTTATTTACCGCTCGCGGCGACTGCGTCCACTGTCAACTGCCCACCGTCAACTATAATTCATAATTCCATTCCTTCAAGGCCATGCCCCAATTTTCCTCCACAAGCCGAACCGTACGATCCTCGTACTTATATTGGTTCTTCTTGTAGCCCTTCTTTTTGCCCAGATACTTCTCTATATCTGCCTTAGACTCCTCAAAACCGGATAAGTTTAACGACTTGTAGATATTTTCCGTCATAGCGAAAGCGTCTTTCTCGAAATCCTCGAACTTCACTTCCACCAGATTGCCTTCCGGTATCAGGTGCTTCTCCTCCTCGTACTTATAGAAAAGACGGCGATATACCTCGATGAAGTTCGCCTCGATCTGCTCATTCGTGATATCCTGCAAACGCAATGGCTGGATCGTATTCGTGAAGAAACTACGGGTACTCTCGAATACCGTATACGGGTTTCGCTTCAAGTAGATAAACTTCGCGTTCGGGAACATCTCCAACAATGTCTTCACACGTCCCGTATGCGGTGGGTTCTTGCTCAAGTACTGCGTACCGTTCGTATTCCAGAGAGAGACCTTTACCAGACGCATGAAAGTATCCATGAAAACCTTTCGCTCCTCCTCCGTGATATCATTGAATAATAAGTAACGATCGCAATACTCCATCCAGCGTTTCGGGAAGAACCAGAAATTATAATACGTATAAGGCATCATGTTCGACAAGGCGAACTCCTCCTCTTGCGGAAGATCCACTTTCAATTCCATATTATCGGTCGGACGTTTATCCGGCATCAAGAAAGCCATATTTTTCTTGAAGAAAGGCTGTCCCCAAAGCATCAAGTGCGGGAATACCGTCTGGTACGTCGTGGTATAACCGAAATGCTTGTCGCAGGCGAAGATATTATGCACAAAGGTCGTACCGCTCCGCCAATGCCCCAAGATAAACAAGGGATCCATCTCCAGCGGCTTATCGGCCAATTTCTTGAATCGGCTATCCTCAATCGGCTTCAAGGCGCTCAACAGGCGGCAAACACCGGTCGTAAGGCGATATTTACCCTTAAAGCCCTTATCTATCTGCTGCCGGGCCGTCACCTTCTTGAACGTATCCCAATCCGCCCCGACCAACGTATTGATCGGTAACTTATCAAATTCCAACAATCCCATATCTTATCGTTTTTCCGTTATACATTTCACGGGCACGCCCTGCCGACTCAACTCCTCACAAACCTTACGGATCGCCTCGTAGTGCTCCTCTCCGATTCCCATCTCCGGGAGGTTCAAGGTAGCCAAGGCATCCTCCGTCACCATATCTTTAACATCTACACGGTCGATGATCATACCTACGGCAGACGTATTATTCGTAATCGGATCGATCAAGATAAACGAGCCGGTTTGCTTATTCTTCCTATACGGATCGAAGAACAACTCCTTGCCGGTAGTAAATACCACACGGCCGATCTCGTTCAGTTCCAGATGATCCACGGAAGATCGCTCCATCGTGTTCACGTTCACCTTATAGCGGATACTATCCACACGGGCACGTGTCGTATGAGTGGTCTGCTTGATGTAGAACTGCTTGTTCACGTCCATCGCCTCCTCATCCATCCACACCAGCATGGCCTCGAAATTACGGTCGCGGATCGGCAAGTTATCCGGGTGCACCAGCATCTCCCCACGGGAGATATCGATCTCGTCCTCCAAGGTGATCGTGATACATTGAGGCGGGAAAGCCTGCTCCAACTCACCCTCGTAGGTAACGATGCTCTTTATCTTCGAGGTCTTCCCTGAAGGCAACGCCATCACCGTATCTCCCTTACGCACGATACCGCTGGCCACCTTGCCGCTAAACCCGCGGAAATCCAGATTCGGGCGCAACACGTATTGCACCGGATAACGGAAGTCCTCGTAGTTACGATCCAAGTCGATAGGCACGTTCTCCAGATAATCCAATAAAGACGTACCCTCGTACCAAGGCGTGCGATCACTCTTCTCCACCACGTTATCGCCATCCAAGGCCGACAAGGGGATATACGTGATATCCGGGATATCCAGCGGCTCCACGAAACGTTTATAATCCGCCACGATCCGGTCGAACGTATCCTTGTCGAAGTTCACCAAGTCCATCTTATTCACGGCCAGTACCACATGCTTGATACCCAGCAAAGATACCAGATAGGTATGACGGCGGGTCTGCGTGATCACGCCCGTGCGGGCATCCACCAAGATGATCGCCAGATTCGCCGTGGAACCACCCGTGATCATATTCCGGGTGTACTGCTCGTGTCCCGGAGTATCGGCGATGATGAACTTACGGTTGTTCGTGCTGAAATAACGGTAAGCCACATCGATCGTGATACCTTGCTCACGCTCGGCCTTCAAGCCGTCCAGCAACAAGGCGTAGTCGATATGCTCGCCGGCGTTGCCCATACGCTTGCTGTCACGCTCCAAGGCATCCAGCTGATCCTCGTATATTTTCTTACTATCAAACAGCAATCGGCCTATCAAGGTCGATTTACCATCATCCACCGAGCCGGCGGTCAAGAATCTCAGCAGGTCCTTCTGCTCATCCTTATCAAGGAATTCCTTTATATTTAATTTTGTATCTGCCATGTCTCTTCTGTGTTAAAAATACCCTTCCCGTTTCTTCTGCTCCATACTAGCGTCTTGATCGAAGTCGATCACACGGGTCGTACGCTCGCTCTTCGTCGTGGTCATCATCTCCTCCACGATTTTCTCGATCGTATCCGCATCGCTCTCCACGGCGCCAGTCAGCGGCCAGCAGCCCAACGTACGGAAACGGACCATACGCATACGGATCTGGTCCCGGTATTGCTCCGGCAGGCGGTCATCGTCCGCCATGATCAGATTACCGTCGATCTCCACGCACGGACGCTCCTTAGCGAAATACAAGGGAACGATCGGGATATTCTCCAGACGGATATATTGCCAGATATCCAGTTCCGTCCAGTTCGATAGCGGGAATACACGGATGCTCTCGCCCTTATGCACACGGGCGTTATAGATATCCCACAACTCCGGGCGCTGGTTCTTCGGGTCCCATTGATGGAACTTATCGCGGAACGAGAAGATACGCTCCTTCGCACGGCTCTTCTCCTCGTCACGACGGGCACCGCCAAAAGCGGCGTCGAACTTATATTTATCCAGGGCATGAAGCAAGGCCTGCGTCTTCATCAAATCCGTATGTACTTTACTACCGTGCGTAAACGGCCCCACACCGGCCCGGAAAGCCTCCATATTAGACTCCACGATCAGGTTCCAGCCGAATTTCTTCGCATAAGAATCACGGAACTCTATCATCTCCTTAAACTTCCATTTCGAATCGATGTGCATCAACGGGAAAGGGACCTTGCCCGGAGCGAAAGCCTTCTCGGCCAGACGGACCATCACGGAAGAGTCCTTCCCGATGGAATAAAGCATAACAGGATTCTCGAACTCGGCGGCTACCTCACGAATGATGTGGATAGACTCGGCCTCCAACTCCTGTAAATGACTTAACTTGTAATCAGACATATTTTTTTTCAGTGTTTAATTTCTATTTTCGGTATGATCAATTCCAGTAACCGGCTCACGGATTGTTCCACGCTCAACACGGAGGTATCCAAGGACAGGTCCGGACGCTCCGGTGCCTCGAACGGGGCGGAAATCCCGGTAAACTCCTTGATCTCGCCTTTCCGTGCCTTGGCATACAGGCCTTTCACGTCACGGCGTTCGCACTCGGCGAGCGGCGTACTTACGTAAACCTCCAAGAAATCCGCTTTTCCGATAATAGAGGATGCCATCTCCCTCAACTCGTTGTTCGGGCTGATAAAAGCCGCCAAGGTTATGACACCCGTATCGA
Organism: uncultured Parabacteroides sp.; assembly: GCF_947855115.1. Lineage (GTDB taxonomy): Bacteria > Bacteroidota > Bacteroidia > Bacteroidales > Tannerellaceae > Parabacteroides. The sequence continues at coordinate 30,967 of NZ_CANTZW010000015.1, forward strand.
CAAACAGTTTTCCCACCTCGGCGATACGGCGTATATTTTCCACCCGGTCCTCGGGCGAGAACCCCAGGTTGTTATTGATACCGCTACGGATATTATCTCCGTCGAGGATGCGGCAAAGCAGTCCCCGTTTATGCAACTCACGTTCCAAGGCGATAGCGATCGTGCTTTTTCCCGAGCCGCTCAAGCCCGTGAACCACACCATCACGCCCCTTTGCCCCAGAAGCGCCTCTTTATCCTCACGACCCAGCATGCGGTCGAAAATCGGATAGATATTATTTTCTAAAACTTCCATATCATAGGTATTACAAACACGGAGATCAAGAACGTGATCAGGTTCAAGGGCAGGCCTATCTTCACGAAATCCGTGAACTTATAGCCTCCTACACCCTGTACGATCAGGTTGGTCTGGTAGCCGATCGGCGTACTGAAACTAGCCGATGCCGCCATACAGATCACGACGAAAAAAGGGGTCGGATCCACCCCCAGTTGCGTGGCGACCGACAAGGCGATCGGGAAGCTCAAGGCCGCCGCAGCGTTGTTCGTGATCAACTCCGTAAATATATTGGTAATAATAAATATAATCGCCAGCAATGCATACGGCCCCAAATCGTCGGCCATACTGATTATATGGCGGGCTATCATGGAGGCAAAGCCGGAATTCTCCATGGCCTTGCTGATAGCGAAGGCGCAAGCGATCGTTATCAAGATATCCCAAGAGATGTATTTCGTGTATTTCTTTGGCGGGAAGATCTTGGTCCATGCCATGATGATCGTCGTGATGCTGACGAAGAAGAACATGTCCAAGCGCATGCTTGGAACAGCCTCTTTCACGGCGGGCAACTCTCCTATCGTAGCCCCCACGATCATAAAGATCAACAATCCCAAGGCCAACCAGCGTTTCTTCCTCGATACCGGTTCCATAGCCTCATTGCCATTCGCCAACATCAAGAAGACGCTAGACTCGCCCCATGTCGGGATGAAGGAATCGTCTGCCCACAACACCAAGGTGTCGCCCTCATGCAATACCACCGTATCCAGATTACGGGTAAAACGCTGACCGCCGCTTTTCACCTCTTTCACGATCGCCCCGTAATGGCGGGTAAAGTTAAACTCTCCCAAGGTCTTGTTGATACCCGGGAAACGTGCGCCCAGCACGGCTTCCACCCGGTGGAAGTTTCCGGGATTCTCGTCCTCCCCATCCTCGGATATCGTATCCGTCCTTGAGTCAGGAAGCAGTTTATTCGAGAAAGCGAACAAATATAGAATACCGGCGATAGCGATAAAAACACCGACCTTCCCCAGCTCAAACATCGTAAAGCCCTCGTACCCCGCCTCCAGTATCATACCATGCACTACCAGATTCGTAGACGTACCGATCAAGGTACATATACCACCCAATATCGTGACATACGAGAGAGGTATCAAGAACTTCGTGGCCGGAAGCTTCACCGCCTCTGCCCATCGCTTGATGATCGGGGCGAAGATAACCACCACCGGCGTATTATTCAAGAATGCCGATACGAAAGCCACGGGCGGGAGCATCCTCGCCTGCGCCTTGAAAACGGTAGTCTTCCCCTCCGGAAGCAGTTTCTTGATCAATTGGCCTAAAGCCCCGCTCTGCCGCACTCCCTCGCTGACGAGGAACAGCATGGCTACGGTTATCATCCCTTTGTTGCTAAAGCCCTCCAGCATCTCCTTGGGTGAGAGGATGCCAACGCAGAGGAAAAACACGACCACCGTCAGGAGTACCATCCCGGGCCGCATCTTATCCCATATCAAGGCAGCGATCATTCCAACCAGGGCCAGCAACACAAACGCTATATCAAAATTCATGTATTTACTTTTAAGAACGCAAAAATAATAAGAATACTCAAGTGTGCGCCCCTTTCACCAGCCTATTTTTAGGTTTATTGGGATATAGACCAATAATGGTTGATTATAGGCCAACCGATATTCCAACAAGGCGGCTCTCAACATCTCGCTCATAACCAGATAAACAAAAATACATCGTACGGCTTGTTGTAGAGACGGGGCGTGCCCCGTCTCATCCCCTCAAAATAGTAATTTGTCTTCTTGATTTAAAATACTACCAGTCGGTGGGAGACGGGGCACGCCCCGTCTCTACAGAAATAACGGGATTTATCATTATTTATAAGATTTCTTTATTCGGGCTAGAAAAGCGATTGTCGGCAAACAAGCCATATCCACGACAGTTTGATCAAAATATGCCGTTTGTACTGACACACTCTCTTTTCAGAAAGCTTCAAATAGAGAGATCGTAAAGGTAAAAAGCTTGGATTAGGTCTGTTTTTAGGAACAAAACGACCAATTCTGTCACACATATATAGGCATTGGCTGTTACTTACGGTTGGATCGTTAGCTACATACGGTAGGATTGGCCCTTACTTACGGTAGCGATCCGTGTCGCATACGGATAAAACGCCTGTCGCTTCCCAATAAAACCGTGATTATTCAACTTCAAAGAAGAAAAAGAGGCCCGATTATATCTAGAACAAAAGCCCTAAAAAGGATATTCCTTTGGTATATAAGCTATTGTGGATTTTTATTTTCAAATTTGGAAGCTCGCTGTACTTAGGGCCAGAATATTTGATCTTCCGGGGCTTAAAGAAACAAAATGTCAATCTGTCAAAGTAAACAACCTCCTACATCCCACAAAGCTATCTCCCAGAATAACATCATCTTTATAGAGACGGGGCATGCCCCGTCTCCCCCTCTAAACAATAATAAAAAACACCATCAATCAATAAAAACGCAGCCTACCACATCTCTACAATCGTACAACGCAATATCATCCTCCGTGAAAAGGAGTATTTCCGCGATCGCAAAACACATGCTCTTCTCCCTTCTTCCCTCACTTCACGATAAACCACGGATTATGCAAATCCTCCTTATTATAGCGCAGCGGAGTCTTGCCATCAATATGATATACGTCGCAACCGGCAGACTTGGCGATAGCGTGACCAGCGGCGGTATCCCACTCCATCGTCGGGGCGAAACGGGGATAGATATCGGCCGAACCCTCCGCTACCAGACAAATTTTCAAGCTGCTACCGCTACTGATCAACGTAACGGGCTTTCCCTGCTTGCGAAGATTATCGATGAAAGCGGTAGTATCCTCCGTTTGGTGAGACCGGGATGCCACTACCACGACTCCCTGATGTGCCAACGCCATCGGCAAATGTATCGCCCGCTGCTTCATCTCGTCCATCGAAGGCTGGCTACTGCTATCGATTCCCGTAAATTTATAAGCCCCCACCGACGAGGAGGCGAAATACAACTCCTTCCGGACAGGCACATAGATAACGCCCAACACAGGCACGCCTTTCTCCACCAAGGCGATATTCACGGTAAACTCTCCGTTTTTCTTAATAAACTCCTTGGTTCCGTCCAGCGGGTCTACGATCCACAACGTCTCCCACTTAGAGCGTTCCTTGAACGGGATCTCCCTTCCTTCCTCGCTCAAGATAGGGAACGGGGTAACGGACAAAGCGTTTGTTATCAATTGATGGGCCGCCTTATCAGCCTTCGTCAACGGCGAATTGTCTGCTTTTCTCTCTATCCCGAAATCTGATTCGGGATCGTTATAAATATCCATGATCGACTTGCCTGCGTCTACCGCGGCACGGATCGCTATGTAAAGATAATTGGCGTAGCTCATCATCACTTCTCGTTTTAATTTGTTAATAAGCAAATATATGGAAAAAAAACAAATCAACGCCCAGTCGCCTGCAAATATTCCGTACGTTCGATTAAATAAACCGTAAATCACCCGTATACTGTCGCTATGGACTCCCCCAAGAGCTTGACTTGCTTATAAGACCTTTCCGGCTTTTGGATTATTCTATTATTTCACTAATTTTATCACCCAAACAAGAATAAATATGAACGCAACAGATCTGCCTCAAGCCTGTATCTCTCTTATCGAGAACGTACCCGGCATAGACTTTATCGACGAGGATTTCGCTATATTCGATAATATCGACGATATCCCTCAGCTTGATCACCCCATGCGAATAGACGCTGCCGTATTTGCGCTTTGTACGAAAGGCTTCATTCGTATACGGATCAATATGGAGGAATATGTTGTAGGAGAAAACCATCTCGTACTGTCTTTGCCCGATCAGATCATCCAGCACGTGGAACGTAGCGAGGATGTATCCGGTATCTTCATCGTCATCTCCAAGGATTTCATGGAGGAGATCATTCCCCACATACAGAACACCTTGCCGGCGTTCTTCTACATCAAGGAACATCCGGTCACGGAGTTGAATACCGAGGAGATGGATTGTATCAAGGAATACCACTCTTTCCTCTGGAAGAAAGTGAAAGCGAAAGGGCATCCCTACCGGAAAGAGATCGCCCAAAGCTTATTGCTGGCAGTATTCCACGAGGTTTATGGCATGTTTAAGAATCATATGCCGATCGAGGTGAAGAAAAGCCGGCAAGAAGAATTATTCGCGGCGTTCATACATACGCTCACCTTACATTATAAGCAGGAACGGTCGGTAGCTTTCTACGCCGGAAAGCTATGTATCACTCCCAAATATTTATCTCTTTTGGTAAAGAACGTCAGCAACCGTACCGCCGGGGAATGGATCGACAATTATGTTGTCTTGGAGGCGAAGGCTTTATTATCCTCTTCCACCCTTTCCATCCAAGAGATATCAGACCGGCTAAACTTCGCCAACCAATCCTTCTTCGGCAAATACTTCAAGCAACACGCCGGGATATCGCCTACGGAGTATCGGAAGAAGTGGTAATGATCAGAAAAATAATTATCTTTGTCTCGCTCCAAAGTCATTTAATGAAATAACTTTGGAGCGAGAGGAAGAAATTACTTTACCCTTGTATGAGCTGGAACTAAAGACAGGCGTAAATATCAGCCCTATCGTCATGTTAAGAAAACTATGAGAAAACCATCCCTTTAAAACTCCTTTCTATATTAATGTAGTAAACGAAAGTATTGTATTATGAAAGAGATCCCAGATGAAGAAAATAGGAACGCATTGATTAACTATCGAATCCAACGAGCTTATGAGACATAGAAAGGATCACCAACCACAAACACATAATGGTGTTAAGACTATGCCTGGACTACATTATTATCTCTACATTATCTCTACCGGAAAGCTTCCTATAAAAATCGGGAAAATATTCTCGACCTTATAACTTATATCCGCAAGCCGAATTATTCATTCCATACAATCAACCAATTATTGAAAGAAGAATAGTTCCCTAAGAGAACTATCCTCCGATCAATGCGGTTATTCCACAAGAGGCGAATTGATCGATACACCTTTGTATGACAGTCTCGGAAGGGGTGGATAGCGGAAGGTGACCGGGATTGTAGAGGGTTCCTCGTTTATCGTGCTTGCCTTTTCCGATGTCGTGGTATGGGAGGAGGTTGACGACTTTCCGTTCCCACGGCAAGGAGGCTAAGAAGGCGGCGGAACGGGATATATTCTCCTCGTCCGCATTGACTCCCTCGATCAAAGGGATACGGATGAAGAAGTCTATGCCGGCCTCGGCGATCATCCGGAGGTTGGAGAGGATGCGCTCGTTCGGTACACCCGTGAAACGACAATGGCTCCCGGAATCCATATGCTTTAAATCCACCAGAAAAAGATCCGTGCGCTCCATTACCCTCCGGACGGTATCCGGCGAGGCGAACAAGGTCGTATCCACCGCACGATGGATTCCCAATTCTCCGCAACGATCCAATAGGGCGATCAAGTCCGAAGGATGCGATAACGGCTCTCCCCCACAGAAGGTAACGCCTCCCTCGGAGCGATCCATGAATACCGTCTCTTTCTCGATCTCACGCATGACCTCGTCGATAGAATACTCACGGCCGGACATCTCCATCGCCAAGGTGGGGCAAACCTCAGTACATTTACCGCACGTCCGGCACAGAGACCGATCCGTGACGATGCCCGCTTCCGTCAAGGTCAATGCCCCGGCGGGACAGGCATTCACGCAGGCCCCGCAGCCTATGCACTTCTTCCTCGTATACAGCTTTTCCACCCGGGGCGAGATACCTTCCGGATTATGGCACCATACGCAGGCAAGCGGGCATCCTTTCATGAAGATCGTGATACGGATGCCCGGCCCGTCGTTTATGGCGTATCGCTTGATATCAAATAACAGCATGGCTCAGAAAGTCTCTTGCTCCGTACGTGCGATCACGTCCGCTTGCAAATCGGCGTTCATATCGTTGAAATAATCGCTATAACCCGCTACACGGACCAACAGATCCCGGTAGTCCTCCGGGCACTTCTGGGCGGCGTAAAGCGTTTCCGTATCCACGATATTGAATTGGATATGATGACCGCCCAAGGCGAAATAGCTACGGATCAAGGAGGCCAGCTTCGAGATATCCTCCTCCCGTTTCAACAGGCTGGGCAGGAAGCGTTGGTTCAGCAGCGTGCCGCCGCTCTTCACTTGATCCAGTTTGCCGAGAGACTTGACAACAGCGGAAGGTCCGTGGGTATCGGCTCCGTGCGAAGGCGAGGTTCCGTCGGAGATGGCACGCCCGGCCAAGCGGCCGTTCGGGGTGGCTCCCATCACCTTGCCGAAGTAGACGTGGCAAGTGGTGGAGAGCATGTTCAGGTGGAAACACTCGCCCTTGGTATTCGGTTTACCCTCGATGGCATCGTAGAGGTCGTCGAAGACACGGACGGCGATCCGGTCGGCATATTCATCGTCGTTGCCGAAGAAAGGCGTACGGTTTAAGATCATCTGACGCATGGCCTCGTGACCCTCGAAATTATCTGCCATGGCACCAAGCAGGGCATCCATGGTGAAAGTCTTATTCTCGAATACGTGTTTCTTCAAAGTGGAAAGGCTATCGGTTATCGTTCCTAAGCCGGTACATTGTATATAGGTCGTATTATAGCGGGGGCCGCAGTTATAGTAGTCTTTTCCTTTGGCGATGCAATCGTCGATAAACAAGGAAAGGAAGGTGGCCGGGGCGTACTTGGCGAACATCCGGTCGATGTAATTGCTTACCCGCACTTTCATATCGACGAAATACCGGACCTGACGGAGGAAAGCGGCGTAAAGCTCCTCATATGTCTTGAAACCACGGGGATCGCCGGTCTCTAGGCCAACCTTACGGCCGCTTACCGGATCCACGCCGTTATGCAGTGTCACCTCCAATATCTTCGGCACGTTCAGATAACCGGTCAGCACGTACGCCTCCTTCCCGAAAGCGCCTACCTCGATGCAACCGCTACAACCTCCCTCACGGGCATCACGCAGCGACTTACCTTGCCGCATCAACTCCTGCACGTACACATCCGGGTTGAATACCGACGGGTAACCGTGGCCTTGGCGTATCACCTTGCATCCGGCACGGAGGAAACGCTCCGGTGTACGGGCGCTGACGTGGATGGCACTACCAGGCTGGAGGATATGCAACTCCTCGATCGTCTCCAACATGATATAGGAGACCTCGCTTACGCCATCGCTACCGTCTGCCTTGATACCACCAATATTCAAGTTGGTGAAATCGTTATAGGTTCCGCTTTCCTTCGCCGTGATACCTACTTTGGGCGGGGCGGTATGATTATTTACCTTGATGAAGAAGCAAGACATCAACTCTTTCGCCTCATCGCGGGTCAAGGTTCCGGCGGCGATCTCTTTCTCGTAGAAAGGCGCCAGATGCTGGTCGAAATGGCCGGGGTTCATGGCATCCCAACCATTCAGTTCCGTGATCGTACCGAGGTGGACAAACCAATACATCTGGATCGCCTCCCAATAGGTACGGGGAGCGTGGGCGGGAACCCAGCGGCATATCTCGGCGATCTTCCTCAGCTCGGCGGCACGACGGGGATCTTTCTCAGTGAGAGACATCTCGTCGGCTAAGTCCGCATGTCGCTCGGCCAGCAGGATAGCGGCATCGCAGGAGATAGACATGGCTGTCAGTTCCTCTTGCTTGTCCGTCGCCTCGGGATCGTTCATGAAATCCAAGGCGCTCAGTTCTCTCTCGATACGCTCTTTCAAATCCAGCAGACCGTATTGGTAGACCTTGCCGTCCAGGGCCGTATGGCCGGGGGCACGTTGCTCCATGAACTCGGTGAACATACCCACCTCATACGCCTCTTTCCATTCCTTGGGGACGTGACTGAAGATGCGTTCCCGTTGGGTTCGGCCTTTCCAGTACGGGATCACTTCCCGTTCGTAGGTATCGATATCTTCTTGGCTGATGGTGTAACGTTGCAGTTCACGGGTATTCAATATATGCAGGTCCTCCACGCTATGGCAGGTAAGTTCCGGGAAGGTAGGCACAGCCTTGGGACGGGGCCCCCGCTCGCCAACGATCAACTCGTCCTCGCCGATATAGATCGTCTTCCGCTTGCATATCTCCAAGAAGTTCAGGGCACGCAAGATAGGAATCGGGTACTTTCCATAATTCTCCTGATAGAAACGGGTCTCGATCAAGGCCCGCTCAATCGAAAGGGAAGGCTGTGCCTCGAAGGTCTGCCGACGCAGACGCTTGATTCGGTCGTTCATTCCAAAATTGTTCGCTTTCCCGGAAGGGATCTCGTTTATCTGTGAAAGTGTTTGACTGGTTGTATTCATATGATTCATTTTTACCGCAGGGGCAGACTCTGTCCCTGCTAGATTTTAAGCGATAACATGATGTATATATAATGTATAATAAAACCTCTATCTCCCCGGAAAGAGGAAGAGTTTATGTCCGTTAGAGATAGAACATCAAGCAGTTGAAAAGCATCCGGTAGCCTTTGTGTAACATAACGCTTGTTTGTTTTAGATGTGTGGGAACAAAAATAGCGAAATATTTGCAAATCATATAAAAAGATGAAAATTATATTAGCCCTCGGATAAGTCGGCACCAATAATTATGGCTAAGACATAAACGAGGCCAAACTATCTCATATGCCTATGAGATGAATCGGGGATGGAACGGACAAACCAAGGGGAAGTTGTCGCAAGACACCCTCCCCCTTCATTCTCTTATCAATTCAGTCGAGCGATATATCTAGAAGATATTGCCGGATAGCTCGTCCTTCCACTTACGTTCGCGGTTGGTATGCTTGATGTAACTCTCACCGAACTTACTCCCCAAACAAATGAAACGATTCATGATTAACGCCGCCAGTAACCTTCCATCTCCTCCAGCGTCTTCCCTTTCGTCTCGGGAACAAATCTCCAGATGAACAACGCCGCCAATATACCCATTACGCCATAGATCCAATAGGCCATACCGTGGTTGAACGTATCAGTCAGGTATTGATTTTTATCCAGCATCGGGAATGTCCATGACACCAAGAAGTTGGCGATCCATTGAGCGGCCACGGCTATACTCATCACCGTGGAGCGGATCGAATTCGGGAAAATCTCGGCCAGAAGCACCCAGCAAACCGGGCCCCACGACATCGCAAACCCTGCCGTATACACCAACATGCAAACCAGCGATCCCATACCCACCGAATGCGTATAGAAAGTAGTTCCCAAGATCAACATAGATACCGCCATGATCAATGCCCCGATAATCATCAACGGACGACGTCCGAACCTATCCACCGTGAAAATAGCCAATACTGTAAACGACAGGTTCACCGCCCCTACCACGATCTGTTGCAAAAGGGCGGCATCCGTAGCCGCTCCCATCGTCTTGAATATCTCCGGGGCATAGTAAAGCACCACGTTGATTCCCACGAACTGCTGGAAACCGGAAAGTAACACGCCCACCAAGATGATCAGCACGCCAAACGACCGGATCGGGAATAACAAAGCGATACAGAAACTAACCAGCAAAGCGATCTCCAACGCACTCGTATTGCCTACCCACGACAACAATCCGTAACCGGCCAGAAACAGCACCAGCCAAGTCCCCATAAACTGGAAATAAGGTTTCATTGACGGGGCCTTCTCCTTGAAGCTATCCCGTATATCCTCTAGTTCACGGTCTGCCGCCGCCTTATCCATCAAATGGCTCAAGACTCCCAACGCCTTCTCCGTACGCCCACGCATCACCAGGTAACGAGGTGTCTCGGGAACGAACATCAAGAAAACGAGGAACAATACCGCCGGAATAATCTCGGAAGCGAACATCCAACGCCATCCGATCGTATGCAGCCAAGCGGCATCTCCTTGAAGGGCGATCGTATAATTCACGAAATACACCACCAGCATACCAAAGATAATGGCAAACTGATTCCATGCCACCAGGTTTCCCCGGCGATCGGCCGGAGCTACCTCAGCGATATACATCGGCGATACCATAGAGGCCAGCCCTACGCCGACACCTCCCAAAATACGATAAGCTACGAACGCATACATAAACGTGTGGTCGCCACTTCCGGGCATGCCGACAAACAACTCCGGCCAGGCCGAACCGATCGCGGACAGCAAGAATAGGATAGCAGCCAGTACCAACGTCGGTTTCCTGCCGTAACGCTGGCTGATCCACCCGGCAAACGAGGCTCCGAGGATACATCCGATCAACGCACTACTTACCACGAACCCCTCCAAGGCGTTCGCCTGGTCTAACGGAAGTCCTTGCGGCTCAATAAAAAACTTGCGCAAAGATTCCACCGTTCCGGAAATCACCGCCGTGTCATACCCGAACAGTAAACCGCCCAAGGTCGCGACCAAGGTAAGGGCGAAAATATACATATTGTTATTTTTCATGGAACAGACTTATTAATTAAAAATTGAGAATTGAGAGTTGAAAATTAGGGCTTACGCATGATAATTTTCAACTCTCAATTCTCAATTTTCAATTATTTAGATATATTGATTTACAATCATCTCATAAAGCTCTTGCTTACCGCTGATTTGCTTCGGCTCGCCATCACGCAAGGCGATTGTACGAAGATCTTCTAATGTAAGCTTGCCATCCTCGAAAGCCTTACCCTCGCCGGCATCGAAGCTAGCGTAACGCTCGGCACGCATCTTGCGGTAGTCTGAGTTCTCAAGGATGTCGGCGGCGATCATCAAGGCACGGGCAAAAGCGTCCATACCGCCGATATGAGCGATAAAGATATCATCCAAATCCGTAGAATTACGACGGGTCTTAGCGTCGAAGTTCGTACCGCCGGTAGTCAAACCGCCTCCCTCAAGGATCACCAGCCAAGCCTGTGCCAACTCATAGATATCCATCGGGAATTGATCTGTATCCCAGCCATTCTGGTAATCACCACGGTTTGCGTCGATACTGCACAACATACCGGCATCGGCGGCGGCTTGCAACTCATGCTCGAAAGTATGCCCGGCCAAGGTGGCGTGGTTCACCTCGATATTCAGAGCGAAATCCTTATCCAATCCATAATGGCGAAGGAAGCCGATCACGGTCTCCGAATCCACGTCATATTGATGTTTGGTCGGTTCCATCGGTTTCGGCTCGATCAGGAACGTACCCTTGAAACCATTCTTACGGCCATAATCACGGGCCATCGTCAGCATCATGGCCAAATGATCTTTCTCACGTTTCATGTTCGTGTTCAACAGGCTCATATAACCTTCGCGGCCACCCCAGAACACATAATTCTCGCCACCTAAGGCGATACAAGCGTCGATAGCGTTCTTGATCTGCGTGCCGGCACATGCCACGGTCGGGAAATAAGGATTCGTAGCGGCACCATTCATATAGCGCTTATGTCCGAACACGTTGGCGGTAGACCATAGAAGCTTCTTCCCGGTAGCGGCCTGATGCTCCTTGGCGTGTTCTACCATGATCTGCAAACGTTTCTCGAACTCGGCCAACGTAGGTCCCTCATCCACCACATCCACATCGTGGAAGCAATAGTAAGGAATATTACATTTGGTCATGAACTCGAAAGCAGCATCCATCTTGTATTTCGCACGAGTGATAGCATCCGTGCTGTCGTTCCAAGGGAATGACTTCGTTCCACCGCCAAACTGATCACCTCCCTCGGCACACAGCGTATGCCAATAAGCCATAGCGAAGCGTAAATGATCCTTTAGCGTCTTACCCATAACTACCTTATCCGCATCATAATAATGAAATGCCAACGGATTTTTCGACTCACGTCCCTCAAACTGAATCTGTCCGATTCCCGGGAAAAATTCTTTCTCTCCTTTAAAGTAACTCATAACAATACAAATTAAAATATAACTATTTTTTAGTTGACAGTTGCCTCAATTCGTTCTTTCCAAATATCGAACGCCCCGCAATAAGCATTCGCCTTGAGACCATCCGGTTCGATCACATTGATCTTCTTCAGGGAAGCGAACGCTTCCTCCGCGTTCTTGTAGATACCGGCGCCAATACCGGCTCCCTTGGCCGCTCCTACCGCGCCATTCGTATCATATAGCTCGATCACCGTGCCCGTCACGCCCGCCAAGGCATCCCGGAAGATCGGGCTCAAGAATAAGTTCGCGTTCCCAGCCCGGATTACCTGAATATCGATCCCCATCTCATTCATGATATCCATACCATATTTAAAGGCGAACACGATACCCTCTTGCGCCGCCCTAGCTATATGAGCCTTGGTATGTATATTGAAATTCAATCCATGAATCGAGCAGTCGACCTGCTTATTCTGCAACATACGCTCCGCTCCGTTGCCGAACGGCAAGATCGAGAGGCCCTCGCTACCGATAGGAACCGTAGCCGCCAAATCATTCAATTCATTATAGTTAATACCTTCCGGCGCTATATTCCGTTTGATCCAAGAATTAAGGATACCGACCCCGTTGATACACAGCAAAACACCCAGACGAGTCTGTTCCATCGTATGGTTCACGTGGGCAAACGTATTCACACGGGAAAGCGTATCGTAATTCACCTTGCCGTTCACGCCATACACGACTCCGGAAGTCCCGCCGGTAGCCGCTATCTCACCCGGATTCAGCACATTCAACGATAAAGCGTTATTCGGCTGGTCGCCCGCACGATAGGTAACCGGCGTACCTTTCTTCAAGCCCAACTCGGCGGCAACCGAGGCGGTAACCTCGCCCTGCAAGCCGAATGTCGGACGGATATCGGCGATCAGATCCTTCCGGAATCCATAATAACTCATCAAATCCTCCGACAAGGAATTATTCTTGAAATCCCAGAAAATACCTTCCGACAAACCGGAAACCGTAGTCACGATATCCCCCGTTAGGCGCATCGCTATGAAATCTCCCGGCAACATGATCTTATGGATACGGTCGTAAACAGCCGGCTCGTACTCCTTGATCCAAGCCAGTTTGGAAGCGGTGAAATTACCCGGCGAATTCAATAGGTGGGAAAGACATCGCTTCTCGCCTATATTCTTAAACGCACGCTCGCCATAAGGAACGGCACGGCTATCACACCAGATTATAGATGGACGGAGTACCTCCTTCTTCTTGTCTACCACCACCAAACCATGCATCTGGTACGAGATACCGATCGCCTTGATATCCTCTCCTCTCACCTTCGCCTTGCTCATCGCACCTTTTATGGCGATTTTCACGTACGACCACCAATCCTCCGGGTCTTGTTCCGCCCAACCCGGACGCAACGCCTTGATCGGGGCCTCTTCTTTGGGATAAAAATCCGCACCTATCGTTAACCCGGTCCCCTCGTCCACGATAGAGACCTTGATGGAAGAACTTCCAATGTCACATCCTAGCAAACACATAATCGTATGGTATTATATCTTATTAAATTTCGAACGTTGTTGATTATATTTCACCTTATCAAACCGATAATACCGGGCGGCACGATGAGCGACCCCGTCTTGCATATCGTCCGTAGGTACCACATAATCCAGAGAATTCATCTTCTTATGAAAATTACGCACGTCCATCTCGCGATTATAGATCACCTCATACGTTCGCCGGAGCTGGAATGCGGTGAACTTCATCGGCAGATAGTCGAAGACGATGGCAGGTTCCTTCTCCACCCAATTACGGATCTCTTGTATAGCGGCCTCGATGATCTCCTTATGGTCGAACGGCAAACGGGGAAGCTGGTCGATCGGGCACCAACGGATCGAGTCGGACTTATCGACCGGGCACGTTTTCCTGCTGTTCTTACACAAGGCGAGGTAAGCGACCGTGATCAACCGCCCGATCTTCACCTTGGAGGTCGCCTCCAGCCACATCACGTCAAGCCGGTTCGAAGTACGGGTAGGAGAACCGAAACAACGGAATTGCTTCAATTGGACACGTTTCAAGCCTGTCGAATCATTCAATATCCGATAGGCGGCATCATCTAAATCCTCGTTCTCATAGATCAGGCTACCGGGTAGTTTATAGCCGATCAACTCGCCCTCCTCGCTTTTTCGCTTCGCTAACAGCACGGTGAGTTTGTCATCATTGATGCCGAGAAGAACGCAGTCTACGGAAACATAGGGGGAAAGCATTTCTTTATTCTCGTTTTGTGTATCCATGATATCAGTAATTAGATTTGCGCAAATATAGGTATTTTTCTAAATAATGCAATTACAAAAGATCTTTTTTGCACCTCATAACCAATTATTTTTCTGATATTTCAGTATCGTACATCGTACAATATGCTATACAACACATAATGTAGGTAAAACAATTAGTTCGAGGACGAATAATAAGAGTGATCTAACAGACCTCTAACTTTTATTTCCTACATTTGTTATATTTATAAAACATCGGACATGAATCTAAAAAATATATATTTCTCCTGGTTGATCTATTGGGGTAAGATGAAGGGGATACTGAACGGGATAGCGGAAGCGATTATCCTACTCGCCTCCTTAGCCTCTTTCTTCGTGCTAGCCTACCAATTCGGATTTGTCCAGACCGCCGATTCCATCCATATCCTAGAGCATTCCCGTCCTTTCATCCTGCTGGCTTTTTTCACGGGTATAACGCTCCGATACGCGGTAAGGTTCCATGAGATCATACAAGAGAAAATGTTGTATCTCGACATCAGCATCTATTTCCTCTTATTCGCCGTATTATCCGGTAAGATATTTTTCAAGGATATCATCGCACATTCCCTGCCCTATTTATCTTTCCTCACAGAACCTCTCTTCGTATACGTCTTATTACTGTCACTGAGTACGATCCACTTATCCCGGCAGATGTTCACGCTGATGCAGACACGGATCAAGCCCTCGTTGCTTTTCTTGCTCAGTTTCGTGTTCGTGATATTGGTCGGGGCCGGGTTGTTGTCGTTGCCGAACGCTACCACGCACCGGATATCGTTTATCGACGCATTGTTTATCTCCACCACCTCGGTATGCGTAACCGGGCTGACTACCGTCGACGTAGCTACCACTTTCACGCATATCGGGCATATCATCATCATGATATTGATACAGATCGGCGGTATCGGGGTAATGACGTTTACCTCTTTCTTCGCCCTTTCCTTTATGGGGAAATCCTCTTTCACAAGCAAGATGATGCTGAAAGACATGTTGAATGAAGACCGTACCGGGGGATTGTTTCGGGTCATCCTAAACATCCTCTTCGTGACCTTGTTCATCGAAGGGGTCGGCGCATACTTCATTTACATGGACGTGCGGGGAAGCTTACCGGGAGGTACACGGCAGGAATTATTCTACGCCCTGTTTCACGCCGTATCCGCTTTTTGCAACGCGGGGATCTCTACCTTGAGCGGCAATATGTACGACCCGCTGGTGGCAGATAAATATAACCTTCATTTCTGGATAGCCGTGTTGATCATATCCGGAGGCTTGGGATTCCCGATCGTCTTCAATTACTTGAAATTGCTGCACCACTTATTGATGAACGGCGTCAAGATCTTGATCGGAAAACAAAAGCATTATATCCATACGCCCCGTATCATCAACGTACATACGTATATCGTTGTTATATCCACCTTGATCCTGTTAGTTACCGGAACGGCTTTCTACCTCTTCTTCGAGTACGACAATACCTTGGCCGGGCTGCCCCTGCGGGGGAAATTGGCCAATGCGTTCTTAGGCGCCGTCACGCCCAGGACTGCGGGTTTCAACGTGGCAGACATGGCAACCTTGGCCCCTCCTACCTTGATGCTGACATTGATCCTTATGGTAATCGGGGCCGCTCCCATGTCTACCGGTGGCGGATTGAAGGTGACCACCGTGTTCGTGGCTTTGGCCACGACCCTAAACGCCGCACGAGAGAAAGATAAAGTGGAAGTGAGAAAACGGGAGATCGCCCCATCCGCCATCCGCAGGGCATTCGCTATCATCATGTTGTATTTCATGTGGGTAGCGATCGCTACATGGATATTATCCTATACCGAGAAGGGAGCGCCGCCGTTTTCCTTACTGTTCGAGGTCGTCTCTGCCCTGAGTACCGTAGGTTTGAGCATCGATTATACCCCTCACCTCACTCCTATCGGGAAGATCATCATTATCAGCACGATGTTGATCGGACGTATCGGGGTATTGACTTTCCTCGTGGGCTTCTGCAAGGAGTACGCAAAAAAGAATTATACATATCCACAAGAGAATATATTAATGTAAAAGCAAGATAACATGAAATACTTAGTAATCGGACTCGGGAATCTAGGACGTGCGATAGCGAAAGACCTGACACGTGTCGGCAATGAGGTGATCGGCGTAGACAAGGATCTGCATCGGGTAGACATGCTGAAGAACGACATCGCAGGCACGATCGCCTTGGATTCTACGGATAAAGAGGCCTTGAACACATTACCCTTGAGCGAGATGGACGCTATCATCGTTACATTCGGCAAGGATTTCGGGGCCTCCGTTCAGACCGTCGCTTTATTGAAAAGCCTGGATGCGGGCAAGCTGATCGTGCGTGCGATCTCCTCGATCCATGAGACGGTGATCCGTGCGATCGGGGTAAGCGAGATCATCACGCCGGAAGAGGATTTCTCCACGATGTATACCTCCCAAGCTTCTTTAGGCGGCTTACTCCGGCATTGGTATAAAGTTACCGACACGGAGCATCTCTATAAGATCAAGACACCGGCTACCCTCGCTGGGCAGACGATCCGGAATATCGATTTCGAGGAGAATTTCGGCATCCACCTGGTAGCGATCGAACGGCCTTACCTAAAAAAGAACCTGATCGGCCTCACGCAAACAGAATATAAGGTAATCAGCCACATCACCGAGGAGCTGGTAGTAGAGGCAGATGACTTACTGATCCTGTTCGGGAAGATGGAGCTATTGAATAAAATAGCCGACATCTAAAGATCAACACCGGCACTCTCACCAAACGCAAACGATACAAAAGACACGGAACAAACAGGCGTACATGGATCTGTTCTTATCAAGAACCGAATAAATCCGCACTCGCCAGCCTGTCCCGTGTCTCAGATATCCTGCGGTCAGGCCCCCGCTATCTCTATCGTATAGGAGGCATCGAAAACCTCTCCCGATTCCAAATGCCATACCCAATCCCGGTCTTTATACTCACCCGTATAATCCACCCGGTCACAACGCCCGTACCAAGGCTCGATACAGACAAACGGAGCGTTTTTCGTAGGTGGAGACCATAACCCCACTACCGGAGCGGTAAAGGTCAGCGACAGATACGGGCGTTTCTCCACATCCAATAAATCCACTCGCTTAACCTGGCTATTCTCCAAGATAAACGTATCGATATCGAACGTATGGATATTCAACGGCAACAATCCATCCGCATCCAAAGGAACCGGACGAACCACGTCTCCCACACACCCTTTCTCTACCAGCGCACGGTATTCGAGATCTTTTTTCACGTCGAAAGCGAAATACCCCCGATCCGGTTGATCCGCCTCGTAATTCGGATACAGAAAAGCCGGATGAGCGCCGATCTGGAAATGCATCGTCTGGTCTCCCGTATTCTTCACGTGCCAAAGCACCTCTACCTTATTGCCTTCCAGACGATACCCGATCTCTAAAAGGAAGGGGAACGGATAGACTCTCAGTGTGTCCGGCGTACTTTCCAAGGCGAAGCACAGCTCGCTCTCGGTCTCATGGATCAACGAAAAATCCATATCCCGGGCAAAACCGTGCTGCGACAAGTGATACACGTTTCCCTCGTTTCGATACTCGGCGTTCCATACACTCCCTACGATCGGGAACAACACCGGGGAATGACGTTTCCAGAAAGCGGGGTCCGCTTGCCAGAGATACTCCTTTCCCGTAGCGTTCGCCACGATACTACTCAATTCCGCTCCATGTCCGGCAACACGGATCGTCAGTTCTTGATTTGATAATGTCTTCATTCTTTATGATAAGTTTAGTAATTGTTCGGCGGGAAGCCCTTTGCTTTTCAAGAAACCATTCAAGGTTCCAAATAATAATGGTTGTCGCTGGAACTCTTCCAGGTAGACTCGTCTCAGGCATTCTACCGGCAACGTTACCGGAAGGTATGGGATCAAGTTTCCACACTCGTAACGGTAGCTAGCCTCTTCCGGAGACCGAAGCAGGGCCAGCCGCCATTCCTTATCCTCGATCGATGAAGGATGCTTCACCTCCAGGCAAGCGTTACATAACATCGAGAAAAAACGGGAACCTGGGGTAAAACCCGTATGTTCCTCATCGAAAAAGAAGGTATCGTATTCCTTTTCCAACTGCGCCATAAAATGATTCAAGACAGGTTCTTTCTCATATTTACACGACAACAGGGAATAATTCTCGAACAGGCAAAGCTCACCCAGCGACTGATAATCCAGCTCAAGGACCAAAGAAGGCTCGGCAGAGTGCCTCGGGTTACCCCGTCTCTCATACAAGGGAATCACGTACATACCTATTTCCGGGCCTACCAGCATCCGGCTATCCTGCCTGAAAAAGGGCATCGCTTGCTTACTTTTTTCTACGGGTATCCCCTTACGTTCCTCATACAAGCCAATGGATTCACGGAGCAAGGAAAGTCCATACTCTACCTCCTCCGGTGGTACGAGATGCATCAACCCAACCGCCGGGATCGTGAAAGAGGAACCCGGCCCCGAAGTTTTCTCCATACTCTCGACAAAAGAGTTCAACGAGACTCTACAATATAAAACCATACGATCTATTTTTGCCTCGCAAGGTAAAAAATATTATCCTAACCGATATGCCATCCGGCAAGAAATATATACTCTTGATTATTTTTGCCGGTAAATAATTAGAGAGTAAACCTCTTTCAGAAATAAACGACAAAAAGGACAACCCTTTATTAACTATAAACCGAGTCAACCTTTTTTATAGATTGGACGGAAAGTAGTCAACTAAAATCGTTAAACTACATATTGTACAAACTTACTTGAAAAGTCTCCCCCCTGTTTATCCAAGTGTAATTTCAGTTTCTTCTAAACGAAACTTTAGTTTCACGTACGGGAAACTTTAGTTTCTTCATAATGAAACTATCGTTACCTACGAATGAAACTGTTGGTACTTGCCTTACATATCAAAATAATCATTACCTTTGTTCAGCGTAACAAACGAGCCCAAAAAGACCGTGCCGTAAATCAAATACAAACCAATATAGCATACAATTATGAAACGTCGTGATTTTTTAAAGACCAGCGTCATCGCGAGCGCAGCTCTATCCTTGAACTTCGAGGGGTTGCAAGCGGCCCTTTCCACGAACACCGTAGCCGTAGAGAAAGCCCCCGATATGGTGGCCGTCATGGGAGGCGAGCCGGAAGTGATGCTAGATAAAGCCCTAGAAGCCTTCGGTGGTATCGGGAACTTTGTAAAGAGAGGGCAAAAGATCGTGATCAAGCCAAATATCGGCTGGGACCGTTCCCCGGAATTGGCCGGTAACACAAATCCCAAACTAGTGAAAGCCCTGGTCAAGAAATGCCTGGAGGCCGGAGCCTCTAAAGTGACCGTATTCGACCACACTTGCGATAACTGGCAGAAATGCTACGAGACGAGCGGGATCGCCGAGGCCGTGAAAGAGGCCGGAGGTATCATCATGCCCGCCAACGACGAGAAATATTTCAAGGAGGTATCCATCCCGGGAGGCGTGAACTTAAAAAGCGCCAAGATACACGAGGCCTTGATCGAGGCAGACGCATGGATCAACGTTCCTGTATTGAAGAACCACGGTGGGGCGAAGATGACTTGCGCCATGAAGAATTACATGGGGATCGTGTGGGACCGCCGTTTCTTCCACCAAAACGACTTGCAACAATGTATCGCTGATATCTGCACTTGGCAGAAGAGACCGGTATTGAATATCGTAGACGCTTATCGCATCGTGCACCAGAACGGCCCGCAGGGTAAGAGCGCCGCCGATGTAGCTATCTTGAAATCCTTGATCGCTTCCCCGAACATCGTCGCTATCGATACCGCCGCCCTCCGCTTGTTCAACCAGGTGAAGAAGCTGGACATGGCCGCCGTGGGGCATATCGGTAAAGGAGAGGCCTTAAAACTGGGTACGACGAACCTAGATAATGTCACGATCAAACGTATTAAGATATA
The DNA here is from genome assembly GCF_947855115.1 of uncultured Parabacteroides sp. GTDB lineage: Bacteria > Bacteroidota > Bacteroidia > Bacteroidales > Tannerellaceae > Parabacteroides. The sequence continues at coordinate 51,306 of NZ_CANTZW010000015.1, forward strand.
ATCGAGGATGAAGAAGCCCAACTACTTAAAAGGATTGCGGGTCGTACTCGCGATCCTCATTTTCGTACCCATACTTCTATTCTTCGTCGATTTCGCCGATGTATTGCCAGACAGCTTGCACGTATTGTTGCATCTCCAAGTCATGCCCGCTATCTTAGGGGGAATAGCGGGGGTGCTAGCCTTTCAATTCATACTGGCTTTATTGTTTGGCCGGATCTATTGCTCGGTGATTTGCCCGGCGGGAGTATTGCAAGATATTATCAACCGGGTTTTCTGTATCGGGAAGAAGAAAAAGAAGGGGGCACGCAGGTTCAGCTATCATAAGCCCATGAACATCTTACGGTATTCGATCCTCGGGCTGACTTTCGTGCCGGCTGTTTTCGGGATTATCGAATTGTGCACGTTACTAGATCCGTACAGCAACTTCGGCCGTATAGCGAACAACCTGTTCCGTCCGGTCGTCATGTGGATAAACAATCTGCTGGCCGACGGGTTGGCGCGGATGGATAACTATACGCTTTACCACGTCACGATCAGTAACGTGACAGCGTTCGGCGTGATATCCGCTTCGGTAGCGTTGCTCGTATTTATCGTCATGGTCGTTTTCCGGGGAAGACTGTTCTGCAACACGCTTTGTCCGGTAGGAACCTTGTTGAGCCTCATCTCCCGGTACTCGCTCTTCCGGATCTCCTTCGACAAGGAGGCCTGTACGCATTGCGGCAATTGCGAGCATACCTGCAAGGCAGAAGCGATCGACAGCAAGGACCTCACCGTAGATACTTCCCGTTGCGTGGATTGCTTCAACTGCGTGTCATCGTGTGCCAAAGGAGGATTGCGATATCGTTTCAATCCTTCTTTCAAGAAAGAGACCGAAGCAGCGTGTGGACAAGCAGGCGCAGCACAACAGGCTACCACCCCGAACAGCCGCCGCACATTCCTTACGGCAGGAGCGACCGTAGCGGCCTCCCTGCCGATCGTATCCGCTATCGCCGAGGGTATGGAGAAACAGCATGGCGAGGGGAAACGTCAGCGTAAGAGACACGGCAAGAGATGGCCTCCCATCGTACCGCCGGGAGCGATCAGCATAGAGCGTTTCAAGGACGTATGTACCGGATGCCAGATTTGCGTGACCCAATGCCCGAGCCACGTGCTTCGCCCCACGGGATTGGAGTATGGCCTCGATTATATGTTGAAACCCCGTGTCGCGTACATCGACAGTTATTGCAATTACGAATGCACGGTCTGCTCGGAGGTTTGCCCCACGCATGCGATAATGCCGCTTACCAAGGAGGAGAAAGCGACCACGCAAGTAGGTATCGCCACCTTCTTCATCAACCGTTGCATCGTGAAGACGGAGGGGACGGATTGCGGGGCTTGCTCGGAGCATTGCCCAACCCAAGCCGTACATATGGTTCCTTACGAGGGTACGCTGACCATCCCGCAGGTAAACCCCGATCTATGCATCGGTTGCGGCGGTTGCGAATCGATCTGTCCCGTACGCCCGATGAGAGCGATCATCATCAAGGCGAACGAGGTTCACAAGTTCGTGGAGAAGCCTAAAGAGGAAGAGGTGAAAAAGGTAGAAATAGATGACTTCGGATTCTAAGAGAAAAATGCTACCTTTGTCACAAATTTTTGATACATGACATTTGAACTACAGTATAACGATACGAAATCGAACGCTAGGGCGGGCTTGATTACCACCGACCACGGGGTAATCGAGACGCCTATTTTTATGCCCGTAGGTACGCAGGGCACGGTGAAGGGAGTACACATGACCGAGCTGAAAGAAGACACAAAAGCGCAGATCATCTTGGGTAACACCTACCACCTGTATCTCCGTCCCGGCATACAGATCTTGGAACAGGCCGGGGGCTTGCATAAGTTTAATACCTGGGACCGCCCGATATTGACCGATAGCGGAGGATTTCAAGTATTCTCACTCTCCGACAACCGCAAACTGCACGAGCAGGGTGCCGAGTTCCGTTCACATATCGATGGTTCCAAGCATATGTTCACACCGGAGAAGGTGATGGATATCGAACGCTCCATCGGCGCGGATATCATCATGGCCTTCGACGAGTGTTGCCCGGGAGACGCCGATTACGATTACGCCAAGCAGTCGCTGGGGCTGACGGAACGTTGGCTGGATCGTTGCTTCGCCCGCTTCAACAGCACGGAGCCGAAATACGGATACCGGCAAAGCCTCTTCCCGATCGTACAGGGGTGTGTCTATACGGAATTACGGCAGAGAGCGGCGGAGAACGTAGCCAAGAAAGGTGCCGACGGCAACGCCATCGGAGGATTGGCCGTAGGCGAGCCTACCGATAAGATGTACGAGATGATCGAGGTCGTGAACGAGATCTTGCCGAAAGACAAGCCTCGATACTTGATGGGCGTAGGTACCCCGATCAATCTGCTGGAAGGGATCGAGCGGGGCATCGACATGTTCGACTGCATCATGCCTACCCGCAACGGGCGCAACGGACAGCTTTTCACCCGCTTCGGCACCATCAATATGCGCAACAAGAAATGGGAGAACGATTTCTCGCCGGTCGATCCGGACGGGCATTCTTACGTGGATACCTTATACAGCAAGGCTTACCTGCACCACTTGATCAAGGCGAAAGAGATGTTGGGCTTGCAGATCGCCTCCATCCATAACCTCGCCTTCTACCTCTGGCTGGTGAAAGAAGCGAGGGCGCATATCATCGCCGGCGATTTTACGACGTGGAAAAGCGGTATGGTCCGTCAATTAGCGAACCGGTTATAAAAAACGAGACAGATGAAATTCAAACTAAAACGGATCGATTGGTATATCATCAGGCAGTTCCTAGGCACGTATGTGTTCGCCATCGCCTTGATTATCTCTATCTCCGTCGTTTTCGACATAAACGAGAAGATCGATAAGTTCTTGAACCCGGATGTCCCCCTGAAGGCGATCATCGTGGATTATTACTTGAACTTTATCCCCTATTTCGCCAATTTGTTCAGTCCGTTGTTCACGTTTATCGCCGTGATCTTCTTCACGTCTAAACTGGCAGACCGTTCGGAGATCATAGCGATGCTCGCCAGCGGCATGAGTTTCCGCAGGCTGATGCTTCCTTATGCGATCTCGGCGGCGATTATCGCTATCGTGACGTTTATCCTAAACGCTTATATCATTCCCCCGGCGAACGAGACTCGTATTGATTTCCAGAATAAGTATATCCGCAACAAAAAGGTGGATTACGTGAAGAACGCCCAATTGGAGATAGAGCCGGGCGTTATCGCTTATTTCGATAGCTACGACGCTCGCTCGAACATGGGATACCGTTTCTCCCTGGAGCATTTCGAGGAAAAGAAACTGATCTCCCGCCTGACCGCCAAGTCGATCAAGTACGACTCGCTTTATCAATGGACTGTTATCGATTATATGATCCGTGATTTCGACGGTATGCGGGAACATATCTCCGAAGGTTCCCGCAAGGATACGACCTTGACCATCGTACCTTCGGATTTCCTGATTTCCGTGAATGATTGCGAGACGATGACAACACCCGAGCTGAATACGTATATCAACCGGCAGAAGAAAAGAGGCATCGGGAATATACAGACCTTCCAGATCGAGTATCACAAACGTTTCGCCACGATCATGGCGGCGTTCATCCTGACTTCTATCGGAGCGTCGTTGTCTTCCCGGAAAATAAAGGGGGGTATGGGTATGAACATCGGTATCGGATTGGCGTTGAGTTTCTCGTATATCCTGTTCATGACGGTTACTTCCACTTTCGCCATCAATGGTTATGTAAGTCCCGCCGTGGCAGCTTGGATACCAAATATAGTATATACGTTTATAGCGATATTCTTATATCAAAAAGCCCCAAGGTAAAAGTAATTAATCCCCCAACATTGGTATACCCCAGCCAAATTTCATCCAGTTGTAGAGACGGGGCGTGCCCCGTCTCATCCAACAATATGGTAACATCAAATAGTATCAGTCCGTAGGAGACGGGGCACGCCCCGTCTCTACAACCTAGGATTTTTAATTATTTCGTGAAATTAAGGCCAAACTCTAATGTCTGCGCATTCGGAAGTAACTGTAAAGCCATCTCAACGATTGTCTTTATATTTTGATCCGTAATGACTTGTTGAAGAATCGGAGCAGCCAAGGTAGCGACAGAAACGATCAATTCTTTATCGGCATAGAATGTAATTTCGTTTCCGTTTTGATTCATACTCAAGGGTAATCCATAATAACCGCCCAGATCAACCAAAAGTGCCATAAGGTCCTCTACGGAGACACCATACTCTTTCAATTTATCGCCCAACAATGTGGTCACAACTGTCACATAATTTTTATCGATAGCCAACATAAACTTACCGTCTACCACACAATATTGGATACTCGCTATCTTAGTAATCTCACCGATTCCTTTATCCTCGGAAGCCCCTATAGGTCTCCAAGAAACATCAAAGATTCCATCTTCCGGTAAGTTAACATTTACAGCGCTAACCTTTTTCCAAATTAGACCACTAACAGTAGGAGCAATTATTCCAACCATTCCGTCAATCTGAGCATTCCCGGTAACTATATTCGCATAAACAGCCCCCGCATCCGCTTTCAAGCTCCAATTACCTACGATAGAAGAAGTTAATTTACGAGTATACACAACAGAGGCTACACCGTCCTTCACCGTACCGTTTACCGATACCACGCAATCGCCAACCGTACTCTCGCCGGTAAACGTATAAGTGCCGTCCGCTTCCTTCAAAGCGGCATCGATAGCGACCGACTTATCTTCGGGGATGATATTGTTCAAGGTTACAGATGCCTTCTCCGCGGAAGAAGCGGCGATCACGACCGACTTACCGTCAACAGGGATTGTCACCTCACCCATTACCAGTTTTACGCTCTCGCCCTCATACGTTTTCGACAAATCCTGCCAGTTGCCGGAAGAATTTGAATCGTCATCATCACCACATGCCGTAAAGAAAACCATCGTGCAAATCACGGCAAATACATACAACAAACTCTTTTTCATGACTCTTGTTTTAAATTAAACATAAATAACTATTAATATTATCACAAAAATTAATCACAAATATATCCATTCACCCACTCACAGACAACAAGAATTTAATAGCGGATGTTCGATTCCTGTGTTTAGACCAAAATTTATATGTAGAACTACAATGCAGGACTCGAAATCTCCACAAACATTTGATTTTAAAATAGATACAAGCCTCTCCAATGATACGATGTAGCACCCGAATGTAGCACCCCATCTTTAAATAATAATATTTATATAATACATTCTTTTTTCTTTCAAAATCAGATCGCAAAAACGCCTTTGACGAACTACAAAGATACGCATAGACCTCGTAGATCCAATTACCCAATTTTGCGTTCCCAAAAACCGACAAACAACTATAAAACAGATATTTACTCATTTTTCTTGTCGCATTCGCCCATACCACCGGTAAAAAACACAGCTTGTACCGACACAACCCGTAGCGTAGCCCGACGCAACCCGTAGCGCAAGGCCTCACTACCCACGACACAAGGCTATACTACGTGTAACGTAAAACCACGCAACAGGTAACGCAAGGCTACGCAACAGGTCGCGTTCCTTCCAATAGAATGTGCACATTTCATACACCAATTTATAATATGGGATAATATCTAGGACACGGGCGAAACTCCTATAAAGATAGTTTCCGGAAGATTTAGTCAGCCAAGACGCAAACGATTAACAGTTAAGAATTGAGGATTGAAAATCAATCCCCATGATAGCATTCCTTTTCAATCCTCAATTCTCGATTTTTGATTACAAAAGATCGGAAGCCAACTCGGATAATTCGCTTCGCTCACCTTTTATCAAGTTGATATGGGCGAACAGCTCCTGCCCTTTCATCTTGTCGATCATATAGGCCAAGCCATTGCTCTGCGCGTCCAGATACGGGGAATCGATCTGCTGGATGTCTCCCGTGAATACCATCTTCGTTCCCTCGCCCGCACGGGTGATGATCGTCTTGATCTCATGCGGCGTAAGGTTCTGGGCCTCATCGATGATACAATACGTCTCGGACAAGCTACGGCCGCGGATAAAGGCCAACGCCTCGATCACCAACTGGTTGTTCTTCTGCATATCGTCGATCTTACGGACATCAGGGTTACCCGGGGCAAACTGCCCCTTGATCACGTTCAAGTTGTCGAATAGAGGCTGCATATAAGGAGCGACCTTCTGCTTCTCGTCTCCCGGAAGGAAACCGAGATCTTTATTCGCCAAAGCAACGATCGGACGAGCCAAAAGTATCTGTTTATACGTGCCGGCCTGTTTCAAGGCAGAGGCCAAGGCCAACAGCGTCTTTCCTGTACCGGCCTTTCCGGTCAGACCTACCAGCTTGATATCCGGGTCGTTCAACACCTCGAAAGCGAAACTCTGCTCGGCGTTGCGGGGCTGGATGCCGAAGTTCGTACCCTTCTCCACTTTCTTGATCTTATCCGTAAACGGGTTGAAACGGGCCAATACGCTATTGCGTACGCTTTTCAAGATAAAGCATTCGTTCGGGTCGAGCTTAGACCTGATTTCCAGCAGATCAGCGTCGATACCTTCCGGGGAGGCATAGATCTTGTCGATCATGTCGGGATCGATATTCTCGTAGGTCTCTTGCGCACGCTCGAAAATATCCACGTTCACCACCTTATCCGTGATATAATCCTCAACGGGAATACCCAAAGAGCGAGCCTTCATACGGAGGTTCACGTCTTTGCTGACCAGGATCGTCTTCACCGTCTTATCCTTCTCAGCGATACTCAGGGCACAGGAGAGGATACGGTGATCCGGTGTTTTCTCGGGGAAAGAGGCTGCCACGGTCGGGTGAAAGACCTCCCCTGTCCGGATGTAGAGAGTACCTTTGCCCGGCCCTAAGGAGGCACCTTTCAAGGAGAGATCGTTGCTGGTCAACAAGTCTAGCTCCCGGACAAACTCCCGGGCATTGAAATTGATCTGCTCACTGCCCTTCTTGAACTTATCCAGCTCCTCTAACACCACGATGGGTAGATAGATATCATTTTCCTGAAAGTTCTCGATACACTTATAGTCATGTAATATGACGTTCGTGTCCAACACAAAATTCTTCTTTGCTCCCATGGCCTTTCGATTTAATGATTACTGCTTCTAATATAAGAATAATTCCGGTATGTTGATAACCTTTGTCCGCTAAAATTAGTTACACACACCAATAATCTCGTCTTATTGACCAATTCAAGGAAAATGCCTATCTTTACGAAGACATAAAAATATAGGAGGATAACGTCATGTTTACAGATTTCAACTTCCAGCAAATACTTAGTGCCTTTATCGTATTATTTGCCGTTATCGATATAATCGGGGCCATCCCCATCATCATTGACCTGAAGGATAAGGGGAAGGATGTCAACGCATTGAAAGCGACCCTGATCTCTTTCCTGCTGTTATTAGGGTTCTTCTATGCCGGAGATATATTGCTCAGGCTTTTCCACGTAGACATCGAGTCGTTTGCCGTGGCCGGCGCTTTCGTGATCTTCCTCCTCTCGCTGGAGATGATCCTCGATATCGAGATTTTCAAGAACCAAGGGCCGATCAAGGAAGCAACGTTGGTACCGCTGGTATTCCCGCTGCTGGCCGGGGCGGGATCGTTCACCACTTTGTTATCGCTTCGGGCCGAATATGCCAGCGTAAATATTATCGTAGCCTTGGTACTGAATATGCTATGGGTCTATTTCGTCGTCCGCATGACACGCAAAGTAGAGAAAGCATTGGGAAAAGGCGGCATATACCTGATCCGTAAATTCTTCGGCATCATCCTGCTAGCGATCTCCGTCAAGCTATTCATGAGCAATATCACGCTTTTGATGGAACAGATAGAGGCAAGTACCAAGGCTATGTAAGGTCTCTATTTCCCGAACCGGGAGGTATCTACCGATTCGTGTTTCTTCGCCTTATAGCCGCCGAATTTCCAGACGAACGACAGTTGCAAGCAACGCTCGTCGTTCAGCTTCCTCAAACGGCTCCATTGGTTTCCTTGGTTTATCTTGATAGACCGGGGAATACCTGTGGCAAAGAGGTCATTCCCTTTCAGGGTCAAGCTGGCCCGGTCGTCCATAAAGGTCCATTTCAAGCCGGCAGATACCTCATATATGGAGCCGAGGTCGTAAACACCTTGAATGGCACCCGGGGTTACATACTGGCCGTCGACGGTCAGTTTCAAGTTAGGCCGGGAACAGAGATTGAAGGTATTGCTCATATGGAACAACCCGACATAGGCCTCACGATTATACGACATGCCGTGGAAATCACTATTCTTCTCCTGCATGCGCCATCCCCGCAAGGTGACACGGCTATTCCAGAAACTTCCCACATTGAATGGAACTACCAGCGCAAGCCCGGCCTCCAAGCTATAGTCCATATTCTCGTAACGAAAGATGTTTTTCAACTCCGTATCGCTTTGGTAAGGCATTTGGGCGAAATAATCCGGCGTATACTCACAGAAAGCGACCAACATGTATTTCTGCCGGAAGATATAGATCAACTGCCCCTCATACGAGCGATAAGGCTTCAAGGAAGGATTCCCGATCACCTCGGAATAAGAGCTTATAGGCATGACCTGGGGCGTAACCTGCCAGTAACCGGGATAAGTCTTATCGCTGCTCACCTCGAATTGAAGCATATGCGACGGAGAGAACACATAGCTCAAAGATACCGTAGGGAACAAAGACCATTCATTCCATAAGTTCATGCTTTCCTTGGCAGAGGTATAATCCGATTTAAAATACTCCCCTTTCAGCCCGACCGTAGCGGAGAAACGCTCGTTAAAACTCTTGGAAACCTCGGCGAAAAGATCGGCGCTATATTCTTTCTGCGTATTGTTCTCAGACTCCTCCTCGTCTATCTCATAACCATTTCCCCGGTTATATAAATATTCGGAATAATTCCAGGAAGAGGCGTACCCGCCGTGTAAGCCATAGTTCAAGCTCCATCCGGTACTGAAATCATGGGTCTTGTTCAGGAATACAGACCAACGGGATACGTCTTGCCCTGTATTGTTGATCAAATCCGTATGAGTACCGCCCGTATTCTCATCCAGGAAATAAAGCGTCGAGGGGGAATGGAAACGGGTGAAATCTATCCCGGCAGAGAGATTTTTATGGCTATCATACTGCAAACGAATATTGTGGGTTGCCGAACGGTCATCGTTACTAATATCGCTTGTGCTGACAGAAGTATTCTCCGGGTCCGACATATCCTGATAGGTAGTTATAGAGGTTCGCTCTGTCTTAGGTTTACTCCCGCGTAAATAATACGCAAGCGAAAGTTTGTCTTTATTCGCAAATGTATAATCCATGCCTAAACGAGCCGTAGCCAAGTTATAATGAGTGATCCCCCGGTTGTGTTGAGTTATTTCCGTCACGCTATTGTTTAATGTATGACGTGCCAGCATATCCTCGCCCGATACCGGCCGGCCCTTCATGCCGTTTACCAAGAAATCCATGTTAAAGCCTTTATTCGCGTACAGCAAGTTCACGTGGGCATCCCCGCTAGCGCGGCGGTTCTGCTTGTAACTCGTACCCACCTCCCCTTGCCAAGAATGGGTATCAGACTCGTTTTTACTCAATATGACATTCAATAACGCTCCTTTCACGTTGTATTTCGCCGGGGCGTTATACATTACCTCGGCCTTCTCCACCCTTGAGGCAGGCATGCTTTTCAGCAGTTGGATCAATTGGTCGGCAGACATCGTGGTCAATTGCCCGTTCAAGACGATACTCAAGCGACTGGCACCTACCAGTTCCAGGTTATCATTCCGCTCGATAAGACCCGGTAAGTCCTTGATGACCTCGAAAGCGTTCGTGGCGGTCTTATTCTTCATCAATTGTGGGACATCATATGTCAACTTTCCTCCCTCTAATTTCACTTGCGGGCGTTCTCCTTTCACGGTAATCTCGGCCAACTGGTAATCCTTGTCCTCAAGGACCACCATTCCTACCTCCGCACCGGTTATCACCTTCTCTGCCGTATTGTATAAGATATGTTGGAAAATAAGTCGGTACGAGCGGTCAAGAGGATGATCCAGCCGGAAACACCCAAGTGTATCGGTAACGACGGCATCCACATACACGGAGTCGAGGGTCTGTAAAATCACCGCCACACCGTCCACCGGCTGTTCCTTGCCATCCATCACCTTTCCGGAAATACCCTGTGCCATAATCTCGCCGAAACTCATCAGCAAACTTAAAATCATGCAATAAATAATACGTTTCATCTTAGTTCGTTTTATCATTTTTCGTTAACGCAAAGGAAGCGCATTCTTTTTAAAGACTATGTTATCGTTCGCTTACAGAGTCTTATCTAGTCTTATCAGAAATGTTATTTAGTCTTATCGAGGCCGAACTTTAAAGAACGCTTATTGTTGATATATCAATCAAACACAAGAAGTAAAGTATATTAAAAATTGAGGATCATGTGTACAAGAGTAGTTTATTCAGGAACGAACGGGATGGTGGCGACCGGCCGTTCGATGGATTGGAAGACCGATATGCACAGTAACCTGTGGGTGTTTCCACGGGGGATGGAGAGAAATGGGGAGACGGGAGAAGATTCCCTGAAATGGAAGTCAAAATACGGCAGCATCATCACATCCGCTTTCGAGATAGCCAGTACGGACGGGATGAACGAGAAAGGACTGGTAGCGAACTTGCTATGGCTACCCGAGGCCCAATACCCGGTAAGAGACAAGGACAAGCCGGGCCTCGCCATAACGATATGGGTACAATATATGCTAGATAATTTCGCCACGGTAGAAGAAGCGGTCTCTCTGGTCGGAGAAGACACGTTTCAGGTAGTATCCGATAAGATGCCGGACGGCTCTCGCTTGGCGACCTTGCATCTGTCGATCTCCGACGCAACCGGAGATTGTGCCATCTTCGAGTATATCGGGGGTAAACTAACCGTCTACCACAGCAAGGAATATAACGTGATGACCAATTCGCCAACCTACGACAAACAGTTGGCCCTTTGCGAGTATTGGAAATCCATCGGAGGCTTGAGTTTCCTTCCGGGAACCAACCGTGCGTCGGATCGTTTCGCCAGAGCCAGTTTTTACATCAATGCCGTACCTAAGACAGACGATGAGAAGACTGCTATCGCCTGCGTATTCAGCGTGATTCGCAATGCCTCCGTTCCTTATGGCATATCGACTCCCGAAAGCCCGGAAATCTCTACGACACAATGGAGAACGGTATCCGAGAGCAAGAACCTGATCTACTTCTTCGAGTCGAGCCTCACCCCGAACACGTTCTGGGTAAGACTGCGGGATATGGATTTATCGGAAGGTGCCCCGGTACTTAAATTATCCATCGCCAACGGCGAAACCTATCATGGTAACGCCTCAAAAGACTTCAAGCCCGCGATACCTTTCAAATTTCTGGGCGTAAAAGAGCTTACCTAGCCTTGACGAACCATTTTTTTGGATAATATGTTCTACATTTCCTCTCACGGCGATTGAGTTTCGATTAATATTTATATTTGACATCAAAAATCTTACAACATGGATAAACAATTCCTCTGCCTTGATTCACCGACCGACTTTATGGTCGGCAAATACATATCCGCCGATGAACTCAAGCAGTTTATTAATATCCCTTGTAAGATAAAAGCCGGGGCCTTTATCCTTTGCGCGGAAGGGCAAATACGCTCAACCATCAATATGTCTGAATCCATCACTTCGAGGCTCAATATCGTAACGCTGCTGCCCAATAGCTGCATACAAATACAGGAGATATCCCCGGATGTCTTGATCTATTTCATCGCGTTCTCCTTCGATTTCATGTGTTACGCAAATTTCATCAAGAGCACGATGGGCTATCTGCCGATGATCTACAGGTATCCGGTCATAGAGATCTCCCAGAGCAGGGCCAACCTGATCACGGACTTTTACGAGCTTCTTTACCAATATACCGTATATCCCGATATCTTGAGTAATAAAGAAATGATAAAAGCCATTTTCACGATGTGCAGCCAGGGTATCGTAGAAATATATTGTAAAACTTATCCGCTGGAGAAACAAGAGCTCACACGGCCTTTACAAATCTACCAAGAGTTCCTGAATATCGTATTGAAATATTATACGAAAGAACATAACGTATCGTTCTATGCCGAGAAGCTGGGCCTAACGTTCTCTTATTTCTCGACATCCATCAAAAAAGCGACCGGCGAGACTCCTCAAGAGATACTCACGCAGATAATAATCATAGACGCTAAGACCCAATTAAAAGGGACCGACCAAGAAATTAAGAACATAGCGATGGACCTTGGCTTCAACAACCTGTCGTTCTTCAATAAATTCTTCCGGCGACACGCAGGCATGACTCCGCAAGAGTATAGGGGCAAATCGTATACCTACTCCTATCATTTAAACGCTTCCGACTAATAGGGAGCAAAAACAGAACATATTATCGAAAATAGAATCCCGTCGGTTATCCTTGATAATCTTTAACTTTGCAAGATAATCAAAAAGATATATAATGGAAGACTGGGGAACGGATTTTGAGTACAATTTACTGATGGGACTTACGGGAGCCAGTGTCAGCAAGCATTTACTAGACGAGCATTTCACACTTTTATGGGCGAATGATTTCTACTACGATATGATAGGCTACTCGAAAGACGAGTACGAGACCCTTTTCCATAACAAGCCCGACCTGTACTTTAAAGGTTACGACGAGGCTTGGAATATATTATCCGATAATATCTATGGGGCGTTAGCGAACAATTCCAACGGTTACGAGGTCGTTTTTCAAATGCCCACGAAGAACGGGGAGAGATGGACAAAGATCACGTCTACGTTTACCAAGCAGCTTCAAGACGGTATCCCGATCTCTTATACCGTGATGACCGATGTGGAAGACATAATGCGGAGACGGATCGAGCAAACCATAGCTTACGACAATATCCCCGGTTTCATTTCCAAGCACAAGGTACATAAGGACGGTCATTTCACGCTACTGGAAGCGAACGATAAATACAAGGAATTCTCCGGCGCTGACAAGAATTCTTTCGCAACGTTCAGCCCCTTTTCCCGTCTAGACGAGGCAAGCCACAATACGATGGACACCCATATCCCCTGTATGTTGAAAGGAGAACCCGTACATTTCGTTATCCAGTCGAAAGACAAAAATGGACACAGTGCTTGGCTACAGTTGAACGGGGAATGCATTGGCTGGGAAGGTGACGAGCCTATCTATCTTATTGTCTACATCAATATCACCGATATCACTGAGCAGAAGGAGTTACAAAAGAAATTGGAGAAACAGTCGAGGCAGCTTAAAGAGGCACTAGAATCGGCCGAAAAAGCCAACCAAGCCAAATCGGACTTCCTCGCCCGCATGAGCCACGACATCCGGACTCCCATGAACGCTATCATGGGAATGACAGCCATAGCGCAAGCTCACGTGGACGAACGTGAAAGAGTACTCGATTGCTTGGAGAAAATCAACGGAGCCTCTAAATTATTACTGAGCCTGATCAATGAGGTACTCGATATGTCCAAGGTAGAGAGTGGCAGGCTGATCCTCTCCGAAGACGATTTCAACGTGGGGGAACTCTTGCAAGACTTGATCGTCATGATGCAGCCGGAAATAAAAAGCAAACAACAGACCCTGGACATACATCTCAAAAATCTGAAGCACGAGAACGTAAAAGGTGATACGCAACGGATCAAGCAGGTATTGATGAATATCCTCTCGAACGCAATCAAGTATACACCGGACAAAGGCCGCATCACAATAGATATCTATGAGAAAGAACCTCATGACGGCATCGGTAATTACGAGTTCGTGTTCGAGGACAATGGAAGAGGCATGAAACCGGAGTTCCTGGATAAGATATTTCTGCCTTTCGAGCGTGCGAGCGATGATGAGATCAAGACAATACAAGGAACCGGTCTCGGCATGGCGATCAGCCATAAAATCATCCAATTGATGGGAGGAGATATCAAGGTAGAGAGTGAATATGGCAAAGGTTCCCGTTTCACGATCAATATGCCCTTGGCATACCGAGACCAGAAACAGGCTGAGAGAATCGAGGCCGAAGATTTGGAAGTTCTCGTGGTAGATGACGATAAGATCGCCTGCCAAAGCACGTGTAACTGCCTACAGGAAATCGGGATAAACAGTGAATGTGTTTATTCGGGCAGCGATGCCATAGAAAAAGTACGGCAACATCATTTGGCCGGCAAGGATTACTTCGCCGTGATCATCGACCTGAAAATGCCTCAAATGAACGGTATCGAGACAACCCGGAGAATCAGGCGTTTCGTGGGAGCGGATGTCCCGATCATCATTCTCTCCGCATACGATCTGGAGGAATATGAGGCCGAGGCCAAGGAAGCAAAGGCCAACGGGTTTATCACCAAGCCTCTCTATAAATCCAAGTTGATCCAAGTATTGAAATCCTTCCTCGATGAAGAAGGCCAGCCGGAACCGATCCGTCCGTTCAAGTTATCGAACGCCGACTATTCCGACAAGCGTGTCTTGCTCGTGGAAGACAACGAGTTAAATCAAGAGATAGCCGTAGAGATCATCGGTAGTACCGGTGTCGCGATCGATACGGCGGTAAATGGCCTGGAGGCCGTTCATAAAGTCTCCCAATCAGAAGAAGGCTTTTACCAGATGATACTGATGGATATCCAGATGCCTGTCATGGATGGTTACGAGGCTACCCGGCAGATTCGTTCCCTCCAGCGAAAAGACACCGCACATATGCCGATCATAGCCATGACCGCCAACGCTTTTTCAGAAGACGTGACAAACGCCATCAAAGCGGGCATGGATTATCATCTGGCCAAACCAATTGATATCGGGGCATTAATGAGTATCCTTAATAAATATTTACAATCGCCGATATAAAGTTTATCTTGCAAATTAGAAGCTCATGTTGTAAAAATTATCTATTTTAGCGATAAATTCGGTTACAAGCATAAAGAGAGTTCATGAACATCAGACTTCGTTTTAAGTTAATCGCTTTGCTGATCACCTTATCGCTAGCCGGGCTACTGGTATTCCAAGGATACTGGTTGAAAGGTTTATATGAAACCTTATATAAGCAAATGGAGATCAATATAGAGGAAGCGATGAAGATCGCCGACTATAAGGAGTTGTTCCTGCGCATCCGGTCTGTCAAGAAAGAACAGGGGGTGCTGGGGCCTCAAACCCAAGAGATCTATTTCAACTCGGCGGCAGATTCGCCCGATGAACACGATACGGACAAACAAAACGGTACCCATATCGATGAGCAAGATACGAACACCGACGAGAGGAAGGAACTCCAGACAAAGCTCCCCATCTCACGCCTAGGGGTAAGTATCGATTACGGGGACGATGAGGAAGAGTTTAGCTCGATAGACTCTACGCTGACGGATTATCTATACATAATCGGAGAGTTGGAAGATATGGTGCAACAAGCGATGCACGCCAATATAGATTCCATAAAACCGGTCAATTTCGAGGCTTACAACAAATTATTGACTTTGGAGCTGGAGGCTAGAAATATCATGACAGAACATGAGTTGGTGACAATTTATAAGTCGGTCAACGGGGAAGAGAAAAGTTGGATGCACCTGAACAATCCGGAACGGTTCACTACATGGAAAAACCCGACGTATTTCGACTACCCGCTCCATAACGAGAGTACATTACTATATCGCTTGTATCTTAAATCGCCGGCCAGCGTGATACTCACCCAGATGAAAGGTATCCTGATCTCCTCTTTCCTATTGCTTTTGCTGATTATTTGCGCTTTCATCTATTTGCTCCGTACCATCTTGAAGCAAAAGACCGTGGAGGAGCTAAAGACCGATTTCACCAACAACATGACACATGAGCTGAAAACCCCGATCAGCGTCGGTTATGCCGCCGTAGACGCATTATTGAATTTCGGCGATCCTGTCAATGAGAAACAGCGGAAATACCTGACGATCGTAAAAGACCAGCTTATTCATCTTACCGGACTGGTGGAGCAAATATTGACGCTCGCCGTAGAGAACCGCAGTACTTTCCGCTTACGGCCCGAAACGATCTCTTTAAGCGGGCTTACGGCCCCCTTAATTGAGCAATATAGACTGAAAGCGAACAAACCCGTGGAGTTTACCAGCTCCATTCCCGAGGATATAGAATTGGTGGCCGATCGTACCCACCTATATAATATGCTGAGCAACCTTATCGATAACGCGATCAAATATGCCGACAAGGAACCTTGCCGTATCGAAGTAGCCGCCCGGCAAAACGACCGTGAGACAACAATCTCCGTAACCGACAACGGCCCGGGTATCAGCGAAACCAACCTGCGACAGATATTCGACAAGTTCTTCCGGGTTCCCCAAGGCAACATCCACGACGTGAAAGGTTACGGACTGGGGTTGTATTACGTAAAAGACATGATGGGTAAACACGGAGGAACGGTTCGTGTGGAAAGCGCACTCGGCAAAGGTTCTACCTTTACCCTGCATTTTAAACGATAACCCGAAAAATCAACGATCAAACATGGAAAAGATAAAAGTATTATTAGTAGAAGACGAACCTACATTGGCAATGATCATCAAAGATACGCTGGATGGAAACGAGTTCGACATAACCCTAGCGGCGAATGGCGAGGAAGGCCTCTCCCGCTACGCGGAGATCAATCCGGACATTATCGTAGCGGATATCATGATGCCGAAGATGGATGGCTTCACGATGGTCAAATTGATCCGTAAGACAGACACGCATACCCCTGTCTTATTCCTATCAGCCCGTTCCGCGGCCAACGACGTGGTGGAGGGCTTCGAGCTAGGAGGCAACGACTATCTGAAAAAACCTTTCGGCATGGCAGAATTGATCGTGCGCATCAAGGCGCTGCTGCATAAGGTATCTGTCCAGAAGCAAGAAGCTACCTCCTTCCGTATAGGGCTTTATACATTCGATTCCATCACGCAGACATTGACCTGCCAAGGGGAAAAACAACTCCTCAGCAACCGGGAATCCGAGATACTGAAACGCCTTTGCGACAATAAAGACCAAGTATTACCGATGAAAGAGATCTTGACAGACCTTTGGGGAGATGACTCTTTCTTCAACGCCCGCAGCCTACACGTCTTCATCACCAAGCTACGCCATAAGTTATCGAAAGACGGGTCTATCAAGATCTTAAATATCCGGGGAATCGGATACAAATTGATCATTGGTTGAATCGCTTCAATGCCTGCGCCATCTGGTCCGGGCATGAAGTACCCCTTCCATGGCAATCGATGCCGGACAAACGTCCGATCGCATCTTGGATACGCATACCTCTCAGCAAGGCGCACATGCCCTGCCCGTTTCCGTGGCAACCACCCACGATCTGCACATTCTCTATCACGCCATCCCGAGCATCGATTACCATCAACTTAGAACAAACGCCTCCTTGGGGCGTATAGGTCACACGTTGTGTCTCCATTTTCTTTTCTTTCCTTTTTATAAACAAGTCGCGAAGGTATAAATAAAATTAACTACATTTGTAGCATCTAATTTATAAAAGCATGACATACGAGGAAACGCTACACTATCTATATACCAGCATCCCGGTCTTCCAACACAGCGGACCTTCCGCCTACAAACCCGGTTTGGGTACAAGTATCGCCCTAGATGATTATCTGGGAAATCCACATAAAGCTTATAAAACGATCCATGTAGCCGGAACGAACGGCAAAGGTTCGGTCTGCCATTTACTGGCAGCCATCCTCCGTCAGTCCGGTTTCAAAGTCGGGCTTTATACCTCTCCCCACTTGGTGGATTTCCGGGAACGCATCCGGGTGAACGGGAAAAAGATCCCCAAAGATTACGTGGTCGATTTCGTCGAGCGTCATCGCTCTTTCTTCGAGCCTCTGCATCCTTCCTTCTTCGAGCTAACCTCCAGCATGGCCTTCGAGTATTTCCGAGACCAACAGGTAGACTATGCCGTTATCGAGGTCGGGATGGGAGGTCGTTTGGACAGCACGAACATCATCAAGCCAATCTTGAGTATCATCACGAATATCAGTCTGGACCATACACAATTCCTAGGGGATACGGAAGAGAAAATAGCGGCAGAGAAAGCCGGTATTATCAAGAGAGGCGTACCGGCACTTCTCGGAGAAACGGAGAAACACACGGTTTATGACGTTTTCAAGAACAAAGCAGAAAAAGTAGGCGCACCTTTCTATTACGCCCAACGAATGGATATGGTAAAAGAAGAATGTAAGCTGACGGTTGGTGGTAAATGGTTTTTCCCTTCCGTTGAATATGGGGAAATAGAAGGACAGCTTGGTGGAGAGGTACAGGTAAGAAACGCCGTAACCGTATTATCTGCCATCCATATATTGCGCTCGGAACTGGGCGTGGATATTATCCCGGAAGCGGTACACGAGGGTTTCGGCCACGTGACGGAATTAACGGGTCTGAAAGGACGCTGGCAAACCTTGCGCTCTAAACCTACCGTAATTTGCGATACGGGACATAACGTAGGTGGTTGGGAACACATAGCGGAGCACCTGAAAGTATTGCGTGAATATTGCGGGCAAATCTATATGGTTGTAGGTATGGTAAACGACAAGGATATCGATGGTGTACTCTCCCTGATGCCGCAAGACGCTTTTTATTTCTTCACGCAAGCCTCCGTGGAAAGAGCGATGCCTGTAGAGGATTTCGCGGCGCAGGCCATGCGACACGGTTTATCAGGGACTCTTTGCGATACGGTACAAGACGCTGTCGAGAAAGCGTTAGATTGCGCCCGTGAGAACGACTTGATCTTTATCGGAGGAAGTACGTTTATCGTAGCGGACGCTCTCCCTTTGTTCATGAAAGAAGACGAAAACAAATAATATAACTCTATAAAACAAATATCATGATAGAAAAAATTCATCAGAAACTAAGCGACTCGAAAGTCGCACGCTGGAGTGTGCTCGCTTTGGCGGCATTCACGATGCTTTGCGGATACTTCCTCACGGATGTAATGGCTCCGCTCAAGCCGATGCTGGAAGAACAGTTGGGTTGGAACAGTACGGAATATGGTTGGTTTACCAGCGCTTACGGTTGGTTCAACGTATTCTTATTCATGTTGATTATCGGCGGTATCATTCTGGACAAGATGGGTGTTCGTTTCACTGGGGTCACTTCCTGTCTTTTGATGATTATCGGTTGTTCCATTAAATATTATGCCATCTCGGATTCGTTCACGATGGAAGGAGAGCTTTTCGGATGGAAAGCGCAAGTGATGGTAGCGGCCTTCGGATACGCTATTTTCGGTGTCGGGGTGGAGACCGCCGGTATCACGGTATCTAAGATTATCGTACGATGGTTCAAAGGTAAAGAAATGGCGTTGGCAATGGGCTTGGAGATGGCTACGGCTCGTTTGGGTACGGCCTTAGCCTTGTCTATCACGGTTCCCGCCGCCAAGTATTTCGGTAGTATCTCCGCTCCCATCTTGCTTTGCCTTTGCATGTTGTGTATCGGCTTGATCGCCTTCCTCGTATTTTGCGTGATGGATCGCAAACTAGACGCTTCGATGGACGCTATTGAACAAGCGGAGGAGGAAGAACCATTCCGTTTGAAAGATATCGTGTTGATCGTAACCAGCAAGGGGTTCTGGCTAATCGCTCTACTTTGCGTATTGTTCTACTCGGCCGTATTCCCCTTCTTGAAATACGCCACGGATTTGATGGTCAATAAATATAACGTAGATCCGGAACTGGCGGGAAACATCCCGGCTATCCTACCTTTCGGTACGATTCTTCTGACCCCGTTCTTCGGTAATTTATACGATCGCAAGGGTAAAGGGGCGACGATCATGATCTATGGAGCCTTGATGTTGATCGGCGTACATTTATTATTTACGCTTCCGATCTTGAACCAATGGTGGTTCGCTACCATCGTGATGGTCGTACTGGGTATCGCATTCTCTTTGGTTCCGTCGGCGATGTGGCCATCTGTTCCGAAGATTATCCCGGAGAAACAATTAGGTACGGCTTATGCCTTGATCTTCTGGGTACAGAATATCGGTCTAAGCATGGTGCCCTTATTAATTGGCTGGATATTGGATACGTATTGTAAAATCGACAATGGCACGGGTAAGCCGGCTTACGACTATACGATACCAATGGCGGTCTTCGCCAGCTTCGGTGTACTCGCCCTCTTTATCGCCTTGATGTTGAAACGTGAGGACAAAATCAAAGGTTATGGCCTTGAATTGCCCAACATCCAAAAAGATTCAGATAAAGCCGAGGCCGAGATAATCGCCAAAGAAATGCTCGCAGAGCCTTAATAAAGGCCGATCCGGATATATGGAAGGTGTGGTAAACAGGTTTTATCACACCTTTTATATTTATATACTTTTGGTATCAAGTAAAAATAGATCCTTCTACGTTTATTCATACGGAAACCTTATCTTTGTAAGAACTAATATATAATATAAATGACACAACAAAACGCAATCAAAATCTTTGAAGAGAAAAAAGTACGTACTGTTTGGAACAGCGAACGGGAAGAATGGTTCTTCTCCATCATTGACGTAATAGCCGTATTAACCGAAAGTGATAACCCGAGAAAGTATTGGAGCGTACTAAAAACACGCTTAAAAAAAGAAGGGAACGAAACGGCTACAAATTGTAGCCAGTTGAGATTACTTGCCGAAGACGGTAAAATGCGCCTAACCGATGTCGCCACCACCGAGCAGTTATTCCGCCTGATACAATCCATCCCCTCTCCCAAGGCTGAACCTTTTAAACTGTGGATGGCACAGGTCGCTAAAGAGCGGCTTGACCAAATGCAAGATCCCGAATTATCCATCGAACAAGCAATGACAGACTACAAACGGTTAGGTTATTCGGATAGCTGGATCAATCAACGCCTTAAAAGTATAGAGATACGCAAAGACCTGACCGACGAATGGAAATCTCATGGCCTGCAAGAAGGGACGCAATTCGCCACCCTCACCGATATCATTTATAAAACATGGGCAGGAAAGACAGCTAAGGAATACAAACAATTCAAGGGACTGAAAAAAGAGAATCTACGAGACAATATGACCAATAAAGAATTGGTATTAAACATGCTCGCCGAACTTTCCACCAAAGAAATATCAGAGGCGACAACACCGGAAACAATGGTAGACCATATGAACGTTGCCCATAGAGGAGGTAATATCGCCAAAGAAGCACGTATGAGACTGGAACAAGAAACCGGCCAGCCCGTCGTAACCTCACTCAATGCCAAAGATATCTTGCAACTAAAACAAAACAAGGAAGACGCATAGCTATTTGTAGAGACGGGGCAAGCCCCGTCTCCTTCTTTCCTAATAACAACAAGAACAATAAAACATAAAGTTTATAAGGATATCTTCTTATCTTCGCGTACCATATAAAAACAAACATTAAGTACTATGATCTGTTTTCCGAATGCCAAGATAAACTTAGGTCTGAACGTGGTAAGCAAACGTCCGGACGGTTATCATAATATAGAGACCATTTTCTATCCGATCCCCGTAAAGGATGCCCTTGAGATCGTCGCCTCTGATCAGCAAAGCCTCACGCAAACCGGAATCCCGGTAGACGCTCCCCAAGAGAAGAACCTTGTCATAAAAGCACTGAACGCACTAAAAGCGAGATACGAGATTCCTCCGCTGGAGATCCATTTGCTGAAAGCTATACCTTTTGGCGCTGGATTGGGAGGCGGTTCTGCCGATGCCGCTTTTATGCTGAAGCTAGTCAATGATTTCTGTGGTTTGGGTATCCACCCGGATGAGTTAGAGGCGATAGCGTCTGCCATTGGAGCCGATTGCCCGTTCTTTATCCGTAACACGCCGGTATTTGCTACCGGTACGGGAAACCAGTTCGAGCCCGTAGATTTATCCCTGAAGGATTATTACCTCTGTTTGGTCAAACCGGACGTAGCCGTCTCCACCCCAGAAGCCTATTCGATGGTGACACCAAAAGTCCCGGAGACCTCTTTGAAGGAGATCATCAAATTGCCTGTATCCGAATGGAAAGAGCGGATAGTGAACGATTTCGAGAGAAGTGTATTCCCCAAGCATCCCGTGATCAAGCGGATCAAGGACACTTTATACGAGGAAGGCGCCTTATATGCCGCCATGTCTGGTTCCGGATCGTCCGTATTCGGCTTGTTCGAGAAACCAACTCACTTCAAGGAACGATCCTTATTCAGCGATTGTTTTCTATGGGAAGGGCAGTTACCATAAATCCGATAGAACTTTACAGCCTCGCATCGCTTGCGTAAAAACGTTTATCCTAAACTAATTTATATATGAACAGAAAAACAAACTTAATCCCGGCATTGCTTCTTTCCGCCCTTTCGCTTTACGCCATGGAAGACGTGAAAGTGACGCAATTCCAACATGCGGGACCGTTCACGGTAAACAAACCGATCCTAGCGGACAGCCTCAATGTAAACGGTAAGCCTTTCGAGGCGAAAACCCTATTAAAAGCGACCTTACCGTTCGAGCAAACGCTGGCAAACGCTACAGTCCTCAACGCAGACACGGCAGGAATGATCACTTTCGCCACCCCGCAAAAAGGATACGCCTTGCATCTATTTTCCTTCTTCTTGAACAGCGACCGGTACGTAAAAGGTACGCTCGAAATATCGGGTCCCGGGGCATTCGAGGTATTCGTCAATGACAAACCGGTCGGAGCATCTTCCGAGTTGGTGATGGAACCCCGCCGCTATCAAGTAATCGTTAAATACCTGACAGCGGAAACCGACACCTGTCCTCCCAGCCTAAAGGCAACCTTCAAGAGTGAAGCAGACGCAAGAGTTGTAGCCTCTTTGAACCCGGAGAAGCGTTATACCCTCCTGAATATCATAGAAGGAAAAGATTTCCAAGGTGTAAGTGTCTCTCCGGACGGGAAATATGCTTTGGTAAAATACGTCAACCGGTTCCCGGAAGGCAAGAGCGAATCGTACGGGCAATTAATGGATGCCGCTACCGGACGGGTCTTATTGCAAGACGGAGGTTTCCTGGCGACCGCCAAATGGATGCCTAAAAGTAACCTGTTGTATTACACCCGTACCGGCCTAGATGGTACGGAGCTGGTAACCGTAGATCCGGTTACCTACCAACAAACGGTATTAGTACCGGACCTCCCGAAAGGCCGGTTCATATTCACCCCCGATGAATCCGCGCTTATTTACACCGTAGAAGAGGAAGGCCCCAAGGAAGGGACGGACCTGATCCGTGTATTAGAGCCGGCAGATCGTATCCCAGGTTTCCGCGACCGCTCTTTCATCTGGCGTTATGACTTGAAAACAGGATTGTACGAGCAACTTACCTTCGGACATACAGATACCTATATCAACGATATCAGCGCCGATAGCCGTTATCTGTTGTTCAGTACCAGCGACCGGGTGTACACCTCCTTACCCCACTCCCGCAACTCCCTTTACAAACTGGACTTGCAGACCATGGCGATCGATACGATCTGGGAAAAAGCTCCTTACGTAAACCAAGCGGCTTTCTCTCCCGATGGTAAGCAGTTATTAGTAGCCGGCGATGGTGAAGCCTTCGATGGGATCGGACGTAATATCAAGCAGGAACAGATCTCCAACTCATACGATGGACAGCTATTCCTATATGACCTGACAAGCCGTAAAGCCTCCCCGCTCACCAAGGATTTCAACCCGAACGTGATCGATGCCGTATGGAACCGCTTCAACGGACAGATCTACATTCTCTGCGAGGACAAGGATTACCAGCGGATCTACACTTGCGACCCGGCAAACGGGAAAATCAAGCAAGTAGCCGTCTCCGAGGACATTATCACATCATACGCATTGGCCGACAACGCCCCGGTTCTTTTCTATTACGGACAAAGTACGTCCAACGCCAACCGCCTTTACGCCTATGACCTGAAAAGCGGGAAGAACCGTTTGATGTATGACCTCTCGCTAGAAAAATTAAAAGACATCGCACTAGGTGAGGTTCACGATTGGAACTTCAAGTCGGATGACGGAACAACCATCCAAGGCCGTTATTATCTACCGCCTCATTTCGACCCAAGCAAGAAATATCCGATGATCGTTTATTACTATGGGGGAACCTCTCCAACGAACCGTGCCCTTGAAATGCGTTATTCCATGCACATGTACGCAGCTCTAGGATACGTGGTCTACACCTTGAATCCTAGTGGAACGACGGGGTTCGGGCAGGAATTCGCCGCCCGCCACGTGAACGCATGGGGTATAAAGACCGCCGACGAGATTATCCAAGGCACTAAACTATTCTGCAAGGAACACTCGTTCGTGAACGAAAAGAAGATCGGTTGCATCGGTGCCAGCTACGGTGGTTTCATGACGCAATACCTACAAACCCGCACGGATATATTCGCCGCTGCCATCAGCCACGCCGGTATCAGCGCGCTAAGTAGCTATTGGGGCGAAGGCTATTGGGGGTATGGCTATTGTTCCGTAGCCAATGCTGGGACTTATCCTTGGAACGCCCCGGAGTTCTTTACCAAGCAAAGCCCATTGTTCAACGCCGATAAGATCAAGACCCCGCTCCTATTGCTTCACGGTAACGCCGATACGAACGTACCGATCGGAGAAAGTATCCAAATGTTCGCTGCCTTGAAAATCCTGGGAAAGACCGTGGAATTCGTACAGGTGGATGGCGAGAACCATGGTATCGTAGGCTATCAGAAGCGTATAGGCTGGCAAAATACAATCTACGCATGGTTCGCCAAATGGCTGAAAGATGAGCCGGAATGGTGGGAAGCCTTATATCCGGATCGTACTTTATAAGACTGTTTATTCGAAAGGAAGCGTCTGCGTCTCCCATCAGGGAATCGCAGGCGCTTTATTTGTTTGCCCAAGCCCAATGTTATCCAATCTTGATCCGTTCGCAAACGGTAATTTTGATACAAACATCCGTAATATGTATACATGTGCTTGAGATAAATCCAAATACCTTTGTAAAGTCAAACAATAATGAGATCCTTATGAAAACAAAAGTAATCGTACTCTACCTGCTAGGCTTCATACCGGCCTTCGCACAAGATATCCCAACATCTAAAACAGAACAGAATATGGACAGAATCGAACTCTGTAAAAAGAATTACGCCGAGCTATTCGGAGGCGAGGCATTGACCGGACAAGGAACAGATCCGGAAATGATGGACATTCTCCAGAAATTTATCTTCGGAGAGGTGTTCCGCACGGGAGATCTTGATAAAAAGACCCGAGAACTTATCACTTGCACCGTACTGGCCACGATGCAGACTTTACCTCAACTGAACGCCCACACCCAAGCGGCGCTAAACGTAGGAGTCAGCCCTGTCGAGCTACGAGAGGCAATATATCTATGTGCCCCATTTATCGGTTTCCCGAAAACATTGAATGCCTTAAGCACCATAAACGAGGTTTTCAAGCGACAAGGCATCGCTTTACCTCTGGAGAGACAAGCTACCGTTACGGAAGAAGACCGCCACAAGGAAGGGCAAGCCATACAAAGCCGGCTTTATGGCGAGGGAATTAAAGAAGCCATGAGAGATGTCCCGGGAAATATGGGCCCGGAAGTAGAACGGTTCCTTACTGAATTCTGCTTCGGCGATATATATACCCGTAACGGGTTAGATTTGAAGACCCGGGAG
Organism: uncultured Parabacteroides sp.; assembly: GCF_947855115.1. Lineage (GTDB taxonomy): Bacteria > Bacteroidota > Bacteroidia > Bacteroidales > Tannerellaceae > Parabacteroides. The sequence continues at coordinate 76,977 of NZ_CANTZW010000015.1, forward strand.
TTATTGGCTTATTGCATACTAACCACCCTTGGAGCAGAAAGTCAGCTTCACTCGCATCTCGAAGGAAACTTACTGGCCGGCAACAGCAAGGAGACCCTTACGGCAGCGGTTATACAATGCCTCCCCTATATCGGTTTTCCTTCTGCCATCAAAGCGTTGAAGATCATTAAAGAATCCTCTCGACCAGCTCCCGGGAAAAACTTAGTTCGTCTGTCCAGGATCACGGTTGATCCGGCCCAGCTAGACAGTTATAACGCCTTTTTGAAAGAAGAGATCGAGGCCTCCATGCGTCTAGAGCCGGGTGTCCTTACGTTATATGCCGTATCGGAGAAAGAGCATCCGAATAAAGTAACCATCCTTGAGATTTACGCAGATCAAGACGCTTACAAAAGCCATATCCAAACACCCCATTTCCAAAAATACAAGCAAGGAACATTACAGATGGTACAAGAACTGGAGTTGATAGATAGCACACCCTTGATCCCCGGTCTAAAGATAAAATAGGCGCATAACGAAAAAGCGCATCTGAGCAATGTTTGGAGAGAATAAATAAGGTAATACCTTTCGGAAACCTACATTTTTGAGAAACGAACTTTATTACTCATCATCATGAACAACTAAATTTTGGATAGCTTTTTTAACTTTTCGTAAGTCGCCGCAAGTCAAAATAGGGATAAGAGCGTTAATCTCGTTAATGCTTTTATCCCACCAAGCAAGTTCTTGCAATAACTCTATCAATTCATCGTCAAATCGTTTCCTTACAACCTTCGCGGGATTTCCGGCAACAATTGTATAAGGCTCTACATTTTGGGCAACCACAGAATTTGCTCCTATAATAGCACCGTTTCCAATGATAACTCCAGGCATGACGGTTACATTCTGACCAATCCACACATCATTTCCCACAACCGTATCTCCTTTAAAAGGCATCTCCGATAAAGACGGCACATCTTGTTTCCATCCTTCTAATATATAGAAAGGAAACGTAGATACGGCATTCATTTGGTGATTCGCCCCGTTCATAACAAATTCCACTCCCGATGCTATCTGACAAAATTTACCTATTATCAGTTTATCCCCATAAAACTCATAATGATGAGTAACATGTCTCTCAAAATCAATATCACTGAAATAAGTGAAATTCCCAACGATAATATTGGGTTTTGTTATCGTAGGTTTTACGTATGTAACATTATCAAATCCTTTTACGGGAAAGACCACATTGGGATCGGGAGTAATACTATCTCTCATTGCATATCGTAGAATAGGATTAGACCCAATTCTATTTACAAAGATAACCTTTTAATAGGCAACGGAAACTAGTTTCTATAAAATAAAAACAAGAATCCCCGTTTTCCGGCATGAAGCCATCCAAACGGGGATTCGATATATCCGCAAGAATCTAAATCACTTGATTTCCGATCATTTGATATTCGGATTCAATTTATGCCATTCGGAAATAGCAGGAAGCACGCCCATAGCGATCACCTCGTCACGCAAAGCGCAAAGATGCTTATAGCTCTTCTCCAACGCCGCCTCTTCTTCCGGAGTACCATGTACATCTTTCAATGCCACGCCCTCTTTCGTAATCGAGGTCTCCCAAGCCATCATGATATGATCGAACTTGCCGTTTGATACGTAAGCGCCAGCCGGCCAGCGGAACGGGTTGCCCCCCATAGCGGCAGCGATCATCTCGATAGATACATACGATGGGCTTTGGAAGGAAGAACGGCCACGCAAGGCGATAATGTTAGCGCCCCCCTTCGTAACCTTTGTCTGTATCTCGGTCCATTGATCTTTCGTCAAGGCATCCGTACCGATAAGCTCTGCCAAAGGCTTACCATCCACCTTAGCGGTAGAGGCGAAAACGGCCATCTGTTCGCCATGACCGCCATACGTGCGGCAATTCTCGACTTGATCCATAGAGATACCGAAATGCTTTGCCAACTCACTGCGTAAACGAGTAGAATCCAACGCCGCCAATGTCGTGACCTGAGAAGGCTTTAAGCCGGAATACAATAAAGTAATCAAACCGGTGATATCCGCCGGGTTAAAGATAACCACGATGTGTTTTACATCCGGGCAATAAGCCTTCACGTTCTTGCCGAACTCCTCGGCGATAGCGGCGTTTCCTTTCAAGAGATCCTCACGGGTCATACCGGCCTTTCTTGCCGCACCACCGGAATTTACGATGTATTTAGCGTCTGTCAAAGCCTCCTTGATATCCGAGGTGAAAGTGATATTCACACCCTCGAAACCACAATGGAACAATTCCTCGGCGACTCCTTCCAAGCCCGGTGCGTAAGGGTCGTACAAACAAATATTGGAAGTCAGGCCCATCATAATAGCGGTCTGTGCCATATTAGAACCGATCATACCTGCTGCGCCGACAATCGTCAGCTTCTCGTCTGTGAGTGTTTTCATAAGAATCCTTGTTTTAAATGTTTGTTTTTCTTTTCGACACAAAGATACGAGATTAATAGTTCTCTTACTAATCATAAAAACGAATCCCCCATAAATAAAAGTTATAAATGGCGTCTCTATGATTATTCCAAGATTATCACGTACCTTTGTATTATGAAAACATTTAAACTAGATAATTGGTTGCCCACGACGAAAAAAGAAGTCGAGGCACGGGGATGGGATTACCTCGACGTGATCCTTTTCTCGGGAGATGCCTACGTGGATCATCCCTCTTTCGGGGCGGCTGTTATCGGCCGTGTACTGGAAGCCGAAGGTTTAAGGGTGGCGATCGTACCGCAACCGGACTGGCGGGGCGACTACCGGGATTTCAAGAAGCTGGGTGCTCCCCGGCTTTTCTTTGGCGTGTCTGCCGGTGCCATGGATTCTATGATTAACCATTACACCGCCAATAAGCGATTACGTAGCGACGACGCCTACACACCAGACCAGCGTCCGGGGATGCGTCCGGACTATCCGACGATCGTATACACGAAAATACTGAAAGAACTCTATCCGGATGTACCCGTCGTATTGGGCAGCATCGAAGCCTCATTACGCCGGCTCACGCATTATGACTATTGGCAAGACAAGCTGTTGCCAGGAATCTTGGCCAGCAGCCCGGCCGATCTGCTGATTTACGGCATGGGCGAGAAACCGATCAAGGAATTGGTACAACGCCTGAAATCCGGCATTCCTTTCAACGAGATCAAAGACATCCGGCAGACGGTTTACCTGACAGATAAAGTGGAAACGAAAGAGGATGATATCGTGCTTTTCTCGCACGAGGAATGCCTGAAAGACAAATTGAAACAAGCGAAGAACTTCCGGCATATCGAAGAGGAATCGAATAAATACAACGCCGCACGGATCTTGCAAAAAGTGGGAAAACAGGTTATCGTGGTGAATCCCCCCTTCCCTCCTATGACAGAAGCGGAGATAGATGCCTCCTACGACCTTCCTTACACCCGCTTACCACATCCCAAATACAAAGGGAAAGTGATACCGGCTTTCGAGATGATCAAGTTCTCGGTAAATATCCACCGGGGTTGTTTCGGAGGATGCGCATTCTGCACCATATCGGCACATCAAGGGAAGTTTATCGCCTCGCGAAGCAAGGAATCGATCTTGAAGGAAGTGAAAGCGATCACCGAAATGCCCGATTTCAAAGGGTACTTAAGCGATCTGGGAGGTCCTTCCGCTAATATGTACCGCATGAAGGGCAAAGACGAGCGAATTTGCGCTAAATGCAAAAAGCCTTCTTGTATTTCCCCCGTTGTTTGCAAGAACCTGAACGCAGACCATACACCGTTATTGGATATCTACAAAGCGGTAGATCGCCTCCCTGGTATCAAGAAATCGTTTATCGGAAGCGGCGTACGCTATGACCTGCTCTTACATCGTTACGCAGACGAGTCCCTGAATAAGGCGGCCCAGACCTATACCGAGGAATTGATCGCCCGCCACGTATCCGGCCGTTTGAAAGTGGCCCCGGAACATACGCAAGACGAGGTGTTAAAGCAAATGCGAAAACCTTCTTTCTCGCAATTCGGACAGTTCAAGAAGATATTCGACAAGGTAAACCGGCAATACGGGTTGAACCAGCAACTCATCCCCTATTTCATTTCCAGCCACCCGGGATGTACCGAGGCCGATATGGCGGAATTGGCGGTAATCACTAAAAGCCTGCATTTCCAGTTGGAACAGGTACAAGACTTCACGCCTACGCCCATGACACTGGCCACCGAGATGTATTATACCGGCTATCATCCTTATACGTTGGAGAAAGTATATACGGCCCGCTCGAAAGAACAGAAATTGGCACAGCGCCAGTTCTTCTTCTGGTATAAACCCGAGTCGCGCCGCCAGATCACGCAAGTATTGCAAAAGATGGGACGGAAGGATTTGATCGAGAAACTATTCGGTCGGGGTGACGGCACAAATCCCATTCACAGAAAGAAAAGGTAATAGGCTCCCGATATTACCTATATAACGGATTATGAGAGCGGCTCCATTGCATCACGCAAGTAACCTTGAGGGGTAACGGGCGTAGTCCCGACAAGCGATGAGACTACTCCCGTTATTCCTTATGACTATTCTTTCACGGCGATCACCTCGACCTCTACCAAACCGTTTTTCGGAAGGGTCTTGACGGCCACTGCCGAACGTGCGGGAAACGCACCTTCAAATTGAGAGGCGTATACCTCGTTCATAGCGGCGAAGTCGCCCATATCCGCTAAAAACACAGTCGTTTTTACCACATCATTGATACTATAACCAGCCTCGGCCAAGATAGCGTGAACGTTCTTGAACGCTTGGGCTGTTTGCTCCTTTACAGATCCCTCGACGAAAAGCCCGGTAGCAGGATCAATCCCCAACTGTCCGGAAGCGAACAGCATATTACCAACTTGCACCGCTTGGCTGTATGGACCGATTGCGGCGGGAGCGTTTTTTGTAGCGATAACTTTCTTCATTTCTCTCTCTGATTTATATACATATTATTATTGCTCGTTCATACGTTGGCGAACCACCTCGTACACCACAATGGAAGCGGCAACAGACACATTCAAGGAACCGATCGTCCCGAACTGAGGAATCTTCACCATATTGTCGCAGATACGCAAGTTCTCCGGAGACACCCCTGTGTCTTCCGCTCCCATCACGATCGCTACCGGCCCTTCATACCTCACTGCCGTATAATTCTCTACCGCTTTCTCGCTGGCGGCAAATACTTTCACCCCGCTTTGTCGCAAGAAACGGATCGCCTGGTTGATACTCCTCTCCTTACAAACCGGCAATACATGCAAAGCTCCTGCGGAGGTCTTGATCGCATCGGCGTTCACCGAGACACTCCCTTTGGCCGGAATCACGATCGCATCCACACCCGCACACTCGCAGGTACGGGCGATAGCGCCGAAATTACGCACGTCCGTGACCCCGTCCAGCAATACGATGAAAGGGTCTTTCCCTTGCTCATACACAAAAGGAACGATATCCTCCAAACTCTGATAGGTAACCGCCGACATAAAAGCGATCACCCCCTGATGATTCTTCCGGGTCAAACGATCCAAGCGTTCAGCCGGGACACGTTGTACCGGTATCTCGCGGCCCTTCAGCACCTCGAACAACTCCTTGGATAGATCCCCCTGTAAATCCCGTTTCACAAGGATCTTATCTACCTCCTTATCAGCCTGTATAGCCTCAATCACGGCACGGATGCCGAACACCATCTCGTTTTCTTTCATATTGATATAAAACTATTTATTTTACAAATGTAAGGATAAATAATTGAAAGTTGAAAATCGGGAATTGAAAGTTAATGCGACGCAGCGTCATTTTCAACTCTCAACTCCTCTGCCCTCTCGTAACATCTATGGCATAAAGGCCCGTATTCCGATCGCTCTCCTAGAAATGTCCTTCTGAAGGCCATGTTATCATTTTCTCTTTTTACCCGCGAAAGTACATAAAAGTTTACCAAAAAACTCTTGCGGAAAATTTTGTGGTATGAATATTTTTGCATCCTTATAATACTAGCGTTCTTGATTTTCCTCTCCGGGCTCCTCGCCTCGGCGATACGCATCGCCGACCAATGGGAACGGGCCGTGGTGTTACGCATGGGAAAATATAAGGGGAAAAGGTCCCGGTCCATTCATGATCATCCCCTTGGCAGATGCCATGAGCAAGGAGGAACAACTTGTACCACAAGCATATACTTTGCCAACATTTTTTATCGCTTTGGCACAGCCGTGCCACGCTGATGGTACAGCTGTGCCACGGTAATGGCAAGGTCGTGCCACCTAGATGGCACAGCATTGCCATTACCGTGGCAAACACAGGGCAAATACGCCCTAGAGCAAGCGGCGATTAGTCAAACATTTGACTAATTCGAGGAAAACCACTACCTTTGCGTCCAGCAAGGTAAAAAATTATAGTATGGTAGAAGGTAGAGAATTCCGGGAACTTATGCTACAAGTTGTCCGCACCCGTATGGCGTTTCGTCGGTCTATGCAACGAACGCTGAAAAAGAACAACGCCGGTATAACATTCGAGATGCTTCAAATCTTAAGCAGCTTATGGCACGAACAAGGCATTACGCAACAGGCCTTGGCAGAGAGAACGGCCAAGGATAAGGCTTGCCTGACAAACCTAATGAATAATCTAGAGAGAAAAGGCTATGTTCACCGGAAAGAAGATCCCGAGGACCGGAGGAATAAACTGGTCTTCCTGACCCCGGAAGGAGAAAAGCTCAAAAAACAAATTCGCCCGATCCTCGATCAGGTTTACGTACAAGCGGAACATTCTATCGGAATAGAAAACGTAGAAACCATGTTATCCGAACTAAAAGCCGTGTATAATGTTCTTGAGAATATATAAGAAACATGCGTTGAGCCTGTTTTGCACGGCGGTCGCTACGTTTCCGGCAATCTCCCAGACTGATTCGCTTTTCTTGACCGTCGACCAACTCTTTGAGAGAGGCGTTCGGCACAATTTGCGGATACAAGCGGATGTCTTGAAAGAGTCCGCGGCACAAGAAAGATCACATACGGCACGTTCCGCACGATTGCCAGACCTGCAAATCGGCCTGAGAGGTGGTTATGTAGGGCAACCTGTCCTTTTCGAGCAGGGATTGTCTCACCCGACACGTCCGGAAACGCCCGACTGGTCACAGAACTATGCCATCGACCTTACCCAGCCTTTATATCAAGGCGGTAAGATACGGTATTCTATCCGGAAAGCGGATTTGGAAAGAGAAATCGCCTCTTTACAAACGCTAACAGACCAAGGAGAGATCAAGCTCGGCCTGCTCAACCAATACATCAGCCTTTTCAGCTTGTTTAAGCAACGTGAGGTATTATCCCGTAACATCGAGGAATCGGAACGGCGTTTGCAAGATATCCGTCGCATGAAAAAAGAGGGGTTGATAACCAACAACGACGTATTGAGGAGCGAGATGCAATTAACCAACGATCGCCTATCCCTGCAAGAGACCGAGAACAGCCTTATACTGGTATCGCAGCAATTGGATATATTGATCGGTCTCGATGAGAATCTGCTGTTGAAACCGGATACCACATTGCTGGATCAAATCGTATCCCTAGAGACTTATGAGGATTATGTGGCCCAAGCTTACGCCAATGACCCGGCAATACGCCTACTCCGCAAACAAACAGAGTTAGCCCGGAACGATATACGCCTGGCCAAATCCTCCTCACTACCCAGCCTGTCTCTATACGCGTCGAACACATTGGCGCGCCCCGTCTCCCGGACACTGGCAGATATGTACAATAACAACTGGAATATAGGGCTGTCGCTCTCCTACCCTTTATCTTCTTTATATAAAAACAACCATAAGATAAAGGAAAGCAAGTGGATGGTCTCATTACATAAAAACGAGGAGGAACAGAAAAAGCAGAAAATCCGTATGGAGGTACGTACCGCGTTTTTACGTCATAAGGAGGCTTTGCAAGAAGTGGAAGCCTTGAAACTGTCTGTGCGGCAAGCTCAAGAGAACTACAGGATCATGCAAAACAGATACCTGAACCAATTGGCGATCTTAACCGATTTACTCGACGCGAACACGGTTCTCCTCGACGCGGAGCTACAGCTCACGAATGCGCGTAGCCACGTGATTTACACTTACTACCAACTCCAGAAGGCTTGCGGCCGTCTTTAGAAAGAAACAAACGACTATGGCAAACGAATTGAAAGAGAAACATCAGAAACTAAAAAAGGTAAGGACACAGAACATTCTATTGAACTTGATATGTATCCTTTTAGCGGGGTCCGGTATTTGGTGGACAGCCAATTATTTCTGGCGCTACATCAATTATGAGGTGACGAACGATGCCTTTGTAGACCAATATATCGCCCCGTTGAATATACGTGCCTCCGGCTATATAAAGGAGGTACGCTTCAAGGAACACCAATACGTTCACCAAGGAGATACGCTTCTCATACTGGATGACCGAGAGTACCGTATCAAAGTAAAAGAGGCCGAGGCCGCGCTGATCGATGCCCGAGGATCACAAGAGGTGCTCCGCTCCGGCATCGAGACTTCCCATACGAACATCGCCGTACAGGATGCCAATATAGCCGAGGCCAAAGCGAGACTCTGGCAACTGGAACAGGATTACCACCGGTTCGAGCGTCTGCTAAAGGAAGAATCCGTACCCGAGCAACAATACGAGCAATCCAAAGCCGCTTTCGAGGCGGCGCAAGCCCGATACCAGGCGTTGGTGGAGCAAAAGAAGGCCGCTTTCTCCCAATTCACCGAAACCAGCAAGAAAACGACGGGAGCCGCGGCAGCGATCTTACGAAAAGAAGCGGATCTGGATCTAGCGATGTTAAACCTTTCCTATACGGTCATTACCGCCCCTTACGACGGTCATGTGGGCAGACGGACTTTGGAACCCGGACAATATGTACAAGCCGGGCAAACCATCTCTTATCTTGTACGGGACAAAGACAAATGGATCACGGCCAATTACAAGGAAACCCAGATCGCCCATATCTATATCGGGCAAAAAGTACGTATCAAGGTAGATGCCTTACCGGGAAAAATATTTAATGGGGAAGTGACCGCCATCTCCGACGCTACAGGCTCTAAATACTCATTAGTCCCGACAGACAATTCCGCAGGCAACTTCGTCAAGGTACAACAGCGTATCCCGGTCCGGATCGACTTGGAAAATCTATCGCCGGAAGATACGCGATGTTTAAGGGCTGGTATGATGGTTGAAACAGAAGCCCTACGCAAATGATCACGATGAAAGAGCTTGGGGTACCTATCCGTCAATGGGTACCAGATTGGTTAGGGTTAATTTGCATCTTCATCGTCATCCTTCCGGTCACGATGTTGAACGGCTCGTATACCGGCAGCATGCTGGAGGTATCGAGCACGCTCGGCACGAACACGGAGGATATAACCATGGGGTATTACGCGGCGGCGGCAGGAATGGCGGTATCTTACCCGATTATCCCGAAAATACTAGAAGCCTTCTCGATAAAATTCCTATTGTCGGCAGATTTAGTCGCCCAGTTCTTCTTAAGCTGGATCTGCGCCCGCTCCCAGAACGCCGACATATTGATCGTCTGTAGTTTCGCGATCGGTTTCCTGAAAGGTTTCCTCATGCTTTGGTTTATCCGGTACGCGCAAAAGATATTCAGTCCGCGAAACATACGTAGCCAGTTCTACTCCTACTTTTATCCTTTAGTCTTCGGAGGAGGACAAGCGTCTATGCTAGTTACCGCCCAGCTAGCCTATCATTACGACTGGAAATATATGTATTATTTCATGATGCTGATGATCTTATTAGCCCTATTGATGGTGATCATCTGTTTCCGTCATAACCGGCCCATCAAGTCCATCCCCTTGGCGGATTTGCATATCCGGGAAATGTTCATCATATCCATAGGGTTGTTGATGCTCATGTATGTCATCAACTACGGGAAGGTGCTCGACTGGATGGCATCTCCCAAGATTTGCCTTTACATTATGACCGCCCCCATATTGATCGCTTTATTCATCTGGTATCAATACCATTCGGAGCGTCCGTACGTGAATCTGGCTCCATTGTTCCAGCCGAAAGCCATCATCGGCTATTTCTACATGATGCTCGTCATGTTTTTCAGTACCTCCACGACCTTGTTGACCAGTTACCTGACCAATATCCTAAAAGTAGACAGCACCCACACTTATTCCCTCTATATCTATTTGCTTCCGGGATATGTGCTAGGCGCGTTCATATGTTTTTGGTGGTTCCGGTGGCAGCGGTGGCGGTTTCGTTTCCTGATAGCCGGAGGAATGAGTTGCTTTGTCATTTTCTTCGGGAGCCTTTATTTCGGGATCTCGCCAGACAGCAGATACGAGATGCTCTACTTCCCCATATTCCTCAGAGGACTGGGTATGATGGTCCTAATCATAGCTTTCGCCTTATTTGCCGTCGAAGACCTGAATCCCAAATATTTATTGTCAAATGCGTTTTTTCTCATTATATTCCGCTCGGTATTGTCTCCTATCATGGCAACCTCATTTTACAGTAATATATTATATCGCTTAGAGCAAAAATACATGTATTCCTTGTCGGAGACCATCACGCTAGCCGATCCGTTGGCAGCCTCCCGTTATAACCAGTCGCTTGGCAGCGCCTTGGCCCAAGGGCATCCCTACGACGAGGCCGTCCGGATGGCTACCAATACGCTTTATGGTACGTTGCAGCAACAAAGCCTATTATTGGCGTTAAAAGAGATACTGGGCTATTTATTGGTCATCTCGTTATTCATAGCGATCGTGTCCCGTTTCATACCGTTCCATAAAACGATCCGCGTCACATTCGCCAAAACGGGAGATGATATGGTTTGATCGAATCGCTCTTCCGGCTGCAAATCTATCAGCCGGAATCTGCCTTTTTGTCATTTATAGTTTACCAAGGATATTTTGGCATCCGTTTTGTATAGGAATTGGCGGATCTTGAGAATGATCAAGGTACGAATACGCATAAAATAACATAATAAGATATCTAGACTATGAGCAGTAAACAAGGTAACATCGGAGTAACTTCGGAAAACATCTTTCCGATTATCAAGAAGTTCTTATACAGTGATCACGAAATCTTCCTTCGTGAACTTGTTTCTAATGCGGTAGACGCTACCCAGAAATTAAAAACGCTTTCTTCCGTAGGCGAGTTTAAAGGTGAGCTAGGCGATTTGACCGTACAGGTTAAGTTCGACGATAAAACGATCACGATCTCAGACCGGGGTATCGGTATGACCGCCGAGGAGATCGATAAGTACATCAACCAGATCGCTTTCTCCGGAGCGGAGGAATTCGTCGAGAAATACAAGAACGACGCCGCTTCTATCATCGGCCACTTCGGTCTTGGTTTCTACTCCTCTTTCATGGTATCCAAGAAAGTGGAGATCGTGACGAGATCGTACAAGGAAGGCGCTGTCCCTATGAAATGGAGCTGCGACGGTACGCCGGAATATACCTTGGAGGAAACGACCAAAGAGGATCGCGGTACCGATATCATCCTGTATATCGACGATGAGAATAAAGATTTCTTGAACAAGGACAAGATCAATGGCTTATTGACAAAATACTGCCGGTTCCTGCCGGTCCCTATCGCGTTCGGCAAGAAGCAAGAATGGAAGGATGGCAAATACGTGGATACGGACGAAGACAACGTAATCAATGACACCAAACCGGCATGGGTCCGCAAACCGGCCGACATGACCGACGAGGATTACAAGAAATTCTACCGCGACTTATATCCTATGACGGACGAGCCTCTGTTCTGGATCCACCTGAACGTAGACTATCCGTTCAACCTGACCGGTATCTTATACTTCCCCCGCATCAAGAGCAATATAGACTTGCATCGTAACAAGATCCAGTTATATTGCAACCAAGTATTCGTCACGGATTCCGTAGAGGGTATCGTACCCGAGTTCCTGACATTATTGCATGGTGTATTGGATTCGCCGGATATCCCGCTGAACGTATCCCGCTCTTACCTGCAAAGCGACCAGAACGTGAAGAAGATCTCCAATCATATCACGAAGAAGGTGGCAGACCGCCTGGAAGAGATCTTCAAGAACGACCGCCCGCAGTTTGAGGAGAAATGGGATAGCTTGAAGCTGTTCATCCAGTACGGTATGTTGACCGACGAGAAGTTCTACGACCGTGCGGCCAAGTTTGCCTTATTCAAGGACGTGGAAGGTAAGTACTTCACTTTCGAGGAATACAAGAACCTGATCAAGGATAACCAAACAGACAAAGAGGGTAGCTTAATCTATCTGTATACGACAAATAAAGACGAGCAATACAGCTATATCCAAGCCGCCAAGGATAAAGGCTACAGTGTCTTGGAGATGGACGGGCAATTAGACGTACACTCGATCGGCCAGTTGGAGCAGAAATTCGAGAAGAGCCGTTTCGTGCGTGTGGATAGCGACACGATCGACAACCTGATCCGCAAGGAAGACGCTAATAAGGTGACCTTGAGCGAGGAACAAAAAACCGCTATGCAGGAAGTATTCAAGAGCCAGATGCCGAAACTGGACAAGACCGAGTTCTACGTAACATTCGAGGCCTTGGGCGAGAAAGCGAACCCTGTCATGCTGACACAAAGCGAGTATATGCGAAGAATGCGCGAGATGTCTGCCATGCAACCGGGCATGTCTTTCTATGGCGAGATGCCGGACAGCTTCAACTTCGTATTGAATACGGATCATCCGTTGATCAAGAAGGTATTGACCGAGGAAGAGCAGGCTTGCGACGAGAAACTAAAGCCGATCCTTGGCGATATCAAAGGATGGGAAGCCCGTCAAGCCGACTTGCGCGAGGCCCAAAGCAAGAAGAAAGAAGACGAGATCACGGCGCAAGAGAAAGAGGATATGACCAACACCAACCACAAATTGGACGAGCTTCGTGAGCAACGCAACCAAATCCTGGCCGAGTACGCTGGCACGAACAAGACGGTCAGCCAGTTGATCGACCTCGCCTTGCTGGGAAACGGCATGTTGAAGGGAGAGGCCTTGAGCCGATTCATCAAACGTAGCGTGGAACTGATTGGATAAACGAATCCTTATATATATAAAAACCGTTCCCTCCCCTTGGAAGGAACGGTTTTTTAGTCTCAGCCCACGACATCCTCCACCACTTTCCGCAACCGGTCCAAGCTCATTTCGCCCGATTGCCTCCACAGGGCTTCTCCTTTCCGCAACAGGATAAAAGTCGGGACCGACTCCACCGTATATAAATCGGCAAGGGCGCTTTCCTCCTCGATATTGATCCGCACCACCTCCAATTTACTTTTCTCCAGCTCCTTGAACTCCTCCACAACTGGCATCATTTTCCGGCAGTGAGGACACCAATCCGCATAAAACTCAGCCATGACCAAAGCGCCGGTCTCCATAACGGCTTTATTCCGTTCTTCCCTATTCAACTCTTTTTCTTTCATAACATCATATGTTTTAATCGTATTGGTAACTCAACAATATGAAAAAACAAAATGTTTATGTTTCTAAAGAAATACTTCTTACATTTGGAGAAGAAAAACAGATTGGGTTCATATGAGAAAAATAACCGTTATCATAGCCTTGCTCCTTGTCATCACCCAGATTACCTCCGCTCAGAAAGTGGGGTTGGTACTAAGTGGTGGAGGAGCCAAAGGAGCGGCACACATCGGAGTGATCAAGGCGCTGGAAGAAAACGATATACCGATCGACTACATCACCGGCACCTCCATCGGGGCGATTATCGGTAGCTTATACGCCATGGGATACTCACCCGATGAGATGCTAGAGCTGATACTTTCCAAAGAGTTCTCCTATTGGCAAACAGGGACGGTCGAAGAGCAATACGCCTATTATTTCAAGGAGCCTTACCCTACCCCGGAATTCGCCCATTTCTCCATCGACATGTCCGATTCCCTACAGATCAAGGCTAGTTTCCTGCCGCAAAGCCTGATCAATCCCATACAGATGAATCAGGCGTTCATGGCTTTGTTCTCACAAGCCACGGCAAAGGCGGGATGGAATTTCGACAACCTTTTTGTACCTTTCCGCTGCGTAGCCTCGGATATATACACCAAAAAGCCGATCGTCTTCAAGAACGGAGATCTGGGAGACGCCGTGCGTGCCTCCATGACTTTCCCGTTCTTCTTCCAGCCGATATGGAAAGACAGCATTCCTTTATTCGACGGAGGTATCTACGACAATTTCCCGGTAGGTCCGATGAAAGACGCGTTCCATCCGGATTTCATTTTCGGATCGACGGTATCGGGAGGAAACAAAAAGCCCTCGGAGAATCCCTACAACCAGATCGAGACCATGATCATGCAAAAGACCGACTATGAGGTACCAGAGGAAGACGGCATGATGATCAAGTTCAGTTTCCCTACCGTCTCCTTGCTGGATTTCCAGAAAGGCAAGGAACTTATGGATATCGGCTATAGACGTACCCTCTCGATGATCGATTCCATCAAGCAACGGGTTCCCCGGGAAGTCCCTTTAGAAGAGGTTACCCAAAGAAGGAAAGCTTATAAGGAGAACCTTCCCCCGCTGATCTTCCGCAATATTTACGTGACAGGCGTATCCGAGGCACAACGCAAATATATAGAGGCCCAACTGCATCGGGATATCAACAACGAGTTCTCCATGGAAGAGTTCAAGCGCGCTTACTTCAAGATGCTGACCTATTCCAAGATCAAGGAGATCTTGCCTCACGCCGTTTATAACCGGAAAGAGAAGAAGTTCGATCTTTACCTCGACGTGAAGATGAAAGAAGAGATCACGGTTGGCTTCGGTGGAAACGTGTCGTCTCATCAAGCGAATCAACTATACCTAGGGTTGGGGTATCAATACCTCGGACGGTTCGCCGCCGACGTGAACTCGAACTTTCAGGTGGGCAACTCCTTTAGCGGTGTCATGTTAAGCGGGCGAATGTACTTGCAAACACAGATCCCTACTTACTTAAACTGGCAAGGAGTCTTCTCGGACAAGAGATACTCGGAAAGCCAATCCCTCTTTTATGAAGACGTGGTGCCTGCCATGATCAAGCAGAAAGAACTGTACATGAAACTAAAATTAGGTTTCCCCTTCCTCAATCACGCGAAAGCGGAGATCGGGTTCGCCTACGGCCGGTTGAACGATTTCTACCTGCAAAGCACCACGATACCGTTTCCGAACGCCTCCTTCGACCATAGCTGGTACGATCTGTTCAGCGGTTCGCTAAGTCTTGAGCAAAACTCACTCAACACCAAGCAATATCCGATAAGCGGAAAACAGCAATTCCTAATCGCCCAATACGTAACCGGCACGGAGAAATATACCCCATCTCCTACTTCCGCGACCACGGAAGAACCGATCGGACGCAAGGTACATAGCTGGTTGCAACTGAAAGGACGCTGGAACCAATACCAAACGCTGAGCGACCGCTTTAACCTGGGTTACCTGGCGGAAATGGTCATATCCAGCAAGAACCTGATGAATAACTATACGGCCAGTGTATTGCAAGCCCCGGCGTTTACCCCGACCCCGCACAGCGAGATCGTGTTCAACGAGGCATTCCGGGCGAACCAATATGTGGCAGTCGGGCTTTCCCCGATCTTGAAATTAAGCAAGCTCCTGCACTTCCGGCTGGATTTGTATGGTTTCGCCCCGCTCTACGAGATACAAAAGACAGTGCCGGAAAACAACCCGTATGTCGGAATCCCGCATTACGGCAAGTTCTTGCGCTCGTTTAACTACATGGGCGAAGCAGCGGTCGTATTACAATTGCCATTCTTATGTATCAGTCTGTACGCCAACGGATACAGCTATCCGAAGGAGAATTTCAATTTTGGATTGAACATTGGTTACCTGATCTTCAATCCAAAAATGTTAGATTAAATTCATAAAAAAGTAGCCGAAACGTTTGCATATTTAAAACAAAAACGTACCTTTGCACTCGCAATCACGAAATAATGGCCGCGTAGCTCAACTGAATAGAGTAGCTGACTACGGATCAGCCGGTTACAGGTTTGAATCCTGTCGCGGTCACCATTTGAAGATCGCATAGAATATATATTGGCTCCTTAGCTCAACTGAATAGAGCATCTGACTACGGATCAGAAGGTTAAAGGTTTGAATCCTTTAGGAGTCACTTAAATATTCAGAATCATTTGCAGACTGGCTCGCTAGCTCAACTGAATAGAGCATCTGACTACGGATCAGAAGGTTATAGGTTTGAATCCTATGCGAGTCACTTTAAAGATCCTTATTTCATCCGGTATCCTTGGAAACGGTGAGATAAGGATCTTTTTCATCTCTCCCACTCAACCTATAGAAAAGCCTTACACGACCTGTAGCGTGAGCTTACACTATGGGTAACGCAAGCTCACGCTACAGGTATCGACGGCCCTCGCTACAGGTCGTGTAATCGCACATGAATATAAGTTGCGTAATCCACGGTATTTTTCATTGATAATCATATATTTCTGCCGGATATGCCATTATTATTCATATATTCGCAACCAATACAAAAACTCAAGATTAAAAGGTAAACAGTTGAAAGCATCCTATAAAATCTCTATAGCCATAAGTCTAATCGTCATCATCGCGTTAGCGATCCTACGAACCACGGTTGCCGGGCAAGACAATATCAACTTCATCGACGATACCGACGATGACAAGCCGGCAGATCAACGAAACAACGCCCCTATAGGCCTCCGTTACTCCAATGAGTACCAGAGTTGGAGACAGACCTCGGACACGACTTTCCGCAGCTTATACAACGGCAACCAACAAGCCGACATCTTGGCCGAACACCCCGGAATGGTCATATTATGGGCGGGATACGCTTTCTCCAAAGATTATTTAAGCCCCAGAGGACATATGCATGCCATAGATGATCTATACAAAAGCCTACGGACCGGCGCACCCATGAGCCCGACAAGCGGTCCACAACCAGCCGCATGCTGGGCTTGCAAAAGCCCGGATATACCCCGTTTATTAACGACCACCGATGCTAATACCCTCTATAAGAAGACATGGGCAGAGCTAGGACGAGAGATCGTGAATCCTATCGGATGCGCGGACTGCCACGATCCGGAGAGCATGGGCCTGCGTGTCACCCGTTCTTTCTTAAGAAACGCATATGAACGCAAGGGGCTACGCATGGAAGACGCGACCGAGCAAGAGATGCGCTCGCTGGTATGCGCCCAGTGCCACGCCGAATATTATTTCCAGGGAGAAGACCATGTATTGACCTTGCCTTGGGAACAAGGTTATACGGTAGAAAAGATAGAAGCCTATTACGATAGCATAAACTTCACCGATTTCACCCATAAATTGAGCCGGGCACATTTGATAAAGGCGCAACATCCGGACTTCGAGTTATTCCAGGCAGGCATCCACGGACAAAGGGGTGTTTCTTGCGGAGAATGCCATATGCCCGTTATCGGGAAAAACAAGAACCGATACAGCAATCATCATGTCGAGAGCCCGTTGGCGATGATAGACCGTACTTGCCAAACCTGCCATCGGGAAAGCGAGGAGACCTTGCGCAAAGATGTGTATGAACGGCAAAACAAAGTCTACGCCATACGCATGCGTGTGGAAGAAGAATTGACAAAAGCTCATATAGAAGCCAAATTCGCCTGGGACAAAGGCGCCACGGAGTATCAAATGAAAAACGTATTGAAACTGATTCGGCAGGCACAATGGCGTTGGGACTTCGCCGTAGCCTCACATGGGGCGGCTTTCCATGCCCCTCAAGAGGTCTGCCGTATCTTGGGCAGCGGACTCGATAAGGCTACCCAAGCCCGTATCCAAATCATGAAGGTATTAACGCAACTAGGCTATACCGAAGATGTTCCGATGCCGGATATCTCCACGAAAGCGAAAGCCCAGCAATATATCGGGCTTAATATGGAGGCCGAGCGACGGGCCAAGCAAAAGTTCCTGGAAACCGTCGTTCCGCGATGGAAGGAAGAAGCGAGGACCAACAAACGTTTCATCGAAGGCAATTAAGCCCTTTCCTTAAGCTTTAATCCCGGGGTATAAGGTAACGAGACCGTAAACTTACTACCCACGCCAACCTCTGATTCCAGCGATATGTTTCCTTGAAACGCATGGACGATACTTTGGCAGATCGCCAGCCCTAAACCTGTACCTTGAGCGAATTCATCCAATTTCTGGAAACGCTCGAATACCTTTTCCTTTTTATCACTAGGAATGCCTTTCCCCGTATCTTCCACGGAAATAAGGATCGATTTACCATCCGCGCTAAGCTCGTATCCAACCTCGATATATCCCTTTGTAGTGAATTTCACCGCGTTATTAATGAAATTCGTGCAGACCTGTGTCAACCGGAAATGATCCGAACGGATGATAAGAGGCTCGTGAGGTATCTTTATCTTTAATTCCACCCCCTCCGGCATCATCAATTGATGCGTATGGAAGATGTCTCCCATCAATTTGCTCAGGTCGAGGTTCTCGTAAGAGAAAGACATGCTACCGGATTCTATACGCGATAAATCCAATATATCGTTGATCAACTTAAGCAAGAGGTCGCTGTTTTTAGTTATCAGATCTATAAATACCTCCTTTTCCCCCGGCTCCAAAGGCATATCCGAGTTGAGCAACTGGGAGAAACCCACGATCGCGTTCAGAGGCGTACGTATCTCATGACTCATATTCGCCAAGAAGACCGATTTCATACGATCGGACTCCTCCGCTTTCCGGAGCGTGGATATAAGGTTGTTTTCCGTATCTTTTATCCGCTGGATACTCAAGCATAAACCACTCACCTCAACGGAACCATCGTTGGAAACCGAATCGTCCTCGTTCTTATTCTGGGCGTAACGGAATTCCCACCATTCATATCCTTTCTTATTAAAGTCGCAACGTCGTTGGGTCACTTTCCGCGACAAAAAGCCTGTATCCAGCAGATCCCGGTACTGAAGGAAATCTCCTAGCTCTCCCGGGTGTATGGCATTCTGAAACTCCTCGATGCTCATCGGCGAACGGGAAATGCCTAAATAATGATAGAACCTATTATCGAACTCGAAAATCCCTTTGCTATACCGGAAAGCGAAAATATTACCGCTATCCAAGGCAAAAGAAAGAAACATTTTCTCCTTTTTCAATTTCTCCTGCGCATCCTTCTTATGCAAAGCCTCCTGTATATACCGCTTTCTTTGGTAACTGAAAAGCAGAAACAACAAGACTACCAGAATAAAACCGGAACACCATATATAATATCTATACCGAACGGTAAAGGGCATGTTAACGATAACAGCCCCTTCCGGCAATTTACCCTGATCGATACCCCAACGTTCCAACGCATCGTAATCAAACACATAAGCCTTGTCGCTCTCTTTGATTTGCGGGAAATCGGATGGAGACATTCCCTCTAGGATAGAGGCAACCCGATTAACGGCATCCCTTACCTCATCCTCAAATGCCGTTATATATCCCCCAACGGCACCATTTCGATTGCCGATCAACTCATTGACCACGGAAAAACACGGGAAGGCGCTAAGCTGGCCCAACGAGATCGTCATATAATCTCTCTTGGTCGCCAGATACGCCTTATTATAGTAATTCTCGCCGAATCCTTTAATCAACGCATTGGCCGATTTCGCGTTGAGCGTGCTTATATACATCGTATCCGGTTTTATCTTGGGTATGTCCGATATAGATATCCCGTTTTTACCGGATAAACGTACCCGGTCCAAGGAGAATATATTATTCACGGCACAAATATCCTTAATCTGAGCATTCATATCTGCCAGCATCATATCATCCTGAAAGCTATCGTCCGAGACTCTTATGACGATGCAATTACCTATAAGTTGCCGTATCAGTTGTATGTTCCTCCTATAATCCGGCTTATCGTAAAAGCCCGTCATGTTCGGATATTTCCGGATAACCGGGATATTGGGATAACTAACTCCCATAAACACGACCGGGACTGATCCGACGGAAGGATGCCCGCTACCGGTCAAAGCATTCAAGGCCTGATCGTCGTTGACCAGAATAATATCCGGGTTCCACGTCGATAACTCATCCAGTTTCCTGAATAATTTCTGCCGCTGTTGTTTTTCCGAATACTGCTCACAATCCAGATAAAAAGAATAGACACTTGCGTGTATCCCTTTCTTTCGCAAACCGGCCGACATGATTTCCTTCATCTTCTCATAGGCGGGAAAATGGCTCTCGTAAGACTGGATCACAAGTATACGTCTCTCCTCGGATGACTCTGTAGAGGATTTACATGATATACAGGCAACAAAGAGAAACAGGATGGATATTATTTCAAATAAGCGCTTAGTTGGCATACCGCTCCATTAAGGTGTTTTTCTATGACATTACAAAACTAGAAATTTATTTCGTACATTTGGCCTTATTTCACGAATATAATTAAAGTATTGAGTTAATGGAACATGAAATCCAACTAAACGAGCACAACAAGCAGGAATATCCCCCTATGCACACGGCGGAGCATATCTTAAACCAGACGATGGTACGGATGTTCGGATGCCCCAGGTCTAAGAATGCCCATATAGAACGTAAGAAATCCAAATGCGATTATCTATTAGCGGAAGAGCCGAGTGCGGAGGTAATGGCCGAGGTAGAGAAAAAAATAAACGAGGTAATCGACCGGCATCTGCCCGTAACCATCGAGTTTATGCCGAAAGAAAAAGCCGGCGATATCGTAGATTTAAGTAAATTGCCCGCCGATGCCAGCGATACGCTACGCATCGTACGCATAGGCGACTACGACGCTTGCGCATGCATCGGGGCGCACGTGGCGAATACATCCGAGATCGGACATTTCAAACTGTTGAATTACGACTACACCGACGGAAGATTACGGCTACGCTTCAAATTGGTGTAAAAATTAAAGCAAGCGCAAACAATCAAATAAAAATATTTTATGTAAGTTTGCAAACGATTAAAAGAACATTTTAATACAGACATTAAATACAATAGTTTATGCAAACAATTGACAATTTCAATTTTGCCGGAAAAAAGGCATTTGTAAGAGTTGACTTTAACGTTCCATTGGACGAAAACTTCAACATCACTGACGACACTCGTATGCGTGCCGCTCTTCCTACATTAAAGAAGATCTTAGCTGATGGTGGTAGCGTAATTATCGGTTCTCACCTAGGCCGTCCGAAAGGCGTTACTGATAAGTTCTCTTTGAAGCACATATTGAAGCACCTTTCTGAGTTATTGGGTGTAGATGTTCAGTTTGCAAACGACTGTATTGGCGAAGAAGCTGGCGCTAAGGCTGCCGCTTTGCAACCGGGCGAAGCTTTGTTGCTTGAGAACCTTCGTTTCTACGCCGAGGAAGAAGGCAAACCAAGAGGTTTGGCTGAAGACGCTTCCGACGAGGAGAAGAAGGCTGCCAAGAAAGCCGTTAAAGAAAGCCAGAAAGAGTTCACGAAGAGATTGGCTTCTTACGCTGACTGCTATGTAAACGACGCGTTCGGTACCGCTCACCGTGCTCACGCTTCTACGGCTTTGATCGCTGACTACTTCGATACGGACAACAAGATGTTCGGTTATTTGATGGAGAAGGAAGTTAAGGCTGTCGATAAGGTAATGAACGACATCCAACGCCCGTTCACCGCTATCATGGGTGGTTCCAAGGTTTCTTCTAAGATCGAGATCATCGAGAACCTGTTGAACAAGGTAGATAACTTGATCATCACGGGTGGTATGACTTATACTTTCACGAAAGCGCAAGGCGGTAAGATCGGTAAGTCTATCTGCGAGGATGATAAGCTGGATCTTGCTCTTGACTTGATGAAAAAAGCGAAAGAGAAAGGCGTAAACTTGGTATTGGCTGTAGACGCTAAGATCGCCGATGATTTCAGCAACGACGCTAAGACTGATTTCGCTCCGGTTAACGAGATTCCCGATAATTGGGAAGGTCTTGACATAGGCCCGAAGACAGAGGCTATCTACGCCGACGTTATCAAGAATTCAAAGACAATCCTTTGGAACGGTCCTACGGGTGTATTCGAGTTCGATAACTTCACACACGGATCTCGTACGGTTGGCGAGGCTATCGTTGAGGCTACAAAGAACGGCGCTTTCTCTTTGGTAGGTGGCGGCGACTCTGTTGCTTGCGTTAACAAATTCGGTTTGGCTAACGGTGTATCTTACGTTTCTACAGGTGGTGGCGCTCTTCTTGAGGCTATCGAAGGTAAGGTTCTTCCGGGTATCGCGGCGGTAAAAGGCGAAGCATATAAATAAAAAAAGTCGGGGCGATCGCCCCGGCTTTTTTATTAATTGAGAATTGAGAATTAAATAAGGCTATCCTTATAATTCTCAATTCTCAATTTTTTATTCTTAGGATTAAGGCAGAAGAGGCGCTCACGGTGGTTTTACCCTGTACGGAACCTTTGCCGTCCAGATAAATCCGACCGTCTTTACAAACCGGAATCCAAGTTCCTTCCGGCAGAGAAATCGTTACCGCTTTACGGTTCCCGTTAAAGATAACCATAATCTTCTTCCAGCTATCTCCGTTGGCATGTTCTCCCAAGGTATACGCTACGACACCGGGCTGGTTTGTCTCTTGGAATTGAAGGGCTTCCCTCACTCCCTCGGCCGTGGCGATACGGAAAGCGGGGTGTGACTTACGAAGGGCGATCAGATCCTTGTAATAGTTGAAAACATCCTTGTTCCTTACCTTTAATGACCAGTCGATTTCATTGATCGAATCGGGCGATTGATAGCTGTTATGTACGCCCTTCTTATCGTGTAGCAACTCTTCACCTGCCCGCATGAAAGGCACTCCTTGCGAGGTGAAGATGATGGTCTGGGCCAGTTTGTTGAACCGTACCAACTCATCCGGGGTAGCGTCTTTGGGAGCAGAAAGTCTCAGTTTATCCATCAAGCAAAGATCATCGTGGCAAGAGACATAGTTGATCACTTGCGTAGGCTTTTTCGCATAAGGAGCTTTGCAATATAGTATCTGGTCATAATTGATTTGCGGATGCCGGATAGCGCCTACGATACCGAATTTAACAGACTCCTCATTGCCTTCCGGCTTTCCGGAGGCAAAACCGGCCTGCGTGGTCTCGAACACGCTTCCTTTTAAAGCGTCTCGCAGGTCATCGCTAAACACGGCCACGTCATTCAGCTTCGGGGCGTTTACCTTGACTGCCCTCTGATCCTCCGGTAACGGGGAATCGCTGGCGGTCCAACCCTCACCGTATACGAAGATGGAAGGGTCTAGTTTGGCTAACTCGGCTTTTACCTCGTTCATGGTCTCTACGTCATGGATCCCCATCAAGTCGAAACGGAAACCGTCCACATGATATTCCTCGGCCCAATATTTCACGGACTCCACGATATAACGGCGAACCATCGCCCGCTCGGAAGCGGTCTCATTCCCGCAACCGGAGGCGTTCGAATACGTCCCGTCCGGGTTATGGCGGTAAAAATAACCGGGAACGGTCAAGCTAAAATTCGATCCATCGCCCACGAACGTATGATTGTAAACCACGTCCATGATCACACGGATTCCATTCCGGTGCAAGGTCCGTACCATTTCCTTGAACTCGCGGATACGGGCCTCGGGATTATATGGATCGGTAGAGTAACTACCTTCCGGTACATTATAATTCTTGGGATCATATCCCCAATTATACACATTATCTTGCAGGCGGGTCTCATCCACCGAGCCATAATCATAAGAAGGGAGGATATGAACGTGGGTAACGCCCAACTCCTTGAGATGATCCAGACCGGTAGCCACACCGCCCGGGCCTTTCGTGCCATTCTCCGCCAAGGCGAGGAACTTACCTTTATGCGTCACACCGGAATTAGCGGCGATCGAGAAATCCCGGTGATGCATCTCATAGATAATTATATCGGAGAAGCTTTTCAGCTCGGGAGATTTATCCTCTTCCCAACCTTCCGGATCGGTAGCCGCCCAATCGATCACGGCCGCACGGTTCCCATTCACTCCCACGGCTTTCGCCCAGATACCGGGAGTCTCGTCCAGCCATTTATCGCCGATACGTATCTGGAAGGTATAGAAAGAGCCTTTCAAATCCTCACCGACGGAGATACGCCACGTGCCGTTATCCGAAGGTCTCATCGGCAACTGACGGATAGGCGAACCTCCCTCACCGGAGGCATAAAGATTCAGGCGAACCTCTTCCGCCGTTGGCGCCCAAAGGGTGAACACGGATTTCGCGGAGGAATAGAGCAACTCCAGATCGTCTCCCTCATAAGAAGGATACTCATCAAAGGACTTGTATTCTTTCGGCGAGTTGCAACTGAGCAACAACGACAGGTATATAGATACCGGAACTAAGTGTTTTGTCATGGCTGATTATATTTTATTAAAACGGAACCTCGTTACTGCTTCCCTGGCTCAAGAAATCCACTCCAGCCGAAGGGATCGGGGGCACCGGGCCTCCCGCGTTCATGGTAGAGGAGAATTCCTTCACCGCTATATCTTCCTCTATGTTCATGAACTTGGCAAACTCACTCTTGAAACGAAGCCGGACATCTCCCACGGCACCGTTACGATGTTTGGCGATGATGATCTCGGCCAAGCCGATCAGGGAATTACCCCGCTCGTCTTCCGTAATCTTATAATACTCGGGGCGATGGATGAAACATACCATATCAGCGTCCTGCTCGATAGCACCGGACTCACGCAAGTCGGCCAACTGAGGGCGCTTGCCTTCTACGCCTTGACGGGCCTCCACTCCACGATTCAACTGCGACAAGGCGATAATCGGGATGTTCAACTCCTTCGCCAATCCCTTCAACGAGCGGGAGATCGTACTCACCTCCTGCTCGCGGCTACCAAAGTTCATCCCGCTGGCGTTCATCAACTGAAGGTAGTCGATAATGATACACTTAATGCCATGCTCGCGCACCAAACGGCGGGCTTTCGTTCGCAGCTCAAAGACGGACAAGCTCGGGGTATCGTCCACGAAGATCGGCGCATCGTAAAGCTCCTTAATCTTAAAATCCAGTTGCTCCCACTCGTAACTCTCCAAGCGTCCGCTCTTGATCTTCTCGCCCGGTATCTCGCAGACATTCACGATCAAACGGTTTACCAACTGAACATTGCTCATCTCAAGCGAGAACAAGGCGACAGGCGTATTGAAATTTACCGCCATATTCTTCGCCATGGAAAGGACGAAAGCCGTCTTACCCATGGCCGGACGAGCCGCTATAATGATAAGGTCGGAATTTTGCCAACCGGAAGTCATCTTATCCAATCCGTTGAACCCCGTACGCAAGCCGCTCAAGCCTTCCTTCTGGAGAGCCGCCTTTTGCAACATCTCCATGGCATCCTTGATGACCGGGTTGATCTGGGTGACATCTTTCTTCACGTTACGTTGCGAGATCTCGAACAACTTACCTTCCGCTTCCTGCATCAGATCCTCCACATCGAGCGTCTCGTCAAAAGCTTTTCCCTGGATCATCGCCGTGAAAGAGATCAGCTCTCTCGCCAGATATTTCTGGGCGATGATACGGGCGTGATACTCGATATGGGCGCTACTGGCCACCTTGCTGGTAAGTTGCGAGATATAGAACGGGCCGCCTACCTCCTCCAGCTCTCCCCGTTTCTTCAACTGCTCCGTTACGGTAAGCATATCCACGGGACGCTGGCTAAGCGCCAAGTCTACGATAGCGGCATAAATCTTCTCATGCGCCTTCTCATAGAAACACTCCGGCTTCAAGATCTCGCTGACGATCGAGTACGCATCTTTCTCCAGCATCAACGCACCCAAAACAGCCTCCTCCAGCTCACGTGCCTGCGGCTGAAGACGCCCCATATCCGGTACCATCTCCACAGGCTTCTTCCTACCTCTTCCTGTATTTCTTGTTCCTTCTGCCATCATTCTTTCTATTTGGGGAGTCAAAGGTAATACCTTTTACCCATTTCTGAAAAAGATTCTTTATATTTAGGAACTAAAAACCGTTGAATCATGAAAGTGTATTTTATCGGATCAGCGATCATGGCGGGCTGTTTATTATACGGCTGCCAGAGTAATAAAGAGAGAAGGGGTGACAGCAGCGGCTACTCAGCCGATTCCCTGCCCATAACACGGCAGGATACCCTACCGCTGCCGGCCGATACCCATGCCACCCCTTCTGTTTCCACGGAAGGATGGACCGTCAAGCAGATACGAGACAGTATCGAATCGTTCTTCCATCAAGACCGCGACAGCCTTCCCCCGCACCTAAGGAAGATACGCATGAATATGACTTCCCTCTGGAACACGGAGGACTCCGTATTTCTAGAGCTTATCATAGCGGAAGCCCCGTACGTAAATGCGTTCAAGACCTATGTATTCGACTCACCCCTCATCCAGATCAGTGGAGGCCCTTACGACCGCTCACCCGAGGAAGCTATCAGCATGGACACCACCCGCTTCACCATGCGAGTAAGCCCGAATGTCTACCCGACCAGCATCGAGCGGATCGAGATCGCCATCACCAATCATTCCGACCAAGAAGGGATGGGAGGTGAATCGTATTTCATCGAGCATTTCGATGGTAAAGCATGGAAAGGGGTCCCGCAACCCTACACCTTCGTCGATCTTGGCTATCTGATCTCTCCCAACCAGACAAGAGACGATTTCTCGGCCACCTTGATGCCTGAGCTCAAGGAAAACCCTCCGGGATTGTATCGGGTACGCAAGACCGTCATCACCGGACAGGGCGCCGGCATCGTCCATTATCCTTTAGCTGCCACTTTCTACCTCTCCGATAACCCGGAGGATTATGAGGAATACACACGTTTCGCCAGCCAGCTCCACGAGCCTCGCCCCATGGCCGAATTCAAAGGAGTATCCTCGCGATACGGGGAAAACCTATGATGAGTTCCGTGAGGAAGCCTTACGGGTACTCCGGCTGATGCCCGCATGGGAACCCGCCGTAAACCGTATCCATGGCCCGGTCAGCATAAATACCGGACTCTTCTTCTACTTCAACGAAGAGGGGAAATGCGGGATTGAATAGACAGCCAGTACCACCTAGGCAGTACTGGAGTACTTCTTAAGCAGTACTCGGGTACTTCCATGAAAGTACTCTAATACTATTACTAGAAATATCGCCATACTCCCGGAGAAGTAAGCCAATGCCAACGTAAGCTGGCAACAATATCGCTGTCAATATACAGCCACATTACTTTCACTTACGTAAAAAAGTATTATCTTTGCGCCCGTAAAAAGTAATTTTTCAAATTATGGACGACAGTATCCCGCTAGAAACAAAACAAAGTATGAACTAACGAGGTGGAGGGTTTCATTAGATCCTCCGCTCGGATTAAACACGAAAGGAGGCAATAATGAGACAATTTCTTTATTGTGAGGCCGGTTATGTGGAAAAGAACCAATGGCTTCCTGATAGTTGGATAAACGTAGAGTGTCCGACTCCCGATGATCTCCAATTCCTGATGAATAGATTTAACGTACCCGAATCATTCTTGAGTGATATCGCCGATACGGACGAGCGCCCCCGTATCGAGTACGAAGGAAATTGGCTGCTGACCATCTTACGTATCCCGTTGCAGAGCCAAGATCGCGACATCCCATTCAATACGGTACCGATCGGTATCATCACGAACAATGAGATTATCGTGAGCGTATGTTACCATAAAACGGACTTGATCCCTGATTTCATCCGCTATACCCAGCGGAAAGAACTTCAGGTAAAGAACAAGTACGAGCTGATCCTCCGGCTGATCCACTCGTCGGCCGTATGGTTCCTTAAATACTTGAAGCAAATCAATTACGCCGTTACCGAGGCGGAAAAGGCTTTGGAGAAGAGCATCCGTAACGAAGATTTGCTGGCGTTGATGAAGCTGGAGAAGAGCATGGTCTTTTTCAATACCTCCATCCGCGGCAATGAGGTGATGCTGGCCAAGCTCCAGAATATCTTCCAAGAGCCGGAATATATCGACAAGGACTTGGTGGAGGATGTGGAGATCGAGCTGAAACAGGCCCATAACACGGTAAATATCTATAGCGATATTCTCACGGGTACGATGGACGCTTTCGCCTCTATCATCTCCAACAACGTGAACACGATCATGAAACGTATGACATCGCTTTCCATCATCTTGATGGTACCTACGTTGATCGCTAGTTTCTTCGGAATGAATGTACCGATTTACATGGAGGGGATGCCGCATGGTTTCGTGTTTATCATTTTGCTTTCCATCTTGCTATCCGCTACGGCCTTCCTTATTTTCAGGAAGATTAAATGGTTCTAGGACATAAAAACAGACCGGACGCAGAGGTCACCGTACTTATCGGTTCCGCCTGCGTCCGGCAAACATAAAGGTCAAATATTTATCTCAGCTTACTTATGCGTATCTTCGAGGACATAACGCAAGGTTCCGGCATTCACCAACTCTTCTTGCGAGATGGTGTAGCCTTTTAGTTTTTTATCGCCGGCGAAAACATCCTTGATATAGATCGCTTCCGGATTGCTATGCTTAGACTCGATTACCAACTCGCCCTTCGGATAGAATTTCTTGTCGAGCTGGATCGTAATCTTATCGAAAGTCGGGGAAGTCAGCACATAGTTCACGTCGCCCGGGCAAGCCGGATAGAAGCCCATCATGGAGAAAATAGCCCAAGTAGACATCGTACCTGTATCCTCGTTACCCGGAACACCGTTCGGAGCGTTATGATAGCAATCCTTCAATAACTGGCGAACCAATTTCTGGGTACGCCAAGCCTCTCCCTTGAAATAACTAAACAGATAAGGATAGGCGATATCAGGCTCGTTGGCAGGATCATAATTGCCGTCGTCAAACACTTTCTGCAATTTATTGACGAATTTCTTATCGCCTCCCATCAATTTGGCCAATCCTTTTATATCATGAGGAACGTAGAACGTGTAATTCCACGCATTCCCTTCATGGAAACCGGGGCTAGGCTCAAAGTTCTCGCCTTGTTTCGGATCGAACGGAGAGTAGAAGGTTCCGTCCGGCAAGATAGGACGTAATGTCCCGAACTCCTTGCAATAATAATGCTTGTAACCTAAAGAACGGTCGCGGAATAGCTTGGCATCCTCTTTCTTACCCAAGGCCTGGGCGAAATTAGCCAAGTTCCAATCGGCGATATAATACTCCAACGCATGAGACACGGAGTTATCGTATTGCTCACGTAAAGGAACGTAGCCTTTGCTGAAATAATCGTTAGCGTCCGGGCGAAGCAGATTGAACTCCCCTGGGGTAGTGGCGCCTTTACGCATCGCCTCATAAGCGGTTTCCTCATCAAAGTCACGCAAGCCGCGCATCCACGCGTCTACGATATATGGGATCGAGGGATCGCCTTCCATCGTAAAGGTCTCACGTCCGTAGAGTTCCCATTTCGGCAACCAGCCATTCTCCCGATACATATCCAACATCGTACGGATAATATCCAACTGACGTTCCGGATAAAGCAAGGTCATCAGGGTGCTAACGTTGCGGTATGTATCCCATAAGGAGAAGACCGTATAACGATTTCCGGTGGTATGGCCTACTTTCAGGCTTTCCATCATCGGGTACTCGCCATTTACGTCTTGCAGGATATTCGGATGAATCAGCAAATGGTACATGCCGGTATAGAAGATCGTTTTCTCATCCTTCGTACCCCCTTCTACTTGTACCTTGGAAAGATCCTTGTTCCACATCGCGCTAGCCGCCGTACGGACCTTGTCGAAATCGAAGCCGGGTTGCTCCGTGTTCATGTTCAGGCGGGCATTCTCGATACTCACGTACGAGATACCCATCTTCACCTCGATAGCCTCGCCCTCGTCCGTATCGTAATCGAACCATACACCGATATCGTCTCCGCTCATCTCACGGGTATAACTGGTATATAATTTATATTTTCCGGAGTAGATATCCCACTCAGCCTCTACCCCTTTCATCTCACGTTGTTTCTTCCAATAACCCATCTTCTTCGGGGCTTTGCTTACCTTCATCACGAAATACACCGGGAATACGGCTTGCGGATTGTAGCAGAACGTACCTAAAAGCTTACTACCCTCGATCTCCGTATCACTTACGATACGTACCGTGGCGCCGCTCTCGTTCGTCAAACCCTCGCCCAAGTTCAGGAGGATATGGCTCTCCCCTTTCGGGAAGGTGAAACGGCTCAAGCCCGTGCGCATGCTAGCTGTCGCCTCGGCCTTGATATTATACTTGGTCAGGGTGTTGCTATAATAACCGGGATGGGCCACCTCGTCTTTATACTCACTGCCGTAAGCCTTATAGTCTACGTTCAACTCGCCTGTTGTCGGCATTAATAACAAACTTCCCAGCTCCGGACAGCCTACGCCGCTCAAGCTACCATGGGCAAATCCCGTGAAAAATTTATTGTCGGCAGAATAAGGGGTAGACCACCATTGACTATCCTTGTCAAAACGATTCTTCTCCGACCCCATGACGTTGAAAGGCACTACGCTCATCATACCCTGCGGACAGATCGCTCCGGGATTCGTCGTACCGTAGTTGCTCGTACCGATGAAGGGGTTCACATAATCTACCGGTTGTTGCGCCGTAGCGAACAGGCTACCGCACAGCAAGAAGGTCATTAGCTGTTTCTTCATTTGATAAATGTATTTTAGTTGATAATTAATTGATTCGTTCTTACCAGATCACGATCTCATCCGTGAAGATGAAGCCTTTGTTCACCTCTTTGGCCTTGATACAGACGTAACGGGCTTTCCAATCGCCGTTAAACGTATATTCCTGAAAAGAGAGATCCTTATCCGTATTGGATACCGTAGTAGGGATAATGCCCCGCGAGGTATAGTTCTCCCCGTCTTCTGATGTCAGCAACTCCACCTCTCCCGGCTGGAACACGCCCGGCCCGATCAATTGCATAAAGCGGGACGATACCTTATGGATATCCGTCACCTCGCCCATGTCTACCACGCAATCCAAGTCATTCAAATACCCTTGCCAACGACCGTCCAGATAGGTCAAGCCTCCCCTATACCCGTCTAGTAAAGCATTCATGCCACCGGCCATATAACCACTATACAGCTTACTATTATAATGTATAGGCTTATTGATACCCCGGTGATAATCCACCTTTTTCTCGGTAGGCGTTCCTTGAAGCTGCCCGTCACGGAAGATAGCGGCCTTGATATCGGCAGAGTCTTTCACCACGATCGGGCTGTCATAGACCGGGGAAGAGGCAGTGGGAATAGAGCCGTCTGTCGTGTAACGTATCTCTGCCGGATATTTCTCCGCATCCAACATGACCTTGATCTCTTTCCTCAAGGTATCCACCTCCATTGTTGTCTCAATCTCGTCCGAGAGCGTGAAGGTATTGATACCCATCCGTTGCAGCACAGGGATATTCGCATTCATACGAGGCTTAAAATCCTCCCAACTGCGATCCTCTTGTGGAGTCCATCCTATCTCGGCAACCGCCAAGGCACGGGGGAACATCATATACTCCAGATGCTTCTCATCCTTGATATACTCCGTCCATGTATTGGCCTGTACTCCTAGGATATGCTTGCTTTCTTCCGCGGTCAACGAATCTACGGGAACCGGATTATAACTGTACGCCCGCTTGATCGGTGTATACCCCCCGATGGCATACGGCTGTGTCTTTGGATCTGCTTGATAGAAATCGAAATACATATAACCACCCGGCGTCATGATCACGTCGTGTCCCATACGGGCAGACTTGATCCCACCTTCCTCGCCCCGCCAAGACATGACGGTAGCCTCCGGAGCCAAGCCTCCTTCCAGAATCTCATCCCAACCGATCAATTTGCGGCCTTTGGAGATCAAGAATTCCTCCGCACGGTGAATCATATAGCTTTGTAACTCATCCACGTCCTTCATCCCGTTCCGGCGCATCAAGGCCTGACACTTCGGGCAGGTCTTCCAAGCTCCCTTCCCGGCCTCGTCTCCCCCGATATGGATATATTCGGAAGGAAACAACTCGATCACCTCAGACAATACATCCTCCATGAAGGTAAAGGATTTCTCGTTGCCAATGCAGAAATCCCCTGTCGTATAAGGCTTACCGGTACAACCTAGCTCCGGATATGCCACGAACACCTCGTCCGAATGCCCCGGAAATTCGATCTCCGGTATTATATTAATATGCCGGGCTGTCGCATATTCCACGATCTCACGGATATCCTCCTTCGTAAAGTAGCCCCCATACGCCCCCGGAGTTCCTTCCGGCAAATATTTGCGGTCCTTGCCGTCCCACCATTTCTGCCAATCGGATTCCGTGCGGAAAGCCACGTCTGTGGTCAGTTTCGGGTATTTATCCATCTGGATACGCCAACCTCCGGCATCCGTCAAATGCATATGAAGCGTATTCAATTTATAATAAGACATCACGTTCAATAACTTCATCACCTCCTCTTTCGGGAAGAAATGACGGGAGACATCCAGATGCAAGCCTCGATACGGGAAACGGGGATTATCTTGGATTGATACGCAAGGAATCCCTTTCGGCGTATATAACTGGCGCAACGTTTGTTCCCCATAAAACAATCCGGTTTCAGAAGCGGCTCTCAACTCGATCCCTTTATCGGTCACGTTTAACTCATATCCTTCCGGGTTCCCGTTGCCGAAAGATTCATCGACCACGTAACGGATCATCCCCGATTGCTCATTTCCGAATACGAGATTACTATCTACTTTGAAATAACCGCCAATCACTTCGATATGGGCTGGTTTAGGGATTAAGTTCACCTGCGGAACCTCTTTAGGAGCGCAGGAAAAAAGCAGCAAGGAACAAGCGAGAGCCAGTCCGGTTACTTTCTTGTAAGATCGTTTTGGCAACGTCATAATAGTTATTTTTTAGTTGTGTTATTCTTGGTGCGTAAATATACAACAATAATGGACAATATCAAAAAAGCGGGAAGACTATCGTCTCCCCGCTTCAGAGTTATTTTAAAATGTATATCTTCTAAAATTAACGTCTAGGAATCGCTTCTTTTACAACCATCTGACGACCTTCGTACTCAGCCTGGTTTAATTCATCGATAGCTTTTTGAGCCTCAACGGAGTTAGGCATCTCAGCGAAAGCGAAACCTTTAGAACGCCTAGTGTCACGATCAATAATTAACTTTACTGAATCAACAACACCATACTCTTCCAATACCTGTTGCAAATCAGACTCTCTTACTCGATAATTCAAGTTTCCAATGTAAATATTCATACGAAAAAAATTAAAAATAAATTAATAATAAAACAAGTGATGTTAGTGGAGATCAATTTCTAGAAGAGTATATTATCATTACTGAGAATAGAAACTCAAAGATAAAGAGCAAGACAAACTATCTTTTGTTTGTTGGTACAAAGGAAAGCATTCTTTTTGGATTACCAACTATAAAACCTGATTATTTTCAAAATAATTTACCTCACCCTCATAAAACGACTTACACGAGCCAAGAATCCACCACGTGTGTGAACCACATAAAAAAAGAAGAGAATCCTATAGATCCTCTTCCCTATTTGAAAAAGCCGCACTGTAGATATGAACAAACTCCGTATGACAGGATTTGAGTGCTTTGCCACCTTTGTAA
>NZ_CANTZW010000016.1 GCF_947855115.1 uncultured Parabacteroides sp.
CGGCAATTCGCGCACGATTCCGGTCGTCGCCATGACCGCACGGGGCGACAAGGAAAGGGAGGCTTTCGCCTCCGCCGGATTTGCAGCCTGCATCTACAAACCGTTCTCGATGCGCGAGCTGCTCGACCTTATCGCCTCTGTCACCGACGGCACGAAGCCGGAGGCTGTATCTGCGGATTTCGCCTCTCTCACGGCAGAGGTGAGGGATAAAAAGAAACTGCTCCGGACGTTCATCGGACAATCCCGCAAGGACATCGAACAGCTCCGCAAGGCAGGCAACGACCGAGAACGGCTGCGGGAGGTCGTACACCGTATGCTGCCGATGTGGGAACTGCTGCAAACGGACGACCTGCTGCACTCCTACCGGAACGTGCTGCATGACGACAAGGCGGACGACGGAGCGGTCGAGGAATACACGCAACGGGTCATAGACCATACCGCCCTGCTGATTGCGGAAGCGGAAAACGAAATGAAGCATGAAACAGAAGATATTGATAGTTGAAGATAACGTCAGCCTGTCGCAGATGCAGAAAGACTGGCTGCTGCAAGCCGGATACGAGGTGACGACGGCCATCGACGAGCCTGCGGCACGTCGTCTGATCCGCAGGACGGCTTTCGATTTGATCCTCTCGGACGTGCGTCTGCCGGAAGGGGACGGTATTTCCCTCTTGGAATGGATGCGCAAGGAGAGGATGACAACCCCGTATATCATCATGACGGGGTACGCAACGGTGTCCGATGCGGTACGCGCTATCCGGTCGGGAGCGAAAGACTACCTGCCCAAGCCCGTACACAAAGAGCGGTTGCTGGAAATGACAGACGAGATACTGCGCCCGCTTTCGACCGTGCAACGGGAGGAAAAGGTGCTGTTCCAACGCCGCAGCGTACAAGCCCGCCATGTGGAACGGCTCGCTGCGCTGGTCGCGCCGTCGGACATGTCGGTCTTGATTCTCGGTGCGAACGGGACGGGCAAGGAATCCGTCGCCCGTAACATCCATCGGTCGAGCGAACGGCGGGGTATGCCGTTCGTGGCCGTAAACTGCGGCGTGCTGCCCAAAGAACTCGCCCCGTCCCTCTTTTTCGGCCATGTCAAGGGGGTGTTCACGGGAGCCGACACGAACAGGGAGGGATATTTCAGTATGGCCGAAGGCGGGACGCTGTTTCTGGATGAAATCGGTACGATGCCCTATGAAATACAGGCCATGCTGCTCAGGGTATTGCAGGAAAACACCTACCTGCCTATTGGCGGCAGGCACGAGCGTAAAACGGACGTGCGGATCGTTGCGGCCACGAACGAGGATATGCAAAAAGCCATTCGGGACGGTCGTTTCCGGGAGGACTTGTACCACAGACTGAACGAATTTGAAATCCGGCTGCCGCTCCTTTCGGAATGTTCCGACGACATCCTGCCGCTCGCCGAGTTTTTTCGGGAGCGGTACTCGAAAGAGCTGCGGCGCGAAACATGCGGGTTCACGGAAAAGGCCGCCGAACAGTTGCTCGCCTACGCGTGGCCGGGCAATGTGCGTGAGTTGCAGAATAAAGTCAGGCGTGCGGTGCTGCTGGCCGAAAGCGGCATTGTCCGTGTGGAGGACATGGGGCTGGAAGCTGCCGAACCGACAAGCGACGCGGGGCACTCGCTGGCCATCCGTGACGAGGCGGGCGAAAAACGCCGCATCGTCGAAGCCCTGAAACGGTGCGGCGGCAACCGCACGGAGGCGGCCAAACTGCTGCGTATCGACCGTGCCACCCTCTACCGTAAAATGATAAAATACGGGTTGAACGGATAATTAACGTTTGTCTGTTTTGTAGATTTCGAGAAAATCTTTACATTTGCATAGAGTTGTTCAACGAGATGCATAGCGCAGCAGTTCAGCGCAGTTACACGGTCGCCAAATCGTTACCGACAACTTTCTTAATCTCCACTCTATACTGTCATTCAGACAGATACATAAAAGTTTCTTATCCTTGACAAAGATACGTATAAAAAACGAAATTTAGAGCGGATTGAGATTTCCAAAATTCGGGCAGAGGGAGGTGAAAAAAGTTATATTCCGAGTGTGATCGCATTGATATGCTGTGATTTGCGTATCAAAGAGCAACTCTACAACGAATAAATTTGTTCACTAAAAATTGTAGAGTTATGAATTTCATTTGTTCTACGTCCAATGCCATAAAATTAACGAGTATATGTATCCTTTCTATACTCCGACGGAGTCATTTTCATCCTCTTCTGTACATATCGACTAAAATAAGAAACAGAGGAGAAATTCATCCTCTCGGCAATCGTTGTCAAGGAAAGTTCTTTTTGTCGCAACAAGCGGGTAATCTCCTGAAGAGTAAAACGGTCAATCCAATAAGTCGCAGGTTTGCCACTTACCTTTTTACATATCTCCGATAGGTAATGAGGAGTAATGCAAAGTCGGGAAGCGTAAAAATCGAGATCCCGGTTTTGGATATATTCACCATTATATAGCAGTTCTATGAAATTCCGAAGCAAAGAGGTTATACGTTCCGATACCTGTACATTATTCCGACTGTGTGCATGAATATCATAGAGGTCGAGAATATGTGCCGTAAGCAGGCTTCCTATCAACTCTTCCCAAAACAGATGCTCTGTATCTTTCAGACGTTGCCGGATACAGAGCATAGCCTGCTCGCATACTTGAAAATCATGGGAGGAAAGTTTCATGACCGGATTCTGCAAAAGTGATAGATACCCGATAATACCGTAATTACTGCGAATGGCTATCGAGGAAACGAACGCATCTGAAAGGTTCATCAAAATACCTTGAAAGTCCTCGGAATCCGAAAATTCCGATACGAGCGTGGCGTTGGGTAGAATTACATAATCTCCAGCCGCGATGTTATAACGGGTATCTTGAAATGTGAAACCCATATTTCCTCCGCCGCAAAGAATATGGATTACTCTTCCTGCATATCGTAAAGTATTAAACTCTTGCAATGTATCAGCAAAAATAATCCCATCAAAGTCTGTATGTTTCATTTTTTCTTTCATTTCTTGCAAAGAAAACAAAAAACAACGAATAGTGAAAATTCCTCTCCGAATAATGCAACGATAAAATGATAGGTACTCTGTAACTTTGCGTCAGAACTAAAAAACATGAAGGATATGAAAAATGTAA
The DNA here is from genome assembly GCF_947855115.1 of uncultured Parabacteroides sp. Lineage (GTDB taxonomy): Bacteria > Bacteroidota > Bacteroidia > Bacteroidales > Tannerellaceae > Parabacteroides. The sequence goes on from NZ_CANTZW010000016.1 coordinate 3,144, forward strand.
GATTAAACAATGGAGTAATGATGCCTGCCATCGGGTTCGGTATCTTTCAGATTCCTGAAAAAGAAACGGAACGAGCCGTGAATGACGCTATCGAAATCGGTTATCGGAAATTCGATACGGCTGCGGCTTATTTCAATGAGGAGCAGTTGGGAAATGCCATTCGGCAAAGCGGTATCAAGCGCGAGGAGTTTTTCATCACTACTAAACTGTGGGTCCAGGACTACGAATACGACAACGCACTGCGGGCTTTTGACTTATCGATGAAAAAACTCGGATTGGATTATCTCGACCTTTACCTGATGCACAAGCCCTACGGGAACTATTATGCCGCATGGCGGGCGATGGAGCGACTCTATAAAGAGGGACGTATCCGGGCTATCGGGGTTACGAGTTTCTCTAACGAACGCCTGCAAGACCTTTTCTTGCATAATGAAATTAAGCCGACAGTGAATCAGTTGGAAACACATCCGTTTTTCCAGCAGCAGGCGGCCAATGCTTTCTTACAGCAGGAAGGTATCCAGCACGAAGCATGGGCGCCTTTTGCCGAAGGGAAGAATGACATATTCAATCATCCAACATTGAAAGCGATAGCCGAACGACACGATAAGGGTGTCGGAGCCGTGATTCTTCGTTGGTTGAACCAGCGCAACGTCGTGGTCATCCCGAAATCCGTACATAAGGAACGGATGATGGAGAACTTCCATATCCTCGACTTCACGCTCTCCGACAAGGAAATGGCAGCCATCGCCGCATTGGATACGGGTAAAAGCCCCATCTACGACGATATGGACTTGCCTACGGTAAAAGGTATCGGGTTGCACAAAATTCATGAGTAAACAGAGTAGTGCTATCTGTTACAAACTTTGAGCTTCTGGATAAAATCGAATAGAAAGGTTCGCTGCAAGCAACGCATACGAATTAGGCAAAGGCCTATAATCAAGATTTTAATTATTACGAATAAATAAAAGCGAAAAATATGTTACGTCATGTATTCATCATCAACGTCAAGGAAGGAATTTCCGATGACGTGGTAGAACAAAAGATGGCTGAAATGCGCGCCATGAAAGAGAAAGAAACAGTTATTGAAGACATCACGGTAGGTCGTACACGCGGACTGTTCGGGCGTCCGGATGCTGTGATGATGGTTATCGATCTTAAAGACAAGGCCGCTTTCAACGTATTGCTCCAGAGCCGGACACACATCGATATCGCGGGAAAAGCGGAAGAGGCTTTCGATATGCAGAGCGCCGATATTGCTCAAATAGAATATTAACTCTTAAGATAGAATTATATGCAGACTGTAAGCATCCGTCCGCTCGATAAACCGGCCGACTTCCGTTGGTCACACCGTAATCCGGAGCTGGTGAAGTTCCTCCTGAATTACGACAAGCAGTTTAACCCGAACAACAAAAAATAAATACATGAGATACGGAATCTTGAGAACGGGGTTTCGTGGCGGCACAATTTGAGTTTAAGGAATAAAAAAAATACTGAGAATTATGTCAATTGATTATAAAACATATTTCATCATGCTTTGTCTGTTGCTGACATCGTTCGGTGTATGTGCAGAGCGAAACTATCAAACAGAAAAGAATATGAAAACATTGAATTTAACAGAAGAATGGGACAAAACATTCCCTAAAAGCGAAAAGGTAAACCATAGTAAAATAACATTCGGAAACCGTTATGGTATCACGTTGGCTGCTGATGTATATATCCCCAAAAACACATTGGGTAAACTGCCCGCCATTATCGTCTGTGGCCCTTATGGAGCGGTCAAGGAACAATGTTCCGGCCTTTATGCCCAGACTCTGGCTGAACGGGGATTTCTCACGATGGCGTTCGATCCCTCCTATTGCGGAGAAAGCGGCGGAGAACCTCGTTTCGTATCATCCCCTGATATAAATACCGAAGATTACAGTGCGGCGGTGGATTATCTTATCCTGCGTGATGATGTCGATGCGGAACGTATCGGAATCATCGGTATTTGCGGCTGGGGTGGACTGGCCATCAGTGCAGCCGTCATGGATACACGCATCAAGGCCACCGTATCTTCCACGATGGGAGCGTTCGATACTTTCACGTCCGAAGAACGCTATGAAGCACGCCGGCAACTAAATGAACAACGGACTATGGATGCGAAAAATGGCAGTCGCACAATGGCCGGCGGTGTTCCTGCCCAACTACCCGATGATGCACCGCAGTTTATGAGAGACTACCACGACTACTACAAGACTTCGCGCGGTTATCATCCCCGTTCGTTAAACTCCAATGACGGTTGGCAGACCATTACGAACCTGCCCTTCCTGACTTTTCCGCTGATGGCTTACGCTGACGAAATAAAAAGCGCGGTGCTTATCGTTCATGGCGACAAGGCTTATTCACTCGGTGCAAGCCAAGATGCTTTCAGACAGTTGAAAGGCGAAAACAAGGAATTGATGATTATTCCAGGTGCTACACACGTCGATCTGTATGACCGTATGGATATCATTCCTTTCGATAAGTTTGTTGAATTTTTCAAGACATATTTCAAATAAAAAAGGAATCATTAAACAACAAAAAACAGTAATTATGTACGAATCATTAAATAATAAAGTAGCCCTTGTTACCGGTGCCGGAACAGGCATCGGACGGGCCATTGCATTGCGTTTGGCTGACGAAGGCGCATACGTGATGATTGTAGGCCGCACGGAAAACACCCTGAAGGAAACCGCCGCCTGCAACGAAAGAATAACTTATCAGACAGTTGACCTCGAATCGGAAGCCGGAATACGGACGGTGGTTCAGACTGTCAGTGGGCGGTACGGCCGTCTCGACATTCTCATCAATAATGCGGGATGGGCGCCCGTCACCCCGTTTGCAACGATGAAAATCGACGAATACGACAAAGTATTCGCCATCAACGTACGTGCCGTAGTCATGCTTACCCAGGCCTGCCTGCCGATGATAAAAGCAGCAAAAGGCAATATCCTGAATGTCACGACAACCATGACAACCAACCCTATCGCGACGATGGCGAACTACGCCGCCTCGAAAGCAGCCGTCTATACCATGACACGTGCATGGGCGAAAGAATTAGCAAAAGACGGCGTGCGTGTCAATTCACTTGGCGTGGGGCCCATCGAAACCCCTATCTATGGCAAGACCGAGCTTTCGGAAGAAGCCGCGAAAGCCCACAAGGATATGGTAACGAAGAGCGTACCTCTAGGTCGAATGGGACAGCCCGAAGAGGTTGCCGCCGTCGTCGCTTTTCTGACAAGCGACGAAGCCAGCTTCGTAACCGGAGCCGACTATAAAGTGGACGGCGGTGTAGGTGCATAAAAACAAATAACAATAAAAAAAATAAACATGAAAAATATATTGATTATCAGCGGCCATACAGACCTTGCCGCATCCGTAGCCAATAAAACGATTCTCGAAACCTTGAACGAACGGCTGCCGGAGGCCGAAATCGTAAAACTGGACGAACTTTATCCCGACTTCAAAATCGACGTGGAAGCCGAACAACGGAAATTGCTCCGAGCTGATATCATCGTGTTGCAGTTCCCCCTTTTCTGGTACTCCGCACCTTCCATATTGGAACGCTGGATGGAAGAGACTTTCCGTCACGGTTTCTCGCACGGAAGTACCGGAAACAAACTCAAAGGCAAAAAACTCGTTCTCTCTTTCACAACGGGTGCACCCGAAGTGCTGTATAGCCATGAGGGGGCAATGGGCTATACCATCGACGAATTTTTGGCTTGCTACAAAGCAACCTGCCGACTGACGCTAATGGAGTATAGCGGCAGTGTTTATACCTGCGGTGTAAGTTATGGTAACCGTACCACCCCGGAACTTATCGAGCAACAAAAAAATGTATCGGTAACGCACGCTGAACGTCTTATCAAATTACTCGAAACGCTCTAATGCTTGAAGACAGACTACATAATCTCGACGATATAGTATTCAGTCGCTTCTTACCTGATGATTGGCTGAATGAATTTCGTATGCCGCAACACGTACTCGTGTATGTTTATGCCGGTATTATGAATGTAGAATATAATTGAGTCATTACTCGATTGTTTGATGCCTTATTACGATAAGTCGCTCACGCCACCCCGGATGGGTTCACGGATGAAGTTACAGACAAGGCCATAGCTTGTTTGTTGATAATACTTATAGGGTACATTATATCGATAGCAGTCATCGGGAGTATGTCTGCTATCATATTTTTACGAGCATAACCGGGTACAAAAGATCGATTTCTTATCCGACACAAAAAATAGGAAGAATTTACGAGTTAGTCATAGGGCAACCACACCAAAATCAAAATCATATTCTATTCCAAGAGAAATTCCTGACAATAAGCCCACAAAACGGAATAAGAGCATAAGCCTTTGAATACCAATCGCTAAAAAACACGATCATGTATTCATCAAAATACGTACGTGTTTTCGGAAAAAGTAGTACATGTTTCTCGAGAAACACGTACATGTTTTCCCGGAAGCACGAGCGGGGAATAAGGGATATTCAAAGGATCTACAATAAGCCCCTCTTTTATCATCGAATTTAATTAAGGAAGATGCTTGTTTTTCGTGCCGTTCATTTGATTCCTTTAAAGAATCCTTGCATGTCTCAGCCAGAAAACATAAATTTGTCACCCAGCACTCGTTTAGCGAGACTATCACAAACAAATAATCTAACATTTTAATATCGTGAAACCAGAAAATGAAGAAAAGGTAACCGGGCTGCCAGAAAACGCCTACCGAGAACTAAAACAAGGGGAAAGCTACAAGCCTCTTATGTCTCCCAACAAACACTATCCGGAAGTTACGCCTTGGTCCGTCCTTTGGGGACTGGTCATGGCTGTGGTATTCAGTGCAGCAGCCGCTTACCTGGGCCTGAAAGTCGGCCAGGTATTCGAGGCCGCCATCCCGATCGCCATCATCGCCGTAGGGCTGTCTAGCGGATTCAAGCGGAAGAACGCCTTGGGAGAGAATGTTATCATCCAGTCTATCGGGGCCAGTAGCGGCGTGATCGTGGCGGGAGCTATTTTTACCTTGCCCGCCCTTTATATCCTTCAAGACAAATATCCGGAGATCACGGTAAATTTCTTCGAGGTTTTCATGAGTTCCCTGCTGGGAGGTATTATCGGTATCTTGCTCTTGATCCCGTTCCGTAAATATTTCGTATCCGATATGCATGGAAAGTATCCCTTCCCGGAGGCTACGGCAACTACACAAGTGCTCGTCTCCGGCGAGAAAGGTGGAAGTCAAGCGAAGCCCTTGATATTCGCGGGATTGATCGGTGGCCTGTATGATTTCATCATCGCCACTTTCGGTTGGTGGGGCGAGACGATCAGTACCCGTATCATCGGGGCCGGCGAAATGTTGGCAGAGAAAGCCAAGATCGTGTTGAAAGTCAATACGGGAGCCGCCGTACTAGGCTTGGGTTACATCATCGGATTAAAATACTCCCTGATTATCTGCGCCGGTTCATTCCTAGTATGGCTGGTGATCATTCCGGCCATGTCTGCCATTTTCAGCGCCGATGTACTTACATTCGGCAATGACGCTATTACGGCGACTGTCGGAAGTATGAGCGCCGAGCAAATTTTCACCACCTATGCCCGCCACATCGGTATCGGAGGTATCGCTACCGCCGGGGTGATCGGCATCATCAACTCGTGGGGGATCATCAAGGGAGCCGTAGGCTTGGCAGCGAATGAATTGAAAGGAAAAGGAGACGCCGTGGAGAGTAATACCATACGTACGCAAAAAGATTTATCCATGAAGGTGATAACGATCGGTATCATCGCATCGCTAATCGTCACGTTCCTGTTCTTCCAGTTCGGTGTACTTCATAATTGGTTCCATGCCGCCATCGGCTTATTGCTGGTCGGCGTGATCGCTTTCTTGTTTACGACCGTAGCGGCGAACGCTATCGCTATCGTAGGCACGAACCCGGTATCGGGCATGACGCTCATGACGCTGATCCTCGCCTCCATCATCTTGGTCGCCGTAGGGTTGAAGGGTCCGGCCGGCATGGTATCGGCCTTGATCATCGGAGGTGTGGTCTGCACGGCCCTTTCCATGGCGGGAGGTTTTATTACCGACTTGAAGATCGGCTATTGGCTGGGGAGTACACCTGCCAAGCAAGAGACTTGGAAATTCCTAGGCACGCTAGTTTCTGCCGCGACAGTAGGAGGCGTGATCTTGATATTGAACCAGACATACGGTTTCACGACCGGGCAACTGGCCGCTCCGCAAGCGAACGCTATGGCTGCCGTTATCGAGCCGTTGATGAGTGGTTCAGGGGCGCCTTGGGCTTTATACGCGATCGGAGCTGTTCTCGCCGTCGTATTGAATTTCTGCAAGATACCGGCGTTGGCATTTGCCTTGGGTATGTTTATCCCGCTAGACTTGAATACACCACTTTTGATCGGTGGAGCGATCAGTTGGTACGTGGGAAGTCGTAGCAAAGACCAGAGTTTGAATTCTGCCCGTTTGGAGAAAGGAACGTTACTGGCTTCCGGCTTTATCGCCGGTGGTGCCTTGATGGGCGTGGTCAGCGCGGCCTTACGTTTCGGCGGAATCAATTTGATGAACGAGGAGTGGGCATCTAGCAACGCTGCCGAGATATTGGCGGTTATCATGTACCTTGCCATGATCGCTTATCTCACATTTAATTCTCTGAACGCAAAAAAAGAATAGAATAAGATATTATGGAAGCACCTGTAATTAACGTGGGAATCATGACCCACAAGGCGGTCTCATTTGTTTTTAACGAGGAATATGTACACACGGAAACCGGTACGTTCACTATGGGCGAGCAACGTGCCCTTTGGGTAAACGGCAAGATCGTGTACAATGGGAAGCTTTATCAGGAGCTATTTTTCGAGCCGACCAGCCCGCAATCCTCTTTCGACTTGAAGGCGGTTACGATCGGCGTGGATTTTCATTGGCAACGACAGGAGGATCAACGTTTCAAGGGGGCGTTGAACCTCGTGGCGACCAACGACGGGATCGTCACGATCAACCAAGTGGACGTGGAGGAATATCTTACCAGCGTGATCTCTTCGGAGATGAACGCTACAGCCTCCAAGGAGTTGCTGAAAGCCCATGCCGTGATCTCGCGGAGTTGGCTCCTGGCGCAGGTCGAGAAGAATTTCAGCTTGACCGGATCGGCTGTGCCTTATAAAAGCTGTTACCGCGACAACGAGACCTTGATCCGCTGGTACGACCGGGAGGATCATAAACTGTTTGATGTCTGCGCCGATGATCATTGCCAGCGTTATCAAGGTATTACCCGGGCATCGAACCCGATCGTCTTGGAGGTGATCAAAGAGACCCGTGGAGAAGTATTGATGAATAACGACACGATCTGCGACGCCCGCTTCTCGAAATGCTGCGGAGGCGTGACCGAGAAATTTGAGAATTGCTGGGAACCGGTTCCCCACTCCTATCTTACCGCCTTGAGAGACAGTGAGACCACCGCCTATCCCGACTTGACGGACGAGCGGGAAGCCGAACAATGGATACGTACCTCACCGGAAGCCTTTTGCAACACCGTAGATAAGGAGATCCTCAGCCAAGTACTGAATAACTACGATCAGGAGACCACGGATTTCTACCGCTGGAAAGTGGAATATACACAAGAAGAGCTATCGGAATTGATCCGCCGGAAAACGGGTATGGATTTCGGGCCGATCATCGACCTCGTACCCTTGGAAAGAGGTTCGTCCGGACGTATCACGAAACTCAAGATCGTAGGGGTACGCCGTTCTTTCACCATAGGGAAAGAGCTTGAGATACGTCGGACATTATCCGAGACGCATCTGTACAGTTCGGCATTTGTTGTCGATAAGGAAGATATCCACCTCGATATCCCCTCTCGTTTCATCCTGACGGGAGCCGGATGGGGACATGGCGTGGGGCTTTGCCAGATCGGGGCCGCCGTAATGGGAGCCAAAGGGTATTCGTACCGGAAAATCCTTACGCATTATTTCCCCGGAGCCATTATCGAGAAAAGGTATTGAACAAGTAAATCAAAAGGGCCGCGTCTTATCCTGACAGCGGCCCTTTGACTTAATGTTTACCTATCTTCCGGTTATGATGAACAACCGGTTCGCTTTCACTCTCACGAGCTATTACTCTGGTACAAAGGTAGGCAGAAGGTTTAAAATGACCAAAAAGAATTCGACGAATCGGGTGTTTTCCTCGGTGAATCCCGTTATTTTTCATACATTTGTCGTTATTATAATAAATAAGACCATGGGACTGAAGAAACAATTCGTATCAGCGATATTGCTAAGTAGCATACTAGCCGTTCCACTACTGGCACAAGATATCGTAACCCCACCCAACTCGATAGATACTCTAGCCATTTTCTCTTTCAATGATTTCCACGGGGCCTTTGCCCCCGACGGGCTCACGCCTGGAGCCGCCCGGCTGGTACAAATGACACAAAACGAGAAACAACGTTATCCCCATACCATCGTTGTCTCCGGCGGAGATAATTTCAGCGGGAGCTACTTTTCCAAGATCACGAGAGGCGAACCTATAAAAAAGATGTATGAGGCGATGAGTGTGGAAATGTCGGCCATCGGTAACCACGAGTTCGACTGGGGGCTTCCTTATCTGACAGACACTGCCGCCCAAAACATTCCCCTTGTGGCCGCCAATATCACCGAGAAGATGAAATATACCCATCCTGACTGGTTAAGCCCTTACCGCATCGTAGAACGTAAGCTGAAAAACGGTTCCTCCCTGCGTATCGCTTTCATCGGGCTGACTACGACGGATACCTACGTCAAGACCAAGCCGCAAAACCTGCAAGGGCTTCAGTTCACGCACCCGTTGGGAGCGGCGTGCATACAGACGGTCTATCAGCTAAAGAAAGAAGGCAAGATCGATATGGTCATCCTTTTGACGCATATCGGTACAAACATGAAAACACCTTACCGCATCATCGAGGAAAACGCCCAGGGGCTACCTTTCATCGATAGAATAGATGCCATCATATCCGCTCATTCACATGAGGTGGTACTAGACAAGATTAACAATGTCCCTATCATCCAAGCCGGCGTAAACGGCAGCCATATCGGAAAATTGTTGTTTCAGATACAAGATTTCAACGGACAGCGGAATATCTCCTTCATCCAAGGGGATACCCTACGTGTTGCCTGCGAAGAGAACCCGGAAATGAAAGAGGCCGTGAAGAAAATCATGGATACATATCGGCTCAACGAGAAACTGGCTACCGCAAAAGAGGTCTTGATTCACGACCATACCATCAATAAATTCGACTATACCCCTATCGGTGCCTTGGTTACGACTTCTTACGCCAAGCGTTTCCTGCAGGAGATGCCGAATTACAAGAATCTGCCGGTAATTGGCGTAAACCATTACGGAGGTATCCGCACGTCTCTCCCCAAAGGGGATATCACCAGACTGCGTGCCGGAAATATCCTGCCTTTCGGCTCCGCTATCGTCGCTTATCATTTTGATGGCAAGAGGTTAAAAAAATTATTGGAAGACGGACGGAAGAATCCCAACGGTTTCCTCCAATCTTCCGATCTCACACTTACCTTGAATGGGGATAAAATCGAGAAAATAGTCTATACGAGAGACGGCTTGAAGATCGAGATCAAAGACGACACCCCTTGCGTGGTGACGCTCGATGCCTTCATCACCGATGGCGGCGATGGGTACGATGCCTCCCTATTCAAGGGCTACGAGATCCCGGAATTCTGTGATCTGGGTATTATAACAACCGATGCTTTCATGGATTACCTAAAAGGTATCAAGAAACCCATCACGGTAGAATCCACGCATATGCCGGTTATTTCAAAGTAAAGCCGTATCTTTGCGAACCAGAAAAAGAAGTTAGCAATACATGAACAGCTATATTATCCTTTTTATTATCGCCGTCTATTTCGCCGTCTTGCTGCTGATCGCATGGATCACCGGGCGTAATAGCAGCAACGAGGCGTTCTTCCTCGGAAACAGGAAATCTCCTTGGTATATCGTCTCTATCGGTATGGTAGGGACATCTTTATCGGGGGTGACATTCGTATCGGTACCCGGCATGGTACGGGCGATCGATATGACGTATATGCAGACGGTATTGGGTTTCTTCGTGGGATACATTATTATAGCCAGGGTGTTATTGCCGCTTTATTATAAATTGCGACTCACCTCCATCTACTCATATCTGGACGACCGGATCGGAAGAAGGGGGTATAAGACGGGGGCCTCGTTTTTCCTTCTCTCGAAGATCGTAGGGGCAGCCGCACGTTTATACCTGGTGGTCTTAATCTTGCAAACTTACGTGTTCAACGCTTGGGACATCCCGTTCGCGGTGACCGCTATCCTCAGTATCCTGCTGGTATGGCTATATACGTTCAGGAGTGGTATCAAGACGATCATCTGGACGGATACGTTGCAAGCGGTCTGTCTCGTGGCGATGCTGATCGTGATCATCTGGCAAGTGAAAGGTAAAATGGGGCTGGATTTCGGGGGCATGGCGCAAACTTTGGTGGAAAGCCCTCATTTCCGCATCTTCGAGTTCAGCGATTGGCATAGTACGCAGAATTTCTTCAAGCAATTCTTCAGCGGTATCTTTATCACGATTGTCATGACCGGGCTAGACCAAGACATGATGCAAAAGAACCTTTCTTGCAAGAGCTTGAAAGATGCTCAGAAAAACATGTATACATATGGATTCGCTTTCACGCCGGTTAATTTCTTGTTTCTTGCGCTGGGTATATTACTATTGACACTGGCAGAACAACAGAACATCCAGTTACCGGCCCTCAACGATGATATTCTCCCGATGTTTTGTACCTCGGGAATTTTGGGAGGCAGTATCTTGATCTTCTTCACGATCGGTATCATAGCGGCGGCATTCAGTAGCGCCGACTCAGCACTGACCGCACTTACCACCTCTTTCTGCGTGGATATCCTCGGCGTGGAGAAAGAGGAAGCGAGAAAGGCGAAACGTACCCGTCTGAAAGTACACCTGATGATATCCGTATTGTTCGTCTTGATTATCCTGGCATTCAAGGCCGTAAATAACAGGAGTGTCATCGACGCGATCTACATGATAGCGTCGTATACATATGGTCCCCTATTGGGTTTGTTTGTTTTCGGGCTTTTCACGAAACGGAAACCCCGTGACAAATACGTACCCTATATCTGTATAGTTTCCCCATTGATTTGTCTCGCCACGGATTTTTTGGTGAAACAGTACGCAGGCTATACATTCGGTTACGAGATGCTTATGGTAAACGGAGGCATCACGTTCGCAGGGCTGTGGCTTTCGGCAATTGAAAATGGAAAATTGAAAATCGAGAATTAAGCCTCGCCTTTATTCATTACTCATTATTCATTAATTTATATCTTTATGGAAATTAAAAGCGCAGAATTTGTTATCAGCAACACAGACGTAAGGAAATGCCCCGAAGGTAATAAACCGGAGTATGCCTTCATCGGGCGAAGCAATGTAGGCAAATCTTCCTTGATTAATATGCTTACCAATAAGAAGGGGTTGGCGATGACTTCGCAAACACCGGGTAAGACATTACTTATCAATCACTTCCTCATCAACAAAGAATGGTATCTGGTAGACCTTCCGGGGTATGGATTTGCCCAACGAGGCAAGGAGAACCGAGAACAATTGAAGCGTATTATCGAGAATTATATCCTTGATCGTGAGCAACTGACTTGCCTGTTCGTCCTCCTAGACTGCCGCCACGAGGCGCAGAAAATCGATCTGGAGTTTATGGAATGGTTGGGAGAAAACGGGGTCCCTTTCGCTATCATCTTCACGAAGATCGACAAAATCAGCAAAGGACGATTGAAAGAAAACCTACAAGCCTATACAAACAAATTACTGGAAACTTGGGAAGAGCTTCCCCCGATCTTCTTCTCTTCCTCGGAAAAGAAAGAAGGACGGGAGGAGATCCTGGAGTATATTAAAGAGATCAATCAAAGTTTATGAATTATGATTGATAATCAGATTCGCCCATAATTCATAATCACAAATTATAAACCAGATGATTCTTCTAGTTTTATCTCCGTTTACGCAGATCAATACGCCTTATCCTTCCACGGCTTACTTAAAAGGTTACTTGGAGAGAAAGGGGGTAGATGCCAGACAGACAGATCTGGGCATAGAAACGATCCTGGCTTTGTTTTCCAAGCAAGGCCTACAGGATTTGTTCGCCGAGATCGAATGGCAGAAAAGGAAATGCCCGGCTAAAGCCCGAAGATTACTGGCTAATAAACAGCGGTATATAGATACGATAACGGCTGTTATCGCTTTTCTTCAGGGAAAGAACGATACCCTCGCTTATCGTATCTGTAATCAAGATTACCTTCCTGAAAGTAATCGTAGGAGCCAAAACGAGGAAGAGTTGGAATGGGCGTTCGGAACCTCCGGATTACGGGATAAAGCCCGTTATCTGGCGACCTTATACCTAGAAGACCTCTGTGAATTAATCCGGGAGACGATTGATCCGGATTTCGGTTTCAGCCGATACGCCGAGCACCTGGGCCGCTGCGCCTCCTCTTTCGATGAGATAGAGAAAGCTCTCCAAAAGCCTTTCAGCTTTATCGAGCGTATGACGCAGCCGCTTTTGGAGAAACATATAGCTGAAAATAAACCCAAGGCGATCGCTTTCAGCGTACCTTTTCCAGGGAATTTATTCAGCTCTCTCCGACTCGCCCAATGGCTACGGCAGGTACATCCAGGCCTTCCGATCCTTATGGGAGGCGGCTTCGTGAACACGGAACTGCGTTCTATCACGGATATACGTTTTTTCAAATATATCGATTACCTCTTGTTGGATGACGGAGAGGATCCGCTCTACCAAATGTCGCGCTATCTGGACGGGGAAATCACAAAAGAAGAGCTGGTACGTACCTTCTCCCTGGATGAGAGTGGTAGCCGGGTCGTTTATCAAGATAATCCCGCTTACCCCGCTTGCCGGCAAAGCGAGACCGGATTTCCGGATTACGAGGGCTTGCCTCTAGACAAATACATCTCTGTCATGGAAATGGCCAACCCGATGCATAAACTTTGGAGCGACGGCCGCTGGAATAAACTGACTTTGGCGCACGGTTGCTACTGGGGAAAATGTGCCTTCTGCGATGGTTCATTGGATTATATCAAACGTTATGAGCCCAATACGGCCAAGACATTGGTTGACCGAATGGAACGCTTGATCGAGCAGACCGGCGAGATCGGTTTCCATTTCGTGGACGAGGCCGCACCACCCGCTTTGTTACGGGAAATGGCCCTAGAGATCATTCGTCGCGGACTGACTGTCGTTTGGTGGGGAAATATTCGTTTCGAGAAGAGTTATACTGAGGAATTATGCGATCTTCTTCAGCGGAGCGGTTGCATCGCCGTATCGGGTGGTTTGGAGGTAGCCTCTCCCCGACTCCTCAAACTGATAAATAAAGGGGTGACAGTGGCTCAAGTGGCGCGGGTCGCCAACAATTTTACCGGGGTAGGTATCATGGTCCATGCGTATTTGATGTATGGTTTCCCGACTCAAACCGCTCAGGAAACCATAGATTCCTTGGAGACTGTCCGGCAAATGTTCGAACTTGGGTTGATCCAATCCGGATTTTGGCATCGTTTCGCTATGACGGCACATAGCCCCGTGGGATTACGCCCCGCCGAATACGGTTGTCGTATCACGGAGCCTCCTTTTGGCGGGTTTGCCCGTAACGACGTACAATTCGAGGCGCTTTCCGGTTGTGACCCGGAACTTTTCGGGGAGGGGCTTCGCGTTTCCCTTTATAATTACATGAATGGAACAGGCTTCGACTTACCGCTACACAAGTGGTTTGGAGGGATAAAAGTTCCTCGTACGACATTGCCGCCGAATTATATCGAGAAAATATTGGAAAATAATAGTTGATGGTGTTACAGAGCGACCCTATAACACCATCATGCTCAAAAAACCTGCCAGACAACAAAGCAGTTGATTAATTGAGAGATCTTACTTTTTTTATGTACTTTCGCGCATCTAAAGTAAAAATGAAACTTTTATGGATTGGTTACTTGAGACGCTTACAGAACCCTCGATGATACAAGCCGTGGCTGTCATCTCTATCGTGGCGGCGGTGGGTGTGTATTTAGGGAGACTAAAGATATTCGGCATCTCATTAGGTATCACTTTTGTATTCTTTGCCGGTATCATGGCCGGGCATCTGGGTATTACCGTAAATAAGGATATGTTGAATTTCGCCCAGAATTTCGGACTTATCGTTTTCGTATATACCTTGGGATTGCAAGTAGGCCCCGGTTTCTTCTCTTCCTTGAAAAAAGGCGGGGTGGAAATGAATACGATGGGATTAGGGGTGATTGCCTTAGGACTTATCCTAACATTGGCGTTTCATTGGATAACCGGAATTTCCATACCAATCATGGTAGGATTACTATCCGGCGCCGTAACGAATACCCCGGCATTAGGCGCAGCCCAACAAGCGCTTTTACAGATGAATCCGGAAGATACGAAGAACGTAACGGATATGGCCTTGGCTTGTGCCGTTGCTTATCCACTAGGTGTTGTCGGCGTGATTCTGGCAATTATCATCTTGAAGGCCTTATTCGCTAAAAAGACGCAGAACACACACAAGGAGCAAGACACGACAACTAATGTCGCAGAATTTCAGGTATTAAACCCTTCCATTTACAATAAGAGCATCCAGCAGGTCATGAGATTGACAGAGAAACATTTCGTGATCTCCCGCCTATGGAGAAACGGAAAGGTGACAATCCCTACCTCGGAAACCATCTTAAGGGAAAAAGATCATTTGCTTGTCATATCCGTAAAAGCAGATGTAGAATCCATCAAGGTTCTTTTCGGAGAACAGGAGACCACGGATTGGAACAAGGAAGATATTGACTGGAACGCTATCGACAGCCAATTGATCTCCCGCCGTATCGTTGTAACCCGGAACCGGGTAAACGGTGTAAAGCTAGGTTCGCTCCGGCTCCGTAATTTATATGGGATCAACATCACGCGGGTAAACCGTGCGGGTATCGACTTGGTGGCATCCCGTGACCTTCGTTTACAGATCGGCGATAAATTAACGATCGTAGGTGAGGCCAATTCCGTCAATAACGTGGGGAAAATCTTAGGAGACGAGTTGAAACGGCTGGATAATCCTAATCTGCTCGCCATTTTCGTAGGGCTTACGCTAGGCGTATTAATCGGGGCGATTCCAATCGCAATACCGGGAATGAGTACTCCCATTAAGTTGGGCATCGCCGGCGGACCTATTATCGTTGGAATCTTAATGGGCGCGTTCGGTCCTCGTTTCCATTTAACAACTTATACCACCCAAAGCGCAAATCTGATGATGCGGCAGTTCGGCATCGTGATCTATTTGGCGGGATTGGGTATAGACTCCGGCGCTCATTTCTTCGAGACTGTTTTCCGCGCCGAAGGATTATTATGGATCGGTCTCGGTTTTCTATTAACGATCGTACCGGTATTGATCGTCGGATTCATCGCCTCGCGCTTCTTCAAGCTGGATTATGCTCATAACATAGGCATGCTATGTGGAAGTATGGCCAACCCTATGGCTTTGAATTACGCAAATACAACCGTTGAGGGTGATGAACCATCCGTATCTTACGCAACAGTTTATCCCTTATCTATGTTCGTTCGGGTAATTTCCGCGCAATTATTGATCATGTTATTCACTTGACCACTTAAAAATTCCAACATTCCACCTATTTTTTGTTTCACTTATCTTATATTTGCATGATATTTGAAACAATACTTTGGTTAATGAATGAAACTATACTCAACGGGTTGCTTAACTTATTCGCTATATTTGCTTCCTTGGCAAAAATAGAAAGAACCCAAGCGCGCCAAGCTGTCAATTCTTACCTGACTAGTCACTTTGGTATCCGCTCCCATAAGGAATATATGGAGTTATTTGAAGAGATACAAAGTGTTTACGATGACCCGGATTTCGATATCGATAGAGAGAACGTCATCATCAACGTATGCAATCAACTCAAACCCAAATTAATAGCAGAAGATCAGTTATTACTCCTCCTTCGATTCATGGAGTTCGCTCATGGCAACAATGAAGGACTAAACGAGAACCTGGCGATTTTCCATAAGGTCGCCACGATATTTAATATCGATACAGATAGCTTCAACGAGCTATATGCTTTTGTTGTCGGTAAAAAATCTCCTTCTATACTTACGATCAATGCCAATGATAGCGACAAGGATACCAACCATATCTACAGAAAAGGATTAGAAGGCGAGATACGAGTGTCGCGACTGACCCGGTTCGACCGAATGGTCTTTATCTATCAAGGTAACGGGCGGGTATTCATGAACGATATACCCCTTACTCCCGGTATCTTCTATAGCTGGCAACGCAGTAGCGTAATCAAAAGCCCGCTATTCCTGCCGGTTTATTACAGTGATATCCTCGATGTATTCAATCAAAATGAGCATAAGGAACGAATCTTATTAACCGGAAGGGATATCGAGTTCAGCTTCAAGAATAGCGAGAACGGCATGCACAATTTCTCTTTCAACCTTGAATCCGGCCAGCTGGTAGCTATCATGGGAGGAAGTGGTGTTGGCAAATCAACCTTGTTGAGTATCTTAAACGGAAACATTATCCCCCAAAAAGGAAATATATGCTTGAACGGACACCCATTGAGTGATCCGGAATGTAAACAATTGATCGGGTTCGTACCTCAAGATGATTTACTGATCGAGGAGCTGACCGTATTCCAGAATCTATGGTATACCGCCCGTCTTTGTTTCGCGAACCTAACTGAAAAGGAGATCGAAGATCGTGTCAATATGCTATTGGAGGATCTGGATTTGAGTAAGATACGGGATTTAGCGGTAGGGTCTCCGATCCGTAAAACGATCAGCGGAGGACAGCGTAAACGTTTAAACATAGCGCTGGAACTTATCCGCGAGCCGGCGATCCTTTATCTGGATGAACCGACTTCCGGCCTTTCGTCTACCGACTCCGAGAAGGTCATCATGCTGTTGAAAGAGCAAACGCACCGGGGGCGGCTCGTGGTTGTCAACATCCACCAACCTTCGTCCGAGATCTATAAGTTGTTTGACCGCCTATGGCTATTGGATACCGGTGGTTACCCGATCTATGACGGCAACCCGATCGAGGCGATCACCTACTTTAAACGGATCGCCAATTACACCGACCAAGATATCAGTGTTTGCGGTACTTGTGGAAATATCAATCCGGAACTAATCCTGACCATTATCGACGCGAAAAAGATAGACGATAGCGGAAACCAGACCAATATCCGGAAGATAACACCGAAAGAATGGCATGAGTTATATGTCGCTTCCCGCCCGAGGTTCCAAGAGGTAAAACCCACTCCCCTGCCCCCGAACCATCAGCGAAAGCCTTCGTTCTGGAAGCAATTCTGTATCTTCTTGGAAAGAAACATAAAGACCAAATTGACCAACAAGCAATATTTGTGCATAGCTTTGCTGGAGACCCCGCTGCTAGCATTGATCGTAGCCTTGCTCACCCGCTTTGTACCGGATGACGGGTATACCTTGCTGGCGAATAAAAATCTGGTATCTTATATTTTCATGGCGGTGATTGTCGCTACTTTCACGGGATTAAGCATCAGCGCCGAAGAAATCATCAAAGACCGGACACTCTTAAAGCGAGAACGGTTCTTGCGGCTGAGCCGGGGCAGTTATCTCTCGTCAAAGATGTTTTACTTGCTTTGCATCTCGGCGATCCAAAGTTTGCTATTCATAGTGGTAGGAAATTTTCTGATAGGCATCGGAAGCGAGATGTTCCTCACTTGGTGGATCACGTTATGGGTAACCTCATTCCTCGCCAACCTAACCGGTTTGGTACTATCGCAATCCTTGAACTCGATCGTAGCGATCTACATAACGATACCGTTACTTTTAATCCCGCAGATCTTACTTTGCGGTTTAGTCGTTAAATTCGATGATTTGAGCAGGAGCGCATCCAGCCGGAACGTAGTGCCCCTCATCGGAGAGGTAATACCTTCACGTTGGGCATTCGAAGCGTTGGTTACGGAACAATTCCGGAACAATAGTTACAACCGCTTATTTTTCACCGTCGAGAAAGAAAAGTTCTTGGCGCAATATTACCGGAATATCCATGCCGACGAAGTACGCAGCCTCATAAACAGCCTCAACCTGATCCCGGAAAAACGGGCAGAGAACACCCGTACGATCCAAAACGAGCTGGCTGTATTAGCTCGTGCCGCCCGCATCGCCCCCTATACGTCCAAAGAAAGCTACGAGAGCTATATGGATAAAGTGGAAGAGGCTTTGCATACCCGTAGCGATAATTTCACGGCATTATTAGAGAAAAAACGGAAAGAGGCCATTCAAGAACATGGTTCCGAATGGTTGAATACATTGAAGAAAGAGCATCATAACTCAGCCATCGAGGAACTGGTACTCAACTCTGCCAGCACCCAATTCTATAAGGAGGCCCATAACCGTATCTACCCCAAAATCGGACAGATTTACCTGGAACCGGACAATAATTGGGGGCGCGCGCCTTTCTATAGTCACGAGAAAAAATTCGCCAGTTATACATTTTCTACTTTTATATTTAATTTATTAATGTTAGGAATCTTTGCTTTATTGGTAATTATATCTATCTTCGCAGAGTTTCCGGGCAAGTATTTAAACAAAGGGAACGATTAATGACAAAATATATAATCTAAAAATAAAGAATAACATGAAAAAAAGTTTTGTTAGCCTGCTAACTATAGCAGCGATTACATTTGGAATGGTATCTTGCAACAGCAGTAAAAAGCAAGAGGCCGCTGAGCAAAAAGTAGAGGAAGAAGCAGCTATCGCAGGAGAAGTATCTAAAGGTCTGCTTACAGCCGAATTGAAAGACGAGGTTACTCGTTTCTTGAAAGATATGCCGGACTCTGAGTTGCCTTATAAGGTATCTACCGGAGAGGTTACGGTCTCTGTCGCCAACACTGATTTTATGTTGCCGGTTAGTAAAGTTGCCGAATTGAACACACAAGCCCAGAAAGCACGTGCTTGCGGTATCTACTTCGCAGACTTGAATGTATTGAAAGCGATGAAAAAGCCGACTACAGACATCGAGAACGTATTGGTTAAGTTAACTACCGACCTGGATATTCCTTTCGCTATCGACATCATGAAAGAATCCGCACCCGCTAACGCCAGTAAAGAGGAATTGGGTAAATTCATGAAGGACCAAGAAAATAAATTGATCGATGCCATGATGGAAAATGACAAGGCCGACATCGAGCTTGAGTTGTTAGGAGGTATGGCCGTAGAGTACGCGATCGTATACGCAAACCCGGGGTTGGTTGTTAAAGGCGACGCTATTTCCGCAGGTTTGAGTGAGAATATGGAGAAACGTATCGGCATCATCCAACAGATCACAGCCGACTTAGCTAAATATTATCCTGACTTAGAGCAATTAGGAACCACAATCGCTCCGTTAAGCGGAATGGTTACCACAATAAATGCGGCTCGCGAGTCAAAAGCTAAGATCGAGGAAATGCGTGCTAATCTATTGAAGTAATAATACAAACCTCATAAAAAAAGTGTATGGTGACAACATCATACACTTTTTTTATAACCTTTCGAGCGCTATCGCAGATATTCTATATCTTATGAGTTTTAATAAAGATCTTATCTCCGTCTTTCAAAGTGGTAGCGAACAGATAGATATTTCCTCCATCCGCTATTTTAGTCCGCTTACGTAACTCATCCACAGAAAGGGGGAAATTTCGGGCTGTTATATTCGCTTGAGGGATCAGCCTCGACAAGTTTTTGCACTGCTTATTCGTAAAAGAAATTACCTCGTCTACCGCAAATGAACGTCCGGGAAAACCCGTGACAACCTCATCCGATGTGTACAAATGACTGCTGACATGTAATTTACTCAACCCAAAACGAGTGGCTACCGCCTTAAACGCCCCCGCTTTTAGGATGGAGGCGTTCGGTTCGTATAAATAACGCTTGACTTCTCCTTGGATGGAGGCGACTGTTTCTCTCTCTTCCTCCAAAGAGAACGCAAACAGTTCAGGTTCTTCCTCCGAGGTGAAATTCACGCAACAGATACGAGGATTCGTACCCGTCGATTCTCGTTCCAACACAAACAAAAGTTCCTTACACTCGTTTTTCACCGAAAGCACCTGTATGGCTGTCACACCCGGAAGTAAATCCAGTGTCATATGAATATCTGCCATCGGAGATAGCTTAGCGATTACCTTTGGGGCATGGTTAAACAAGACAGGAACGAGTCTTGTTAAGTCCGGCTCGCAATCTCGCAACGCAAAAACCCGTTTATTCCCCTCTCCCCTACGAGCCGGATCAATATAAAACACATCGATTCCATCGATCTTATCCAGCAACTCCGTAGAATCACCATTCAATACCGTTATATTACTTGCCCCCAAGACCTTAAAATTATGAATAGCCGCCTCGCAATAAGCCGGAAAACGTTCGATATAAGTAACCTGCCGTACTTTCCGGGAGAAGAAATAGCTGTCGATCCCCAATCCTCCGGTCAAATCACATACATGTGCCTGCGGCTCCACCAGCCTCTGTTTATACAAGGCTGTTTGTTCCGAGGAACATTGCTCTGCCGCTATCTTCGCAGGAAAAACCAGTTGATCGTTTTGATACCATGAAGGTAATTTGTCCTTGATCTGCCGCCGGGCTTTTAATTGATCCACCACGAAAGGAATATCAATCCCGGGGTAACGAGAGGCAGAAAGCAACAGACGATTCAAATCATCCGAAGCATGTTCCTTGATAAATCGTGAAAGTTCCTCTATTTGTTCCATACTCTGTCAACCTATTCGTTCTTTAGGCAAAGTTAGCGTGAAACGACTGCCTTTACCATATTCCGACTTCAATTGTATCTCACCGCCAAAACGTTGCGCTATCACTTGGCAAATCGCCAACCCGAGTCCGGTACCCTGGGCAAACTCATCCAATTTACAGAAACGATCGAATACTTGCTTCTGTTTTTCCTTGGGGATACCAATACCGGTGTCTTCCACATAAATATGAAGGCAGTCGCCTTTCGTACAGAAATAGTATCCAATTTCTATATAGCCCGAAACCGTGAACTTGATCGCGTTATTGATAAAATTAGATAATACTTGTTTCAGACGATAAGGATCTACCGCCACAACTACCGGGATCTCGGGAACACGCATACGCAGTTCCACTCCCTCGGGCATCATCAACTGGAAAGTACAATAGATTTCATTGATCAAAACACTCAAATCATGGCGGTCGAACACGAAACTCATCTTTCCGGATTCCATCCGGGAAAGGTCTAGAATATCATTGATCAATTTCAACAGCAAGTCGGAGTTTGTATTAATCAACTTCACGAATTGCTCACGTTCCTCCGGTTCCAAGACCTCTTCCGAGTTCATTAAATTCGAGAATCCGACGATAGCGTTCAGCGGCGTACGGATCTCATGGCTCATATTCGCCAAGAAAGCCGATTTCATCCGGTCTGACTCCTCGGCTTTTTCCTTTGCCAAGATCAAGACCTCTTCCGTATCCTTGATATCCTGGATGTTCAAACATAAGCCATTGATTACGTACCCATCGTTCTCATCCTCCAAAGTTCCGTAACGAAATTCCCACCATTGGTAACCCTTCCCGTTAAAATCGCAACGATATTGAAGGATATGATGAGAGATCGTACCTGTACGAATGAAATCGATCAAGGATCGCAACCGTTGCCTGTCATCCGGATGGACCATCTCATACAACTCATCCAAAGGAATCTCCCGGGGAGAAATATCCACGTAACTGAAGAACTCGTTATCAAACAGGAAAGTACCCGATTGCAATTTCCAAGCAAATATATTACCCCCTTCCAACGCTAAAGAAAGATGCTCCTTCTCTTGCTTTAAATTAACGAGCACCTCTTTCCTCCTCCTCGCTTCCCGCCAATATAAATAAAACAAATAACCGATCAACGCCAAAAGCAAGATCACGCCCAAGGAAGACGCGATAATAACCTCTATCTTATACCGCTCGGAAATAGGCATATTAATAATATGAACATTATCCGGGACCTCTTCCTTCGAAATACCTAAACGTTGCATTTCCACCCAATCATACAAATATTCCTTAGGGCTTTCTACGATCGGGATGGAAGAGACAGGCGTACCAGCGAGTATCCTCGCCGCCATCCTGGCCTGCTCTGCCGCCTGTATGCGATTCGAGCAAAAATAGCCTCCCAACACTTCCACGTTTATATTAAATATCTCCCGTACCGCCGTAAACGAAGGGGTCACGAACATCTTAGACAAACCAGCGGATGTATAATCATAACGGATATTGAAAAAGACGCAATAAGGATAAGTACCGTTAATGTTACTCAATAAAAACTCTCCGTTGGCTTTACGGAAAGGCATGAAATGGATTATACTTTTCGGAGGACGTACCGCCTTCATTCTCATCTCGGTTCTAAACATTATGGAATCTACCTCAAAGTCCGAATCATTCAACTGAAAGACCAGTTGATTATAATTCAGCACATATCGACTCGTATCGACCGCTTTTATCAACTCCCGAAAAGTCAACTGGCCCAAAGAGGTCTTATCATAATTAATATATATGCGGGACTTTCCCATTTGCTGATCAATCAGACGAAGGTTTTCCTTATAATCAATCTTGTCCCAACTACCTGTCACATTCGGAAACTCCTTTAATAAATCCCAGTTAGGGAAATTGACGCCCGAGAAAACAACCGGAACCGTCTTTACAAAAGGATGATTACATTTCATCAACGTATATGTCGCTTGATCATCATTTACCAATATGATATCGGGCTTCCAATAACGGATCGTATCGATAAAATTATACATCCGTTCCTCTTCCTCATCTGCCATATAGCATTCACAATCCAGATAAAACGTACGGATATCCGCATTCACCCGATTTTTCCTCAGTTCTTTCCGGATGTCGGAGTTCAATTCCGGATAGCTCTTATCGTCCCACCGAAAAGATTGGATTACCAGCACACGGCTCCGTTCCACCTCCGGCTTGCACCCGAACGTCAATAAAAGCAAAATAAAAACACTCCCGAGATAATTCCAGAACCTCATGTCCAAACGTTAAACAGTAAATATGACAAAAGTACGACTATTTTTAGTATTCACATTCATTAGCTGTATCTTTCTTATCCCCTCTTCCGTTCTAAAATGAATAAATGAATCTTTTATAGGGATTGTCAAGGAAAAACCGTATATTTGTCCGTTGGTTGAAAACCTTGTAAACTGTATATTAACAAGATTAATTCTATTAGTAAATGGGAAGAGTATTAGTTATTGGTGCAGGGGGCGTAAGTACCGTCGCTGTTAAAAAAATAGCGATGAACGCAGAAGTCTTCACGGATATCATGGTAGCTAGCCGTACGAAAAGCAAATGCGACAAGATCGCCGCTGATATCAAGAACGTGAAAGTGCAAACCGCGCAAGTAGACGCAGACAACGTACAAGAGCTCGTTGCCTTGTTTAACGCCTTCAAACCGGATTTGGTGGTAAATCTAGCCTTGCCTTATCAAGACTTGCATATCATGGATGCTTGTCTGGAATATGGGGTCAGCTATTTAGATACGGCCAACTACGAACCGCTTGATGAAGCCAAATATCAATACAGTTGGCAATGGGCGTATAAAGACCGTTTTGAGAAAGCCGGTCTTACCGCCATCCTAGGATGCGGTTTCGATCCGGGAGTTACCGGCGTATACACCGCTTATGCCGCGAAGCACCATTTCGACGAGATTCAATATTTGGATATCGTAGACTGCAACGCAGGAGATCATCATAAGGCCTTCGCTACCAATTTCAATCCGGAAATCAATATTCGCGAGATTACTCAACGAGGCAAATACTTCGAGGATGGGGAGTGGAAGGAGACCGATCCGTTAAGCGTACACAAAGCATTGAACTATCCGAACGTAGGACCGAGAGAATCATATTTGATGTATCACGAGGAATTGGAGAGCTTGACCAAAAACTTCCCGACCCTTAAACGGGCTCGTTTCTGGATGACTTTCGGACAAGAATACCTGACTCACCTACGCGTCATCCAAAATATCGGTATGGCCCGTATTGACCCGATCCTTTACAACGGACAGGAGATCGTACCGATCCAATTCTTAAAGGCTGTATTGCCGAACCCGGGTGATCTGGGAGAGAATTATACCGGCGAGACTTCCATCGGTTGCCGTATCCGCGGTATCAAGGACGGTAAGGAGTTGACTTATTACGTATACAACAACTGTAGCCACCATGCCGCTTATCTGGAGACAGGCGCACAAGGCGTTAGCTATACAACCGGTGTACCCGCAATGATCGGCGCCAAATTATTTATGAAAGGCACCTGGAAGAAACCGGGTGTATGGAATGTAGAGGAATTCGATCCGGACCCATTCATGAAAGAGCTAAATGAGCAAGGTTTGCCTTGGCATGAATTATTTAATATTGATTTAGAACTGTAATATGGCAATACAAATAGGTGATAAGGTTCCCGAGCTTTTGGGAACCGACCAAGACGGCAAAGAGGTAAAGATAAGTGACTACAAAGGGAAAAAAGTAGCGCTCTATTTCTATCCGAAAGATAATACGAGCGGTTGCACGGCAGAAGCATGTAGCTTGCGCGACGGATATCAAGCCTTACAAGCGAAAGGCTTCGAGATCATCGGAGTAAGCAAAGATAGCGCAAAATCGCATCAAGGCTTTATACAAAAGCAAAACTTACCTTTCCGTTTAATAGCGGACACAGACACGACCTTACAACAACAATTCGGTGTGTGGGCTGAGAAAAAAATGTACGGACGTTCATACATGGGGACTCTCCGGACTACCTTTATCATTAACGAGGAAGGTATTGTTACCAATATCATCGGGCCGAAAGAGGTAAAGACAAAAGACCATGCAAATCAAATCCTTAATTTATAAAGGACATATATGGCAAAAGAAGAAAATTTGTTCGAAGAAAAAGCGAAAGAAGAAGGAGGCAAACCTGCCGCTAACATGGATAAGCTAAAGGCTTTACGTGCGGCTATGGATAAAATCGAGAAGAACTACGGAAAAGGCTCGATCATGAAACTAGGCGATGAGAGTATTGAGGATATCGAGGTGATACCGACAGGCTCAATCGCATTGAACGCAGCGTTAGGTGTAGGCGGTTATCCGAAAGGGCGTATTGTCGAGATCTACGGCCCGGAATCTTCCGGTAAGACAACGATAGCGATCCATGCGATCGCCGAGGCTCAGAAGAAAGGGGGTATCGCAGCGTTTATCGACGCTGAGCATGCTTTCGACCGTTTCTATGCCGAGAAGCTAGGGGTTGATGTAGAAAACCTATGGATCTCACAGCCGGATAACGGTGAGCAAGCATTGGAAATAGCCGAGCAATTGATCCGTTCATCCGCGGTAGATATCATCGTTATCGACTCCGTAGCCGCTTTGACTCCCAAAGCAGAGATTGAGGGTGATATGGGAGACAGCAAGATGGGATTGCAAGCACGTCTGATGTCGCAAGCCCTTCGTAAACTGACGGCTGCGATCAATAAGACAAATACTACCTGCATCTTCATCAACCAATTGCGCGATAAGATCGGTGTAATGTTTGGAAACCCGGAAACGACGACAGGTGGTAACGCATTGAAATTCTACGCTTCTGTCCGCTTGGATATCCGTAGTATCGGAAAGCTGAAAGATGGCGATGAGATCAAGGGTAACCAAGTGCGCGTAAAAGTCATAAAGAACAAGGTAGCTCCTCCATTCCGCAAGGCTGAGTTCGATATTATGTTCGGTCAAGGTATCTCTCGTTCCGGCGAGATCATAGATTTGGGATCTGAACTGAATATCATCAAAAAGAGCGGTTCGTGGTACAGCTACAACGATACCAAATTAGGACAGGGGCGCGACGCAGCCAAACAGTGTGTCGAGGACAATCCTGAACTGGCAGACGAATTATCCGAATTAATATTCGAGGCCTTAAAAGCCAACAAGTAATTTTTTAATTGACAGTTGACAGTTAAAGAGAACATCAACAACCACTGTCAACTGTCAACTGTCAATTGTCTACTATAATGAAGGGCAAATATCGTTTACTTTGCGATACAGAGAAAAATATACCGATCTTCTCACAGGACTGGTGGCTGGATACAGTTTGCGGAGAAAATAAATGGGATGTCTTGCTTATAGAACAAAAGGGAAAGATACAGGCAGCCCTTCCCCTTTACATCCCTCATCCCAATATCGTCTCAATGCCCTCTTACACCCAAACGATGGGTCCTTGGTTCGCAGCAAGTTCCTCCGACACGAAATATACGACCGAGCTAGGGAGACGCCAAGAGTTATGTAAGCAATTCACGGAAACACTAAAGCGCTACCCGCATTTCTTACAGAATTTCAATTATGACATTACGGATTGGCTTCCGTTTTATTGGGCGGGATATAACCAAACAACACGTTATACTTATTTATTAAAAAATATCCGGAACCATCGAACGATATGGGAAAATATGAGTCCCAATATCCGGCGAAATATAACGAAAGCTCAAAATAAGTACCATATATCCGTAAAGAAAGGGATTCCCTTGGATG
The DNA here is from genome assembly GCF_947855115.1 of uncultured Parabacteroides sp. Taxonomy (GTDB): domain Bacteria; phylum Bacteroidota; class Bacteroidia; order Bacteroidales; family Tannerellaceae; genus Parabacteroides. Next base: position 29,799 of record NZ_CANTZW010000016.1, read on the forward strand.
ACTTCCTGGCTGTACAGGCTCAAACGTTCGACCGTCAACACTTACGAATCAAAGAAGACACAAATGTACTGAGAAACTTAATAGTGACCTGCCGGCAAAGAGGACAAGGAGATTTATGGGGAGGTTACGATGAACAAGGCCATTTACACGCCGCCGCCTTCATTGTATGGCAAGACCGATCGGCCTATTATCTTGCGGGAGGAGGAAATCCGGCTTACAGGAACTCCGGAGCACAAAGTTTCGTCTTATGGGAATGTATTCATTTCGTTTCCCAATTTACGACCTTATTTGACTTCGAAGGGTCAATGCTACCCGGAGTAGAACGTTTCTTCCGGGAGTTCGGGGCCATTCAAACCCCATTCTTTACAATATCTAGGGGAAAATTGAGTTTATTAGACAGAGCACGCATTAAACTTAGTAAATGGATATGAGAAATCGCACTTTACACTATATAATACGTTTTCTTATAGGAGATGATGTACCTGGCGAACTGGTGGAGACGATCGGATACACTGCCGACCCGAATAAATTCGACCGGTATAATGTGGTCATCATCCCATCCGGTTTCTTTGGCGGGAAGATGTACGGAACTCCCGCTTCTCTACCGGAACTTCCCTTGCAAGAGGTTCAAGGTATTCCTTTATTGTTTGGTTCTCCGAAAGAGGAATGGGTAGGAGATACATGGGTAGTCCATGCCGATATTATCGCCAGCACTTATTTTCTCATTTCCAGATACGAGGAGATGGTACGACGCAGTATCCGGGATGAGCATGGAAGATTTCCCGGCAAAGAGTCCTTACCTTATCGAGCCGGTTTTCTGCACCGCCCGATCGTAGACGAATATCGTATGTTACTCCATCGTTGGCTACGTCAATCCCGGCTACGTGTACCCGAGGTAAAAAAACAAATCCGGAAAATCTATCTCACGCATGATGTAGATTCTCCGACTCTATATCGTTCATGGAAAGGTTTGATACGGTCTATCAGAGATAGAAGAGGTTTATACAAATCCTTTCAAGGCAAATTCGGATCTCTTGAAAAAGATCCGTTTTATACCTTCCCTTGGCTCTTTCACCAGAATCGTACTCTCCAGGATATGATCGGTAAGGAACAATGCCATCCCATTTTGTTTATCCGGAACGGGGGAAAATCTAAATACGACAAGCCTCATTATGATCTGAGAAACAAAGATATACGTAAGTTGATAAAAAGTGCGCTAGAGCATAATGTGACCATTGGTTTACATAGTAGCTATCAAGCGGGTACAACCCCAAACCTTATCCGGAAAGAAAAAAACGGGCTGGAAAATCATATCGGTAAAAACATTCGTTTCAACCGTCATCATTTCTTGGCGATACGGGAACCGGAAGACATGGATCAACTAGAAGCCGCCGGAGTCACAGACGATTTCACCATGGGGTATGCCGATGTATCCGGATTCCGGTTAGGGACTTGTTATCCGGTTCGTTGGATCAACCCCGTCACCCGCCGCCTATCTCCTCTCCGACTACATCCGCTTATCATAATGGATTGTACCCTAGAGGAGAAGAAATATATGGGGTTGGATTTTGACAGAGCTTTAACCTATTGTCGTAATTTGGTGGAACAAGTAAATAATGTAGGAGGTGAATTGGTCTTATTATGGCATAATGACTCCATACAAGAAGAGTCCGGAAGTTATTTACGTAAATTATACACCCAGCTATTAAAGGAATTAGCGAAGCAGTGAAAACAATAAAATCCCTGTATTCAAATAAAGAAGAAAGAATGATTACTAATTGCAAAAATATATTAGTCCTCGCCCCTCATACAGATGACGGGGAACTTGGATTGGGGGGAACCGTCTCACGCCTGATAGAAGATGGGAAGAAAGTGACTTATGTGGCTTTCTCCACCGCACAGCAATCGGTTCCCGAAGGTTTTCCGAAAGATATATTGAAGACAGAAGTCAAACAAGCGACCCAAACCTTAGGTATAGTACCGGAAAACCTAATCATATACAATTATGAAGTAAGAAAACTAGGGTACGCAAGACAAGAGATCTTGGAGGAGTTAATACGCCTGAAAAAAGCGTCCGATTTCGATCTAGTCTTCATCCCTAGCTTGCACGACATCCACCAAGATCATACGACTATTGCCCAAGAAGGTCTACGAGCATTCAAAAACACGAATATATTAGGCTATGAGCTAATATGGAATAACCTGACATTCAACACGCAGTGTTTTGTAAAGTTGGAAAAGCGCCATATAGACACAAAGATAGAATCATTGAAAGCCTATAAATCACAGGGAGCAAGAGATTATCTATCCGAGGATTTTATCTATTCATTAGCCAGAGCCCGGGGTGTCCAAGCGGGATGTACCTACGCAGAAGCGTTTGAAGTTATTCGTCTATTCTTATAACATTGATTGAATCCATGAATAAACTCCTTATCATATGTGATATGTTCCCACCCGCTTTCGCCCCCAGAATGGGGTATCTATGTAAATATTTGACACGCATGGGCTGGGAAGTCACCGTAGTGACAGAACATATAGAAGACGATACATTCGAATTTCTTACGGGGTATGCGGACGTATCTTATGTCCGTTACTACAAGGCCTCAGGAAAAATCTCTAAGCACATCGAATGGATGTGGGTCATGTTTCTAGACATCTTGTTTGGATATAAAGACATGAAAATAATCAACACATGTATTCCCTTGTTAAAGGCCAACCAATACAAGGGAATATTGTGCAGCACATACCGCACCTTTCCTTTAACCTCAGCAAAAACGTTAGCGCTTCGTTTCAACCTGCCCTTCATCGTGGATTTACGCGATATTATCGAGCAATATGCCTCCAACGAATATATATCGCATAAATTCCATACGTTTCCATGGTTAGACGCATTCATCACAAAGCGATTTCGCAAACGGCTACTTAAAAAACGGAATAGCGCATTGGAAGTAGCGAATTGCGTCACGACCATATCTCCTTGGCATGTAGAAGTTCTCAAACAATATAATCCCAACGTAAAACTGATTTACAACGGATTCGATCCAGAGTTGTTCTATCCGCAACAAATCAAGACCTCCCGGTTTATCATCACCTATACGGGACGGTTGTTAAGTTTAGCGATCCGGAACCCGGAATTATTATTCGCAGCAATCGACCGTCTTACGAAGGACAAGGTCATTATCCCGGATACTTTCCGGGTCGTATGGTATACTGATCAAGAATCTCGCTCCATCATTCGCCAAGAGGCCGAACGATACAAGGTACAACCTTTCATGGATTACCATGATTATGTACCGGCATCCGATATCCCTCTCATATTAAACAAAAGCTCGGTGTTGCTTTCTTTGACGAATAAGTTTGACACATCTGGCCCCAAGGGATTCATGACAACCAAGTTTTTTGAATCCCTCGCAGTAGAAAAGCCTATCTTATGCGTACGAAGCGACGAGGCTTATCTCGCTGAAGCTATCAAGGAGACTCATTCCGGATTGGCCGCTACTCACGTAGACGAAGTTTACGATTTCTTGAAACATTACTATGAGGAATGGCAGGAAAAAGGATATACAACTTCTTCCGTCAATCGGAGTAAACTATCGAAATATTCCCGGAAAGAGCAAGCGAACCAATTTGTACGTATATTTGAGGAATTATAAGCAGATGGATAAATACCTCAACATAGTATCGTTTAATATACCTTATCCCGCCAATTATGGAGGAGTTATTGATGTGTATTATAAACTGAAGGCTTTACATGCCTGTGGCGTGAGACTCATATTACATTGTTTTGAATATGAGCGTCCGCACGCACCGGAATTAGAAAATATCTGCGACAAGGTTTTCTATTATAAACGCCATACCGGGATAGTATCCAATCTAACATGGCTTCCTTACAATGTATATAGCCGGAAAGATCATCGCTTGATTGAGAATCTTTTACAGAATGATCATCCGATCTTGTTCGAAGGACTTCATTCCTGTTATTACATGGACGATCTTCGCTTAAAGAACCGGAAAAAGATATTCCGAGAATGTAATATCGAGCATGATTATTACCGCCATTTGGCAAAATCGGGCAAAGGATTGGTTCGTAATACCTTTTTCAGGATCGAGGCTATGCGTTTCCAGTCTTACCAGAAAGTAGCACGATACGCAGATCAGATAATCGCAGTATCGACAACAGACGCAGACTACTTACGAAAACAATTTCCCAATCAAAAGATTGAGTTCATCCCTTGTTTTCACGAGAATGACCGGATTACGGCTAAGCCGGGAAAATCCGACTATATTCTATATCATGGCAAACTATCCGTTATTGAAAATGAACGGGGCGTATTATTTCTCATCAAGCATGTTTTCAGCCAATTAAAACATACCTGTATAATAGCAGGCATGAATCCGACCCGTTTAATACTAAAAGCTGCCGCTTCCTACCCGCATATCAAAGTAGAGGCAAATCCTAGCAAGGAACGTATGGACGAATTGATCCATAACGCACAAATCCACATGTTGATCACATTTCAGGATACCGGCTTAAAATTGAAGCTTTTAAACAGTCTATTCGCAGGTAGGCATACGATAGTCAATCACCTCATGCTGGCAGGTAGCGGATTAGACTCATTATGCCATATCGCCGATACGCCGGATGAGATGATACAAGCTTGCGAGCAATTAATGGCCCTACCCGTAGATAAAAAGGAGATAGATAAACGAAAACAATTATTGTTCCCCGCTTTTTCTAATAAAGAGCAGGGTAAACGTTTATACGAGATGATATATGATGAAAGAGAACAGAAGTGACTTATTACATACATTAACCGAACGCCTGAAGGCGATCGACTATAATAAATTACCGATCAGTGATTATAACAAACGCTATATCGGCAATCTAAAACCGGCATTAAGTTACTTCATGCGAATATACGCAGACTGCCTACAAAAAGGGCTCCAAAGGACACGGATCCCTATCTCCGATATCACGTTAATCGATTATGGAGGAGGAACCGGATTCCTTAGTATTCTGGCGAAAACCATAGGGATAGGACAAGTTATTTATATCGATCTTAATCCTTCTTCCGTGGAAACGATCCGATTGCTGAAACAAAAAATAGGGGTAGGTCCCGATATCATACTCCAAGGAAATTCGGATGTCCTCGCAAGCTGGTGTACAGAAAACAAAGTCTGCCCCCAGCTTTTAATCGCGACGGATCTGATAGAACATGTCTATGATTTATCCTTGTTCTTCAAGGATTTAATCCATATAAACGATTCCATGTATTTACTATTCACGACAGCCTCTACCCCATTCAACCCATACATTCAGCAACGGTTACACAAGATGATGATCGGATGTGAAAGCGGATCTTTGGAATCTCCCAATTATTATACGTTACGAAAACAATTCATAACGAAACTTTACCCGGATCTCTCCCAAGAAAAGATCGAGACATGGGCCCGGCAAACCAGGGGCTTGATCTATACCGATATTCAAAAGGCAATTGAGGAAAAGATTATGCCAACCCCGGAAGACCCTTATAATACCTGCGATCCGGCTACGGGTAACTGGACAGAACGAATCCTCCCCATAGAAACCTATGAAGACTTATTGGCACCTTACCAATTCAAGCTAAAAGTAGAGAAAGGATTTTATAATACTGATCGGAACAACCCGGTCTTTTCCTTGATATGCAAAGGTATCAACGCATTGATCCGGAACAGCGGCTCTCTTGGTTTTTTATTGGCTCCATTCATCATTCTCTCCTGCGGAAAGGAGCGAACAGATACCGTCTAGAACATATTTACGGGTCAAGTCCTCTGTTTTCAAGACTTGGTCGTTCCACTGCAATAAGTCGATATCAATCGGTACACGCCCATGGAATTTATCCTCCGGCTTACGCCCGATACGACATTCTATATCTTTCAAGACATTTTTTACTTGCCACAGACTCTCTTCGCTATAAAGAACCGCCACGCAGTTCAAAAATGTAATCGGCAATGGACAATCGACCGGTTCCGTATAAACCGGATGGGAAAACCGTATAAAAACAAAATGAGCACGCAGCATTTCTACCGCACGCTCCATATTTTTTTCTTTATCCCAATTAGAGCCTAGGCACAATATAATCCGGTTTTGCTTATTTTCCATTTCCGGCCAACGACAACCTAGTCATTTTTGTGATTATTCAAGAATGTATTGATAAAACCTATCAAATTTACGAAAGAAGCAGAAAACTGCCCGGTATCGCTATCACGGATAGAAATAAATTTCTCTTTTCCTTCTGTGGTAAATGAAACCTGATACATAATATCCCCTAAATCTCGATCTGTCTTCTCATCAAAACCATAAGAATCTTTCATCTTAAAGAAATTACATTTTTGCAGAATAGGTTTCAAGGTAGCGAACTCTTCGTCTGTCAATGTTCCTTCCTTAATTTTAGGATCTCGCTTATTAGCGAGGTTATCCATATAATAATTATATTCCTCGATACGAAACGTCTTATCGCTATCAAACAAGACCATCAATTTGTAGTTGTCTACACTTTCCATACTATAACTAAAAGAGAAATCTTTCAATTCTTTTTTACAGCCTGTAAAACAAACAGACAAGACAACCCATAAGGAGGCGAACAAAATAATTCGTAGTTTCATTTGTCTAAAGTTGAAATTTGTGGCACAAACATACATAAAATACTCGGAAAACGCTCTAAGGAAATAAAAAAAATACCTACTAGTTGGTATTGGTGGTGCGAAGTTTTCGAACTACCTTCGCGTAACATTTAATAGGACATGAGATTATCAGAACTTCGCACAGGCGATAAAGGTGTTATTGTAAAGGTAATGGGGCGCGGAGCTTTCCGCAAACGCATTATAGAGATGGGATTTATTAGGGGAAAAGAGGTGATCGTTATACAAAACGCTCCACTTAAAGACCCTATTCATTATCGTGTAATGGGATATGATGTCTCTCTGAGACGTTCGGATGCCGCATTGATCGAGGTTGTCAGCGCAGCGGATTTCGAGAAGGAGCAGATGATCCCGGCACAAGATACCCAGAAGAGCGCAGGTCCTTCTATCCTGCCATCCGACAATGAACTGCAAACAATCGCACTACAAAAAGGGAAAACAATTAACGTGGCCTTGGTAGGCAATCCGAATTGCGGAAAAACCTCTCTCTTCAATTTCGCATCCGGGGCACACGAGCATGTGGGTAACTATAGTGGCGTAACCGTAGATGCCAAAGAGGGAATATTCCAACAGAACGGCTATACATTCCGTATCGTAGATTTGCCGGGCACTTACTCTTTATCTGCCTACACTCCGGAGGAACTATACGTGCGCAAGCATTTGAATGAGGAACAACCGGATGTTGTGATCAACGTCATCGACGCTTCCAACCTGGAACGGAATTTATATTTAACGACTCAACTGATTGATATGGACGTTCGCATGGTGATCGCCCTAAACATGTATGATGAGCTGGAACGTCATGGAAATAAGTTTGATCATGAGTCTTTAGCGAGAATGATTGGAGCCCCCATCATCCCAACCGTAAGTAAAACGGGGTTCGGTATAGAGGAATTGTTTAATCGAGTCATCAAAGTATATGAGGAGGAAGATCCCGTAATCCGTCATATCCATATTAATTATGGCGAATCTTTAGAGAAAGGGATCAGCAACGTCAGGAAAATCCTGAAAAATAACGTAGACATACCGAGGAGCTTGTCTAAACGGTATCTATCTATCAAATTATTGGAAGGAGACCGGGATATCGACTCATTTATCAAAACGTTACCCGGCGCAGAAACAATCTTCCAGGAAAGAGACCGTAATACCGCTCAAATAGAAGAGCTATTACAAGAGGATTGTGAGACTGCGTTCACGAATGCCCGCTATGGTTTTATTTCCGGAGCGTTGCGTGAGACTTACGAGCAAAATACGATTAAAGAGGCGACAAGCACGCAAATCATCGATCTATTCGTCACACATAAAGTACTGGGCTTCCCGATTTTTATCTTGTTCATGTGGATTATGTTCGAGGCCACTTTCTACCTGGGTGGATATCCGATGGAATGGATCGAGAGCCTAGTCGAGGTGATCGGCAACTTCGTGCGCGGACACATGGCAGAAGGCCCTCTGAAGGATCTTCTCGTGGATGGAATTATCGGTGGCGTAGGAGGTGTTATCGTGTTCTTGCCGAATATCTTGATATTGTATATGTTTATATCGTTCATGGAAGACTCGGGATATATGGCCCGTGCGGCTTTCATCATGGATAAGATCATGCATAAGATGGGATTGCACGGAAAGTCGTTCATCCCCTTAGTGATGGGGTTCGGTTGTAATGTTCCTGCTATCATGGCCTCCCGGACAATCGAGAGTCGTAATAGCCGTATGATAACAATGCTGGTAAACCCATTGATGAGTTGCAGTGCCCGTCTGCCGGTTTATGTATTGTTGATCGGGGCATTTTTCCCGGAGAACGCTAGTTTTATATTATTGGCTTTATATGTTTCCGGTATTTTGCTAGCGGTTATCATGGCTCGTCTTTTCAAACGCTTCTTATTTAACGAAGAGGATGTACCTTTCGTGATGGAGCTCCCCCCCTACCGGATGCCTACAGGTAAATCCATCATGATCCATATGTGGGAAAAAGCGAAACAATACTTACATAAGATGGGAGGTATCATCTTGGTTGCTTCTATCATTATCTGGTTCCTCGGATATTTCCCCAGACATTCGGAGAATGGGGATCAGTTTGATCGCCAGATAGCAGAAATCGAAAATATGGAGTTGGATTCTCAAGAGAAAGCTGATACGATAGAAGAATTAGAGCGATTGAAAGCAGTTGATCACCAACAAAATTCTTACATCGGACGTATCGGTCAAACGATTCAACCGGTACTGGCTCCTCTAGGATTCGACTGGAAAATGAGTGTAAGCTTACTCACCGGTATGGCTGCGAAAGAAGTCGTAGTCAGTACGTTAAGCGTATTATATACGGGTAATGCCGATGATGACAGCCAAGCGCTGTCGGAACGTTTGAAACAAGATCGTAATACGGAAGGGGATTTGGTGTTCACACCACTCATAGCGATCAGCTTAATGCTTTTCGTCTTGATCTACTTCCCGTGTATCGCTACGATATCAGCTATAGTTAACGAGTCCGGCTCATGGAAATGGGGTATATTTGTCATTGTATACACTTGTGTCTTAGCTTGGATCGTTTCATTCATCGTTTATCAAACGGGGAATTTCTTCATAGGTTTATTCGGCTAAGAACTTCCCCATATCTCTATTAGTTATATATAGGAAGAAAAATTATAAATATGTGGCAATATATAGCAATTTGTATCATCGGTATCGCAGTTATCGGATATATCGCATATAAAATTTATCGAATGTTCACCGCCCCTAAATCCAAGCACCCATGCTGTGGGTGCAGCGGTTGTGCTTCGAAGAAAGAGTTAAAAATGAAAGAATAACAAAATATTTTTTATATTTGCGTTATTCTAATACATTATAGATTATGAATAACACGACCTCACAGATTTATGTGTTTCTTATCCTGCTAATCTTATTAGCAGGATGTAAAGATGACTGGAAAAATCTAAACTTGCGTAGTGGAGAGAATGAAACCTTTTATTGGGAAAACAATAAGCTCGCCGCTCAGAGGTTAGCCAAGATTATGTATAATAAAACAGATAGCGGAAGTTATGAACGTTTTAAGATTGTCCATATTTCAGATCCTCACTTATCCTCTTGGTCTCCAAGCAATAACTATGAGTTACCGATAAATCTAAGACAATCCATCCAATTTGCGAATCAACAAGAGTTGCAGATCAATGCGATAACCGCTACGGGTGACTTCATCTCAATCGACAAGAAAGAGAAAGCGAAAGAATATATGCGTTCATTTATTCATTTCTTTTATGAAGAGAATTATATTCCCTCCTTTATCTGTACAGGGAATCATGACAGTAATTCTGAGGCAGAGATAGGTAATACATTTTTATACAAGAATGAGATCAATGAGATATTATTCAGCAAAAACAACTATTCAATGAACCGAAATAGTACAGAGAACTATTACTATTCGGATGTACCAAACCCTCAAGGAGGAACGATCCGTTTCATTGCCCTTGACATGTTAGACCAACCAGCTTCTCAATATAACACTCTATCTTACGCATATTTTTCCCAGAAACAAATAGACTGGCTTATAAATACCGCATTGAAAAATGGTATAACCGATCATCACAACATCATTATTTTAACCCATTATCCATTTCAACGTCGCAGTGTAAATAACGATACCTATTTATGTGATGGGGATTTTGTTCACTCATGGAATATGATTCCTGAGATTATTGAGGCATTCCGTACACGCTCTTCATTACAGAAAACATATCCCAATCAATTCAATTCAGAGACAATTAATGTTAATGCTGATTTTAGCGACAGTAAAGGAGAGTTTGTTTGTTATCTAGGTGGACATATTCATTGTAACGCCTATTTTGATGTGACTGGACTAGACAATGAAAACGCAGATCTTACTCCTCAAAAAATGATACTTTGTACTAATCAAGCCCCAAGCGAAAAAGGTGTGGTATATAATAAAGTCGCACGTGAAGAGGATAGCCTATCAAGCAACAGTTTTTGCATCTATGCCATAGATACAAAAGAAAAGAAGATTTATATCACCTATTTTGGAGCCTATAAACCTTCTAATGATCGCAATTACGCAGAAATTCAAACGATTTCGTATAATTAAAACATTTTTATCTTCCTATGCAATGATAAATAAAGCCAGCCTCTTCTAGTTCTGTTTTATCATAAATATTACGTCCGTCTAAAATTAAAGGAGTAGACATCAATTTCTTAATAACAGACCAAGATGGCATACGAAATTCTTTCCATTCCGTAACAAGCAATAGTGCATCCGCATCTATCACAGTCTCATAGATATCCTTGCCATATGAAATCATCCCTGTGGGTAAACGCCTTTGAGCTTCAGCCATAGCAACCGGATCATAAGCGGAAACTACACATCCCGCTTCTTTCAACTTTTTGATCAACACCAATGAGGGAGCCTCTCGCATATCATCCGTTTCCGGTTTAAAGGCTAATCCCCATAAAGCGATACGCTTACCTTGAATATTCCCTTCAAAATGTCTCTTTAATTTACGGAATAATATTGATTTTTGTTCCTCATTCACTGCTTCTACTGCTTCCAGTATACGCATCTGGTAACCATTGTCTACCGCTGTCTTCACTAGCGCTTTTACATCTTTTGGAAAACAAGATCCACCATAGCCACAACCCGCATATAAGAAACGACTACCAATACGGGCATCAGTACCGATCCCTTTGCGTACCATATTCACATCCGCACCTACGATCTCGCACAAATTGGCAATATCATTCATAAAACTAATACGGGTCGCAAGCATAGCGTTTGCCGCATATTTTGTCATCTCGGCAGAGGGAACATCCATAAAAATCACCCGGAAATTATTTAACAAAAATGGGCGGTACAATTTCGACATCAACTTTTGGGCACGTTCGGACTCAACCCCGACAACGACCCGATCAGGGCTCATAAAATCTTTGATAGCCGCACCTTCTTTCAAAAACTCTGGATTAGAAGCGATATCAAATTCAATGTCTACATTTCGCTTGGCTTGTTCTTCCCTAATCGTTTTCTTGATTTTCTGGGCAGTACCTACAGGAACCGTACTTTTTGTAACAACCAAGACATACTTGCTCATATAGCGTCCTACCGTACGGGCAACCTCAAGTACATATTTCAAGTCTGCGCTACCATCTTCATCGGGTGGTGTACCTACCGCACAAAACAAAACCTCTACCTCATTCAAGCATTCTTTTAAATCTGTCATGAAATGCAAACGACCAGCTTGAGAATTACGTGCCACCATCTCATCCAGCCCCGGCTCATAGATAGGCACTATACCTTTCTTGAGGTTCTCTATCTTTGTTGTGTCCACATCTACACAAAAAACCTCTGTCCCCATTTCGGCAAAGCAAGTCCCCGTAACCAACCCGACATAACCAGTTCCAACAATCGCTATTTTCATATATATCTATTACTTATGTTTCTCATAATATTTAAAATAGATACAAAAGTAAGACTATTTCAAGAATTATACATAACTTTGGAAGCTTTTTTGGCATAAACATGAACTAAAAAAGGAAGTTAATATGAAAATTATCTCTGAAAATCAAATTAAAGATTTAGGAATTACACCTGCGACCTGTGTAAACTGGGCGAAAGAAAGTTTCTCTATAAAGAAAAAAGCTCAGTTACCCGCAAAGATAAGTGTACACCCCCAAGGTAATGATTTTTTCACTTCCATGCCCTGCCTCCTACCTCAAGAATTCTCGAGGTTCGGGATCAAGGTAGTTCATCGTATCGTAGGTGGTATACCAGCCCTAGGAAGCGATATCCTACTTTATAATTCCAATACGGGAGAACTGTTAGCTTTATTAGACGGAGATTGGATAACCGCCATGCGTACAGGAGCTGTCGCTACACTCGCCATTCAAACGTTAAAAGCAACTGATGCCACGACTTACAGCTTCATCGGTTTAGGTAATACCGCCCGTGCCACCATGTTATGCTTGCTTGACAACCAGAAAAACACGCATCACATAGTTCAGTTATTAAAATATAAGGATCAAGCAGATTCCTTTATCGAGAGATTCAAGGATTACTCCAACGTGACATTCTCGGTTATAGAAGATATAGAAGAGCTTATCTCTGGTTCGAATGTCATTGTCAGTTGTATAACAGATGCCAGTGACTTGCTTTGTCCGAAAAACGAATTATTCAAAGAAGGCTGTCTAGTCGTGCCGGTACATACAAGAGGATTTCAAAATTGTGACCTTTTTTTCGACAAGGTATATGGCGATGATACCGATCACGTAAAAGGATTCCGTTATTTTTCCCGATTCAAACAATATGCCGAGTTAGAAGACGTTTTATCTGGTAAAGCTGTAGGTCGGGAAAATAACCATGAACGGATATTGAGTTACAATATAGGCCTTGGTTTACACGATATTCTATTCGCTAGTAAAATCTATGATAGTTTATCAGCCCAATCTCCAGAGATAAAAATAGAAAGAGAGGTTTCAAAATTTTGGATATGATACCAACTTATTATATGCAGCGTTTTAAACAATAAAATCATCTTATAAAAACAACCCCTCTCGGTTCTGTCTGATTCGTATTTTTTGACAGTAAAATCGACAGGGGTATTTGCTTATATAATTAAAAAATAAGATATGCAAGCGATCATACTAGCAGCAGGCATGGGCAAACGCCTTAAAGAGTTGACACAAAACAACACGAAATGTATGATTAAGGTACATAATCAAACCTTAATCGAACGAATGCTTAAACAACTGGAAGTCTTGTCCCTGAAACGTATTATTATTGTAATAGGTTATAAAGGAGATAAAGTTCGTGAACTTATTGGAGATAAGATAAACAACACCCCTATTTTTTATGTCGAGAACAATGTATATGATAAAACCAATAATATATACTCATTATATCTTGCGAAAAACTATCTGGTAGAAGATGAAACGATCTTACTTGAGTCTGATTTGATTTTTGAAAACTCTATTCTCGACAAATTGATAAGACATCCTTATCCGAATTTGGCAGTAGTAGCAAAATACCAAAGCTGGATGGATGGAACAGTCGTACGCCTAGATGAGGATAATAATATATTGAATTTCATCTCAAAAAAGGCCTTTCAATTTTGTCACAAAGACTCTTATTACAAGACCGTTAACATATACAAGTTCAGCAAGGAATTTTCCACAAACAAATACATTCCTTTTTTAGAGGCTTATTGTAAGGCTCTCGGTAATAATGAATACTACGAACAAGTACTGAAAGTAATATCTTTATTAGATAAACCGGACTTAAAAGCCTTGACGATAACGACCGAAAAATGGTACGAGATAGATGATCAGCAAGATTTAAACAATGCGGAAGCTTTATTCTCGGAAGGAAATCAAGCTCTATCTTTATATGGTAAGCGTTATGGTGGATATTGGCGTTTTCCTATGTTATTGGATTTCTGCTATCTCGTCAACCCTTATTTCCCTAATACTCGGCTAAAGGAAGAAATGAAAGCAAACTTTGACACCCTTCTCACTGAATATCCTTCCGGTATGCAAGAAAACGCTCAGCTAGCAGCCCGTTACGCTGGTGTATCCTCTGAACAAATCATCGTAGGAAATGGAGCGGCCGAGTTAATCAGTGTTTATATGCGTATGGCCTCTACCTATACCACAGGTGTGATATTACCGACATTTGAAGAATATCCTAATCGTTTGGTTTCTAGCCAACTTATATATTATACTCCCAACAACCGGGATTTCTCTTATACAGCCTCAGATATTATCTCTTTCTTTGATGCTAAATCAATCGGGCAACTTTTAATAATCAACCCAGATAATCCATCAGGAAATTTATTATCTAAAGATGAGATCTTATCTTTAATCGAATGGTCTAGACAAAAGGGAATACGTATAATCATCGATGAATCTTTTCTCGATTTCGCAGAACCTGAAAAGAAACTTTCTTTATTGGACAAAGAGCTTTTAAATCAGTATCCACATTTGATTGTCATTAAGAGCATCTCAAAATCATACGGTGTTCCCGGATTACGATTGGGTTTTTTAGCATCGGGAGACAAAGAATTAATACGAGCATTAAAGAAAGACATATCAATCTGGAATATCAATTCTTTCGCTGAATTCTATATGCAGATTTTCATAAAATACAGCGATGACTATGACAAAGCTTGTCATAAATTCCTAAACGAAAGAAAACGTTTCTTCCAAAATCTACAGGCTGTCTCATATCTCAGAGTTATTCCTTCTTCCGCAAATTACTTCTTGTGTGAAGTAACCAATACTTACACATCGGAAGAACTAAGTAGCTTTTTATTGTCGGAAAATAATATCTTGATAAAAAACTGTGGAACAAAAGCTGGATTTGAAGGAAAACAATATATCCGGATCGCCATCCGGAACAAAGAGGACAACGATAAGCTAACAGAAGCGTTAATATCATTGAATAAATAAAGAACTTCAATCCATTCTCTATTATATGGAAATAAAGAAGAAGCTCAAGAGCCCTATGGTTATAAATTTCATCTCCTTGGCATTGCTCCAAGGGGTTAATTATTTATTACCTCTATTATCATTCCCCTTTCTTTTCAGGGTACTCGGTGTAGAGCGTTGGGGACTCGTGACATTTGGCTACGCCCTGATGCAATATTTCATTATGTTCACTGATTTTGGTTTTAATCTATCGGCTACGAAATATATATCCGAACATAAAACAGATTTAGGCAAAATAAACTCTTACCTGAACAGTACCATGCTCGGACGTCTCTTTTTATGCGGGATTAGTTTTGCCATATTATTCATCTTAATCACTTGTTTCGATAAGTTTAAGGCAGAATCTTCTTTTTACCTTTTATATTTCGGTATGATCATAGGTAATGTAATGTTCCCCATGTGGTTTTTCCAAGGCATGGAAAACATGAAATATATAACGGTATTCAATATCATAGCGAAATCTTTGAGTTTCCTTCCCTTTTTCATCTTTATCCGGGAACCAGAAAATTATATATACGTACCGATGTGCTATAGTTTTGGTTTTATCCTTGCTGGAATTGTAAGTATTTTCATCGTTTATTTCAGAATGGGGATGAAATGGTACTTCACATCGATCAAAGAAATCCGTAACTCTTTAAAAGATAGTTCTACCTACTTTCTATCCCGAGCTTCCACATCTTTGTTCACCACAAGTAATTCATTCTTATTGGGTTTGATTTGTGGAAATACAGCAGTAGGTTATTACTCGGCAGCAGAAAAGTTATATCAAGCATACAACCAATTACTAACGCCCTTCACTGGGGTTCTATTCCCACATATAGCGAAGAGTAGAGATGTCTTGTTTTTCAAAAAAGTATTCTACAAAATAACATTCGTCAACTTTTTTTGTGTAGCTAGTGTATTTCTTTTATCAAGTTATGTATTAGGATTTGTCTATGGAACAGCCGATCCCGATATCTTGGAAGTATTCCGGATACTTGTGGTCGCTTGTTTCGTAACCATCCCTTCCATGCTGTTGGGATACCCATTCCTTGCAGCTATGGGACATCCTTTATACACGAACTATACAGTTATGACTACTTCTGTAGTGCACATCACTGGATTGGCGATTCTATACGTTTGTGGAGCGATCATCCCCATCACGGTAGCCATGATGGTTGTCGTATCCGAGACACTTCTCATTCTTTTCCGAATTTGGGGTGTACGCAGGTTTCAACTATTTCGAGTATAAAAAGTAATGATTAAAGAAATACAGATCCTACATGTTTCATAAAGAAACACATGAGAGGTGGTATGAAATAATTTTTATCAACTCTAAAAACAAGTTGAAAAGCAAATAAATGCAAAAAGGACAACAAAGCATAGTTTATTCAAAGAATAACCCATAACTTTGTTTCTTAATATAAATATGTACAAGTTACTCAACGTACTTTTATAAAGGTATGATACAATCTTTGATTAATAAACATTTTTTCAATCTGCTTCTTTTCACGCTAACTTTTGGTATATTGTTATATGATGCCATCGGATTTGATTACACAGATGAAATTTGTGCCTTATTCCTGTTCATTTTATTCGGTATATA
Organism: uncultured Parabacteroides sp.; assembly: GCF_947855115.1. Classification (GTDB taxonomy): domain Bacteria; phylum Bacteroidota; class Bacteroidia; order Bacteroidales; family Tannerellaceae; genus Parabacteroides. The sequence goes on from NZ_CANTZW010000016.1 coordinate 46,540, forward strand.
TTTATTTTCCACATCCGATTGGAACTTCAATAAGGCCTTTTTAACAACCATTGGAACTTTCCTATTCTATTTTTGCTATTCTTTATACATTGGTAGCAATACGAAAACGGCGATAATATCAGATATGTTAATTCAGATTAAACCCTATCTCGCTTTTTTCTGCGTATATTCAATGATGCCAAGATTTAGCGAACCCCAGAAAAACATTATGAAATCAATATGCCTTATATTTTGGTTTCTTTTACTCCTAATAGGACTGGGGAGAGCCGTGGAGCCTAGAATTTTATTCCATCTAATGGGACATCCCGCCTATTATGCGGCAGCTGTCGTATGTGTTTCCCTCTGCTATTTGTATTGCAGCAAGTTCACAAATCTAGACAAGATCACGTTCGTCGCCTTATTGTCTATCGGATTAATCTCCGGCAGATCTAAATTCTACGGGTTCTTTGCTCTCGCAACATTTATCACATTCTATTTCTCTAATATAAAACAATTTAAACTAGACGTAAAGAATATTACAATCATACTGTTAACGATCATAGCAGTATTATTTGTCGCCAGAGAGAAAATCTATTTCTACTTCTATCAGACACTAACAAGTGAGGTAGACAAAGACATGATTGCTAGGTATGTCTTATATGCTACTGCCCCACAAATACTAATAGATTATTTTCCCTTTGGTAGTGGGTTCGCCAGTTTTGGTACTTTCTCATCAGGGGTGTATTACTCGAGCATCTATTCTAAATACGGAATAGATGGAGTATGGGGTATGAGCAAGGATCACTATAACTTTATAGCAGATACCTATTATCCTTCCTTGGCCCAATTTGGTATCGTAGGAATTATCCTATATATAACGTTTTGGGTATATATCCTAATGAAGGCAGTCAAATTCCATAAGAAGGTATATAATATGAAGTGTCTATCCATGGTATTAATGATCATTGGTTTCTTTATTATTGAGGGTACTACTGATTCGACATTTACAACGCATAGGGGCTTCTTTGTCCTCATGGTATTAGGTTTAATATTATCCGATTTGAAAAATGGAGTGACAGATGAAATTCATCCAAATATAAAAAAGTCGCAAGATGAAAATACTTCAAATAAATAAATATTTCTTTAAAAAGGGAGGAGCGGAAACCGTCTTCTTCAATACGATCCAACTTCTTGAAAGGCATGGGCATACGGTTATTCCTTTCAGTCTTAAGAATAAGAAGAATGAACCTTCTTCTTATGAGTCGTATTTTGTAGATTATCCAGAACTATCGGAATCTTCTCTACCTAAGAAAATAAAGAACCTACCGGCTTTCATTTACAACAAAGAAGCTGCACGAAAATTAGAGATGTTAATCCAAAAGGAAAAACCAGATATAGCACACATACATCTGATGTTCAATAGTATGTCTGTATCCATCCTACCTGTTCTCAAGAAATATAATATTCCTGTCATTATGAGCGTGCATGACTATCGCTTAGTTTGTCCTGCATACACCTTCACGGATGGAAAAAGAAATTTCTGCGAACGTTGCAAGACAGGTAATTACTATAATTGCATAACGCATAAATGCTCAAAAGGTAGTCTCATCAATAGTTTTATGCTGAGTATGGATAGCTATTTCCGCTCAAAATTCTATCCACCAATTGATTATATCAATCGATTTATATTCGTCAGTAAATTTTCTATGAATAAACATATTCAAGTTGAGAAACGATTCAAGGATAAATGTACCTATTTATATAATTTCACACCAAAAGAAAAAGACTATAGTGTAATAAAAGGGAATTATATATTCTTTTTCGGAAGAATATCTGAGGAAAAAGGTATCCTCACCTTATTGAACGCAATTAAACAGATTCCTAATATAAAGCTGAAATTAGCAGGAACTGGTCCTCTGTTGGAGCAACTGAAATCTCAATGTCCTCCAAATGCTGAATTTCTGGGATTTAAACAAGGAGAAGAGTTACAAGAACTTATTCACAACGCATCTTTTGTCGTAGTCTCATCTGAATGCTATGAGAATAACCCTATGACAATCATTGAATCCTATATGATAGGAACTCCTGTTATTGGTAGTGACTTGGGAGGAATACCAGAGTTAATTATTGAAAACAAAACTGGATATACATTCAAGCCTAAATCTTCCGATGATCTAAAAAAAACGATCACAAAGGCTTGTTCTATATCCGAAGATGAATATGCGATAATGTCGGATGAGGCGAAAAAATTCGCAATGGATAATTTCTCGGAAGAAAGTCATTATCAAAGACTCGTCAAAAACTATCAACTCATTATCGATCAGAATAAGCGATGAAAAATGTCTATGTATTTGGGACAAGAGGCTTTCCGAATGTACAAGGGGGCGTAGAAAAACATTGTGAGCAACTTTATCCGGAATTGACTTCTAAATATAACATTTCTGTATTCAGAAGAATTCCATTCTTAAAGAAAAACGCCAAAAAAGTCTATAAAGGTATACAATTCATTGATCTACCTTCCACTCGTATAAAAGGGTTTGAGCCTTTTTTCCATTCATTCTTGTGTACTATATATTGTATCGTAAAGAGACCGGATATCGTACATATCCATAATATTGGTCCCGGAATGTTTATACCACTCCTTAAACTCGCCGGGTTAAAAGTTGTCCTTACGTATCATAGCGCAAACTATGAACATAAAAAATGGAATTACATATCTCGAAAAATATTAAAATTCAGCGAATGGATAGCTGTTAATGGCTCTACGGCTGTAATCTTTGTCAATAAAAAGCAAATGTGTCTTTTCAACGACAAAATTCAACGTAAATCCACTTATATTCCTAATGGGGTATATCGCAAACAACCAGCGACAAGGACAGACTATCTAGAGAAACTTGAATTACAACCTCAAAAATATATTTTAGCTGTAGGACGCATTACACAGGAGAAAGGATTTGATTATCTCATTGATAGTTATGTACAATCTTTGCCTCACGACTTCAAGCTCGTTTTAGCCGGAGGAGTAGACCATAGCTCCTCCTACTCGTCCGAGATCTGTAAAAGAGCTCAAAAACAGAATATAATCATGCCCGGATATGTGGATGGAGAATTTCTAAAACAATTATACTCCCATGCCAGACTCTTTGTATTACCTTCTTATAATGAAGGTTTCCCACTAGTCCTTTTAGAAGCGATGAGCTATCATTTACCTATATTGGCAAGTGATATACCTGCTAATAAATTACTTGAGCTAAATCCAGAAGACTATTTCAAAACGGGAGATATTTTGGATCTATCTAAGCATATAAAACAAAAACTAGTACAAGAATTTACGAGGATCAACTATCCTCTTGACGACTATACGTGGCAGAATGTCAGTGATAAAGTAAATACAATCTTTGGCAAGATATAAAAAACATCCCTCAAAAATACTGTTTAGTCATTTTGAGGGATGTTTTTTATATAATTGGTTTTATTTCATGAGCATGTTGTGCAGCCAAACGCTGTTTTTCTGGAGGTGGTGTCATATAATTCGGACCATATAGTGTAGTTAAATATACATCTGGTCTATGAGGTGCAAAAAACTTTGAATCTTCAAAGTCTATCTCTACCACTGGAAAAATATCGTCAAACCAAAGATATCTTTTCCACAAGGTATCAAAACCATGACCAAGACGGCAGTCTGTACCTAATCCCCTATTCCTATCAATAAGCTTCTTCGCAAATTTCATATATCGAAGAACCAACTTATGGAATACGGGATGAAAAAAAGCCAATATCTTTTTATCTATAGACTCATCCTTGAAATATATTGCATCCAAACTCTTGCATATAAATGTATTATAGACCTTCACCATTTTTTCGAACATAAAAGGTAATTTCTGTTTATGATAACGATCCATAGGGAATATATCTATAAATAAACCCTTCTCACATTCCTCATCCTCATATCCCGGAGATAATATGAAACTTTTCTTGTCTCTCACCTTACAAGGTAAAGGTAAATAATGGTAATGAGGGTCAGTCTCTCTGGTCTGCAACATCATATCTTCTGGGAATTCATTCACGGCAATCTTTACAAAACGCTCATAATCCTCACGAATCATACAAATATCTAAATCATCATCCCAAGGTATGAAACCTTTATGGCGAACCGCTCCTAATAATGTACCCGAACACATCCAATAAGAAATATCATGCTTTCGACATATATAATCAATAATCTTAAGCATCCTCAACATCACCAATTGCGCTTGGCGCAATACCGTTTCTCCTTCCTGACGATTATCTGGATATAGTTTCGAGAAATCAACTGCACTCATAAAATATTACTTAGAACCCTTATTTTGCTTTTTATATTCTTGAATGAGAAGAGACGATTGTTTTTTTACGAATAAATAAGATATCGGTATCACCAATGTTAATACTAACATCCCTATAAGCGCAAATAGCTTACGAGGACCTACCGGCTTACTTTTCACGTAGGCAGGATCAATTACTCGTGCCTTATCTCTTGCCTGCCCTAAAATAAGAGCTGTTTCTTCTCGCTTCTGAAGTAAAATCAAATAAACACCTTGGATAATTTCCTGTCTACGTTTCAACTCTACGAATTGTCTTTCCGCAACCGGATAATTATTCATTTTATCATAGATTTCCTGCTCTTTCGCTTTTACGTCTTTTATTGATTGTTGCATTCCTTTTTGGGCATTACCTATAGTTTCTATTACGCTTCCACGTAACTTATCAGCCTGTTCAGTTAAAGTTCCAACCAATGGATTATTGATACTTGAATTTTGAATTACCCGAGCACGTTCCAGCAAAATCTCATTATAACTAGTTAACGCACTCCCTTTCTCACCTTCTTGAGCAGTCAATAAAACAGGAACTAAATTATACTTATTCGCAGGATCTTTCACAAATTCATCCATCATATTGATAACATTCGATTGAGCCTCCAATTCTATCAACTTTGTCTGTAGCTCTTTCATTTGCTCCACGTAAAATTGAACATCGTGCTCTATATCCATCAAGCGATTCTCACTCTTATACTCTTCAATCTGGTTCTCTACGGTAGCAAGTTCCGCAATAATATTTTCAATTCTTCCATCCAAGAAAAGTAAAGATTTACGAGCTTCCCCTTTTTTATACGCCTCAGATTCTTTGTTATAGATTGCTATTAACGTATCTAACATATCCGTACCCCGATTCCTCTCATAATCAGTACAACTCAACTCTATTACATTTGAGGTCTTAGAACTCCCCTCTATTAAAAATTCTTTTTCTAAATCTTCCGCAACCCAACCTGCTGGATTATAAGTGATATCAAGCTTTGCCGAAGTAATACCTTTTTTCCCTGGCGCAAAATCCAAAGTAAAATTTCCCATCGGCAATTCAATAAAAGCAGGCAATGAAGAGAAACTAAAATGTTTCTTCTTCATATTAACAGACTTTGCTGAAACTTCTGTCTTACCATTTTTCATGACAACGGAGAACTCCACAATTTCTGCCAGACGTGCATTTGTAACAGAATCAGCAACCATTTTAAAAGGTGATTCATCATATAAACGATAACCTAAAGAAAATGGTTCGCAATAATCGACATTCACACCTAAACTTAGAACCATATCCCGAAGCATCTTATTAGAGGTCAGTGTCATTAATTCATCATCTATATTAACAACACCTCCAGAAACAGATCCCAATCCAAAAGATTTCATTAACCCGGCAGCCTCTCCTAATCCAAAGCTACCACCTCCAAGATCCTTATCCTCCTGAATCTGAATACGAGCCATCATCTCATAAGTACGAGGGTAATAAATCAGATATAAAACCGCTGGTATTATAGAGAAAAGGAATACACCTAAAAAAAGTTTCCAATGTAACAGATATCTTACGATAATACTCTTAAGTCCGATTGTTTCGTTGTCTTTCACTTCCATTTTCTAATCATTATTTAGTAATCGCCAATATAACAGTCGTTATCACAGACACAGCACTCAAGATTGAGGAGAATACAGTTATACTATATTGTTGGGCTTGACTGTAACGGGCGTTTCTCTTCTTCGCATTATTCGGTTCTACATAAACAACATCATTTTGTTGAAGATAATAATAAGGGGAAGTAAATATATCCGGTTCAGTGATATCTAAACGAGCAAACTCCTTTTCTCCATTATTATCGCGTATCACCAAAATATTCTTGCGGTTTGCATTAATCGTCAAATCACCGACCTGACCTATAGCATCTAATATTGAAAGACGGTCATTCTTCACGGAAATCGCCCCCGGTCGAGCAACCTCACCCATCATCGTAACTTTATAATTCACAATTTGAACATTGACCAAGGCATCTTTCACATAAGGAGAGATCATCTCCTGCATTTTATCACTTAATTGCTGCTTGCTCAAACCCGCTACATGTATCTTTCCTAAAACAGGAAAGTTAATGTCACCTTCTTGGTCAACCAAATACGTTCTCAATTGACTAGAAGAAACCGTTGAGGTTGCTCCTTGAATCGCATAGGCATATACAGGAGGATTAAAGGGAGTAACAACAGTCGGATCCCATGCCGTAACAGTTATCGTAAGTAAGTCATCAGGGCAAATTTTCGAGGTATAAGCTTGATTCATCTTGCTTACCTGTTCAGGTGTCAAGGTATCAACCCCTTGGAAATAAACTACGTCTTTAGGAACAGAACAAGCTCCTAGCAATAAGACAAACAATACCACTACTGATACTAATTTTACTCTCATAATCTTTGTTTTCTTCAAATAAGGTGCAAATATACGTTTTTTAGTTTGAACATGAAGCCTTAAAAGGACCACAAGTATAAAGATACCTTTATAACGATGCAAATGTCTAGATATTGCTGCATGCCAAACCAAAATTATAGTTGTTTTTACCGCTTTTTCATGATTATTGCGTAAGTTTGTGACAAAACAAAAACATATGGTTGAGATAGGAAAATACAACACACTGAAAATAGTGAAAGACTTGGATTTCGGGGTTTATTTGGATGGCGGCAACGGGGTGGAAATATTGTTGCCAACTCGTTACGTACCTAAAAACGTGAAAACCGGGGATGAAGTTGAAGTGTTTATTTATCATGATAATGAAGGGAGGTTGATCGCTACTACCGCACGCCCTCTGGCAACGGTCGGGGAATTTCAGTTCATGGAAGTAAAAGATGTAAATAATGTCGGAGCATTTCTGGAATGGGGTATCATGAAAGATTTACTCGTCCCTTTTAAGGAACAAAAAATGCCGATGAGGGAAGGGAAATGGTATTTGGTGTACGTCCGGTTAGACCATGTGACAGGCCGTATCATGGCATCCGCACGTATTGAGAAATTCTTAAATAACGTACCTATCAATTATGAGCTGAACCAAGAGGTTGAGCTGTTGGTGGCCGATGAGACGGACCTTGGCTATAAAGTTATCATCAATAACCAACATTGGGGATTGGTATATCACAATGAGGTATTCCAGCGTCTTGAGAAAGGCGAACATCTGAAAGGCTATATAAAAGAAATACGTGAGGATGATAAAATAGATGTAAGCCTAACACCTCTGGGTTACCAAAAAGTAGAGGGTATCGCTGGTATTATCCTAGAAGCATTGAGGACACAAGGGGGATACATCGCAGTACACGACAAAAGTGAGCCTGAAGTAATCTACTCCTTATTTCGCTGCAGCAAGAAAGCCTTCAAGCAAGCTATTGGGGCACTATACAAACAACATCTCATCATATTGGAAGATGGAGGGATACGGCTGATAAATAAAAATGAAAAATGATTTGTTCAAATAAAAAAGTCAATGGTATCCATAGAAGGATCCATTGACTTTTTTCTATCCATCAATCTATTGGTCTCTCCAGTAGATTCCATTGACACTCTAATCTAGTTTCAATACGGCTAAAAATGCTTTTTGTGGAACTTCTACTGTACCGATTTGCTTCATCCGTTTCTTTCCTTCTTTCTGTTTTTCCAGCAACTTACGTTTACGGGAAATATCGCCACCGTAGCACTTCGCTGTCACATCTTTACGAACAGCCTTGATCGTCTCACGAGCGATAATTTTAGCACCTATCGCCGCTTGGATAGCAATATCGAACTGCTGACGCGGGATTAACTCTTTCAACTTCTCACACATACGACGTCCGAAAGTAACACTATTATCTACGTGCGTCAAAGTAGACAAGGCATCCACAGGCTCTCCATTCAACAAGATATCTAACTTAACCAACTTACTTGGACGAAAATCATGTAAATGGTAATCGAAAGAAGCGTACCCCTTTGAGATACTCTTTAACTTATCATAGAAGTCGATAACGATCTCACCTAACGGCAAATCATAATAAATTTCCACACGATCGCCGGATATATATTCTTGCTTGATCAGAATTCCTCGCTTACCCAAGCAAAGTGTCATAATCGGACCAATATAAGTAGTATTCGTGATCACGGAAGCACGGATAAACGGTTCATCGATATGATCAATCAAAGTCGGATCAGGCAAACCACCCGGATTATGTACCTCAAGTTCCTCTCCTTTCTTCGTATGTACGATATAAGAGACATTCGGCACGGTGGTTATAACATCCATGTTGAACTCACGATCCAAACGTTCTTGGACAATCTCCATATGTAATAACCCCAAGAAACCGCAGCGGAATCCAAAGCCTAACGCAGCGGAACTTTCCGGCTGGAATGTCAAGGACGCATCGTTCAACTGTAGCTTCTCCAATGAAGCACGTAGATTCTCGAAATCCTCGCTATCGATCGGATAGACACCTGCGAAGACCATAGGTTTTACCTCTTCAAAACCGGCGATCGCATCTTTTGCCGGACGAGACACGTGAGTAATCGTATCGCCGACACGCACCTCCCGAGAAGTCTTGATGCCGGAAATGATATATCCTACATCTCCTGTTCGAATCTCCTCCCGCGGACACATATCTAATTTTAATATGCCGACTTCGTCTGCGTCATATTCTTTCCCTGTAGCGATAAACTTCACATGGTCACCCTTACGAATCACACCATTTACCACTTTAAAGTAAGCGATAATACCACGGAACGGATTGAAAACAGAGTCGAAAATCAAACATTGCAATGGCGCTTCCGGATCTCCTTCCGGAGCCGGGATCTTTTCTACGATCGTACTCAATATCTCATCCACTCCCTCGCCCGTCTTTCCGCTCGCCCGTAAGATATCTTCACGAGGACAGCCTAACAACTCCACGATCTGATCCTCAACCTCCTCCGGCATAGCGCTAGGCAGGTCTATCTTGTTCATCACCGGAATAATCTCTAAATCATTCTCTATCGCCATATATAGGTTAGAGATAGTTTGCGCTTGAATACCTTGGGCCGCATCCACGATCAGTAAAGCGCCCTCACAAGCGGCAATAGAGCGGGAAACCTCATACGAGAAATCCACGTGTCCCGGAGTATCAATCAGGTTCAGTATGTATTCCTCACCTTTATAATTATACTTCATCTGGATCGCATGGCTTTTGATTGTAATACCACGCTCACGTTCCAAATCCATGTCATCAAGGACTTGAGCCTGCATGTCCTTACCCTCTACTGTCTTGGTATACTCAAGCAAACGGTCTGCCAAGGTGCTTTTCCCATGGTCAATATGAGCAATAATACAGAAATTGCGGATATTCTTCATCTGCTAAATTTATTTTTAGGTACGCGAAGATAGGAAATTTAGCCTAAATACTATACTTTTGGCATACCATTTGTTGTTAATAGTGTATGACAATACAAGAAATAAATAAGGCATATAACCGAATTATCGGTTCATTAGACAGTAAGGAGTTAAAGAACGCATTCGATTTCCTCCAAGGTTTAATAGCGGGAATACGCGAGTACTCTTTTCAAGACAGGTTAAACGAGTTACAAGATACTTATAAATACATGTTGCGGTACCGGATCGAAGGAGCTAAAGATCCGATGCAAGACCAAATATACAATAATTTGATCACATCTAGTTACGAATTCGCTGATATGGTGAGACATAAAGCCTTGTTGGTGAATTCACCCCTGTCCTATTACAGTCGTAAACGGATGATGCAAAAGGAGCTTATCAACTATGATCAACTCCACAAGGTTCTGAGAAATGCTTCCTTGGTGAAAATAGAGACTCCAACTGGAACTATCACAGAACAGCAGCAAATAGAATCTGCTACAACCACGTTATTCAATAAGATATGGACTTCTAATCCTCTTAACAAAGAAGAAATAGCTTCTATTCAAAACATATTGAATGACCAAGAGTTACATTTTGTTATCGGTTGCCAAGTCGTATCGGCATTAATGTTGGGACTGCAAGCCGCATTTGATAAAGAAAAGTTGTTGTTATTATTTGACGCAGCCAATATCCAGGTAGACGAGATCCGCTACCGTGCATTGATCGGAATTCTTTTGACATTATATACTTATAGAAAGCGTACCGCACTATATCCACAGATAGCAGATAGGCTGGCGGCTTTATCCGAGGAATTCCCTAATTTTACGAAAGCGATCCGTACAATTATCCTTCGTTTTATTCTTGCGCGTGAGACTGAAAAAATCACTCGTAAGTTACAAGATGAGATCATTCCGGAAATGATCAAGCTTGGTCCTAAAATCAGTCAAAAGATAAACTTAAAAGATATTAATCCGGAACTTCTCGGAAACGAGATGAATCCTGAATGGCAGAATATATTATCAGACAGCTCACTAGGGAAGAAAATGGAGGAATTCAGCGAATTGCAACAAGAAGGCGCAGATGTTATGCACTCCACTTTCGTGCACTTAAAACATTTCCCCTTTTTCCGGGAACTTGGTAACTGGTTCATGCCATTCACTACCGATTATTCCGCATTCAGTAATCAATTAAGCAGTAATCAAACGGAGAAGGTTATGTTGGATTCCATGACTTTAGCGGCATTCATGTGCAACTCCGACAAATACTCCCTATATTTCAGCATGATGCAGTTACCGGATCAAGCCCGTCAGATGATGATGGGACAGTTTGGTAGTCAAGCTTCCGAGATGATCCAGCAAACAAAGGAAGAATTGATTAGCAAACGGGGAAAATTGGAAATCATCTCCGGACAGTATATACAGGATTTATACCGTTTCTTCAAACTTTATCCGGGACATCTGGATTTTGATGACATATTTACATTTGCGTTAGACTTTCATAACCTGCCAATTTTGCAGCCCTACGTCAGCGACGAGGAAAGTTTGACAACTATCGCAGAGTATTATCTCCGGAAAAATTACTTCTCCGACGCACTCACGATTTATGATCGTTTATCCAACGCAAATCAGGAAAGTGATATCTTATACCAAAAAATCGGTTACTGCAAACAAATGAATGGCGATATACAAGGAGCATTGGATGCCTACTTGCATGCGGATCTTATCAATCCTGATAGTAAATGGGTTATTCGTCGGATCGCCGGTTGTTACCGAACTTTAAAACAGCCGAATGAAGCGCTTAAATATTATCATCGTTACGAGGCTTTCAATCCGAATGATTTATCTATCCAAATATGTATCGGTCATTGCCACCTTGAGCTCAAGGATTACAATGAGGCGCTTAAATATTATTTCAAGGTAGATTATCTGGATAATAAAAGTACGAAAGCTTGGCGTCCGATCGCATGGTGTTCCTTCTTGACCGGAAAATATGATCAAGCCCGTAATTATTATAAGAAAATCATAGATAATCAACCGAATACCCAAGACTTCTTAAATGCTGGACATACGGAATGGGCTTTACAGAATATCAAAGGAGCACTTGTTTTCTATAAAAAAGCTGTAGAGAAAGAATCCGGTGATTTCTTGAAATTCCAAGAGCAATTCAATCAAGATATTCCTGATCTTCTTGTAGCAGGAATCGAGAATGCGGAAGTACCGTTAATGATGGATCAATTGCGGTATTCCTTGAATGATATGTTCTAACAAGATATCTGACAAATTCGGTGAAAATCAGACAAATAATAATCTATTGTATTTTGAGTATTTTAGAAACCTCTATAGCGACATCATATATAGGTTCAAAAGATAACCTAATAAATGAGCGGATACAAAAAGAGTTATCTATTCTAGAACAATGGAAAGCCGGGGAAAAAGTAGATCTAGAAAGTGTAAAACGCTTTGGCATTAATCGTTGTTTTGAAAGTATCACGATCAATGACATGATATTTAATCGGATATATAAAAAGTCCTTTAAAGAAAACTGTACAATTCGCCGGGAGGACTTACGTTACATAAAAGTCTTACATTACAATATAAAACAAGAAATTTGTTTAGGGGAGATTATTTGTAACAAGGATATAAGCCTCGATTTAATTGAGATTTTCAAGGTTCTATACAAAGCTTAATATCCAATCGAACGAATGGTACTGGTTGATGAATATAATGCGGATGATGAACGTTCCATGCAAGCTAACAATAGTTCATCTTTCAATTTCCGTTTTATACATGGAACCTCCAAACTATCAACTCATAGCATGGGATACGCCATAGACATCAACCCTAAATATAATCCTTATGTTAAAGAATCGAATGGGAAAATCATTTATAGCCCGGAGAACGCAAAAGAGTATATCGATCGTTCCGCAAATTTTCCTTATAAGATCGACCACAACGATCTATGTTTTAAAGAATTCAAAAAACGAGGATTTACTTGGGGAGGTGATTGGAGCCACTTAAAAGATTACCAACACTTTGAAAAAACAAAATGAGATATACATAAAAGAGGATGGCGGTTTACTCGTATCTATCCTATGATTTGATATGAATCGCTTCATGATTTAAGGGAAATTTTTTTCGTGATATCCTTATATAAGAACTTACTTTTTGAATATTCCGCAGAAATCCAATATTACCTTGTCTTCTCTCCAGGGAAGTTCCTTGAACTGGGTATGAGCGGTAAGAAGCACCACGATGTCAGCCCTTTCATAGGCCTCCAGATAGTCCGTAAGCTGGAACTCTTCATGTTCCTTCACGTTCGGTTCGACCACTAAAATACTGGTATTGTTACAACTTTGCTTTATCTTGGTCGTGATATATTTGGCTGGGCTTTCACGTAAGTCATCGATATTTGGCTTGAAAGCCAGTCCCATCATGGCAACGCAAGGGTTACGGCAACTCTTCAATTCAAACTCCAGTATGGCATTCTTCACTCGTTCCGCACACCAAAACGATTTATAGTTGTTAATCTCACGGGCATCGGCGATCAATTTACTTTCTGCCGGGAAGTCTGAAGTGATAAAATAAGGATCTACAGTAATGCAATGACCGCCAACGCCACATCCCGGTTTCAAGACATTCACTCTCGGATGCTTATTGGCGAGGTTGATAAGTTCCCATACATTGACACCTGCCTTGTCGCAGATAATGGAAAGTTCATTGGCAAAAGCTATCTGCACATCTCGGCTGGAGTTCTCTGTCAGCTTACACATCTCGGCAGTACGGGTATTCGTCTTATGTAAAGTTCCCTGTACAAATCGTGAATAAAAATCAATTGCCTTTTCTGTTGATTCCACATTCAAGCCTCCGATTACACGATCGTTATGTACCAATTCATAAATCGCATTACCCGGCAGTAACCGTTCAGGACAGTAAGCAATATAAATTTTATCTCTCAATTCTGGACGCTCCACAAAAATGATAGCCGCCATCCGTTCCGTAGTGCCCACAGGCGAAGTTGACTCTATTACATATAAATCACCCTCCTTCAACAATGGCAATACGGCACGGGTAGCCGCCTCTACGCAACTCACATCCGGCTCATGATTACCTTTGAATGGGGTAGGTACTACTATGAGATAGGCATCGCTCAACTCGGGCGTAACGGAGGCATGAAATGTACCTGCTTTCACAACCTCTTGCAGCATATCTTCCAAGCCTGGTTCCACGATGTGCAAGTGACCGGTATTAGTCATTTCCACTATTTGGGGATTGATGTCGACACCCGTTATCTGAATACCGTGCTTGGCGGCAATAATGGCTGTGGGTAATCCGATATACCCCAAACCCATAAAACAAACTTTCATTTTTTATTTTGATTTATATTTAGAAACTCTTTCTACAAACGATTCAATAGCACATTCACTATCCGTCCACAAGCCATACCGTCCCCATAGGGGTTCACAGCTCTGCTCATCTTCTCATAGACAACGGCATCGTCTATCAATATCGATACTTCATTGACTATTTTATTATAATTCGTACCGACCAGTTTTACTATACCTGCATCCAAAGCCTCAGGACGCTCAGTAGTGTCACGCATCACCAAGACGGGTTTACCCAACCCCGGAGCTTCTTCCTGAATACCCCCACTGTCCGTCAGGACAATAGTTGATTTTTCCATCAGATAGACAAAACTCAAGTATTCCTGCGGCTCAATGAAAAATATATTACCTAACCCATGTAAATCTTTCCCGAATACCTCATGTATCGGTTCACACACGTTAGGGTTAAGATGCATGGGATAGACAAAGTCTACACCGGGATACTTCTCTGTCAATGTTTTGATGGCACGGCATATATGAATAAACCTTTTTCCAAAATTCTCACGACGATGCCCCGTAATCAGTACCATCTTCCGTCTATCCTCCAACCGTCCGGTATTGTAGCCAGCATGTTTCAATTTCTCGGCCAACCGATCATCTAGCCCTCTCTCCTTTTTTATCTTATTTATTACCCAATAAAGCGCATCAATCACCGTATTGCCTGTTACCCATATCTGGGAATCTGGAATACCTTCCCGCAACAAGTTGTCGCGCCCGAGTAACGTAGGCGAGAAATGATAAGTAGCCAATCGTCCGGTCAGCAGACGGTTCATTTCCTCTGGCCACGGATTATAGATATCGCACGAACGTAATCCCGCTTCCACATGTCCTACAGGAATCCGTTGATAGAACGCAGCCAAAGCCGAAGCTGTAGAAGTTGTGGTATCACCATGTACCAGTACCACATCGGGGCTCACTTCTTTCAGCACATTACGTATACTTGTCAATATGCGTGTTGTCAAATCATAAAGGTCTTGTTCTTGTTTCATGATATTCAGGTCATAGTCGGGTTCAATATCAAAGATCTTCAATACTTGGTCTAGCATTTCCCGATGTTGTCCGGTCACGCAGACTATCGTCTGTATCCTCTCCGGTTGTTTTTGAAATTCCTTTACCAACAGGGCCATTTTTATTGCCTCGGGACGAGTCCCGAAGACAAGCATTATCTTCTTCATATGTTCATCTATTGAGAGATTAAGGATTAACTTGGTTTATAATCTCACCTTCTTTGCAATGTTGCCGACTCTATTATCTTATACATAGAAGCTGCAAGTTTTTTACGGTCAAAAACTTCTGCCAACCTTAAGCCTCCTTGCGGGCACTTTGTATAAACTTCCGAATCTTGTAACAGCTTCAATTTCTTATTGAAATCTTCCGCATCTTCCGGTTTAAAACAAATACCAGCTCCATACGATTCCACTATTTCCTGGGCTTCTCCCTCTACCCCCATCAAGATAGGTATGCCCATAGCCGCATTTTCAAATAGTTTAGAGGGAATTACCGTAGTAAATAGTTCCGATTTACGTAAATTGATCAAGCAAACATCCAAAATAGAGATATATCGTTTCACTTCTTGTTTCGATACAGATTCAAGCATCGTCACATTGGTACAACCCAATTCTTCTTTCAATCTTACGAGTTTCTCTCTTTCGGCACCATTACCCAAGAAAAGGAAATGAAAATTATTCTTCCCATCCATCTCTTTAGCTTGACGGATAATGAAATCTAACTTATGTGCCATACCATGTGTACCTATATAGCCTATTATCTTTTTACCTTTCAACCCCAATTCATTTATCAAGGTCTCGTCCTTAGGTATCGGCGCAAATAATTCTCTATCTACACCATTTTTCACTACCGCTATCTTGTGGGTAGGGATACCTCGACTGATTAATTTCTTTTTGAAAGAATCTGTCACTACAACAATCTTCGCCGCAGATTTATAGCAACGTATTTCTTCCCATTCAAAATAGCGAATAAAGATACCGTCTTTCATGGCTCCTACGGTTGTGATACTTTCGGGCCACATATCGCGTACCTCCATAATCCAAGGTATACGTTTCCAAAAGTGCAAAGTCCTTCCTGACAAAGCGGTAAAAAATTGTGGTGAAGTTGCCACTATCAAATCCGCTTTCACTAAAAGCCCCGCAAGAAATGAGGTCATAGAGTAGCTGATGTAATCAAGCGTACGCTTCAAAAATCCTTGGTTCGCCACAATGTATGACCATACCCTAATAACCTTGACACCATCGATAATCTCTGTTTGATACAATTTATTCTTATATCCTTCGTAAACTTTACCTTCCGGGAAATTAGGGGTACAAGTTATTACCGTAACTTCAGCTCCAGTTTTCACCCATTCACGGCAATGATCGTATGTACGCATAGCTGGAGCATTCACTTCGGGGGGATAGTTATCCGTCAGAAATAAAATTTTCATGTATATGCTTATTTGCCTATAGTATATCTCATCTCTTTTGTAAAGAGAATTTTCACGGTCTTAGAGGGTAGAAAGAGATTATATGTGGTCGAAACCGTTTCATCTGCAATCTCTACCGATTGAGCATCGCTGAGACTAATGACACCTTGATTGGTTACGATCTTTTCCGCTGTCACACATTTCACTTGTACTTCAGGTGCCAAATGAATATAATTAACAGCTTGATACTCGGATGAGACTCTATCGGTAACGATAAAGCAATTTTCTTCCATTTGGAATGTCCGAGTATGTACACCGTATTTACCGAAACCATCGTGTAACGCTCTTATCAAGTGCTCCGTATCTTCCAGGCAAGTTACCTTAGCTCGTTTCCCCAAACGAAAGCCATCCCAAACCTCATTGGAATTTAGCCCATTAACCGTTAAGGTATTGTGAGCAGCCGTGCTGCGCTCATACTGCCGACGATTGTTTTTATTATAGGTAGAAATACCTGTATCCACAATAAAAGGCTTATCTCCTATGCGCAGTTCATAATTGAATGTATCGGCATGTGTATGTCCCGGTTGGTAAGAGGCCATAATGTTACCTATATCCACGATGGCTTCCATATACTTATTCCTCATCTTCCGGTAACCACACTCTCTCATTGGAATAATCTTGTATTCCACATTTAACCGTTTAGCATAAACAAACAACTCTTTAGGCTCCGGAGCAATACCATAAGCGGCATCATTGAGTAAGGGAATTGTTCCATCGATATAAATTATACTCTCTAAATGCCCCAACATTCGCCGAGCAAATCCCTTCAATTCTATATTTACCATCTCTTGCTCAGGAAAGCACTGTATGTTCTTTGAAAAATTGTAGCAATCAAGCAGCCTGTCCAAGAGAATACAATGATACATAGGTGACTGTTCGTAATGTGCCCCATCCGGAAGTATTTGTTCTTTCAGTTCTCGCAACAATACATACGAAATTTTATAAAAAAGAGCTTTGTCTTCAAAGTAAAGCGAAGCCATATAAAGCGAATAAACATCTTCAAGCAAATGATTGCCCATCAGATGATATTCCAATGTTTTGTTCAACAGCATATATTGCGCATAGAGTGAATCGTTCCACTGTTGAAGCCTCCGTTCCCCTATCTCTTCTCGATGAAGTAGTATAAATTTCATCCAGTTGACACCCCGTAAAGCGATAGGATAAGGATTAAGCCCTATCCGGTTATCAGGTAATTCCTTGATAAATCGCTCTATCCATCGTATCCCTTCTATTACCAAAACATCTTCTTGATTTAGCCAGTCCATATAATTGAGATTGTAGGCCCAAAGCATTCCTTTGCCGATATCATTCCAATCCTTAAAGTTATCCTCCTTATTAAGAAAGCTAAATATGCCTCTACTCATCTCCAGACAATGATATCGAGCTATTGGAGTAATGGTCAAACTCTTATTGATTATACCGACAGGAGCGATAGTCGCTCTATAAAGAGGCTTATGTAAACGATAGCGTACCTGATATACCACTTGTATAAGGCGCAAATGGTATACGGTATGTAATAATAATTTTATATTCATCTATTTTTATTCAATTCTGAGACTACCGCTCTAAATTTTCCTGCTTTAGTACGCTCTATCTCATCCACATATTCAAAGTTCACTAAGATAGTAGGACTAATCATGGAATGAGCCAACTCTATAATGGTAGATTCAGTAGTCTTTGTATATCCGTCCCGTCTTACAATGCGCAAAGTCACCTCTCCTATTTTGCGTTGCACAACTTGACATTCCTTAATGTTCCGAGTATCTTTAAACAAATAACTAAAACGCATTATTTTTGTACCTTCAGGAGTAATCACATAATCTCCATTACGTCCTTCAATAGCGGCAATCACCTGACTTTGCAGACCACAATAACATTTTTCTTTGGAAAAAGTGGCAATATCACCAATCTCATACCTAATGAAAGGCATTCCCATATTTTTAAACCCCGTAGCTACCAGTTGCCCTACATCCTCCTTATTGGAATGAATAATATCTATTAACTCTAAATGTCCCATTTCGTAATCTTCATGATAATGCCCTTTTAAACATTTAGAAGCACAAGCAGCATTTTCTGAAAAACCATAATGTTCCATTATCTGAATACCGGGAAATACTCGAAGTATTTGTTTGCGCTGATAGTCATAAAGTATCTCTCCACTGGGAAACATAAAAGAAGGTACTCTATCAATCGTTAATCCCAATTCTTCCACTAATTGAGTAAACGAGTAAATAATAGAAGAGTAACCTACCATAAAACGTAAATCGGTTTCATTGATAAACTTCACAATAACAGGGACTTTTTCTATTGTAATATGTTGCATATTGAGCATATACTGATGCAAAAACGCATTATATCGCCAATAAGGTGGGCTTTGTTGTGAAAACGGGACGACCAACTTTCCTGTGAAATTGAGGTGTAAATCGCCTTTTTCTATGCCACAGCGCTTACGACCACGCCAAACCGTAGCCCAATACCATGCTAAACTATCTTTTGTCCAATAGAAATCCAACGCTTTTCCTGTGCTGCCACTCGTATGGTAGCGGATCATTGTTTTAGGATTTGCTTCATCCGAGATCATTCCCATCCAATAAGTTCGAACATCTTCTTTGGTCAATACAGGAAATTTCAGTAAATCTTCCATCGTCTTAAAATCCGCAGGAGTAACTCCGGCTTGCAGAAAAGAGGATTTATAATAAGGACAATGCCGATAAGCATAATCCAGTATTTTATATGTCTCAGCTTCTTTATAACGAATTATCTCCGCATAGGATACCTCATCAGATTTTATCAGTTGCCGATATACATCGTTATACTGTCCATTATGACGTTGATGATCTAGTTGATATCCTTTTAAGGTGCATAGCAAGTTTTGCATGAAGACCGGGAGATTACTATATAATTGGAATGTATTCATTATTATTAATCGTTCTTTTCAACTAAAGTCATTGCTTGACAAACTTTTTCATTAATAATATCGGAATTATAATTTTGTTCAAAATAGGCAATTGAATGAGCAGACATCATAAGATAGTTCTCCTTGCTAATAGAAAGAATAGCGTCACGCAACCCATTCTCATCATGAGGTTTAACGAGTAAACCGTTCTTGCCTTCCTCTATCATTTCTGGAATACCCCCGATATGGGTAGCTATTACCGGGCAACCGAGAGACATGGCTTCCATCAGTACCCCCGGATATCCTTCGGTCGGCCAATGACTTGGAAGAACAAGGACATCGTATCTCTTCAAAGTATCCGGCACGTTTTCCATCTTAAGGACACCGTGATATTCCGCTTTTCTTCCATTAAAATAATCTGGATTACCATACTTCTCATCAATTAAAGGTCCATAGAGATGTACAACATAATCTTCGGGTAAAATATCGGCTACATTTACCAGATGATCAATCCCCTTATTTTCCTCCATACGTGAGATAAATACAAACCTCTTTTTAAAATCAGACCTACCTCTTTCTCCAGAAGGTTTTCTGCAATTTGGAAACCAATACGCCCTTTCAGAATGTTGAAACAATTTAGGAGCCTCCCTGATCAGCTTCTTCGTTTCAAAACAGAGAATAGACGCTTGATTGAGTAGTTTCACCATGTTCAAACGCTTTTTGGCTGGGCAATTCTCCAATTGTTCTAAAAAATAACCTCCGAATTTGCGGAATACTACCTTACGCCCTAGTCTATAACAAAATGGAGCGGTATAATAAAACATAGTAAAAGCTCCATTCCTCGAAACATTATACATCACGACCTTAGAAGTAAATATTCCCCATAAAAAAGAGAAACCGAAATGTATCAGATTGATTATTTCATTTTTAGACTTTAATGTATCAATACATTGGTATTTATAATGATGTTCATTACAATAATCCAAAAAATTTTTCATTAAGATAGTTGTTCCACCATATGTTTTCAAATCATCTATATGTGGAATCGCACCAATAATTAATAACTTCTTCACCATAAATAAAATAAGAAACATTATCTCATAAACAATTTTTCATATTTCGTTCCACATTCAGTCATGCTATAAAGTTTATAACTTTCACGAACTTTACGTTTCATCGTAACAAGTTTTTCATCATTTAAAAGTAAAAAACGTTTTAAGGCTTGATAATAAGATTCCTCCGTAAGATCGGACGAGAGAAAACCGTTTACACCGTCTTCTACAGTATTTATAACACCACCCACCGGAGTACATATTGGTATTGTACTCGTACCCAACGCCTCAATCAAAGAGATAGGCATCCCTTCGTAACTTGAACAAAGGCAATAAGCATCAGCCATACTAAGATATTCCAAAATGTTATGCTTTTCTCCTAGTATATAAATAGCGGTACAATTCAGTTTGTCAATTTCTTCAACATACAATTCGTTCTTATGTCCAATCATCAAAAGAGCGATATCAAATCCTTCATTTACCAAGCGTTTAACCACATGAGCCATTAACGTATGTCGCTTAACCTTTTCCATACGTGCCAATTGGATAAGGATTTTTGTATTAGAAGTCATTTTGTATGCTTCTATTTCTTGCCGTATGAAAACCGAGACTAGTATGTTTTCGGGAATATTACGTCCATTCACGATCAATGGGGCATCCATTTTGTAAAACTCCACAAATGAACGATGCGATTCTTTCGATATCGTAACCGGTGTTACCCACCCCTGTTTAAAAAAGAATCTACGTACCAATATATCAATACTACTGCTAGCCTCTCGATCGGCAGTAGTATGTACTGTATGGTAATACATAGAAGAACGATTCATTAGAATTGAAAGTGCACTATACATGATTCCCCGGAGATGAGTATGCACTATATATGGGAATTGCTTTTTTATCAGTTCGTATAAACGAAATAATAGTCTCCAGTCAAATCCCATACGTTTGTTCATAGAAATCACCTTGACTTCCGTAATCAGTTCATCTCTATAAAAACTTGTCGTATCATTTAGTTCGTGCAGAACAACAAGGGTGACATCATGCCCTCTTCTTACCAATTCATTGCATAAATCGACCGTAAACCGTTCACCCCCACCTGAACCAAGTTGGGGTATTATCTCAAATATCTTCATCTTCTTGTTCATCCGATAGCTCTTTATCCAACAATAGTGGGGAAAAAGCTAACATTATCATATATGGATATATAATATATTCCCGCTGGTAAAAAGAAATCCAAAAAACAAGAATAAAAAATAAAGACATATCATTATATCCTTTGTTGTTTAATATAGCTTTAGTATAAAACCACATGAGTAAACAAATCCCGAATAAACCTATTTGAAGAAACATTACTTTTCCTCCAGCATTACCTCCAGTCCTATTAAGAATACTTCTTTTTCTATACATTACTTTTACACCTTCACCAACAAATACATTCTTTGAACACATAAATTTCTGACGAAAATAATTATCAAATTCTCTCGTCACACGATTGTCTCCACTTCTTCCTTTCTCAAAACGTCTAGTTATATAATGTTTCACTATATGTGTATGCTTATAAGTATCATATACTCCACACAAAGCGCCAAAAACTAAAATTATATAAATCAAAGTTCGGATATTACGTAATTGAGTCATAAAATATAAACTTATTAAAATAAAGAAGGCCATAGAAAATGTAAGAAATCCGGATACGATAAACACATAAAATTCCATTCTAAATACTTTCCGGTCAATTACAAATACCATCAATGCACATAGAGTTCCTATCAAGCCTGGCTCTTCAGCCATACTTTGAAATCGAATCATATCTTTACTATATAAAGAAAAGAAATTAAAGAAACCCTGAACTAAAGTATATTTTCCATTTGTTATACTCCGTTCCGTAATACCAAGTGGAATAAAATAACCTTTTAAATAAAATAAAAATTCTATAATCCCTAAAAGAAGAAATATTGAAAATATTTTAGTGAAATAATAAAATGATAATTCTCTTATTTTATTGTTTACAGTTAAAAAGGCACTACCAAATATAGCAAAAAGGACAGTACTGGTAACAGGTATATCACCATTGAATAAAATTGATATACACCAAATTATTACCCATATCACACTAAACCATATTCCATTTTTTATATCTTTCCATTCCCACCTTTCAATATTGAAGAAGACGATCACTAATGGCAAGACATAAAATATATCTGATAAAAGAATAGTAACTCTTGTAGCCAAAACATGATAAGGAGGGAAAAAAATGGAGAGGCAGGTCGAAAAGCATAACAATTTCGCATAATTTTTCTCACTCATAGCCTCTTAAGTAAATTCAAATAAAAATCAACGATATTAGGTCCCAGGTATTTTATTATCTTCCTCTTGAATCGCTTAGAAGAAGAAAGCCAAGTGCCGGCATAATGATGAATACTACGGCTATTTTCTGTTAACTGTAACTCATTATATCCTATTACAATAGGGCAAAAATACTCTTTCGGATAAATCCAAACCCCAGCACACTCTTGTATATCGTTCATATTTTTTAGCCCATGGAGGTACAATATCTCCGTAGTGTACTTTACAACCGTTTTCAAATTAAATGTACCATCATTATTCTTAAAATGGAGTGTCGTATAAAGATCAAGAAGTTCCCGATACAAGTCAAGACCAGGGGTTACTCCAAGGCCGAGACCGGGATTCACTTTCATTTCATTTGTATTGCTGGCAATGAACTCACACCCCATAAATGGTCCACGAGCCACTATATCATCTATTGCTTTTATCACCTCTACATCTGTATCAAAGTAAATCCCTCCCTGTTCATATAGCACTTTAAACCGGACATAATCACTTACAAACGCATATTTCCTAACCGCATAGGCTTCCTGAGTATACGGTATACTACTAACATCAAAATTACTTTCGTTCCATTCTTTAATCTCATAATCGGGTAAGAACTTTTTCCACGATTCTATACACCTCACCGCCAACGAAGGTAAAGGATGACCTCCAAACCAACAATAATGAATTACTTTAGGAATCATTGCGATTGGGTATTATTTAAAGAATTTATTATATAGTTTTTCGACCTCTCTTTTGCCGCTTCAAGTAAAGGATCTACTTTTGAATAGTCTATCCTCAAATCAAAGTCTTCCCCCATACTACTTATATAACGATCATCAAGATTCAACATACTCAATAAGGAAAGAACTCGGTCTACCGCAAATTTCAGGCCAACAACAATAAATGGTTTACGGAAAATAACAGAGAATGCAGTTCCATGAAAAGATGTTGTAACTATAAACTTAGCATCACGAAAAAGAGAAACAAATTCAATAGGACCTGACGTATAATCATAATAATGAGAAAAATCAAAACAGAAACTTTGCTTTATTTCCACAACTTTCCATTTGTTTCTTTGCGCTAAAGAAATTGCCACTCTTCTTGCATCTAAAGAATTTTGTAAATTATAGAGAAGCAAGTAAGGTTTCTCATGTCGTATAGGAACCTCATCACATCGTTTCATCCATTGAGATTTATCCAAGAAAAACACGGGATCGAGTACTACCGGAAAATAATTGCCAGAAATGGAAAATAAAGTATCCGAAAGTTGTTTTTCTCGAACTGAAACAGCCATAAAATTAGTAAGCCAATACTTGATTTGTGATATATCTGTCTCATTTAAATCAATACTTCCCATACTTGGGGCATAAGCTATTTTCTTGACTGCCTTTGGAATATATTCTCCCCAATAAACCAAATCAAACCCTTTATAGGTTAAAAATTTACACTTCCACCAAATTTGATCGCTACCATAAATTATATAATCGTAATTAACATTTTCCAAGTCTTTTGGGGTAATGTACCTAACACTCCTCTCAATACCAAAGAAATTTTCTTGCATCTCATGAAATTTTTTTCGCCTATTTAAAATAAATGGGTAATCGATCAATTTCCGGATAACATATTTAGTTTTCCCAATCCAAGAACTATTCTTCCAATACGAATTAAAAAAACGATAAAAATCGGTGTGTCCTTCAGGCATATAGTCTACAATACTCACATCATATCCTTGAGAACGCAAAAAAGCTAACGTAGCGAAAGTTTGTAAGAAAGCACCGTAATTATACGCTCTATGAAATGTCAAAATCCCAATCTTCATGATTACTATACAAGGTTTTAAATATATTTCCGGATTATCCTTTTTATTAATCTGAATGGATAACCCCAATATTTTCTTACACCCTTTCTCCATCCAATAAACTCCCATTTTTCAAGAGTTTTTTTGAACCCCAAACGTATGTAATCTTTTTCGAAAACATCACGTTGTGAATGTTGAGGATTTGGATAACATAATTGAGCCTGAAGACTATCTTGTAATCTTGTAGGTAATATCTCGGCTTTTCTTTCTATCGCATTAAACCACTCTTCTCCTTTCAGAGTATTGACCAACACCAATGAACAACCTTTGTTATCTGATGCAAATGTTTCACTAATCTTCCCGATATCCCAAAAATCGGCGATAGTAACATCCGAAGGGCGCTTCGTGTTACAATAGTGGCAAGTACTACAACTATGTCTTAAATTGATATGGGAATAAAACATATGTGTATACGTACATCCATAAGTATGGGTATTATTAAAAACAAACGATTCAATATGAGATTTCCATCCTTTTATTTTTTTATCACGAAAGTTTACCGATGTAATATTCTTTTTCTCTTTTACCTCGAGATAAGTAATATAATCTTCCCACATCTTGGGGCTGGGTACACCATGGCAAACTATATCTATCAGGTAAAGTTTGTTTCTTAAATGGGGCCCAACAAACGAAGATAAACCCGCCGTTTGGCAAGGAGTCCCGGAAAAACATACCATCCGCCCCTCATTTAAATCTTGTCTTACTTGTTTGAATACGCCTCTCAAATCACTTTGTACATATTTACTGCCTCTAAACTCGTCTCGTTGCTCTTTATTCAAAGCTCGCTTATGAGTTACATGAAAATGACCTTCATAACCTACTCCATATACCACACCTCCATTTTCCAACACCCAATCAGAAAACAAGACAAATGCAGCACCAGACTGAGAAGCCTGTATTTCATCTATATCTTTATGACGTACCGCATAAGAATCAGGTTGAGGCAGATTTAATCTTGTATCATAAGTTGTATTGAAAGAACAAACATTTACGCATAGCCCGCATCCCACGCATTTTGCCTCATCTACCAGAGGAAACATGAAACCCAATTCGTCTGATACCATTGAAATTGCATTATGGGTACAAATACTTGCACATGCCGTACATCCACAACACGTATGTTTATCCGTAATTAAAATAGGATACATCTACCGTTTAGTTTTCTAATCATTTTTCTTGAATAATCAATCACAATCTTACGTTCATAAGGATTCAAGAGGACAAGGTATGATATAACAATAAGAGTTAAAATAAATATTGTCGTAGTTATAATAAGATGCAAAAACCATGAATTTATATACACTCCAATAAACCATGCGGGAATAACAACTGTAATACCAACAAATGTTAATGGTAATACCACCCCTCTTAAGTAATCTAATGCCTTGTAATATATCAAATTTTCCAATAAATAAGCTCTTATAATTATCGTTATATAAGATAATACTATACTTACATATATCGTGATTTCCGGATTATATCCATATCTTAAAAACAAATAGGATATAGGTAAGTTAAAAATCATCAGTCCTCCTGTAACAATCTCAAAAACCTTAATTCTATCTGTTGCTAAAGCCGCCGCAATAGAAGGAACGTCAATAGACTGAATGATTGAATTAACAAGCACGAGTTGTGTAAATAAGACAGTATTATCAGGTAATTGACCAAGCCAAAGGTATAATAAGACATCTGTATTGAGAATGACAGGAAATGCACAAATTGCGACAAGTATAAATCCCATTTTAGAACTTCTTGCAATTAATAGATGCATTTGTTGTAACTCATTTGTTCCATATAATTTATATATTTGAGGTTTTACAGCAATAAGGAAATTACGTGTTAAGCCATTCACCGCATTAGAAACCTGATAGGCAATGGCACGAGCCGCATTTACCGCCGGAGTGAAAAATATATTTAACAATATATTAACTCCTTGTTCCCGAATCACAACAGAAAGAGATCCTAAGAAATGCCATCCGGAATAGCTGATCAGTTTTTTTACTTGATCGGATTTCAAGCAATAAGAATACCTACTTTCTGGAAAACGGCGACAATAGAAATAATAGGTAAATGCTATAATCAATGAACTCAAAAACATCAAAC
The DNA here is from genome assembly GCF_947855115.1 of uncultured Parabacteroides sp. Classification (GTDB taxonomy): domain Bacteria; phylum Bacteroidota; class Bacteroidia; order Bacteroidales; family Tannerellaceae; genus Parabacteroides. The sequence continues at coordinate 73,325 of NZ_CANTZW010000016.1, forward strand.
CGGCATAAAAAATCAATCTATCAAAACCATCGAATCCGATTAATAAGGCTACAGATAATTTCAAACCCACCTCAATCAAAGATATTAACGCAAATACCGACATACGTTCATGACAAATGATTAAAGCATTATAAGGAATAGTAATACTCGATACAACAAAGGTCAATAAAGAAAACTGAAAAACCCAGTTCATCGCTATTCTTCTTTTCTCTGGAATTTCTAAATAAGAATTAATAAACCATACACCTATCGTTTCTGCTAAAAAGAGTACACATACAACAAAAAACACAAACAAAGTAATATTTTGTTTGAATAATTCAGCTAAGGCTTCATGATTATTTCTCCCTAATTCATAAGAGAAATAACGTTGGCATGTGGAAGATAAAGTACTATTCAAAAATACTAACATACTAGCAACACCTCCAACCACATTATAAATTCCATAATCCTCAACACCTAAAGTTTGTAAAACAATGCGTGAGGTAAACAGTGATACAAACATTACCAAAATCATACGCACATATAGAAATACGGTATTCTTGGCAATACGTTTATTATTTGATTTCATAGCATTAGTCATCATCCGAAAGTTGTTCCATGACAAAGGAATCGTAACTCCTCCAACATGTGTTTAGATATTTTTTTCTCTGCGATGACTCTTTCCAAAACTACAAAGTGATGGATATCGCTTCCGCAAAGATGATAATATCCACTTTTCAACAACCACTCGGCCTTTTTCCGAACCTCCGAACCATAAATACCGGTCAAGGAAAGGAGGCTAAGTTGAAACTTCACACCAACTTCCCGCAAAAAGCGATAGTCTTCCTCATTCATATAGGCATACCGTTCGGGATGGGCAAGTAACGGACAATACCCTTTTCTTTGGATGCGCAGCAAAATATCCTGTAATCTCATAGGAGGATTGAAATAAGAAGTCTCAATCAGGAGATAACTACAGTTTTTTCCGATAGGCAATAAATCATTTTCTGTCAACCGCTCTTCAAATAGATTGTCCATCATGTATTCAGCGGCAAGAAACAAATGTATTATACCTTTGTACGCCATTTTTAAATCTTTGAATCTAGCTTCCAAATCTCGTGTGGTATTAGGGATATCTTCCATGATGTGTGGGGTAAGCCATACATCACGAACTCCTAGACATTCCATTTTGGCAAGAATTTCCAACGACTCCTCCATTGTCTTCGCTCCATCATCTACACCGGGTAAGATATGGGAATGATAATCGGTCATTCCATTCAGAATGTCACTATCTGCCAACGATGTTGTCTTTGAAAACAGCCACACTTTTTGATTCAGAATTAAACGTTTTTTATTTTTCACTACCACAATAATCAGAGGTATAGTAGTAACCATGCCGATATCCATAGCGGTAAATGTAGCGGTTCCCAGAGTATTCCGTCCCATTCAGTACCAGACATAAATTTTTGAAACGTTTCTCAATGTAATTGTTCTCCAATTCCGTTAGCATAGAGCGGTCGAGTACCCCGGCGCGTACTACAAAGATAGTGCGGTCTGCCAACTTTTCAATAATCTGTGTATCAGCTACGATATCAATAGGCGGACAATCAATGAAAATATAATCATAATGGGGACGAAGTTCACGAATTAAAATTTCCAATTTACTGTCTTCCAATAATTCCGTAGGATTGGGAGGGACCGTGCCTATAGGTAAAATATGTAAGTTCTCATATTTCTTGTCTGTTCCGATAATTTCTTCCCAACTGTTAACACTGTTACTCAGATAATCACTCAGTCCCATTTTGGGAGAATCCACATACGAGGAAGTGGAGCCATGTCGCAAATCACCGTCAATAACTAATACCCGTTTCTTTTTAATAGCAAAACTCATGGCGATATTCATAGCGAGGAATGATTTACCACTACCGGAATTGAATGAGGTAAGTACAAAAACATTTTGTCCGCTATCCTTCCCCATCATAAAATCTAAGTTAGAACGAAGTACACGGAACGCTTCATTGATAATGTTACGATTACCTTCTTGTACTACAATAAAATTTACCTCTTGTGGTTTACGGAAAAGGAAACCGTTTTTCTTACGATTGCGTATAAACAAAGGTATCTCACCAATAAACGGAATACTCAAGTTTTCCAGATCCTTACGACCACGTACCTTAGTGTTCATATTTTCTTTCACGAAAATAATAATGGCAGGAATCAGTAAACCCAAGACAAACGCCACCAACAAGATATTCAACCTCTTGGGAGCTGTCGGAAAAACACTACCATGCGGTGCGGTTATCACACGGGTATTATATGCCGTGAACGCCTGTGAAAGTTCATTTTCCTCACGTTTTTGAAGGAGATAGAGATAAAGCTCCTCCTTCACCTTTTGTTGACGCTCTACACTGAGCAGATATTTTGCCTGATTTGGGTTAGAAGCCAATTGTTGAGTAGTAGTCACCTCCTGCTGGCGGATACTACGTATTTGGTTATTTAGAGAAACGATGTAATTGTCGACAGACTGAATAATGGTTTGTTGCATACTTTGCAGGGAACTGGTCAAATCTTTTACCAACGGATTTTTCTCACTACTGTTCGCTATTAATCGGTTACGATCCAGTACCATCGTATTGTACTCACCAATCTGGCTTTCAATATTGGTACTACCGATTTCAGAATTTGCAGGCAAAGGTTGATCCATTTTTCTATTGTTCAACTCCCGGCGTATATATTGCGCTGTAGATAATCGGTTATTCAAGGCAAGGAGTTCCTTCTTGTTTTCAGCCGATTGGCTCAGGTAAAGGTTGGAAGCGGCCTGTACATCCGGAAGTAAATGCTCACTCTTATAGCTGGAGATATTTTCATCTACATTACCTAATTCGTTTTCAATCACGCCAAGACGATCGCTAATAAAATGGGAAGTACTGACAGCTATCTGGTTCTTGTCTTGAATCCATTTCTCATTATAGACCTCAATCAGCGTATTCAATATGTCTTCCGCTTTTTGAATAGAGGCATCATCAATGCTAAGATTAATAATCGTAGCATCCTCACTACCCAATTCCACACGCAACAAAAAGGTATAAGCATCAGCGCTAAGATCAACACTCCCTTTCTCATAACGTACAGATGTACCGACATAAGAATCCGAACGATTCAGAGTAGCCGATAAAGTTATAATACCAATCGGCGTATTTATCGCTTCCCCAAGTATTCCGTTAACCTCCCCGTCAACTTCCTCATTATTAATAGTAAAATTAGACAGAATAAATTCATTTTTAGAAGTCAGTTCGAGAGAGAAGCCTATCGCCTCATTTTGTTTTCCCTTGAATATCACAGCAACAGGAGATTGTCTATATAGTTCACGTCTCTTCAAGCCTTCACGTACCATAAACGTCTCATTCAACCCCAATCGTTTCACCACCTCGGTCATCAGGGTAGGCGATGTGAGGGTTAGCAGTTCATTATTGATATTAGTATTATTCTTGAAAATTCCCAAATCACTGAACTCGCTATTCAATCCTGTACCTCCACTCCCGCTTTTGGAATCATCTTTCACCAAAATTGCGGCAGTACGAGTATAGATATTAGGAGTGGATAACAGATACAACGCCGCTATTGCTAGGCATAAAAATAGGAAAAGAGCAAACCAATGCCATTTAGGTAGAAACATACCCCACAAATTTTGTAAACGGATGAAATCATCGGTAGGCTTACCATTATTTATTTTCTTTTCCATCGTATGATCGTAAATGATAACTATTTGGTAATTACGGTTATCAATTATTTAAAAACCAAGACACCTAATGAAGTAAGGAATGAGGCGACACTAACCCAGAGTCCCACCGACTTTACATTATTCTCATTGATAGTACTCTGTCCGGCACGTACTTTATTAGGTTGTACATATACCACATCATTCTGTTTCAGATAATAGACCGGAGAATTAAAAAAATCTTTGTTACGTAGGTCTACCCAATGAACGACACGTTGCCCTCCTTCTTCACGAACAATAAAAACGGCATCACGTTTACCGTAGATAGTCAAATCACCTGCCATACTAATGGCCTCAAGTAGCGTAACCCGATCCTTGGAGATGGCATATTTGCCAGGAGTTTTCACTTCACCCAACACGGAGAAGTAAAGGTTCATAAACTCTACTGTCACCACAGGATCGTTTACCAAATTCTCTTCTATCAACTTTTTTTTGATAAGTTTCGCTATCTCGCTCTTAGTCATACCAGCAATGTGTAGTATACCTATAACAGGAAAGTCTATGTTTCCGTTATCATCCAAGGTATAACCGGATATTTCTCCATTATAGTTTCCCCGCAAATCACTATAACCAGCCCGATACTGTACCTTGGTCAGATTGAATAATGCCGCCAGTTGTGGATCTTTACTGGATACTATAATGGAAATCTGATCTTTAGATTGTACAGTGATATCTTTCACACCTGTAATCGTTTCCGGTTCATTCACCACCACATCTTGCATATAAACTATCTTTTTGGAAGTGTCGCAGGAGGCCAGAAGTGAAACCGCAAGCAGCAGCCCCACAAATACATTTTTCATATTCTCAATATTTTTATTTATCTTGATTGTTTTTTATCTGGTCTATTATTTATCTTCATGGTAATCCATATGTGCATTACTGTCCATATAACGATATCTGTTAAAAATAAGGTAGTGATGGAAACACAATGGATAGATAACACATTAACTATAATAAAAACTATGGCAATACCCATAATACAGACCAGCGCCTGATGTTGCCGTAATCCCAATGCCATGAGTTTATGGTGGATATGGTTCTTATCGGATACGAATAGGTTTTTCCCCTCACGCAAACGATGGATAACCACACGTACCGCATCAAGAACAGGTACCATCAAGAACGAGAACACGATAACGATAGCATTCGGAAAAATGGTATCTTTAGTGATATCCATCATACTTAAGCGGATAACCATCACAACCAGTAATAAACCAATGGTGAGCGAACCGGTATCACCCATAAATATTTTCCTGCCATTACGGACTTTACCAAATACATTATAATAGAAAAAAGGTATCAGCACACCTAGGATAGCAAATGCCAAAAGAGCATAGACCCACCAGCCAATCCGAGCAAACATATATCCGAAAACAAGAAATGCGATGATACTCAAACCAGAAGCTAACCCATCAATACCGTCTATCAAATTGATGGCATTCAGAATAAACATGATGATGAACACAGTAAATGGTATACCTATCCAAAAGGGAAGCTCATAAACACCGAATAATCCGTAAAAACTGTCAAAACAGAATCCGGAAGCTACCAATAAGATACCACACAATATTTGGATAATAAACTTGGAATGATAACACACCCCGACAAGGTCATCCATCATTCCCATTAAGTATAGAGCAAATAGGCAAACAAACAAAGAAAGCAGACAGATAGTGAGATCTATATCAAGCATGTTTTTTCCACCGTATAAGTTATTATACACAAGAACAAGTGACATAACCACCAATATACAAGGGAAAAATGCGATACCCCCCAAACGTGGGATGGGGTCTGTATGTATTTTTCGAGAATTTATTTGATCGAAGAGCCTACGACGGAAAGCGAACAATGAAATCCTAGGTAAGACCACCGCACTCATACTCCATCCCAGAATGAAAACTAACACTACTTCTACAAAATAGAATAGATCCATAGATGGTATTTTCTGTTTTTTTGTATCGCAGTCAAGGCTGTTTTTCCAAGAACTCCTGCGGTATATACGAGGTAGCCACGGCACATACGCCACTGATAACTACAATCAAGCGGTTGTTTTTCTTAATCCGGCAAATATGCCCTTCCGCTCCCTTGAATTTTCCGTCAATTACTTTCACCCGTTCTCCCCGATAAAACTTGGGATTGTCCTCTCCTAAATACTCTATTCCTCTCTCTCCGGACGAAGTCACTAGCATAAAGACATTCATTTCTTGCTCAGGAATAGAAAGAGGGATTTTTCTCGATTCTCTACACTTTGTATATAGAATCACTTTGTTTGCAAATTGTTGCTGTATCTCCATGGCACGTTTAGTGGTGGAACGGAAGAACATGAGCGAATTAATAACCGGCTTACGTATAATTTTCTTAACCCCGTTACGAACCACCATAGTTTCCTCACAGGGAATATAAGACTCGATTTTGTCTTTCTTTAGTGACTCCTCGATTTCAAAAACCTTGTTATAAAAAACCTTTAGCGCAAACCAATATTCAGTGTTGTATGTTGCTATGGTCAATGAATTATTATTATATCTGAGTTGATAAAAAGGATAAAGTTTCCATTCCTGCACTTCCTTATTTTTTCAAATGTAGAAGCTCAGCAATCAAGATTAATCCGGTTGTTTTCTACGAAGAAATCCGGAATGCGGACCGCTCCTGACGACAGTGAGCGGAAAACCGTAACCCTGTATTACTACCGCTTCTATGTAAGAGACCATAGAAATACATTGCAAATGTAATCATTTTAGGTAAATTAGAAAAGAGAAAGAAATGTTTTTAATTCTAATTTTACGTATTTAGTTTTATATACTACTGATTATTAAATAATTATTTATATTATTCCTGTATTTCCCAATAATACTATAATAGGCATGCAGAATGACATGAATATCATTTTCATTTTCCATCAAACACATTTCAGAGTAAAAAAACGAGTAAACCGAGTAAAAAAATATCTCTGTCTGAATTATACATCTGATTATCAGGATATATTCTTTTATTACTATCTCTTACATAGAAACAATAGTATTTGAATCTTTCAGAATTCCACTACCCACATTGATCTATCACAACATTAACTAAAGAGTTTAGATAAATTAAAAGTTTTCTTTTCTAATTCGTATCCCTTCTCTGTACTGACTACTCACAACTGACATAGTGGCCTAGTGATAATTCTATGTTTCAACATCAATGACAATCATCTATTATATGAGAAAAGACCTGGCTCCAACATCAGAAACTGTTATCTTGAGAAGGCTTACAGCAATTTTCAATACTTATGGATATCGTATTGATCGGGCAGGAAGAGTATGAACCATCAAAGATATACCTTTTAGGAAAAGAACATAAAAATCATTCCTATTCAGTACATTCAGCGGAAAGACTGGGATTCGAACCCAGGGAACGGTTACCCGTTCACCGCATTTCGAGTGCGGCCCGTTCGACCACTCCGGCATCTTTCCTTGTGGTTGACGTGTGCAAAGGTATGTAAAATATAGTTCTGTTGTTCTCTTGGAAGACTAAAATTATTTTATCAAACACAAAAAAGGGTATTCTATAAAGAATACCCTTTTTAAAACATACAGCTAATACCTTTATATTACTTGAAATAACGATTATATAAGCCTTCAAATCCTTTGCCGTGACGAGCCTCGTCTTTACACATCTCATGCACGGTATCATGGATCGCATCCAAGTTCTGCTGTTTAGCCAATGTAGCGATACGCTTCTTATCTTCACACGCACCAGCCTCAGCTTCCATACGTTTTTTCAAGTTAGTCTTTGTATCCCAAACGACATCACCAAGAAGTTCAGCAAACTTAGCAGCGTGCTCAGCCTCTTCCCAAGCATAACGTTTGAACGCTTCCGCTACTTCCGGATATCCTTCTCGATCTGCTTGACGGCTCATGGCCAAGTACATACCAACTTCGGTACATTCTCCCATGAAATGAGCGTTCAACCCCTCCAGAATAACAGGGTCTACACCTTTAGCAACACCTAACACATGCTCGTCAACAAACTTCAAAGCACCTTCTGTTTCTACTAATTCTTTAAATTTACTTTTTGGTTGTTTACATTGAGGACAGAAATCAGGAGCCTCATCACCTTCGTGCACATAGCCACATACTGTGCAAATCCATTTCTTTTTCATATATCGCAAATTTTTTATTGGTTGTATGATGCAAAATTAACTAAACTATCCGAATACTGCCATATTTCATCAATAGATTAATTCTATGTGTTAATCGATAAAAACTATGGAACTTATTTTTGGCAGCGACTGTTTACTAACTAAAATATTTATTTCTATGGATACATCAAAGATTATTAGTTTATTAGGTGACAAAAGTGATTATTATTTAAATCACGTATGCAAGACTATAGATAAATCAGTGATTCATCTCCCATCACCAACTTGCATAGACGACGTATGGATTAATTCTGACAGAAACATACAAACTCTCAACAGTCTACAAACTTTATTAGGGCACGGAAGACTCGCAAACACCGGATACGTTTCCATCCTCCCCGTAGATCAAGATATCGAACATACCGCAGGAGCATCTTTCGCCCCAAACCCGATTTATTTCGATCCGGAGAATATTGTAAAATTAGCGATCGAAGGAGGGTGTAACGCCATTGCTTCTACGTTCGGGATATTGGGATCAGTAGCACGAAAATATGCCCATAAAATTCCATTTCTAGTGAAATTAAATCATAACGAACTTTTAACTTATCCGAATTCATACAATCAAATATTATTCGGAACGGTAAAGGAAGCATGGAATATGGGCGCTGTCGCTGTCGGAGCCACGATCTATTTCGGATCAGAACAAAGCCGGCATCAGTTAATTGAGATTGCCGACGCATTCGAATACGCCCATGAACTGGGTATGGCAACCGTATTGTGGTGTTATTTACGAAACAGCTCTTTCAAAAAGGATGGTATTGATTATTCTGCCGCAGCCGATTTAACCGGACAGGCTAATCACCTTGGTGTTACGATCAAGGCCGATATCATCAAGCAAAAGCTACCAGAAAACAACGGAGGCTTTACCGCTATAAATTTCGGTAAGATCAACCAAAAGATGTATACAGAGTTAACGACAGAACATCCGATCGATCTTTGTCGTTACCAAGTAGCGAACAACTATATGGGACGTGTCGGACTTATCAACTCTGGTGGAGAATCTCACGGAGCTTCGGATCTTAAAGACGCCATTGTTACCGCTGTCATAAACAAACGTGCGGGTGGCATGGGGCTGATTAGCGGAAGAAAAGCATTCCAACGTCCAATGAAAGATGGCGTGGAATTACTTCATTCTATTCAAGACGTTTATTTGAATAAGGATATTACAATCGCTTAGTTTGTTATTACGTTGAGAAAAGAAGGCCGTCCATTAAAGCTATATACTTTAGGAACGGCCTTTAAAATTATTTCTTCAACCACATATCCAACCACTCGAAGAATGTACGTTGCCATAGAACGCCATTCTGGGGTTTCAATACCCAATGATTTTCATCCGGATAAATCAGCAACTCAGCCGGTACCCCCCGAAGAACCGCAGCGTTAAATGCCGCCATACCTTGATTTGCCAAGATCCGATAATCTTTCTCTCCATGGATACAAAGAATAGGCGTATCCCATTTATCCACGAACCTATGCGGAGAGTTTGCGAAAGTACGCTGAGCCGTAGCGTTTTGCTTCTCCCAGTACGCTCCACCCATATCCCAATTAGCGAACCACATCTCTTCCGTTTCCAAGTACTGCATTTCCATATTAAAAATACCATCATGAGCGATGAAAGCCTTGAAACGTTTATCATGATGACCGGCCAACCAGTATACGGAGAATCCTCCGAAACTTGCGCCTACACATCCTAAGCGATCTTTATCCACATATGGTTCTTTGGCAACCTCATCAATAGCGGTAAAATAATCTTTCATACATTGCCCGCCATAATCGCCACTGACAGCCTCATTCCATTCCATGCCAAATCCGGGAAGCCCCCTCCGGTTAGGAGCCACGATAATATAATCGTTAGCAGCCATGATCTGGAAGTTCCAACGGTAAGACCAGAACTGACTAACAGGGCTTTGCGGACCTCCCTCACAGAATAACAAGGTCGGATACTTCTTATTCGGATCGAACTGAGGTGGATAGATAACCCATGTCAACATCTGTTTGCCATCCGTTGTCTTCATCCAACGTTCCTCTACTTTACCCATCGTAAGCTGATCGTAAATATGCTTGTTCTCGAACGTCAGTTGGGTTACCTTACGATCCCCCGCCAAATCTATCGAATAAATCTCGTCTCCCATACTCATGGAGTGACGTTGGGCGATCAGTTTATCACCCAGAAGAGCGACAGAGGCATAATCGTACATACCCTCAGTCAATGGAGTAATCTTATTACCGTCAGTCAGATCTATCTGATAAACTTGAGACTCACCATGCCAGACACCCGTAAAATAAATACGCTTACAATCAGCGCTCCAGCAATAAGAATCCACGTTAGAATCAAAATCCTTGCTAACAAATGTTTTCTCTCCTGTCTCCAAATTCATTACCATCAAACGGTTCTGGTCCGCCTCATAACCGTCACGTTCCATACTCAGCCAAGCGATACTCTTTCCATCCGGAGAATACATGGGATTCGTATCATATCCCTTATTTTCTTCCGTCATATTCGTCGTTTGCCTCGTATTTAAATCATACACATAAATATCCGAATTCGTAGAGATAGCATACTCCTTACCAATCTTTTTACGACTAGTATATGCCACCTTGTCAGAAGTGGTATTCCAAGCTAATTGCTCAATACCGCCAAATGGCTTCATCGGACTCTCAAACAACTCACCTTCCATTATATCGATAGGATCACTGATCGATTTACCATCAAAATCAGCGATAAAAGGATGCGGGGCAGTTGTCACCCACTCGTCCCAATGCTTATACATCAAATCCGTGATGATAATACCCGTCGCTTTATCCAGATCAGGATATTTATCAGCGGTACTTTCCACGGTCTTCACTTGCGAGATAAATAAAACCTTTTTTTCATCAGGGGAGAAAGCGAATCCCTCAATATCCTTATCATAATCGGAAAGTTGCTTACGATCTGTTCCATCCGGATTCATTTCCCAAAGCTGGCTGCTACCGCTCTCATTACTAAGGAAGGCGATCTTTGTCCCTCCCTTGATCCATACAGCCCCATTTTCCGCAAATCTAGTTTTCGTGATTTGCTTATTATCCGATCCGTCAGCGTTCATCACGAAGATCTCACGGTTACTCTTGTTTTCCGGTACGCTATAATATGCCACCGTATACACCACTTTTTTCTCATCCGGAGATACGTTCATACCGCCGATACGTCCCATAGCCCATAGAGCCTCTGGAGTCATACGACCGTCTTCGATCTTGATGTCCGACCTCCCGATAACATTTTTATTATTGGTCATCTTCACCTTCACGTTTACGTCCGTGTCCAGATTGCAAGCACCTAATAATAGTGACGTTGCCATAATCATTGTCCCGATAGATTTATTCATGCCATTATAATATATTATAAATTGAGTGCGAAAGTACTAAATATAATTTATATCTTTGCGTATTAATTATAAGAACTGAATAGTATGAATAAGATTTGGTTATTTGGAGCCGCTGTATGTATGGTATTAGCACTCGGCTCATGCAAACCTAAACAGAGCGCGTACAAAGCTGCTTACGAACAGGCCAAAGAAAAAGAGTCGACGGCTCCTGTTGAGGTTGTAGAACAAGAGGAGGAAGTCGTCGAGGTCGCTCCTATCTCAAAACCCAGAACCTCTACGGTTACCACTCGTACAGAAAAGATTAATGCCGCCCAAGGCGAAGACGCCAGCCGTCTGAAACGTTACAGTGTCGTTGTCGGCAGTTTCAAGAACAAGACAAACGCTCACGCATTAAAAGAACGCATGCAAAATGATGGTTATAACGCTGTGTTAGGCGAGAACGAACAAGGCATGTTGCGCGTGATTGTCGCTAGCTTCGACAACAAAGCGGACGCAGCCGATAGCCGCGACGCTATCAAGGCCAAATACGCCCCTAATTTCCAAGATGCTTGGTTATTGGAAAGAGCATACTAAATATAATCTACCAAAAAAATAAAACGAATAGTCTCGTTAGCCTGTAAGATTCTTCTTACAGGCTAACGAGACTGTTTCTTTTTGAAGGAACCGTAAAGACATAAAAATAGCCCGACTTCAACAGTCGAGCCACTTTCACCAATCTAATCTAACTTAACCTAAAACAAAAACCATCTTTCTCTTTTTGCCTTTTCTTACTTATATCCTAATAACCTTTTTACCTCAAATACTAATACCTAGTAGAATTTGTTATGAACTCAAAACATCTAAACACATATGATATAAACGAATTTACTTTTCATAAGTCGGCCACGCTCCTTCTTTCGAACAAACAAAAGCCGCTGTCTTTACCGCAAATTGATGAGCCTCACTCAAGGACTTTCCTCTCAAGAGAGAAATGATAAGAGCTCCAGAGAAAGCATCTCCCGCCCCGACCGTATCTACTAGCACGACCTCCGGTGTCGGTAAAATAGAGATCTCCTCTCTTGTATAAATCGTACTGTAAGAACTCCCGGCGGTCAGAACCAGCATTCTGAGATCGTATTTCTCAATAAACCATAAAGCCATCTCCTTCTCAGTACCGTTCAAACCGAATAGATCTCGAAGCACGTTAAACTCCCTATCGTTCGCCTTCAATACATTCGCCAAATACAAAGACTCTTCAATCAACTCCTTATCGTAATACCGCTGGCGAAGATTGATATCCAGCAGACGATAAGCATCTTTCGGCGCAAAAGAAGAGATCGCTTGTATCGTCTCCCTAGACTGACGGGAACGCTGAGCTAATGTTCCGAAACAAATAGCGTCTGCTTTCTCTGCCAAATCAATGGCATCAGACGTAGGTGATATATGATCCCAAGCTACCCGTTCTTTAATCGTATAAGTAGGGATACCCTCTTGTAACTCCACCTGTACGGTACCTGTCGGATAAGGAACTTTCTCTATCAAATACTGAATATGATTCTTATCTAATTCCTCTATGATCTCTTTACCCAACTCATCATCTCCAACAGCGCTGATCGCATATCCCTTGGCTCCTAAACAAGACGCATGATAGACGAAATTAATCGGGGCACCTCCTACCTTTTTCCCGGATGGAAGCATATCCCATAATAATTCTCCAATTCCTACCACGATAGGTCTACGTATTGATTCAGCCTCTTGTTCCATTGTCTTCTCCTAATGTAAAAACAACTTTCGTACTTATCGACACCGCAAAAGTATATCAATATCATAAATACGACGATAACTATAGCTACAAGATAAATTACATAGGTTACATAAAGTATTTATTCTCAAAAGGCAATAACAGATGTTACACGCATGTAACATTTATACCAGCCCTCATTTGTTTCTATAAGGACTCTATAAACTCGGTTGGCGTTATATTATAAACAGCTTTAAAACATTTAGAGAAATATGCCGGAGAACCAAACCCTGTAGCGAAAGCGACCTCGCTAATCGTACCGGATCTTTGCCTCAAGAGAGCGGAAGCCCTTTTCAAACGATAATTACGTAAGAAATCCGTAGGGGTGATCCCTGATAGTTCCTTCACTTTCCGATATAAATGCACACGAGACAGGCCTAGTTTCTCGCTACCTTTCTCTATACTGAAATCCGGATCGCTATAATTCTCTTCTATCAAAGCGATAAACTTTCGCATAAACAAGTCGTCCATGCTCTCCACTTTTCCCATTGTCTCGAAAGAGATATCCGCAGGAGATTGGGATTCTCTCAAGAAGACCTCTCGCAGACGATTACGTTCTTCCAGTATTTTAATGATACGCAATTTCACGATCTCGATATTGAACGGTTTCTGAATATATTCATCCGCCCCTCCTTCAAAACCATACAAACGTTGATTATCATCCGAAAGAGCGGTAAGCAAGATTACCGGGATATGACTGAGAGCCATATCCGACTTAACCCGGCGGCAAAGCTCGAATCCATTCATCTCCGGCATCATCACATCACTGATAATCAATGATACATTCTCTCTCAATAGGACATCCAAGGCCTTGGCACCATTCTCTGATACGAGTACACGAAAGTTCTCAGATAACTCATGCTGTAAATAAGCACAGATATCCCGATCATCCTCAACGACCAAGATCGTATAATCATATTTTTTACTCAACGTTTCCTGAACTTGAGATACATCCAAATGGGCTACACCAGAGGACAATTCTGTCGCACTCGATATAAATACACAAGATTCGTCAAAATGTGATTTACCTTTCGGGATACGAACAGTAAAGACCGTCTGTTTTCCTTGTTCGCTTTCCACTTGGATAGAACCTTTGTGCATGAGGACAAATTCTCGTGTCAAATGCAATCCGATACCTGTTCCCGGAGCATAGTTTTGCCCACTTGTAAAAAAGCGCTCGAATACAAAGGCCATATTCTCCGGAGGAATACCCTCTCCATTATCTTCAACCGATAAAACGACCTCTGCCTCCTCTTCTCGCAAACGAATCGTGATCTTTCCCTGTTCCGGAGTAAACTTAAAAGCGTTCGAAAGTAAGTTCGTTAATATTTTTTCCATCTTGTCTGTATCCACCCAAACAAAAAGAGAGTCCATATCGTGCTGAAAGGTATAATCAATCTGTTTACTCTGGGCCATATTACTGAAATAAGACTTCACCTCTTGGATAAAAAAGACCAAATCAGTTTTAGTCACCCGTAATCCCATCTTATTATTCTCTATCTTCCGAAAATCCAACAGTTGGTCGATCACACGTTTCAAACGTTCCGCATTCTTTCTAACAATACGGATATCATCCGTGAAAGCCCCCACCGGCGCATCTTGTGCCATTTTATTCAGAGGACCGAGAATCAAGGTCAAAGGAGTCTTTATCTCATGGGATACATTCGTGAAAAACTGCAATTTCTGAGCCGTGACTTGCTCAATGCGCCGGTTCGCTTCCGAGAGTTCCTCCTTTTGTCGCTGCACCAAACGATTCCTTTCGTTCAGCAAACGATTCTTCTGGCGTACCTTACGATTTATATAAACCATGTAAACAGCCGATCCTCCCAATAGAAATGTCAATATCAAGATAATGATCAGGGAACTATAGAGAAAGTTATACTTTGAGAGCAATCGCGACAAATTCGCACGCTGTTTCTCTATCTGGCGTTGATATTCCACCAACCGGTCTGACTGTAAATAAAGAGTACCGGCGTTGGTCTTATCAATCATAGCGGTACTTAACGCATACTTTTTCGTATAAGCCTGTCCACTTAAGATTTGCCAAGCTACTTTAACCGCAAGCCCACCACCTGTCGGATAATAAAAAGACGCATCCAGTTTGCCTTGTGCGACAGCTTCCACTCCCAATCCTTCTCCCAAGAGACCATCCACTCCAATAAATTCCACATGATTCACCAAGGCTGAATCCCGTTTCTCAATCGCCTCACGAGCACCCAAAGCCATCATATCATTATGGGCGAAAACGATATCGACATCCTCTATAGAATCCATACTCAAGACCCCCTCATAGGCATTCTCTTTATACCAACCCCCATCCAATTCCCGGATATTCACGTTCGGGTCTATAGACATCGCATCAACAAAACCTTGATGCCTTTCTATCGCCGAGGAAGAACCTCTCTGCCCCCATATCTCCAAAATCGTAGTCTCATCCTTGATTAATGAGCTGATATACATTCCTATCGAACGGCCAATCTCGTAATTATCCGCTCCTATATATGTAGTATACTCATCGCTGTTGATTTTCCGGTCTAATATGATCGTGGGGATGCCAGCCCGATACGCCTCGACAGCCACAGGCGTAATCGGCCCCGTTTCATTCGGCGATATTATCAGCAAATCTACCTTCTTCTTAATAAAGCTCTTTATTTGACGGATTTGCGTATCATTATCCTGAGCGGCATCTTTTACGATCAAGTTGATCTCCGAATGATTCAGAGCCTCCACCTCCATATCACTTATCATAGATTGCCGCCAGACATCTGTCATCAAGCACTGAGACACTCCTATTGTATATTTCTTTTCTTTTTTACCGGAAGAACAAGCAAAACAGAAAATAAGGGATAGCAGAACCAATATATAAAGCGAATATCCTTTCATGTAGTATACTAATTCGATCGTTTATTTCACAAATATACAAAAACTATTCCGCAATTATCCCCAAACATGTCAGGGTATCTTTTAAGAATGGAGTAAATTTATTAATACCGATTTCATTCAAATGATCAGCGTCTCTATAGCAAGAGTCTGGAAGTGACGCTGCTGTATAATTCAAATAAAAGACCATTCTATCATCTACGTATTCCCGAGCCAAAGAATCTGTCAACCGTCGATAACTCTGAGGAACCCGTTCCATATATTGAGTTGAAACAGGGGCATTATACAAAATAAGAGACAGATTCCGTTTCTTGCATTCCTCTACGATTCGTCTCAACATCCCTTGTTGAAAAGAAGATGGCAATAAACACGCACTCTTGTTATCATAATAATGACGGTCAATAATAACATCAAGTGTCCCCCCGGTCGTCTCCGTGAAAAGACACTCGATCACATTCTTTTTAATCTCAGCCACACAACTTTTGAATGGAATGCCAAATTCATATGAATACATGACTTCCCTGCGGGTTACTGAAGAAACGACCTCCTGTGCCAAAGGGCGCAAATCGTCTCGTTCCTTCAAACGGGGATAAATAGACATATAAGCCGGGAACTCATCCTGATACAAATCATCAGCCACGGTAAACGTATGATAACCTATACCTAATATCACGGTTTTTAAATGGGGAAGAAAGGGCATTTCCAAACATAAGTCGATATAAGTATTGAAATAATTCTCACTGGATTTAGCGTCATTCCTAGATTTACCCAATAGAGCGGCAGATATCGAATGCAGAGGATGAGAGTCTCCCAAAATCAATACCTCCACTTCCGGATCACTCTTAAAATCGGGTATGCTCATATGAAAATAAGAGCGGATCAACAGGCAACTAAGCAACCCTAAACATCCTACCACCCCTAAATACCGGAATATAGCGACAAAGAACCTTCTCATACTTATCAGAATTGAAAATAAATAAAACCTTGTGGATTACTAGCATCGAAACCATAGATGATAATCAACAATACCGTATAGATAACATATCTAACCGGAAGGCTCAGGCCCTCTATCACCAACCCATGCGCTTGTTTTCGGCCGATCCATTCCACAGCGAACATAAGAGTCGTGAAAAAGAAACATTTCTTCAGCAGGAGTTGCCCGAATCCCAAGCCCGTAAATTGAGGAACCGAGAATAATGAAGTATCGAACATCCGTTCAAAATAGATAACCGCTTGCGATATATCTTCCGACCGGAACAGAATCCATCCCAATAAGACCAGCAGAAACGTAACTCCCATCTGTGTCAATTCCTTTACAGAGGGAAGGAAACTGTCCTCTGCCACGGAATCTCTATACCTCCTATTTTGTCCCAACAACAGCAATGGCAGAAATAACAACGCATGATACGCACCCCATACCATAAAAGTCCAGTTAGCCCCGTGCCAGAATCCACTCACCAAGAAAATAGCAAGGGTATTCCGGAAGCTCTTCCATTTTCCACCCCGGCTTCCTCCTAACGGTATATAGATATAATCCCGGAACCAAGTTGTCAACGAGATATGCCAACGCCGCCAAAACTCCGCTATATCCCGGGAGAAATAAGGATATTTAAAGTTCTGCATAAGGTCTATACCAAATAACCGGGCACAGCCGATCGCTATGTCCGAATATCCGGAAAAATCCCCGTAAATCTGTATCGTGAAGAAGAAAGCCCCCAGAAACAAGGTACTCCCATCCAACGTCTGGTAATTATCAAACACACCGTTCACGAACAAAGCGCAGTTATCGGCAACCACCACTTTCTTGAAAAAACCCCAAAGTATCTGGCGTATACCATCCAACGCCAGATCACAATCGAAATTACGAGGCCGCAGAAACTGAGGCAACAGATGGGTAGCCCGTTCTATCGGACCTGCCACTAATTGGGGAAAGAAACTGATATAAGCGAAGAATGCCACGATATCACGAGTTGCCTTGATTTTACCCTGGTAAACATCAATCGTGTAGCTCAAGGCCTGAAACGTATAAAAGCTGATCCCGACAGGAAGTAAGATATTCAAGGTCACGTAATCGGCATCCCAGCTCAACAGATGAAGAACATTCACCAAATTCTCGGTAAAGAAATCAAAGTACTTAAATATTCCCAAGATTGAAAGGTTAAGTAAAATATTACCGGCACTTATCCACTTTCGGACGGATCGATTACCGGAGTATTTCTCCAAATAGAATCCACTCAAGAAGCTACATAACGATGTAAATAGGATCAGTAGCAAAAAGCGCCAATCCCACCATCCGTAAAACAGATAACTCACCGCTACCACAAATAGATTTTGCCACCGCAAAGACTTGAAAACAAACCAGTAAGCAAAGAAGACCAATGGCAGGAATATAAGGAACTCTATTGAATTAAATAACATAAATACTTAATTTTCAGACTCGAGAATACGTATCATCGAGGCGCAAAGGTAAGGAATATCAGATACTGAGCAACAAATATTTCGTATATTCGTAGCTCTAAACACAAAAGGATACAGAGATGAAGATAATCAACGAACAATTACTCGACGAGACCCAAGCCAAAGCCTTGCAGTCTCCCCGCTTGCGAATGAACTATAATTTCCATGAGAGATTGGATGATCCGATCAATCGATTACTGAATGCCATGGAGCCTGGAACGTATTTACGCCCGCACCAGCATTTGAATCCGGCGAAAGACGAGATCTTCTTGTTGCTACGTGGGAAGGTAGCGGTATTCTTGTTTGACGAGGAAGGAAATATCACGGAAAAAACGATACTGAATCCAAGGGAAGGCGCTTATGGAGCGGAAATCAAGGCCGGGACATGGCACGGGCTTCTGGTACTGGAATCCGGATCGGTTATTTATGAGATAAAACAAGGGCCGTTCGCACCGTTGGCACCGGAGAATCTAGCGTCTTGGAGTCCTGAAGCGGAAGATACAGAAGGAGTAAAGAAATATCTGGAATGGCTCGAAAGCCAAGTATAACCAATAAGGCTTTTTGTATAATTAACTAACAATTAGCATCGTAAAACAAGAGTTATCCGGCGGTTTCAACAATACCCATTCCAAGGGAATACGAATGCCTATTGTAAGCTCCTTAGAATAGGCATCGTAAGCACCTTAGAATGGGCATTGTTATTATTTCTGGAAAACCTTCGTCGATTTAATCATCACGTCACGCAAAGGACGATCGTTCTTATCCGTCTTCACCACGGAGATCTTCTCTACGATATCGAAACCTTCCACTACCTCGCCAAAGATCGTTACCGAACCATCCAGATGCGGGACACCACCGATCGTCTTATAAACCTCACGCCGTTCGGCAGGAATCACCACCGGGCCTAATACCGCCAGCGTATCCTCTACCAAGATGGACGCACGGGCATGCAACTCATTCTCCAAGGAATCGGCGGCCAAGGAAGGATCTTGCTTTTTCAGCTCATCCCGGAATTTATAGTACAACCAGTTCCGTCGTATCTCATTGATACGGGCCTCTTTCTCCGCAAGTTCCTTGTCGTCCAATACTTTCCCTTGCACAAAGCAGAATTGCGTACCGGCAGAGGCACGTTCCGGATTCACGGCATCGATCTCTTTCGCGTCGATCAATGCGCCTTTCTTATTAAAATGATTGGGCAATATTTCGGCGGGAACGGTATAACCACCATTGCCATCCCCATACAAGGCACCCGGCTCATGCGCCTTACTCTCCGGGTCACCCCCTTGCACGACAAACTCCTTGATAACACGGTGGAAAAGCATGCCCTCATACTCGTTCGACTGGCAAAGCTTGATAAAGTTATCCCGGTGAAGAGGCGTATCATCGTATAACAGGACGGTGATGTCTCCCTTCGTCGTCTTGATTTTCACATATACGGGTTTATTCGGATCCAAAGGCTTATCCCCACAAGCTACCAACGTGAGCAAGAGCAGGAACAGCGCAAAAAGTTGTCGTTTCATACCTGTTTTATTTATCGGATTAAGTAGTTACAAAGTCGGTTATTCCTCCGCATAGATCAACATCTGGCAATTCTTGCAGTCGAAACACAAACGCAAGAGCGTCTCCTTATAGCGCAGGAAGTAAGGCTCCTTATAGGGAGACTTCTGTTTCTGGTAAGTAGGGCACCACCCCATACTGTACCGCAGGCAATGTTTCGTGAACATCAAGGGGACATCCTTACGGGGAGACAACTCGAAAGCCTCTTCCACGACGGTCACGCCATGCGATTTATAAAAGACGCCGGCCTTGCTATTGGAGACATTCCCTAAATAAGTCAACTGTTTCTCGGGGAAAGGGATTTCCGATGCCTCGCCTACGCACGGCTTTATCGGACGAACCTCTTCCCTGCGGTAACGAATCCTACGGGCAGAAATAAGCCTTTCTACCCCTTGCCTACGCATCTCTGCCAATAAAGAAGAAGGAACAAACCAATTGTCGGACATCGCCACGGCAACTTCCGAAGCCTCGAAAGGCGTATTCCCCAACTTAGAAAGCTGGGTACGGATATTCTCCACCTGATCCCGCCGTGCCGGTTCTTTCTCGAACGGCTGGGTGAGCATGATACGAGCTCCGGTCTCGTCCGTCATACTCAACGTAAAACCAAAGGCGTTATCTTGAAATTCCATCCGGACAGAGAGCTTTCTCTCGGCAGATGGCTTGGATAGCAGTTTATCAAACTCTTGATCGAAATTCCGGAACAAAGGCATCTTCGGACGGATCGCCGGGCGATCCAGCGTAAAGATCCGGTTCGCCTCCACACGGTTTACCCGGAAACCCTCCAACTCCCCTTTCTCGTTAAAAAAGGTAAGACCGTCTCCATTATTCAATTGTTTCAGTCCGGCGATCGTAAAAGAGTTTCCTTTCAGCTCTTTCACCGTGCCTACCGGTTCCCCCAAGGATTTAGGCGTATCAAAACTGGTGATATCTTTCGTGCGTTCCTTCCATAAGAAAGGCGTGAAACCCCGGTTGAAGCTTTTCTCCACCACGGGCTGGAACGTGTACGTGCTATGCCCCGCCGAGGCACGACGGTATTCCGGCCGACGAGCCAAGATAGCGTCCAGTTTCTTCCGGTACCAAGCCGTTACGTTTTTCACGTAAGATACGTCCTTCAAACGCCCCTCGATCTTCAAGGAAGAGACGCCGGCATCCAGCAATTCCTCCAGGTATTCGCCCCGGTTCATATCCTTCAAGGATAAGAGGTGCTTACCCGATACGATCTCCTTCCCGTCCGCATCGATCAAGCTATAAGGCAGGCGGCAATACTGGGCGCATTCCCCCCGGTTAGCGCTTCGTCCGCTCAAAGCGGCGCTCAAGTAACATTGGCCGCTATAACTCACGCATAGCGCCCCATGCACAAAAATCTCCAGAGGCACGGTCGTTCGCTCGGCGATCTCCCGTATCTGGTTCAGCGATAGTTCCCTCGCCAATACAACTTGCGTGAAACCGACTTCTTGCAGGAATCTCACTTTCTCCGGCGTACGGTTATCCGTTTGCGTACTGGCATGCAAGGGAATGGGTGGAAGATTCAACCGGGTGATACCCATGTCTTGAATGATCAAGGCATCTGCCCCGGCTTCATAAAGCTGCCAGATCATCTGCTCGGCCTCAGCTAGCTCGTTTTCTTTCAAGATAGTGTTCAAAGCCACGTAAATACGAGCCGAATAGAGATGGGCGTAATCGCAAAGCTGCCGTATATCGTCCAGCGTATTACCAGCGGCGGCACGAGCTCCGAACTTCGGGGCGCCGATATACACGGCATCAGCGCCATGGTTAATCGCCTCCCTACCGCAAATCAGATCCTTAGCGGGAGATAACAGTTCTATCGAACGGGGTTCTTTTCTCATTACAAGCTTCCTAGTTTTTTAATATCTTCCCGGCAGAACGGGGTCTCTTGGTATACGTAATAGTTCAACCAATTGGTGAACAGCAGGTTCGCATGTCCCCGCCAACGTACCACCGGACCTTGCGCCGGATCGTTATTCCGGTAATAATTACGAGGCTTGTTGATGGGCAGTCCCTTCCCCAAATCACGCATATACTCATCATTCAGCGTATAAGGCGAATACTCGGAATGTCCGGTGATGAAAAACTCACGCCCGCCACGAGCCATCGCCATATAAACGCCGGATTCCTCGCTCTCGGACAATAGGGTCAGCTCAGGCACCTTCATGATGTCCTCCCGGCGAATCTCGGTATGACGGCTATGGGGCACGAAGAACTCATCATCGAATCCTCGGAAGATCGGGACAAACGGTTCCCGGAGCGAATGACGGAAGACACCGAACATCTTGGCCGGCAAATCATATTTAGGTACCCCATAGAAATGATATAGCCCCGCTTGCGCCGCCCAGCAGATATACAGCGTGGAGGTAACGTGCGTACGGGCCCAATCGAAGATCTGCGTGATCTCCTCCCAGTAACTAACCTCCTCGAAAGGCATCTGTTCCACGGGAGCGCCCGTCACGATCATCCCGTCGTAGAAATCATCCGCCATCTCATCGAAGTCCTTATAAAACTCTTGCATATGCTCGATAGGCGTATTCTTCGGCGTATGTCCCTTGATCTTCATGAAATCAAGTTCCACTTGCAGAGGTGTATTACTGAGGAGGCGAACCAAGTCCGTCTCGGTCGTTATCTTAAGGGGCATCAAATTCAATACGACTACCCGAAGGGGGCGGATATCCTGCTCCGACGCACGCAAGGAATCCATTACGAAGATATGTTCCTTCTTCAGCAGCTCGATAGCCGGTAAGTTCTTTTGTAAATTTAATGGCATTCTATCTCTGATTATTTATATGAGCGCGAAGATAAGGAGAATTTTCTCATTATCGCTTATACTTCGCCGGCATGATCTCCTTGTTTTGTACCCATAACAAGATACCATTTTCCGCTCAGGATCAATAAAGATGTATTTAAAACGCTTAAAGAACTTCATGCCTATCAACTTTCTTTTGGTAGCTTCCGAACGGTATGATGACAATAACGCTTACCTGCATTAACATGGTAATAATTTTTCTAAGTTTGCGTTTCTGTGTTTGTCTCCTATTTTTAGATTTTCGCAATATATGAACTTTAATCCCGATCACCAATTCCCGAAAGATAGTGGATGCCCGTTATTACATTCATACATGGTTATGACAGTCTATCTGTTGATATTCTTTGGAGTATTGTTGTCAACCATCTGCTTTCATTAAAGCAAGAGGTTGATATTTTACTTGATACACAATTAAAAAGCGAATGAAATATGCCCCGTAAATCAATGGAATACGAAGTGGATTCCATTGATTTACGGGGCATTCCATTGAGATAGATTCCTCTATGAGAAGGATATGCTATCAAAACCCACCCCCTAAAGCCTTATACAGGTATACCACCGACAGCAGCTCATCCAATACAGCATCATTCAAACCAATTTGGGCATCCAGCAAACCACGCTGAGCGTCCAATACGTCCATATAGCTGATAACCCCGTTGATATATTGCAGTTGGGCGAGTTCCAGATATTTACTGGCAGAAGCTTCCAGGTTCATGCGGGAGGCACGGATCTCCTTCACCTTACGGACGGTCACGATAGCGTTGTTCACCTCCTTGAAAGCTCCTAATACGCTCTTCTCATAACTATATACCTCTTGCTCATAACGAGCTTTCGCCGCTTTCACTTTCGCCTTGTTCTTTCCCATGGCAAAGATCGGCTGTAACAAGTTTCCAGCGATAAAACCGGCCGGGCTCTTCAATATTTCGCTTAGTTCATTACTCTCGAAACCATAATAGCTTGTCAAACGGATCTTCGGGAATAGGTCCGTCTGCGCTACACCTACTTGGGCATTTGCCGCCCGGAGCTTAAATTCCGCTTGGCGCATATCCGGGCGACGCTCCAATAAAGAGGAAGGCAACCCTACTGGTAGGGTATCCGGCAAACGCTGGTCGCTCAAAGACAAGCCACGAGGAATGTCATCCGTATATTCGCCCAACAACATGCAAAGATCGCTCTCCTTGATCTTGATCTGACGCTCCAATGAAGGGATCAATGTCTCAGTACGAGCCAACTCCACCATAGCCTGGTTATATGCCGTCTCGGAAGTAAGTCCACCCTCGTAACGAAGTTTTGCCAAGCGAACTCCTTCACGACGTGCCTCCAAGGTTTGTTGCACAATCGATAATTCTTGATCTAAGGCGCAAAGTTGATAATAATTAGCGGCAACCTCGGCAATGATGGTCAATCGCAAAGCACGCTGGCCCTCTACAGTCTGCATATAAGAAGCGATAGTGGCCTCGTTCGCCCAACGAAGATTACCCCACAAATCCAATTCCCAAGACAAAGTCAACTTCGCCCCAAACTCAGGATCAGGGCTCGGATTATCACCTCCATAGTTCAAACGTTCTTTTTCCGCATAAATACTTGCGCCTACCGCCGGCAACATATTAGCGAAAGAAATCCGCTTAGCCGCGATCATCTCTTTAACCTTAGCAGCGGCGATCTTCATATCTTTGTTATTATCCAAAGCCTTCCTGATCAAATCTTTTAAGGTCTCATCGGCGTAAAGACTCTCCCAAGAGATATCCTCCACAGATGCCGTATCAGTCGTATCCGTATAAGCCTCGATCTTATCCGGCAGGTTTAGCTCCGGACGTACATACCTCTTTCCGATCTTACAGGAAGAGAAAGCCAGCATAGAAAACACGCATACTATCAATATATTTCTCATACTATTATCTATTTTATTTGTAGAGACGGAGCATGCCCCGTCTTATCCCCTCAACGAGATATCCCAATTTACTTTCAGACTATAGGAGACAGGGCGTGCCCCATCTCTACAATTAGATGTTTCAAAAATTATCGCTTCGCGATATGGACCATCCGCATTTTACCTTTTATCTTATAAATCAAGACAAAGAAGAAAGGTACCAATACGATACCGACCGTAATCGCTACCAACATACCAAAGAACACACCCGTACCGATACTATGGCGGGAAGCCGAGCCCGGTCCACTGGCCAACACCATCGGAAGCATACCCAACACGAAAGCCAACGAGGTCATCAAGATCGGACGGAAACGCATCTGGGCGGCATGGATAGCGGCTTTTACCACATCTACCCCATTATCAACTTGTACTTTGGCAAACTCAACGATCAAGATAGCGTTTTTCGCTGCCAAACCGATCAAGGTAACCAAACCGATCTGGAAATAAATATCGTTTTCCAATCCAGTTAACCAGATACCCAAGTAAGCGCCCAAGGTCGCGACTGGCAAAGAGAGCAACACGGCGATCGGCACGATCCAGCTCTCATACTGAGCGGCCAAGAATAAAAAGACAAATAAGAATACCAACGCCAAGACAAACCCGGTCTGTCCACCGGCCTGTTTCTCCTGATAAGAAAGACCGCTCCATTCCAGACCGATATTCTCGGGCAGATGTTCCCTTGCGATCCTTTCCATCGCCGCCATCGCCTCACCCGTACTATACCCCGGAGCAGCTACGGCATTGATCGAAGCCGTGGTAAACATATTGAAACGCTTAATCGTTCCCGGCCCGGTCGTGTATTGTGTCGTGCCCAAGGCTGTTAACGGAACCATAGCTCCATCCTGGCTACGTACAAAGAACAAATCCAGATTATCGCGGGTAGCCCGGTAAGGAGCTTCCGCTTGGATGTATACACGGTAAATACGGTTGAACATATTAAAGTCGTTCACATATACGGAACCCAAATAAGCTTTCATGGTAGAGAAGATATCAGACAACGGGATACCGAGGAATTTCGCCTGATCACGGTCTACGTCAAAATACAACTGAGGTATATCGCTCTGCATGGCAGACGACACGCTTTGAAGCTCTGGCGCTTGCGAAGCGTAATGCAGGAATGTATCCGTGGCACTCACCAGATTATCCCAACTGGCATCTCCCCGGGCCTCCAACTGCATTTCCAGCCCACCACTCTCGCCCAGACCCGGAATTACCGGCGGACGATTCACATAAGCCTTAGCTTCCGGGTAATAATAAAACTCATGGCGGGCATCGGCCATCACATCCTCCACCTTCATACCGGAGGATTTACGCTCTTCCCACGGTTTCAGTATCACCGTCAGCGTAGCTCGTCCTTGGTTTGTCCCGACACGAGGGCTGCTACCCGTCACGTTCTGCACATAGGCCACCGCCGGATGATGATCGAGGAATTCGATCGCACGGTTTGTCACGGCACGCGTACGCTCCAAAGTAGTACCTTCCGGCATCTCCAGCTCGACAGTGAAAAAACCCTGGTCTTCCTCTGGGATAAAACTAGTAGGTAATCCTCGGTTTAAGATAAAGATAGCGACCAACACCATACCAAACCCCGCCAAGATACGACGAGGGTTGGAGATAGAGATACCCAATAGTTTCGTATATTTCTTATTCCCCTTTGCCAACCACAAATTGATCCAGCGAAAGATGAATGGTTTCTTCTTATGAGACGGACGCAAGATAATAGCACACATCGCCGGGCTCAACGTCAAGGCCACTACCGTGGATAACAACACGGAAACTACGATCGTAACAGAGAATTGACGATATAGCTGGCCCGTGATTCCTCCTAAAAAACTCACCGGCACGAACACGGCGGCTAATACCATGGAAGTAGCGATCAAAGCTCCGGATAATTCCCGCATCGCCTTATGCGTGGCTTCACGGGCAGTCATCCGCTCCTCGGCCATGATACGCTCCACATTCTCCACCACCACGATGGCATCGTCCACAACGATACCGATCGCCAAAATCAATCCCAGTAAAGTAAGCATGTTCAACGAGAAACCAAAGATCAACATGAAACCGAACGTACCGATCAAAGAGATAGGCACGGCGATTGTAGGGATCAAGGCCGCACGCCAGTTCTGCAATGATAAGAATACCACGAGAACTACCAAGAACAAAGCTTCGAACAAGGTCTTATACACCTCATGCACGGATTGGGAAATATACTCCGTCATATCAAACGGGAAATTATACTCCAAGCCTTCCGGGAAATTCTCGCTGATTTCCGTCATCGCCTCTTTCACCTTCGTGGCCACCTCCAGCGCATTCGCTCCCGGCAGCATATAAATACCTAAGATAGCGGCATTCTTTCCGTTAATTCCACTCTCCGTAGAATAAGAAGAAGCTTCCAGCGATACACGGGCCACATCACTCATCCGGACAATCGAACCATCCGGATTCGCCCTTATCACGATATCCTCAAACTCCTTTACGGTAGACAAACGTCCCGGAGCCGTAATTGGCAAGGTGACATCTACGTCCAGCACAGGCTGCTTACCCAACTCGCCCGCCGCCGATTCCCGGTTCTGGTCTTTTAAAGCATCCTGCAAATCCTTCACCGTCAGTCCCATATTGGCCAACCGATCCGGATATACCCAGATCTGCATACCATAATAACGGCTACCGATATTCGATACACGGCCCACACCCGGGATACGGCGTAATACGTCTAATACATTGATCGTGGCAAAATTACTTAAATAGATCTCGTCAAACTTCGGATCGTCCGACATCAAACTCAAAGTCATCAACTGGCTGGGTGCTTGCTTCTCAATCGTGATACCATTCTGGATTACCTCGGCGGGCAAACGGCTCTCGGCCAATTTCACACGATTCTGGATCTCAACAGCCGCCAGATCTGCGTCAGCGGATATATCAAACGTCACTGTAATATTCAAGTTACCCGAGTTCGAGCTACTACTTTGCATATAAATCATACCCGGCGTACCATTCAGCTCTTGCTCGATCGGGGTAGCGACAGCCTGAGATACCGTCAAGGCACTCGCTCCCGGATAAGTAGCGCTGATCTTCACCACGGGGGGGGTTATCTGCGGATATTGGTCTACAGGCAACAATATCAGTCCGATGATTCCGACAATCACGATCAGGATTGATAAGACAGTCGAAAAGACTGGACGGTCTATAAAAAATCCCGGTCTCATTGTTCCTCCTCCTCTCTAAGCGCCTGGATAGCCTTCTCATCATCGGCATCTATCGCATGAGCCTTCACTCCCGGTACCAACTTATGATAACCTTCCACCACTACTCGTTCATTCTCACCCAAACCGCGTTCGATCACGACCTTGTTACCGATTTCCGGGCCGGTCTGCACGAAACGCTTCTCAGCTATATTGTCCCTGCGGATGATATAAATAAACGCTCCTCCTTTCTCGATCGAAAGAGCTTTCCGGGGAACCACGATCGAGCGCTCGCGAACATCTAGTAAAAGTTTCACCTTCGTGAACTGTCCGGGAAGTAATTTCTGGTTCGGATTAGCAAGTTCTGCACGCACTCCGAACGTACCGGTCTTCGGGTCTACCAACGGATCGGCGAAATCCACGATACCTTTTACCGGATATTCCGAATCATCTGCCAAAGTAACAGTCACGGTTGGTTGCCAAGAACGGGTCGTATCTCGCTCGCCAAATTTCACGTTACGACGCTCGGCGCGTAAATAATCCAAAGCAGTCATCTTAAAATCGACCAGTACCGTATCACTCTTCACGACAGCCGCCAACTTCGAGTTGACTCCCGGACCGACCAAAGCGCCTACATCCACAAAACGCTCACTTATATATCCAGACAGAGGTGAAGTCACTACCGTATAGCTCAACTCCATCTCCGCTTGATCCAGATCCGCCTTGCTCATGGCGATATTCGCCTCAGCATCCTCTAGGGCAGCCGTAGCGTTATCCAAATCCAATTGGCTCGCGGCATGCTGCTCGTACAAGGGTTTCAGACGCTCCACATCACGTCTCGCCTTGGCCGCTTGAGCTTGATTTTTTTTCAATTGGGCTTTCGCTTTCTCTACTCTAGCACGATATTTATCAGGATTAATCATAAACAGGGGCTCATTCAGCTTCACCCGCTTACCTTCTTCAAACAACATTTTCTCCAAGAATCCCTCCACACGGGCATGTACCTCGACAAAACTGGCGGCACGGATACGTCCCACGTACTCGCCATAAATCTGTACGTCTTCTTTTGAGGGTTTGTCTACGATCACGATGGGTAATTGTTGCTCCTCCTTTTGGCGGCAACCCGTCATCGCTACTACTAGGGCTATCAAGATAACCTGTACTTTTGCCAGTCTTTTCCTGCTCATTCTACCTATATAAATTACTTATGTCACATTTGCCATTTAATAAAGAAAGAATCATTCCATTTTCCCCGAAGGTATCGATAATTAACGTTACTTTACTTTAGAACAAATCACATAGCGTTTATGTTAACATTTATACCAAAATCCAGAAGTGCCCCGCTGGGGAATAAATCCACAGCTAACCGGGGAAATCTACAGTTGAAAACAAAAAATCCTTCCGAATGAAATATTTTTCCATCCGAAAGGATCTCACTGATATCAGGCCTTAATCTATTCTCTTATCGATCACCCGACAGCGCTCTCCACAAATTATCATCCGGTACGGGAGCGACAATCCTCACGTTTTCTTTCGAGACCGGATGGATAAACTCTGCGCTACGGGCATGCAAGCTAATACCTCCATCCTTATTGGAGCGATCAAAACCATATTTCAAATCTCCCTTGATCGGACATCCCATCTTTGCCAACTGGCAACGAATCTGATGGTGCCGTCCTGTCTTCAAATCAATCTCCAGCAGATAATAATTATCCGAATGAGCGATCAATTTATAACGCAGGATGGCTTTCTTGGCATTCGCCCGCTCGGAATCATACGCATAACTCTTGTTTTGCCTCTCGTTCCGCACTAACCAGTCTACCAACTCGCCTTCCTCCTGCGGGGGACGATTCTTGACAATCGCCCAGTAAGTCTTTTTCACCTCACCGGTGCGAAACATCTCGTTTAAGCGGGTCAAGGCCTTGCTTGTCTTAGCGAAAATCACGACTCCACTGACCGGACGATCCAGACGATGCGTGACACCGATAAAAACATTACCGGGCTTGCAATACTTCTCCTTCAACCATACCTTCAGCATTTCCGAAAGAGGTTTATCGCCCGTCTTGTCTCCTTGCACGATCTCACGGCAGGTCTTATCTACCGCTATAATATGATTATCCTCGTAAATAACCTCCATATTACATGTTCATACCGCCATCAACCTGGATCACCTGTCCGGATACATAAGAAGACATATCCGAAGCCAAGAAAGTAGCGATATTAGCCACATCCTCGACCGTACCACCGCGGCGCAAAGGAATCTTCTTGCACCACTCCGCACGTACTTCCTCAGACAACTGGGCGGTCATGTCCGTAATGATGAATCCCGGAGCGATAGCGTTCGCACGGATACCTCGTGAACCCAGCTCCTGGGCTACAGACTTAGCCAAACCGATCATACCCGCCTTGGAAGCAGAGTAATTCGCTTGTCCAGCGTTACCATGAACACCTACGACAGAAGACATATTGATAATACTACCCGCACGCTGTTTCATCATGACCGGAGTACAAGCGTGGATAAAGTTGAAAGCAGACTTCAAGTTCACGTTCAACACAGCATCCCACTGTCCCTCACTCATACGCATCATCAAACCGTCTTTCGTGATACCGGCATTGTTCACCAAGATATCAATACGTCCGAAGTCTTTCAATATCTCTGCAACAACGTTATGAGTCTCCTCAAAATTAGCGGCATTAGAAGCATACCCCTTAGCCTTCACACCACAAGCCTCGATCTCGGCTTGGGTAGCCAAACCATTCTCATCGATCACCAAATCCGTGAAAGCGATGTTAGCGCCCTCTTGGGCAAACTTCAAGGCGATAGCCTTACCAATACCACGAGCAGCACCCGTTACGATAGCCACTTTACCTTCTAATAGTTTCATATTACTCAAATTTTTTAATATCAATGTTTAATCAAGCAAGCTCCCGTTGAATAGCCACCACCGAATACCGTGATAGCGATCAAATCGTCTTTCTTGAAATTTTTATCGTTCTGAGCATATACCAAAGCCGAACTTACGGAACCCGTATTTCCCAGTTCCTCGATATTATGCAAAAATTTCTCGTCCGGCAAGCTCAATTGCTTAGCAATATTCGCCATGATACGCATATTCGCCTGATGACCAATAAAATAAGTAAGATCATCCAGCGTGTAGCCGTTCTTCTCCAATAAATAAAGAACATTCTTCGGCATATACGTACAAGCTTGAATAAATACGTCACGTCCTTCCGGCATCAAGATACCACCGTCACGAGGACGCAGATGAACCGCCTCCATAGCTTTCGACAAATAGCCGAGACCTTGGGTGTAAACCTCTATGATCTCAGCGTCATCCTCACCGATCCGTTCCTTCGAGATAAAGAAAGCGGCGGCGGCATCCCCCCATAAGTGGCCCGCCTTCGGATCCGTCTCATTATAATAAGCAGAGTTCTTATCGGCAGAAAGCACCAAAGCCTTGGTAGCCTTCCCCATGGCGAAATACCCCTCCACAACCTCCAATGCGTTCAAAAAAGAAGAACAAGCAGAAGATAGATATAAAGCTTTCGCATCAGCGATAGTGTACACATGTTGAACCGTATGTGCGGCTGTCGCAACTGTATCATACGGAGAATACGATGCGGAGACGATCAAGTCTACCTCCGTAATATCGTACGGCAATTTGGGAAGTGCATCTTTCACGGCCTCAAGGCTCATGGTATTGATATTCTCTTCCTCCTTAGCTTTTGAGCGGGTGTGAATTCCCGTCCGTTGCTCAATCCACTCACTAGTTAATCCGTTCAATTCAAGAAAATGTTGGTTATCTACCCGTTCTTCAGGCACATAAAACCCTGTCGCATTAATAAACATTCCTTAGTGTCTTTGATTTACTTAATCTTTATTCCGTTGAATATTAAATTCATCACATTATCTCTACGCTTAATCCGCTGGCTGATATTATCCCCCATGATTCCTCGAATATAGGGCACCTCCAGTCCTTTCAAGGCATGATGAAGCACCAGGGCAGTAATGTCCGTATCCGGCATGCTGAATATACCTTCTTTCACGCCGTCATCCAATATACCCTTTATGATCTCCACTTCTCGCAGGTCGAAACTTTTACGGACTTTCTCCACTCGCCATATATCACGGAAAAAGGTGGCTCTCAACGTACCATTCCGAAACACTAACGCCTTCACCGCATCTAAACGGCTATAGATAAACGTTAGCAACTTCTCATCAGCCGGCAAGTCCTTACTGGCTACGTCTACTAACATTTTATGAAGCTGGTCAAGCTCAGACTCCACGACCGCCAAATAGATCTCGTTTTTACTTTTAAAGTATGTATAAAGCGTACGTCTCCCCTTACGAGATGCCTGTGCAATATCGTTCATCGTTGTGTTATCAACTCCCATGCGGGCAAACAATTGTCTGGCCACATCCACCAACATGTCACGTGTTTTAGAAACTGTCATCGGCATT
>NZ_CANTZW010000017.1 GCF_947855115.1 uncultured Parabacteroides sp.
AAACAGCGTTTTATGAACAATTACGAAACCGTTTTCATTTTGACTCCCGTTTTGTCTGACGCTCAGATGAAGGAAGCGGTAGAGAAATTCACGAACCTTCTGAAAGCTCAAGGAGCTGAGATCGTGAATGAAGAGAACTGGGGTTTGCGCAAGTTAGCTTATCCTATCGACAAGAAGACGACAGGCTTCTATCAGTTGGTTGAATTCAAGGCAGATCCGAGTGTTATCGCTACGTTAGAGTTGAACTTCCGTCGCGACGAGCGTGTGATCCGCTTCTTGACTTTCCGTCAAGACAAGTATGCCGCAGAATATGCAGCTAAGAGAAGAAATCTGAAATCATCAAAAGAAACAGTAAAGGAGAACAATTAATTATGGCAGCAACTCAATCAGAAATCAGATATTTAACTCCGCCTTCAGTAGACGTTAAGAAGAAAAAATATTGCCGTTTCAAAAAGAACGGTATCAAGTATATCGATTATAAGGACCCTGAGTTCTTGAAGAAATTCTTGAACGAGCAAGGTAAGATCCTTCCGCGTCGTATCACTGGTACTTCCTTGAAGTTCCAACGTCGTGTGGCTCAGGCTGTAAAGCGTGCCCGTCATTTGGCTTTGCTTCCTTATGTAACCGATTTGATGAAATAATAAATTAGAGGAGACAGAATATGCAAGTTATTTTGAAAGAAGATGTAGTGAATTTAGGCTACAAAGACGATATCGTAACGGTAAAAGACGGTTACGGACGTAACTTTCTAATCCCCACGGGTAAAGCAGTGATCGCTTCTGAGTCTGCTAAGAAAGTATTGGCTGAGAACTTGAAGCAACGCGCCCACAAATTGGCTAAGATTAAGGAAGACGCTCAGGCTTTGGCCGCTAAGTTGGAAGGCGTTTCTTTGACGATCGGCGCTAAGACTAGCTCTACAGGTACGATCTTCGGTTCTGTAACAAATATCCAAGTCGCTGAGGCTTTGGCTAAGGCCGGATTCGAGAATATTGACCGTAAGATTATCTATATTAAGGATTCTGTTAAGGAAGTAGGTAACTACAAGGCTACTTTGAAGCTTCATAAAGAGGTTTCTGTAGAGGTTCCTTTCGAGGTTGTTTCTGAATAATAGAGATTTCTCGTATAAAAGCAGAGATGTTTTGTAGATAAAAGTAATATTACTTTATAGATAAAGAGGGCTGTTTCGAAACAGCCCTCTTTTTTTGTTTTAATTATAAAAAAAGACATCAGTCAATCAGCAAAAAAGCGCTACATTTGTCTCCAAATTTGCGATAATTTTAGAAAGTGGATAAAAAGTCTTTTCTATATATTAGCTTGCTTTTTGCGTTGTTTTTTTTCTTACCCGGACTTCAGGCGAGAGAGAAGACTTTTACGGTCGTGATCGATGCCGGACATGGAGGAAAAGACCCGGGCGCTAGGGGAGCGAATATTAATGAAAAGGAGATAAATCTCGCTGTCGCTTTGAAGCTAGGCCGATTGATAGAGAGTAATGCGGAGGATGTACGGGTGATTTATACGCGTAAGACAGATCGCTTTATCGAGTTGGACGAACGGGCGAATATAGCGAACCGTAATAAAGCGGATCTTTTTATATCTATCCATACGAATGCCGTAAAGCGCGGAAGTAGCGTGCAAGGGACGGAGACGTATACGTTGGGTTTGGCCCGTAGCGAGGAGAATCTGGAGGTGGCGATGAGCGAGAACTCGGCGATCTTGCTGGAGGATAATTATCAGCAACGCTATGAGGGCTTTGATCCGAACTCTTCGGAGTCTTATATCATTTTCGAGTTTATGCAGAATAAGCATATGGAACAAAGCATCAGCTTGGCTTCCGAGATCCAGAAATCGTTTGGGGTTCGCAAGCGGGTAGACCGCGGTGTGAGACAAGCCGGCTTTTTGGTGCTTCGCAAGACAAGTATGCCGAGTGTCTTGGTCGAGTTGGGATATATCTCGAACCGACAGGAAGAGAAGTTCATGGGAAGTGCCGCCGGCCAGAATAAATTGGCGGAAGCGTTGTATGACGCTTTTTCTAAGTATAAGAAGAATTATGACCGCCGCAAGGGGGATGTTTCCGGGAGTGCTACCATCGCCGTCGCAAATGTGGTTGAGGAGAGCCCGGTTATGAAAAGTTCGAAAACTCCTCCTCCGGGGAGTGAGGCTGATATCTTAAGTAAAAAGCGTCAGCCCACGAGGCAGAAAACCACTGCTTCTTCCACGCCCTCCGTGAACAGGAACACGAAAGGAAAGGTTATATATAAAGTGCAATTCTTGACTTCCGATAAGAAGCTTCCCGCGAATTCCCGCTTATTTAAGGGATACAAGAACGTGGATTTCTATGTGGAAAAAGGTATCTATAAATATACGTATGGCGAGACCACGGATTTTAACTCAATCCGGAAGATGCGCCGGACAGTCGCGAGAGATTTTAAAGATGCCTTCATTGTCGCTTTTAAGGATGGGAAGAAAGTGAAATATTAATGATATAGGAATAAATTATACATTATAAATAAAGGAAATGAAAAGTGTATTCACTAAAGAGGCGAAGATCGGGCTTGTGACGATTGTAAGTCTGGCATTATTGTATTTAGGCATTAATTACCTGAAAGGTATCAACCTGTTTCAACCGGCGAACCATTATTACGTATCGTTCAGTAACGTAAAGGGAGTGACGATTTCCAGCCCTGTATTCGTGGATGGTTTCAAGGTTGGCTTGGTACGGGATATCGTTTACGATTATGATACGACAGGCAAGATCATGGTTGAGGTCAGCTTGGAAGATAAGATGAGGTTGAATAAAGGAAGTTATATAGCGGTTGTCAATACTTTCTTAAGCGGGGCGGAGTTGCATATCCATTTGAATACTTACGTGGATGATTTCTTGAAACCGGGTTCTACCATCGAGGGACGGATGGAAGAGGATATGATGCAATCCGTGCAGGATAAGATATTGCCAAGCGTAGAGAACCTTTTGCCGAAAATTGACACGATCTTGGGGAGTTTGCAAACGTTGATTGCGCACCCTGCCTTGGCTCAATCCTTGAATCATATCGAACAAACGACAAGTAACTTAGAGGTGTCTACCCGCCAGTTGAACCAGATGTTAAGTAAGGATGTGCCGGGTATCGTGAATAACCTGAAGACGATGACAGACAATTTCTCTGAAGTCAGCGCTAACTTGAAAGAACTGGATTTGGCAGCGACGGTTAATTCCGTCAACGCTACCTTGGCAAACTTGAAATTGACGACAGATAAATTGAACTCGACGGATAATAGCATCGGTTTGCTATTAAACGATAAGGGATTGTATGATAACCTGAACAGCACGATGGATAATGCCTCTAAATTATTGCTGGATTTGAGGGAAAACCCGAAGAGATACGTTCATTTCTCTGTTTTTTGATTATGTTAAAAAATCATAGCATAAAAGACGTTATTTAGAATCATTCTAATTAAACAAAAAGTAAGGAGACTCCTGCCGATTATACGCATAAGGCCTTTAGGTAAAGTGAGATAGATGCTTCCTGAGGCCTTATTCCGTCAACGGATGTTAGTGTTTGCGCTTTCTGGTAGGTCTTTAAAATGAAGGACTTTTGATTGTAGGTTGATCTAAATGACAGTAAATCAGATAGGTGCTAGTAACTACCTGAATCTAAAAGGGATATTGAAAATTCATATTTACCAAACAAAATAGCACTTTTTTTTTCGGAATTAATTTCTAAACTTTGTAGTCCGAATGTAAAAAGTTTTAGTGGGAGAGAAAGAAAACATGCAGACTGATTATCAAACATTGTGGAATAAGTGCCTTGCGGTCATAAAGGATATCGTACCTAAGGCAGCTTTTGACACATGGTTCGTGCCTATCGTTCCGTTATCATACGAAGACAAGAAGTTTACCATACAGGTACCTAGTCAATTTTTCTATGAATATCTGGAAGAGAAGTACGTAAATGTTTTGAAAGTTACATTGTATCGTGTAATCGGTCAGGGAACTATTCTTAACTATCGTGTTATGGTGGATAAGAGTACCGGGGGCACGGTTGATTATCAGGCAGAGAATACTTCCACCGTAGTACAGAGAGTCACTCCCAAGGACGCTAACAAGGCTCCGAACCCTTTTATGACAACTGCTCCACAGGATTTGGACCCGCAGTTGAACCCGAAATATAATTTTGATAATTATTTTGAGGGTACGAGCAACAAGCTTGTTCGTACGGCAGGTGAGGCTGTCGCCCAAAATCCGGGAAAGACTACGTTTAACCCGTTGTTCATTTTTGGCCCGTCAGGAGTGGGTAAAACCCATTTGTGCCATGCGATCGGAACCCGTATCCGGGAGTTGCATCCGGAGAAGAAAGTATTGTATGTGTCTTCTCATTTGTTCCGGGTACAGTTTACGGACGCTATCCGTAAGAATACGACTAATGACTTCTTGAATTTCTATCGGAATATCGATGTCTTGCTGCTGGATGATATACAGGAGCTGATCGGTATGGATAAGACTCAGAATACATTTTTCCATATTTTCAATCATTTGCATCTGTTAGGGAAACAGTTGATCCTGACATCGGATAAACCGCCCGTGGATTTGCAAGGGATGGAAGAGCGCTTGATCACCCGTTTAAAGTGGGGATTGACGGCAGAGTTGAGCCGTCCGGATTTGGATCTGCGTAAGAAGATATTGAAGAACAAGATCAATCATGACGGGATCGTGATTCCGGATGAGGTTTTTAACTTTATCGCAAATAATGTGACCGAGAATGTCCGCGATCTGGAAGGTATACTTGTCTCTTTGATGGCGAACGCTGTCATTAATAACCGGGAGATCGACCTGCCATTGACGAAACGTGTGGTTAGCCAGGCGGTTCGGCTGGAGAAGAAACAGATCTCTGTACAGATGATTCAGGAAATCGTTTGTAAGTATTTCAATTTGGAGCAATCGGTTATCCAGACCAACTCCCGTAAGCGCGAGATCGTACAAGCCCGTCAGATCACGATGTATTTGGCGAAAAAATATACAGATTCCTCATTCTCTCATATAGGGAAGATCGTAGGAAAGAAAGATCATGCGACGGTGTTGCATGCTTGTAAGACAATTAAGGACCAGATTGAGACCAGTAAGTCTTTCCGTTCTTCCGTGGAGGAAATCGAGGTATTGCTCAAGAACTAATCAAAATCTTTATAGTAGGATGAGGACGTCTCCCCAAAGAGGTGTCCTTCTTTGTTTTGGAAAATCCATGTAAATGTTAAGTTTTCTTTTTGGAGAACTATTAGATCCTCTATCTTTGTTTAAGTAGTTGAAAATGTGTGGATACAGGTTTGATTCCGGTAAACTTTTCAACAGGTAACCTTTTTAACGTGGGGTAATTTGGATAACTGGTAAAGTATGTGTAAACTTGCAGTCGCAAAATAAATATAATAATTGTGGATCGTAAAACTTACACTTTTGACGAAGCGTTTAAGGCTTCATTGGATTACTTTACCGGTGACGAGCTTGCCGCTAAGGTATGGGTAAATAAATATGCCTTGAAGGATGCGTTTGGAAATATCTATGAGAAATCTCCGAGTGATATGCATCGTCGCTTGGCAAGTGAGATTGCCCGTGTGGAGAAAAAGTATCCGAATCCGTTGTCGGAGCAAGAACTTTTCGACTTGTTTGATCATTTCCGCTACATCATTCCGCAAGGAAGCCCGATGACGGGAATTGGCAATGACTATCAAATTGCCTCACTCTCTAATTGTTTTGTTATCGGATTGGATGGACAGGCGGATTCGTATGGTGCGATTATCCGTATTGACGAGGAGCAGGTACAACTAATGAAACGCCGCGGGGGTGTAGGCCATGATCTTTCCCATATCCGTCCGAAAGGCTCTCCGGTGAAGAATTCCGCCTTGACTTCTACCGGGTTGGTTCCGTTTATGGAACGTTACTCGAATTCTACCCGTGAGGTTGCTCAGGATGGTCGTCGCGGTGCTTTGATGCTGAGTGTTTCTATTAAGCATCCGGACTCGGAAGCGTTTATCGACGCCAAGATGACAGAAGGTAAGGTGACCGGGGCGAATGTATCCGTGAAGATTGATGATGATTTCATGAACGCCGCTGTCAACGGTGGGACTTATAGGCAACAATATCCGATAGACTCGGACTCTCCCGTTTATGCGAAAGATATTGATGCCTCTGGTTTGTGGAAGAAAATTATTCACAATGCATGGAAATCGGCTGAGCCCGGTGTGTTGTTTTGGGATACGATCTTACGTGAGTCCGTTCCAGACTGCTATGCGGATTTAGGATTCCGTACAGTCTCCACGAATCCTTGTGGTGAGATACCTCTTTGTCCATATGATAGTTGCCGTTTGCTAGCGATCAATTTATATTCGTATGTAGTAAATCCGTTCACTCCGGACGCTTATTTTGATTATGATTTGTTCAAGAAGCATGTCGCTTTGGCCCAGCGGATTATGGATGATATCATTGATCTGGAATCAGAGAAGATTGAGATGATCTTGGCTAAGATTGATTCGGATCCGGAATCTATGGAGGTGAAACAGACTGAACGTCATTTGTGGGAAAAGATCCAACGAAAAACTTTGCAAGGACGTCGTACAGGTGTGGGTATCACGGCTGAAGGCGATATGATTGCCGCTTTAGGCTTGCGCTATGGAACGGAAGAAGCTACCGATTGTGCGGAACTTGTACAGAAAACATTGGCATTGGCGGCTTATCGCTCATCCGTCACGTTAGCGAAGGAACGCGGAGCTTTTGAGATTTTCGATGCGAAACGTGAGGAGAAGAATCCGTTCATCAACCGTTTGCGTGAGGCTGATCCTGTTTTATATGAGGATATGTTGAAATATGGCCGCCGCAATATCGCTTGCCTGACGATCGCTCCGACAGGGACGACGAGCTTGATGACACAGACTACTTCCGGTATAGAGCCGGTATTCTTGCCGGTGTATAAACGTCGCCGCAAGGTAAACCCGAACGATTCTGAGGCCCGTGTGGACTTCGTGGATGAGACGGGCGATGCTTTCGAGGAGTATATCGTATTCCATCATAAGTTTGTTACGTGGATGCAAGCGAATGGTTATTCGGCAAGCAAGAAATATACGCAAGAAGAAGTGGAGGAACTGGTTGCCAAGTCTCCTTATTACAAGGCTACTTCCAACGATGTCGATTGGTTGCAAAAGGTTCGTATGCAAGGACGTATCCAGAAATGGGTAGACCATTCTATTAGCGTGACAATCAATTTGCCGAACGATGTCAGTGAAGAATTGGTGGATTCTTTGTATGTTGAGGCTTGGAAATGCGGATGTAAAGGTTGTACGGTCTATCGTGATGGTTCCCGTTCCGGAGTTTTGATCGCTACGGATAA
This sequence comes from uncultured Parabacteroides sp., assembly GCF_947855115.1. Taxonomy (GTDB): domain Bacteria; phylum Bacteroidota; class Bacteroidia; order Bacteroidales; family Tannerellaceae; genus Parabacteroides. The sequence continues at coordinate 7,368 of NZ_CANTZW010000017.1, forward strand.
GAAGAAGAAAAAAGATGATTGTAATTGCATGCAACCACCGGTTATCGTATCTACTCGTCCTCGCGAATTGGATGCGGATGTGGTAAAATTCCAGAATAACCGTGAGAAATGGATTGCTTTCGTCGGTTTGTTGAATGGTCGCCCATATGAGATCTTTACTGGTCTGGCCGATGACGATGAGGGTATCATGTTGCCTAAAAACGTATCTAAAGGTACGATCATCAAGAGCTACGATGAGGATGGCAATAAACACTATGACTTCCAGTTCAAGAATAAGCGCGGTTATAAGATGACAATCGAGGGCTTGGATGGTAAGTTTAATCCGGAATATTGGAACTACGCAAAGTTGATCTCCGGTGTGCTCCGTTATGGAATGCCTATTGATCAGGTAATAAAATTGGTACAAGGCATGGAGTTGAATAGTGAGTCTATCAATACCTGGAAGAACGGCGTGGAACGTGCTTTAAAGAAATATTTACCGAATGGCATGGAGGCGAAAGGACAGAAGTGCCCTAATTGTGGATTAGAAACTTTAATTTATCAAGAAGGTTGCTTGATCTGTACGAATTGCGGAGCTTCCAAATGCGGTTAAATAATTGATATAAATCTATATACCATGAAAGTCACTTTTAATATAAATTTCCATACCGTCTGGGGGCAGAAGTTATGTGTAGTGGGCTCTATTCCGGAGTTGGGCTCTTGGGAACCTGCGCTGGCTAAAGAGATGAATTACTCCGGGGATGGAAACTGGAAGCTGGAACTAGACCTTCCATCTGATATAAAGGACATAGAATACAGGTATTTTTTAAGCGTTAATGATAAACATATCTTTGAGGAGTGGGAAAAGAATCACCGGATTATATTTGATGGACAATCTGGTTCTTATATTCTTTATGATTATTGGCAGATCCGTCCGGATAATCTGGCCTTTTATTCTTCCGCTTTTACCAAAAGTTTATTCGCTCATCCCTGTAATACGCATGAGAGGGTAGTCCGGAGCGGTAGGAAACTGGTTATAAAGATATCTGCTCCCCGGGTTGAGAAGAATCAATGTGTAGCCATTACGGGAAATCAGGAATGTTTAGGAAACTGGCATCCGGACAAGGCTTTATTGCTAAGTTGCGATACTTTTCCGGAATGGCATATAGATTTAGACGCTACAGAGATCCGATATCCGTTGGAATATAAATTCTTGGTTTGGGACGATGATTCTCATCAACCCTTGTATTGGGAGAGTGACGAGAATCGTGTTTTAAGCCTTGTTCCTCAGAAGCCGGGTGAGACGGTCGTAATATCCGGCCTTTATTTCCGGGATAGCTTACCGTTATGGCGTTGTGCCGGTTCCGTGATCCCTGTCTTTTCCTTACGTTCGGAAAAGAGTTTTGGAGTAGGAGATTTGGGTGATTTACGCTTATTGGTGGATTGGGCGAGAAAGACGCGCCAACGTATTATCCAGGTGTTACCCATGAACGATACGACCATGACGCATACTTGGGTCGATTCTTATCCATATAGCGCTATTTCTATTTATGCCTTGCATCCCATGTATGTGGATTTATCGGCTTTGGGAACCTTGCGAGATCCGGAAAGAGCTGCTTTTTATGCCGGGAAACAGAAGGAATTAAATGCGAAGGATACAGTTGATTACGAGGCTGTACTGAAATATAAATTGGGGTATTGCCAAGAGTATTTCGTGCAAGAAGGCAAGGCTGTATTGGATACGCCGGGCTTCAAGGAATTTCTGGAGCAAAATGAGTCGTGGCTGATGCCTTACGCCACTTATTGTTTCCTGCGGGAAAGTTATGGTACTTCCGATTTCTCTCAATGGCAAGGAAATTCTATTTATAATAAGACTCGTGTCCGTGCCTTATGCCGGGAACAGAGTGACGCTTGGCCGGAAATCTCGTTCACGTATTTCTTGCAATATGTACTGCACGATCAGTTTAAGTCGGTATCGGATTATGCTCGCAAGAATGGAATCGTTTTGAAAGGAGACTTGCCTATTGGCGTGAGTCGTACCAGTGTAGAGGCTTGGACGGAACCGAAGTATTTTAATATGAACGGCCAAGCGGGTGCTCCACCAGATGATTTCTCCGTGAACGGTCAGAATTGGTTGTTCCCGACATATAACTGGGATGCGATGGAGAAGGATAATTTTTCTTGGTGGAAAAAGCGTTTCTCTAAATTGGGCGATTATTTCGATTGTTTCCGCATAGATCATATCTTGGGTTTTTTCCGTATCTGGGAAGTACCCTGTGAATATGTGCAAGGATTGTGTGGCCATTTCAATCCTGCATTGCCTTTCTCGAGAGAAGAGATCGAGCAATATGGTTTGAATTTTAATGAGTCTCGTTTCACGACACCGCATATTAACCGGCAGTTTTTACCGGAATTGTTTGGGGAAAATACGGAAGAGGTGATCGGTACTTATTTGGCGCAATCCTCCTCTCGTCATTATGTCTTAAAACCTTTCTGTGATACGCAGAGGAAGATCGAGGCTTTATTTGCGGATAAAACCGACGTTGTTTCCATGCGGATCAAGAATGGGCTGTTCACGATTGCTAATGAGGTGTTATTCCTGCGTGATCCGAGGGAGACCGATAAGTTTCATCCCCGTATCTCGGCGAACCAATCTTATATCTATAGGGAATTGAGTGGTTCCGATCGTTATGCGTTCGATCAATTATACTGGCATTTCTTCTATCATCGTCATAATGATTTTTGGAAGGCGCAGGCGTTTAAGCGTTTGACTCCATTGATAGCATCTACGAAAATGCTGGTTTGTGGAGAAGATTTAGGAATGATCCCGGCTTCTGTTCCCGAGGTTATGAATAAGTTGCAAATACTGAGCCTTGAGATTGAACGTATGCCGAAAAGCCCTCAACGGGAATTTACCGATATGTTTAATTTGCCTTACCATTCCGTTTGTACGACTTCCACCCATGATATGACTCCTCTTCGTAATTGGTGGAAAGAGGATCCGGAGAAGACACAGCGTTATTACAACAATGTGTTACAACGGATTGGCGACGCCCCAGCTGAATGTACGGCTGAGATCGCTACCCAGATAATCTCCAATCATTTAAAGACTCGTTCTATGTTGACGATTATCCCGTTGCAGGATTGGTTTGCCATGGAGGATTCCATTAAACGAGAAGATATAGAATCCGAGCGAATCAACGTTCCGGCAAATTCAAAGCATTATTGGCGCTATCGGATGCATATTACATTGGAACAACTTTTACAGGCTGATAACCTGAATGGTAAAATAGTTTCCTTGATAAAAGAGGCTGGACGGAAATAAAAAATAAGGGAGGGTGTGTCAAAACTCAATTTTTGAAAATATGAACTTGCGATTTGAAATTTGAACACCCTGAAAGACTAAAAAAAGGGTCGTATCACTACTCAATACAGAGCTTGATACGACCCTTTTAAATGTTATAGTTATAATCTGTAACTTTAGGGAACGGTCATGTTAGTTTTGACACACCCTCCCTTTTTTGTTTATTCTTTATTCTCGGAACACATTGAGCAAGCGCCATTGAATCGTGCGTTCGGTTCTATTTCTAGGGATTGGGAAAATATGTCTCCTTTGATGACAGCCGTTGATTTTAGGACAAGCCTTGCGCTTACTTTTACGGAGCCGTCTACCTCGCCCAGAATCTCGGCGTTCTCGGATACGATGTTACCTGTTACGCTGCCTTTAGGGCCGATAACGATCTTTCCGTTACAACTGATATCTCCTTCTACTTTTCCATCCAAGCGAAAATCTGTCTCTGTTATAATGTTACCTTTTATTGTTGTCCCTGCCGCTAAAGCGTTGTGCAAGCCACTTGCGGAGTTTTCATCTTTTTGTTTTATTCCCATCATAATGTGTTGTTACTTGGTTGACAAATATAAGACTATTTTTTTGCAGGAAGGTTTACTTTCTATACATTTACAGATAAATTAAAAGATTATGACAACAAAGATCGAATTACGTAGGATGACCTTTTATGCCTATCATGGCGTGGCTCCTCAAGAGACCCGGGTGGGGAATACTTTTATCGTAGACTTGGTATTGACGGCTCCGTTGGAGAAAGCGGTATGGAACGATGATTTAAATGATACGATCAATTATGCCGCTGTTTATGAGACGGTAAAAGCGGAAATGGCTGTCCCGTCAAAGCTTCTTGAGCATGCGGCGGGACGTATATTGAGAGCCTTGAAAGAGAGGTTTCCACAGATTACAGAGGTGGAACTTGTCTTGTCCAAATTGAATCCTCCGTTTGGTGGGGATATTCATAGCGCCTCGATAATTCTTAAAGAAAGCTTTCTTTCTGTTTAAAAACTTTTATCTACCTTCGCGCCTGTAAAGAAGTGATGCGATATACGATATACTAAAAGCACAAATACGATAACATTATGGCATTTACCAACAATGTGATGATTGTTCGTCACGGATTACTTGCGAAGTTAGTAAAGCTTTGGAAAGAAAATCGTCTTCTGGAAGAAATTGATCGCTTGCCGATCGAGTTGAGTCCCCGAAAATCTAAAGTGAGAGGCCGTTGCTGTATACATAAGGAACGTGCCGTGTGGAAATACAAGACTTTGCCTTTGCTGGGTTTTGATATGGAAGATGAGGAAGACGAGTTGACACTGCTCTCCGAGTATGCGAAACGGGCTCTACTCCGCTCGGAGAATAAGAAGGAAAACATTATGTGCGTAGTGGATGAGGCGTGTTCTTCCTGTGTCTCCGTGAATTATGAGATCACGAATCTTTGCCGGGGTTGCGTGGCTCGCAGTTGTTATATGAACTGTCCGAAAGATGCCATCCGGTTCAAGAAAAACGGTCAGGCCGAGATAGACCATGATACCTGTATCAGTTGCGGTAAATGTCATCAAAGTTGTCCGTACCATGCGATCGTTTATATCCCTATTCCTTGCGAGGAGGTTTGCCCTGTCAAGGCGATCAGCAAAGACGAGTATGGGGTGGAACATATCGATGAGTCTAAATGTATATATTGTGGCAAATGCGTGAATGCTTGTCCGTTTGGCGCGATATTCGAGATCTCCCAGGTATTCGATATTTTGCAACGTCTACGGAATAAGGAACAGATGGTAGCGATTGTCGCTCCCTCTATCTTGGCCCAGTTCAGCGCTCCGAAAGAGAACGTATATGGAGCTATCAAGTCCTTGGGATTTGAGGAAGTAGTTGAGGTAGCCCAAGGCGCTATGGAAACTACCCGTCATGAAGCGGAAGAGCTGGTCGAGAAATTGAGAGAGGGGCAACCGTTCATGACAACCAGTTGTTGCCCGTCTTATATACAACTGGCCGAGAAACATATTCCGGATTTAAAGAAATACATCTCTTCTACCGGTTCTCCGATGTATTATACGGCCCGTATCGTGAAAGAGAAATACCCGTATGCAAAGGTCGTGTTTATAGGTCCCTGCGTGGCCAAACGGAAGGAGGTGAAATTAGATCCGTGCGTGGACTTTACGCTTACATTCGAGGAGATGGGGGCTGTATTAAAGGGATTGGATATCAAGATTGAGGAGGTTCAGCCATTTTCGGTGTTGTTTAACGCTGTCCGCGAGGCACATGGTTTCGCACAAAGTGGTGGTGTGATCAACGCTGTTAAGACCTATTTAAAGGAAGAGAGCGTAAATGCTGTGCAGGTTGCCAACCTGACAAAGAAAAACGTGGCGTTATTACGTGCTTACGCTAAAACCGGAAAGGCCCCTGCGCAATTTATAGAAGTGATGGCTTGCGAGGGAGGTTGTGTGACCGGTCCTTGTACGCATGCAGATAAAACTGCCGGGCAAAAACAGCTTATCAAGGAGCTCACTAAATTTTAGGCAAAATAATGATCATCATGGAAGACTTGTTACCTTTTGCGCTATTATGCTTTACCTCGTTTTTTACGTTGACCAATCCGCTTGGTACGATGCCTGTGTTCCTAACCATGACAAATGGGATGGATGAACATGAGCGAAAGGCGATTGTCCGGAGAGCAACGATCGTATCGTTTATCACGTTAATGGTTTTTACTTTTTCCGGGCAGTTCCTGTTCAAGTTCTTTGGTATTTCCTCGAACGGCTTTCGTATAGCCGGCGGCTTTATTATTTTCAAGATCGGGTTTGATATGCTTCAAGCCCGTTATTCCAATGCGAAGTTGAAAGAGGAGGAAGTGAAAACTTATGCCGACGATATTTCTATAACTCCTTTGGCGATCCCGATGCTGTGTGGCCCGGGAGCGATCGCCAATGCCATCATGCTTATGGACGATGCCTCGACACTACCCTTGAAAGGTACGTTGATCGGGATAATCGCTTTCGTTTATTTTATCACGTTCTTGATCTTGCGAGCTTCTACCCGTCTGGTGCGGTTATTGGGAGAGACGGGGAATAACGTGATGATGCGTTTGATGGGGTTGATCCTGATGGTTATTGCCGTGGAATGTTTTGTGAGTGGATTGAAACCTATCTTGATCGATATATTGCGTGAGGCGATAGGTTAAGCCGGCTACATAATTCATTTATTATTATTTATCCCCTTTATCTTGCGTCAAATTTGAGGCTGGGTAAAGGGGATATTTTATTGTGAGGCAACTTTTTGGGAAAGTTTTGTGTTTAAATGCCATCTAACTATTGACATTCAAGGTTGATTGGTATAAAATTAGCTTAAAAAAGTATGGCTACAATAAAAGTAAAGTTCCGTCCATCGACAGTGAGAGGTAAGGCTGGAGTCGTTTGTTATCAACTTTGTCACAGACAAGAGAATAGACAAATTACTACCGATATGCGGATATTTCCTCATTGGTGGGATGGGGAACGACGGGAATTGGTCGTTACGCCTGGTAATGAAAGTACGATTTTCTCTTACCGGAAACGGATAGATGCGGATTTAGCTGCGGTTCGGCAAATTATTAGGGAATTAGATAGTATAGGGAACGAATACACCTTGTCTGAAGTTATCGAGAGGTTTCAGGCTCCCAAAAGCGAAATTGGAATGTTGGACTATCTGAGAAAAGAGATAGGCATCCTTCGTCAGAATGGCCAATTCAGTACCTCACGGAATTATTTGCGTACATTGAATAGCTTTTCCTCTTTTTTAGATAATTATGATATCCCTCTTTCTGTGTTAGATACTGAGACGATCTGTAAGTATGAGAAATGGTTATGGGGAAGAAAAGTAAGCCGGAACAGTAGTTCGTTTTATATGAGAATTCTGCGTGCCGCCTATAATAAGGCAGTACACGAACAGCTTGTGGCGCAAGCCTTTCCCTTTCATGAAGTATATACCGGAATCGCCAAGACTTCTAAGCGGGCTGTTAGTGAAAAGACTATTTTGAAATTACAGAGGCTTGATCTGTCTCGTTCATCAGCTCTAGCACTCTCTCGTGATCTGTTCGTGTTCAGTTATTGTACTCGTGGTATGGCATTTGTGGATATGGCTTATCTGAAAAAAGAAAATATAGGTAAGGGGGTGATTTCCTATTGCCGTCATAAGACCGGCCAAAGCTTGACATTACGTATTGAGCCTTGCATGGAGGCGATTTTGAGACGGTATATACCAGTCACCTCCAAGTCTCCTTATGTCTTTCCTATCATTACCGCTGAAAATCCGGATCGGGCTTATCTGCAATACCAAACAGGATTGAACTACCATAATCAGAAACTCAAGCGATTGGGCAGATTGATTGGCGAGGCGTTACCTCTATCCTCATATACTCCCCGCCATAGTTGGGCTACCGCCGCACGTAATCATAATATCCCTGTTGCGGTCATCAGCGCAGGAATGGGACATACATCTGAGAAAACTACTCTTATTTATCTGGATTCTTTGGATAATTCCGTGATAGACAATGCGAATAATGGAATTTTAAAGGATTTGAACTCTACTGTCTCTTGAGATGATTACCGTGGCTATTTGAATAATGAGCGCAATATCTGTGTTCTAAAATCGAGTAATCCATATCATTTCATGACTATTCATATATCCCGCTTGGCGGGAAGATTCTGTACACATAAAATATGTACGTGTTTTCAAGAATTCTCGTACATGTTTCCGAAAAAACATGTACATGTTTTCCCGAAAACATTGTATGCTTTTTATTGTATTGATTATGAGAATATTACGAGATGCCCTATTTTTAGTACTTACTGTATTCTTGGTTTCTTTATCGCCTATCCTTTATTGCCTTGAATGTTTTTTCCCCTTTTAGATAAAATGCCAGGATTAAGCTATCTCGTTTCAGTTCCGGAATAGTATTAAGTGTCCTTTTCTCTTGGTTCTCTTTGCGTTTAGGCGCATATTCAGGTTTGAGTTGGTGATAAGCTTTCCTTGCCTTATAAACAGCCTTCGCGTTAGCGAAATGTCCGGTTAGCAGGAACTTTATAGCAGCTATATAGTCCAGCCAGAAGCGGATACGCATCACATGCCTTAAGTCTTCTTCTCGGGAATTCTTATAAAGCATCAATAAACTATTCCGGAAATTCAAGAAGGTCTTACGTGGACTTTCCGCGTTCAAGGTAGCCCCACCCACGTGGTAGACGATGGATTGTGGGACACATACCAACCGATATCCCCGGGAACGCAAACGCCAACACATATCGACTTCTTCTTGATGAGCGAAGAATCCGGCATCCAATCCTCCCACTTCCTTGTAAATGGCTGTACGAACGAACAAGCAAGCTCCTGTCGCCCATAGGATATCTGCGGGAGTATCGTATTGTCCTTCATCTTTCTCAACGATATGTAAGATCCTTCCCCGGCAGAATGGATAGCCATATTTATCAATGTATCCTCCGGCCGCTCCCGCATATTCGAAGTATTCCTTATTTCGTTGAGCCCGTATTTTGGGTTGGACACATGCGATGCTGGGATCGGAATCAAGAGTTGCTATCGGAGCGTTCAGCCAATTTGGAGTCACCTCTACATCGCTGTTCAGCAAAACACAATACTCGTGATCAAGCCTGTTGAGCGCTTGATTATACCCTTCGGCAAAGCCGTAATTCTGGTCGAAGGAAATAACGCTAACGGCCGGGAATTTTTCCTTTAGCATCTTAATCGAGTCGTCGGTGGAACCATTATCAGCTACGATAACTTCTGCCCATGCCGGGGTATTGGTTACGACTGAAGGAAGGAATTCCTCCATCAATTTTCGTCCGTTCCAGTTTAAGATGACAATCGCTACCTTTTTCATCCTTGTTGTTCGTGTTTATGTTTCCAACGTTTATGGGTCCATAACCAGTAGGCCGGATCACGTAAGATCATTTTCTCTAAAAGCCGTGCGTATCGCTCGGTGATATAATTCTCAGGCGTTTCTTTCGGTGCCTCTGTAATGAGTTTCATATCTACCGTATAATAACCTCTTTTTACCTTTTGTGTATCAAGGAAGATGACAGGTAGGTTCAGCTTACGTGCAATACGCTCCGGACCGGTTAATATAGCCGTATCTTGATGAAGGAACTCGGTCCAATAATGCAGGTTCGCCTTACTCGGGGTCTGGTCTGCCAGAAAGATTACGACAGACCGGGTCTTGTCTTGTTTTAACTTGATAATATCTCGTATCGTGTCGTTTTTCTTGATACCGTAAGAGCCGAACTGTGTCCTGAGATTTGCGAATAATTTATCAAAGGCTTTGTTTTTTAGCGGACGGTATATCTGATAAATCCGCGAGTCCTCGAAACGGCTGGTCGATCCTGAAAACCATTCCCAGTTACCGTAATGCCCCATCGTAAGGATGAAGCAAGTGTGCCCTTTTTCCATAAGCCGGTCTACTAATTCCGGGTTCTTCAGGTAAGCGCGCTGTTGTATCTCGTCTAGGGATATATGGGCCAGTTTGATCGTTTCCACGATATAATCGGCGAAATGATGATAGAACCGATGTTCCAACCTTCGCAATTCAGCCTTAGATTTATCAGGAAAGGAGGAGGTTATATTACGACGAACTACCTTTACCCGATATCTTGCTATTTTATAGATGAGGACATATAGAATGTCTGATAACACGTATAAAACCCGCATGGGAAGTAAAGCGTGTATTTTTACCCAGTTGTAAAGAACGGCATATTGTATTTTATCCCACATGATCGTTTATGGTTGATAGTTGACAATCGATAGTAAGGGCGGTATGATCCTCATTCCAGTCTCCTAGTATGACTTCGCAGGTCTGGTTGACCAAGGTCGCGTCATAAGGAATCTCCACCTTGATGTAATTTTCGGTGAAACCGTGCATCTTACCATCTTTCTTGGTTTGTTCGAATAATACATTCGCTTCTTTTCCGCAATGAGCCTCGTAAAAGGCATGCAGTTTCTGGTCCGAGATATCCAGCAGTTGTTGACTGCGCGCGTGTTTGGTTTTCGGATCTACTACATAGTCGATCTTCAACGCTTGGGTGCCCGGGCGTTCGGAGTAACTGAATACGTGTAATTGACTTATATCTAGGCTCTCGATGAATTGGCGTGCCTCTTCAAAATACTCGTCGGTCTCGCCGCGGGTTCCTACGATTACGTCTACCCCGATAAATGCGTGCGGCATTATTTCCTTGATCTTTTCGATCTTATGGCGAAAGAGAGAGGTGTCGTAACGGCGGCGCATTAGTTTCAAGACGGCATCGCTACCGCTTTGTAAGGGGATATGGAAATGAGGGGCGAAACGTTTACTATGGGCCACGAAATCTATGGCTTCGTCGGTAATCAAATTCGGTTCGATAGAAGAGATTCGATAACGTACGATTCCTTCTACCTCATCCAAGGCCCGGATTAAGTCAATAAAGGTCTCGTTGGTACTTTTACCGAAGTCTCCGATGTTCACGCCTGTCAATACAATCTCTTTACCTCCTTTACTCGCTACTTCTTGAGCTTGTTCTACCATACTGGCGATCGTACCGTTCCGGCTTCTTCCGCGGGCGAAAGGAATGGTACAATAAGAACAATAATAATCGCATCCATCTTGTACTTTCAAAAAATGACGCGTACGGTCATCGGCCGAGCAAGAAGGAGAAAAGGAACGTATATCCTTACTGTGTGAGGCGATAACCGCTCCTCCGTTTTCTTTTTTCTCCAGATTCTCCAGGTATTGAAGGATTTGTAGTTTCTGTTCGGCGCCAAGGACTAGGTCGACACCTTCTATATGGGAGACTTCCTCCGGCTTCAACTGTGCGTAGCATCCGGTCACCACGATAAAAGCACCGGGGTGTTGCTTACCGATCCGGCGAATCGCTTGCCTGCATTTCTTGTCGGCTAATTCCGTTACAGAGCAGGTATTTACCACGCATATATCTGCTTTTTCACCGGGCCGTACCTTACGGATACCTCGTTCGGCTAATAGTTTTCCGATGGTGGAGGTCTCCGCGAAATTAAGTTTGCAACCCAAGGTGTAATAAGCGGCCTTTTTATTGTTAAATACGGTCTGATCTATCATTTTCGATTTTGTTAGGACGCAAAGGTACTAATTCCGGTTGAAGCGACGATTACTATCTATAGGATTTTGAGTAGCTGTTGATCGTATAAATGTTTGTCTTTTCATTCTTAATTGTAAATTTATTAGGGTGTATCATGGTGAAAGTAAGGATTTGTTTTTACTTTTACGCAAATTTCACAAAAGTCTGCTATGATCAAGGAGAATTTCATTAAGATTTACGAGGAGAGTTTCAAGGAAAACTGGGCCTTGCCCGCATTAACGGATTATGGGAAAAGTAAAACCTTTACATTCGGAGATGTAGCGACGGAGATCGCGCGTATTCATCTATTATTTCATGAGTGCCAGATTCGTCGTGGCGATAAGATCGCGTTGATCGGTAAGGATTGCTCTCGCTGGTGTATCGCTTATATGGCGGCTATAACTTATGGGGCGATTATCGTGCCTATTCTCCAAGACTTTAGCCCGAATGATGTACATCATATCATAAATCACTCGGAATCAGTCTTTTTGTTTGTTAGCGACCGTATTTGGGATTCTTTGGAGGAAGATAAGATAGAGGAAGTACGCGGTGTGTTTTCTCTTTCCGATTATCGTTGTTTGCATCAACGGGATGGAGAGAATATCCAGAAACTGATGAAATCGCTGGATGAGAAGATGGTCGAGAAGTATCCGGATGGTTTCACCAAGGAGGATATCAAGTATGCGGAGTTGGATAATGACAAGGTGGTAGAGATCAACTATACGTCGGGTACGACCGGGTTTAGCAAGGGAGTTATGTTGACTGGTAATAATTTGGCCGGAAACGTGACTTATGCCCGGACGCTGGATTTATTGTTCCGGGGCGAACGGGAACTATGTTTCTTGCCCTTGGCCCACGCTTATAGTTGCGCTTTCAATTTATTGGTTCCTATGGCATTTGGCGTACATGTCTATTTATTAGGGAAGGTGCCGTCTCCTAAAATCTTATTGAAGGCTTTCGAGGAGGTGAAACCGAACTTAATCTTGATGGTTCCCCTGATTTTGGAGAAAATCTATAAGAAAATGATCCTTCCTCAGTTGAATAAACGTACCTTGAGGTTGGCCTTGAATATTCCGTTGTTGGATACTCGTATTTATGCCCAGATCCGCAAGCATCTGGTAGATGCTTTGGGAGGACGTTTCCGTGAAGTGATCGTGGGAGGTGCCGCCATGAATCAAGAAGTAACGGATTTCTTGTATAAGATCAAATTCCCGTTCACGATCGGTTATGGCATGACGGAATGCGGCCCGTTAATCAGTTATGATCATAACGATGAATATATACCCGGTTCTTGCGGCCAGGTCTTGAAAGGTATCATGAAGGTTCGTATAGATTCGGATGATCCTTATAATAAGGTAGGGGAGATTCAAGTATCGGGTGAGAACGTGATGAAAGGATATTATAAGAATGAGGAGGCAACCCGGAATATATTCACGGAAGACGGCTGGTTAAAAACGGGCGATTTGGGTACGATCGATCACGATAACCGTATCTTTATCCGAGGACGTAGCAAGACGATGATCTTAGGCCCTAGCGGACAAAATATATATCCGGAAGAAATAGAGTCTAAGCTTAATAACTTGCCTTTCGTTATGGAAAGCCTTGTAGTTGAGAGAGGTGGGAAATTGATCGGTATGGTTTATCCGGATTACGATACGGTAGATAGTACCGGTATCTCACATACGGATCTCCCTGTTATCATGGAGCAAAACAGGGTTGAATTGAATAAGCTTCTGGCACCGTATGAAGCGGTCTCCGAGATACAGTTGTATCCGACGGAATTCGAGAAAACACCGAAGAAAAGTATTAAACGTTACCTGTACAGTAATTATTAATAAATTAAGTAAAGAGCGAATGCGATTAATAATCAGCCCGTTGTAAAGGATGCCGAAAATAAATTTAAAAAAAATGTCTTATGTTGTACAACATATATAATTAATACATACATTTGCATCGTTTTACAACAACAAGATATTATAGACCGTTTAATTTAAGGACAAAATGAAAAAGTTAGTTGCATTTGCTGCTGTTATCGCAGCTGTTTCATTCGCATCTTGTGGTAACAAGTCTGCGGAATCTACTGAATCTGTCGCAGAAGCAGAAGGGGCTGCTGTAGTTGAGAGTGCTCCTGTGGTAGAAGAGGATGCCGCCGCTACTGATTCTGTAGCCGTTGAGAGTGTAGACTCTGTTGCCGTAGAAGCTGCTCCTGCTGAGTGATAATCAGTAAACGAGTTTTGAGGACAGTCTGTATGCGTTGAACATACAGACTTTTTTGTTTATAAACCATAGATAATGATATGAGACAAATTTTACTTCTTCCATTAGCAGTTCTATTAACTGTGCCGGTCTTATCGCAAACTCCTGCCGATACGACACTTACCATACGGAATATCGAGGTACAAGGAGCTCGTTTCGCCGGATTAAGTGAGAGAGACGGAATGAGGTTCCTGCGGGTAGAGAACAATTTGAGTAGCATAACAAATACGGCTGCTGAGGCTTTCCGTCAGCTACCTTCCGTCGTGACGGATATAGAGGGGGCGGTTATTTATCGGGGATCTAATAACGTAGGGATGCTGATCAACAATGTTCCTTATGGCTTGTTGGAGGAAAATAGTGGCGATGTATTGATTCAATTGCCTGCTACGTTTTTTAATCAGGTCACGGTCGGATCGTTTCCTTCTATGATGACTGTTCCGGATGGAGAGTCCGGTATTATCAATTTAGTACCCCGGATGTATGGAAAGACAGATTCGCCTCTTTATGTTACATTGGGTGCGGGATGGAACGAACGTTATAACGCTGGTGCCGTATTGAATTTGCATCCGGGAAAATTCCATATTAACGCTAAGTATAATTATCGTAAAGAGTATCGTGAACGTACGTATAGTAAACATACCCGGAACGCGAAAAACCAGACCCTCATGGATAATAATGCCACGGCTCGCCCGGATGTGCATGTCGCGGACGTGAAAGTGGATTATGATCTTTCTCCTAAGGATGTGATAACCGTACATGGCCTGTATCACCTGATGGATTATAGCCGCTATGGTCGTATCAATAATCGGGTACTCAATACGAGTGGCGAGCAAATGAAGTATGTTATCCGAAATCGGTATAATGATCAGCGTCAGGAGGCATATGCCGCTGAGGCCTATTGGAATCATAAGATATCGGATAATCAGGTTTTTTATACCGTATTTAATTATAATAACTTCTCGTATGATGAGGATAACGATTTCAAGAATGAGAATCCTCAAAACGGGAATATTGTAGCGGAGGATAATCAGTTTATCGATCAAAAGAAGCATAATTATTTCTGGGGATTCGGTTATGGCCAATATTTCGACGGGTGGAATTTTAGTGTTGGTTACATTGGACGTGCCCGGAAAGAGGATTATCTTACGACTGCCTCAGACAAGAGCGATGATCTTTTTGTGCTGAACAAGTCGAAGTCTTATAATTATAATTTCAATCGGTATCTGAATTTGATTTACGCTACGGTAGAAAAGAGTTGGGGGAATCTAAATGTGGATTTAGGTGTACAAGCTGAGTTCAGTCATTTCAATTTGGATGAGTTCAGCCCTTCATGGGAGAATGATCCTTATTGGTCCGACGTGAAAGGCCGCTTAAATGAGAACTCCCGTTTCCATTTATATCCTCGTGCCCGTTTTACTTATGAGGTGAATAAAAATAATCATTTGAGTTTGAGCTATCAACAACGTGTGATTCGCCCGACTGGGGCTTATTTATGTTCTTTCTTGAATAATAGCGACGCTACGCACATTATCCAGGGTAATCCGGATTTAAAAGATGAGTTTATTCATCTGGTAGAATTAGGATATCAGTTTTCCGCTCCCCGTTTTCGCCTGACTCCGGCAATTTATTACCGAAATCGTACGAATCGTATTATGGAGGTCGCTAGTCAGATTAATGATGAGACGGTTTGGAAGAGAGAAAACATCGGGCATAGCCAAGCGGTAGGAGCCGACCTGTCCGGTAGTTGGAATCCGGTGCGAATCTTGACAATCGGTTTCTCCGGTGATGTCTACCGCGATGAGATCGACGGGCGTACGATCGGCTATGACGAGAAGAAATCTTTGGTGTGTTGGGATGTCAAAGGAAATGTAAACGTAAGTATTACGCCGACTACGGATTTCCAGATCGATGGTTTCTACATTTCCGACCAGCTTACGCCTCAAGGTAAGATCAAAAGCCGTTATAGCGTAAATGCCGGCCTTTCTCAGTATTTCCTCAATCGGAAGTTGTGCGCGAATTTAAGTATCAATAATATATTCGATAGTTTGGAAGAAACTACGATTATTGATACCCCGAATTTGGAAATGACACAAAAGCGTAATCGTGATGCTAGGGTGGCTTGGCTTACGCTGACTTATTCTTTATAAAATAGGGCCTGTACCTGTGTTTCATCTTGTTCATCCAAAAGCATAAACAAGATGAAACGCACGGAACGGTTGTACGTGAATAATTTCCTTTAATAATCAATGTATATCGAAGAATAGAGGTTCTTATTTGCGAGGTGTTTTTTCTTGTTTCTGGAAAATACGTTTTTTTAATTTCCGCTTTAATCGCAAAAACTGTAGTATAGAAAGTATACGTGTCAAGATCACGAATAAGATAACCCCTAACAAAATATAGCGAATTATTGGCGATGTCATTTTACTCTCTTGTTCACTAATTTTATCCCAGTTCTTATTTAGGAATAACAAAATATAGAAAAATACTGTGGTCATTATATATTATCGTTTACTAGATCATCCATATGGAAAGGTGTCTAAAATCAACAAGACAAAGATAAATGGGCATGACTTATTTGGAGTTATACAACTTAATAAATTAAATGTATATTTTGATAGGGGAATATTCACAATGACTTGAACTTTTTTCTTAGTTCCGTAGGGCTATACCCAAAACGTGCCTTGCAAAATTTGTAGAAATGCGAATGCGACGAAAAGTCGAATTCATCAATTATATTCTTAAAGCTATCCTTGCAGTTTGCCATAGAGACTAATAGACGTTTGGATTTTTCTTGCATCAGCCATTCATAGGCTGGGATGCCAAAAGCCTTTTTAAACTTCATACGGAAGGAATTTACTCCGCAACCTACCAATTGAGCTAGATCAGTCACTGTTTTAGCTTTCATGTAATTTTCGGCGATTAGTCTCTCGAACTCTGATGAATGTGTACTTGATAAATAGAAAAAGTAGTCTAATTCTTCTTTCTTATAAAGAGTCTTCAATAAATAGAATAACTCTGTTCTTTTTAATTCATACAAGGAGTAGTCCGGTAGATTTTTTTCGAGATATTGTCCGATGAGTTCTAGAAAGGCATACAATGGTTCCTCTATTTTCAGTTCTATCCATTTGGAGATGGGTTGGGGCAGTATTCCGTATGGGTGTTGGTAATACGGTAACTCGTTCATGGATAAACTGTCAAAAAAGAAGATAATGACTTTTGATCCCAGTGTGATATCATACGTATAATTCTCGAATGATCTTAAAAAGATCATATATCGTTCATCAATTGTCCTTTTTTCTTCTTTATTGGAATATATGGTTATAGATCCGGTTAGGATAAAAATAATCATATCACTGGATAGACCGGATAAGGTTTGTCTTATTTCCTCTGTCATCGATATTAAGCTAAAACCGGCATGTAGGATTCGTTTTTCAGATGTTTCTGGAGAAATTCTGTTGATTAGTTTGTTCATGAAAATATTGGTATTTAGTTTATTATAAGAATCTTGCTCCCTTCGGTAAATCTAAATGCAAAAGAAGCGCAATGTACGAGTATGGTCTGTATACAAACTATCATTTTTTGTATACAATGTGATATGAATGAAAAATAAATAGGAATCAGAGTGATTCTCTGATTCCTTGTAAAATAAGATCTCCCATATTTTTGAGAGAAAAATTAAGTGAACTAATACCTTAAGAGCAATTTCTATTATCACAATAGAATGAAGTCAAACTAAATACTTCTTATGAATAAAAATAGGGTGTAATGTGCGAACAAGCTTGAATATTATAACGTATTGAATATCCCCTTGTGATTCGTTTTATTTATCCGTACGGAAAGGAAACATCGGCAACCCGTGTATATTTTGTAAGTTTCCTATTTGAAAGTTCCGGAAAGCGTAGCGGACAGCAATCGGAGCTTTTACACCCGGAGCGGAAATGATAACCGTTTTCTTGTTGGGGTCTATAGCTGCGTTTGCTTTGTGGAAACGCATGTCTTTCCCGGCGATCTCGAAGCCTATGATCCCGTTATCACGGTTGAAACCTTCTTCTGCGTTCTTGAAAGAAAGGATGATTTTATCCTTGTCGATTTCCATATGGTCGTATTCAGGCCCCTCACAGGCGATGGTCGTGTAGCCATATGTTTTGTTTAGGGCCATATAGCAAAGACGTTCGCCGATCTTTTGTTTCTCTTTCGGATGTATTTGCCGTTTTTCGTAATCTTGTACTAAATCGTTTGTGGAGACGATACCACTGTTTGGGATCAAGCGTGTGGCATTGTATTGTTCCTCGCGGAGGTATGCGGCTTGGTCACCCTCTCCATATTCATAGGGGGCTATTTCTACAAGATAGAAAGGTAATTCTCCTTGTCCCCATAATCCTCTCCAATGTTCTACCATTGTCACCAGGCGTTTAGCGTAGTCGGGATGTCCGACGTTCGATTCTCCTTGATACCACAAAAAGCCTTTGATCGTATATTTACTGGCAGGTTCCAGCATTCCATTATACATAATCATGGGTTGTAGCATTGGATGGATTTTCTTGTCGTTACCCGCTAGAGATAGATCGATGTCGCTATAATTTTGCAGGATATCTTTGGGCAGCCAACCTTCAACCGTGGAACCACCCCAACTACAGTTGATGATACCTACCGGGACATTCAGTACTTCAGTCAGCAGGGTCGCGAAGAAATAGGCTGTAGCTCCAAAGTCAGGGGCATTTTGCGGATCGCATATTTTCCATTCTCCACCTACCGGGTAATCTCTTGGCTCCAGTGCGCCTACTCGTTGGATTGTAGCGTAACGAATCGAGTTCTTGTATTTCCCGGAGGTAGCGATGGCGTGATTGCCTCCCTCGATAGGACAGTGCCAGAAACCTCTTAATGGCATTTCCATGTTAGACTGGCCGGAGCCGAACCATACCTCTCCGATCAAAAGATCGTGCAAGACGATCTTGTCTTGTCCATTCTCTAATGTGATTTGTTGCTTCTCAAAACTGGCTGAAGGTGTTTGAAGCCAAATTTCCCATGCGCCTTGCTCGTTTACTTGGGCGGTGTATTCTGTATTATCCCAAGAGCTACGGACTTTCATGATTGATTTTGGGGTGGCGTTTCCCCAGAGCCTTACTTTAGTGGCTTGTTGTAGTACCATATTGTCGCCTACTAAAGCCGGAAGCTTGATCTCGGCAAGCAAATGGGCGCTGCAAATGAATAAAGCGATTAGTAGAAGATTGATCTTATTCATATTTAATAGTTGTTTAAATAAAAATCCTGGTTATGAGATCTTGCGCTCGATAATCTCCATGCACATACGTCCGTTGTGGTAGGGGCATTTCCAGAAACCCGCCTTATCATCCTTGCGGTTGATCTCGTGGTTGAGTGATACACTCCAATGCCATTCCCCTTGTTCCCTGTCAATTAAATAGCGTTGGATGAATTTCCAGCATTTATAGGCAGTGTCTAAAGCAGGCTCATCTCCGAAATGCTGGTACAGGTTGAGGTGGCCGATTACGTTCTCAGCCTGTACCCACCAATGCAAGTCCGTATCGGCTTTCCGCTCATTCGGATGATACTCGTAAATAAGGCTGCCGTTTGCCAATAATCCCTCTTCGGCCGCTATCGCTATCTTTTGTGTCAAAGGTTCTACTTTTTGAAGAATCTCATTGTCTCCCAATTCTATAGCGGCCTCGTGTAGTAACCAAGAAGCCTCTATGTCATGTCCGTAAGAGATGATACGATATTTACTTTCCCAGTCCTCGTTGAAGAAGAGGTTTAGATGATAGGTCTGATGATCCAAGATCTTGTCGGTGAAAATCAGGATCAAGTTACGGAGTTGTTTTTTTAGACGTTCGTCTTTCCATACCCGGTACAGATTGGTATAAGGTTCGAGGATATGCAGATGGGTATTCATCGTCTTTTTTTCATTCTCGTCCTTATCACTTAGCCGCATGTCCTCTATCTGTCGCCACTCTTTCGTAAAGGCTTCCATATAACCGTTCTTTTCCGGGTCGAAGCTATATCGCTCGATCGTATTGAATAGGTGGATCGCGTAATCCAACGCCTCCTTGTCTCCGGTAGCCCGGTTGTATTCGCTGAATCCATAGATTGCGAATCCTAGGGCATAAATTTGTTTTTTCGTTTGTACAGGCTGTCCGGTATAGTCTAATTCCCAGTAAATACCCTCGAATTCTTGGTCATAGAATTGATCGATAAGATAGCGTTTGGCACGGGTTGCCGTTTCTAGGTATTCCGGTTTCCGCAATAAACGGTATGCGGCAGAAAAAGTCCATAAGATACGGGCATTTAAGATAGCACCTTTATTGGCATACGCTACTAGCTGGTTATTTCCCGTGATTTGTCCGTGGAAACCGCCATGCTCGTTATCGGTCATTTTATTTATCCAGAAAGGGAGGATATTATTCTCTAATTCCCGTTGAACCTCATTTTGCAGTGTCTCTATTATTTTACTCATTTGTTTTCTTGTCTTTTGGTTTCTAATGTAGCGGTAATTTCCTTCATTTTTATTTCGCTAAGTGGATAGAAGGCGATAAATATAACGGAAAGGATCGTACCTATGGCTGGTAAGAAACTGAGGAACATCTTGATTCCGCTGATCGTTTCCTCGCTTTGTACGGTATTTGCCTGGAATCCGAAGAAAGCGAGTAACCAGCCTGTGATAGCCGTACCGATCGCCCATCCGAACTTCTGGCTCATCGACGAGGAGCTGAATATCAATCCTGTGGCACGATTCCCTGTTTTTAATTCTGAGTAGTCTGTACAATCGGCGTACATAGACCAAAGTAGGGGGAAAATACTGCCGGCGCAAATACTGATCAGTACTTGGAACGTGAAGATCAGGGCCAGATCCGTCTTGTCGAGCCAGAAGAAGATAATACTTAAGACCGAGGCGATTAACATGGAGCCCATATAAGTTCTTTTCTTTCCGATCCGGTTACTTAATGGGGCGGCTAAAATTACGCCGACGATATTGGCCGCTTGCCCTACCGCCAGATATAATCCGCTTAGGACGAAGGAGACTCCGAAAAGGGATACGTTGGCATATGCTTCCTCTACGATAAAATATTTGAAATAATATACGGTAGCTCCGTCACGGATGGAATTGAAGACTAATGCGGAGACTCCCGCTCCCAGTAAAATCCACCAAGGCTTGTTGTGCAATAGGTCTTTCAAGTCTTCTTTTAACGAGCCTTGTTGCTCCTTGATCGGTTTCACCCGTTCTTTTGTCCATGCGAAACATCCATAAAAGAGAATGGCGCACATTATGGCGATAACTACGACCGCCATGGTCCACCCATGTTGTTGGTCGGCCAATTCATCGCTATTTCCGCTAAAGAAGTGTACCATCGGCATAAATAGCAATAAGGCTATGAAACTACCGATATAAGCGAATACCATGCGATACGTAGAAAGGGTATTACGGTCTTGTGGCAACGGGCTCATTACCCCAAGTAGGGACGCATAAGGCACGTTTATGGCAGAGTACACCATCATCATTAAAGAATAGGTGATATAGGCATAGATCAAATTACCTGTTTGTCCGAAAGAAGGAGTCATAAAAGTTAACACCCCGATTGCCGCAAACGGGATCGCTAGCCAAAGCAAGTAAGGACGGAATTTTCCCCAGCGTGTTTGCGTACGATCTGCCACGACACCGACAATCGGGTCGAAGACCGAGTCCCATACACGGGTTATCAGGAACATCGTACCTACGGCGGCAGCCGGCAACCCGAATACATCTGTGTAGAAAATCATCAAATAAGCGCCAAACAGTTTCCAGAACATAGACGATGCCATATCGCCGAAACCGTAGCCTATCTTCTCTGTGAGTTTGATCATATTAGTGGTTTTTGTATATTATTTTACAAGTGAGAGATTCCGATCGATAAGCTTTTTCAACGTCTCGACAGATGCGGATGTAGTCAGTCCATCGGCAGGAGTGTTCATACAATAATCTACCAGTTTATCGATTGTGGATACAGCCACGTGCATGCGGGTATCGGAAGATGCGTAGTAAATATATACGGTTCCATCCTCATCGGCGATCCATCCGTTGGAGAATAACACGTTGGATACATCGCCAACTCGCTCTCCTTCTTCCGGAGCCATGAAATAACCGGCTGGCGTGGCGATGGGTTTCGCGGGATCTTCCAGCGAGGTCATGTACATATAAAGTACATAACGTAATCCGGCGGCACAGCCCCGTACGCCATGAGCCAGATGCAACCAACCTTTCGGGGTCTTGATCGGATGGGGGCCTTCGCCATTCTTTACTTCCTTGATCGTATGGTAGTAACGTTGGTCGATAATGGTTTCCTCCTCGACTTCGGCATGTGTGATATCATCAATCAAAGCCCATCCGATACCACCGCCACTTCCGGCATTGATAAATCCGTCTTGCGGGCGGGTATAAAGGGCATATTTACCATTTACGAATTCCGGATGTAAGACAACGTTACGTTGTTGGCTCTTACTTTTTAAGTCAGGAAGACGTTCCCAGTTTTTCAAGTCTTTTGTCCGGGCGATAGCGGCAGTGGCGGTTGCCGAGGACAAATCGCCGGGGGCCGCGTCCGGGTCGTGACGCTCGGCGCAAAAGATACCGTAAACCCAACCATCCTCATGGGCGGTCAGGCGCATGTCGTAAATATTTGTAGCCGGGACGAGATCATCCGGCATGGTTACCGGGTAATCCCAGAATCGGAAATTGTCTATCCCGTTCGGGCTTTCGGCTACGGCGAAGAAGGATTTACGGTCGTTTCCTTCTACACGTACCATTAATATATATTTGCCGTTCCATTTGATCGCGCCGGAGTTCATGGTAGCGTTCATGCCGATACGTTCCATCAAGTAGGGATTTGTCTTTTCATTTAAGTCGTATCTCCAGAAGATCGGGGTATGCGCGGCTGTCAGTACAGGGTATTGATAACGGGTGAAGATTCCGTTTCCGTCTTCTAAAGGGATGTTTTTTCGGCTTAACAAGGTTTCGTGTTTGGCGAAGAGCTTGTTTACTTTTTCTTGAAATTGTTCCATGATGTTGCTGTTTTGAAATGGTATTATCAGATGGTGGGAGACGGGGCACGCCCCGTCTCTACAACTGGATATGATGTGAGTTATTTGGTTTATGTGTGATGTTATTTATATAGGTTAATGTCGGAGGCGAACAGTGTTTTCGGATTTTTATAGAAATTCTTGAAATCCTCGGCGGAGGCTTGTCCGGGATAAGGGCCAAAGAAATGGGAGATTTTCTCGCGGGCGTTTCTCCATACCAATACGTAAGCGACCGGATATTTTTCGATGGCGGGCAACAAGGTTCCCGTCCACCACGCGGAGTCTGGTATTCCTTCGTAACCGGTCTCTGTGATCGCTATGATCTTGTCGTTGGCTTTGCCTATGCTGTCTATTACGGAAAGGCAGGTATCCATGCTTTTCAAGAAGAAGTCTTTATCTTCCCGTTGGTAAGCGTCGAAACCTAGTACATCGATCAAGTCGTGTCCGGGGTAACGTTCCAGATAAGACGCTTGATCCTGTGGTTCTGTCCCCGTGGAATAAGCGTATACGATCTGATCTGTCGCTCCGTGAGCGTTTAGGTAATCGGCAGTCATTCGCCATAACGCTTTGTATTCGTCGGTGGTACATAAATTCTGTCCCCACCAGAACCAACTTCCGGTATGTTCGTGCCAAGGACGGAACAGGACAGGGATCTTAGTGCCATCGCTTGTTTTCAGGGAAAGGATGAAATCATTCACCTTTCCTAGCCAACCTTGGAATTTAGTATAGTTCTCCCCTTCCGGAAGGATTGATTTTACGACGGTACTGTCTGATACATCCCATGCGTCTCCTCCGGTTTTAGGATTACGAGGATGCCAGCTTAAGGATACCAAACCTCCCCGGTTATATTGGTTGATGATTTCTTGCCGTATCTTCTCGAAGGGAACTTTATCAAGGCTCTTATCTCCCCCAAGCTCGATCTCTCCAAGATCAAAACTGATAACAGCCGGATAATCACCGCATACTTTTTGTACATCCGAGCCCCCTTCCTCAAATTCCCATCCGATACCATAAACCGTATCATCATGATGTCCGAACATGATTCCTTTTTGTGGAATCGCACGCAGGTTCTCTATTAAACGTTCTTTCGGCAAAACCTGTCCGGTGGTTGACTCTTGGCCTTTCTTCGATGGAGAACAGGCTATTAGTGCTCCTAAGCATAACATGGTGATTAATTTTGTGTTCTTCATGATAATTGTCATTTCTTTATGAATACAAATGTAAGAGGTCTTGTATATATAATCTAGTATTATTTTATCAGATAACGATATTATATTAATTTATCTTATTCTTGGTAATCATCTGGATTTTTTTAGATACAGACTGCGAACAGATCATGCACGAACCTAATGGATTCATAAAGAAACATTAGATCCGTGCGCTACATTTTGTAAATGTTACTTTTTACTTTCCAGCTTGAACCTGTATACGTTCTTTCGAGGTTATCTTCTTTTCAAATACTTTTGTGTCCAGTTGAATCGGGGTATTGACGAAATCCGGGACATTGTAGGAATAAACGGAGCGATCGTAATAGGTTTCGGGGTCTTGCTGGGGTAGGAGGAATGGCTTGCTTATCCTACCGTTCTCGTCCATACTTGCCAGATAAAGGCGGGTATAAAGGCCATCTCCCCGGCGGCTACTGAAGACAAACCAGCGGGAGTTACTGCTCCAGTTATGGAAGCTCTCGGTATCATCGCTATTCACTTCGGACAGTTCGCGAAGATCCCCGCTTGCCAAGTTTAGTAACCATAGATCTGCCTCTTTATGCCAGATCGAAAAGTTGCCGTAGTCGGATAGAGTGAACATAATATATTTACCGTCATAGGAGGGACGGGGGAAAGATACACTTTTCCCTGAAGCCTCAGCGTTCACCAATGTATCGATACGGCTTCCGAATGTTCCGGTAGCGGGATCGAAATCAATACGGCATAAATTATATCTTATCTCTTTGTATTCTTCCGGTATCTTTTTAGCTTCGGCAGAACAGAAGTAAAGGGTACGGCCATCCGGGGAGAAAGCCGGGAAGGTCTCGAACCGGTCTTTTCTTTGCAAGGAGTCGCAGAGGAGCAAACGATGGTCGGCAGGATGATATACTACCACATCAGACTCCAAGTCCAGAACTTCTACCCGCTCGTCCTTGACCGTGTGAAAAGCCTGCCGGGTGTTGTTTGTGGAATACGCTATATATTCGCCTCCGGGATGCCAATAAGGGTAGACACAGGTAGCGATCGTTTGATCGGTTTTCGTATTGAGATATTCATCCTTGTCGCCGGTTCTCATAAAAGTGGCCCCGTGTGTACCTCGCACGTGAAGGCTGAAATGGCTCGGATCTGTCCGGTTAAAGGCGTGGCAGTTTACACACATGCCTTTTACCAACGTGTTTTCCACCAAAGGCTTTTCCTCATAAGACGATAGGTCGCGCTCATAAATTCCCATACGGCTGTAGACTTCGTAGCCGGGAGCGATCTTCCGGTATACCAAGCCATAATCGATCGGATAAGTGCTGACGTACATGGGGAAAGGCCTGTAAGTGCGCCATTTGCCATTTTGCTTGACACTGACGGTAAAGAGTAAACTATCGCCCTGATTGGAAGCGAGCAGTTGCCTCCAATCCTTTTCCGGGAAATGGACTTGTTTTGCGTTTATATGTAATTCTTTTCCTTGACCTCCTTTTACGATAACATCTATCCGCTCATAGGATGTACCCGTATAAGAGAAATTCATCGGCGCTATCGCGGCGGGAACCGTCACTTCTGTATAATCCGGATAGATGGAAGGATATTCCCCTATCTGTTCGGGGGATACCACCGGTTCTTCACAAGCGGAAAGCAACGCTATACATATACTATATAATAAGATAAGTTTTCTCATGGTTGTTTATTTCCTGAATAATAAATAATACCAAAATGTCTTTTCATATTTCGGGCGAAGGATCGGCTCGGAGTCTTTTTGTGTCGTGTAGATACGGGCGAACTCGCTTACGCCTTCCAATACGTTACGGGAGATGCTCCAAGGAAGACCTTGGAAGTTAGGGTGCTGCTGTGTCCAGACAAAGATCAACGCCTCTTGGTAAGAGATGGGTATGTGATTATATCCAAGATCTTTTCCTAGCGGATAGTATTTCATGAAACGTTCCAAGTCTTTCTTTTGCAAGACATAGGCCAGCATATACTCGAAAGCCATGCGGTTTCTTTTATTGTGTTGCAACAATAAGCCGAGCATGACATCCATTTCCGTGTCGCTAAATAAGAAATCTTCCGTATACCGGGCTTTTCTCAACCATCCCCATTCGGGGTGTTTCTCTATTTTCTCTTCGTTATTTAGATAACTCATGGCATTAGTTGCCCATCTCTTATAAAACAAGGTATGCTGCAAGGCTCGCAAGTATTTGGCGGCCACAACGTATTGCCCGTTGATCAAGTTGGTCTCGGCCAAGCGCATATAGGCACGTCCGCTTTTCTTGTAGTCGGGGATGGCCTCCATCGCCTCAAACATATAACGTTGCGAAGAATTTATCATTCCCAGGTGATAGAATATCTCGCTGGTTGGGAGTGGGGAGGTGAAATCTCTTTGGAATGTGGGAATCAACCCTTCCGTTCCATTTTGGTAGAAATGAAACATACGATCGCCTAATTGCCCGGTCTTGGCGAGAGCCAGATTTAGGCATGTCACGGAGAAGGGAGAATTAGGAGTTTTGTTTTCGGCGGTTTTGATAATCTTGTTCCATTGTTTCATGCGAGCGAGGTAATCATATTTCATAGCCTCTTCCTTATCCGGGTCGCTAGCGGCGTAAATCCATGCGCCACCTCCGGCCAGAAGTAAGGCAGATACAATTCCTGTCCAAACCTTGGTAGCTCTTGCGGGCGGGGGAAGTAGGGCTGGCGCTCCGGGGGTTACGGCAGCGGCAACGATAGCCAGTAACATGATATTGGGAACGATCATGGGAAAACGATAATAGTCGATACCGGTCATGAGGCTGAGTAAAGGATATTGCGTGAGGTTTTGCGCCAATAGGGGATACAGGATACCAAGCAAGAGGTAGATAGGTATCCATATATAGGGCTTGCCGGGTATTGATGGAGCGGATTTAACGCAATGCCCGATCGCTACCCCGGCAATGAAGATAAAATAGGCTCCACCTACGATCCAGTAAAGAACAGGCATCATTAGGAGCGTATAGAGTATTTGTCCCCACGGGTTGGTGATTTTTCGCTGTATGATTAGAGCGAAAAGGGCGAGTATTATAGAGATGGGTAATGCCAACAATGCATTTTCGTCGCATAAAAATACCCAGAGCAGGATGGATGGAAGAAAACTAAGCGGATACCAAAAGCCTGAGGCTCCCATCCGCTTGGCCAACCAGTTTATTTGCTGTTGGATAAGAACGAGGACGATCGCCAAGATCATAGCGCCCGCCCAAGCGAAAAAATAGAATTGTGTCAGGAACTCTGCCACGTATTCCGCTATACCTCCCGGATAGATCCATTTGTCGGCTATATATTCCGGCGTGAACAGGAATAACTGGAATTGTTCGTGGTAATGTAGATGATGGGGATAGTAATGTCCCCAAAACAGGCAGATCGCACAACCGAATAATAGGGAAGCGATCCCTTTTATGTACATATATTTACGTGTATTTTCCATGATCATATTATTTAAAAATCTCGGCTTCCTCCTCATTGTAAATATCTTGTATTTCTTCAGCGTCGAAAAGAAGCTCACTTGTGGATAACTCGGGTATATTATAAGATTTCAACGTGATATCATAATGCTCCGGATCTTCTTGAGGCAGAACAAATGGCTTGTAGGCTTTTCCTGTACTGTCTACATAAGAGAAATAGGGCTTTCCGTACAGCCCGTCATCTCGTTTGCTGGCGAAGACGAACCAATGGCTGTTAGAAGACCAGCTATGGTAGGTGTCCGATTTATCAGAGTTTACGGCAGGCAAAGAATCGATCTGCCCGGTCTGGAGATTCATCATACGCAGGTCTGTCTCCCGGTGCCAGATTGGGAACGTTCCATAATCGGCTACCGTGAAAAGCAGGTACTTTCCATCGGGCGAGATTTTCGGATGGCAAGCGGAGCCATTATGCTTCTTCGCGTCCCATACGGTTTCGACCTGTTGCCCCCATTCTTTGGTATCCTTATGGAAGGATATACGGTATAAGGAATATTTTAGGCTACGGATACTGTCGGGCAACGGCAGGATAGGAGCGGAGCAATAATAGATCCATTTCCCGTCGGGCGAGAAGGTAGGGAAGGTCTCCAACTCATCTTTCCGGCTGGTCTGAGGGGAGGTAATGAGCCGTCTCTTCCTGAAATCGGCGATGACAAGGTCGGAAGTCGTGTCATAAACTTCCAGTCGCTTACTTCCTAATGAATGTAGAGCAGGGATGATGATATTCGTGGAAAATACGGCGAGCCGTCCCGATGGATGGAAATCTCCATAGACTGCCCCGTCTGGCAGGCTGTCGTTGCTCAATCGCAATTTCCGCAAATACCCGTTACGGTTCAGTATGGTACCTCCTTGTTTTCCCCGCAAATGGAACATGGATAAGCTTCCTTTCTTGTTGCCGTAAATATGGCAGTTCATGCAGGAACCGTCCGTATCCTTGTTGTCGGCGATAACCCGCTCCTCGAAAGTCTTGATCTCCCGTTCGCGTAATTGGATCTTATTCCACACCTCGTAGCCCGGCTCTATAAGCCGGTAGCTTATATAACTATCCAGTTTCTCCGGCACTACTTGCCAATAGAAGGAGGGGTAACGGAACCATTTACCCTGAATACGGGCGATTACGGTTATTCGCAAGCGGTTACCAACTTCCTTCTCTAAGAAGCTTTCCCATAGGTCTAAGGGGAAAATGGCTTTCTTTCCAAAAGATAATTGTATCTCTTTCGATTTCCCTTCCAGGGTTACTTGCATCGCGTCCGCTTCGTTTCTCAATAAGAAATTAAGAGGGGCGATATTTGTGGGGATCATGATATCCGTATAATCGGGATACATGGGGATCGGGTCTGCGGTATCCTCTATTTGCTTCGGGGTAGGAACGCATCCTGCCAGCAGGCAAATTATCCAGACAAGGTAATGGTAGGCTTTTTTCCGTTTCAAGATTCTTTCTTTTTTCATAGCTTATCCTCCTTTCCGGGGCCAATAGCCGCAAAATGATAATAAAACCAATAGCTCTTACCGTATTTCTCTTTTAAACTTACGTCCTTAGCTTCATAAAGCCGGGTATAATCGGCAAATTCTTTCGCTGTCTCTACTGGAATCTGGTATTTTATAAGTTCTTCCGCACGGATATTACCTTGTCGGGCGAGATTGATCAACATCGCCTCGGTGAAAATGGGGCTGGGTACTTTACCCGGCACGTAGTCTTCCTCGAAAGAACGGAGGTCTTTGGAGAGTAAATGATAGCAAAGCAAGTATTCGTAGGCGTTGAGGTTTCCGGCGTTCGAGGCAACTAAATTCCGTAAAGAAGCTACGGCATCCTCCCCGGCACGCAGTTGGTCTCGAGTTGGGATATATTTACGTTTCTTCTCCAGCCAATCCTTTACTTGCGGGGTTTGCTTACCGGGCATCCTCTTCTCTGCCCAGCTTTTGTAAAGGAGTGTTTGGTTTAATATACGCAGATATTTAAGAGCCGCTTCATCATCCCCGTTGACCAGATTGATTTCTGCTAACCGTTTTATCATACGGCTACCCGAATTCCGGGGGGAGAAGATCATGCTTAACATGGCGCAATGCTCGGCCATGGTCATATCTCCTAACGTGAACCATAACTCGTTGGCAAACATGATAGAGAGAAAAGAGGCGGACGGATTCACGGGTAGGATCAATCCTCTCGTTGCCGGTTGGTTCCACGCTAAAAGATCTCTGGAGAGGGAGACGGGTGAGTTGAGCCCGGATGGATATGTGGCATTGTATAAGTTCCGGTAATAAGTAGCCCAAGGGATTTGTCGGTCCGTTCCCAAAAGATTTCTCATCTTTTGAATGTTACCGAAATAATGTTCCACGTCAAGTCCCAGTACATATTCCCGGTCGAGATCCGGCTTGCTCCACCAAGTGGTGGCGGGATATTGAGTGGCGGGAAGGAATAATATACCTGCCGCAAGCAAGACACATAGTTTTTGATGATGCGCTATGAATCCGGCGATCAGCATAAGGGCCAGGCAAAGCCATGCCCCGTACCCGAAGCACCAATAGCAAAGGAGCATGGCGGGAATACAAGTAAGCAGACGTTGCCTTTCCATCTGACTCCGGCTGTATAAAAGAAAAATACCTTCAGCCCCGGTTAAGGAGAGAGTGGCAGACAACGGATAGGCGAGCCCGCAAGACCTTCCTGTTTCCCATACCGCGATCACCACCATAAGAGAAAGGGCGTATCTCTTGCTGACGAATTGCCGGAGAGTCTGGTAGGTAAGTAGGGCAAATAGGGTTAAGACAACACTTAGGATCAACGGGCCTCCCCCGATATAATAAAAGAACTGCGTAAGGAAATCGCCGGCGAGACAAGCCAGCCATGCTTCCCCATGAAGATATTCGCGAAGAAACTCGCCGTTATATAAGAACAACATCATTTGTTCTTTATGGAACAAATGATAAGGGTACATCCGGAAGAAGAAAACGAAAATCGCTATCGCCAGTACCGCCAGTGTGATCGATAGATCCTGTTTAACGACTCGCTTCATCCAGTTCCTTTTGTTGCTCTTCGGTCAGGGAGGGTTTTATCATCTTGTAGAGGAATTTCCCGACTGTTTGGTTGATATGTTTTTTCATGAACGCGTAATTGAAGGCTTGCGTCTCTACTCTCAAGGAATCCCATGCCTGTTTGATGCGGATAGAATCTTTCGGAGAGCAGGTCTTAAGCGCTGTCCATAAAGCGTAGGATTCGCCATCGGTCTTTTGCTTCCGGTCCTTCCAACGTTGCAAGGCATCGTTTTGCGGCGTGCCGGAGGCCGAGCTTATGGAGTCTATCCGTACCGAGGTCACGCCCGGTTCCGTTACGACTAATAGCTCTTGGAACTTGAGGCGCAAGAGGATGCGCATACGTAGAACTTTCATCTCTTCTCCTGTCCCTTGGAAGGTAAAACGTGCGTTTTCTATTTTCGTGGAATCGATATTCTCTATCGAGGCGTTTTCCATAGGAGCCAGATAAATCCATTCCCCGTCCTGTTGCGCAGTGGGTAGAGTGCCTTCTATTATGTATTTGGAATCGTTAGACTGACAGGCAAATAGGCACAACAAAGCGCATACTCCTATAAATAGATATTTCATCGATCGTGTTCATTAGTAATTAGAGACTCAAAGTTTAGACTGCGTAAAGTTAGTGTTTTTTCGGAAAAGGAAATGATGTTTTCTTGACAAAGGGTGATACTTAATTTACTTGGTCATTGAAGGGAATGAAAAAAAGGAGGACGCTAATTAAGACATCCCCCCTTTCTATGAAATAAAGAACAATTAAGCGTTTAATACTTTCTTGAAACGGCAGATAAATTCCTTGGCTTCATCCATCGTCAGGCAAAGCGGGGGAAGCAGACGGATCGTATTAGTTCCGGCTACGCCCGTGAATACTTTCTCCTCAAAGAGAAGTTTGCTACGCACTTCCTTGATAGATTCCTCGAACTCGATACCTATCATCAAGCCGCGACCCCTGATTTCCTTGATACCCGGAAGTTTATGAAGCTCTTCCAATAAATAAGCGCCTACTTTTGCCGCATTATCAATCAAATGCTCGTCCTCCATAATGTCAAGAACGGCGATGGCGGCTGCGCAAGCCAAATGGTTACCGCCGAAAGTAGTACCGAGCATACCATAAACCGGTTTGAATTTCGGGCTGATCAATAATCCCCCCATTGGGAAACCATTGGCGATACCTTTCGCGACCGTGATTAAATCCGGCTTGATACCGGCGTATTGATGGGCGAAGAATTTACCGCTTCTTCCGTATCCGGATTGAATCTCATCCAAGATCAGACAGGCATCATAGGTAGTGCATAGGTCGCGTAGTTTACGCATAAAATCGTCTGTCGGCAATTGAATGCCGCCTACACCTTGGATACCTTCGATGATCACGGATGACACACCGCCTTTCTTCAACTCTTCCTCTACGGCGAAAGCGTCGTTCAAAGGAAGATAAGTAACCGCCAGATCCTCGTTTACTGGAGCGATGATTTTCGGATTGTCCGTGACACGGACAGCGGCAGAGGTACGGCCATGAAAGGCATGCTTGAAAGCGATCACCCGCTTTTTCCCATTATGGAAAGAGGCCAGTTTTAACGCGTTCTCGTTCGCCTCCGCTCCGGAGTTGATCAAGAACAACGAATAATCATCGTAGCCGGAAGCCTTCCCTAGCTTATTCGCTAATTTTTGCTGCAAGCTATTGATCACCGAGTTCGAGTAAAAGCCTAATTTATTTACCTGCTCGGTAATCGCCTTTACATAAGTAGGGTGGCTGTGACCCACCGAGATCACGGCATGTCCGCCATATAAGTCGAGGTATTCGTTTTCCTCGCTATCCCATACATGACATCCTTTGCCTTGTACGATCTCTATATTAAATAATGGATATACGTCGAATAAATTCATCTTTATTGTATTTTTTAAAATGCGGAGGGTTTTAAGTGCAAGCCAACCGTCTCCTCCAACCCGAACAATAAATTCATGTTGTGGACCGCCTGGCCGCTAGCGCCCTTCAATAAGTTATCGATCATAGAGATGATAAGAAGCTTATCATTTATTTTCTGTAAGTGGATCAAGCATTTATTCGTATTTACCACTTGTTTCAAATCCGGGTTCTTATCGGTGATAAACGTGAAGCTGTGATCATCGTAATATTCTTCGTAAATACGCCGGATCTCCACCAAGTCGATCTTGCAATCGATATACGTCGTAGCGAATATACCACGGGAGAAGTTGCCGCGTACGGGGATGAAGTTGATACGGCTCGAATAACTTTTCTGTAACTGGCTCAAGCTCTGGTTGATCTCGGCCAAGTGCTGATGCGTAAAAGGCTTATAGATCGATATATTGTCGTTACGCCAACTAAAATGAGAGGTAGAAGAAGGCTTCACGCCTGCTCCCGTAGATCCCGTGATGGCATTAACATGTAAATCGGAATTCAGCATCAAGTGCTTCGCCAACGGCAATACGCCCAATTGGATACAGGTCGCGAAACAACCGGGGTTCGCTATATGCCGTGCGTTGCAAATCCGGCGGCGGTTCAATTCCGGCAATCCATATACGAAATCATGCTCCGGACCTTCGATCCGATAGTCCATACTCAGGTCAATAATCTTCACGTTCTCGGGAACCGTATGGCTTTCCATGAATTTCTTCGTATCGCCATGGGCGGTACAGAAAAATAGAAGATCAATGCTATCTAATGGCAATTCGCTGGTAAACACCAAATCCGTCTCGCCATAAAGACCGCCATGTACGTCCGTGATCTTATTGCCGGCGTTGCTGCTACTATTTATAAACGTAATCTCGGCATCCGGGTGATTTAGGAGCAGGCGAATCAATTCGCCCGCCGTATAACCCGCTCCACCTATAATTCCGCATTTAATCATATCTCTTCATCTTTATGGTTCGTATAATAAACACGTAACGGAGTGGAAAGAACCTTGATGAAGCCCTTAGCGTCTTCGGCGGTCCAACCTTTCTGCATCTCTCCGTACTCACCGAATTTCGTCTTCACCAAATCATCCTCAGACTCTACGCCAACGGTAGAGAAGGACAACGGACGAAGCTCTAGGATGGCTGTACCGTTCACGTTGCGCTGAGATTCTTGCAACATCGCCTCGATATCGCGCATTACCGGTTCCAGATATTGGCTCTCGTGCAAGAACATACCATACCAGTTCGCTACCTGGTCTTTCCAGTATTGTTGCCATTTGCTCAACGTATATTTCTCCAAGAAGCGGTGTGCCCCGATAATCAACATAGGAGCGGCAGCCTCGAAACCAACACGTCCCTTGATACCGATGATCGTATCACCTACGTGCATATCCCGACCGATACCGTAAGCGGCCCCGATCTCCTCGATCTTCTGGATAGCGGCGATCTTATCCTCGAATACCTCACCGTTCACGGCATGAACCTCACCGTTCTTGAACTCAATGCGTAATTGCTCGCTACCCGTCTTTTTCACTTGTTTCAAGTAAGCGCTCTCGGGCAATCCTTGTGCGGAATCAAGAATCTCACCACCGCAGATAGAGGTTCCCCAAAGACCTACGTTATAAGAATATTTCAACTTCGTGAAATCAGCCTCGAAACCATGCTCCTTCAAGTAGTTGATCTCAAACTCACGGCTCAAGGCCATGTCGCGGGTCAAGGTGATAATCTCCACGTTCGGAGCCAATACCAAGAAAGTCATATCGAAACGAATCTGGTCATTGCCCGCTCCGGTAGAACCATGGGCGATAGCGTCGGCACCGATCTCGTTTGCGTAGCGGGCGATTGCCAAGGCTTGGAAAATACGCTCGGAACTTACGGAGATAGGATATGTGCCATTACGCAGCACGTTCCCGAAAATCATGTATTTCAAGCTCTTCTCGTAATATTCTTTCGTAACGTCGATCGTTACATATTTCGTGGCGCCTAGCTTATAGGCGTTCTCCTCGTTTTGCTTCAATTGTTCCTCACTAAAACCACCTGTGTTAGCGCAAGCAGCGTATACCTCGTATCCTTTTTCCTTGGCCAGATACATTACCGTGAAAGAGGTATCCAAACCTCCGCTGAACGCTACTACTACTTTCTTCTTCATTGTTTCTTTATTTTATGTTGTTTTTCTATCGTATTAATTTAATCTCTTTTAGCTTGGTCGCGGGCATCCCGTTCTCGTTGCGCGCGATGTGGATCGGCCGGGTCGAACAACATGGCTGTACAAATGCAATACCTACGCTCGGTACGCTCCAAGATATCATGGTTCACGCAACCGTTGCAACCCCGCCAGAAAGCCTCGTCGTCCGTCAGATCTGCAAACGTGACCGGTACATATCCCAGCTCGGTATTCATCTTCATCACGGCGGCACCGGAGGTAAGGCTGAATATCTTCGCCTTCGGCCAGCGCATACGGGCAAGCTGGAAAGTCATGTCCTTGATGCGTTTGGCGATACCCAACCCCCGGAAATCCGGATGAACGATCAGGCCGGAGGTGGTTACATACTGCTTGTTCCCCCATGACTCGATATAGCTGAATCCGGCGAATACGTCTCCCGC
This sequence comes from uncultured Parabacteroides sp., assembly GCF_947855115.1. Classification (GTDB taxonomy): domain Bacteria; phylum Bacteroidota; class Bacteroidia; order Bacteroidales; family Tannerellaceae; genus Parabacteroides. Next base: position 42,340 of record NZ_CANTZW010000017.1, read on the forward strand.
CAAGGCGATCACCGCTTTTCCCTCTTTCATCTTCTGGACCACATACTCGTGTGTACGTTTGGCGATGCCTGTGCCCCGGACTTTAGCGGCAGACTCGATCGTTTCTAGGATCGTATCTACATATACCTCGTGAGAGGCATCAGCGATCATAACATCAATCTCTGTTTCTTGTTCCATTTTATCGTTTGTTCTTAATTTTTCCCTGTTATATGAAATGTGATAAAGCGGCGATCACTTTCTCTTGGCTTACACCGTTGCGGGGGATCACCAAGATCGTATCGTCTCCGGCTATGGTAGCCAGTATCTCGTTGGGGGCATGCGTATCTATGTCCGAGGCGATCCCCATGGCGTAGCCCGGACGTGTTTTTACCACCGCCAAGTTGCCGGAAAACTCGATATTCGGCTTTTTTTTGCCTTCAGGTTGTGCTTGCTTGCTTATACTCGTTTCGGGAAGACGATATACATAGTCTCCGTTTCCGTCGTGTACCTTGGCTACTTTCAGTTGCTTGATGTCGCGGGATAGCGTAGCTTGCGTAACCGAGAATCCGCTATCTTCCAGTTCTTTAAGCAGCTCTTCTTGGTTACTTATCGCCTTCGTCCGTATAATACCGCAAATGGCATCCAATCGTTCCTTCTTTGTACTCATGTTGTATATTTATGCAAAACAGGCTGCAAATATAAAGAGTATTGTTGAATAAATATACAATTGAGGGCTTTTTTTTCTATTATGGATAGGAGGTTGCGGATTTTTTCGCTTAGCTTAAGTTCAATCTTCGTAAGTGTTCGGTGTTTTGTCGGTTTATATTCGTCTTCTATCAGTTGTTGGAGGAGCGTGTGCCAAGTGGTGGAAGATCATCCAATAGTTGGGAGATGGTCGTGCAACGGATGTTGGATGATGAATGTCTTTAAATGAAAAGGCGAATACTTTCTGTAGAAAGAACGAAAAGGCATGATCGTTTTGAGCAAAATGGTAGTATCTTTGCGTTATAAAGAAGAGAGTATAGGGTTTAATTTCAAGTAAAAGGATATGGAAAAAATAGCAAGTTTATTCGTGGCCTTGCTTTTATTGGCAGGCTGTTCCAGCGTACCGTTGACAGGACGTAAGCAAATGCTGTTAGTTTCGGATCAAGAGGTGTTGTCGTCTAGCCTTACCCAATATAACGATTATATAAAGACGGCAAAGAAATCGACGAACGCAAGCAAGAGTGCCATGGTAGCCCGGGTCGGGCAGAAGATAGCTGCTGCCACGGAGGAATATTTGCGGGCGAACGGTATGGCGAATGAGGTGAAAAACTTCTCTTGGGAATTTAATTTGGTGGATGATCCGCAGGTGAACGCCTTCTGTATGCCGGGAGGCAAGATTGTGGTATACGAGGGGTTATTGCCTTTAGTCTCCTCGGACGATGAGTTGGCTGTGGTCGTCGGGCATGAGGTCGCCCATGCCGTGGCCAAGCATAGCAATGAGCGTATGAGCCAGCAGCTCATGGCCCAATATGGGGCGGCTATTTTAGGCGTGGCGGTAAGCAATAAGAGCGCGGCGGTACGGCAAGCGGCCAATGCGGTATATGGTGTGGGAGCACAGTACGGCGTAATGCTTCCATTTTCCCGCAAGCACGAATCGGAAGCGGATTATATGGGTTTGGTATTCATGACCATGGCGGGATACAATCCGGACGTGGCGGTTAACTTCTGGAAAAAGATGTCTGCCGGAAAAAGTGGCTCTACACCGGAATTCATGAGTACGCATCCCAGTGATGCCACCCGTATAGCGGAAATACAAAAAGCTCTTCCCGCTATTAAAACCAAATACAAAAAATAATTAACACTTACCAGCTGCTCACTTCCCGCATGCCGCAATTTTCAATTCTCAATTAAAAAAGATTCCCATCTTTTTCATCAGGAAGTAAGCGTTCATATTCTGGGCTATCCCTTCCCTTAATTGATAAGAGAAGGATAGCTCCTCGTCTTTTATATCTGCCTCGAAGCGATAATTCTTTATTTGTTCCGGAAACTCTTCCTCCAAAGTACCTAATACTAAATCGTGAGTGGCGATAATGCCACAAGCTTTATAAGCGACCAGTTGTTTCATAAGGGCCAGAGAACCTTTCTGCTTGTCGATAGAATTTGTTCCCTTCAATATCTCATCTAGGATGATAAATAACTTCTCCCCGTTTTGCAATCTGTCGATAATCATTTTCAGACGCTTCAACTCCGCGAAGAAATAAGACTCGTTACTTGCCAAGGAATCCGAGGTACGTAAGCTGGTAACCATCCGGGCTGGATAAACCGTTAGAGAGGCGGCGCAGACCGGAGCGCCTACGCAAGCCAGTAAATAATTGACACCGACTGTCCGGAGGTACGTACTCTTACCGGCCATGTTCGCTCCGGTGATAATCAGGAACCAAGGGCTTTTGCGGATATCGATATCGTTCTTTACGCAGACTTTCCGGTTCAAAAGAGGATGGCCCAAAGCCTTGCCTTCCATCCGGAAATAAGTGTCGGCTATCTCCGGATAGATATATTCCGGATGGTTGAAAGCGAAACCGCCCAACGAGTTAAGTGCATCGAACCGAGCTAACGCGTCGAACCAAAGCGGAAGCTTATCGGCGTATGTCTGAATCCAGCGCTCCAAAAGGATGGCATGGCGTGTATCCCGTAAGTAGAAAAGATTGAAAATGATACCTGCCAAGCTGAATCGTTGGTCTAATCCTCCGATATACGATGACAAACGCTTGATGGCGTGCGAAGCCAGCTCCTTCTCGTTCGCCAGTTGTCTACTGATCTCTTTCAGTTCCTCAGACTGGAAATTATCTTCTTCCACGCATCTCATCAGCTTTGAGTACCGATTGAAAATAGACTCCATCTTATTGACAGTCGCATAAAGCGAGTTGATTTCCTTAGCACGCCCGTAAGCGATCACTAACGTGATCAAGAAATAAATATTCAATACACTTCCACCGATCCAGTCTAGAAAGTAAGCGGTGCCCAGTATGATCCATAATATGGGAACTGTCCAGACCAGCAGTTTCCAAGACAGGCTATCTGCGAATTTATTCTTACGCTGAGTGAGTCTGTCCATAAAGTTGACATCGTTGTCTCTCGTATCTTGCGTGTCCTGCCGGATGATTCCCGTTACATAGAAATGCTGCCGTAAGGTAGATAAAGCTGCTAATTCCTTGATTGCCTCTTGGCGTTTGACGATCTCCTTCTTATCTGTCAGAGGATTCAAGAACCAATCGGCCAGTCGTTCCCGTCCGAATCCGGTTACGGTGCGGTTGAGCGATTGAAACAAGGAGTGGTCTCCGAATACATCCAGATCCAAGCAGAAAGAGTGCTCGCCCGAGATCTTATCGGCCGCCCCGTCGAATGCGCTGAAGTCATAGTCCAATCCTTTCAGCTCATCCTCGTTCAGCTTGATCAGGGTCTCGGCGTATATTTTTCGTGCGTACATTTTATTATGGTACCACATCAGGAGCGCAAACGGAATGATATAGACGAACGTGATCCCCGTCAGCCATTGCCAACTCTCATCCCTAAATATCCATAAGGAGAGGATCGCTCCCGCCACTAAAGCCAACCGGATACTCCCCATCAAATGGATCTTCTTTTTCAAATTACCCAAACGCCGTGTATAAGCGTCGATATTTTCTCTGTAATGACTATAGACTTCTTCCATGCCCGCGAATATAGGAAAAATGAACTAACCTCTTGAATTTTGGTTTATATATTATATTCATAGGAGAAATGACCAGTATTCATGTAATTGGGGCGATAAAGCCAATTATCGTTTCTCCTATATTTGCAAACACTGCTATAATTTAAGATCATTTATGAGAAAAACGATTATATCCTTTCTTCTTCTCTTGGTTTGCGCCATGGCCCACTCGCAGGTCTTGGCGAAAGGACCGGAGGAAAGTTATAATGCGGATAGTATTCGTGAGATTTTGGATAAGTCTCCTTATTTTACCTTATTCAAAGACAACTATTTCATCGGTGGAATCCCTGTCGGCAACAAGCCTACGGCGAGAAACTCCGATGTTAAATTTCAGTTGAGTATTGCTCAGCGTCTTACGAAAAGTAAACTCCCCTTTGATACCTATCTTTTCTTACAATATACGCAGAAGGCCTTTTGGAATGTTTTTCAAGAGTCTTTGCCGATGCGCGACTTAAATTTTAATCCGGGTATCGGTCTGGGGCATCTTATCGTACATAAGAATAAATACATCGGGAAAGGTTATTTGATGGTCGAGCATGAGTCGAACGGGAAAGACAGCATCTTCTCCCGAAGCTGGAACAAGATTACCTTGGCGGCTGCCGTTTTACTGAATAAGAACTGGGAAGTGCAGTTCAAGGGCTGGATACCGATCGTAGACGGTAAGGAAAATAAAGACATCCTTAAGTACAATGGTATATTCCAAGTCGCTGCCAATTACCGGACAAACAACAGGCGCTTTAATTGCGGGGTTATCTTGACCAAACGAAAGACTTGGTTCAGTTTCAATACCCAGATTGAATTGAGCTATAAATTTAATAATAACGAGAACCAATATTTCTTCTTGCAATATTATAATGGTTACGGAGAGAACCTTCTGGAATACAACCAATACAAAAGTATGCTACGGATCGGTTTTGTGATCAAGCCGCAAGATTTCAGTATTTATTGAGAAATTCCGAGGTGAGGTGCCTTCTTCTTTTAGTATGTTTTGTAAAATTAGCTTAAAAAACATATCGTTTTTCTACTGTATCAAAAAGTTATTATTTCTACATTTGTAGCGTTTAATCCTAAATCAAGAAATTATGTTAACAGCTATGATCGTTGTGTTCCTTGTAGGTTATTTAATGATCGCATTGGAACATCCTCTAAAGATAAATAAGGCAGGTACGGCTTTACTTATCGGTACGGTATTGTGGGTAATGTATGCGTATGCGGCCCCGTTTTTCATTCCAAGGGCCTCGGCAGAGGAATTCAGCTTGTTCTTGGAGTCGTTTCCCTCGTTGGGTTCATTGACGTTCAAGGAGCAATGCCTTCATTTTGTCGTGGAGCACCAGGTATTGAGCAGTATCGGGGAGATTGCCGAGACACTTATATTCCTCATCGGTGCGATGATAACCGTGGAGTTGATCGATGCCCATGGCGGTTTCATGTTTATCACGAATCATATTACCACGAAGAAAAAGAAAAAATTGCTGGCGCTGATTGCCGTGATCACGTTCTTTATGTCGGCCGTATTGGATAACCTCACGACCTCGATCGTCATGATCATGTTGATCCGTAAGTTGCTCGGGAACTATAAAGAGCGATGGGTATTCGGCAGTATCATCATTATAGCGGCTAATAGCGGTGGCGCTTGGTCGCCGATCGGCGATGTTACAACGATCATGCTTTGGGTAAGGGGAAACATATCCACTTCGTCTACGATCCCGCATTTGATCTTGCCGAGTATCGTATCGGCATTGATCCCGATCTTGATCGCTATGCGCTTCCTACATGGAAACGTAACGCCTCCCAGCGCCTTCTCGCAATTGGAGGCAGACAACGAGTTATTGAAGAAGCTGGAAGACAAGGAGAAATTATCTATTTTGATAATAGGCGTGTTATGCTTGCTGTTTGTTCCTGTATTCAAAACGGTTACCCATCTTCCCCCGTTTATGGGAATCTTGATGGGAGTGGGTGTCCTCTGGTTCTATACAGAGATGATGTATGCCCGTAAGCCGATTGATGAAGATTTGAAGTTGCGTTTGTCTAAAGTCGTTCGCCGTATAGATGGGGCGACCCTGTTGTTTTTCCTCGGAATCCTTCTGGCGGTGGATGCCTTGCGTTGCAGCGGCGTATTATCGGATTTCGCATATTGGCTGGATGATACAGTAGGCAACGTATATGCGGTGAACCTGATTGTCGGCGCTTTGTCGTCGATCGTAGATAATGTGCCGCTGGTAGCGGGGGCTATCGGTATGTATCCGGTCGCTACGGATGCGATGGTGGCTGCGGCGACTGATCCGGCTTATATGGCGAACTTTATGCAAGACGGTATTTTTTGGCAGTTCTTGGCCTATTGCGCCGGGGTGGGAGGCAGTATGTTGATCATCGGTTCTGCGGCCGGGGTAGTTGTCATGGGCTTGGAACGGATCAATTTTATTTGGTACTTGAAGAATATTTCCTTGATGGCTTTGGCGGGATATCTGTCTGGCGCAGCGGTATATATTCTTCAGAATATACTTATTTGAATTATGTTATTAATTGCGGATAGTGGCTCGACAAAGACGGAATGGTGCTTGGCAGATCAAGGCAAGCCTGTCCGGACGGTCGTGACAGCTGGTACCAATCCCTATTTCCAGACCAAGGAAGGGATTGCGGGTGAGATCCGGGATGTATTGCTGCCTGCATTGAAAGGAGAGCGGATCGATGCCGTCTACTTTTATGGAGCTGGCTGTGCCTTCCCGGAGAAGAACCGGATCGTGGAGGAGGCGATCACATCTTATATACCAGCTCCTATTGAGGTGTATAGCGACTTGATGGCGGCAGCTCGTGCCTTATGCGGAACTAGTCCGGGAATCGCTTGTATACTGGGAACGGGATCGAATTCTTGCCTGTATGACGGAGTGGAGATAACGGAGCACATCTCTCCTTTGGGATTCATTCTGGGGGATGAAGGCAGCGGTGCCGTACTAGGGAAACTATTGGTAGGGGATTGCTTGAAACGTCAGTTGCCGGAGCCTCTGGTTCGAAAGTTTATGGACCAGTATGAGTTGACTCCCGCCTTATTGCTGGAGCGGGTGTATAAACAGCCTTTCCCGAATCGCTTCTTGGCTACTTTATCCCGTTTCTTGTTGGAGAATATCACGGAGCAACCGATCTATAATCTGGTCTATAATAGTTTTCGTAGTTTTTTCCTCCGTAATGTGGCGCTATATCCGGGGGCTGATACGTACCCGATTCATTTTGTAGGCTCTATCGCTTATTATTATCAGGAGGTATTGAAAGCGGCGGCCTTATCTTTGGACTTAGAAGTCGGTACTGTTGTGCAGGCTCCCATGGACGGACTGATCCGATATCATTTTACAAACTAAAACGAGAGCATTATGGCATTCCAAAAGATAACCGAGTCGGAGTCGTTGTACGATAATCTGGACCAGATGTCTGTCCGGGAGTTGCTGGAAGGTATCAATAACGAAGACCGGAAAGTGGCGATCGCCGTTGGTAGGGAGATCCCGGAGATCGAGAAGCTGGTTACCCGTATTGTGGAGCGGATGCGAAGGGGCGGTCGCCTCTTCTATATCGGGGCGGGTACGAGTGGTCGCTTGGGGGTTTTAGACGCTTCCGAGATACCTCCCACGTTCGGCATACCGAATACCTTGGTGATCGGTTTGATCGCCGGCGGTGACCGGGCGCTCCGGAATCCTGTTGAGTCGGCAGAAGACGATCCGGATAAAGCTTGGGAAGAACTTCAACAGTATCATATTAATATAAACGATACCTTGGTGGGGATCGCTGCCTCGGGTACTACTCCCTATGTGATCGGCGCTCTCCGTAAGGCACGCTTAGAGGGTATCTTGACGGCCTCTATCTCCTGTAACCCGGATTCGCCGATGGCGGCTGAGGCAGAGATCGCCATCGAGCCGGTCGTAGGCCCGGAGTTCGTCAGCGGGAGTACGAGGATGAAGAGCGGCACGGCTCAGAAAATGGTGCTGAATATGATCACGACTTCCGTGATGATCAAGCTTGGCCGGGTAAAAGGGAATCGGATGGTGAATATGCAACTGACCAATCAAAAGCTGGTAGACCGTGGTACCCATATGATCATGGAAGAACTTCATCTGGATTATGAACAGAGCAAAAACCTCCTGCTCTTGCATGGCTCTGTCCGGGAGGCGATTGATTCTTATCACCGCGAATGGCGGCTGAATCAATAAAGCGTTGTGCCTTGCGGTAAGTTTTCGTATATTTGCGGCTTAAAACTATTTAATAATCCGTACGATGAATTTTATTTCTAAACTATTTAAGAAGAACGTGTCCGAGACGGAAGAGGCCGGCAAGGGGTCCGTGGAGGAGTTCGTATCTTTAATCCGTGTATATTATCAGGCTGTTATGGCCGTGAACTTGGGTATCACCAATTTGAACATGCTTGCTGATATGGCTTTGTTCAAGCGTATGCTGAAGATACCGACCCAGAACAACAAATTGGGGGTTGCCGAGAAATCCCGTGTGCGCAAGGTATTGATGGATGATTACGGATTGAGTGAGGCTTTCTTCAAGGAGATCGACAGCTCCGTGAAGAAGAACTGCAAGAACCAGAATGATATCAAGACGTATTTCTTCATGTTCCAAGGTTTCTGCAATGATTTGTTCAACCTGCTAGGTAACCTGATGCAATGGAAATTCCGCTTCTCTATGCTGGTGAAGAAGTTGTTATATAATATGACGACAAAGACGGTTCATGAGATCTTGACCAAATCCGAATGGAAAGACATTAGTGTGCAGAAGGCCGCATGGAGCGTGCGTAAGTATGCCGAGAAGTTGGGATACTCCGAGCAATGGATCACGGATTTCGTGTATAATGTCGTGCTTCTGGCGAAAGAGGATCAGAAGAAGGAACTTAAGAAGAACAAGGAGTCATGACCACTGAATTGCATCCGCTGGGCTTTTTCCTCCCGGAGAACGCTAGATTGCTGATGTTGGGAAGTTTCCCTCCACCCCGGGTGCGTTGGTCGATGAATTTCTATTACCCGAATATTCAGAATGACATGTGGCGTATCCTTGGTTTGATTTTCTATGGAAACAAGGATGCGTTCTTACGAGACAAGAAGGCGTTCAGCGAGGAGAAAGCGAAGGCTTTTTGCCGGGAAAAAGGAATCGGGATCGGCGATACCGCCATGGAAGTGATTCGCTTGAAGGCGAACGCCTCCGATAAGTTTCTTGAGGTAGTACGACCGATCGATCTGGAAAAGGTATTGTCTCAAATACCGGAATGCGTGGCGATCGTGGTAACCGGACAGAAAGCGATGGATATCCTTCTCTCCGTATTGCCCGGCACGGAGGAGCCGAAAGTTGGTTCTTTCACGGAGTTCACTTGTTTGGGAAGGCAGATGAAACTGTTCCGTATGCCTTCTTCCTCCCGTGCCTACCCGAAACCCCTAGAGGAGAAAGCCGCTGTTTACCGGGGGATGTTTGAGATGTTGGGGATGGTGGTGTAAGATAAATATTCTTATGGGAGATGAGAGAAGATGAGATATCTTTTGGGAATAAAAAATAAAGGGCAAGCCATCTGTTATGGTTTGCCCTCCTTGCTTTATGGTTTCAATTTATTCTTTTACTTTGAATGCCCAGAAAGTAGCCTCGCCCCATTGTGCCGTACCAGAGGCGGCATAGGTTAAGACAAGGTTTTTGTCGTTCAAGAGCATGATATCGAACTCCGTTGGTTTATAGCCGTTTCCGTTGATCATGTAAGGGAACAAAATCGCCCCTTCGGATGTGTATAACTTGCCGATTTCCCAAGATTCATTGGCCGTCATGTCAAAGGAGAAAGTACCTTCGTTGATTGTTTTAGACCCTGTATTCTTCACGATTTTCTTTCCGCTTAGGATAAAAGTCATGTAAGCGTCCGGGGTTTCCTCTCCTGTGGCTGAAACTTTTAGGCCCTCTAATTGTCCGGTAAGATCTGCGGGTGCGCAAGTCCACCAGATGCCGTTCTTGTTCGTAATGAAATCTTCGGCGCTAGAAGCGGCTTTATAGCCAAGGTTACCCCAGCAGCCTCCTAGAACCTCGGAGTCGTATGTCCAGACCTTCTCTCCATCTCCGCAGAGATATGCCCATGCAGGGTCTACGTCTACGTAAGTTGTGATAGTAAAAGTCTTTTGCACAGAGGTAATACTACCATCTTGGTTGATGGTGCGGATCGTAAACGTCTGCGACTCATCTCCTCCGGGGGTCAAGTCGAACGATCCGCTTGTCCCCGAGGTCAGAATATTCCCTGAAGGATCAAGGATCTGCACGATTGTGGATGGATTTGTAGCGTACGTAAATTTATTCTGGCCTTCTACCGTTTGCGTCAGAGTAGCGGCTTGTTCCAATTGCGCTTCGGTCATGCTCACCGCAATGATGCCTTCTTCCTCTATCGTAGGATCGCAAGCGGTAAAGAACATTGCGAGTAGCGGTATAACTATACTATATTTCTTCATGATTTTCTATTTAAAAGTTTGACTTTGTTGAAATCGTTTTACCAGCGGTTGTATTGGCTGTCCGAACCTTCCCAACCAGCATTCTGGACGATATTACCGTTTGACATATCCACCTCACTTTCCGGTATCTTGAAGAATCCGGCGGTAGCGTTATATCGGGTAGCGTAACCACCTCCGTGGGCTTTGTTAGAATCCTCTTGACCATTGGTGTAAATTTTCACGTTGGTTTGTTTTTCCAATGCGGCGGCAGCTATGTGCCAGCGACGGATATCATTCCAGCGGATACTCTCAAATGCGAGTTCCCAACGACGTTCGTTTTGCAAGGCTTGGAGTGAGTAAGACGAAATTGGGCTCAAGCCGGCTCTCTCACGAACCCGGTTGATTCCATCCGTGTTCTCTTTCAACTCAGATTGCATTAGTAATACATCGGCGAAACGGATAAGAACGAGATCGTGGATATTGTTTAACTGTAAGTTCTCTGACCCCGATGCCCAGCCATCGGTCCCATACATCAGGTTCTCGAAGCATACAGAGTATGTATCACCGTTTTTTGCGGCAACAGGAAGCCATTTCTTGGAGAGGTATCCTGTCTCTTGGATGTACTCACCTCCTCCTCCAAGTGCCCATCCTTGTTCTGTCCAGGAGGTACAATCCGAAATGGAGGCATCGCGACGTTTGTCGTTAGGCTCAGAGTTTTTCCAGTCATTTATGAGATTTGGGGCAACAGGTCCGGCTCCCCAACCTTGGCCAAAGGGAAACGATTCGGCTACACCAGCCATACCACGTACGCCAAAGTGCAGGGCGAAGTTATTCGCATACCCGATGCTTGTGCTCCAGTCTGCTAATTTGTTGTATTTGATAGCGAACAATGTCTCTGGATTTACGGCGTTATCATCTTCTACCCATTTCAGGCCCTGTCCGCTAGTATAATCATAATCTTCTACCGTAAACCGATTTGTATAAGCCCAAAGATTGCGGAAATCCGACGTAACCAATGAGTATCCTGAATTGTTTACGCAATCATCGATGTAGCTGATTACTTGATCTTTCGTCAGAGTGGAACCATCGGGCAAAGCCACGGAAGTCAAAGGTGAGTAAGTGGTACTGGTAAGTGCAGCCAAGTCCTCTCCATTACAATACATACCTGTATAGAATAACCAAGCACGGGCTAGCATGGCCTCGGCGGTGTATTTATCGACATGCCCATCTGTCTTGCGAGTGTCGGGCATTATTTCTGCGGCATCACGTAAGTCTTGCAGGATTTGTCCCCATAGCTCAGCGGCGGTCGGTTGGCTTGGCTCTACGGATTGTGAGGTGATTGTCAGAGGGACACACCCATACATGGAAGCTAACTCATAATAGTAGAAAGCACGAAGGAATTTCGCTTCTCCTTCAATCTGGTTCTTGTCGGATTCAGCCAATTCGATATTTCCGATACCATCCAATAAAGAGTTCGCACGGTTGATACCCTGGTAACGGTCTTTCCAGAATTGTTGGGTCATGTCCTGCTTGGAGTTCATCAACATATCCAGAGATTGCATATGCAAGTCGTTCGGGCCTCCGCCTCCTAAACAATCGTCGCTAGCCAACATGGCTGCATAAAGGAAAGAGCACTCCGGCGTGGCAGACACTTGGTTCAAGTTCTGATAGATACCGGCTAACGCTTGTGTGGCATCCTCGGCCGTAATGGGAAAGTTCTCACTACTTTTTGTTACGTAATCCTCGGCATCCAGCGTACAAGAGGTGATTCCACCCATGATCGAAGCTGCGATACCGATTAAATATATTGTTTTTTTCATCTTGATAATCAATTATTAGAATTTGACATTAACACCTACCATATAGGTTCTCGCTTGAGGGTAATTACCTACATCCACGCCTGTTACCCAGCTCTCTTTATCGTTGAGGGCGGTTCCACACTCAGGATCCATTCCCTTATAGCCGGTGAATGTAAAGAGATTTTGAGCAGAGATGTACAAGCGAAGTTGCTGGAACTTACAGTTCTTCCATAAACGCTTGATATCATAACCTAATGTTACGTTCTGGATGCGGAAATAATCTGCGTTGTCCACGTAAATATCGGAAATGTTGATATGGTTCACAGTGTTACCGGGCAACAGGATCGGGTATCGGTTGGATGTTCCTTCACCATGCCAGTAATTGTAGACGTTGCTGCTATAGTTATCGAACTGTCCGTTACCAAATTTACGATATGTGTGGGCTACCTGCATACCGAACGCTCCGTAAGTAGAGATGTTCAAGTCGAAACCTTTCCAGCTAAAATCTAGATTTAGACCCATCGTGAGGTCCGGATGAGGATTACCTATTTCTGTCTTATCGTTGTCGTTGATCACGCCATCGCCATTGACATCGACGAATTTCAAGTCACCCGGAGCAATTGAGGTTCCTTGCAAGGAGTTGGCTGCGTCTCCTTTACAATTCTGATCCAGATAAGCCTGTATGTCTGCTTCGTTTTGCATTACGCCATCGGTCTTATATCCCCAGAAGTAACCGATAGGGTGTCCTTCTTCCATGCGAGACATATAGGTGGTTCCTTCGGATAAGAGGGCGTTACCTCCATTCACGTAATGGGTACCGTTATTGACTTCTGTTACCTCGTTCTTGTTATGTGCGAGGTTCAAACCGATTCCGTAGCTGAAGTCCGAACCTACCTCATCTCTCCAATTGAGGGCAAGCTCAATACCGGTGTTCTTTACCGTACCGGCGTTTGCAATCATAGAAGAGAAACCGTTGATTGAAGATACGGGTACATCTATTAGCAGATCTTTTGTTTTCTTGTTATACCAATCAAAGTTCGCACTTAACCGGCCACCTAAGAAACGTGCGTCTAAACCGATGTTTGTCTGCTCGGATGTTTCCCAAGTGATCTCGTTGTTAGGTAACAAGGAAGGATAAGCTCCTTGGGTTCCTCCATTTTTATTGTTGTTGAAAGAATAAAGTCCCAAATCACCGAATGCGTATGTGGAGGCGTATTTGTATGCTCCAATATTCTCGTTACCATTTTGTCCCCAACTGGCGCGAACCTTCAAGAAATCCATCCAGTTTTTCGTGTTTTCCATCCAGCTCTCGTTACTTATCACCCAACCTGCGGAGAATGAAGGGAAGTAACCCCAACGATGACCGCTGGAGAAATTAGAGGAACCATCGGCACGGACAATCGCACTAAACATATAAGTTTCCTTGAGGTCGTAGTTGATACGGCCGAAATAGGATAGGATGGAGTGATCATCCGCAGGATATCCTCCCACTATACCAGCAGTACGACCGGAGAAGTTGTCGAAGTAAGCATGTGAGAAATCTCCGAAGATGCTGGTCGTGGCGTGTCCTTCGATGGTTTCCGACATATTATTACCTTCTCTGGAATACTCTGTACCGACCAATACGTCGAAGTGGTTCTCTTTGATGTCGAAAGCGTAGCTCAATGTATGCGTCATACCCCAATTCCAACCGATGGTCATATTCTCATCCAGATAATCATCCGTATTCTGGTCGTTGTTATTATTTTTATAGATACCGTTGTATGCTTTGTAGAGGCTGGAGTTCTGTTTGTAGTAGACTTGGCCTTTATATTTCAAATCCTTTAATGGCTGTATCTCTATGTAACCGATGGCGCTAAGATTGTGGTTCCGGCTTTTATTATTTCCACTGGTGGTATTTAGCAAGGTGTTCATCGGGTTATTAATATATTGGTTGAGTCCGAGTAATCCCATTGCTCCGGATCCTTGCGCGATCAAGTCGTCATAGTCGAATAACTCTCCTTGGCTATTATATAGTGGAACCAATGGATTAGCTCCCATCATACTGTAGATGCTGTTGGAGTATTGGTTACCGATTTGGATACCTTGGTTGGATGTGTGCTGGTAATATACGTTCTCACCGAATTTGATGATATCCAAGTCATCCTTTTTCCAAAGGATATGTTCGGAGTTTAAACGAATGGTGAAACGGCTGTAGTCAGATTTAACCGGACCACCGAAAATACCGTCTTGATACTGATAACCTACTCCGGTAGAGAACTTGGAGAGTTCGGAACCTCCGGTTATATTCACGGAATGAGAAGTGGTGATCGCATTTTTGTTGCGAAGTAACTCCAGCCAGTTCGTACCTGGATTAGAACCGTTTTGATAGGATTCCAGTAAATCTGCGTCTAGATATTGTGACCAATCGAAAGGTGCTATGCCAGCATTGAAGTTGATCTGGTCTTGAACAGCCATGTATTCTTTGGCGGTAAGCATATCTGGCATCTTTACTACGTTCTGCCAACCGATGTTTCCATCATAAGATACTTGTACTTTTCCTTCTTTACCTTGTTTTGTGGTAACCAAGATAACACCATTTGCTGCACGGGCACCATAGATAGCGGAGGAAGCGGCATCTTTTAATACATCGATACGTTCGATATCGGCAGGATTCAGGGAGTTGATATCACCTCCGGCTACACCATCGATAACATAAATAGGAGCCGTATCTCCATTTGTACCGGCACCGCGGATGTTTACTTTGAATCCGTCACCCGGCTGACCGGAGGAAGCCACGATATTGACACCCGGGCTTTGATTTTGCAATGCGCTTAGTGGGCTGATCGTATTACGTTTTGCGACTTCATCTCCTTTTACCTCTACGGTAGCTCCTGTCACTAACTTTTTCTTTTGTACACCGTAACCTACTACCACAACCTCGTCCAGGCTCTGTGAGTCTTCTTTCAAGGTGATTTGTAAGTTGGATGTCTGGGCGGTTACAGGAATCTCTTGAGTCATGTAGCCGATGTAGGAGATCTCGATGATGGAGCCTGGGGCGGCTTCTAAGCTGAACTTTCCGTCCAAATCGGTTATCACTCCGTTTGTCGTTCCCTTTACGATAACATTGGCACCGATGACTTCCATTCCTGTTGCGTCTTTCACGATACCAGTGATTCTTTTTGTTTGTTGCATGACTTCCGTCGAAGTACTAGGGGCGGCTAATATTTGTGGTATGCCACCTAGCTGGAAAGCCATACATGCGCCTAAAAACAGCGTTGTTTTCTTAATTCTTGAATTCATTATTTTTTACATTAAATCATATAAGGCTAAACTAAATTTTATTTACCCATTAGGGTCATTAGCGGCTAACTGCTAAAAACATTAGATTTTAGGTTCCTTCCTCATAGGCGATTATTTTTAATTGTTAATATGAATTGTTAATTTTTGTCGCAAAATTACATCGGACCCCAAATGTGTTCAAATACTATTTTATCTAAGAATAATACTTTTTTGTTGAGGTGTATTTTTAACACAACAATGGGAGACCGCAGATATGAAAGTCCTTGTGACTGATTACAAAGATAGACGTGTGAAAGAAAAGAGAAGGGGGAATTTTGTATAGAAATAGGGGGATTTATGTATTTATATCTAGTAAAAATGTCTATTATACAATGATTTTTGTCTTTTTGTAGTTCTCTCTGAACTCTTTGGGTGAACAGTTTTTCTTTTTCTTGAAAATACGGTTGAAGTTCGAAAGATTATTGAAACCACAGTTGTAGCAAATCTCGGCGATGGATTGCTGGGTATCTACCAACATGCGAGCGGCGTAACCGATACGGAGATCCGTGATATAGTCGGAAAGGTTTTTTCCTGTTCTCAGCTTGAAAAAACGGCTGAATGCGGAAGGGGTCATACCTACGAGTTCGGCCAGTTGGTTCAAGCGGATGTCTTGCTGGTATCTCTCGTTGATATAATTTTGTACTTTCTGGATACGGCGGCTTTCGGAATGTATATCCGTTATTTTAGCGAACGAGGAACTTGCTAATACTTTATAGTTCTCTTCGGTGGAAAGCTCATACAAGATGGTCAAAAAGTTGATTACCGCATAAAAACTTTGCTCCTCGCAGACTAGCTTTTCCATTAAATGGTAAACCTTCAGGATGGAAGACATCGGGAAACTGATGCCGCATTGGGCTTTCTCTAACATTTTCCGGATACTGTTGAATTGGTTTTTCTCTAGCAGGTTATCCCCTAATAAATCGGGAGAGAACTGGATCGTGATCTCGTGGATCAGAGGCGATTTACATGTGTTCTGTTCCCA
Source organism: uncultured Parabacteroides sp. (assembly GCF_947855115.1). GTDB lineage: Bacteria > Bacteroidota > Bacteroidia > Bacteroidales > Tannerellaceae > Parabacteroides. The sequence continues at coordinate 58,597 of NZ_CANTZW010000017.1, forward strand.
TACATGCTCCAGCTCTTTCCCGGTTATCAATACCAACTCGTATTCTCCGATCACTTCCGCGGAATCACCCACTACACGCTTTACCCCCGGAGCGTGCTCAATGAAATTGAGCTCGTACTCCGAGTGGCAATGTATCGGATAGGTAAATTCTGTCTTGCAGCGGTCTACGATGTAAAAACAGTCTTTTTCCGATAGTGGTGTTATTTCACGGATGATGTCCATGTTTAGTTGATAGTCGACAATTAACAGTTAATGAACCTCAGTCAGCTCTATGACCTTACTACAGGTATGGGCCGTAGTGAATACACTCAGGCCTATTTTCATCAAGAAATCTCCGCTGAAAGTTCCTCCATCGGTAGCCAAGGTGGATTTCTTGCCTGGCATAAGATTTATTTCCTGTACTTTATATTTCTTATCCGGATCTAATCCTTGTAGCTTTACGGAGAAAATCTTTTCTCCGAAACGGGGATGGATATCGTAAGCGAATAAGACGGACTTACTTTTTGCTTTATCCACATACATCACGGATAAATGGTTGGTCTCATAAGGAGAGACCAGACGGTAAAGATCGCCATCGAGGATAGTGCCTTTTAGACGTTTGTAGTTGGCTACTGCGTCTTGGCAATATTTCATCTCATCGTTGTTCATCTCTTTCAGGCTGATATCGAAGCCCATCTTGCACATCATAGCCACGTCTGTACGGAATTTGATAGAGGTATTCTTGTTCCAGCTAGTCACGTGGGCACACATCGCCTTCGCCGGGAAGAACTGGGAGAATCCCCATTGGATATACAAACGCTCGATTGGATCGGTATTATCGCTACACCAAAATTCCGTGAAATATTTCAATGCCTCGTAATCACAGCGGGCACCGCCTCCGGAACAAAGCATAATCGGCAGGTGAGGATATTTCTCGGCTACCCGTTTGAATACGTTATAGACTCCTCGTACATGGTCAATATATAATTGGTTCTGTTTCTCCTTGAGGTAGGGGGAATATACATTGGTGATCGGGCTATTGCAATCCCATTTGAAAAAAGCCAGATCCGGATTCTCTGTCATGATATTATCCACCACGCTGAATACATAGTCCTGTACTTCCGGGTTACTCAAGTCCAAGACAAGCTGGTTACGGAAATAGTAAGTTTCTCGATTCGGTAGACGAATCGCCCAATCCGGATGTTTCTCGAAAAGTTCGCTCTTCGGATTAACCATCTCCGGCTCGATCCAGATACCGAATTTTACGCCTGTGTTTTTAGCGGCCTGTACCAGGTGAGGAATGCCGTTTGGTAATTTATCATGGGTAACATCCCAATCACCCAATCCGGCTTTATCGTTTTGACGAGGGTATTTATTCGCGAACCAGCCATCGTCCAGCAAGAACATATCCACTCCTAGGTGCTTGGCTTCTTTCATTAATTCTTCCAGCTTCTCCTCATTGAAATTACAACCGGTAGCTTCCCAGTTATTCAATAAGGTTAGGCGGTCTCCTTTACCATCCTTGATCTGGTAATTACGTGCCCAGTCATGAAGATCACGACTGGCTTTTCCGGTTCCTTGGTTACTTAGTGTAAAGATAAACTCGGGGGTAACAAACCATTCGCCCGGTTTCAATTCATAGGCAGATGCATAAGGATTGATGCCGGAGATAACACGAAGATTGCCGGCGTTGTCTACCTCGAACGTGAAGCGGTAATTGCCTGTCCAACCAATTGTCCCCATTAAGACATCTCCGGTATTCTCGCAGGCAGGGGCACCTAATCCGATCTCAAAAAACGGATAAGCGTGCATGGCCGCACGAGAACCTAGTTTCGTATCGATGATCTTCTTCCCGAATTTCAAGTCTTGGCTGCTCATCTGTACTTCCTTGGCCCAGTCTCCGCTAAACTCGGTCAATACATAGCGTGGACTCTCGAAATAAAGCATGTTGGAGGCGTACCGGGTGATCGTGACCGGTTTCTTTTCCATATGACGAATCTCGGTCCAAGCCTTGATCACGTTTTCTTTGGCGAAAGTAACATAATGTAATTTTGCCTCTACCGGGTATACATCGTCCTTCAAAGAGATGATTGTCTCCGTAACGTTGTCGTCTAGTTTCTTGGATTCACTGGAAACATATTTGAATATACTGGTCATGTTCCCATCGTTGTGCTGGATGGCAAAAGCCGGTTCGAAATAATCTTCCGTTCCAGAGCAAGGGTATACTTCCCAACCGCGGGCTGATACGCTACCATCCGTTCCTGCTTGGATATTCCATGATAGATTCCTGAATTCGGACTCGTCCGCTAGTTTATTCCCCAAATAAGTTTGATAAAGCCGTCCGTTGGGGGCTACTTGTAAAATCAGGCCAGTCTCATTGGTTGAGATTGAGATTGTCTTTTGATTTGTCGCTTTTACTAATGGTAAACAAAAACACAAAAGGATAATTGTAAATACTAGGTTCTTCATGTTAGTTAACAATTGACAGTCGATAGCTGACAAATGGCAGTAAATACGCTATGCGCAACTGTCATTTGTCAACTGTCTACTAAATTAATTCTGCTCTTTTAGGATCACGTCGTGAGCGCCCCCTTCAACGATACTCGTAGAGGAGACAAGCGTGATCTTGGCATGCTGCTGCAACTCTTGGATAGAGATGGAACCGCAGCTACACATCGTAGCGATTATCTTGCCTAAAGTCACGTTTAAATTGTCTTTCAATTTACCGGCATACGGTACATAGCTGTCCACGCCTTCCTCAAATTTTAAGGACTCGTTTCCGCCCATGTCGTAACGTTGCCAGTTCTTCGCACGGTTAGAGCCTTCGCCCCAATACTCCTTAACAAAGTTGTTCCCGATTTTCATCTTCTTCGTTGGAGACTCGTCGAAACGGGCGAAATAACGGCCCATCATCAGGAAGTCGGCACCCATAGCCAAGGCCAATACCATGTGATAATCGTGTACCAAACCGCCATCGCTACAGATTGGGATGTAAACACCGTGTCTCTTGAAATACTCGTCACGAGCTTTCGCCACGTCGATCAAGGCGGTAGCCTGTCCGCGACCGATACCTTTCTGTTCGCGAGTGATACAAATGGAGCCACCGCCGATGCCTACCTTGATGAAATCCGCTCCGGCATCAGCCAAATAATTGAAACCGTCTTGGTCAACCACGTTTCCGGCGCCTACCAGAACATTGTCTCCATAGGTATCTTTGATCCAACGTAAAGTCTCGTACTGCCATTCGGAATAACCATCGGAAGAATCGATACACAATACGTCTACTCCAGCCTCTACCAATGCCGGAACACGTTCTTTATAGTCGCGGGTGTTGATACCGGCGCCTACCAATAATTTTTTATCTCCACCGGATAATTCTTTCGGATTTTCACGGTGACTGTCGTAATCCTTGCGGAATACGAAATATTGGAGTTTCTGATCCTTGTCAATGATCGGCAATGTATTCAATTTATGATCCCAGATAATCTGGTTCGCCTCCTTCAAGGTCATACCTAGCTCACCGACGATTAGTTTGGAGAACGGGGTCATGAAATCTTTCACTTTCATGTCAATCGGGTCTTTACCCTCACGGTAATCGCGGCTGGTTACCATACCTAACAATTTCCCGTTTGGCGTACCATCGTCTGTTACACCGATCGTAGAATGTTCTGTCCGGCGAACCAACTCTAGCACGTCGGCCAAGGTATTCTCGGGCATAAGGTTAGAGTCGCTGATAACAAATCCTGCCTTGAACTTCTTTACCTTGCGAACCATATCGGCTTGGCTGTCGATCGGTTGTGAGCCGAAAATGAAGGAAAGTCCTCCATTGCGAGCTAACTCAATCGCTAGTTTAGGACCGGAAACCGATTGCATGATCGCAGAAACGAAAGGAATATTTAATTCAATAGCGGATTTCTCGCCAGACTTGAATTTCACAAGCGGCGTTTTCAATGAAACGTTTGCGGGAATACATTCTTTGGTGGTTAAACCGGGAATAAGTAAATACTCACCAAATGTTCTCGATACATCGTTTAAGTAGATTGCCATAAGATTTTATATTTACAGGATGAGTTTTTTTAATTGCGCAAAAGTAGCGATTTCTCTTCATATATGAATCACTTGTTTATATGAAATATTCGAAATATACGTTCCGCAACTTTTATAGTTGCGGATTTGTTATTGATGTAGACTTAAAAAGGAGGGAAATATGAGAGTTGTAGTTGATAAGGCTCGATCCAGAGGGTATGCGAATCACGGTTGGTTAAAAACACATCATACGTTTAGCTTTGCTAATTATTATAATCCGGAAAGGGTTCATTTCGGGATGCTACGTGTATTGAATGATGATTCCGTAGCGCCGGGTGAGGGTTTCGATATGCATCCACATAAGAATATGGAGGTTATCTCCATCCCGTTAAAGGGATATTTACGTCATGGGGATAGTATAAAGAATAGCGAGGTGATCACGCCGGGAGATATTCAGGTGATGAGCGCCGGTACCGGTATCGTACATAGTGAGTTCAATGATAGCAGTAATGAGCAATTGGAGTTCTTGCAGATATGGGTATTTCCCCGTGAGGAGAATACCAAGCCTCATTATGCTAGTTATGATGTGCGTCCGGTCATTTCGGAGAAGAATAAGTTGGCTTTGATCATCGCCCCGGATGGTAGCGCTCCCGCATCGATCAACCAGGATGCTTGGTTCTCTTTAGGGAACTTAGATGCCGGTCAAGTAAAAGAATATAAGCTACATGATGAAAATAATGGAGTTTATTTATTCGTGATTGATGGAGAGGTAGAGGTTAGCAATGCGATTCTGTCTAAGCGTGATGGCGCCGGGTTCTGGGAAACCGCTAGCATTACGATAGAGGTTTTGAAGCATGCTAAAATTCTTTTGATAGAAGTTCCGATGATGAAATAATGGTAATAGGTTCGTATGAGCGGGTATCTTAAAGTGAATGTGATAAAACGCTAAGGATACCCGCTCATTATTTTTTAATGTTTTATCGGCTTATCCGTGAAGTAATCAATCATTTTTAAGATCGCACGGCTGCAAGCCGGGCAAAAAGGAGCGTAATCACGCATCATACAATGATCCATCGGGCGATAAATACCTTTTGCGATATAGCCACCTCCCTCAAATACTCCGGGTTTGTCCTTATGAACGTTATCTAGCGGAGTCGGTATTGGTGTATTGGCCGGTAAGAGATCTTTCCATTTAGAGTCGAAGTTTACTAAGGTCGTGATATTCGGCTCCCAAGGTTCGTACTTTAAGTTGTAAAAATCTTGATAAGCAACCTCAGAACTGAAGTATTCATCGGCGAGACCGGCAAAACTATGTCCAAATTCGTGAACGAACACAACCGGAGTTCGTGGATTGTCGGCAGTTCCCATTGCATAAAAATTATACATTCCTCCACCACCGTAAGCGTCGGTATTTACCAAGATAAAGATTGCGTCACAAGGAGCGTTCCATACCGCATCACGTATGGACTTCATATCCGGGGTGGTTAAATAGCGATCTACCCCGAAAGTATAATAACCTGAATTCAATGCGGTATTCTTGAATATACCTTTGCCGGATATATCTGTTCCGGATTCTTCCGATACTACTTCTACCGCCCATACGTTGAAATCTTCCCGGCGGGTGTCGTAAGGCGGGGTCTTAAACAAAGCTTCTGTAAAACGCTTGGCATCGGTTACGAATTTCTCTTGCTCATTGGCCGTATAACCTTCCGCAAGGAATACAAGGTCTACTTTCTGAGAGGAATCCCCCTTATATTGGATTTTTGTTATCCGGTTTTCTTTAAGTTTCCCCCGGTCAATAAAAATACTGGTTGGATCAACTTCTTGTTTTAATAGGGGGTGGAATTGCATATCGGCCTTGTCTCTTGCCATAATCTCGATAATGACAGTTTTTTGGGGGTAAGGGATAGATACGCTGTTTGTCCATGATTGTGTCTCTGTCTTCGCTTGCTCCGTACTTCTCCATTCTTCGAATAGCGTATTGAATCCTCGTGAGTAGATTAACTCATTGTCGGTTTTATCGTATACATTAATATAATAACCTCCATAGCCAAACGGGTCGATCAGATTTTTAACTGGTCCGCTCCAGACGGGTTCTTCCCGGAGTTGTTGTATGGCGGCGGCTTGGAAATCCTTGTTTCCGCTCAGTGCGAAATCAATCCGGAGGCTTTTCTTTGTGAAGTATTTTTCAAAACCTGTTTGTGCCAAACAGGTGAAGCTGAAAAGAATGGCGAATAATAATAAGGTTATTCTTGTTCTCATAAATTTATAATGTTTATCATGTGTCAACTTTATGACACAAATGTATATTATTTTTTAATAGATTTGCCACGATTAGTACATTTTACTCGTTTATAAATAAATTAGACTTATGTTTAGAGAAATCAGACGAAAAGACCGGGTTTTGGATAATGAGTTGGCGATTCGCTTATTGGAAGAGTCAGAATATGGTTTCTTGGCTATGTCGGGAACGAATGGGTATGGATATGGGATCCCGATCAATTATGTGAAAGATGGAAATTCTATTTATTTCCATTGTGCTCCGGAAGGGTATAAGCTGGAATGTTTGCGAGAGAACCCGAAGGTGAGTTTCACGGTTGTTGGCGCTACGCAAGTCGTACCGGGAAATTTTACGACAGGCTACGAGAGCGCTATCGCTTTTGGAGAGATGTGCTTGGATTTATCGGAAGATGAACGTCGGTATGCTTTGCGGTTGCTTGTAAATAAATATTCCCCGGAATTTAAAGAGATTGGCGAAAAATATATTGAAAAATCTTTTTATCGGACTCATATTTTACGTTTAGACATCGTGCATATAGCGGGGAAGTGCAAACGGTTGTAAATTGGGGGGGAAAGAACTTTTTTCGTATACCGGTCCGGATTGTATAAGGAAGGGGGCACGCCCCCCTTCTTTGTAATATATCAATGGTGGCTTAAATAATTGGAGACACCTGCGTTTGTCGCTTTCATCGCATCTTTCCCTTTAGACCAGTTTGCCGGGCAGACCTCGCCATATTCCTCGAAATGCTGTAAAGCATCGACCATACGGAGAGCTTCGTCTACGTTACGGCCTAATGGTAAGTCGTTGATTACATAATGGCGGATCAAGCCATCTTTGTCTATAAGAAACAATCCCCGGTAAGCTACCGGATTTCCCTTAGAGATAAGTTCTCCTTTCTCATTCGTAATATAATCAGCGGCTAATACGCCAAAGTTTTCTGCGATGGTTTTGGAAAAATCGGATACGAGCGGATAAGTCACCCCGTGGATACCTCCTTTATCTTTGTCTTGGTTTAACCAAGCGAAATGAGAGAATTGAGAATCGACAGAGCAGCCAACCACCGCTACGTTACGTTGCTCGAATTCTTGTAGTTTTTGCTGGAACGCATGTAATTCCGTCGGGCAAACAAATGTGAAATCCATCGGATAGAAAAACATGACTACATACTTTTTCCCTACATATTGTTCCAAAGAGAAATCCTCGATGATCTCATTTCCATTAATTACTGCCGGAGCGTGAAACTCCGGTGCTTTCTTACCTATTAATGCTTTCATATTGTATTTAATTTATTTGCTAAGTAACAAGCGCAGGTAGGGATTTGTTGTTGTCTTGGTAAATAGGCTGATTTTCTTGTAAAATAGGCTTAAAGTTTATGCTTTAAAATTTCTTTGATTTTCAAAGATTTTATTCCTTTGTAACTTATTGATATTAATAAAGGAAAACATATGGAGATTGCCGAGGTAAAACAACGTTTGTTGACAGATTTTTTTACATATTATCCAATGGGAGGTGCTCTGTATGGTAAAGACGGTGTGCTAATTGATATTAATAAGTCTTTACAAGAGAAGTTTCCTTTTACGAATAAGACTGACTTCTTATTATATAATCTTTTTCAGGCAGATTTGTTGACCGATCTTCAAAAGCGGTATCTACGTGAAGGAAGCGTGGTGTCGGGCTCTTTGCCTATACCGTATTCCATCATCCCTTCGATGAATGAGGATAAGGAGATTCTTGGATATACCTTATTATTAACGGGTAACCCTTCTACAGAACAGGAAACTGCGCATTGTGGCCAAGTATTGGAAGAGTTGACGGATATGTCTCGGAAAATGGTAGAAGCAATTCCCGATACAATTCTTTTAGTAAACAAGCAACTGGTTGTAGAGCGGATTATCGCATATGCTACAGAGACTTGTATAACATCGGAGTCGATCAATCGGCGTATCGATGACCTTCCGGGTTTTATTTATCCGGAAGAGACAAAACGCCGTGTGGCGGCGATCGTGCAGAGTTGTTTGAATAAGTCGGAGATTATCAATTTGGATTTATCAATCCCGGGGCATGATATTCCGATCATTTATTTTAAATTGCGGTTGGTGCCGGTAAGTGGGCGGTATGTGATTATCTATATCCGGAATGTATCGGACCTAGTTGAGCAGGAGAAAGCGAATGAAGCGCTAAGTAGCAAGTTGTCCGAAAGCCGGATGATGATGGAACTTGCTTTGCAAAATAGTAAGATTACGACTTATTCTTTTAATTTCAATCGATTTAGGTCTTGCGATAAAGTACATTGTAATCATTGTTTCCAGTTCTACGGCGCAACTAATAGTTTATTGAAACGTAATCAGTTTATTTGCCAGGCCTTATCTCAGCTTCGTCATCCGGATGACTCAGGAGACTTCTTCTATCTATTCGATACGATCCGTACCAATAAGTTGGATGAGTATAAGATTGATTTTCGTCTAAAAGGAGATGATAATACGTTTCGTATCTATGAGGTGATCGGTAAGACACACGAGAAGGATGAGAATGGCTTCCCTAATTTAATCGTTGGCTGTATGATCGATGATCAGGAACGGTTGGAGTTTGAGGAAGACCTGATCAGTGCCAAGGAAAAAGCGGAGGAGGCTGATAGACTTAAATCAACATTCTTGGCGAATATGACCCATGAAGTCCGTACCCCTTTGAATGCTATTGTCGGTTTCTCTGATTTGTTGGGAGTAGAGGAGGATCCGGATTTACGTCAAAATTATATTGGCTTGATCAAGATGAATAATGATTTACTTTTAAGTATAGTAAATGATGTCTTAGACATTTCCAGAATCGAGTCTGATATGATGACATTTACTTATATGGATGTTTATTTACCCTCCTTTATGAAAGATATCTATAATTCCATACGATTACGTAAACCGAAAGGTGTGGAGATTATCCTAGAAGCATCTTCCGATATCATATTTAATATAGATCGGAATCGATTATGGCAAATTTGTATGAATTTATTGACAAATGCGGTTAAGCATACCAAGAAAGGTAGTATCAGGTTTGGATACACGCTTGAACCTGAAGAGAAAATGATAAAATTTTATGTATCCGATACAGGCTGTGGCATACCCAAGGATGAATTGGATAATATCTTTGCCCGTTTTGTGCAATTAAGCGATTTTGAGCAAGGAGTCGGTTTAGGATTGGCTATCTGTAAAGGGCTTGTATTAAAGATGGGTGGTACTATTTCTGTGATCTCCGAGGAAGGATCTGGTTCTACGTTTATTTTTACTTTACCGATGAGAAGACCCAATAGTTGGAAAAACTAGTGAAGGGTTGTCTGTTTTTTCAAGTTTATTGAACAATATGCCTTAAATCTCAGTTATCTATATAAACGATGATTTAGGTTGTAGCCAATTTTCATAAGAAGCATTTACTTATATATGCTTTTGATTTGTGCTTTGCCATAAGAATTTCTGGACTTATGGCCTAATCTTTATGTATCATAAATAATCAAGATTTCATATGACGAAAATAGAAATAAAGAACTTATCTATTCTTTTCGGCTCGGAGAAAATGCGTGCGAAAAGAATGTTGGTGGAAGGAAAAAGCAAACAAGATATTTTGAAGGAGACGGGCTGTACGGTGGCGGTACGCAATGCGAACCTGAAAATCGAGGAAGGAGAGCTATTTGTGATAATGGGACTTTCTGGCAGTGGAAAATCAACGTTATTACGTTGTATTAACCGCTTAAATGAGCCTACTTTAGGTGAAATATTTATTAATGGAAAAAATATAACAACTTCCTCAGATAAAGAATTATTGGATATACGACGTAAGGAAATGGCTATGGTTTTCCAGCATTTTGGGTTGTTGCCCCATCGTACGGTGTTGAGTAATATCGCTTTTGGATTGGAGTTGCAGGGTGTTTCTAAAAAAGAGAGAGAACGGAAAGCGGTAGAAAGTGTAGCTCTGGTAGGTTTAAAAGGATTCGAGAACCAGAGAGTTAGCGAGTTGTCCGGAGGGATGCGGCAGCGTGTCGGGTTAGCTCGTGCGATCGCGAATGATCCAGAGGTTCTTTTGATGGATGAGGCTTTCTCGGCCTTGGATCCGTTGATTCGTGTACAAATGCAGGATGAGCTGTTAAAACTGCAAGAAAAAATGCGAAAAACGATCATTTTTATTACGCATGACCTTGATGAGGCGATTAAGTTGGGAGATCGTATCGCCATAATGAAAGATGGAGAGATCGTACAGGTTGGTACACCCGAGGAGGTCTTGACTGATCCGGCTAATCATTATGTTTCTAGATTTACGGAAAATGTAGATCGCGGACGTATCGTCACAGCCTCATCAATCATGATTACTCAGCCGGTTGTGGCCCGTGTCCGTAAAGATGGTCCGGAAACTGTGTTGAGGAAGATGAGAGAGAAAAACTTGTATGTCTTGCCGGTCGTGGATGGAAGCTGGCAATTTCTGGGTGAGGTCCGCTTGAAAGATGTCTTGGCTCTACGAAAATCAGGGAATCATGATCTTTCACCGATTGTGATCAAAGAGGTTCCTTCGGTATTAGAAAATACGACGGTCGAGGATATGCTTCCTTTGTTGCCGGAAATCCGTCAGGCCTTGCCGGTCGTTAATGAGTCGAATCAATTGGTGGGGTTGGTTTCTACTTCATCAATTATAATTGAGATGACTGGGAAAGATAAAGAGGAGATTGATCAAATTGTTCAAAATGCGATAGAATTATGATAAATATAGGAAAATACATAGAAATTGCCATCAATTGGCTGACAGAGCATTTCGCTCGTTTTTTTGATGTGATAAATGATGGAGTCGGAGGGTTTATCGATGCTTTCCAAGATGGGTTGACTTGGATTCCGTTTTATGTGATGATTTTGGCTTTGGCTTTATTGGCTTGGTTTAAGGCTGGAAAAGGAGTTGGTGTGTTCACTGCCTTGGGGTTGTTGTTGATTTATGGGATGGGGTTTTGGGTTGAGACGATGCAGACTTTGACATTGGTACTGTCTTCTACCATTATCGCCTTGATTATCGGAGTTCCGGTAGGGATTTGGACTGCACGTAGTGATCGGGCAGATAAGATCGTTCATCCGGTCTTGGATTTGATGCAAACGATGCCCGCTTTCGTCTATTTGATACCCGCTGTTTTGTTTTTTGGTTTAGGGCCGGTACCTGGTGCTTTCGCTACGGTAATCTTCGCCATGCCTCCGGTTGTGCGATTAACCGATTTGGGAATTCGCCAAGTCCCCGCAGATATTGTAGAGGCTACCCGTTCATTTGGAGCTACTTCCGCTCAATTACTCTATAAGGTACAATTGCCATTGGCTTTGCCGACGATCATGACCGGAGTGAATCAAACGATCATGCTTTCGCTTTCTATGGTGGTGATAGCGGCCATGATCTCGGCGGGAGGATTAGGCGAGATAGTCTTGCGAGGAATTACCCAGATGAAAATTGGTTTAGGCTTTGAAGGAGGGATAGCGGTGGTTATTTTGGCTATTGTTTTAGACCGTATTACACAAGGCTGGGCAAGAGGTAAAGTGAATAAATAAATAGAGATAGGGAACATGAGAAAATAAAGGAATATATATGAGAGGATTTACGATTATTATTAAGTGCTGTGTATGTTTAGGGATATTATTATCTATTTCCGGTTGTGTGAATAACAAGGATCGAAAGAAAATATCGATAGCATATGCTAATTGGGCAGAAGGTATCGCCATGACTAATTTAGCTAAAGTGATATTAGAAGATCAAGGTTACCGGGTGACATTAAAAAATGCGGATATCGCTCCGATCTTTACTTCCGTTGCCTCTGGAAAAGCGGATGTGTTCATGGACGCATGGCTTCCGGTGACCCATGCGGATTATATGGAACGATACGGTGACCGTCTAGAGACGCTAGGAACGGTTTATGACCATGCGAAATTGGGTTTGGTAGTCCCGGAATATGTAACAATTCGTTCGATCGAGGATTTGAATGCTCATAAAGATCAATTTAAGGGTGAGATTATTGGGATCGATGCCGGCGCAGGTCTGATGAATTCGACGGATAAGGCGGTTCAAAAGTATTCTTTGGATTTTGACTTGAAATCTTCCAGTGGAGCTACGATGGTCGCTTTCTTGAAGAAGTCGATCGACGCGAATGAATGGATCGTAGTTACCGGATGGACACCCCATTGGATGTTCTCACGTTATCCGTTAAAATTCTTGGAAGACCCAAAAGGGGAATTCGGGGATTCTGAACATATAGAGGTTATTGCGACGAAAGGATTCTCGGAGAAAGATCCGTATGCGGCCTCTTTTTTCAAGAACTTTAAATTAACCGATGAGCAACTAAGCGAATTGATGTACTATATGGAGGACGGAACACGTACGGAATCGCGGTCGGCCCGTGCTTGGCTGGAGAAACATTCCGAGATAATCAATTTATTCTTACCTTCGCAGGATAATCAATTGAATAAGAACCATGAGACGAATTAGGGTAGTCGTTTGTATTTTAATAGGAGTTATTATGTGTTGGTCCGCTTCGGTCGCCAACGATAAGCGTTACGTGAACATCGTGTTTATCGGAAATAGTATTACATTTGGTGCCGGGTTATCGAAACCAACCCATGACGCGCCTCCCGTAAAGGCTGCGTTGTTTTTAAGTAAATGTCCGGAAATCGCTTCGGTCAGATATTCCAATAGAGGACAAAGTGGTTGTACTACCGTGGATTATTTGCCGGAGACGAATACACTCTTCCCCTGGGCCGTACATGCAGCCGATAAGTTTAAGGACGAGACATGGGCAGATTTAGTGTTCTCCATTATGTTGGGAACGAATGATAGCGCGATAGAAGGAACGAACGGTTGCCCGGTAGCGCCAGAGCGATATTATGAGAATCTGAAAACGATAATCAATCGTTTGCTGGCTTTATACCCAGATTGCCGTGTCGTGGTACATCGTCCTCTGTGGTATAGCCCGAATACATATAATGGAGCTAAATATATGGAGGAAGGTCTACAGAGGCTTCAAGAGTATTATCCGCAAATACAGAGATTGGTCGATTATTATGCGTCTCGTTTTCCCGGGCAAGTCTTTCTGGGAGATACGAAGGGATTCGATTACTTTAAGGAAAATCATTTAACGGATTTCCAAGCGGAAAAGGGTAATGCGGGGATATTTTATCTTCATCCGAATGAGAAAGGCGCCGCCCGGTTAGGAGAGCTTTGGGGGGAGGCGATTCGTAAGGTTTTAAGCTTTTAGTCTCAACGAGAAACACGCTATCCGAAAGAAAGGCGGGGTATCTCCGCAAAAGGGGACAAGCCCGCCTTGTTCAGCTTGGTGTATTTACAATAGATTCATGATTTCTCTCCAGTTGTCAACCCTTTCTATTGAGGTATTATGTATAAGGACATTATGTGGCTGGGTGAAAAGGATTTTACGTCCTTTGAAAAAATTAAGGTTCTTGATATGGTCATCAATCATGATATCACCGCAGATATTATCCTTGCTACCGCAGAAAATCATTTGTTTCCACGATATGAAAGGGTAATTTTCATTTAGCCAATCGTGTTTTTCTTTTAGACTGTTGGGAAATTCGGTTGCGGAAGAGACTATTAATAGGTCGTATTTATTGTTTAAATAATTCAAGCCTTCTACACTTTCTTGGATTACAGGAGCGGTACGGAAAAAACCTTTGCTTTTGATAAATTGGGGGAATGAAGGAAAAGCCTCTTCTTCTAATAGTCCATACATATCCTGTTTGTTTAGCATTATACCTGATTCCTTGTATTCATAGTCTAGCATATGTGGATAGATATCCGCTAAAACTCCGTCCATGTCTACTAATACTCGTTGCATACTCAAATTTGTTTAATTATTATTATTTAACAATCTTAAGAAAAATCTCTTCGGCATATGCGATGCGTTTTTTTCCAGCGCTTATTATTCCTATTGATTATCTAATTAGAAAAACTGAATAAAACCGCATATGGGTTTATAAAACCGCAAAAAATATATCTTTTCTTGATGAATATCTGTATTTTTGCGGAATAATGCAAATAAATATGCGTAGTTATGCTGAAAGAAGAGAGACACGAATACATACTAAACCAGATAAGTAAAGGAAACCGTATTTATGTTACGGCCCTTAGCATAGAACTTGGTGTTTCTGATGATACTCTGAGAAGAGATCTAACAGAGTTGGATAATAAAGGTTTACTGACCAAAGTGCATGGAGGTGCGATTGCTAAATCCGGTATTTCGATAAAATATACCGAAAGGTTGAATACGGCTATTTCTGTGAAACAACGTATAGCGGCGAAAGTAATACCTCTGTTTAAAGAAGGGGATATTATATTGATGGACGGTGGAACATCCAATCTTGAAGTGGCTCGTCAAATACCACAAGACTTTGAGCTTACGATCTTTACGAATAGTTTCCCTATTGTTAACGAGCTTGTTAACCACCCCAAAGTAGATCTTAATTTTTTAGGAGGTAAAGTATTCCAGTCCTCTCAAGTGACAGTCGGATTGTCTGTTTACCAAGCCTTGCAAAATATTACTCCGGATTGGGTCGTTTTGGGTATAAGTGATATTCATCCAGAGAAAGGGCTGACATGCCCCGACAGAGAAGAGGCTATGATAAAACGGGCTATGATTGAACGAGGCATTAAAAGTATAATTCTTGCGGATGGGTATAAGTTAAATACGGCAAGGGCTTATCGAGTTGTTTCCTTGGGGGAGATAGATTACATTGTTACAGAAGATGATAAAGTTGATTATATCGAGCAAAATTGGCCTAAATATTCATATAAGGTATTATAAATGAAGAGGCAGTATCCAAGGATTGTGTTCGTTTTTTCTTAAAATCATAATGGCTTGTTCTATTTGCAAACGGTACGCATATAGAACAAGCCATTAAGTATTTACTCAAGGATGTACATCGAGATTATTTGATCTCGATTACTTTCTCGGCCATTTTTGTCTCTTCCTCGGTTCTCTTCGGTATGCTGATACTCAAGACGCCATTCTCAACTTTCGCCTCGATCCTGTCTTTCTCTACGTTATCGGGCAAGACCATGGTTTGTTGGAATTTGCTATAAGAGAATTCGCGTCTTAGATAACGTCCTTCTTTCCGATCTTCATTCTTTTCTTCTTTTTTCTCCATAGATACGACCAAGTTATTGTTCTCATCGATCTTGATGTTGAAATCGTTCTTTGTCATACCGGGAGCGGCTACCTCAACTCGATAATCCCTATCGGATTCTATCACGTTGATGGCTGGAGCTGTAGAGTTTGCTTTTATCATCCAGTCGTTGTCAAATAAATCATTGAATACATACGGTAACCAATTTTGACTTCTTCTCATCGGTGTCATAATACAGTCCTCCAATTATTAGTTAAACATTCTATTTATTATTCTCATTCTTGAATCCGTCTTTTTTATTTCGGATTCACTTAGCATATTTCAAATGGTGTGCCAATCTGATAATGTGCGTGTTAACTCGGATAAAAGAATTTGAATAAGGTTTAACCCATGTATGAATAGCCTGTATTTCGGAGGGTAAGAAAGAGAGGAGTGCTATCTGATAAAAGCAAGATCAAATACCGTGAAATGATAATCTGTAATATTGGCATAATTTACGTTATATTGGCACGATAGAATGGCGGGTAGAATAATAACTTTTATCTTTAAGCGTTTTATAGTAAATCGGTTATTCTATGAAAAAGAAGATAGTAGTATTTGGTTTGCGGATGAAGGCGGCGGTACGGAGCCATCCGGTAGAAGTGTTACTTTCGGTTTTAGCTTGTGTGATGGGATGCTATGACTATGAGAGTAAGAGCGGTTATTTCGATATGGTATTACAGTATATGCCGGTTGTATTTCTATTGGCTTATGCCTTGGGCGGATGTTGCTCGGAGATGAAGAAGCGCTTCTTGTATTTCTTTTCGGTGTTATTGTGGCTTCCTTTTTTGGCGGTACCCCTAGAACCGTTGTTATCTTCCAGGCATCTGGTTTCGTTGATCATAGCGTTGCTCGTTTATTTGGGGAGCGGGTGGATGAAAGACAACAAGCGTTTTGTAGAGAATACGCTCTTTTTCGTTCGGTCACTTCTATATGCGGGCGGGCTTTCTGTGGTTATTTATCTATTATCGGGATCAATCTATAAGTCGATCCAATATATATTTGAAATTTGGCAAGATGAGGCAGAACGAATAATCACTTATACGGCTATTGTTGTGTTTAGCGTTATTTTCCCATTATTGTTCTTGATGTTTAACGAGCGAAGGGAGAGACCGGGATTTCCTTCCAAGAGTAAGCTGTTTGATATTTTGTTGAATTATGTGCTTTCTCCGGCATTGCTTATCTATGCGGTGATCTTGTATTTATATTTTGTCAAGATCGTTGTTTTGTGGTCGTTACCGAAGGGAGCGGTCGCCTCTATAGTAGTAAGTTTTACGTTTGCGGTGTTTGTATTGAAAGGATGTCAAGTCTTTCTATCCCGGAGGTATTACGATTGGTTTTATGACCATGCCAGTCTTGCCGTACTTCCGGCACTTGCGATGTTTTGGGTAGGTACGCTTTACCGGATCCGCGAATATGGATTTACCGAACCAAGGGTCTATTTGGTGGTCGTGGGGTTGATATTGACCGGGACTGTCGTTTTATTCCTCGTGAGGCGTTGGGCTTCTTATTTATATGCGGTTTGTTGGGCAATCCTTTTATTGGCTAGCGTAACTTATATTCCAGGGATAACGGCCAAGGATATTGAACGTATCTCTCAGACGTCACGGGGGAATTATCCGATGAGAAAAGATTTGGGCGTGGAATATATTCACATCTCCTCGGATAAGCCGGTCAACATCCGGGGATATAATACGATGGAGAGCTTACAGAGTTATAAGACGAATGATACTGCGCTGTTACGGGCCGAGAATGATACGATAACGATTTATGACAAAGAGGGAAGTTTGGTCTATCAGAGATCGTATGATGAGTTTTTAGACGGGCAATTACGGAAAGTCGGGCTTTCACGACTTGACTCGATCCCAGAATCCGTGTACCCCGATCTTCTTCGGATTGATCTGGACTCATCCGCTGTCATTCTGGAGGCGATAAATATACGGAGAGATTCCGTCGATCATATTAGTTATATATTGGGTGCGTATTATTTAAAACAATAGAATAAGTTATATGTCAAGGAGCAAAGAATTGATTTTATTGGCCCAGCGTATACGGGCCTTGTCGCAGACCGGGTTGGTTTATTCATTAAGCGAGTACGATACGGAACGTTATGAGGAATTAAGTCGTTTAAGCGATGAAATAACGGCTTTGGCTGCCGGGTTAAAGCCAGAGGATGTGGCGAGTGGTTATCGCCCGGCTAAAGAATACGTGACCCCGAAAGTAGATATCCGTGCCGTGGTCTTTAACGAGAAAGACGAGATCTTACTAGTCCGTGAGAAAGCGGACGGATGTTGGTCGTTGCCCGGAGGATGGAGCGATGTGGGATATTCCCCGAAAGAGGTGGCGGCAAAAGAGGTGAAGGAGGAGACGGGTTTGGATGTGCTCCCGGTTCGCTTGTTGGCTGTAATGGATATGAGCAAGCATCCGCATCCCGCTATACCTTATTATGTATATAAGTTTTTTATCCTTTGCGAGTTAAAGGGCGGGTCGTTTACCGAGACTTTCGATATCTTGGGGAAAGGCTTCTTTAAATTGGAGGAGTTGCCTCTGTTGTCCTTGGAGCGTGTGCTGCCGGAGCAACTTCGACAAATGTATACGTATTATAAACATCCGGGAGGGGATGTTTATCTGGATTAAGGATACTTTGTGTACCTTTACGACCTTATTAAAAAACAATGTTATGAAAAGATATTGTCAGACCTTGGATCTGAAAGAGGATGAGCAGTTGATAAAAGAGTATTGCTATTGGCATTCGCCGGAACATATCTGGCCGGAGATACCGGAAGGAATCCGTGCGGTAGGGATCTTGAATATGGAGATTTACCGTTTGGGAACCCGGTTGTTCATGATCGTGGAGACACCGGATGATTTTGATTGGGACACGGCGTTCGCCCGTTTGGCGACAATGAATAGACAAGCGGAATGGGAGGACTTCGTGGCGAAGTACCAGAAGGCCGCTCCGGGAAGCTCCTCGTCCGAGAAATGGCAGTTGATGGAATGTATGTTTAAATTGCCGGGAGCAAGTAAATAAACGGAAGGATGGAAAAACAAAAGAAACAATCGCTGGTTGCTGCCCCGGGAGGGAAATCTTATTTGATCCCGTTTATCTTGATCACGAGTTTGTTTTTGCTTTGGGGATTCGCCCACGGACTCTTGGATGTGTTGAACAAACATTTTCAAGGAGTCTTCACGATGACCAAGGCGGAGAGCGGCTTGGTACAATTCTCTACCTATATCGCTTATTTCTTGATGGCATTGCCGGCGGGGGCGTTCATGAGACGTTACGGATACCGGAAAGGGATTATCATGGGTTTGTTATTGTTTGCTATCGGGGCTTTCGGGTTTATTCCGGCGGCTTTCTTGCATTCGGCTACGCCTTTCCTGATCGCCTTGTTTGTGATCGCTTGCGGACTTTGTATCTTGGAGACGGCAGCGAATCCTTATGCTACGATATTGGGGCCGTCTGCTTCTGCCGCCCAACGGCTGAATTTATCCCAGTCTTTTAATGGATTAGGTTGGATATTGGGGCCTTTGGTGGGTGGTTTGTTGATATTCGGGGCACCGGAGGGAGATTCGATGGCGTTGGCTAAACCTTATATTTTGGTAGGTGGTATCGTCTTGTTCGTGGCGTTGCTTTTCTTTTTCACGAAGTTGCCGGAGATTAAGCCGGAAGAAGAGGAGGTGGTGCCCGCTATTGTCGAGGAGAAACCCGCTGCTTCCATATGGAAACGTAGGCAGTTTGTACGTTCCGTGGTCGCCCAATTCTGTTATTGCGCCGCGCAGACGGGAATCTTCGGATTCTTTATTAATTATGTGACGGAGATAGACCCGGGCATCAGTAATTTGCAAGCGTCTCGTATTCTGGCCTTTGGTGGAATGGCTTTGTTTATGATCGGGCGTTTGAGCGGTAGTTTTACGATGAAGTGGTTGGCTCCGGGCCGTTTGCTGACTTGGTATTCTTTGTTGAGTGCCGTTTGTATGGCTTTGGTGGTGGTTTCCGTAGGTACGCTTTCACTATACGCTCTTTATTTATCTTTTTTCTTCATGTCCATCATGTTCCCTACGATTTTCGCCTTGGGGCTGGAAGGTATGGGTGTTTATACCAAGAAAGCCTCTTCTTATATCGTGATGGGAGTCGCCGGCGGCGCTTTCAGTCCGATGCTGATGGGATATATTGGCGAGGAGAATATGGCGCTGGGCTTTATCGTCCCGTTGATCGCTTTCTTGTATATCTTGTATTTCGCTATCAAATGTAATCGGTAAATGAGGGCAGGGCATCGCCCCATCCTCATTGTTCATAGCTTGCTATTTAGTTCGTGAACAGATAATAAACCTATATGGCTTGTGTATGAAGGCATGGGTTTCATGGGGTAAATGTTACGTTCAAGCAATATCTGCTTATCTATATCGTTTTCATTTTAAATAAAATAAAAGAGAGTGGATATGAATAAAGGTTTGTTTTTGTGTGGGTTGTTTATAGCTCTATTTCTGGCTGGTTGTGGGGATGATGAGGTTAAAATCTCTAATCCTGTGACTTTATACTCAAGGCCGGATACGATTCATCTAGGGGGTGACTCTGAGGTGGATTCCATATTGGTGAAGGGTTTCACGGCTTGTGAAGTATATGACGCAAAATGGGGAACCTTGCCGGAGACTGTTTCGCGAGAGTTTGATATGAATGCTTCTTATCTCTATTTCTCGTATGAGGCAAAGGTAGTTTTATTGGAAGATAGCATTTATAATATAGGTATAGGACACTTTTTGGATGAGAAAGTGGGATTCTCGGAGGATTTGAGTTCGCATGGCTTTGTTATCAGTACGTTTGGCGTGCAAAAGGATAAGAAGCAAGTGCTGGCGTGTACTTATTTAATATATGTAGAGAAGAATTCGGATGGAGAAAAGATCGATCGCTGGCTTCCTATGCGACCGGAGGAGTTACAATGGTGTTATCTTCGACTGGACTCTGATCAATTAAAAAATATAAAATGATATGAGACATTTAATAGTTGTATGTCTGGCTTTTATGATAGGCCTTAATGTGGCTTGCTCACGAGTGGTGGATCTCGGTAAGGATGATTTGCATTCTGAACCGACGATAGAGATCGTAAGTGGTGATACCTTGGATATTATAGGGTTCACTCTTGCGCATGAGCTGGCTACTAGTGAAGGAAGTTTGCCTTATAACGTAGGGGATGAGTTTGGTTATACGGGTTCTTACATCTATAAGTCCTATGTGGTAAGGACGGAATATACGTATCAGGATGATGGAAATAGTCTTTGGGTTTGGGAGGATACATTGAGTTCAATAATAGGTTTTTATCCTTATCTTAGATCTGAGGTATATGATCTTGCGGATATTCAGTTCCATATCCGGTCGTGCGCTCAAAGTGGATCGGTTTCTGTCGGAGAAAGGACGGATATTTATGATACGGCTCTACTCCATATAATTCGCTCTGTAAATGGAGAGGATATGGATGTATGGATTCCTTGTAAACCTTCGGAACTGAGGTATCGGTGTGTTGTCTATCATTTAGAAGAGTGAACGGAATGTTTTTAGCCAAGCTCCGGCAGTAGATAATACCCGGAGCTTGACAATATCATTATCACTGTAACATCTGCATTAACTTATCCAACTTCGGAGCCATGATGATCTCCGTACGGCGGTTCTTACTACGTCCGTCGGCGGTCTCGTTATCTGCGACCGGCATAAACTCCCCACGACCACAAGGTTGTATCTGTAGCGGATTCACCTCGTAATCCTTGGTAAGGATACGCACTACGGAAGTCGCACGGATCACGCTTAGATCCCAATTATCCTTGAATTGGGCGGTATTGATCGGCTTGCTGTCCGTATGACCCTCTATATAAACGTCTATATCGTTTTGCTTGTTCAATACCTCGGCCAACTTAGCCAACGCTTCCTTGCCTCGTTTATCAACCTTTGCGCTACCCGATTGGAACAGAAGCTTATCCGACATGGCTACATATACCTTGCCATTCTTCTCGGTCACGGTCAGCTCGTCGCTGTTGAAACCCAGCAAAGCGTCTTTCACGCTACTTAGTAAATTCTGTACCTTTGCGTTCTGTGCGTTCATCATATCCTGTAGCTCGTTGATGGTACGCTCACGCTCGTCCAGCTCACTCATCTTTTGCTGTAACAAGGCATTCAGCTTGTCCTGCTCACCCATATTGGTATTCAACATGGTTTGATAATTACGGATGTCACGTCCTAGGGTGGTCGTATCCCTTATCAAGGCGGCGATCCGGTTATTGAGCGCATCGTTATCGTCCTTGCATTTAATCAATTCCTCCTTCAAGGCGTCGCCACGTCCGATCGCCTCCAACCGGCCGTTCTCGGCAAGGAGGTATTTCTTTTTACTCACACACGAAGAACATAAAAGGAGTGCGGAGACCGAGATAAATAACAACTTTTTCATTTTACGCATAAAATTTCGTGCAATGTAATATTTATTACAATTTCCCACACACAAGTTTAGGATATTTGTGTCTCATAAACCAATATTAAAGAATCAGCGGTATGAAAATAAGAGAGATAATGCAAACGCTGTTCCCTACAAGAACCTGGAAACTAGCCGCTATCATAGCCGGAGGTGTTCTTTGCGGGCTGGGATCTTATACCTTATATGCTTCCCGGACGTGGACCTATTTGTCCGACGACCCGGCTACTTGCGTGAATTGCCACATCATGGGTCCTTATTACGCTACATGGAATCATAGCTCGCACAGCCGTAACGCTACTTGTAACGACTGCCATGTGCCGCACGAGAACGCCTTGAAGAAGTGGTTCTTCAAGGGTATGGACGGAATGCGCCACGCCTCGGTATTCATGATGCGAGGCGAACCGCAAGTGATACAGGCGATCGACGAGAGCGCAGAGGTGATCATGAATAACTGTATTCGTTGCCACACGCAATTGAATACGGAATTCGTGAATACCGGGAGGATCGATCATGAGATGGCTATGACAGGAGAAGGGAAAGCCTGCTGGGATTGCCACCGTGAAGTGCCG
Organism: uncultured Parabacteroides sp.; assembly: GCF_947855115.1. Taxonomy (GTDB): domain Bacteria; phylum Bacteroidota; class Bacteroidia; order Bacteroidales; family Tannerellaceae; genus Parabacteroides. Next base: position 81,092 of record NZ_CANTZW010000017.1, read on the forward strand.
CACGGAGGAACAAACAGCCTGTCTTCTACGCCGAACGCGTTGGTGCCTTATCCGAAGTCCGTATCGCCGGGCTGGTTAAAAGATATGCTAAGTAAATAATAATAAATCAGTATAGTTATGGAAAAGAAATTAAAATCATGGCAAGGTTGGTTACTGTTTGGAGGAACCATGGTCGTTGTTTTTGTTTTGGGTATGATCGCTGCTTCCGTGAACGAGAGACATGCGGAGGTCACTAGCGTAATGAATAATAAGAAGACGGAGATTACAGGGATCGAGGCTCGTAATGATAAGTTCGAACCGAATTATCCGCGTGAGTACCAGACATGGGAGGCTACGGCAGATACGAGTTTCAAGAGTCTATACAATGGAAATCAAGCGGTCGATGTGCTGGAGGCTCGTCCGGAAATGGTGATCCTTTGGGCCGGTTACGCTTTCTCTAAGGATTATTCTACCCCGAGAGGGCATATGCACGCAATCGAGGATATGCGTAACACGTTGCGTGTGGGCGCTCCGATGACGGAAAGCGAGGGGCCTCAACCGGCTACTTGCTGGACTTGCAAAAGCCCGGATGTTCCCCGTATGATGCAAGCGATGGGCGTGGATAATTTTTATAAGGCAAAATGGGCGGCTCTGGGTAAAGAGATCGTGAACCCGATCGGTTGCGCCGATTGTCATGAGCCGGAGAATATGAACCTGCATATCAGTCGTCCGGCTTTGATCGAGGCTTTCCAGCGTCAAGGCAAGGATATTACGAAAGCGACTCAACAAGAGATGCGTTCCTTGGTTTGCGCGCAATGCCACGTGGAATATTATTTCAAGGGCGATGGTAAGTATTTGACTTTCCCTTGGGATAAAGGTTCTACGGTCGAGGATATGGAGGCTTATTATGATGAGGTTGGTTTCGCCGATTATACGCATAAGCTAAGCCGTGCTCCTATTTTAAAGGCACAGCATCCGGATTATGAGATCTCCCAGATGGGTATCCATGCGCAGCGGGGTGTATCTTGCGCCGATTGCCATATGCCGTATAAGAGCGAGGGTGGCGTGAAATATAGTGATCATCATATCCAAAGCCCGTTGGCTATGATCGACCGTACGTGTCAGGTTTGCCACCGTGAGAGTGAGGAGACCTTACGTAATAATGTGTACGAGCGTCAGAATAAGGCGAACGAGATGCGTAACCGTTTAGAGACCGAGCTGGCGAAAGCACATATCGAGGCGAAGTTCGCATGGGATAAGGGAGCTACCGAGGATCAGATGAAAGACGTATTGAAACTGATCCGTCAGGCGCAATGGCGTTGGGATTTCGGCGTGGCTTCTCATGGAGGCGCGTTCCACGCTCCGCAAGAGATTCAAAGGATATTAGGCAATGGATTGGATAAGGCGATGCAAGCTCGTCTGGCTACAGCGAAGGTGTTAGCGAAATTAGGTTATACGGATGATGTTCCGATGCCGGACTTCTCTACGAAAGAAAAGGCTCAGCAATATATCGGTTTGGATATGGCCGCTGAACGTACCGCTAAGGAGAAATTCCAGAATACGATCGTTCCGCGATGGGTAAAAGAGGCGCAAGAGAATAATCGTTTAGCGAAGAACATTTGATTATGTGGAAACAACCTTGGGGATATGCTGAAGGCTGGGCCATCTGTATCGGTTTACTGATTACGGGATTTGGCTTGCAACGGATCACAGGCCCGGTTCAGGCAGGGTTGTTCCAGTATCCGGTGAATGTGGCCGGAGGATTGATTTTTCTGTTGGTTTTATGTATAGGGTTTGTTGTTAGCCGGAAAATCACGGTTGTCCAGTGGTTTTCCGGGTTAACGGCGAGCATTACCTCTTTGTCGGCTCTTTTGTCGGTCGTGCTGGTTATGGGATTTGTGGGTCCGGGTATCGAGCGGATTACGATGTCGTGGCCTTTTGTCTTGCTGTTTCTCTATTTCTTGTTTGTCTTGGGCTTTGTCACTTTGAAGCGTATCGTTTCGTTTCGCTGGCGGGATGTTCCGTTTATGCTGAATCATGCCGGTTTATTCATCACGCTGCTGGCGGCGATCTTGGGAAACGGGGATTTACGTCGTTTACGGATGACGGTTCCGTTGGAGAACCCCGAATGGAGGGCTTCGGACGAGAAGAATGAGATGATAGAGTTACCGCTCGCCATCGAGCTTCGTTCGTTTACGATTGATGAATATCCTCCTAAATTAATGCTGATCGACAATACGACCGGAAAAGCGCTTCCTGAAAAGCAACCCGAGAATATATTGGTGGAGAAGACTCCCTTAGCCGGAAACCTGCAAGGCTGGAAGATTGAGGTTACCCGTTCACTACCGATGGCGGCTTGCGTGATGGGGCAGGATACGGTAAACTTCGTGGAGTTTCACTCCGAGGGAGCGACCACCGCTTTATACGTGAAAGCCCGTAACGAGCATACCGGACGACAGAAGGAAGGTTGGGTGAGTTGTGGTAGCTATATCTTTCCATACATATCGCTCCAACTGGATGATGCGGTTAGCATGGTAATGCCGGAACGTGAGCCGAAACGCTTTGCCTCGGACGTGATGGTCTATACGAAAGATAAACAAACCAAGGAGGCGTGTATCGAAGTGAATAAGCCGCTCTCTATCGCCGGATGGAAAATCTACCAATTGAGTTATGATGAGACGAGAGGTAAATGGAGCCGGATGAGCGTATTTGAGCTGGTAAGAGACCCTTGGCTGCCGATCGTTTATACGGGGATCTTAATGATGATAGCCGGGGCGATCGGGCTATTCCTGTCCGCTCCCGTAAAAAAAGAATAGTATGGATTGGAGTTACTTTATTTATTTCGCCGCTCCGGCGTTACTTTGCTGGATAGGTGGGGCATGGTTGGCTTACCGTCCTTCTTTTTCCAAGGGGGCTGTCGCTTGGACCGTGTTAGGCTTGACTATATTCTCCGCTTTTATCGTAGGGATGTGGATCTCGTTGGAGAGACCGCCCTTGCGGACGATGGGCGAGACTCGTCTGTGGTATTCTTTCTTCTTGCCGGTGGCCGGTGTGATCACTTACGTTCGTTGGCGGTATAAATGGATACTTTCCTTTAGTACATTGTTGGCTTTTGTCTTTATCTGTGTCAACTTGTTTAAGCCGGAGATACATAACAAGACCTTAATGCCCGCTTTGCAAAGCCCGTGGTTCGCCCCACATGTGATTGTCTATATGTTCTCTTACGCCATGCTGGGTGCCGCTGCCCTTATCGCCATTTACCTGCTAGTCCGTGTGAGGAAGAAGGGGATTGACGAGGGGATGATGAGTTTATGCGATAACTTGGTGTATGTCGGTATGGCTTTTCTCACGATAGGGATGCTGTTCGGCGCTTTATGGGCTAAGGAGGCATGGGGGCATTATTGGAATTGGGACCCGAAGGAAACATGGGCGGCTGCCACTTGGTTGGGGTACTTGATTTATATCCATTATCGCCTTCGCCATCGCTTGCGTTATTCAGCGGCGTTGGGGCTTTTGGTTTTCTCTTTTATCTTGCTGCAGGTGTGTTGGGTTGGCGTGAACTATCTACCTTCTGCGCAAGGATATAGTGTGCATACTTATAATATGGATTAATTAAAATCAGTGGTATATGAAAAAACTAGTTGTTTTAGTAGCGGGCTTGCTCTCCGTGGCCCTTTTTGCGCAAGCGGAAGAAACACAAAATACGAAAGAGAATACGTTCTCGATGAAGGTGCAGATACGTCCGAGAGCCGAGTACCGGAACGGGGTCTTATTCCCCCGGCCTAAAGATGCCGAGTCTACCGGGTTTATCAATAACCGTGCCCGCCTTTCTTTGGGATATGAGCGGGATCGTTTGTCTATCGGTTTGTCCGCGCAACATGTTGGCGTATGGGGACAGGATCCTCAGATCGATAAGAATGGTCGTTTTATCTTGAATGAGGCGTGGGCGAAACTGGATTTCGGATCGGGTTTCTTCGCTAAGCTTGGTCGTCAATCCTTGGTATATGATGATGAGCGTATCATGGGAGCGTTGGATTGGAATGTGGCCGGCCGTTATCATGACGCGTTGAAACTGGGCTACGAGAACACGAATAACCAACTGCATTTAATTCTCGCTTTCAACCAGAATGATGAGAAAAAGATCGGAGGAACGTATTACGCTCCGGGTGCGCAACCCTATAAAACGATGCAAACCCTTTGGTATAAGCATATCTTCGACAAGAGTTTTAATGCCTCTTTCTTGTTTATGAACTTGGGTATAGAAGGTGGTGATGCCGAGAAACAAAACTCGGATACAAAATACTTGCAAACCTTAGGGACGAACCTGATCTATACGCCTAGCAACTGGACGGTAGGCGGTACTTTCTATTATCAATTCGGCAAGACGAAAACCGGACAAGATGTTTCCGCTTTCTTATGGGCGGTAAACGCCGCTTACCAAATCGATCCGCAATGGAAGATCGGTATAGGCAGTGATTATCTGAGTGGCTCGGAGGGTGCCGACGGGAAATACAAGGCATTTGATCCTCTGTACGGAACCCATCATAAGTTTTATGGTGCCATGGATTATTTCTACGCCTCCTCTTTCGCCAATGATTTGAATCCTGGTTTATGGGATAATCAGGTAAATGTCGCTTATAAACCCGTTTCCAAGGTGAATCTGTCTTTGGCCTATCATTATTTCTCCATCACAAGCGACGTGTATGAAGGTAATGATAAATTGAGTAAAGGTTTAGGTTCAGAATTGGATTTCCAAGTGGATTGGGTAATCATGAAAGACGTGAAATTATCTGCGGGATATTCTACGATGTTGGGCACGAATACTATGAAAGCCGTGAAGGGAGGAAATCCGTCTCATTGGCAAGATTGGGGTTGGTTATCAATAAATATTAATCCAACTATATTCACGACCAAATGGTAACAATTGTCAAGGAAAGAGGTATATTTGCAGGAGTAAGCCTTTTTTCAAAACAAGATACGATGGATATAGCCGATATGTTTAAGATCCCGCTTTTTAAGAACTTTACGCTTAAGATGCAGGAAGAGTTTTTAGATAAGCTTGAATATACAGTAGAGGAACATCCGAAAGGAAAAACCATAATTCATCAAGGAACGACTTGTGATGCCCTTCATGTCTTATTGAAGGGAAAATTGAATGTGGATGTTTTAGACGTATCAGGAAATATCGTGCGCGTGGAGACAATACAGGCTCCACGCACGTTTGCCACGCCTCATATTTTTTCCGAGAAAAATCAATTCCCCGCTACTTTTACCGTGGATGAGGATGTGGTGCTGCTCAAGGGCTCCAAAGAGTCTGTCTTCACCTTGATGCATACGATACCGCTATTCCTGCATAATTTCCTTTGTGTCAGTACTAGTTGTAATAAATGTACGATGACCCGCTTGAAAGTCCTTTCGTTCCGCGGTATCCGGAATCGTTTTATTTATTATCTATTCGAGCATCAACAGAAAGATTCGAATATCGTGGAACTGGAACATACCCAAGAGCAGTTAGCGGAGTATTTTGGTGTTACCCGACCGGCTTTATCAAAGGAGATCGGGAGATTGGTGGATGAGGGATTTATCAGTATTTCAAGGAAAAAGGTGACGATTTTGAATAAAGCGGCGTTAACATGTATGCTTTAATGCTTTTGAGAAAAAGGTAAAAAGCGTACATTTGTGCCCAAATAAATAACTCCGGTATATGGGCAAAGTTTTAATTATAGACGACGAGAAGCAGATTTTGGGTTTACTTTCACGCATTATCGGTTTGGAGGGATATGAGGTTTTGCAGGCCGCTACTTGTAAGATCGGGTTAAGGCAGATGGAACAACATTCGCCGGAGGTGGTATTGTGCGATGTATTCCTGCCGGATGGTAATGGCGTAGATTTGGTGTCGGACTTAAAAAAACTTCGTCCTCTTTCCGAGGTTATCCTGCTTACGGCACATGGTAATATCCCGGATGGCGTACAGGCCATTAAGAATGGGGCTTTCGATTATATCACGAAAGGAGATGATAATAATAGGATCATTCCTTTGGTAGCCAAGGCGATGGAGAAAGCCTCTGCCGCTTATCAAACACAAAAGAAAGAGTCTTCTCCGGTCGGGAGGCAATATTCATTTGATACGATCGTCGGTAAATCGCCTGCTATCCAAGCGGCGATAGCGTTGGCTCAGAAAGTCTCGGCTACGGATGTTCCCGTTCTGTTGACCGGTGAGACCGGCACGGGAAAAGAGGTTTTCGCCCAATCCATCCATCAACATAGTTCCCGGAAAGGAAAGTCTTTTGTCGCTATCAATTGTTCCTCTTTTAGCCGGGATTTATTGGAAAGCGAGATGTTTGGCCATAAAGCGGGAGCTTTTACAGGTGCCTTGAAAGAGACAAAGGGGTTGTTCGAGGAAGCGTCCGGAGGTACGATTTTCTTGGATGAGATCGGGGAGATGGCTTTCGACTTGCAAGCGAAACTGCTCCGTATCCTTGAGACCGGGGAATTTATCAAGATCGGCGATACGAAACCCACAAAAGTGGATGTACGTATCATTGCCGCTACCAATCGCGATTTAGAGAAAGAGATCGAGCAAGGGCATTTCCGGGAGGATTTGTTTTACCGGCTTTCCGTCTTCCAGATCCATCTTCCGGCGCTTCGCGAGCGAATCGAGGATATCCCGCTTCATATAAAAGCATTTGTCTCGACCTTTTCCTCCAAGATGGGGAAAAATATCCGGACGATCTCTCCTGAATATATAGATGCCTTGAAGAAACGGTCTTGGAAAGGTAACGTACGTGAGTTGCGTAATGTAATAGAACGCAGCTTGATTATCGCTGATGGAGATACCTTGACTTTGGATGCTCTTCCCTTGAATATGCAAACTTCCTCCGCTACGGATGCGGAGTCTTATAGTGGTTTTGACTTGAGTGGCGTTGAGAAGACGCACATCCAGAAAGTGCTTAAATACACAAAAGGTAATAAAACCGAGACATCCCGCCTCTTGGGGATCGGTCTTACTACTCTTTACCGGAAGATCGAGGAGTACGGGCTTTAGTCTCAGATCCCGCTTTTTCCTTACAAGTCCTTGTTTTTATCCTTGCCGCTTTTCCGTTTTTTGGAAGATGGTGGATCCCTGTCTTCTCAGTATAAGATATCGTTAAATGACTTATCTTTGTTGAGCGTAGACTTAATAATAATTGCTTAAATATATTATCTATGAGCCTGAAGATTAAAACAAAACTAAGGTATGGAATCGGACTGTTGTTTGCCATGATCGTCTTGCTGGGAGGTTTGTCGGTAAAGAACATCTCCGATATGTCTGCCGACACAAAGAATATATTAGCCGATAATTACAACTCTTTGCTCTATTCCCGCCGGATGTTGGATGCGTTGGAACGAATCGATAGTGATCCTACCGCTCAAGCCGATTTTGAGAAAAACCTAGGGTTGCAGAAAAAGAATATCACAGAGGTAGATGAGAATGTGGCGACTTCTCGCTTGGTCTCTCAATATGAGCGGTTATTGAAAGAACGCAACGAGGAGAATATTCGTCGTGTACGTCTTGCCTTAAATCAAGTCATGAGTTTGAATATGGCTTCTATCTATAGGAAAAGCCAAGTGGCGGAATCTACCTCTCAGAAGGCTTTGTTCTGGATTTGGGGGATCGGTCTCTCTTGCATCGTGATCGCTTTCGCTTTTTTGATACGTTTTCCCCGTTCTATAAATACTCCTATCCGCATGTTGACGGATGGTATCATGGAGATTGCCAACCATAATTACGAGAAACGTTTGGATTTGGCGAAGTATGATGAATTCGAGGATGTTGCGAAGTCTTTCAACCGAATGGCCGAGCGACTCACGGAATACCGGAAAAGTACGTTGGCAGATATTATCCAAGGAAAGAAATACATTGAGGCGATCGTGAATAGTATTACGGAACCGATCATCGGATTGGATCGGGATCGTAAGCTCCTTTTTGCCAATAACGAGGCCTTGACGATCTTGAATCTCAAACGTGAGAACGTGATCGGGAAATCCGCTTCGGAATTGTCCTTGCGGAACGACTTGCTTCGCAGGTTGGTTCGGGAGTTGATCCAGCCAGGCGATAAGAAAGAGCCGCTTAAAATTTATGCGGATAATAAGGAAAGTTATTTTCAGGTGCAGTATATACCGATCCGTGTATCAGAGAATGACGAGGCAGAGAAGTATGTGGGCGACGTGATCTTGTTGAAAAATATTACGGAGTTTAAGGAGTTGGATTCAGCCAAGACCAATTTCATCTCAACGATCTCTCATGAATTGAAGACTCCGATCGCGGCGATCATGATGAGCCTGAAATTATTGGAAGATACCCGTGTGGGAGTTATGAACAATGAGCAAAAGGCGCTAGCGGAGAGTATCCGGGAAAGTAGTGACCGGTTGCTGGGAATTACCAGTGAGTTGTTGAAAATGACGCAAGTAGAGACTGGTAAGCTACAGTTAAGCCCGAAAATAACCAAACCGATCGAGTTGATCGAATATGCGATAAAGGCAAACCAAGTACAAGCCGACCGTTTCAATTGCCATATAGAGGTGGAATATCCGGAGAAGATCTCCAAACTTTTCGTGGATAGCGAGAAGATCGCGTGGGTCTTGACAAACTTATTGTCGAACGCCATTCATTATACCCCGGAGAATGGCCGTATTATAATCGGTGCCCGCCAACAAGATCATGTCTTGGAAATCTATGTGCGAGATTTTGGAAAGGGTATTGATCCCCGGTATCATCAAAGTATATTCGATCGGTATTTCCGTGTACCCGGAACGAAGGTACAAGGAAGTGGCTTAGGGTTGGCTATCAGTAAAGACTTTGTGGAGGCTCATGGAGGAACACTTTCTGTGGATAGCGCGGTAGGGAAGGGTAGTACTTTTATCATACGATTCAATGTCTGAAAAAAGAGGGTGTTTAATTACCCTCTTTTATGATATCGCTTCCTCCGGAAGTGGATGTATCCGATTTTGCCGGACCTTTGTAATGTACGTCACTGCCACCGCTTGCCGATGCCTTGATATAACCGGTTACGTGGGTATAAATATCGGAACCTCCACTAGCGGAACATTCCAACTGATTTAATATAAGATCATAAGCTTTGATGTCTGAACCTCCAGAGGCGGAATATTCGCCATTCTCCGCTTTCCCTTTTAGTTTTAGGTCGCTACCTCCACTTGCCCGGCCCTGTATAATCCGAGTGGAAAGGTCGTTGACGATAATATCGCTACCGCCGGTCGCTTTGATTATGCAAGTAGAGACATTAACGGGGTAGTCCATTTTCACGTCGCTACCTTTTGTGGCGGAAATCTCCAGCTCATCTCCGTGTAAGGCACTTCTCAAGACAAAGTCCATGCAACCGGACATTTGGATTTTTTCCAGCTTCTTGGAAGTACCTTCTATTTTAAGTTGGGTAGGGCTTAGTTGTGTACCTTTTTCCGTGGAGATTGAAAGTTCTTTGTTTTTGACTTGGATATTTAGGTAAGGGTATAGATTCTCGTCGATCGTGATTCGTAAAGATGCTGGCTCTCCTTGTGCATACCCAAAATCGTACGATGAGTTTCCTCCACGGTTAAATAGGTTGAACCAACTGTCGCTATATCCTATGGCGATTGAGCCTATTTTTATCGCGGAATACTCGCTTACGGAGATTTCTTTCGTGATTGTATCTCCATTCCCTTTTACCTTTTTTGCGTTGATCGGTATTATACAAAAGGTGATCAACACGAGCAAAGCTATTATTTTTGTTCTCATAGTGAAATATAATTTAGTTTATGTCTTTTTTTATAAGACGAATGGAGTTGAAAAAACGTTACATCTGAGATGAAAAAAAAGAAGCTATCATTGATTTTTTTGATAGCTTCTTTTTCTTATCCCTAATAAACCGGGGGAGGATCCTAATTATTTTTAGGCTCTTCAACCATATGCTCTACTTTGTCTTTGACGTACTCGACCTGGTTTTTACCTGTGTCTACCACATCCTTTACTTTTTTCTTCGCCTTGTCTGTCAGGCCATGAAACTCGTTCTCCAAACAGGCAAACTGTCCCTGATCTTCCATCCTGCGGAGTACGTAACCGACAACTACACCTACAGCTAAACCAAATAATACATTTTTCATAACTACTACTTTTTTATGAGTTAAAACATTCATTTTTGTAGTTATGAAACAGAAAGCCGACCGATAAGGTTGGTGTTTATTTGTTATTTTTCAGTAAATCCCTGATCTCGGTAAGTAATTGGATATCTGCCGGAGGAGCGGATGGAGTTTTAGGGGCTTCTTCCTTCTTTTTGCTTAAAGCATTAACACCCTTGACAAGTAAAAAGACAGCGAAAGCTATGATTATAAAATCCAATGTCACCTGTATGAAATTCCCGTAGTTGATGGAGACCGCCGGAGAGACTACTTTATCTCCTTCCATTATAGCGTGCTTTAAGGTTATCTTTAAATCCGTGAAATTTACGCCGCCTACTAATAAGCCTACCGCCGGCATAATAAGATCTGCTACGATGGAAGATACGATCTTACCAAAAGCGCCGCCGATAATGATACCTACTGCCATGTCCACTACGTTTCCTCGCATAGCGAACTGTTTAAACTCCTGTAATATTTTTTTCATAAGACAACGTTTTTTATATTATGACAACAAAATTAGCTATAAGTAGAATATTTCCAATGCTCATAGTCGTTTTTGGTGAGATTATTTTTGATTTTCATGTTTTTGTTTGACCCATTTGAGCATAGATGTGTTATATCCTCGTTCTTTTGCCTTGGTCAATAAAAAGAGAATCGCTTCTTCAGGGAGCGTAGGTGTCCGGCTAAGCAACCATAGATAGTCTGAGGTATTACTGCCTACAAGGGCGTATGAGTAATTATCCTTATCAATTTCCATAATGTTGTATTCGGCGTAGAACCACATGAAAAAAGACACTTTCAATTTACTGGGGCATGTCGGATCCGTTATTTTTGCTATACCCCTCGCTCGTTTGAAGGAACCGGAGAAATTACCCCAATATCCGCTATTAATGACTTCTATATCTCCATTCGGGAGAAATGAGTATTCTATGGTAGCTCCTACGAGATTATGCTCAAAGCGGTGATCAAAGCGTGCTATTTCAAACCATTTCCCCATATAGCGGTGTAAATCGAAAGTTTGGACAGTATCTTTGTTTATAATACGTTGAGTGCAAGATAAATTACACAGCATTATAAAATAGATGAGGCCTATTAGTTTAAATCGCATAGGTTTTTATTTTTATCCCTTAATAAACATGGAGAGCCTCTAAAAAGTTTGAAAACGTTCATATTTTTAGTTTTTATTTCTCTTGATAACCTATGCTTTAACTATGTGATTGGGAGAGCTTGGGTATGTCAGAAATGAGTATTTGATAGTTTTACCATTTAATATCTGATATTTTCTTTTGTAAATCAGTGTGTTAGCAATTCGTACATATTTTTGAAAAAACACGTATGACTTTTTTGAAAACCATGTACGACTTTTTGGGAAAACATGTACGTGTTTTTTCTAAGGTGATATGGCCGTATAATTATGTCAGATTATGCCTTATGCCTTATTGCGAAAATAGGGTAGGAATATTATGGTTATATTTAAATTGTGGATATATATTTAGTACGTACGTTATATAACCAATCAAGTCCCGGAAAAAAAACTTGAAAAATAAATCCGGAAATGTTTGGAGTTTATGTTTTATAGCATTA
>NZ_CANTZW010000018.1 GCF_947855115.1 uncultured Parabacteroides sp.
GCCATGTTTGAATAATTAATTTAAGCTGTTTGTATTAGCGGGTGCAAAGATAGGGCTTTCTGTTTATAAAACAAGCGTTTCATGGGAAAATATGCAGGTGTTTCTGTTTTTTTTAAAGGTTGTTTGAGGGATTAATCCATTATGAAATCGGTTGCCGACGCCGTCAGCGGCATTTCCGACAGCGTCCGCAATCTTTCCGACAGCGTCCGCATTATTGCCGACGATGTCGGCAACCGATCTCTTCCTGGTCTTGTACCGGAGAGATCGTATGAAATCTCCTGTACATCCCTAATGAAAAGGATTTATTCTTATCTTCGCGGCTTCGTTATATTTAATGTATTAAAATAGACTTATGATTTCAGTTGACGGACTAACAGTAGAGTTTGGTGGAAGCGCTCTTTTCTCGGATATTTCTTTCGTGATTAACGAGAAAGATCGTATCGCCTTGATGGGCAAGAACGGTGCCGGTAAATCTACCTTGTTGAAGATATTGGCCGGTGTGCGGGAACCAAGCCGCGGAAAAGTGTCCGCCCCTAGAGATACCGTGATCGCTTATCTGCCGCAGCATTTGATGACGGAGGATGGCCGTACCGTTTTCGAGGAGACGGCGCAGGCTTTCGCTCATTTGCACGAGATGGAGGCGGAGATCGCCGAATTGAATAAGCAATTGGAGACTCGTACGGATTATGAGTCGGATAGCTATATGGAGCTGATCGAGCGGGTCTCTACCTTGAGCGAGAAATTCTATTCCATAGAGGAGATTAACTACGACGCCGATATAGAGAAAACCTTGTTGGGGCTGGGTTTCAAGCGAGAGGATTTCAATCGGCAAACCAGTGAGTTCAGCGGTGGCTGGCGCATGCGTATCGAGTTGGCGAAACTGCTGTTGAAGAAACCGGATGTCCTTTTGCTGGACGAGCCGACGAATCACTTGGATATCGAGTCCATCCAGTGGCTGGAGGATTTCTTGATCGATAACGGCCAAGCCGTGGTGGTAATCAGCCATGACCGTGCGTTCGTGGATCATATCACGACTCGTACGATCGAGGTGACGATGGGCCGGATTTACGATTATAAGGTAAACTATAGCCAATACCTGCAACTGCGGAAGGAGCGTCGCGAGCAACAACAGAAGGCTTATGACGAGCAGCAGAAGATGATTGCCGATACGAAAGAGTTTATCGAGCGTTTCAAGGGTACGTACTCCAAGACCTTGCAGGTGCAGAGCCGTGTGAAAATGCTGGAGAAGCTGGAGATTTTGGAGGTGGACGAGGAAGATACCTCGGCTTTGCGCTTGAAATTCCCGCCTTCGCCCCGCTCGGGTTCTTACCCGGTGACGATCGAGAATGTCTCGAAGTCGTATGGTGATCATACGGTTTTCCGGAATGTTAATCTGACGATCGAGCGAGGGGATAAGATCGCCTTTGTCGGGAAAAATGGCGAGGGTAAGTCTACCTTGGTGAAGTGTATCATGAAAGAGATCGAGCATGAGGGGACATTGACATTGGGGCATAACGTGATGATCGGTTATTTCGCCCAGAACCAAGCCTCTCTGCTGGATGAGAACCTTACGGTTTTCCAGACGATCGATGATGTGGCGCAAGGTGATATCCGTAATAAGATCAAGGATCTGCTGGGAGCTTTCATGTTTGGCGGCGAAAACTCGGTGAAGAAGGTGAAAGTGCTTTCCGGTGGCGAGCGTACACGTCTGGCCATGATTAAGTTATTGTTGGAGCCCGTGAACCTGCTGATTCTGGACGAGCCGACGAACCATTTGGATATGAAGACAAAAGACATATTGAAGCAGGCGTTGCTTGACTTCGACGGGACGTTGATTGTCGTATCTCACGACCGTGACTTCTTGGATGGCCTGGTATCTAAGGTTTATGAGTTCGGAAATCAGAAAGTAACGGAGCATCTGGAAGGTATCTATGAGTTTATGCGGCGCAAGAAAATGGAGAATTTGCGTGAGCTTGAGCGAAAGATTTAAATCCTCCACCCAAGCGTCAGCATAATATCATACGTGGAGTTGTCTATATCTTTGTAATACTTATAATGGGTACGGCGGGAGAAATAGCGATTTCGCAACGCTAGGTTCCATTTATGCTTGGACATATAGGCCAATGTGGTGGAAAATACGGTTAAACGTGCGTTGCCGGCATCGCCTTGCACGTTTAGCTTCGTAGGATCTACCGTGTTCCAGTCTATATCCGGCTCGTACCCTTTCCAAGTGAATATATGGTAGTTCTCCAGGTCGATCAAGAATGCCCAGCGTTTATCGTAGGCCAATCCGGTAAACGCTTTCACGCTATACCCGCTTCCTAAGTTATAATCTCTCTCTTCCAGCCGGAGGTAATCGGATATGCTGGCTCCCAAGGCGACCCCTGTTCCGTATAACTCGGCGTAAACATCTACCTTATTATCGGGCGTACCTTTTTTGTAATAGATCAATCCACCGCCGACCGCCGCCGCTTCCGATATGCGGTAAGGGGCGACCGTTTGGGTACTATTGGATTTCAGCTCGGAATCGTAATAATCGAAATGCTGGAAGATTCCCGCGGCCAGGCTGCGCGGGCCTTTGCTCCATACCTGTTTCCCCCATATAGCGCCTACGGCGTTGACTTGACTGATGAGCGGCTGGCTGGAAAAGAAATCGAAACCGGCCCTCAATTGGAACCATTCATAGGGTGAATAATAGTCATCGTTGAAAGGATCTCCATAATCCAACCGGAAAGATACGTGCATACTCGTGGTGCCATGCTTGGAGCTTTCCTGCTCGGCCAAGAACCGGGGACCTGCGCCTATGATGAAATTCACGGGTACGGAAGTGTATGCACGTCCTTTGGAACTACTGTGTTTCCAGGCTTCTCCCGTGATGATACGGTTGATCGCCCGCATCGGTGAGATCAGGCCGGATAAGACCTCGCGTCCCACACGCTCTGCCCCGTGGGTGCGATTGTCGATGAATAGATCGGAAAGGCGGTAAGTGATCTCCCCCAGTTCTACGCCTCCGAAAGTGGTGGCAAGCATATCATTGATGGAAGGAGGTTCCGCTTCCATGAAAAATTCCCACATAAGGCTGCCTCCCGCCGCGAATGGAATAGATTGCCAGAAATTCAATCCGTTGCCGCGGGCTGCGTTGAAATATAACGATCCGTGATAGGGGTGGGCTACCAGGTTGGTGGAGAACTTATCCGTGTCCCAAACTGGTCCGGTCTTAAAGTTTTGCTTGATCGTATGCCCGTTTATCTTTGCGAAATCCTCGTTCATCAAAAAACGGTCGAAAGCCCACACTGCCATGTTCATGCCGAATACCTCGCCCGTTGCCAGCCAAGGGCGGCGTGGAATGAAAAGGGCTGTGTCGCTCACGTAATTGCGGGCATCCATCTGGGGGAAGTGCTGCCCTCGTATCCATTGGCCGGATAACAAACAAATCAACCCGATCAACAAATATTTTCTCATCCTCATCAAGCTCAATTCTCTTTTATGAATATAAATCAATAGGTTATTGGTTCTAACCTTTCGCAAACTTATATATAATAAACATTACGGGATTCGTTTGGTTTAAATTATTGTTAGGTATTCTTTCTATAAATGCTATTATTTGCGAACTATTCCGTATTTTCGCGAAAAAAACAAAATGATAGATTTTATCACCTTCTGTGACTATGCGGGGACCTTTGCGTTCGCCATAAGTGGCATAAGATTGGCTTCCGCAAAACAATTTGATTGGTTCGGCGCTTACGTGGTGGGTGTCGTGACCGCTGTGGGAGGAGGTACAATTCGTGATATTTTATTGAATGCGGTACCCTTTTGGATGGAGCAGGCTTCTTATTTGGTCGTCTCGGCCTTGGCTTTGTTGTTTGTTATCGCTTTCCGAAAGTACGTGATCCGTTTGAACAATACCTTTTTTATTTTCGATGCTATCGGGCTGGGATTGTTCGTGGTGGTAGGTATCGCCAAGACCTTGGATTTCGGCTTTCCCATGTGGGTGGCTATCGTGATGGGTACGATAACCGGATCATTTGGCGGTATGGTACGGGATATATTGATTAATGAGGAACCATTGATATTCCGGAAAGATATTTATGCGTTGGCTTGCGTTTTCGGAGGTTTGATATATTATGTATGTATGCAGACTTCCATGTCGGCGGCGATGATACAGTTCGTGTCGGCGCTAAGCGTATTCCTCGCACGTATAATCGCCGTAAAGTATCATATAAGTGTTCCGGTATTGAAAGGAGAAGAATAATTTATTAACTTTGCAAATTATATGGACATGCATACTCAACAAGACGAGGCTTCCATCCTATTGATATATACGGGTGGGACGATAGGTATGATCGAGAATCCGGAGACCGGTGTGTTAGAGTCGTTTAACTTCCAGCATTTGAAGGATAATATGCCGGAGTTGAAGAAACTGGGATATTCGGTAGAAACGATACAATTTGACCCGCCGATGGATTCCTCGGAGATGGGGCCGGACTCATGGATGAAGATCGTAAGGATCATCGCCGAGAATTATCAGAAATTCGATGGTTTCGTGGTGTTGCATGGAACGGATACGATGTCGTATACGGCTTCGGCGTTGAGCTTTATGCTTGAGAACCTGAGTAAACCGGTGATCCTTACGGGATCGCAACTGCCGATCGGGATGTTGCGTACCGATGGAAAGGAGAACCTGATTACGGCGATCGAGATAGCGGCCGCCAAGGAAAACGGTCTGCCGTTGGTTCCGGAAGTCTGTGTATTTTTTGAGAATGATTTATTGAGGGGGAATCGTACGAGTAAGATTAACGCGGATAATTTTAATGCGTTCCGTTCGTACAACTACCCGGCTTTAGCCCATGCGGGTATCTATATCAAGTATGATCTGCCACAGGTATATCATCCGGTATCGCGTAAACCGCTGAAGCCACATTATTTGTTGGACCGAAATATCGCTATACTCAAGCTATTCCCCGGAATTTCTCCGCAGGTAGTGGAAAGTATCCTGAATATCCCGGGTCTGAAGGGCGTGGTGATGGAAACATTCGGGAGCGGTAACGCTCCGTGCGAGGAATGGTTCTTGGATATGTTGAAGGAGGCCGTAGACCGTGGTATCGTTATCGTGAATGTTACCCAGTGCAGGGCCGGAAGCGTGGAGATGCACCGTTACGAGACGGGGCATAAATTGTTGGAGGCAGGCGTTACGAGCGGCTTCGACAGTACGACAGAGAGCGCCGTGACGAAGCTGATGTTCCTTTTCGGCCACGGGCTGACACCCGATGAGGTGAAGGAGCACATGAATTGCTCGTTGATCGGGGAGGTATCGATCCCTGAGACGTTCCGCCCCTAGTGTATACTATGTAAAACAGAAAAAAACAGTGTTGCGGAGTAGGAGAGTATGAAACTATCATTTCTGAGTTTAGCGAGTGGGAGCAGTGGGAATTGCTATTATTTAGGGACTCCGGAATTCGGTATACTGATTGACGCAGGTATCGGGATCCGGACCATAAAAAAAGTTTTGAAAGATCGGTCGATCGATTTTTCAAAGATCGTGGCCGTGTTGATCACCCATGATCATGCGGATCATATCAAGACGGTCGGGTATCTGGGCGAGAAGCTTTGTATCCCCGTCTATGCGACAGCCGGTGTGCACCGGGGGATTGATAAGAGCCGGTATGTGGAGGAAACCTTATGCGCCTCTCGCAAAGTTATAGAAAAAGAAGTTCCGTTCCTGATCCGTGATTTCCGTATCACGGCTTTCGAGGTGCCTCACGATAGTACTGATAACGTGGGTTACCATATTGAGTATGGCAATCATAAATTCACTTTCGCTACCGACGTGGGGCATATCACGGATACGGTAGGAAAGTATATATGCATGGCGAACCATTTGATATTGGAAGCGAACTATGATGAGGAGATGTTGCGTTTCGGCACGTATCCCGCTTTCTTGAAAGAGCGGGTGGCAAGTCCTACCGGGCATTTGAGTAACCGGGAAGCGGCGGAGTTCTTGGCGACCCATTATAATACCGGTTTGAAGAATATCTGGCTTTGCCATCTCAGCCGGGATAATAACCATCCCGAATTGGCTTATAAGACAGTGGATATACGTCTTTTCCAAGAAGGGATAAGGGTAGGGAAGGATGTTTCATTGGTTGCGTTGAAGCGAACTACCCCCTCGGATATTTACGAGTTTGATTAAAAAAATCATGAAAAAAATGGTGGAAAAGTTTGCGAAGAAAAATAAAACCTCTATCTTTGCACCCGCAATCGAGAAACAAACGGTGGTTTGAAGAATAACGATAGCGAAACAGAATGACTTGGTAGCTCAGTTGGTAGAGCAAATGACTCTTAATCATTGGGTCGAGGGTTCGAGCCCCTCCCAGGTCACTCTAGATAGATGAAATGTTGACTTGGTAGCTCAGTTGGTAGAGCAAATGACTCTTAATCATTGGGTCGAGGGTTCGAGCCCCTCCCAGGTCACTCTAGATAGATGAAATGTTGACTTGGTAGCTCAGTTGGTAGAGCAAATGACTCTTAATCATTGGGTCGAGGGTTCGAGCCCCTCCCAGGTCACGCAATTTACTTATTGGAAAGATGGCAGAGTGGTCGATTGCGGCGGTCTTGAAAACCGTTGAACCGAGAGGTTCCCGGGGTTCGAATCCCTGTCTTTCCGCAAATGATTCCCGTAGAGTGAGAACTTTACGGGATTTTTTGTTTTTATATGTTTCCGTTTATCGGCCAAGGGGATACATCAACGCGTATCCTACACTAATACTTCGTCTAGGATACGCTAAGTGGAAAATGCCCTATTCACCCCGCAAGCCTTGGCGAGAGAAACTGATATCTTGAACGATTATGTTAAGTAGCGAGTACTCTCGTTCATTCCGGCCTGTATGGGATAGGCTAGTACGAAATTGTTTGCTTGGAAATATTTATTGAGGTATTTCGGGATGCGGGCCATGATAGGTGCGTAAGAAAGTCCTTCCTTGCGGCTGAGGATAATCCACATGGTATCATCGGGCTTGATATCCCGGAATACGATCAGGAAATCGTCCCAATCGCTAAATTCGGTATAAGTAATCTCCCTGCTTTTCTTCGCGAGTAGTTTCTTTAAAACGTTCAGGGTTGTTTCCGATCCGTAGAAAACCGTTTTTGCGCCTGTATTCTGGACTACATTCCAAAGGCGGTTGATGATTTGATTGAAACCGATTTCTTTTTCGGCCAACTCGGGAACGATAATCAAATGCCGTTTCACGGTAGCGATGGGCTGGACCGGCTTGTAGATGAAAGTGCTTACGCTGCTCGCTGCCAATACGCTTTCTACGATATGCCCCAGGAAATCGGCGGGAATATCTCTTTCCTTATGTAAGCCGAGCACCATATCTGTGATTTCCCGTTCCTTCACTACGCTGGCGATCGCGTTGGAGACGCTGAGGTCGTATCTTAACAATTCCTTCATCCGGGTATCTGTAGCCGCGGCTGTGTTGACCGCCGTTTGCAAGACTTTGCGGGATTGCTTTAATATTTTCTCGTCGGAGCTATGATTGTCGATCACTTTTAAGGCATATAAACCGTTTTTATTATGGGGGGATTTGATCGCCAGGCTCAGATTGACCAATTCCTCTACGGTTTCCTCGTTGCTGACCGGTATCAATATATGCTCGGACCGGTCTCCTTTATTTATCTCTTCATCGGAGCTTTCTTGAGCCGCTATATTATGTGCTCCTTTCTGGGCGGCAAAGGAGGCGATCGTGCAGGTGACAAGGATCATCAAGATCGTGCCATTCAGTACGCTCTCGTTCAATAAACGGATGGGTTCGCCTTCCGGTGTCGTTCCGATGATCACGTTATATCCAACCAAGACGGCGGCTAACGTGGCGGCGGCTTGCGCGTTGCTTAAGCCAAAAATAACGCTTCGCTGATCAACAGATAGGCGGAATGTCTTTTGTGTCAGCCAAGCGGCTATATATTTTGCGACCGTGGCAACGATAATCATGATTAATCCCACTTTGATCGTATCGAAGCTGGTGAAGAAAGCCCGGTAGTCGATCAGCATACCTACGCTGAGCAAAAAGAAAGGAATGAATATGGCGTTCCCGACAAATTCTACGCGATTCATCAGGGGAGAGCTTTGAGGGATAAGGCGATTCAAGGCCAACCCGGACAAGAAAGCCCCGATAATCGCTTCCATCCCGGCCAACTGAGCTAGAAACGATCCTAGGAATACCATTACCAGTACGAATATATATTGGGAGATATTATCGTGTACGTGCTTGAAGAACCAACGGCCGATAAAAGGAAACCCTAGCAATACGATTAGCGTGAATACCACGATCGATACCCCTAAGCGAATCCAGAACATATCATTGACCTGCCCGGTAGCCATGCCTACAATAATCGTTAAGACCAGTAAAGCCAGCGTGTCGGTAATCATCGTACCTCCGACTGTTATGCTTACCGCATTGTTTTTACTGATTCCCAGCTTGCTGATTATCGGGTAAGCGATTAGCGTATGAGAAGCGAACATGCTGGCCAATAAAATAGATGTCAAAACACTGAATTTTAATACCCATATCCCGATTATCGTACCGAGCGCCATCGGTATGAGGAAGGTGTACATACCGAAAATGAGGCTCTTCGCGCTATTTCTCTTGAAATCTCCCATGTCGATCTCTAATCCGGCGAGGAACATGATGTAGAGTAATCCCGCCGTTCCGGAGAGAATGATGCTGCTATCTCGCAATACTAGGTTGAATCCGTGTGGCCCGATGATGGCTCCGGCGATGATCAGGCCCAATAGGTGAGGTATCCTAAGCTTATTGAGCAGGAGCGGAGCGGCCAAGATTATCAAGAGGATTAAAAGGAATTTCAATACAGGGTCCGCTAGCGGTAACGTGAAATCTATTGTCGATGCTAATATCATAATTCGTATTTTTTACGTTTTAACTTGAAAACAAATATAAGAAGAATTTGTCGAGTTTGCAGCGTTTATGCCAACATTGCATCTTCTTTTATAGATAACAATAAATGTGTGAGTTTTATAAGTTAAAGTATATATAAATCTTGGGACATAAGAGTGAACCGAGTATATTTGTACATATCTTGCGTTGAGTTTATTGTTATAAAACTAAAAAGCGTTTAAACCCTTGGCATAAAAGGGTATCAAACATGAAAAGAGAAAAATATTTATTTAATGTAGAGGAGAAACAAATATGAAACCCATGAAATTAACATCTTTAGTGATGATGATTCTGATCGCATTTAGCGCTGCGGCTCAGGAGGAGTTCTTTGATGATGTGTATTTCTCTTCCAAAAGCAAGAAAAAGAAAGAACAGGTTGAAGAGAAAGAGGTTGTTCAGCCGAAGCAGGAGTCTAGGACTCCGGTCGCGACAGCCGAGAGCAAGGCCTTTTCTGATTCGGACAGCCGGGACGTGGATGAATATAATCGTCGGTACGCTTCTGTGGAGGTAGAGGAGCCTTATCGTGAGGATGACTCCGCGGATTATAAGGATAGTGATGGAAACGACTCATCTTCCGAACGCCGCTCGGATACTGAGTATACGGAACGTATCGTTCGTTATCATTCACCGAGTAAGATTACGATCGCCGGGGCGGATCAAGTGGATCTGTATCTGAGTGACGGATATTACGGCTATGGTTATGATACGGATTACTCGAACGGTAGCGCAAACGTAAATTTGTATGTCAATGTAGGTAATAGCTGGGGGTCGCCTTGGTATACTGGTTGGTACGATCCTTGGTTTTATGGTTATAGCCCGTGGTGGACTTATTCAGCTCGTTTTTACGGTCCGTCTTGGGGATTCGGCTGGGGCTGGGGAGGTTTCTATGCCGGATATTATAGCCCGTGGTACGATCCATGGTATGGCCCGCATTGGGGTTGGGGCGGATATTGGGGCCCGGGATATTGGGGTGGTGGCTACTGGGGGCATCATCACCATTACGCGACACCCTATCGTCATTATGCGAACGGGCGATCTTCTTATCGGGATAATAGGGGGTATTCCTCTGGACGTAGTTCAGGATATAGTAGCGGACGGTACACATCTGGCCGTTCGAGCGGAAGAGCCTCTTCGCTGAAAGGCGCCGGTACATCTACACGTCCTTCCTCCTCGTCTCTGAGTAACGGCAGAGGTTCTTACACGAGAAGCGAGGCTGCCGCTATATCTGGGGCTGGTCGTAGATCTTCCGCAAATCGGGGAAGCGCGTCTTCCTCAAGCGGTGTTCGTACTCGTATAAGTTCGAGCAACTCATCGAGCGCGGGACGTCAATATGTGGCGCCGAGTCGTTCTTCTTCTATCCGTAGTAACTCTTCGTCCAATAGTTCTTCTAGGTCTTCTGTGCAGTCTAGAAGTTATACACCGTCTCGTCGTAGCTCACTGGGTTCTTCTTCGGGATATACGGGAGGTCGTTCCAGTGGTTCTTTTAGCAGTGGCGGAGGCCGTTCGGGTGGTTCTAGTGGTTCTTACAGTGGAGGTCGTTCCGGTGGTGGACGTCGGTAATTTTGAATGTATGGATGATAAAATAGAGATAAGATGAGAAAAATAGGAATTATGATGTCGGTGCTTGCTTTATGTGGCGGTACCGCTTTTTCCCAGTCGCAATTAGACGCTTTTAGGTATTCCCAAACTGAATTGAGTGGTACGGCCCGGTATCTGGGAATGGGCGGGGCTTTTGGTGCGCTAGGTGGCGATATATCTGCGATGAACACGAATCCGGCTGGGTTGGCGGTTTATCATAGCTCCGAGATCGTGACAACCTTTAGCTTATCGGCTGTTAACGCCAAGTCTGATTGGCTAGGGAATAAGGTGGATGAGGGGAAGAATACGTTTAGTTTTGATAATATCGCTTACGTAGGTTATTTCCCTACAGGAAATGATGAGGGACTGGTGAGTTGGAATGTTGGTTTCTCTTATAACCGGGTAAAAAATTATAGAAGAAACTATACGTTAAATACAGCGGGAAATTTGCATACCTCTTTGTCTGATTACACGGCTTTGCGCTCTTACGGTCTGCCTGCCGCTGATTTAGCCAGTTCCGATGGGTATAACCCTTACGAAAATCCTAATATCGGAGACTGGTTGTCTATCTTGAGTTTTCAAGGGGGATATACGGTGCCGGCAAATAATGAAGGTAATGTATATTCCAGCGCTTTTTATGATCCCGCTACTCAGGAGTTCTTGAACTTGGAAGGGGCGGAGTTGCGTGTCTCGGAATGGGGCTCTATAGACAAGTATAATATGGCTTTTGGCCTAAATATATCCGAGATGTTCATGTTTGGCGCGGATGTCAGCATCACTGATCTGAAATATGAGTACGAATCCAGGTATGATGAGGGATTTACGAGGAATAGTAATTTATATTTAGATAATTATCTGAAGACGGATGGTACCGGCTATTCTTTCAATATCGGCGCTATCGTCCGTCCTGTGGATTTTCTGCGCTTGGGGGTTGCCTATAATTCTCCGGTGTGGTATAAGATGACCGATTATTATCAAGGGCATGCGGGAACGGATATTCCATTTTTGGATGATCCTAAGCTGGATGCGAGTACTCCCAAAGGGGTTTATGACTATGAGTATCGTTCTCCGGACAAATGGTTGTTTAGTGCGGCAGCTATTTTCGGGACGGTGGGCTTGATAAGCGTGGATTATGAGTTGACCAATTATAAGAACATGCGAATGTATCAGACGGATGGCAGTAGTAATCTTGTGACGAATGAAGATATATCGAACAATTTCAAGATGGGAAATACGATTCGTGTGGGCGCGGAGTTCAAGCCGACTCCTCAGTTTGCCGTGAGAGCCGGTGTCGCGTATAGTGATAGTCCGCTTAAGGATCCGATAAAGAATGGTGATATAGAGATCGCCACTGTTGGGACAATCCCTCATTTTACGATATATAAAGGGACGACAAGTTATACGGTGGGTTTGGGATATCGTTTCACTCCTAATTTTTATACGGATTTAGCCTGTGTCATAGGTTCTTATAAAGAAGACGCTTATATATTCTCTAATATGATAGAGGATGGGGAAAAGCTTATGGAGGCTCAGCCGGCTACGTTGAAAAACAATACGACCCGTGTTGCGTTGACATTAGGATACAAGTTTTAATTATATATTTAGATCAGTAAAGTCCCCTGTTCGTACGTTAAAGGTGCGGACAGGGGACATTCTTTTATAATTTGAAATAAAAAGTTTGTCAGATTAAAATATTTTTTGTTCTTTTGCCTTCGTAAATAACATTGTATAACAATTAAACCGCATCGCCTATAGCATAAACATTACTCGAATAAACTAAAAATGTGGAAGTAATGAAGACTTTAAAAATGATGACCGACGAGGAATTGGTTGTCCTTTATGCAGAAGGTAATAATGCTGCTTTCGATATTTTATTAAATCGATACAAAAGTAGCATTCATTCTTACATTTATTTCATTGTACGTAACAAGGAACTTACGGAGGATATCTTTCAAGAGACTTTCGTAAAGGTTATTATGACTATAAAACAAGGTCGCTATACCGAGAATGGTAAGTTTAAGGCTTGGATTACCCGTATCGCTCACAATTTGATTATAGATAACTTTCGTCAGGAGCGTAGCGAGAACACGATCTCGAATGATGAGGTAGAAATCGATTTGTTCAATAATATCAAGCTTTGCGATGGTACGATAGAGGATAATATCGTACGTCACCAGGTGTTGTCGGATGTTAAGAAATTGGTGAAACATTTGCCAGATAGCCAACGTGAGGTATTGGAGATGCGTTACTATCAAGATCTTAGCTTTAAGGAAATCGCCGATATCACGGGAGTTAGCATTAATACGGCCTTGGGGCGTATGCGTTACGCTATCTTAAATATGCGGCGTATGGCCGATGAGAACCGTATCGAGTTGTCTATGGTATAAAATAATTCTTTTCCCATGCAATAAGTCTTAGGCCTGTACGTTTTATTAGCAAACAGAATAAAAATAAAGATGCCTATGAGGAAACTTTCTACGCGATGCATGGATGATTTAGAGAAAAAAAAGAAAAGTGCCCCGGAGGTGAAAAGTTCGCCTCGGAAGCAAACGATGGATTTCCTGAAACAGTTTGCGAGGGCTTATCAAGTAGAACCGGCTATACGTCCGGAACTCTGCGGGTATGTGTTGAACTAAGATTTATGGAAAGAGAATCTATATTATTAGGTTCTCTTTCTTTTTTTTGTACTTTTGTAAAAACAAAAGACAAGATTATGAAGCATTTGATAGCGCCTTCCCTTCTTTCCGCTAATTTCTTGGATTTACGGAAAGAAGTGGAAATGATAAATAAGAGTGACGCCGATTGGTTGCATCTGGATATTATGGATGGGGTTTTCGTGCCGAATATCTCATTTGGTTTCCCGGTGCTTAACGCATTGAAGCCCATGTGCCGGAAACCGATGGATGTACACTTGATGATCGTGGAGCCCCAGAAGTTTATTCCAGAAGTTGCGGCTACGGGAGCCTATATGATGAACGTGCATTATGAGGCATGTACTCATTTACACCGGACGGTAGCCGCTATTAAGGAGGCGGGTATGAAGGCGGGGGTTACCTTGAATCCGCATACGCCAATCTGTTTGTTGGAAGATATTATCCAAGACGTGGACATGGTTTTGCTGATGTCCGTGAATCCGGGATTTGGAGGTCAACGTTTCATAGAGCATTCTGTGGAAAAAGTGGCCCGTTTGCGGGAAATGATAGACCGGAAAGGATTGGATACCTTAATCGAGGTAGACGGAGGGGTGAATTTGGATACGGGAAAGCGTTTGGTCGATGCGGGTGCCAATGTGCTGGTTGCAGGTAATTTCGTGTTCAGCTCTCCTGATCCGGAACAAACGATCAAGGATTTGAAAGCTTTGTAGAAGACACGGATAAATATATCAACCAAAACCAAACTATTATTATGATCGAGGAAATACAAAAGCGGCCTTTTGTGCGGCCGCTTTTTTTGTGGATAACCGGAATTTTACTCTATACGCTATTACCGACCTCTTTGCTTCTCACGGTCTTGGGAACATTGGCTACCTTGATATTTCTTCTTCTTTGCGTATCGCGAGGATGGGCATGCGCAATGATACGATACGATTCCCGTTGGGTGTGGGGAGCCATAATCTCAGTCTTGATCTTATTCTTGGCAGTAGAGGTATGTTGGTATAGTGACCGGCGTATAGCTTTCGTAAATGAATCTGCTTCTTCGTTAAGTTTGATGGCGGTCGAGGCCCAATATTCTTTGGTGAATACATTTGATCATTTACGCTTGTCTGAGGAAGAAAAATCTATTTTAGCGACATTGACTTTAGGATACAAAAAAGCGATGAGCCGGGAAACGAAAAAACGTTTCTCATTGGCGGGAGTATCCCATATATTAGCGGTGAGTGGCTTTCATGTTGCCGTAGTTTGTGGATTCTTATCTTTCTTTTGCTCGTTTATGCCAAGATGGGGGATGGGGCGTTGGGTTCGTTATATCGTTCTGGTGGGAAGTCTTTGGGGATTTGTCTTTATCACGGGGTTGGCACCCTCGGCGGTACGGGCGGCCTTGATGTTATCCCTGTATTTAACAGGGAAGGTACTCCGTCGTACTACGGATGGATATAATACATGGGCTGCCGCCGCTTTTTGCATGTTGGCCTATGAACCGTATTATTTGTTTGATATCGGTTTTCAGTTGAGTTATTTAGCCGTGTTTTTTATTTTGTTCCTTGTGCCTCGTTTAAGAAAGTGGATAGAGGTCAGAAATCCACTGTTGGCCATACCTTGGGAATGGATTATTGTATCTGTCGCCGCACAGGTGGGGACCGCTTTCCTTTGTTTTTATTATTTCGGACAATTTTCCACGGTCTTTTTGTTTACGAATCTTCCGGTTACTTTCTTGGCTATGTTTTTGATACCTCTTGCCTTTCTATGGTTGTGTTATCCGGTGGATTTATATGGGTACGACTGGGTACAAAGGATCGTGGAAGGGCTGGTTCATGGCATGGGAAAGGTGGTGGAAGTATTCAGCGCTATGCCCTATGCGACGATTACGGGGCATTTTGGCTTCTTTGAGATGTTGGGAAGTTATGGGGTTTTAGTCTTAGGTCTGATATACATGAAGATACGGGAGCCGAAGGTTCTGTTAGCCGCTTTAGTCCTTTTGTTAATAATATCGGTAAAGATTCTTATTGAACTTTTTTTGATAGCCGGAAACTAAAAAAGTCGTACCTTTGGGGGTGAAAACAAAAAGATTATATGATCACTAAAATCATTCAAGAAGAGAAGATTCAGAAAGCCAAAAAATACGTAGAGAAAGGCGAGAGTTTTGTTATCGTGACGCATGTCTCACCAGATGGCGACGCATTAGGTTCATCCCTTGGTTTATATCATTTCCTATCCGTTTACGGTAAAGATAATGTCGCTGTTGTGGTACCTAATTCATTCCCTTCCTTTTACCGATGGATGCCGGGGGCTAAGGATGTCGTGATCCATGAGAAATATCCGGATTTCGCCGAGAAACTGATCAAGGAAGCGGATGTTATTTTCTGCTTGGACTTTAATGAACCTAAACGAATTGAGAAATTAGCTCCGGCGGTGATCGCCTCGGAAGGCCGTAAGGTGATGATCGATCATCATCTGAACCCCGCTGATTTCTGCCGTGTGACCATGTCGTATCCGGAGATGTCTTCTACCAGTGAGATGGTCTTCCGTTTTATCTGTCGTATGGGAATGTTCGATTTATTGAACCGGGATGCCGCGATTTGTATCTATACGGGTATGATGACGGATACGGGCTCTTTCACTTATAACTCGAATAAGCCGGAGATTTATACGATCGTCAGTGAGTTGATCAAGAAAGGGATTGATAAGGATTTGATCTACCGCAAGGTGAATCAGGTATACTCCGAGTGTCGTTTGCGTATGATGGGGTATGTGCTGTATGAGAAGATGAAAGTTTATCCGGAACAACAGGCGGCTCTTATTACGTTATCGAAAGAGGAACTGGATCGCTTTCAGTACCAGACAGGAGATACGGAAGGCTTCGTGAACTTACCGTTGAGCATAGAGAATGTGAGCTTTAGCGTTTTTATTCGTGAAGACAGAGATTATATAAAGATATCGCTTCGTTCCGTGGGCGATTTCCCTTGTAACCAGTTTGCCTCTACTTATTTCAATGGGGGTGGACATAAAAATGCGTCCGGAGGTGAGTTCTATGGCTCTTTATCTGAGGCCGTAGCCGTGTTTGAGAAAGGTTTACAGGAATTTAATCCTAATAAATCAGAAGATTTAGGCAAACATGCGTAAGGTTTGACGAAGATTATTTACATTTGCGATTCATTCAATTAAAGACTAACAAATGAAGAAAAGTTTTAATATCCTGTTGATTCTGTGTGCTGCGTTAATTGCTATCTCTTGTAGCAAGACAAAGTCGTACACGGATATGTTGAAAGATGAGAAAAAGGCAATCGAGCGTTTGATTGATGAGAATGGTTTTGAGATTTTAAAAGATTTTCCGGAAGACAGTGTCTTTAAGGAAAACCAGTTTGTTGAGTTGGAGAATGGTACCTATTTGAATATTATAGAGAAGGGAACAAGTCAAAGGGCTCAATATAACGCAAAGATTCTATACAGATGTATAGTTTCTTATCCAATGGATTCCGCTTATATAAATAGTACTCCTTATTATATTCAGAATTATGGTCCTCATAGCAATGGAACCAATCCTTGGGAGTTTACCTATGGTGATTATGCCAGCCAAGCGAATCCGTATCTTATAAGCGAGGGATTGCAAGCTCCTTTAGAATATGTTGGAGATCGGGCGAAAGTAAAACTGATAGTTCCGTTTAAGCGAGGTACTTATAATGACCAATCAAACGGGGAGCCTGCATATTACGAAATTCTAGAATATATATTTGAAGAAAACTTATGACACTAATTAAATCTATTTCCGGTATTCGCGGTACGATAGGCGGTAGCCCGGAAGACGGATTGAATCCGTTAGCTATTGTTAAGTTTGTGGCCGCTTATGCTACATTCATTCGGAAAAACGCAAAGGTGGCGACCAATAAGATCGTTGTAGGACGTGATGCCCGTATCTCCGGTCCGATGGTAAAACAAGTTGTTCTGGGAACGCTTACCGGTATGGGTTTTGATGTGGTAGATATCGATCTGACCACGACTCCAACAACCGAACTGGCTGTCGCTATGGAAGGAGCTTGTGGAGGTATTATCCTTACCGCCAGCCATAACCCGAAGCAATGGAATGCCTTGAAGCTTTTGAATGAGAAAGGAGAGTTCTTGGATGCCGCTGAGGGGGCTGAGGTATTACGTATCGCTGCCGCCGAGGACTTTGAGTTCGCTGATGTAGATCATCTAGGCAAGGTAATCCCGAATACGACTTATAAACAAAAACATATTGAGAGTGTCTTGAACTTGGAGCTCGTGGACGTGGAGGCTATTAAAGCTGCTGAGTTCCGTGTAGCTATCGATTGCGTGAATTCCGTAGGCGGTATCGTGATCCCGGATTTATTATATGCGTTGGGCGTGAAGGAAATCTTCAAGCTGCATTGCGCCCCTCATGGAAACTTCTCTCATAATCCGGAGCCTATTCCGGAAAACTTGACGGAGATATCCGAGTTGATGGGACATGCGAAGGCGGATGTCGGTTTCGTGGTAGATCCGGACGTGGATCGTTTGGCGATTATCTGCGAGAATGGCGAGATGTTCAACGAGGAATATACCTTGGTCGCTGTCAGTGATTACGTATTAAGCCATACACCGGGTAATACGGTAAGTAACTTAAGCTCGAGCCGTGCGCTTCGTGACGTTACCCGTGCTCATGGCTGCGAATATAATGCCGCCGCCGTAGGCGAGGTGAACGTGGTTACTAAGATGAAGGCTACGAATGCCGTGATCGGTGGTGAAGGCAACGGGGGAGTGATCTATCCGGCCAGCCATTACGGACGCGACGCTTTGGTAGGTATCGCCTTGTTCCTGACTCATCTGGCAAAGAAGAAGATGAAGACGAGCGAGTTGAAGGCTTCTTATCCTCCGTATTTCATCTCCAAGCAAAAAGTTCAGTTGACGCCGGAGATCGACGTAGATGCTATCTTAGCGAAAGTAAAAGAGAAGTTCTCTCAATACGATATTACGGATATCGACGGCGTGAAGATCGATTTCCCGGATAAATGGGTTCATTTGCGTAAGAGCAACACGGAACCGATCATCCGTATCTACTCTGAGGCCCATACGATGGAGGAAGCCGAGGAATTAGGCGGCCAGTTGATACAGATCATCAACGAGATGTGTAAATAATACCCTTTCCACGGGGTGTTTTAAAATATTGGGTTCAGTCTTCAGCCGAGGTAAGCTATTTATGCTCTGTTGATTTGACTGAACCCTTTTCTTTTGGATAATTCTCAGTTCGTGTAATGAATAAACTAATAAAGGTAATCTTATTTCTAATTGTCGGGATGGTTCAAGCCTTCGCATGGGGAGGGCTGAGAGGAGACACGCTGGCCAAGGAGCTGGATGAAGCTGTCTTGAATAGATCTTTTTATCTTCTGCAACGGGAGCAACGGATCACGCAGCTAAAGGATATGTTTTTCTTGAGCAAGATCTCGTTGTGGCAGGAATATGAGATCAACCACCAATTATACGAGGAGTTCAAGAAAATTCAACAAGACTCGGCCATTTATTACATAAAGCGGAATATGGAGATAGCGTCACTTATGAAGGATACGGCACGCATCTATACTTCCCGCTTACGACTGGCTACGCTTTATGCTTTTTCCGGAATGTATCGGGAGTCGGAAAGTTTGTTGCGAAGCATAGACCGTGAGTTGCTGTCTAAAGAGCAGAAACAGGATTTTTATGAGGCTTATTATTCGTTTTTCTCTTATTACAGTACGAACTTGGATTCTTTTAAATATAGGGAACAACTTGATTTATACAAGGATTCGTTATTGTCTGTCTTAGATACGGCCTCTTATCGGTATAAGATAAATCTGGCGCAAAAATATCTGGCTCACGGACAGGCGAGGCCTGCGGAGAAGGTGCTCATCCCTTTGTTGGAGAAAGAGGAACGCTATAACCCGAATTTCGCGATGATCACTTATCTGCTGGGAGATGTTTATGATATGGATGGGCGTACCGATCTCGCCCGAGACTATTATACCTTGTCGGTTATCGCCGATATCAAGAGGGCCTTCTTGGATAGTGGGTCTATCCAAAAGCTGGCGTTGAGTTATTATAAGAACGGTGATTTGTCTAATGCCCTTAAGTATGCGCAGCTAGCCATAGAAGGTGCCGTTACTTGCAATATACAGTTCCGCATGAATGAGATCTCTAAATTCTATCCTATCATTAATGCTTCCTATCAGGCACAGGAAGCTCAGGGTAAAAGGCAACTGATGACTTATTTCTTGTTGATCAGCCTGTTGACGCTCTTTTTGATCCTTTCTCTTGCCTATGTGTATAGGCAGATGCGGAAGATCTCAGCGATACGAGAGGAGCTGGTTAATACCAATGCCCGTTTGGTAAAGTTGAATGGAGAGATGAGCGAGGCGAATAATTTATTGCAAGAGCGAAATATACAGCTATCGGAGTCGAACCATATCAAGGAGGAATACATCGCTCATTTCCTCGATCTCTGCTCCACCTATATTAATAAGCTGGAAGATTACCAGAAATCGCTACAGAAGAAGGCGATGAATAAACAGCTGGACGAATTATTCAAGATGCTCCGTTCGACCCGTATGGTGGAGAATGAGGTGGAAGCTCTGTATGTTAACTTCGATCGAATCTTTCTTGGATTATATCCTACGTTTGTCAAGGACTTCAACGCTTTGTTGCAACCCGAGGAACGTATTGTCTTGAAATCGGAGGATCTGCTAAATAAGGAACTTCGTATATTCGCCTTGATGCGATTAGGCGTTACGGATAGCGTAAGGATAGCCGCTTTTCTGCGTTGCTCGTTGAGTACGATCTATAACTACCGGACCAAGATCCGTAATAAAGCGTTGGTGCCTCGTGATGAGTTTGAAAGTTGGGTGATGAGGATCGGGATTAATCGGAATCCGTTATAATCAATCTACATTTTTTAGGATAGTGATCTTTATTAACTGATTTGTAATTAATAGGATAGCGGATAATGCTGTCTACATTTTTATATCACTCTTCTTTTTGCTTCTTATTCCCGGATACATTTGTGGCATAACTTTAAAAATGAGATGCCATGAAGATGAAATTAATGATTGCCGCCGTGATCGCCTGTTTGGTGTTCACGGGATTTACGAAAGAGAACGTATCCGATACGATCGATCACAACGCATGGAAGACATCCGGTGTCGTGGTCATACAAAATGATATTCTTACGTTGGCCGGTTCCAACGCCCGTGCTTTATTGAACGATGGCAAGGGTTATACCAACTTCGAGTTAGATATGGATGTACGTACTACGACCGGTGGCAAAGGTTATATCGGGATCCATACGGATGCTACGGATAGTAAAGGATACCGTATCGCCTTGAACAACGATCGGGAAGATCCGGTTTGGTGGCGGATGACCGGTAGCTTGATGTCGGTCCGGAACCTGACGAAAAGTTTCGTGAAAGAGAACGAATGGTTTAAGATGAATATCCGGGTAGAAGGACGGCTTGTCCGGGTGCGGATTAATGGTGAGACTGTCGTAGAATATATAGAGCCTTCCAAACCTTTCCGCTTGAAGGAGAACGCTAAAGCATTGTTATCCCAAGGTACTATCTCGCTGGTGGGTACGGGACGTGGAAATATTCAGTTTAAGAATATCTCTTTAGAGGCGTTCAGCTCGAAAGGAATAGACATTCCCGCTCAATGGGCGAATGCCGTGGATGAGCAGACGGACGAGATCATTCGTCTGCACCAAGAGGACTTCCCCGTGCTTGATTATCATGTTCATTTAAAAGGTGGATTGACGAAAGAAGTAGCCGCACGGCAGTCACGCCAGACGGGGGTTAATTATGGCTTGGCTATCAATTGTGGCATCGGCTTCTCGATCACGAACGATACGGAATTGTATAATTATCTGGATACCATGCGTACCCAACCTTTTATCTTGGCTATGCAAGCGGAAGGGCGTGAGTGGGTAACAACCTTTTCGGAGGCGGCCCGCAACAGCTTTGACTATGTGTTTACCGATGCCATGACGTTTATGGATCATAAGGGGCGGCGTACGCACCTGTGGGTAAACAAGGAAGTGATTATAGACGATGAGCAAGAATATATGGATATGATGTTGGACCGTATCTGTTCTGTCTTGGAAGAGCCGGTCGATATGTACGTAAATTCCTGTTTCCTTCCCGATGCGATGAGTGACCGATATGATATGTTTTGGACAGAGGAGCGTATCGACCGTTTCGTGAATGCCTTGGCAAAAAGTGGAAAGGCTTTGGAGATAAACGAGCTTTATCAGATTCCGAATAAAGCGATCATTCAGAAAGCGAAAGCCGCAGGTGTAAAGTTCACGTTCGGTTCCAACAATATCACTCCGGAGGTAGGAACGCTCGATTATTGCATCCGTATGAAAAAGGAATGCGGTTTGACGGCGCAAGATATGTATAAACCACACATTAATATATAAGTAAAATTAGTTTTAAGGTCTGAACAAACATTAGATTTAAGGTAGAGGTATTAGTGCTTTAGGCAAAGATTGTTAGGTTTCAAGGTAAGATACATATGGGGCTACAGTTATAATAGGTCGATTGCTATAGGACAAAACATTTTATTTAAATATATAAAGAAAATCATATATAGTTACATTCTATAAACCATGACGTGAACTGCACAGACCACGACGTGAATTATACAAAACATGCTGTGGTCTGTACAGTTCACGCCGTGGTTTGTAGAACGTAATGGTATCTTACGAAGGATAAACAGGCTCTTGAATAACTATTCTAGCCGAAGTGTAGCGGTTTTTATCTTATAGGAAAATAGCGGTAAATTCCTTCTCGAAATTCGGGGTGAATACGCCTTTCCCCAGATTCTCCTTGATCTCCTCGATCGGCCAGAAACGTCCTCCGTCCAGTTCCTCGGGATCAGGGATGATGGGGCCATCGTAAGTGGTCCGGAAGGTGTTTACCAATTCCTTCTCTATGGAAGACTCGAATATATAACGTTTGATGAAGATAGGCGTGAAATTAGTAATACCCAATTCTTCACGAACCTCACGGCGTAAGGCCTCTTCCACGCTTTCCCCATAATCAATATGCCCACCTACGGCCGTGTCCCATTTACCCGGTTGTATATCCTTGGTCATGGAACGTTTTTGGAGATATAGATCTCCATCCTTATTAAAGATATGTAAATGGATTACGGGATGTAGCAACTTACTTCCGCTATGACATTCCTTGCGAGTAACCTTTCCGATCGTCTCACCTTCCTCGTTTACCAAAGGAAACCATTCTGTTCTCATATTTTAAATAGACTTTAATTTACTGATAACCGTACCTAACTCCTCATCCGTTAAATTATTTCCATACGTAGCGTAATCCAAGCGGAATGTACATCCGTTTTTGTATTCGGAGCAGCCATAAGCGGTTTTGCCCCGGAGGATAGAGCCTTTGTGACAGATGGGGCAAACGGGCTTATCCGTTGATGGAAGCTCCAATTCAGGAGTAGCCTCCGTTTTCTCTTTCTTGGCACGAGGCTTACGAGGTTTCTTTTCCTTTTTCTCCTTGGGTTTGTCTTTGGAAACTTCTTCTTTAGCTGCTTTAGACGTATCCTCGATCGTGATCGTTCGCCGGGTTTGGTCGGAAAGGACGTTTATGACGACCTCGTTTACCATCTGTTTCAACTCGTCCAGGAAAGTACGAGCCTCATACGTTCCCCGCTCGATCTGGCGAAGCTTCTTCTCCCAAAGACCCGTCAACTCCGCGCTTTTCAGCAATTCCTCATGGATCGTACCGATCAATTCCACGCCGGTAGCGGTGGGATAAAGATTCTTACGCTCCTTCCGTATATAATTACGCTTGAACAAGGTCTCGATGATCGCCGCACGGGTAGAAGGGCGGCCGATACCATTCTCTTTCAAGGCATCCCGCAGCTCGTCATTATCCACCAATTTACCGGCGGTTTCCATCGCCCGCAATAAAGTAGCTTCTGTATAGGGTTTGGGGGGCTGGGTCCAAGTCTCTTTCAAGATCGGTTTATGCGGGCCACTTTCTCCTTTCACGAAATCGGGCAATACGCCTTCTTCCTCGGTAGGCTCAGCCTCCGGATCTTTCTGCTCGGCTCCGAATACGACACGCCAACCCGGTTTGAGGATTTGCTTTCCGGTCACCTTGAATTCCACCTTATCCACTTGACCCAAGACCGTAGTGGTCGATATCTCGCAATCCGGATAGAAAGCAGCGATAAAACGACGGGCTACCAAGTCGTACACCTTCCGTTCCGTATCCGTAAGATTGCGGGCGGGGACTCCGGTAGGGATGATCGCATGGTGATCGGTAACCTTCGAGTTGTCGAACACCTTCTTGCTCTTCGGCAATTTCTGATTCATCAAAGGAGCGGTAAGTTCCGTATAATCTACCAGCCCTTTCAAGGTATTGGGTACTTTCGGATAGATATCATCACTAAGGAAAGTCGTGTCCACACGTGGGTAGGTTGTCACCTTCTTCTCATAGAGCGATTGGATCAACTTTAGCGTATCGTCTGCCGTAAACGCGAATTTCTTATTACATTCCACCTGCAACGAGGTCAAGTCGAATAGGCGAGGTGCGAATTCCTTCCCTTTCTTCTCGGTGATACTGGTAACGGTGAAATCCTGTTCCTTTACCTTCTCCAGAAAAGCCTCGCCTTCCTCTTTCTTCGTGAACTTACCTTTCGTGGCAGAGAAAGTCGTATTCCTGTAAATGGTCTTTAATTCCCAATAGGGTTCCGGCTTGAAATTATCGATCTCGGCCTGCCGATTTACGATCAAGGCGAGCGTCGGGGTTTGCACACGGCCGATAGATAATACCTGCCGATTCTGTCCGTAACGCAAGGTATAAAGGCGGGTGGCGTTCATCCCCAGCAACCAGTCGCCGATGGCACGGGATAGCCCGGCCTCATACAACTTATTGAATTCCGTCTGCTCTTTTAGTTTTTGGAAACCTTCCCGGATCGCCTCTTCCGTAAGCGAGGAGATCCAAAGGCGGTAGACGGGGCATTTACAGCCCGCCTTTTGCATGACCCAGCGTTGGATCAGCTCCCCCTCTTGGCCGGCATCACCGCAGTTAATGACCATCTCGGCATTCTGCATCAGGCCCTCGATTACCTTGAATTGTTGCTCATACGTAGGATTCTCGATCAGTTTGATACCGAACCGGGGTGGGATCATAGGTAATGACCCCAGACTCCAGCGTTTCCAGTTCTCCGCGTATTCATGCGGTTCTTTCAGGGTACACAAATGCCCGAATGTCCAAGTTACCTGGTATCCGTTTCCTTCGATATACCCATTCATTCGTTGGGTTGCCCCTAATACTTCCGCGATTTCCCGGGCCACACTCGGCTTTTCGGCGATACAAACTTTCATCAATAGATCTTCTTAAATGAACAGACAAAAATACATGATTATTTCCGAATGAGCAAAGATGTATACGTACGGTCTCCTAGGTGATCAATCAGATATTCTTTTTCTCTTTTGCGTGTCTTATCCAATTAGTCTTGCACCTCATTCCAGACCCGGTCCATCTCGCTTTCTAATTCGGCTCGTTTTGTTGCGGATGAGGCTAGTTGCCGCAAAGTCTCTAGGTCATTTCGTGTATAGAGTCCATTTACGTATCGGGTTAATAAATCGCTTATATGTTTGTTTTCTTCTCCCATTATTTCTTATATATATTAATAATACAAATAAGTCATGAATAACTGGGATGTCATTAACTTTTATTAGTATGCGATTTTATTATCTTCGCGAAACGATATGCGATACTAAATGAAAGAGGAACAAATTATAAAGTCGTTGAAGGAAGGAGATAGGGAGGCTTTTTCGGTGTTGTATAAGCAATATTGGACAAAAGTTTATCATTTCTGCGGGCTTTATTTGAATGATCGGGAGGTTGCCGAGGACGTAGTGCAAGAGGTGTTTATCAAGGTCTGGGAGTCAAGGGAATTCATCCGGGAGGATGATAATTTTAAAGGCCTTCTGTTTATTATCACCCGAAATTTGATCTTTAACCAACATCGGAAGAACGTGAACGAGGATTTTTATAAAATGACGGTCTTGTCCGCTATGGAGACCTCCTACGACTTGGAGGAAGAAATCGCCGCCTATAATTTGGGAGAGTATATCGATCGCTTGATAGAAGAACTGCCGGAAAAACGACGGATTATCTTTAATTTAAGCCGGAAAGAACATAAAAGTTATAAAGAGATAGCCTTGCAACTCAATATTTCAGAGAAGACCGTGGAGAACCAGATTAGCGAAGCCTTGAAGTTCCTGAAAAAAAATATTATGTTGCTTATCTGGTTTATCTAATGTCTTCCTAGGTTATAATTGGGGGTTCGGAAGTGCTATCCCTCTATCGGTAGTACGGCAAAGATAGTCTTTCCTCACCAATAAATAATTATAGTTGTTTTTCGTCTTAAGTTCTAGTTTTACCCGTCTTCTTTTTCCGGTAATACATAGATACGGTGTGTTCGATATCCTACGCTGGCTACTACGTTATCCTTGATAAATTGCTTGATATCCTCACCCGCACGATAGCGGGTACAATTGTTCAAACCGGCATAATCGGTGAGGTTTATATATGAGTTTTTTTCCAGGTAGGATAACATCTTAACCCTTCTTCCCTCGATTCCTGTCTTGGGAAGATTTTCCCGCTTAACCAAGATGGGAGCGTTCTTTTTCACCATCTCCTTCAGCCGGGGAGAGCAGCGGAAGTTAACACCGTGTATATTGGCACTTGATTTAGTGTTTCCTTTCTGGTCTACTACTTCTTTGCTTTTTACCGAAGGCGAGAAATGCCCCAACCCTTCTAGTTCCACGCTGTATCCATAAGATAATTCCCTGCCGATATAGGAGGTAAGTGCCTCTAATACACCTTTTATATCTGCGGAGGTGACAGATGAGCACTCGGAGATATACTCACATATATCGTTCATGCGTTTGGTATCTCTGGTGATGACTCGTGCGCAGGATATTGGTCCGTTTTGTTTATTGCCCGGTGTATTATAGATACTGACTTGGATGCCACTTCTCGGTTTTCCCATAATTTTCTAGTTGTTTAATGGATAATATTATAATGTCTCTGTGATTTAACGTTTATCTTTTGGGTGTTTCTCTTCAATGAAATCGGTTGCCGACACCCTCGGCAATATAACTGACGCTGTCGGCAGTATTGCTGACGAGGTCGGAAATCCTGCCGACCCCGTCAGCAACTAATTTCATTAGATACAAAGGACGGGAATATAAAGGTGGAAAGCAAGAAAGAACCATTGTATTTCTTGCATACTTAAGTGAAATTTTTTTTATCATCCAATAGGGGGAAGGAAAATATGGCGTGTATTTATAAATAGAATAAGAATAATAAACATGAGCGAAGATACGAGAACGATGTTGAAGAAATTGATGCGGGATTCTCTGGATGAGAAAGATCGGCAACGTTTACTATGCGACCCTAGGGTGGAAGAGCGTATGCGTTCACAATGGGATGAGGTTGCGGAAGATATGAATCCCATGGTAGGAGATCGTATCTGGGGACGAATTATAGCTCGGACGATAGCGCAAAACAACGTTCGTAAGCTATATGTCTATAAGATTATGGCGATCGCCGCTTCCGTCTTGCTTCTTTTGGGTGTGGGAAGTTGGGTATATTGGGCCAATACAAAGGAAGATCAATACATATATGTAATGGCCTCCGGTGTCCGTTGTATAGAGTCGGTTTCCTTATCGGATGGTACGATGGTGAGAATGGGCCCCAATAGCCAATTAACTTATCCGAAGAGTTTTAATGGTGAGACACGTGATGTGGATTTAAAAGGACAAGCTTTCTTTGACGTGGCGAAAGACCGAGATAAGCCGTTTACGGTACATACCAAAAACATGGATGTAACGGCCTTAGGTACGGCGTTCGAGGTTTTTAATCATGAATCTGAGAATAAATTGGAGACGATCTTGTTGAACGGTAAAGTGAAG
Organism: uncultured Parabacteroides sp.; assembly: GCF_947855115.1. Lineage (GTDB taxonomy): Bacteria > Bacteroidota > Bacteroidia > Bacteroidales > Tannerellaceae > Parabacteroides. The sequence goes on from NZ_CANTZW010000018.1 coordinate 27,159, forward strand.
ATCGGTTTGGGAGATCCTAATATAAAGAACAGACGTGAGGTGATATTGAATCCAAACGAGATGTTGGTTTACGACAAACAGGCGAATACCGTGAAGGTAAAGAAGGTCAACGCCGAGATTTACTCAGGTTGGCGTAACGGTGTACTTAGTTTTGAGAACGAACGCTTGAGCATGATCCTTACTCGCCTGGAGCCTTGGTACGGACGGAAGATAAAATGCCCGAAAGAGATAGCGGAAAAATACCGGTTTACATTTAAGGTACGGGATGAGTCCCTGGAACGAATCCTGTTTATGTTAAGCAATACGTCACCCATTAAATACAGAGAGAAAGACAGTGAATATGAACTATATATAAAAGGGAGATAAATGAGTGTTTAACCTTAAATTTAAAAAAATATGTTTGTTAACAGTTCTTGAATCTAATAAAGAAACAGGAGGAAAAACAAGGTTTCTCCTCCTGATCGGATGTTCTTGACGGCAGGCGTTAGGAGTTGAGAGGCCGACACACCTGCTAATTTATTCATCAAAAACATTACAAAGTTATGAAAAAAATCAGAAAAGTAAACCGGGTCATGAAGATAAGTACATTGTTATCCTTGGCTTTCGCATGTACTGTATCCGCATCTTCCTATGCGCAAAATAAGCTTTCCATGAATAAACAGGATTGCAGTATATCGGAAGTGCTGAAAGAAATAGAGAATAATAGTGAGTACACGTTCTTCCTGAATGATAATCAAGTAAATGTAAATAGGAAAACGAGTGTAAAAGTAGATAATGCTTCGTTAGAGGAAGTCTTAGAGCAAGCCCTGAAAAATACGGGATATCATTATGAGATCGTAGATCGGCAGATTATAATTAAGTCAAAAAATGTTCCAAATACCTCGCATCCGGGCGCTTTATTCCAATCTTCGCCGCGAAAGATTACCGGGCAAGTTAAAGATGCGCTTGGAGAACCTATTATCGGAGCGAATGTTGTTGTCAAAGGAACTACAAATGGGACGATTACGGATATCGATGGAAACTTCAGCTTAGAAGTGCCAGACAATGCGATCTTGATAGTTTCTTATATTGGTTTTACAGACCGTATGGTTGAGGTTGGTAACTCTTCGAATGTAATGGTTAGTTTGTCCGAAGATACCCAGAAACTGGATGAGGTCGTAGTGGTGGGTTACGGAACGCAAAAAAAGGTGAATTTGACGGGAGCTATTTCCTCTTTGGATGCCGAGACGTTAGAGAATCGCCCGATCACCAATTCTACTCAGGCATTACAAGGTACCCTTGGTGTTTATGTGAATCAGGCTGGTGCTCAGCCGGGAGCGGATGGGGCTACGATTCGTATCCGTGGTCAGGGAACGTTGAATGATAATGATCCACTGATCTTGGTGGATGGAATTGAGTTCCCGTTGGAAGCGGTTAATCCGAATGATATTGAAAGTATTTCTGTATTGAAAGATGCGGCTTCCGCAGCTATTTATGGTTCCCGTGCGGCAAATGGTGTTATTTTGGTGAAGACAAAATCAGGAAAAAAAGGAAAATTCACGGTTGACTATAATAACTATTTCGGTGTCCAGCAAGCCACTTATCTGCCTAATTTCGTTTATGACCCGATCGTATTCATGGAGGCGAGGAACCAGGCGCAACGGAATGAAGGAAAATTGACGGTGGATTATTCAGATGAATTGATTGAGGAATATAAACAAGGAATGCTGACGGACCCGATTACATATCCTTGTAATAACTGGTTAGATATCATGTATAACAATGCTTTCATCATGGAGCACAATATGCGTTTCTCCGGAGGTGATGATAAGTATACGTATTCGGTGTCTTTGGGTTATGGAGACCAGAATGGAGTGTTACGTGGTACCGATGCGAATAAATACACCTTAGCGGTGAATACTTCGGCTCAACTGAATAGCCGTTTAAAGATCGGAGCAAATATTAATGCGCATTATCAAGTCCATAACGCTCCGGTTACAGGTGTCTCTAATTTAGTAGAGATGACTTATAAAGCACAAGCTTTCCATCCGACTTATACGGCAGATGGCCGTTATGCGGATACGTTCGTTCGTACTCCCGGACACAATATCTATCGTCATCCGTTGGCTTTGGCAGATGAGGGAGAAAACCAGCATAAATCCTTACGAATGCTGGCGAATCTTTCAGCGGAATATAAGTTACCGTTTGATATCGTATATAACCTGAATGTCGGTTTAAACAAGTATGATTATTTACAATCTCGGTTTGCTCCGGAAGTGTATGAATATCAATTAAAGACAGATGCGGAGACAAAAATTGTCTTTGATGGTCAGAATACGAGAAATGCCTATAAAAAGGATAAAAATAATTTAGCGGTTACGGTATTCAACACGTTATCGTGGGGAAAGAAGTTTAATGACACTCACGATGTGAAAGTATTGGCTGGTTATAGTTTCGAGAGTGATGATCAGACAGAGTTTTCCGGTAAAGTAGAGGGTTTCCTCGGAAATGAGTTACATGAGTTGGATGCGGGATCCGCGAACGCTGTTGTGGAAGGTACTTCTACCAGATCGGTCTTGATGTCATACTTTGGTCGTGTGAATTACGGGTTTAAAGACCGTTATTTGTTTGAGGGTAATTTCCGCTATGATGGTTCCTCTCGTTTCGCCAAAGGAAATAGATGGGGAATATTCCCTTCTTTCTCTGCCGGTTGGCGTTTGAGCGAGGAAGAGTTTATGAAAGATATCCCTTGGATTTACAACCTGAAGTTACGTGCCTCATGGGGACAATTGGGAAATGAGCGTATCGACTTGTTCCGTTATGTTGATTTAATGGATTTATCGACAACCTATCCTCTAAATGGAACGATCCAATCAGGAGCTGCTGTTACCGCTTATAATGATCCGAATATAACTTGGGAAACAACTACGATGACAAATATTGGTATAGACGCTTCTTTATTTAATGGTAATATTGATTTTTCATTGGAGTATTTTGACAAGCGGACTTCTGATATTTTGAGAACCGTTACTTTGCCGGATCAAGTAGGTAGTTTGGAGGGGCCTATCCGTAATATTGGTGAGGTCAGCAATAAAGGATTGGAGTTAAACCTTGCTTACAGGAATCATATAGGAGATTTCCGTTATGAGATAAATGGTAATATGACATTGATTAATAATAAGATCACGAATCTAAATGGAGATACGACTATCGATGGTATGTTTATCTTGAAAGAGGGAGAAGAGATAGACTCTTATTATATGCTTCATTGTATCGGTATTTTCCAATCAGAGGAAGAGATCGCTAACAGCCCGTATCAGACAGCGGCGACTAAACCCGGTTATCTGAAATTTGAGGATGTGAACGGAGATGGAAAGATCACGGAAGATGACCGTAAGATATGTGGTAGCGTAATCCCGAAGGTAACTTATGGTTTCAATATCAATTTGGGGTATAAAGGATTCGATCTTTCTGCGTTTTTCCAAGGAGTTACAGACGTTTATACATACGGAGACCGTATCGGGGCTACACCTTTGTGGTTTGGCTGCGGTTTGCCGGAACAGTGGTTGACGGATGCTTGGACTCCTGAGCGGGGTACTAGTGCCACATTGCCTATTTTGACTACATACGAAGGATGCTTGAATGAGAATTTCCGTACAAATGATTTCTGGTTGAGAAATGCCTCTTATTTACGCCTGAAAAACTTACAACTTTCTTATAACGTGCCGACATCTTTCTTGAAGAATGGGATAGTTAAGCGGTTAAAGGTTTTTGTTAATGCGCAGAATTTATTCACCTTCTCTCCGATGAAAGATTTTGATCCGGAGAAAGATTTGAAGGGTAGTAATTGGTATACTTACCCATCGGTTCGGACGTATACAGCAGGTGTTAATGTTACATTTTAAATAAAGGAAAAGACTATATGGGACGTAAATTGTATAAGAAATATATGATATGTATCGCTGTTGCATGTATGGGATTGAGCGCATGCGATAGTTGGCTGGACGTAGATCCTTCGGATAAATATTCTACAGATACGTTTTGGAAGACGGAAGAACATGCGAACGCAGGTATTATGGGATGTTATAATGCGTTGATGCCTTGGCGTTCATTGCATACGATGGAGTTTGACATGTTGACAGCCAATGCGATGCCTTATAATGAGGCCAACGGTACACAAGCGATAGGTAAGGGTGAGCATTTATCCACGACAGACTTGATCGCTTCGTTATGGAAGAACTGTTATACTGGGATCGGGCGTACGAATACGTTTATCGAAAACATATCTACGGTGGACATGGATGAAAAAGGCAAAAATGAGATGATAGGAGAGGCTAAATTCTTACGTGCTTTTTTCTATTTGAATATGGTCGATAAGTTTGGTGGTGTTCCTTTGATTACGGATGCCCCGAATGCGGATGAACAGGCATCCTTGCCTCGTAACACGAAAGAAGAATGTGTGACACAAATTATCAAGGATTTGGATGACGCGATAGCGGTGTTACCAGAGACTTATGCCGATACCGACCTTGGACGTGCTACGAAAGGAGCTGCCTTAGCCTTGAAAGCCCGTGTTTTACTTTATAACTCTCGCTGGGCAGAGGCTGCTCAAGCGGCTAAACAGGTAATGGAATCGGGTACTTATCAATTATTTGAAGATTATCGTCATTTCTTTAGCGAGGCTAATAAACATAATTGCGAGGTGATTTTTAACGTGGAAACGAAATCGCCCGAATATACTACGGAGTACGATCAACAGATCTGGCGTTTGAATCGTCCGGCTCCCTTGAAGGAATTGGTTGATATGTATCTCTGTACTGATGGGAAGACGATAGAGGAATCTCCTCTTTATGATCCGGCTCACCCATATGAGAACAGAGATCCTCGTTTGCTGAAATCGATTGTTTGTATAGGTTATCCTTATCTGGGGAAGACTATTACATCAGAAGATGTGGCAACCACAGGGTTTGGTGTAAAGAAATATACCTCTTATGAGGATGATGTTGAGGTTCCCTTGGTAGAGCGTTCTGCTTTCAACTTTATCTTGATTCGTTATGCGGAAGTTTTGTTGACGTATGCCGAGGCGCAGAATGAGGCGAGTGGTCCAGATCAGTCGGTTTATGACGCTATCAACCAATTACGTAAACGTCCGGACATCAATATGCCTGAAGTTCCCAAAGGTTTGACGAAAGATCAGATGCGTGAGGTGATCCGCCGTGAACGTCGTATCGAGTTGACCTTTGAAGGACTCTACTATTCGGATATCTTGCGCTGGAAAACCGCCGAGAAAGAGAATAATGGTTATATGCATAATTATGAGGGAGTGGAAGTTGTGAAACGCTCTTTCAATCCTGAGCGAGATTATTTATGGCCAATTCCTTATAACCAGACTGTCTTGAACCCGAATTTGGAGCAAAATCCGAACTGGGATTAAACAGGACACTGTATTTGAAAATAAATCATGAATATAAAACAAACCATTTTAACTACCAGCGGGCTTTTGCTCGCTGGTATTGTTGAGGCTCAGTCGGCTCACCCGAACGTGATCTTGATCTATACGGACGATCATGGATCGTTGGATGTGAATTGTTTTGGAGCGAAAGATTTATGTACCCCCAATATGGATGCCTTGGCAAATCAGGGCGTTCGTTTTACCCAGTTTTATGGGGCGGCGGTTAGCTCGGTGTCGAGAGCTTCTTTATTGACGGGGCAATTCGCCAAACGCGCGGGACTTACGGTGAATGCGGGAGGAAATAATTTCTTGCCGGTAGAAAAAGAGACCATAGCCGAGCGGATGAAATCGAATGGTTACCGTACTGCCTTGATCGGAAAATGGCATTTGGGCGACCGTATAGAACAGGGGCCGAACGCACAGGGTTTCGATTACTTCTGGGGGATACGGGGAGGATGTGTGGATAATTATTCCCATTTCTATTATTGGGGAGGCCCGAACCGGCACGATTTGTGGCAGAATGAGAGGGAGATCTATTCTCCGGGAAACTTCTTTGCCGCTGAGAACCTGAAAGAGATCAAGAAGTTCGCCACGGAAGATAAAGAGAAACCGTTCTTTATCTATTGGGCGGTAAATATACCTCATTATCCATTGCAACCCAGCGAGAAATGGCTGGATTATTATGCGGACCTGCCTAATCCTAGAAGAATGTATGCGGCGTTTGTCTCTACCTTCGATGATTATTTAGGAGAGTTACGTACCTTCTTGGCCGCCGAGGGATTGGCCGATAATACCATTCTGGTTTTCCAGTCGGACAACGGGCATAGCATGGAGGAGCGTACTTTTAGAGGAGGAGGCTATAGCGGTCCTTACCGGGCCGGAAAGTTCTCTTTGTTTGAGGGAGGTATCCGGGTCCCGGCTATTATCTGCTGGCCCAAGGAATTGCCTCAAGGAGAGGTACGTGATCAGGTAGCGATGAATATAGACTGGTTCCCTACGTTGGTCGAGTTATGCGGTCTTTCCACGGAAGGGATGGATGTAGATGGAAAGAGCTTGGTTCCACTTATAAAAGACGGTTCTAAGCCATCTCCCCATAAGGTACTCCATTTTGACTTTGGGAATCAGTGGGCGGTCCGTTGCGGAGAGTGGAAGCTAATAGCGAATCCTCATGACGTGACCCCGAAAGGAGAAGTGGTCCTTAATGAGTTGTTCCTTTCCAATTTGGAAAAAGATAACACCGAACGCACGGATTTCAAAGATCAATATCCCGAGAAGGTAAAAGAGTTGCGATCGATGAGAGACGCTTTTGAGAGTTCTTTAAAAAAGTGATGATCTTAGGAATGTAAGTATATTCTTGCTTTAAAAAATGTGAAAAGAAAGAACGTCTGATTATGTATGTTTATATTTGTTTAATAAAAAGCCAATATATCAAATAATATCATGAAGAATAAACTAATGTTTCTGACGGCAGCCTCGGCCTTTTCGATGGCAGGTATGGCCGCTGATTACACGAATATCGTCTTAATTAATTTGGATGATGTAGGTTACGGAGATTTTTCTTGTAATGGAGCTTACGGGTATACCACTCCGAATATCGATAAAATGGCGGCGGAAGGCGTTCGTTTTACGCATTTTTTGGCGGGGCAGCCGATTAGTGGGGCATCTCGTGCCGGCTTGTTGACCGGTTGCTATCCGAATCGTATCGGTTTTTCCGGCGCTCCGGGGCCTGACTCGAACTACGGGATCCATCCGGAAGAAATGACGATCGCGGAAGTATTGAAGCAGAAAGGATATAGTACCGCTATTTTCGGTAAATGGCATTTAGGTAGCCAGAAGGAGTTCCTACCCCTGCAAAATGGCTTCGATGAATACTATGGTTTACCGTATTCCAACGATATGTGGCCTTTTCACCCGCAACAGGGCGAGGTATTTAATTTCCCGGATTTGCCGACTTATGACGGAAATGAGATTATCGGCTATAATACAGACCAAACACGGCTGACGACGGACTATACCACTCGTTCTGTTAATTTCATCAAGAAAAATAAGAATAAACCGTTCTTCTTGTATCTGGCTCATAACATGCCCCATGTGCCATTGGCTGTATCCGATAAGTTCAAGGGAAAGAGCGAGCAAGGTTTATATGGCGACGTGATGATGGAGATCGACTGGAGTGTGGGTGAGATATTCAAGACATTGCGTGAACTGGGTTTGGAAGATAATACATTGGTGATCTTGACTTCCGATAACGGGCCTTGGACCAATTATGGAAATCATGCCGGTTCTGCTGGAGGATTGCGTGAGGCAAAGGCTACAACCTTCGATGGCGGTAACCGTGTGCCTTGTATCATGTATTGGAAAGGTAGGACGCTGGCGGGTACGACTTGCAATAAGTTGGCCTCAAATATCGACCTTCTTCCTACGTTTGCCGAGATCGCGGAAGCTCCGCTTCCTCCTCGTAAGATTGATGGAGTGAGTATTTTGCCGCTGATCGAAGGTAAAAAAGATGCCAATCCCCGTGAGTCTTTTGTCTATTATTATCATAAGAATGACTTGGAGGCTGTCACGGATGGAATGTTTAAACTGGTATTCCCTCATAAATACGTTACGTACGGAGCCTATGAGCCGGGAAATGATGGCCAGCCGGGTAAATTGACGAATCTGGAGATCATGAAGCCGGAGATGTACGATTTGCGTCGTGATCCGGGAGAGCGTTATAACGTGATTTCCCAGTATCCGGAGGTGGCTGCGAAATTAATGAAGATCGCGGACCAGAAACGCCATGAGCTGGGGGATGACTTGACGCGAATGAAAGGTACGGAGCGTCGTGATCCGGGTTTGGTACAAGGAAAACAACGTAACGACCTATGAAACAATCATTGATTAGTATCGGATTGACTGCCTGTTGTCTTTCGGGAAACGGGCAGTTTCTCTTGGCCGCTGATAAGCCGGTATCAGAGAATCGCCCTAATATCTTGTTTATCCTCTCGGATGACCATACATCCCAATCTTGGGGTATTTATGGTGGAGTGTTAGGGGAATATGCCCGGAACGAGAATATCCGTCGCTTGGCGAAGGAAGGTTGCGTGTTGGATAACTGTTTCTGTACGAACTCGATCTCTTCCCCTAGCCGTGCGGCGATCTTGACCGGGGCTTATAGCCATGTGAACGGGGTCTATACATTGAGTGATTCTTTCGATCCGGAACAGGATAATATCGCTAAACGAATGAAGGAGGGGGGCTATCAGACAGCCTTGATCGGTAAATGGCATCTGAAAACGCAACCACAGGGTTTCGATTTTTATTCCGTGTTTCATGACCAAGGCGAGTACCGGGACCCTACTTTTATAAATTGTACAGACCCTTGGCCGGGTGAGCGTAACTTTGGGGAACGAGTACGTGGTTTTTCCACGGATATCGTGACAGATAAGGCGATCCGCTGGATGAAGGAGGCCGATAAAAACCGTCCGTTCATGATGTGTTGCCATTTCAAGGCTACTCATGAGCCTTGGGATTTCCCGGAACGGATGAGGCATTTGTATGACGGCGTTGTTTTTCCGGAACCGGAGAATTTATTTGATTGGGGGCCGGAGACAAATGGACGTTCCTTCTCCGGACAACCTTTGGAGGAATTGGCTCGCCGTTGGGACGTAGCGTCGCAAGATCCCGATAAATGGTGGTGCCGGTATCCGGAATTGCCTTTTACGACGAAGGGTATGCACCGATCTGCCGCTCGTAGCGCCGCTTACCAGAAATTGGTGCGCGATTACTTGCGTTGCGGGGCTACGATTGATGATAATATCGGGAGATTGCTGAAGGCGTTGGATGATATGGGCATCGCCGATAATACGATCGTGGTGTACGTATCCGACCAGGGGTATTTTCTGGGTGAGCATGGTTTCTTTGATAAGCGTATGATGTATGAGGAGTCTTTACGTATGCCCTTCGTGATCCGTTATCCGAAGGAGATCCCGGCGGGAACCCGTAATAAGGATATAATCTTGAACGTGGATTTCGCTTCTTTATTGGCAGATTACGCAGGCGTGAAGGTGCCTGAAGAATCGCAAGGCCATAGTTTCCGGGATAACTTGAAAGGGAATACTCCCAAGGATTGGCGTAAGGAAATGTATTATCGCTACTGGACTCAGCATTCGAATCGCCCGGCTCATATGGGAATTCGTAATGAACGGTATAAACTGATGTTCTTCTATGGTGATCGTCTGAATATGACCGGATCGGAGGATAAGACCACCACTCCGGCGTGGGAATTTTACGATCTTCAATCTGATCCGCGTGAGAACCATAACGCCTACGGCGATCCTCAATATGCCAAGATTATCCGGCAGATGAAGGAGGAAATGTTGAAACTACGGAAAGAGGTTCAGGACGAAGATAAGAATACACCTAGAATGAAGAAGATTATGGATACCTATTATTGGTGAAAAAGAGATAAATAGGGGCATGGAAAAAAAGAAGGTATTCGCAAGGAATACCTTCTTTTGCCTCATTAGAGGTTTGGAAACTTTCTATTGTTTAGGCGTATTATCCGTCTTCTTTCCTTTATCCAGCCATTTCTCTTGGATAGTCTGCATCAACTCATAGAAGTTAGGGATGAACATCGTAGCGAATATCGTATTGATAGCCATGCCGAATACTACCGCCGCACCTAGGGATATACGGCTGGCCGCTCCCGCTCCGGTCGCGAAAAGCAAAGGCATGACACCCAATACAAAGGCGAACGAGGTCATCAGGATCGGGCGTAAACGAACGTGTCCGGCTTCCAAGGCGGAATCCCGTATCGGATTGCCTTCCTTCCGGAAATCCCGGGCGAACTCTACGATCAAGATACCATTCTTGGCAGACAAGGCAATCAATAAGATAATACCGATCTGCGTATATACGCTTACCGGAACTCCCATCACCCAACAGCCGATAATAGCTCCCAACAGGGCGATAGGCAAACCCATGATAGCCGCCAACGGACTTGTCCAGCTTTCGTATTGAGCCGAGAGAACCAAGAATGCGACTAGCAATGCCATGGCGAAAATAATCATGGTTGTAGATCCCGCTTTCGTCTCTTGATAAGCGACCGAGGTCCATTCATATCCGAAATTATCACCTAATTGCTCCTGTATCAACTCCTCCATCGCTAGGATCGCCTCCCCGGAGCTATATTTCGGGTTGGCGATACAAGTAATAGCCGCCGATGAATACATATTATATAAGTTGATCTGGTCTAATCCCAATTGCTCGTCTAACTCGATAAAAGAGGAAAAAGGTACCATCTTTCCATTGCTATTCTCCAGACTCAAGCGGAGGACATCGTCGATCACTTTCTGCGCCTCTCCGTTCGCCTCGATCTTAACTTGGTAAATACGTCCGAACTCCACGAAATCGTTCACGTACGCCGCACCCATATAATAGCTGAGCGTGGAGAATACTTGATTCAACTGAAGACCGAGCATCTGCACTTTATCCCGGTCTATCTTCAGCAAATACTGCGGCGTATTGGCTTGATACATACAAGAAAGGTTCAGCAATTGCGGTTTCGAGCGATAGCTGGCCAGCAATGTCTCCACGGCGTGCTGCATCTCCGTCGGGCCTAGGTTCTTACGATCCTCCAATTGCAGTTGCAAACCGCCCGAAGCGCCCAGTCCCGGGATAGCGGGCGGTACCATACCGAATACCTGCGCTTCTTGGATAGCCGATGCCTCCCGGTTGAAACGGTTGGTCACGGCCTCTGCCGTATGTTCCTTGCCTTTGCGCTCGTTCCAGTTCTTTAGGATCACGAAGAAGGTCGCCGCGTTGGATTGCTCTCCTCCACCCATCACGGAGAATCCGCTAACGCTGACGAATGATTTCACCTCGGGGTACCTCTTTAGGATCTCGTCGATCTGCTTGGTGACCGCCTCCGTCCGGTTCAAGCTCGCCGCCGGGGGTAATTGGGATACGACTAGGAAATAGCCGTCGTCCTCTTCGGGTATAAAGGTTGCCGGCCAGCGCATAAACAAGATAACCGCTACCGCCGTGATGATACCGTAAACGATCATCGCCGTTCCCGGCCGTTTCAGCATCCGCTCTACGATCGAGTCGTACATCTTCTGGGTCTTTCCGTATATCTTATTGAATCCCTTGAAGAGGAAGAATTTCGGTTCTTCCGTATTCTTCTCCAAGAAAAGGGCGCAAAGCGAGGGCGTAAGCGTAAGTGAGTTAAATCCGCTTAATACGGTAGCGGCGGCGATTGTCAAGGCGAATTGCTTATAGAGCTGCCCGGAGATACCGCTGATAAACGTTGTCGGGATAAATACCGCCAATAGTACCAGTACCACGCCCACGATAGGCCCCACGATCTCGTCCATGGCCTTCGATACCGCCTCACGGGCCGTATATTTTCCGGTATCAAGGAGCCGGGTGGAGTTCTCTACCACCACGATGGCGTCATCTACCACCACCGCTATCGCCAGGATCAGGCCGAATAGGGTTAACGTATTAATGGAGAACCCTAAAGCCGCCATGACCGCCAGCGTACCGATCAATGAGACCGGAATCGTAATGAACGGGATGACTACCGCCCGGAAATTCTGCAAGAATAAGAAGATGACCAAGACCACCAGCAAGGTTGTCTCCAAGAACGTGATAAGCACCTCATGGATGGAGGCGTCGATCACCTCGGTCGTATCCAAGGTCACTTTGTATTCCACGCCTTCGGGTAAGGAACTGCCTAATTCTTTCATCTTGGCCTTTACCACCTTCGATACATCCAAGGAGTTGGAGCCCGGTAATTGGTAGATCGCTATCGCCGCCGTCGGCTGTCCGCTTAATTTAGAGACCACGTTATAAGAGGAGCTACCTAACTCTATGCGGGCGATATCTTTCAATCGCAGGATCTTGCCGCCTTGCCCGGTCTTAAGGACAATATTGCCGAACTCATCCGGTGTCGTCAACCGTCCTTTTACGGTCAAGGTGTATTGATAGGGGTTATCTGCCCGTATAATCGGTTGGCCTACGTAACCGGCGGATACTTGGGCGTTTTGCGTGGATATGGCTTGATAAACCATGTCCGGTGTCAAGTTACGGATACGCATCGCCTCCGGATCTAGCCAGATACGCATGCTGTAGTTTCCGGCTCCCATTACCTGTACCGAGCCTACACCCGGCAGACGGGTTAGCTGGTCTATCATATTTAAGGTGGCGTAATTACTTAGATACAACCCATCGTAAATGGAATCCTTGGAACTTAGGGTAAGCATCATCACGATATTGGAGGATTGCTTGCGGGTGGTGATACCTTGTACGATCACGGGTTCCGGCAAGCTGCTCTGGGCGATACTCACCCGGTTTTGCACCATGACGGTCGCCATGTCGATATCCGTTCCCACGGCGAAGGTGATCGTAAGGGAGTAAGCCCCTGAACTGGAGGAGTTGGAACTCATGTAAAGCATACCGTCCACGCCGTTTACCTGTTGCTCGATCGGTAAACCTACGGTCTGCGCTACCGTTTGTGCGTCCGCTCCGGGATAAACGGCAGATACCTGTACGGTAGGCGGCGTGATCTCCGGATACTGGGCGATCGGTAATATATTGAGGGTGACCAAACCCGCCACGACGATGATCAGAGCAAGTACGGTGGCGAATATCGGTCTGTTAATAAAGAACTTTACCATAGCTTGCTTATTTTATAGGTTTGATAGTCATGCCATCCCGTACTTTAAGCAGGGCAGAGGTGACATAGGGATCTTGGGGGCCGATACCGGCGGTCACTTGGCGAAGCGTATCGTCTACCAGCTGGCCTACCTCGATATGGCGGTATCGTACGACATTGGAGTCGTTCACGATATAAAGGTACTTCCCTAATTGGTCGGTACCGATCGAGGCGTCGCGAACCAGGACCGCATCCGGCTGCTCGGCGTACGGCAGGGTGATGGTGACGTATAAGCCGCTCTTCAATACATTCTTCGGGTTATCCAGGTTGGCACGTACGTTCAGGGTACCGGTCGATAGGTCGATATTGGGGGATAGATAATCCAGCCGACCCGTATACGTGTTGCTGCCATCCTTGCCAGTGCTGACGAGGATCTCGGACGGAAGCTTCACGGTGCTATCGTTGCGGGCGGCTTCCAGCATCATCTTCATGAACTGGTTATCCTCGATATTGAAATTGGCGAACATCAGGTCGTCCTTGTATAAAGTAGCCAAGGTAACCGGCTGGACGGCTCCGTTGATGTAATTGCCTATATCGTAGCTGGCCCGGGTAACCGCACCGTCGAAAGGCGCACGGATATAGCAATAGCTCAAGTTGGTCCGTGCGGTATTCAATTCCGCCTCGGCGTTCTTCACGGCGGCCTCTGCCTCCGATACGGTAGCCTCTGCCTGGATCACTTGTATCTGGCTTACGGCGCCGCTCTTGGCCGCTTCCTTCATACGCTCATAGTTACTGCGGGCGTATTCGAGTTGGGCTTTGGAGGTCTTTACGGAAGCCTCGGCTTGGGTGACGTTATCTTGATAAGTGTCCGGTTCGATCACGAAGATAAGATCGCCTTTTTTTACCCGGCTTCCGGCCTTGAGGTAAGAGGTACGCAAGTATCCGTTGACACGGGCTACTAAGTCTACTTTCAATTGTGAACTAAGGTATCCGGGGTATTCTTTCGTCAAGATGATGTCCTTCACGATCGGCGTGGATATGCTTATGGAGGGCACGGGTGTTTCCATCGGCTTGCTTTTCCCCTTGCAAGACGCCAATAATAAGGCGGAGGCTCCGATAATCCCTATGTAAACAAATGTCTTCATATCTTTTGTCTTTAATGATTATTTATATTAATTGTTTGAGTGGGCTTTTGTTCGATCGGATCGAACGGCCTACATAGGATTCCATCCTCCACCCAATGATTGATAAAGCTGTATCAAGTTCAGTAGTGAGCTACCTTGAGCCTGCGTCAATTGGTTCTGGTAGGTGAGGAGGGAGCGTTGCGCGTCCAGTACATTCTGGAAAGGCGTAAGGCCCTGCTTATAGAGGTCTAAGGAAAGATCCAAGGTCTGTTTCCCTTGGTTTACCACTTCCCGGAGGGCTACAATCTGCTTGATCGAGTTCTTGTACGAGCTCATGGCGTTATCCACTTCCTGCACGGAGGTAAGCACGGTTTGGTTGAATTGCCGGATCGACTCGTCCAACTGGGCTTTCGCCAACCGGGTTGCCTGTATTTTCTGTGTGCCTTGGAAGAAGTTCCACGTAAGGGTAGGGGCGATCTCGTAGGTCAGGCTATTGTGATTCGCCAGCTTGTCGAAGTCGTGGGAGGCGAAACCGATCGAGCCTTTCACGAATATTTTCGGCCACCAATCGGACTTAGAGGCCCCGAGGGAGGCGGCAAGCGCATTGACTTGTCGTTCTGCCGCACGTACATCCGGACGGCGTAGCAATAGGTTTGCCGGCAACCCTACGCCGACCGGCTCGATATATTCCGGCAAGGAAGCGTCTGTCTCCATGATCTTTTGCAGATCTGAAGGGTACAGGCCTAGCAGGATCGCCAAGGAGTTCGCGTATTGGATGATACCGGCTTCCAACATCGGCAGGGAGGCTTTCGTGCTGTAGTATACGGATTGCGCCTGCGCTACATCCAGTTTGGAGACTAGCCCGGTCTCGTACCGTTTCTGGGTGATCTGTACGACGGTCTGTTGGGAGCGGCAGTTCTGTTGCGCCACCTTTACCTCTTGTTGCAGCTCTCTCATATGGATGTAGGAGGAGGCTACTTGGGCGCAAAGGGAGACCATGGCGGCGTTGTATTCCTCTTTCGAGGCGGCGAAATTCTCTTTCTCCGCTTTCACCCGGTTCCGGATACTTCCGAATACGTCTACCTCCCAGTTCATATCTACGGTAGCGCTGGAATATTGGGTGATCGCCTTGGGTACTTGATTGATATTGCCGCTACTTTGTTGCCGTGTCCATCCGGTGGAAAGCCCTAGGGTGGGCGAGTAATTTCCTTGTGCCGACCGCAGGTTGGCTTTCGCCATGGCGATCCTGTCCATCGCCATTTGCACGGAATAGTTTTGTTTCACGGCTACTTCTATCAGCGAATCCAGCAACGGGTCCTTAAAATTCCTCCACCAATTATCTTCTACAGGAAGTGTCTGCTGGAAATCACTCCCTTCCTCAGACCATGACCCGGGTAGGGCACGGTCTAAATACGTATGCTCTGTCTGTGCTATTACCCCGATCGGCACCAGCAAGCACAACAAAGCATAACATGTCAGGCGTAAATGTTTGTGCATAAATATATATGTTTAGATTTAGCTTTTAGCAAAACAGTTAAGGGTGGGAAATGTTTGTATCTTTGTCTATTTATATATCCTAAAAACTAAAACGTATGGAAAATGGCAAGATCGTTATTTATCGGACAGCCGATGGTGAGACTTCAATTGACGTGAAATTGGAGAATGATACGGTGTGGCTTACACAAGCGCAGATGGCGGAGCTTTTTCAAAAGGATCGGACTGTTATCGGTCGTCATATCAGAAATGTGTATATTGAAGCTGAGTTAGAGCGAGAAAGCACATGTGCAAAATTTGCACATATGGGTGTAGATAGGGATCAATTGTATGAAACAACCGTATATAATTTAGATGTCATTATCTCGGTCGGCTATCGTGTCAAGTCTAAGCGTGGTACGCAATTCCGTATCTGGGCGAATAAAATCCTAAAAGAATACCTTGTTAAAGGTTACGCTGTCAATAAACAACTGACCCAACAAAAATACGACGAACTGAAGCTGCTTGTACAAGTACTCGGTCGTACAGTTAAGAGTCAGGAGGTTCTTTCCTCGGATGAAAGCCGTACGTTACTAGATGTGGTTATAGACTATACCTACGCCTTAGATACACTGGATAAGTATGACTATCAGCAATTGGATATTCATTCGACGACAAATGAGCAACGGTTTAGGGCTACCTATGAAAATGCGATGTTGGCCATTCAAGGATTGAAAAGTAAATTTGGTGGAAGTGATTTATTCGGGAACGAGAAAGACGGCTCTTTCAAAAGCTCTATCGGACAGATTTACCAAACTTTTGGTGGGGAGGATCTTTATCCATCGGTAGAGGAAAAAGCGGCTATGCTTCTTTATCTGGTTACAAAAAATCATTCATTCAGTGATGGTAATAAGCGTATAGCCGCGACGCTTTTCTTGTGGTTTCTCGATAATAATGGAATCTTATATAATCCGGATGGAACGAAACGTATCGCTGATAATACATTGGTCGCTTTAACCTTGATGATTGCGGAAAGCCGGACGGAGGAGAAAGATATGATGGTGAAAGTCGTGGTGAATTTGATTAATAAGGAGAATTGGTGAAATAAAGGATTATAGTAAAAAGTGACTGTATGGATGTCATATTGGTTATACTTGGCGTTATTTGCTTGTTGGTGGGATTGGCGGGGTGTTTTTTGCCGGTCTTGCCGGGACCGCCGGTGGCGTATTTAGCTTTATGGCTGCTGCATTTTACGGGCTATGCGGAATTTGCGGTTACGGAATTGGTCGTGTGGGGATTACTGGTCGTGTTGGCGCAGGCGATGGACTATGTTACGCCCATGCTGGGGACTAAGTACAGCGGAGGGTCCAAGTGGGGGAATTGGGGATGTGCCGTGGGAACCGTGGCCGGTATATTCGTGTTTCCGCCTTGGGGGATCTTGCTGGGTCCTTTCGTGGGGGCTTTCGTTGGGGAACTTTTAGGAGGTAAGGCGTCCGGGGATGCGTTGAAGGCTGGTTTCGGGGCATTCGCTGGTTTTTTATTGAGTGTCGTATTGAAAGTCACTCTTTGTGGCTATTTTATTTATAGCTTTGTGAGAGGGATAATTAATTGAAGATGGTAATTAATAAAGTAAGATATGTTTGAGAAAATAGTAGTGGTAGATTCTACCGGATTGAATACATGGGGAGTGGAGCGTTTGAAGACGCTTGGAAAAGAGGTCGTTTTTTATACCGGCATTCCGGAAACGGATGAGGAGACCGTGAACCGGATCGGGGAGGCTGATTGCGTACTTGTCTCTTATAATACACAGATCCGTAGGAATGTGATCGAGGCTTGCCCGAATATCAAATACATCGGGATGTGCTGTACCCTTTATAGCGAGTCTAGTGCGAATGTGGATATAGCCGCCGCACGTGAGCGGGGGATAACGGTCTTGGGTATCCGCGACTATGGCGATGAGGGAGTCGTGGAGTATGTTATTAGCGAGCTGGTCCGTCTGTTGCATGGTTTCGGCGGGAAACAGTGGAAACATAAGGCGTATGAGCTGGGCGGGCAAAAAGTGGGTATCATAGGATTAGGACGGACCGGGAGAATGATCGCTGACGCTCTTCGCTTCTTGGGGGCGGAGGTTTATTATTTCAGCCGTACTCGTAAGCCGGATGCCGAGGCCGCCGGTATCGCTTACCTGCCTTTGCGGGAGTTGCTGCCGGAGGTGGATATTTTATGTACTTGCTTACCTCGTAATACGATTCTTTTGGGGGCGGGCGAGTTTAGTTTGTTCGGTAATCTGAAGATATTGATCAATACGTCGGTAGGGCCTACTTTCCGTGTTCCGGATTTACAACGTTGGCTTAGTGCCCATAAACGGAACTTCTTCTTATGCGATGAGGTGGGTATCGGGAGTTATGCGGATACTTTGACGCAATTCGATAATGTGTTATATACGCCTAAGGTTTCCGGCCATTCGGAACAGTGCATGCAAAGGCTTTCCCGGAAAGTGATAGCTAATATTGAGAGTTATTTGGGGGGATATCGCTAATTATTGTTGTAACGATCACCACTGTTGTTTTTATATTGTAGAGACGGGGCGTGCCCCGTCTCATCCCATCAAAATGGTAATTTAGAATACTATCAATCGGTGGGAGACGGGGCACGCCCCGTCTCTACAACAAAAACAACAGTGATAATCGTTATTGTTAATGGCGGTCGTTATGATGGTAGTGATTGTTACAATAACGGTCGCTACAACCACCACCACGACTGCTAGTGACACTGCCTACTATCTGTTCTCTTTCTCGATCTGCTCCTGAACGATAGCGTCTACGACAGCTACGGTAGTCAGGTTCACGATATCACGGGTAGAGCTTTCTACGTCGGTGAAGTGGATCGGTTTGTTCAATCCCATCTGGATCGGGCCGATCGTCTCGGTGATACCTAGCGTATCCAATAGCTTGTATGCGCTGTTGGCAGAGCTTAGGTTCGGGAAGATCAAGGTATTCACGTCTTGCCCTTTCAGCTTGTTGAACGGGTACATATCGTCACGCAGCTTCTTGTCGAGAGCGAAGTTTACCTGCATCTCACCATCCACTACCATATCCGGATACGTCTTATGCAAGAAATCGATCGCCTCATGTACTTTCAGCGGGCTACCCTGCTTGTCGGAACCGAAGTTCGAGTAAGACAACATCGCCATCACCGGCTCGTGAGCGAAGAACTTCACGGCATCATGCGTCAGGCGGGCGATATCGATCAATACCTCGGCCGATGGGTGACGGTTGATCAACGTATCAGCCATAAAGAACGTACCCTTCTTGCAAGTAAGGATGTTCAAGGCACCGAAATGCTTGTAGCTCGGACGGATACCGATGATCTGCTCTGCCATCTTGGTAACCTCCGAGTAGCGGCTGTATACACCCGTTACGAAAGCGTCGGCGTCGCCGGTAGCCACCATCATCATACCAAATGCGTTCCGGTCTACCATCTTCTCGCAAGCCTCCGAGTAAGTCACGCCCTCGCGCGCTTTCTTTTCAGAAAGGATACGAGCGTAGCGGTGGCGGCGTTCCGTCTCACGGTCGTGACGGAGGTTGACGATCTCGATACCGTCCAGACTGATATTCTCCTCGGCGGCGATCTTAGCCAGACGCTCCTCGTTACCCAGCAGGATCGGGATACAGATACCTTCCGCTTTCGCCTCGGCGGCGGCTTTCAGCATATTCACATGGTTCGCCTCGGCGAATACCACCCGTTTCGGGTTCGCTTTCGCCATATCGGTGAACGAGCGCAATAGTTTGTTATCATATCCCATCATCTCACGCAAATGGTTGGCGTAGCCCTCCCAGTCGGTGATCGTCTTGCGAGACACGCCCGAGTCGATAGCGGCTTTCGCCACGGCGCAAGATACACGGGTCAGCAAGCGGGGATCGAGCGCTTTCGGAAGGATATAGTCGCGTCCGAAAGTGGTGCGTTTCAGTTTATAGGCGGCGTTTACCACGTCGGGGACCGGCTCCTTGGCAAGGTCGGCGATGGCGTAGACGGCGGCCAGCTTCATCTCCTCGTTGATCGCCTTGGCGTGCGTGTCCAAGGCACCGCGGAAAATGTAAGGGAATCCCAGCACGTTGTTGATCTGGTTCGGATAGTCGGAACGTCCGGTAGCGAAGATGATATCATCCCGTGAGGCCATGGCGTCGGCGTAGGAGATCTCCGGGTTCGGGTTCGCCAAGGCGAATACGATCGGATCGGCGTTCATGCTGCGTACCATCTCCTTGGTCAATACGTTCGCCACGGAAAGGCCCAAAAATACGTCGGCTCCCACCACGGCCTCCTGCAAGGTCTTGATCGGACGGTCGGTAGCGAACTCCCGCTTGGCGGCGTTCAAGTCCGTGCGGCTGGTAGAGATAACTCCCTTGCTGTCGCACATGACGATATTCTCCTTGCGTGCGCCTAACATCACGTACAATTTTGTACATGAGATCGAGGCGGCTCCGGCACCGTTCACCACGATCTTCACGTCCTCGATTTTCTTGCCGGCGATCTCCAAGGCATTGATCAGCCCGGCACCCGAGATGATAGCCGTTCCATGTTGGTCGTCGTGCATGACGGGGATATCCAGCTCGTTTTTCAGGCGAGTCTCGATCTCGAAACACTCCGGCGCCTTGATATCCTCCAAGTTGATTCCTCCGAACGTAGGCGAGATCGCCTTCACGGTCTGGATAAACTTCTCCGGATCTTTCTCGTTCACCTCGATGTCGAACACGTCGATACCCGCGAATATCTTGAATAGCAATCCTTTGCCTTCCATCACCGGTTTACCGGCCAAGGGACCTATATCACCCAGCCCCAATACGGCAGTACCGTTAGAGATCACCGCCACCAAGTTTCCTTTCGCCGTATATTCGTATGCGTCGTGCGGATTCTTCTCGATCTCCAGACAAGGTTCCGCTACGCCCGGAGAGTAGGCAAGGGATAGATCCGTCTGCGTACTATGAGGTTTTGTAGGGATGACCTCGATTTTACCCGGTTTGCCCTCGGCATGGTACCGAAGGGCCTCCTCTTTTGTAATCTTTGCCATAGGTATGTTTATTAATTATGTTGTTCCTATTTAAAACCGTTGCAAAAGTAACAAATTATTATGAGTTCGTCAGTTTTTGCTTACAAATAGTTTTTAAGAAAGCGTGAATAGTAATCCGGTTTTAACTTGCGAGAGTGGAACTCTATTGTTATATTTGATGATTTAATAATCAGGGCCTCCGTTCAAGAGAGGCCCATAAATCTAATTATCATGGCAATACTAGTAAAGCCTGTGCAGCGGATAAACCCGTTGGACAAGGAAGCGCCTAAGAAATGGTATGTAACTCAAGTAACTACCGCCCAAGTGGACGAAACCCAGGTGGCGATGGAACTTGCCGATGAGACGACGCTGAACCCTTCCGAGGCGATGATGGCCATCCGTCAGCTTCGTAAGATCTTGCTTCGTAGGCTGATGGGAGGCGAGAGCGTGAAATTGGGTAACTGGGGTAGTTTCAGTGCCACCATTTCCAGTATAGGAGTTTCCACGAAGGAGGAGGTGAACGCTCGGAACATCAAGAGCGTAAACCTGAATTTCCAGCCGGACGAGGCGTTCAAGAACGATCTGCAGAAGGCTACCTTCGCTTGGGTGGACAAGCTGGCGGAAGGACGACCGGGCGGTTCTGGTGGCTCCGACTCGGAATCTCCGGACGAGGTATAAGCTAGGGAGATAGATGCGGGCCGGGATCCGGGCAGGTACTTACATGTACCCGCCCGGATCCCGGTTTTTTATTGCCCGGATACGAGCGTGTATCTCTACGGCTGTTTCCTTGTACCTGTACGGGTACGTCCGTGTATCCGTACGGCTGTATTCTTGTATCCGTACGGATACGACAATGTATCTACGTAGGAACAAGAATGTATCCATACGGATGTTGGAAGGAGGATACGGGACATACTTGATCGTTCGTTTTTTTGATTTGCCAAAATCTGATATCTGAAGGGAAAGAAGTACATTTGCCGGATCAAAATAGAAGAAGATAAATGGCATTGAAACTTATCCATACGGCCGACTGGCATCTGGGCCAGACCTTTTTCGGCTATGACCGGGAGGTGGAGCACGAGGCTTTCCTCGGTTTTCTGACGAATCTATTGGTGGAGCGGGAAACGGATGTCCTGTTGATCGCCGGCGACGTGTTCGACGTGGCGAACCCTTCTGCCGGGGCGCAACGCCGTTTCTATCGTTTCCTGCGGGAGGCGAACCGCCTGAATCCGGGTTTGCAGATCGTGATCATCGCCGGTAACCACGATTCCGCTATCCGCTTGGAAGCCCCGAATCCCTTGCTGGAGGAATTGAATACCTCGATCGTAGGTATCGTGGGGAGGACGGATTCCGGGGAGATCGACCTCGGATCGCTCGTTGTCCCATTGAGGAACCGTGCGGGAGAACGGGAAGCGCTTTGCCTAGCGGTACCTTTCCTCCGTCAAGGGGATTACCCGGCGGCATCTGGGGGAGAGCCTGATTCGTATGTGGCTGGTATCGGCCGGATGTATCGGCATCTCTACGCTTACGCAGATGCCCGGAGGAATCCCAGCGAGGCGATCGTGGCCTTGGGACATTTACACGCCACCGGAGCCGAGCTGTCGGAGGACGATCGGAGCGAGCGTGCGATCATGGGTGGGCTGGAGTCCGTATCCGCAGATACTTTCGATGCCGGGATCGCTTATACGGCACTGGGGCATATCCACAAGGCGCAGCGGATCGGCGGGCGTGAGTCCGTACGTTACGCCGGAAGTCCGCTTCCTATGTCGTTTTCGGAGAAGAACTACCGGCATCAAGTGATAGCCGTGGAGATAGAGGAGGGGAATGTCGCAAGGATCGAGGCGATCGGGATACCGAGAGTCGCGGACCTGATACGTGTGCCGGAATCCCCGTTACCGCCGGAGGAGGTCTTGCGATGCCTCGACGGGCTTCCGGAGCCGGAGGAAGACAGCGAAGACGAGAGCCGCTGGCCTTACTTGGAGATACGGGTCTTGCTGACGGAGCCGGACCCTACGTTCCGTCATCGGGTGGAGGAGGCGTTGGTAAGGAAGGCGGTCCGCCTCACCTCGATCGTCCCTTCATATCCCCGGCGGGAAGGGGAGGCAGAGGAGAGGTCCTTGTCATATAATGATTTGCAAAAGATAGCCCCGTTGGATATGCTGAGGCATACGTTTGCCGTGAGATACGGAGGTGAGTTGCCCGAGGAGATAGAGACATTGTTTAATGAGGTGATGAGGGAGGTAGAGCTATGAGAGTGCTGGCGATCAGAGGACGCAACTTGGCGTCGCTGGAAGGAGAGTTTTCCATTGATTTTACGGAGGAGCCTTTGGCTTCGGCGGGTATCTACGCTATATCCGGCCCTACAGGGGCGGGAAAATCCACGTTGCTGGATGCCATGTGCCTCGCCCTTTTCTCCCGCACGCCCCGGACGGAGCTGGCGAAGGAGAATAACGTGCGGCTGAGGGACGTGCAAGAGGATGTGTTGCCGCAAAGCGACCCCCGCTTTCTCTTACGCCGTGGGACGGCCTCGGGGTATGCGGAGGTAGATTTCGTGGCGCTGAACGGATGCCGGTATCGCAGCCGCTGGTCCGTATCCCGGGCACGGGAGAAGGAAAGCGGGCGTTTGCAGGCCGCTCGCCTTACATTATATAATATAGATGCCGGGAAAGAGGAGCCGGGAACCAACAAGGACCTGCAAGCCCGTATCGTCGAGCTGATCGGCCTGACTTTCGATCAGTTCACCCGCTCGGTGCTCTTGGCCCAAAACGATTTCTCTACTTTCCTGAAAACGGAGCAAGGCGAGAAAGCCTCTTTGCTGGAGAAACTGACCGGTACGGAGCAATACTCGGAGATCTCCCGCCGGATCTTCGCCAAGAACGCCGAGGCGAAGGAGGCCTACGAGCAGCTATACGCCCGTGTACAAGGCATAGAGCTTCTTCCGGAGGAGGAGGTGGAAGCCTCCCAAGCCCGTCTTTCGGTCTTGGAGGGGGAACTGGTCCGTTTGGAGAAGGCGAAGGTCGAGCGGCAAAGCCTGCGGGAGGCCGTGAAAGCGGCCGAGGTCCAGATCGCCTCGAAGGAAAAACAGCGGGAGGAGAACGCCCATTTCTTGGAACGGGCGTTGGTATCGCTGGAAACTGCGAGGAAGGAGTATGAGCAAGGAGAGGTGCGATTGGCGAGGACGGACGAGGAGTCTAAGCGCTTGCGACTGGAATTACAACAGGCACGGAAACTGGACGTGCAACTGGAATCGGCCTTGAAAGCCCGTTACGAGGCCGACGAACGGATGAAGGAGTTCTCCCGCCGGAAACAGGAGGTGGAAGAGAAACTCCGGAAGGTGGAGGAGCAGCAGAAAAAAGCCTCGGAAGAGTGGGACAAGCAGACGGCGTGGCGCGAACGATACCGGAGCAAGGAGGGGATCGCCGAACAACTGTCGGCCTTATTGATCTATCTGGATACCTGCCTCACGGCTCGCCGGGCGGTCGAGCGGTCCGACAAGACCTCGCTAGCTATCCGGCAGAAAATCCAGCGGTTGGAGGTACGAGGACAATCCTTGCGGCGGGAAGCGGAGGCGCACGCCAAGGAACAGGTAAAGATCGAGGAAGAGCGGAAATCCATAGCGCTTGCCCTTAAGGAATTGGAACCGGAGGCTTTGGATCGGTCGATTGAGACCTGCCGTGTGGAGCGGGAGCGCTTATTGCTGGAGCAAGCCCAGTTCGTAACGACCGGTGACATCAAAAGCCTGCGGGATAAGCTGACCGCCGGAACGCCTTGCCCGGTCTGTGGAAGCCTTGAGCATCCTTTCGCCTCTCATGAGGCGCACGAGCGTCTGTTGGCCTTGGCGGATCGTATCTCGGAAGCTACTCTGCGCCTCAAGCGGCTTCTCGACCGTAAAGAACGGCAGGAGGCTTATGCGAAACAATTGGCTGCCCTACAACAGAAAGAACTGGAACTGCATAAACAAATCGCCGCCGACGAGAACGCACGGACGGAATTAAGGAACCAGCTACAATCCCTGTCCGAGCAGATCGAACGGGAAGAATTGGATAAGCGGGAGCAACAGGAGAAGCTATCCCAATCCCTGTCTGCCGCTAACGCCCTGTTCGGGAACGACGCATGGCAGGCGGGCTGGAACAAGGACCCGGAAAGCTTCCGGGAGACCTTGACGGATTTCGCCCGCCAGTGGCAAGCCAACAGGGAACGCCTGCGGGAACTGGAACGGGAGCGAAGCGCCCATCAAGCGGAACGGGAGTCCTACGAGGCTTTTCTTCCTCCCTTGCGCAAGCAATACGAGGACGCCGCGAAAGCCTACGACGAGAAGGATCAAACCTATGCCCGCTTGCGCTCGGAACGGAATCTCCTTTTGGGAGGCCAGCCCGCCGACCAAGTGGAACGTGCCTTCCACGAACGGGTGGAAGCCTTGAAGAGCCATTTGAAGCAGTTACAAGAAAGTACGACGAGGCATGCCGGCGAGGTGGAGCAATACCGGGGAATGACGGAACAGATCAAGAAGGATCTGATGGAGACTTCTGCGGTCCTTTCCGTACGCCGGCAGGAGCTGGATAACTGGATGACTGCTTATCAAGCGACCTCCGAAGGCAAGACGCTGGAGGAATCCCTGTCGGAGATAACTGCGCAAAAGTCCGAATGTAGCTTCCGTCTGCGTACGCACGAGGAGAATAAACGGAAGATAGCCGGTTTCCAGCAAGAACTCTCGGAACGGAGGGCGGTGAGCGAGCGTTGGGCGAAGCTGAATGAATTGGCAGGCTCGGCGGATGGCGCTAAGTTCCGTAGGATCGCTCAAGGCTACACCTTGGATGTCTTGTTGAGTTACGCGAATGTGCAATTGCGGCAACTATCCCGGCGTTACCGGCTGGAGCGTGTGCCGGATACCTTGGCCTTGCAGGTGATCGACCAGGATATGTGCGACGAGATCCGTACCGTGCATAGCCTTTCCGGAGGGGAGTCTTTCTTGGTCTCGCTGGCTTTGGCGCTAGGCTTGTCCTCGCTCTCCTCGAACCGGATGAAGGTAGAAAGCCTGTTTATCGATGAAGGCTTCGGCTCTTTGGATGCGGAGACGTTACGGGTCGCTATGGATGCCTTGGAGAGCCTGCGTACGCAAGGACGCAAGATCGGCGTGATCTCGCACGTGCAGGAAATGACGGAACGTATTCCCGTACAGATCCGGGTGAACCGGGCGGGAAACGGACGGAGTTATCTGGAAGTCATATAGCTTTACCAGCCATTGTGATGGATCTGTTGGGCGTTGTATTTGTTTTTGGGTGTCTCTTTCTGCATAGGGTATCCTACGGGTATGACGTTCAACGGCATGATATGATCCGGTAGCCGAAGCTCTTTCCGTACGATCTCGATCCGGTCCGGATAGGGATAAACAGCCGTCCATACGGCTCCCAATCCCATGGATTCTGCGGCGAGTAGTAGGTTCTGTGAGGCCGCGGAACAATCCAGAAACCAAGCGTTGGAGGATTTGACGGTATCGCCGCAAACAACGATCGCTTGCCTCGTTTCTTTCAGCATCCGGGCGAAGGGGAGGCCTTCGGCCATCGTATCCAAGGCTTTCCGGTCGGTTACGATAATGAATTCCCAAGGTCGCCTGTCACGGGAGGAGGGGGCGGCCATTCCGGCCCGTATCAGTTTGTCTATCTTTTCTTTTTCTACCGGGCGATCCTTATACTTACGTACGCTTTTACGATTGAGTATCGTTTCCAAGGTCTGGTTTTCTGGTTCCTGCCGTTGGCTTTCCGTAGAGGAACAACTCACTAGGAAAGTGGCGATCAAGAAGAAAAGATAGATTCTCATAAAGACGGGTTTATATGGATTTATAACGGATTATTTACTTAATATCAACGTAGAAGGCATCTTCTGCAAGGCTTCTTTCCGGTGCTCGGAGACATCGTTCCATGTCTTATAACTGATCAGCATGAAGTTGAAGCTGTTGAATAACTGGGGCGTAAGGTCTTTCTCTCGTAGAAGCGTGGTCTGCTTCACGTCTTCCGTGAAGCGCTGGATTCCTTCCTTGATCGCCTCGTTCCCTGGGGTCGTACTGCTGGATTTATCAAGTACGCTGGCCGAGCCGTGTGTGGACTTCAATAAGGTCTGGGCATATCCCAACAGGAATAAGTCCTCCTCGGAGTCGATAACTACGATCACGTTCGATGCCTTGACGAAATTCCGGTTCACGAATACACCTACCGGGCAATTGCTTTGCTCGATAAACATCTTCGTCTTGTCTTTCAATAAGGCCCCCGGATAAAACCAGGATTCCGGAGCCTTGAAACGTTTGAAATAACGGTTGTAAAAAGAGGCCCGGTAATGGCTTGCCGCTATATCGTCCGGCGTGTTGCTCATCGATATCCCGGAACCGACCAGAAGGAAATCATACCCCTCGTTGTTTACGATGCTGCAAATATCCACTCCGGCGTTGTTCGATACCTCGTAGCGGGTCTGTATCTGAATACCCAGCTTCTTGGCCCCGTAAAGGATTGGGCCGAAGCTGACTTCCTCGAAATTATCCGTATGTAGCGGGTTTACGTCCGAGCCAACCGTCAGGTGCAGCGCCGTGAGCTCCAGCTTGTTTTTGCCTTGGGCGAACATCTGGTAGGCCACGTCCAGCATGATCTGTCCGTTTCCGGCCCGTCCGAAGGATAGCAGTACCTTGAATATACCCTCCAACGGCCTTCTCTCTTTCTGCTCCATCAGCTTATCGTGCGTTCGGTAACAGAACTTGATGAATGAGACCAGCGGTGTTGTCATAAAAGTGGTGACCAGCGTCATTAGCACTAAGATCACGAATACGGAAGGCGTCAATATCCCCATCTCGTACCCGATCGTCAGTACGACCAGCTCCATCAACCCGCGGGTGTTCATGAGCGCCCCTATGTATAAGCTATCCTTCCAGCTCTCACCCACGAACCGGGCAGAGAACATCGCTCCCCCGAACTTCCCCGCGATGGCCACTACAATGAAGATAAGGCATAGCCACCATAACTCAGGCTTGTTTAGAAGACCTATTTCCGTACGTAATCCGGTAGATACGAAGAATAAGGGGAGGAAAAGCGCAAGGGATACATCTTCTACTTTCTCGGTCATGATCTTGCGGAACTTGATATTTCCCGGCATCACCACCCCGGCGATAAAAGCGCCGAACAAGGCATGCAATCCCAATATCTCCGTCAGATAAGCCGAGGTAATCAATAGCAAGAAGATGAAAGCGACCAGCCCTTTGTCGATCACCTCTTTATTATGGTAGATATGTCCGATCATCCGCAGGAATGGCCGTACCGCCAAAAACATAAACGCTATGTAAAGAACCGAGAACAAGATATTGTAGACGGCACTTAGCATCGACCCTGCCTGTGCGATCGCGATGACAACCGCCAGCAAGCACCAAGCGGTGATATCCCCATTCGCCGCGCTCGCTAGCGAGATGGTACCCAGATGCGTCTTGGTAAGCCCTTTTTCTTGGATAATACGTGCCAATACGGGAAAGGCGGTAATGCTCATGGCGATACCTATAAACAAGGCAAAGGAGAGGAATGGGGTTGTCTTATCCGCGTATTTGTCGTATACGAAATAGGCGGTTAACATACCGCAAAAGAAGGGAACGATCGTACTGGTATGACTAATTAATATGGTTTCATTTAGCTTTTTTCTCACCTCGGAGAGGTTAAGCTCCATCCCGATGGCGAACATAAAAAGTATAAGTCCGAATTGACTCAACATATTTATATTCGCCAGCGATTCTATAGGAAAAAGGAATGCGGAAGCCTCCGGGAATAAATTACCTAATACGGACGGCCCCAGCACGATTCCGGCTACGATTTCACCGATGACTGTAGGTTGCCCGATCTTCAGGAATAACCAACCGAACAAACGGCACGTGAGCAATATCGTAATGATTTGTAAAAGTAGAATTCCTATGGAAGATTCGATATTATGTACTAATAATTGAGAAAATAAGGTAAACCCCTCTTGTAAATTACTAGGTGCATTTTGGATGGACGCTATAGAGTTTTCCAGTTGCCGACTTTCTCCTTCTTTGGCGATAAAGTACATCAGCGAACCGAAAAAGAGGATTATCATTAGGTAAAAGGCTATACTTTTTGTTCCCTTGCTCATCATTGTACGGTTTACCGCGAATATAAGAAATATCCTAATATTATCAATGGGTATGTTTTTTTCTTTTATCTTTGCCGAGAACCAAATTATAATAAATCATGGAGTCTCTAAATCTGATAAAAAATGACCCGTGGCTAGCCCCTTATGAGGCGGCTATAGAAGGCCGGTATCAATACGTGATTGATAAAGAAAAGAACCTGACGAATAATGGTAAACAGACCTTATCCGAGATGGCTTCCGGATACCTTTATTTTGGGTTACACAAAACCACGAAAGGCTGGGTGTTTCGCGAATGGGCGCCGAATGCCACCGCTATTTATTTGATCGGTACATTCAACGGATGGCAGAAGGATAATAAGTACAAGCTTAAACGTAAGGCGAATGGCGTATGGGAGATCGCTTTGAGTGGCGCGCAGATGCACCATGAGGATTTGTTTAAGTTGCTGGTCGAGTGGGACGGGGGCAGCGGAGAGCGTATTCCCGCGTGGACTCGCCGGGTCGTGCAAGATGAACAATCCAAGATATTCAGCGCTCAGGTATGGGACCCGGAGAAACCCTATAAATTCAAGAATAAACGATTCAAACCTAAAAAGTCTCCCCTTTTGATTTATGAGTGCCATATCGGTATGAGTACCAATGAGGAGAAGGTGGGGACTTATAATGAGTTCCGTCAAAATATATTGCCTCGCGTAGCGAAGGACGGTTATAACGCTATCCAGATCATGGCTATACAGGAACATCCTTATTACGGATCGTTCGGCTATCATGTAAGTAGCTTCTTCGCCGCTTCTTCCCGTTTCGGTACGCCGGACGAGCTGAAACAACTGATCGATGAGGCGCACGGGATGGGCATCGCCGTGATCATGGACATCGTGCATAGCCATGCCGTAAAGAACGAGGTGGAGGGATTAGGCCGCTTCGACGGTTCGTATGACCAATATTTCCTGAGTGGCGAACGCCGTGAGCATCCGGCATGGGATTCTCTATGCTTCAATTATGGAAAAAACGAGGTGCTTCATTTCCTTTTGTCGAATTGTAAGTTTTGGCTGGAAGAGTATAAGTTCGATGGTTTCCGTTTCGATGGCGTTACTTCCATGCTTTATTACAGCCACGGCTTAGGTGAGGCTTTCTGTAATTATGGCGATTATTTTAATGGTTGCCAAGATGGTGACGCTATCGCCTATCTTACCTTGGCCAATAAGTTGATCCATGAGGTGAACCCTAACGCTATAACGATCGCCGAGGAGGTGAGTGGTATGCCGGGCTTAGCCGCCAAGGTGGAAGATGGTGGTTATGGTTTTGATTACCGTATGGCCATGAATATCCCGGATTATTGGATCAAGATGATCAAGGAAAAGAAAGATGAGGATTGGCATCCGTCTTCGATCTGGTGGGAGACCACGAACCGTCGTTCCGATGAGAAGACGATCAGTTACGCCGAGAGCCACGACCAGGCTTTGGTGGGCGATAAGACGATCATTTTCCGCCTGATCGATGCCGATATGTACTGGCATATGCAAAAAGATGATCATAATTTTATGGTAGATAGAGGTATCGCCTTGCATAAAATGATCCGTTTGGTTACGGCTTCTACCATCAATGGTGGTTATCTGAGCTTCATGGGAAATGAGTTCGGGCATCCGGAATGGATCGATTTCCCAAGGGAGGGGAATGGATGGTCTTATAAATACGCCCGTCGCCAATGGAACTTGGTAGACAATTTGGATTTGAAATATCATTTCTTGGGTGATTTCGATCGTGAGATGCTGGAATTGATCGGAGGCGTGAAGAATTTCCAGGATACTCCTATTCAAAAGGTCTGGGACAATGATGGCGATCAGATATTGGCTTATATGCGTAAGGACTTGGTCTTCGTATTCAATTTTAACCCTACGAAATCGTTTACGGATTATGGTTTCTTGGTGCCGAAAGGAGAATATGAGGTCGTGCTGAACACCGATGCTCCCTGTTTCGGGGGATTTGGCTTGGCCGATGATACCATAAGGCATTTTACGCAACTTGATCCGTTATATAAGAAAGAAAAGAAAGAATGGCTGAAACTTTATATCCCGGCACGTAGCGCCGTCGTATTAAGGAAAGTGAAGGCCAAAAAGTAAAACTCTATACACAAAACACGTTATGTTATATCCATTTACATTTAAGCCGATCCTCAAAAAGGTGATTTGGGGCGGTTCAGATATCTGCCCGTTTAAGGGTATTACTCCGGTAGAGAATGGCGTTGGCGAGAGCTGGGAGCTTTCTCATGTCGAGGGAAATTATTCAATCGTTGATAATGGCGAGTTGGAAGGCAAGTCTTTGGATGAGTTGATCCGTTCTTATGGCAAGGATTTGCTGGGTGAGAAAGTGATGGAGAGATTCGGGACGACTTTCCCATTGCTTATCAAGTTTATCGATGCCCGTGATAATTTATCCATTCAAGTTCACCCGGATGACGAGTTGGCGAAAAAGCGTCACAACTCTTTTGGTAAGACGGAGATGTGGTATGTGATCAAGGCAGAGAAAGGCGCCGGCTTGTATTCCGGCTTCTCTGAGCAAATCGATGCGGAGGAATACGTGAAGCGAGTGGAGAACAATACGATCATGGATGTACTTCAGCGCTACGATGTAAATGAAGGTGATGTATTCTTCTTGCCGGCAGGACGTGTACATGCGATTGGAGCGGGTTGCTTCATCGCTGAGATCCAGCAGACCAGTAATATCACATATCGTATTTACGATTACAACCGTAAGGATGCGAATGGCAATGGCCGTGAATTACATACGGAGTTGGCGAAAGACGCTATCGATTATACGTTGTATCCGGATTACCGCACTCATTACAAAGGTCATACGAACGCTACGGTAGAGTTGGCAGACTGTAAGTATTTCACGACAAACCTTTTGGATCTGGATACGATCATGGTTCGTAACTTCTCGGAGTTGGATTCTTTTGTCGTTTATATCTGTATGGCAGGTAAGGCTTCCATCCGTGATAATAAAGGAAATGAGATTTTTGTGCATCAAGGCCAGACCGTCTTGATCCCGGCCGACACGGAGGTGGTAACCATCTCTCCGGCTCCGGGCGCTAAGTTCATGGAGACTTATATCGGACAATAATATTGTACCGTTAAAATAGCAAGGGGGGGTGAATTCTGAGTGTTCTCAAATGGAATTCACCCTCTTTTTTTGTCCTCATCTCTCTGCGATATAAACCCCACTGATAATGGCTAAAGCCCCAATACCAGAGGCTATCGTGATAGTCTCCGATAGAAAAATAGCGGAGGTTAGAAGGGTGATCAAGGGGACAATATAAATATAATTAGTGGTCTTGGAGGCCCCGAGAGCCCTGACTGCCGTATTCCACATGATATAACAAAGCATTGAGGCGATAACACCCAGAAATAATATATTTAAATACACGATTGGTAGTTTCAATAACTCAATGTCGATAGTTAGGGGGAAGATCGTGAAATAGACGAGGAGAGAAAGTATTCCATAGAAAAATACTTTTCGTGTGATGAATAAGGTGGGATAAGAACGACTCAGGCGTCTTAAAATAAGGCAGTAAAAGGCCCACATCGTAGCGGCCACTAAAGTAAGGAAATCGCCAAGCGGGTTCATTTTTAAAAGGACACTACCGTTAAAGACTACTAACCCCACCCCGAATAAGGCAACTAAAGATCCGTATAATAATCTTTTCTTGAGAGGCTCTTTGTAAAATAAATGTGATAATACCGTTGTGATGATTGGTGCCGTGCAGATCAATAATGAAACGTTGGATGCCAATGTGATACCTAATGCGGTATTCTCCGCGATGAAGTACAAGGAACCTCCACACAACCCGGATAGGAACAATAGAAACTCATCTTTTACAT
This sequence comes from uncultured Parabacteroides sp., assembly GCF_947855115.1. Taxonomy (GTDB): domain Bacteria; phylum Bacteroidota; class Bacteroidia; order Bacteroidales; family Tannerellaceae; genus Parabacteroides. The sequence goes on from NZ_CANTZW010000018.1 coordinate 59,887, forward strand.
GATTAGCCCACAAGCGCTGATGCGCTATTGTCAAAATACAGAAATATGCGAGTACGAAGCGATATAACAATATCTCTACCGGCGATAATCCTGTATTGATCAGTATTTTTGTGGAGACAAACGTGGTTCCCCATATAATGACTGTCAATATGGCGATACAATGGAACAGAAGATTTTCGCTTTTAAACATAATTGTGTTGGAATTAGATTTTTATTTGCTGCAAAGTTATCTAAAGAAGATTGTTTTCCTATATGTCAAACTTACATACGATAATTTTCCTATTTTTGTCCTGTTTTGTATTCTATAATCCTGATTCGGGAATGTTAAATCAAATAAAACAGGAAAAAAAACTATGGCACTGCTTGATGAGACAGATATTGAGATTCTCCATTCTTTGCAAAAGGACGCGAAGATCAACACGAAAGAGCTTTCGGAAAGGCTTCATATTTCCAAAACCCCTATTTACGAGCGGATCAAACGTTTGGAGAACGAAGGGTATATAAAAGGGTATGTAGCATTGGTCGACAATAAGAAAATAGGATTACCCTTGATTGTTTTTTGTAATGTATCTTTAGCCGTTCACGATGATGAGCACATAGAACGTTTCAAGGAAGAAATACGGAATATCGACGAAATAATGGAATGTTATTCGACGGGAGGTATTTATGATTTCTTTGTGAAAGTGGTTCTTAAGGATTTAGACGCCTATAATCGGTTTGTGTTTGAGAAATTGACCAAGGTACATGGTATCGTGAAAATGCAAAGTTCTTTTGTGCTCAATGAGATTAAGCATACTACGGTTTTGAATATACCTAAAAACGGTTGAGTGACATTCCATGTCACAATAGAATGTCTCTTTTTTACTATGGAATTGATCGTGGGCCATTTATATTTGCCTCAATAATTTAGTTTTTATAAGATGCAGTCATTTGAGATAATAAAGCCCATTCACGTATTAACTCCTTATGTGAGATATTATTGGATATTGGAAGATAGTGCGGATATTCCTGTATCCGAACGAACTTTGCCTACCGGCTGCATACAATTGGTATTTCATAGAGGTAAAAGGCTTTTATTGGTAGGAAAAACAGAATCACAGCCTCGGGCATTCATCTGTGGGCAATGTCTCAATTTTTCAGATGTGATGTCGGCTGGAAAGATTGAAATGATCACGGTTGTATTCCAGCCCCACGCGGCGAGAGCCATCCTTCAACTTCCCCTTAAGTTATTTTATGGAGAACTTATCGCCTTGGATGACATAGAAGATCTGGAATTATCAATTTTATCCAGAAGGGTGATAGAGGCAGACAATCACGATGCTTGTATCTGCTTGATCGAACAGTTTCTGATTCGCCGTCTGCGCATGCTCGAAGAATATGAGTATAACTTAAGACGAATATCCGCTGTCCTCCATAAAATAAATAAGCAAGCGAAAATAAATATTTCCGGGCTATCGGAAACCGCATGCCTCAGCCCCAAGCAATTCAACCGGGTTTTCTTGGATTATGTGGGAGCTGCGCCAAAAGAGTTTGTCCGTATTATAAGGATGCAACGGGCTTTGTTTACGATACAGCAAGATCCATCCATCTCGTTCGCTCAGTTGGCTTATGAATGCGGATTCTCAGACCAGTCGCATATGATAAAGGAGTTCAGGTTGTTTTCGGGTTATACACCGACGGAGTATCTTTCCGTATGCGCTCCTTATTCCGATTATTTCTCGGAATAACCAAGATGTCTGTTTTTTTCTATCGTATAGGCTCCGTACACTCTACTTTTGTGGTGTCTTTGCGAGGACACCAGTAGTAACTATAAAAAGAAAACAAAATGAACAATTCAATTGCCTTTTTTGAGATCCCAACCGTGGACTTTTATCGAGCGATCGATTTCTATGAGACAATCCTTGGAGTAAAACTTTCGGTTATGGAGTGTGAGACGGAGAAGATGGCCTGTTTTATCGAACGGGGAGAAACTGTTGGAGCCTTGTTTCTCGCTCCCGGTTACCAACCTTCGCCAAATGGTATCTTGATTCACTTTTATAGCCAGGATATTGGGAGTACTTTATCTAAAGTATTGGAGAAGGGAGGGAAAATTATCATACCCAGGACAAAGATAAAGGCCGAAAACAAAGGATACTTCGCCGTTTTAGGAGATAGCGAGGGAAATCACGTTGGCATCTACGAAAAATAAGTATCTTCGGCCAAAATATCCTTGATAAACAGCATATATGAAAGAAAACAAGTATGATGATGAGCGTTTTTTTAGTCAATACAGCCAAATGTCACGTTCTGTACAAGGACTGAGAGGGGCGGGCGAATGGCATGAGCTAAAAAAGATGCTGCCTGATTTTAACGGAAAGCGTGTGTTGGATTTAGGATGTGGTTTTGGTTGGCATTGTCAATATGCCATAGAGCGAGGGGCGACCTTCGTTCTGGGCATTGACCTCTCCGAGAAAATGTTGGAGAAGGCCCGGGAGATAAATACCTCACCTTTGATCGAATATAAAAGAATGGCAATCGAGGATTTCAATTTCGTGCCAGAATCTTTCGACGTGGTGATTAGCTCGTTGACATTCCATTATCTCGAGTCGTTCGATGTGGTTTGTGCGGATGTGTATAAATGCTTAACGAAAGAAGGTGCCTTTGTCTTCTCCGTGGAGCATCCCATTTTCACGGCCTATGGTAGTCAAGATTGGATATACGATCCGGAGGGTAGACTTATGCATTGGCCGGTGGATAATTATTTTAAGGAGGGAATCCGGCATGCTAGTTTTCTAGGAGAGGATGTTACCAAATTCCATAAGACACTTACGACTTACGTGAACGGATTGCTCAAGGCGGGTTTTCGTATCACTCATCTCGTGGAGCCTCAACCGGACGAATCGATGTTGGATACGGTTCCCGGGATGCGAGATGAGCTTCGTCGTCCGATGATGTTGCTTATCACCGCTCGAAAGAATTAGAAAAAAGCGTATCTTCGCGGCTGAAAAGATGTCTTTTCCGTGTGCTTGCTAAACCACGTATTAAAAACAAGAAAAATATGAAACAACAAGATGCCGCTTTGGTATGCTTCTCGGGTGGACAAGATTCCACGACTTGCCTTTTCTGGGCGAAGAAGCATTTTTCACGTGTAGAGGCCGTATGCTTCACGTACGGACAGAAACATTCCTTGGAGATAGAGGTCGCCCGGAAGATCGCCGCAGATGCGGGTGTTCCTTTTCAGTTATTAGACGTATCGCTTATCAGCCAGCTAGATCCCAATTGCTCGCTTACGAATACAAGTATAGCCATGGATCAGGAAAAGCCGGATGATAGCTATCCAAACACGTTTGTACCCGGTCGTAATATGGTATTCCTTACTTTCGCCGCCATCTTAGCCCGGGGCAAGGGGATTTATCATTTGGTGACAGGTATCTCCGAAGCCGATTATAGTGGTTATCCGGATTGCCGGGATACGTTTGTGCGCTCTCTTAACGTAACGCTGAATCTGGCGATGGACGAGGGATTCGTAATTCATACCCCACTTATGGATCGGGATAAAAGCGAAGTCTGGGAATTGTCGGATGAGCTTGGCGTATTTGATCTGGTACGTACGCAGACACTTACTTGCTACAACGGTGTCGTGGCTGAGGGATGCGGACATTGCCCCGCTTGCAAACTTCGTAAGGAAGGATTGGAGAAATATCTGAGAAGGAAAAAAGAAAAACAAAAGTAAATAAAAGAGAATGGACGAGAGAAAACAAGAGGGTGAGTTACGTTTATTGGGTGGCTCTACCGTATATAAGCAAGATTACGCTCCGGAAGTATTGGAGGCGTTTACGAACAAGCATCAAGAGAATGATTATTGGGTACGTTTCAATTGTCCGGAATTCACTAGTCTTTGCCCGATTACCGGGCAACCGGATTTCGCCACGATTCATATAGATTATATCCCCGACGTGAAAATGGTGGAGAGCAAAAGCTTGAAACTTTATCTTTTCAGTTTTCGTAATCACGGGGCGTTTCATGAGGATTGCGTGAATATTATCATGAAGGATTTGATAAAATTAATGGATCCGAAATACATCGAAGTTACCGGTATATTCACTCCGAGAGGCGGTATAAGTATTTATCCATATTGTAATTACGGTCGTCCGGGTACTAAATATGAACGGTTGGCAGAAAAAAGATTATTTGATCATAATCAATAAGATTTCTGACAAATCGTTATATATTCCGGTAGAAAAAGGTATATTTGCAGCAAGAAATGTTAACTAACTAATAAATCATTTTAGACCATGAACAAAAAATTACTTACGGTTGCGGCTTTCGTTTTAGCGGGTTGCGTCGCTGTTGTCGCTCAAGACAAGAAACAAGAGTTCAAGATGCCTACAGGCTATGCGGGCATTACGCATGAGATGTCTGAGTTTTACGAACCCGTACCACCGGTTGTTACTCCGGGTACCGAGTTAAAAGGTGGTGGTTTTACCGCTCCATCGGATGCTATCGTATTATTCGACGGGAAGGATCTTTCCGCTTGGGAGAGCGTGAAAGGGGGTGCCGCGGAATGGGATGTACACGATGGGGTATTTACCGTGAACAAGAAGAAAGGTGATATCCAGACCAAGCAGAAGTTCAATGATTTCCAGTTGCATATCGAATGGCAGGTTCCTACCAATATCACGGGGGAAAGCCAATTGAGAGGTAATAGCGGTATCTTTTTGCAAGGTATGTATGAGGTTCAAATATTGGATTGCTACAATAATCCTACTTACGTGAACGGACAGACTGGTAGTATTTATAAACAGTCGATCCCATTGGCTAACGCCATGCGTAAACCGGGCGAATGGAATGTATATGATATCATCTATACCGCCCCGACTTTCAAGGACGACGGTAGCTATCGTACGCACCCTGCCGTAACAGTCATCCACAACGGTGTAGTTCTGCAAAATCATACCATAATACAAGGTACGACGGAATGGATCGGTTTCCCGCAAGTCAAGAAACATGGCGCAGGCCCAATCATCTTGCAGAGCCACGGCGATCCTAGTGAACCGGTCAGCTTCCGTAATATATGGATTCGTGAGTTATAAGAAATGTGTTGATCGCAATACAGGGGGATGGACTTGATTTCAGGTTCATCCCCCTTTTTTATTAAGGAATTCCTGTTTCCTTGGGGAGACACACTCATTTCCACGGTGAGACATTATAGTTTCTTAAGCAGGAAACTGTAATGTCTTGCTATGGAAACTATAATTTCTTGCTGAAGAAACTGTAGTTTCCTCATAAAGAAATACGAGGAAACTGTAGTTTAACGATTTTAGTTGACTACTTTCCGTCCAATCTATAAAATAGGGTTGACTCGATTTATAGTTAGTAATAAAAAGGGTCGTTCCTTTTGTTGTTTATTTCTGAAAGAGGTTTACTCTCTAATTATTTACCGGCAAAAATAATCAAGAGTATGTAATTGATTGATTAATAGTGATTATTATATCATCTCTTCTCTGGCATATATTTCCAGAAACGGGCTGGCATGTGTTGGCGATGAAGGCGTGGATTTAAACGTTCCTTGATTGCGATAGACTTAAAATACTCCTTCCACATACTTTGAAAAAGCTTTTCGTCTTTGTCCATGATATCTTCACTGAGCAATCCGGTCAGTAAATGTGAATCTTTCTCTTTGAAACGGACTTCTATCGTATCTTTAAGATCATAATAATATCCATATTCTCTTTTTAAATCGTAAATAAGCCATTGTTGGTCTGCGAAACGGTCTTGTGCGTAAGGTAATACTAAAGGTAACACATTATATATAGGTGCGATGGCGGCAAAGTAAGTTCCATCGGTGGCTTTTTGGAAACGAAAGAATTGCATCACTCGCAGGCGTTCGTTATTTACTTTCTTCCATATCTTGGCTGTTTCCAATATGTCCGGATCACCAAGATTGAACTCGATCGTGGCAGGAGCGTCAATCGCTTTCCGGATATACCGGAACAGCAACATATCTACTTCCGGTAATTCCGACAACCACGTTACCGTCAACCCGGAAAGGGAGGACTTAGAAATTTTTCTTTCAAGCCCTTTCCACACCCGTTCCGCTTTCCGGTCGTCCGTATAAATCTGGATCGCCTCGTCGTAAAACAAAGGAAACGGCTCGCCCTCAGCCAATAACAAATCCGGAAAAGTTCGACGGGAATAAGCATCGAATACAGCGGTAAGCAGCCCCTCAAAAGTCTTGTCGTAAATAAATATAATCATTATCGATCCTTCTTATAAAACAGGCGTTAATCTATAAAAGGCAGTATGAGTTGCCGGTCATCTGTTTTCTTCCCGGTTTTTCTCGTCAATAGCTGTCGAACAGTCTCGGGGCTGACCTCATTCACGGTTTGCGTCGGGAGTTCACGGCAGGTAATAAAATAGCGTGCCTTTTTCATGACTACTCCTATTTTCTTCAATTGCTCAGAACCCAGATTGGCGTAACGCCGGGAAACGATTATGATCTTAGCCGATTTCACGCCAATTCCCGGGACTCGGAGAAGCATCTCATAGTCCGCTTTATTTATATCTACCGGAAATACTTCCGGATGCCGTAGGGCCCAAGCCAACTTCGGGTCTACGTCTAGTTCCAGGTCCGGGTATGCGTCATTGACAATTTCATCTACTTTGAATTGATAAAAACGTAACAGCCAATCCGCTTGATACAAACGATTCTCTCGGACCAACGGAGGCGTGGTAAGCGCCGGAAGGCGGTTATCATATGTATTTACCGGAATGAATCCTGAATAATAAACACGTTTCATTGTAGGTCTCTGATATAAGGCAGATGATAAATGAAGTATATCCTTGTCGGTATCAGCCGTAGCGCCAACGATCATTTGCGTACTTTGCCCGGCGGGAGCGAATCGTGGGGCATACCGGAAACGCTTGCGTTCCTCAGCGCTTTGTAATACGCCTTGCTGGATATAACGCATAGGGGCGAATACGCTTTTAAAATCCTTTTCCGGAGCTAAAGCCTGCAAACTCGCCTCATTCGGGATTTCTATGTTCACGCTTAAACGATCAGCGTAAAGCCCCGCCTCGTTCACCAATTCCTGGCTGGCTCCGGGAATGCTCTTCATATGTATGTATCCATTAAAGTGATGTATAAGGCGTAAATCCTTAATGGCCTTCACCAACCGCTCCATCGTGTAATCCGGGTTCCGGACTACACCGGAGCTCAGAAATAATCCCTCGATATAGTTACGCCGGTAAAACTCAATCGTGAGATTCACCAGCTCGGTAACGGAGAGTGTAGCCCTCGGCAAATCATTGCTTCGCCGGTTGATGCAGTAAGCGCAATCATACATACAATAATTTGTCAGCATGATCTTTAAAAGCGAGATACATCGTCCATCCTCAGCGAAACTATGGCAAATCCCCCATCCCGCAGCGCTTCCGATAGCCCCGCTCTTATGTGAACGTGAGGTTCCGCTGGAGGCGCAGGATACGTCATATTTTGCCGATTCAGCCAAGATTTTCAATTTCTCGAGTACTTTCTCGTCCATATTTTTGCGGGATTATTTCGTACAAAGATAATGATCTCGTAGGATCAATTGTACGCTTTAAAGAGATTTAAATCTGCCAAAAAGTCTTATATTTGTATCGTGAAAATTTTGGAAGTGCCTTACTTCGTTGAAATCGCCAGTTTTAACAGCACACAAGGCACAAGCCCTCGCTATATCTGCGGGTTGCTTGTCTGCGTGTGCATAGGTCTCTGGCGATACCTTACGAAGTGTGGGCAACAACCCGCTTTTTCTCTGAGCTAAAAAGGGCATGGAAATATCTGGGCAAAATATTAAGAACTTGTTATCCTCTGTCTCTTCAGACGACAGAGGGGCATTTGAGCGTTTTTATAATTTATATTACGATCAGGTATTCCGTTTCGCATATTATTGCCTTGGGGAGAAAGAGGCTTGTAAAGAGGTCGTGTCCGATGTATTCTTTTCCATTTGGAAGTCAAAAATACGCTTGAGAGATGTAGACAATATAAATACTTATTTATATGTAACGGTAAGAAATGAAGCGCTTCGTCATATTTCAAAAAACAATAGCGTCAATAAAATCCCGATGGATCAATTATGCTCATTTGAACCGGAAGAAGAATCCACTCCTGATGGAATATTGGAATCGCGAGAGATGCGGGAACTTTTAAATCTAGCGATTGATGAACTTCCTGAAAAATGTCGTCTGATATTCTTGATGATCCGTGAAGAAGGACTAAGTACTAAGGAGATCGCTAAAATTTTATCCATTCAGGAAAGTACGGTTCGAGTACAAATGAAGATTGCGGTAGAGAAGTTAATAACACGGTTGAAATCGGACTTTCCTGATATTTCATTTGTTCTTATATTAATGTCTATTCTCCAGTAATGACATACCTTTTGTTTCTATACGAATCTTAATGATTATATTGAAAAAATAGCCTTTCTCTTTAAACGAATTTCATCTAGTCTTACTCCTTGTTATAAGAAAGGCTTAATATGGAAACAAGAAAAGAAATTATAAAGCAAATGGGCGATGAGATGAGGGAGGATATCTTCCTTGAGGTTAATAGCCGCATTGAACGCAGCCTGCGTAGAAGATTCTGGCTGAGAATATCTGCGGTTGCTGCTTCCGTCACGATTTTGTTTGGTATTTCCAATTATATTTCTTTCCATGAGGGCTACAAGAAACAGAACAGCCAAATGGTAGAGATGGTAAACCCGAAAGGAATGCGATCTTCTGTTATTTTGCCAGACGGAACGAAAGTAATCCTTAACTCCGGAACTACATTAAGCTATCCGACTGCTTTCGTCTCCAAGCAAAGGGAGGTCAAGGTAGATGGGGAGGCTTTCTTTGAAGTATCACATGACAAAGATCATCCTTTTATCGTTAACGCCGAAAATGTTAAGGTGAAAGTATTGGGTACAAAGTTCAACGTGAAAGCCTATGGCGATGATGATAACATAGAGGTAACTTTGGCGGAGGGGAAAGTTGGTGTCGGACTTGACACTAAAAATCTCATCCCGATAATGCCCGGACAACAAATAAAATATATGAAAGCCTCACATCGCTTTATCAAGAGAGAAGTGAGATTACAAAGTTATACAGCGTGGGTTTGCGGTAAATTCTATTTCACTAATTATCCATTAGAGAAAATCGCTAAACAACTGGAAAGAAGTTTCAATGTGAGAATCCAGATTCTTGGGAATGATTTGAAAAAGGCCGCTTTTACCGGTGATTTCGTACGGGGGGAGAACATAGATCAAATCCTCCGAGTAATGACCGCAAATCGACCTATAAGGTATAAGATAGAAGGAGATCAAATCACGATCTCGAAAAAATAAACCAAATGAGTTATAAACTTTAAATCAATAGCCTATGAAATAGAAAAAAGAGATTGGAAAAAAGTAAAACGGAAAATGCTACCAACATCTTCCGTTTCTAAAGACTCAAGTCTGAATTATCGCAACACAATTACAAACTTTAAATCATTGCAAAAGTATGAAATTTATTTCACACACAAGGCATTATATGCCAAATGTTAACCTAAAAAAAACATATAACATCATGAGACTATCTGTTGTACTATGTATGTTCAGTTTATTTTGCGCATCTGCAAAAACGGGTTATTCTCAAGTAGCGGAAATATCATTGAATCTGCACAATGTCACTATCTCGGAAGCCTTTGAGGAGATTAAGCACCAAAGTGAATACTCTTTCTGGTACAAAAATGATGAGATTAACCTTAACGAGAAAGTCTCAGTGAAGGCTAATAAACAAAACATCGACCAAATATTACATAGTATTCTTGGTAAACAGGGTTTATCTTATACAATTGATGATAAACATATCATTATTTATAAGAAAAATGAACAGTCTCAGATGATTCAACAGGATGGTAAAATTACAGGTATCATTACCGATCAGGCGAACGTACCCATTATCGGTGCAAATGTTATCGTAAAAGGTTCCTCTATGGGTAGCATATCTGATATGAATGGGCATTTCAGCTTAGATGCGTCAGAAAAAGATATACTTCTGATATCTTATATCGGTTACATGACTAAAGAAGTAAAAGTAGGTAAACAACGTTCCCTTAAAATCCAACTGACAGAAGATACCCAAAATATAGATGAAGTTGTTGTTATTGGTTATGGATCTGTAAAGAAGAGTGATTTGACAGGTTCTGTATCTTCTGTGAAAACGGCAGAATTACAGCAAACACCAATGACCTCTATTGATCAGGGACTGGTTGGAAGAGCCTCTGGTGTACAAGTAATCCAAACTTCTGGTATGCCGGGAGCTGTAGCTTCTATCCGGGTACGTGGTAGTAGTTCTTTGCAAGGAGGAAACGAGCCTCTATATGTTATCGATGGTTTCCCTGTTTATAGTGGTAGCGGTTTCGGTAATACGGGAGGTAAGACACAGATGAGTGGTCTGTCTACTGTGAACCCCTCGGATATTGAGTCTATAGAGATCTTGAAAGATGCCGCAGCCACGGCGATCTATGGAGCACGTGCCGCTAATGGAGTTGTATTGATCACGACGAAAAGTGGTAAAAAAGGGCGAGATATTATTTCTTTTGAAACATCGACAGGTTGGTCTAATGTTTCAAAGAAAATAGATTTAATGAATGCTCAGGAATATGCGAAACTAGTAAATGAAGCATATATGAATGATGGTTTGGAACCCTATTATGATGCTACGCAGTTATCTGAAATAGCAAAGTTGGGTGATGGAACCGATTGGCAGGACGAAATTTATAGAACAGGTGTTAGCCAAACTTATCAACTAAGTTTTTCAGGAGGAGATGAAAAAACACAATATGCAATATCTGGAAACTATACCAATCAAAAAGGTATTGTGATTAACTCAGATTTTAAGCGTTATTCCATTCGGTTAAATTTAGATCGTAAAATCTTCAAAAATTTCAATGTGGGAACGCATATGACAGCTAGCCATACGATAAACAATGCGGTAGCGACAGATACAGGAGGAGAAGATGGTACTATTTCAGGGGCTTTAAGAATGAATCCGATACAACCTGTGTATGAGAATGAAGCCACAGGCGCATATACTCAAGTAAATATACCTGGTATATTGGTCCCAAATCCTGTAGCGACAGCAAAAGAGCGGAAGTTTAACAATGCGACTTCCCGTTTGCTAGGAGATATTTATGCTCAATGGGAAATAATACCTGATCTTAGATTGAAAGTATCTTTAGGTGCGGATGTCATGTATCATAAAACGAATAGATATACTCCATCCTCTATTTATCAATCGGGAGGAGTGGCTTCTGCTCAAATAGGTGTTAATAAGACTATTAATTGGTTGAATGAGAATACTCTGACTTGGAATAAAACATTTGCAGAGGAACATGATTTGAATTTATTAGGGGGATTTACCATTCAAAGGAATAATTCGGAATATGTTTTGGGATCATCTTCAAATTTTGTGAATGATGTTATGCTATATAATAATCTAGGTGCGGGCTCGGTTTACAATAAGCCGGAGTCTAATGCTACACAATGGAGCTTAATGTCTTATTTGGCGCGTATCAATTATACACTAAAACGTAAATATCTTTTCTCCATAAACGCTCGTGTCGATGGATCATCAAGATTTGGGGCAAATAGCAAATATGGTTTTTTCCCTTCCGCATCAGCCGGATGGAGAATATCCGAAGAGGAATTCATGGAATCTACAAAAGATGTTATTTCAAATTTGAAGTTAAGAACCAGTTATGGTTTTACTGGTAATACAGAGATTGGTGTGTATGAATCTTTAGCCACGTTGGGCTCTAGTAGCTGGATTTTAGGGAATCAGCTGGTATCAGGATTTTTCCCGAATAAAATTCCAAACCCAGATTTGAAATGGGAACGTACAGGACAATTTGATATTGGAGTTGACTTAGGATTAATAAGTAATAGATTGAGAATTACCGCAGATTATTACAAGAAGAAAACGACAGATCTTTTATATAATGTAGCAATTCCTTCTACCTCTGGGCATCAGAGTATGTTGAAAAATATAGGTAGCGTAGAGAATCATGGATATGAACTTTCTATTGAAAGTGATAATTTGCGAGGGGCTTTCACTTGGACTACTGCGTTTAACATATCATTTAACAAAAATAAGGTTCTAGAATTAGGAGGAGAAGAATATAAAGATGTAGGACAAAATGATGACCATTTAAAGACAGGTTCTGTACGTCGTTTAATTGTGGGAGAACCAATTGGTGTTTTTTATGGGTATCGCTTTGATGGTATCTTCCAGAATGAAGAAGAGTGTAAACAGCAGACTTCTTCAGCATCGCCTATTGGTGTTGGCTTACGTAGATATAAAGACCTGAACGGTGATGGAAAAGTTGACGCAACCAACGACCGAGAAATATTAGGAGATGCAAGTCCTAAATTTTTCGGAGGTTTAACAAATACATTTGCTTATAAAGGATTTGAATTAAATGTTTTCTTGCAATACTCCTATGGAAATAAAATATTTAATTATAATGCAATGGAATTGGAGAATCCGACAGGAGGCCAAAATGTTTTTGCCGATATGATAAATCGATGGACACCGGAACATCCGAGTGATGTTTACCCAAAAGCAACAACGAACCGGACATTATTAGTTAGTGATCGATTTATAGAGGATGGTTCTTTTTTGAAATTAAAGACTTTATCACTGTCATATAGCTTTCCTACTTTGAATATTAAACATATTCAAGGAATTCGATTATATGTAACGGGCCAGAATTTGTTAACATGGACTAAATATAAGGGATATGATCCAGAGGTTAGTTATAAAGGTGCTTCTACGCTTGAGGCAGGAGAGGATTTTGGAGGTTATCCACAAGCACGAACCTTTATGTTTGGTATAAGATTTGATATTAAGTAAATATGTAAATTGAATTAGTCATGAAAAAAATCATAAAATTTAGCTGCATATCATTATTTGCTTTATTTAATACTCACTGTTCCTTTTTGGATGAAAAGCCAGTTGACCGGTTAGTGGAAGATAATTTTTATGCTAGTGAACAGGATGCTCAAGCGGCGGTTGACGCTGCTTATCAACAATTGAATGGCATTTATAATAGATGTATGTATATGTTATGTGACTTGACATGTGACGGAATGAAAAATGGATTAGGCATGCCAAATTCAAACTTGCAAGATTTGGAATTCCTACGCCATACATCAGAAAATACATTTATTAGTGATATGTGGCAAAATAATTATGCGGGTATTATGAAAGCGAATGCGGCAATTAATAATATTCCGTCTATTACCATGAATCCTGAACTTCAGCAGAGACTTATTGGTGAAGCTAAGTTTTTGAGAGCTTTGTATTATTTTAATCTTGTCCGTTTTTGGGGAGATGTTCCTTTAGTTACTCGATTAGAGACTATAGATGATGCTATGGGACCTCGAGTGGCGAAAGAGCAAATTTTTGAGCAAATTTTATCAGATTTAGCAGAGGCCGAAGAAATCCTTCCTTATCCATCCGAATATACATCTGCGGATATTGGACGTGTGACTAAAGGTGCCGCAAAAATTTTAGCAGGAAAAGTATATTTGACAAAAGGGGATTTCGCTAATGCAAAAGATAAATTAGCGGAAGTGGTTGAACATGAAAGTTCTTATGGGTATGGTTTACATGTAAATTATGGTGATAACTGGAACTTGGAAACAGAAGCTGGAAAGGAAGCTGTTTTTTATATAGAATATAAAGCCAATCCCTTTCCTAACAATGGGGAGATGAGTATGGTTGGACCAAAATATTCTATACCGGAAACTGTTGGAGTGCAAGGATCTAATGAGGCAGATATACCAACTATGGAACTGAATGATGCATTTGAGGAAAATGATAAGCGAAAGAATGTGAACATGAGGACTCATTATACAAATTTCCAAAATGGAAAAGAATTGGTTTCTAGTATTCCCTTATTTGGAAAGTATTGGCAGGAGGGGATTAGTGCTGCTAAATTCTGTGAGATCAATATGCATATCATCCGTTATTCTGACGCTTTGCTAATGTATGCGGAAGCCTTGAATGAGGTAGGAGAATCAGCGAAAGCTCATGAAGTATTAAATCGTGTGAGAGAACGTGCATTTGGAGATTCTTCCGGAAATTATTCGGGTCTTTCAAAAGATGAGTTTAGGCAAGTAATCTTAAAGGAACGTTTTTTAGAGTTCCCGATAGAAGGGCATCGATGGTTTGATTTAGTCCGTATGGGAGTTTTCGTTACTCGTATGAAAGAGCATAGTGCTTATGAAGCCTCTATCGCAGAGAATAACAAGACTGATATTGCTAAAAATATAAAAGACCATATGGTACTTATGCCTATTCCTCAGCGAGAATTAGATTTAAATCCTGAATTAAATCAGAATCCTGGTTGGTAATAATTATGAATCTGGAGCTGTATATTTTACAGCTCCACAATAAATTATTCTATGAATATAAGACTTAATAGTACGTTGTTATCATTGACTATTGCTAGTCAATGTTTAGCTAGTCGGGTTGAAATACAGGAATCTGGAAATACTTCTTTTGAAGTAAAACCATTAAATGTCGTTTTTATTCTTTCGGATGATCATCGGTATGACTATATGGGATTCATGGGAACGATTCCTTGGTTGGAAACTCCTAATATGGATCGGATGGCCAAAGAAGGAGCACATATCAAAAATGCATTTGTTACGACATCTCTTTCTTCACCCAGTCGGGCCTCTATTCTGACAGGTATGTATTCACATAGTCACAAGGTTGTTGACAACTCGGCTCCTCTTCCTGAAGGGTTAGTATTTTTCCCTGAATATTTGCAAAAAAGCGGATATAAAACCGCATTCTTCGGGAAATGGCATATGGGAAATGATTCTGGTGCTCCGCAACCCGGATTTGACCATTGGGAGGGGTTTAAAGGACAAGGGGAATATTATAATCCTCGTATTAATACAAATGGAGAGTGGATACAATATAAAGATAGTACTTATGTCACGGACTTGTTAACTGAGCATGCAATTCAATTTATGAAAGATCAGAAACAAGCGGATAAACCATTTTTTGTTTATTTGTCTCATAAAGGGGTACATGATAATTTCTCTGCCGCAAAACGGCATAAGGATTGTTACAAAGACAAAGAATTAGTATTACCCCAGACAATAAATACTCCTTATTATGGTGTTAAAGATTTACCGACTATTAGTAAAGAGACAGGAAAAGCTGCTTCCGGAAAAGATTATTATGGAGAGAAAATGTCTCCTAATTGGGTTAAGAACCAAAGAGAAAGTTGGCATGGAGTAGATTATTCCTATCATGGTCGCCCTTGGGATGTTCAAGTTCGCAAATATTGTGAGACTCTGCGTTCTGTAGACGAAAGTATTGGCTCTGTCCTTGATTATTTAAAAGAGGCAGGATTAGATGATAACACGTTGGTGATTTATATGGGTGATAATGGTTTTGCGTGGGGAGAACATGGATTAATTGATAAAAGGCAATTTTATGAGGAGTCTGTTCGAGTACCTATGTTGGTCCGTTGCCCAGGTTTATTTGAAGGTGGTAAGGTTATAGAAAATATGGTACAAAATGTTGATATTGCTCCTACTATTATGGCATGTGCAGGTTTAGATAAAGCTAAGCAAATGGTAGGGTATTCTTTTTTGCCATTGCTTAAAGGAGAACAGGTAGATTGGCGAGATCATATTTTTTATGAATATTATTGGGAATATGAATTTCCGCAAACGCCTACGATGCATGGTATCCGTACCGACCGATATAAATACATACGTTATCATGGAGTTTGGGATACAAATGAGTTCTACGATTTGCAAAATGATCCGTATGAGACAACTAATTTAATTGCAGAACCTGAATATAAAGAAGTTATCAAGCAATTGAATGGTCAAATTTATGACTGGTTGGAATCTACGGATGGAATGAATATTCCTTTGAAACGGACAGTTAGACCTCACACGGATCATAGGAATCAAGGAAATTATTAATCTGTGAATGTGTGATTCAAGGCTTAATACAAAATGAGATACAAATATCTTTTACTTTCAAGCTTAAGGCTCCACGCCAGCCGTGGACTCCGGCTGAACGTTTCAAGGATTTATTGAAGGATATCACGATTCTAAAACCGGAAAATTTATTGGATACGTATCCGGCTATGGATGAAATAGCCCGAAAGTATTATTGGTGATAATTTCTGTTTTTTGTACGTTTGTATAATTTTAAAATTTTGAATACATGAAAAATGCTATTAACTATGGGGTCTTCTTGGCTCCGGCCTTTTTGTTCTCTGCATGTGGAGTAGGGCAAAAGGAAGTGGCAGAGAAGCCGCTTAATATCATCCATATCATGACGGATGATCATTCGTATCAAACTATTAGTGCTTATGGACATGCACTAGGTAAATTGGCTCCTACACCAAATTTAGATCGTTTGGCTGCAGAAGGAATGTTGTTTAGGCAAGCTTTTGTAGAGAATTCTCTTTCTACCCCTAGTCGTGCTTGTTTAATGACCGGTCTTTATAGTCATCAAAACGGACAAAGACAGTTAGGAAAAGGTATTGATACGACAAAAGTATTCTTTTCTGAAATCTTACAACAGCATGGCTATCAAACAGGTGTCGTAGGTAAATGGCATATGCAATGTGAACCGAAAGGTTTTGACTATTATCATGTGTTATGGGATCAAGGAGATTATTATAATCCGGAGTTCAAGAGCAAAGAATCGAATGGCAAGTATGTAAAAGAAGAAGGATATGCAACGACCCTTACGACCGATCACGCTATCGAGTTTTTGGAAGAGAGGGATAAGGATAAGCCTTTCTGCCTGTTGGTTCATCATAAGGCTCCACATCGTAACTGGATGCCGGATACGAAATATATGGATTTATATGAGGATGTAGAGTTCCCATATCCAGATACTTTCAATGATGATTATGCCACTCGTTGTGATGCCGCACGTACGCAAGAAATGAGCATAGATAAAAATATGACTTTGGTTTATGATTTGAAGGTTGATGAGCTTAAAGATAAGGAGGCTTATAAAAAGGAATGGAATATTGGTGGTTGGGAAGCCTCTTTGGATCGAATGACCCCGGAACAACGGGAGGCTTGGATAGCTTCTTATAAGCCACGTAACGAAAAATTTATTAATGAGAACCTAAAAGGCGATGATTTGGTTAAATGGAAATATCAACGTTATATCAAGGATTACGTACGTTGCATCAAATCTATTGATGATGAGGTGGGGCGTTTGATCGCATATCTGGAAAAAGAAGGACTTATGGATAATACCGTGATTGTTTATACCTCAGATCAAGGTTTTTACATGGGTGAACATGGCTGGTTCGACAAACGTTTCATGTATGAGGAATCTTTCCGTACGCCGTTGATTATCCGTTATCCTGCTAAAATCAAGGCAGGAAGTGAATGTACGGCCTTGGTACAGAACATTGACTATGCCCCGACTTATCTGGATATAGCCGGTATCAAGAAACCTGATTATATGGTAGGAACGTCTTTAGTCCCCTTGTTTGGAGGTGAGACACCAAAAGATTGGCGCGAATATTTGTATTATCATTATTATGATTATCCTGCGATCCATATGGTACGTCGTCACGATGGCGTGCGTGACAGTCGTTATAAATTGATCCATTTTTATGGAGAAAAGAATGAACATAATGACGCGATTAATTGTAACGAACTTTATGATTTGCAAAATGATCCGAATGAACTGAATAACTTATACGGCAATCCGGAATATGCCGATGTCCAAACTCGTTTGCAAGCACGTTTGGATAAGTTCCGTGCAGACCAGAAAGTTGACGAATATTAAGGTGCTAACTCTGTAAAATCATTTATTTTGTGTAAGTTTGGCGGATAGAAAGAATCATTCACCTAAAATACGATCGTGAAATGAAACTCAATTTATCCGCTAGATTTTTAATATTGGCCCTACTTTGTGGTTCTTGCGTATTGAACACGCCAAAGGAGGAGATTGAATACAACGGAATGAATACGCTACAGATATCAAATATAGAAGATTTGATATCTTTCTACCAATATGCCGATGACCGAATTCCTTTAATTAGCGGACACCGAGGTGGACGGGGGAAAGGCTATCCTGAGAACAGTATGGAAACTTTTGAAAATACCCTTTCTTATACACCTGCCACATTCGAGATAGATCCGAGGTTAACCAAAGATAGTGTTATCGTCCTTTTCCATGATGATACACTGGAGCGTACCAGCAATGGGACAGGGAAAGTATCTGATTATACTTGGAAAGAATTGCAAAATTTCCGTTTGAAAGATCCCGAGGGAAATATCACGAACTATCGTATTCCGACTTTAGAGGAAGCGATTCGTTGGGCCCGTGGAAAAACAATTCTAATCCTTGATAAGAAGGATGTTCCTATGGAACGTACCGCTCAATTGATTACCGATATGCAAGCGGAACCTTATGTGATAATTACGGTTCATGATGGAGCCTCGGCCCGTTTCTTTTACGAGAAAAATCCTAATTTCATGTTTGAGGCTTTCGTAAAAACGAAAGAAGCGGTTCAAGACTATGAGAATAATGGTATACCTTGGAGCCATATCATGGCTTATGTAGGCCCTAAGATTACCCCCGAAGTCCGTGAGGTGATCGATATGTTACATGAAAGAGGTGCCATGTGCATGATATCTACCGCTCCTTCCGACGATAAATTATCCACACCCGAAAGTCGTGCTGAAGCATACCGTATGATTATCCGTCAAGGTGTGGACATTATAGAGTCCGACCGACCTATTGAGGTTGCAGAAGCGATCTCTAGCTTGATTCCTGTCAACAGTTCCAAAGGAAAATTTTTCTCTACACTATAAACATAATCAATATAAGACATGAACAAAGAA
This sequence comes from uncultured Parabacteroides sp., assembly GCF_947855115.1. Classification (GTDB taxonomy): domain Bacteria; phylum Bacteroidota; class Bacteroidia; order Bacteroidales; family Tannerellaceae; genus Parabacteroides. Next base: position 78,792 of record NZ_CANTZW010000018.1, read on the forward strand.
CTAGAAATGACTCCTAACGCATTAGTGGAGTTTTTACAAAAGCCGGCATCCGAGTTTACGAAAGAGGACATCATTCGTTATATCTATGAGAAAGATATCCAGATGGTTAATTTCATGTATCCAGCAGGCGACGGACGTTTGAAGACACTAAACTTTGTAATCAACAATGCAGCCTATCTGGATGCGATCCTGACTTGCGGCGAGCGAGTAGACGGTTCTAGTCTTTTCTCGTTTATCGAGGCGGGAAGTAGTGACCTGTATGTGGTACCCCGTTTCCGTACGGCTTTCGAGGATCCGTTTGCGGAATTGCCTACGCTTACCATGCTCTGCTCATTCTTCAATAAGGATGGAGAACCCTTAGAAAGTTCCCCGGAATATACCTTGCGTAAAGCTTGTAAGGCTTTTAAGGAGGTTACGGGAATGGAATTTGAGGCAATGGGAGAGTTGGAGTATTACGTAATCGCCCCGGATGAAGGTGTTTTTCCTGCTACCGACCAAAGAGGTTATCATGAATCCGCTCCTTATGCTAAGTTCAATGAATTCCGCACGGAGTGCATGCACTGCATTGCGCAAGCCGGAGGGCAAATCAAATATGGTCATTCAGAGGTTGGTAATTTTACGTTAGATGGCTTGATCTACGAGCAAAATGAAATCGAGTTCTTGCCATGTCCGGCAGAAAATGCGGCAGACCAGTTAATGATCGCGAAATGGGCGATCCGAAATTTGGCGCACGAATATGGTTATAATATCACCTTCGCCCCGAAAATCACGGTGGGAAAAGCCGGTTCCGGCCTGCATATCCATATGCGTATCATGAAAGACGGCAAGAATCAAATGCTGGCGAATGGCGTGTTATCCGAGACCGCCCGTAAAGCTATTGCGGGGATGATGTGTTTGGCACCATCTATCACGGCTTTCGGAAATACGAATCCGACCTCATATTTTCGCTTAGTGCCACATCAAGAAGCACCTACAAATATTTGTTGGGGAGATCGGAACCGCTCTGTTTTAGTACGTGTCCCGCTAGGTTGGGCGGCAAAAACGGACATGTGTTCTTTAGCGAATCCGTTAGAGCCCGTTAGCCATTATGATACGAGCCAGAAGCAAACGGTTGAGATGCGTTCGCCGGATGGTTCCGCTGATTTGTACCAATTATTGGCAGGGTTGGCGGTTGCGTGCCGCTATGGTTTTGAGATCGATAATGCTTTGGAGATTGCTGAGAAGACTTATGTAAACGTGAATATTCATAAGGAAGAGAATCAAGATCGTCTGAAAGCGTTAGACCAACTCCCAGACAGCTGTGCGGCCTCAGCCATCTGTTTAAGACGGCAACGTGCTGTTTTTGAAAAATATAATGTGTTTAGTCCGAGTATGATAGACGGTATTATCCACAAACTGGAATCTTATAATGACTCATCTTTACGGAAGGATATGGAAGATAATCCGGAAGAGATGCTAAAGCTGGTTAATACTTATTTCCATTGTGGCTGAAAATTATATTTACAGATTCATATGAAGGGCGTGCTTGTGATGGGCACGCCCTTGTTTTTGGTCTACAGATTAAGAATAACATGATGAATAGTGATAAATAATTACTCGGATATCCTTGTTCTCATCTTAAATCTGTACTTTTGGCAAAAAAAATTTAGAGATGAGAAGTTTCGCTAGTGACAACAATTCCGGCGTGCATCCCCGGGTAATGGATGCGATCATCAAGGCTAATGATAATCATGCGGTTGGATATGGTGATGATCCTTGGACCGAGGCCGCTACAAGTAAAATACAAGAAGTGTTCGGTAAGGATGCTTCTCCTTTTTTTGTATTTAACGGGACGGGTGCGAATTCCGTAGCCCTGCAAGCCGTGACACGTCCGTTTAATAGCATCTTGTGCGCTGAGACCGCCCATATCAACGTAGACGAATGTGGAGCTCCCGCACGAATGACCGGTTGCGCTATCGTTACGATCCCCACGAAAGACGGTAAATTAACGCCGGAATTGATTCGTCCCCATTTGAAAAACTTCGGGGTTTGCCATCATTCGCAACCCAAAGCTGTTTATATTTCCCAGGTATCGGAATTAGGTACGGTTTATACGATAGAGGAAGTGAGAGCGATCGCGGATCTTTTGCATTCATATGATATGTATCTGCATATGGATGGAGCCCGTTTAGCGAATGCTTGTGCCTACTTGAATTGCACGATGCGTCAAGTTACCATAGATGCCGGCGTAGATATCTTGAGCTTCGGGGGTACGAAGAATGGTATGATGATGGGGGAGGTCGTCGTGTCGTTCCACCCGGAAATAACGGAGAACCTACAATTTTATCGGAAGCAATCCGCTCAGCTTGCCTCTAAATTGCGTTATCTTTCTGCCCAGTTCATCCCTTATCTGGAAAATGACCTTTGGTTGGAGAATGCCATGAAAGCGAATGACAGCGCGGTCAGGTTAGCGAATGTGTTACAGCGATATCCGGAAATCCGCTTTACGCAGAAAATAGAGTCTAATCAACTCTTTTTTACGATTCCTTCTGAGGCATTGAGGAAGTTACAAGATAAATATTTCTTCTATATGTGGAACGAAGAGATAAATGAGGTGCGTCTGGTTACCTCTTGGGATACTTCCGATGAGGATATCGCTGATTTCGAGCTACAGATGAAAAAAATATTCGGTTAAAATCATAGATATAGAATTAGATCTGATAATATGAAAAGATGTTTTGTTTGGGTGATAGTTCTTATAGGATTGTTACCCATAAATAAAGTTTTAGCTCAGAAATGTAGTGATGCCGAGCGGAATACGTTACGTATCATGAGTTATAATATCCGTAATGGAAGGGGGATGGATGAGGTGACAGACCTTCAACGTATAGCGGACGCTATCCGTAAGGTAACTCCCGATGTGGTAGCCGTTCAGGAAGTGGATAGTGTGACAGGAAGGAGCGGAGGGACAGATGTGCTTCGGCTGTTGGGGGAACAGACATTGATGTTTCCGACTTACGCCCCGGCGATCGACTATGATGGCGGTAAATACGGGGTAGGTATGCTAAGCAAGGAAAAACCATTGAGATATCGGTATATAGCTCTTCCCGGACGAGAGGAGGAACGAGTCTTGCTATGGGTTGAGTTTGAGAAATATATCTTCTGCTGTACGCACCTATCTCTGACACCGGAAGATCGGATGCTCTCTTTGCCGATCATCCGTAAGGAAGCGGCTGCTGCGCGAAAGCCATTATTTATCGCCGGGGATTGGAACGCTACGGCTCACTCTCCTTTTATCACGGAGATCAGTAAAGATTTTCAGTTGTTAAGCAATCCTAAACTGGCCACGTTTCCTGCTTCCACTCCGGATAGTTGCTTGGATTATATAGCGGGATACATAAAGAATGGTCAGCCGTTTACCCGTTTGTCCGCATGGGTTCCGGAAGAGGCTATGGCGTCAGACCATCGTCCGGTCGTGACAGAGGTTCGCCTGAAAGCGAAGGCAGAAGAGATCTTTTATGCGGCTCCTTATCTCCAGAATCCTACGGAGGGTGGTATTACGGTGATGTGGCAAACCAATGTTCCGGCTTATAGTTGGGTGGAATATGGTACGGATACGTTAAATCTCAAGAAGGTCCGCACGATTGTGGATGGTCAAGTGATATGTAACGGCTTGCATAATAAGATCCGGCTGACAAATATCCAGCCCGGACAGACCTATTATTACCGGGTATGCTCGCAGGAAATCATGCTTTATCAAGCTTATAAGAAAGAGTTTGGTGAGACAGCGGTATCTCCGTTTTATTCGTTCAAACTCCCGTCCGCATCCCAAAAGGATTTCACGGCGTTGATCTTTAATGACCTGCATAAGCATATCCCGACTATGGATGCTTTATATGAGCAGGTATGCGATATCCCTTATGATTTCGTTGTGTTTAATGGCGATTGTATTGATGATCCGGCCAATGAGAAAGAGGCTTTGTATCACTTGGCATACTTATGCGGGAAGGTAGGCGCTAGCAATGTTCCCGCTTTTTTCCTGAGAGGTAATCACGAGATTCGTAACGCTTATTCTATTGGTCTTCGTGCCTTGTTTGATTATGTGGGCGATAAGACATATGGGGCGTTTAACTGGGGAGATACCCGTTTCGTCATGTTGGATTGCGGCGAGGATAAGCCGGATAGCACATGGGTGTATTACGGATTGAATGATTTTACCGGTCTTCGGAAAGATCAGGTGGGTTTCCTTTCGAAAGAATTGGAAAGTAAGGAGTTTAAACAGGCTTCGAAGCGGGTTTTATTGAACCATATCCCTATCTATGGGAATGGGGATGCCTATGAGCCTTGTCCGGAACTTTGGGGAAATTTGTTGGCGAAAGCTCCTTTCTGCGTGAATATATCCGCTCATACGCATCGATACGCTTTTCATCCGAAAGGTTCACTGGAAAACAACTTCCCGGTAATCGTAGGTGGAGGTCCAAAGCTCGATTCGGCCACGGTGATGATCTTGCGGAAAAAAGGAGATGAAATGAATGTACGGGTGTTGAACGCAAAAGGGGAGACCTTATTAGACTTGAAGTTATAAGAGACAGGATGAATACAGATTTGATTTATGGGATTGATGACCGTCCTCCTTTGAAAGAGACCCTTTTTGCGGCTATCCAGCATTTGCTGGCTATATTCGTGGCGATCATAACACCTCCCTTGATTATCGCCGGGGCATTGAAACTGGATTTGGAGACTACCGGTTTTTTGGTTTCCATGGCCTTATTCGCCTCTGGGGTATCCACATTTGTTCAATGCCGTAAATTAGGGCCGGTCGGAGCCGGATTATTATGTATACAGGGGACTAGTTTCTCGTTTATCGGTCCGATTATTACGGCTGGTTTGGCGGGTGGGCTTCCTCTTATATTCGGAGTTTGTATCGCCGCTTCTCCGGTTGAGATGATCGTGAGCCGTACCTTTAAATATTTGCGTTCGGTGATTACTCCCTTGGTGTCGGGAATCGTGGTGCTACTGATTGGTTTAAGCTTGATTAAGGTGGGGGTAATCGCTTGCGGTGGAGGATATTCAGCTATGGATAACGGCACGTTTGGCAGCTTTCGTAATATCGGGGTGGCTGTATGTGTCTTGTTGAGTGTTTTGTTCTTTAATCGTTGTAAGAACAAGTACTTGCGGATGAGTTCTATCGTGCTTGGACTGTGTATCGGTTATGCGATTGCTTTTGCCATGGGGATGGTGGATATGGAATCCGTCTCCTCGCAGACTTTGAATGGGTTTAATATTCCGGTTCCTTTCAAATATGGGTTGGATTTTAATATATCTTCGTTCGTGGCGGTTGCCTTGATCTATTTGATCACGGCGATTGAGGCTACGGGGGATATTACCGCCAACTCGATGATATCGGGGAAATCGATCGAAGGGGAAGGTTACTTGAGGAGGGTATCCGGAGGTGTTCTGGCAGATGGGGTAAACTCGTTTGTCTCCGGTATCTTTAATTCCTTCCCGAATTCTATCTTTGCCCAGAATAACGGGATCATCCAATTGACAGGAGTCGCCAGCCGGTATGTTGGGTATTATATAGCGGGTATGCTGATCCTTTTGGGATTATTCCCGATTGTCGGTGTTATCTTCTCGTTGATGCCCGATCCGGTTTTAGGAGGCGCTACCTTGTTGATGTTTGGTACGGTAGCGGCGGCGGGTATCCGCATTATCGCGGCCCAAGATATCAACCGGAAGGCCACGTTGGTCTTGGCGGTCAGCTTGTCTTTGGGGCTAGGGGTGGAGTTGATGCCGGATATTTTAGGTGCGGCTCCCCAGGTAATCCGGGGAATATTCTCCTCTGGCATTACGACAGGAGGATTGACGGCTATTTTAGCGAATTTATTTATACATGTAAAAGAAGATCAAACAGAATAACGAATTATGGAATTATTGAAGCAACGCATCTTGCAAGACGGCCGCTGTTATCCCGGTGGTATTCTTAAAGTGGATAGTTTTATTAACCACCAGATGGACCCGATGTTGATGTATAAGATCGCGGAGGAATTTATCTGCCGTTTCCAAGATCGTAAAATTAATAAGATCGTGACTATCGAGGCGAGTGGTATCGCGCCGGCTATTATGGTAGGATATATAATGCAGTTGCCGGTGGTTTTCGTAAAGAAGAAGAAACCGAAGACAATGGAGAATATGCTTTCTACCGTGGTTCATTCCTTTACGAAGGATCGGGATTATACGGTATGTATTAGCAATAATTTCTTGACACCGGATGATCATATTCTTTTCATTGATGATTTCTTGGCCTACGGGAATGCCGCCATGGGAATAGTCGAGCTGGTGGAGCAATCGGGAGCCGTGATTGAAGGGATGGGTTTTATCATTGAGAAGGCGTTTCAAGATGGCGGGAATATGCTGCGTGAGAAGGGGATACGTGTGGAGAGCCTCGCTATTATTGATAATCTGGATGATTGTAAGATAACTATTCGTTAATTTATGAGATATGGATGAAAGAATAAAAGAAAAGTTAATTAACCGTGCGAAAACGAATCCTTATGTGAATTTTCTGGGGATTGACTTTACGGTTATCGAGGAAGGTCGTGTAGAGGCGCATATGCCTTTACATGATGAGCAGAGGCAATATAGCGGTGTGACACATGGAGGAGTCTTGGCTGCTTTAGCGGATACGATCGCCGGCTTTGCCGCTTATACGATGACTCCGTTGGAGAAAGATGTACTGACGGCCGAACTGAAAATTTCCTTTTTACGGGCCGCTTGGGGCAATGAGTTGATCGCCAAGGGGACCGTGATCAAGGCGGGGAGGAATATTCATTTTTGTGAGTGCGAGATTTATTGTGACGATAAGCTGGTGAGTAAGTCTTCCGGGACATTTTGTGTAGTCCATCCACAGGTATAAATGACGCTATTCCGGGCTAAGCCGGAAGCAGATACTGGTATATTAATTCTTAAATCTTATTTATCGATATTATGAAGACTTCAAATGTAAAAAAAATCCTTTGTGGTTGTCTGTTATTTGCCGCTACATGGCCGGCATACAGCCAACGGGGTACAAATCCCCGTTTGATAATCCGTGCGGATGATATGGGATCGTTCCGTTCTGCCAACATAGCGTGTATGGAGGGATATAAGAATGGGGTGGAGACTTGTGTTGAGGTTATGGTAGTCACTTCATGGTTTCCCGAGGCCGCTCGGTTGCTGAGAGAGAATCCGGGTATAGATGTCGGGCTTCATCTGACGTTTACTAGTGAATGGGATAACGTAAAATGGCGTCCGTTGACACATTGTCCGAGTCTGACCGATAGCAATGGCTATTTCCTTCCGATGATGTCTCCGAATCCCGCCTATCCGGGACTGGCGATTCTGGAGAATAAATGGAACTTAGCGGAGATCGAGCAGGAAGCCCGGGCCCAGATAGAGATGGCCTTAAAGAATATACCCCAGATCAGCCATATTTCCGGGCATATGGGATCGACTGGTTTTGATCCGGAAGTCGTGAAGCTGATGCGCCGTTTGTCTGAGGAATATCATCTGCCGGTCGTGGATCGGGTTGAGGCGATGAAGGAATACGATTTTACCTATTCCGGGTATGATGGGGCTTCTAAGACCTCGGCCGAGAAGGTAGCCAGTTTCATCAAGATGCTGGATAAGTTGGAACCTGGTAAACGCTATATGTTCTTGGATCACCCGGCTTTGGATAACGAGGAAATGAAAACTGTCGGGCATATAGGTTATGAGAATGTAGCGATGGATCGTCAAGGTGTGACCGATCTTTTTACCAGTCCGGAAGTAAAGCAAGCTTTGAAAGATAAAAATATAGATTTGATCAGTTTCAACGACTTGACTAAAGAGCTTCCCCGTGGGGAAGCCTCAAAAAGCTTGGATAAGGCGTTTGGCAATTATCTTCGGGCGGTGAAGAAGGTTAACCAAGATTTACATAGTATCATGATCCTTCAGCATGGGAAGGTCGTGAAAGAACAGTGGCTGGGAGAAGGTGATCGCCAGACTCCGCATGTTTTAAACTCCGTAAGTAAAACCTTTACGGCAACAGCCGTCGGTTTTGCCGTTGCCGAGGGTAAATTGAAGGTCACGGATAAGGTAATCTCGTTCTTCCCCGATAAATTGCCGGCCGAAGTGGGCCCTTACCTGAAAGAGTTGGAGATACGTCATTTATTAACTATGTCATCCGGGCATGATGTTGATCCTACCGCTTTAGTACACCAGGAGGGAAATGAGAATGCTGACTGGGTAAAGCTCTTTTTCTCGGCACCATTGGTACATAAGCCGGGGACCTATTTTGTATATAACAGCCTCGGTACGTATATGCTTTCTGCCATCGTCCAGAAGGTGGCAGGAGAGAAAGTGATCGATTATTTGTATCCTCGCCTGTTCCGTCCGCTAGGTATTGTCGGTGCCACTTGGCAGGAGAGTCCTCAGGGGATCAATTGCGGGGGTTGGGGATTATACCTCAAGACCGAGGACTTAGCGAAAATGGGGCAGTTTTTCTTGCAAAAAGGAAAGTGGAACGACAAGCAATTACTTCCCGAAAGCTGGATAGAGGCGGCCACTACCTCTAAAATAGCCTCTATGCCTGCTGGTATGAGACCGGATAACTTGAAGATGAAACCGAAAGATAGCGATTGGTTGCAAGGGTATGGTTATCAGATGTGGCGTTGCCGTCATAACGCTGTTCGTGCCGATGGAGCCAAAGGCCAATATATTATTATCTTGCCGGAAAAAGATGCGGTAATCGCTATGACTGCGAATATTGATGATATGCAGGCTGAGATCAATTTGGTTTGGAAGTACATCTTACCTGCCTTGAAGTAAAAAAATAATTCTATTGGGGGAAATCAGAAGAACCCTTCTTACAAGAAAAAGCTCTCAAGTCAACAACTTGAGAGCTTTTTCTTGTGTTGCGGAGGCAAGACTCGAACTTACGACCTTTGGGTTATGAGCCCAACGAGCTACCACTGCTCCACTCCGCGATATAGTTGCTATCGTTTCTCGATTGCGAGCGCAAAGGTAGGGATATTTTCTTATAAAACAAATTTATTGCAAGTTTTTTTTAATATACTTGGTAGATACGATCTTTTTTAAGTACTTTGCGCACAGTTTTAATCAAAATGTGCAATACAATGCCGATGACAGTTTCTAAAACACGTGACATGTTGGTGGATGTGGCCAGACAA
>NZ_CANTZW010000019.1 GCF_947855115.1 uncultured Parabacteroides sp.
CGATCGTTTATACTATTCATTTTTATATCCTATCCATTATACAAACTATTTAATGTACGCACGTACATTAATATAATCGCAAGAAACATATTTACAACAAAACATATTTTTTACACGCACACGGAAAATGCCATTTATGGCCCTCTCCCTCCTCACCTGATTGGAAACCCTACCGAAAACCAATACGAAGGAACACCGCTTATACCAGCTAAAGATCTATACACCATCAGTTTATACGACAAAAATACCCTTTAAAATCACAGATATAAGGCGATATTAGGGCCCTTAAAAAACACGTACGTCTTTTTGAGAAAACATGTACGTGTTTCCGGAAAAAGACGTACATGTTTTTTTTAAAGCATACACATGCCGGCCTTTCCCTTGAGGAAAAAGAGCGACTATAAAACAAAAAAAATCCCTTCAGCCCACCCCGTTGATAACTGTACGTTAAAAACAGGCGAAAGCCAAAGGGACTCATTTATGAACGATGTAGAAGCTACTCTTTATGCTGTTTCTTCCATTCCTCCGCGCATTCATCCAACGCTTTATACCAAGCCTTGCCAAACTTACGGATCAAAGGCTCTTTGAGGAACTTATAAACCGGCAATCGCTCTTTCTTGCCTAAGATCTCCGCCGCCTTGCATACGTTCCAGCGGTGGTAGTTCACGGCCTTGAAGTCGCGGTATTGAGTGACGCGAACCGGGTAGAGATGGCAAGAAACGGGCTTATAGAAATTTGTCTTGCCTTCCCGGTAGGCCTTTTCGATAGCGCATTTACACGTACCGTCCGCGTCATAACAAGTGAAAACGCAATCCTTACCGTCAACGATAGAAGTAACCGTATCTCCTTCCTCGTCGATATAAGCTACGCCCTGCTTATTAATGACCTCTTGGGCTTTCGGGGATAAATCATCCCAGATAATGGGCAATACTTTCTGTAGTTTAGCCAACTCGGAGTCTTCCAAGGGAGCGCCGGAATCTCCCTCTACGCAGCATTCTCCCTTGCATTTGGAAAGATCGCATAAAAAATAACGCTCGATTACATCAAGACTGACTAAGGTATCGTCTATCTGGATCATATAATGAATGATGAGTTTTGAATTATGAACTATGATTCATGAGAGAGGTGTAAAAATAAAAAGAATGAAGAAACTGTCCGGATATCCTCGCAATTTCCTCATTCCGCTAAAACGATATTATATCATTATTTAATCAAAGACTTACCTGTCATCTCCTTCGGTTGTTTCAAGCCTAAGATGTGAAGGATAGAAGGAGCCACATCAGCCAGGATACCGTCCTCTACTTTAGCGTCTTTGTTGGCTGTCACATAAACGAATGGGACAGGGTTCAAGGAGTGAGCCGTATTCGGAGTGCCATCCTCGTTCAAGGCGTGATCCGCGTTACCATGATCCGCGATGATGATCACCTCATAATCGTTGGCCTTAGCAGCCTCGACCGTATCACGCAAGCAAGCGTCGATCGTCACGACCGCTTTCTCGATCGCCTTGTAGATACCTGTATGGCCTACCATATCGCCGTTGGCGTAGTTGACTACGATGAAATCAAATTTTTTCGTATGGATAGCGTCAACCAATTTATCTTTCACCTCGAAAGCGCTCATCTCCGGCTTCAAGTCGTAAGTAGCCACTTTAGGGGAAGGAACCAAGATACGCTCCTCGTTATCGAACGGAGTCTCGCGGCCACCGTTGAAGAAGAAAGTCACGTGGGCGTACTTCTCGGTCTCGGCGATATGCAACTGGGTCTTACCTACGTTTGCCAGGAACTCGCCTAACGTATTGTTTACGTTCTCTTTATCGAATAAGATATGAACACCCTTGAAGCTAGCGTCGTACGGAGTCATACAGAAATACTGCAAGCCGGGGATCGTATGCATTCCGGCCTCCGGCATATCTTGCTGGGTCAATACGACAGTAAGCTCCTTCGCACGGTCGTTGCGGTAGTTGAAGAAGATCACGACATCGCCTTCCTCGATAACAGCTACCGGCTTACCGTTCTCCACGTGAACGATCGGCTTGATGAACTCGTCCGTCACGCCTTCGGCATACGACTCTTCCATGGCTTTTACCATACATTCGGCCGGTTTGCCCTTACCTTCCACCAACAAATCGTAAGCCTCTTTCACGCGTTCCCAACGTTTGTCGCGGTCCATAGCGTAATAACGCCCGATGATAGAGGCGATCTTACCGCCGGTAGTCTTCAGATGGTTCTCCAACGTCTCGATAAAGCCCTTGCCACTCTTCGGGTCTGTATCGCGACCGTCCATGAAGCAATGAACATAAGCCTTGCTGATTCCGTATTCCTTGGCGATATCCGTCAGTTTCAAGAGATGTTCCAAGGAGCTATGCACGCCACCGTCGGAAACCAAGCCCATGAAATGGATCTGCTTATTATTCTCTTTCGCGTAGCTATAAGCACGTTTGATCTCCGGGTTCTCCATGATCGTGTTCTGGCGGCAAGCGATATTGATCTTCACCAAGTCTTGGTAAACGATACGGCCAGCACCGATGTTCAAGTGACCCACCTCAGAGTTACCCATTTGTCCGTCAGGCAAACCAACGTTCTCGCCGGAAGCCTGTAGCTGTGAGTTCGGATAAGTTTTCAACAACTCGTCCCAATACGGAGTCGGAGTGCAGAAGATCACGTCATCTTTGCCTTTGTCGCCGATTCCCCAACCATCACAGATAATTAAAAGTGCTTTTTTGCTCATGATTGCTAATTATTATTATTGATTATGTTTTTAACCTTTACAATCGCGAAGATAATCAATTCCGTCGTATTATTGTTTCCCTCAATGTATTACTTTTGTGGCTGGAATGGAAAAGAACATACAAGACAAGGATTTGGGAGTCATTACGCTCCGTACCACTCCCCGGGCCACCCGATACACGCTCAAGATATCTAAAGGAAAGATAACCGCCACGATGCCGCCCGGGGGAGACGAGAGACGTATGATCGTTTTTATCATGGAGAACAAGGCCCGGCTCGCGAAAGCGCTCCAAAAGCATCCGGCCCGGCCTTTGCTCGACGAGAATTCGGAGTTACAGGCCACGACATTCCGCTTGCATATCTTTCGTACCGAACGAAGTAATTTTTATATGAGGCTGGAGGACGGGGTGCTACATATCGCTTGTCCGGACGAGACCCGCTTCGAGGAGGAGGAAGTGCAATCCTTACTGAAATCCATGCTGGAGAAGGCGCTCCGCCATGAGGCGAAACGGTTGTTGCCGGAACGTGTCACGCTATTGGCACGGCAACACGGATTTACGCTGACCGGGGTGAAAATCAATAACAGCAAGACGCATTGGGGCAGTTGTACGATGAAGAAAAGCATCAACCTCTCGTTATCATTGATGCTGCTTCCCTGGCATTTGGTGGATTACGTGCTATTGCATGAGCTTTGCCACACGATAGAGATGAACCATAGCGAAAAGTTCTGGAAACTGATGGATAAGGTGACGGACAATCAAGCGACCCGTTTACGAAATGAGTTGAAAAACTATCATATGCTGTGATATGAATTAAAAAAGCATTATTGGTTATAGTTGTAGAGACGGGGCGTGCCCCGTCTCCCACAGTCTGATAGTATTTTAAGTTACCATTTTGAGGGGATGAGACGGGGCACGCCCCGTCTCTACAACCAGGTAAATTGTCAGAAATCGGCACTGATTTGCAGGATGAAGGTCCGGGGGGCGCCGACATCCATCGGGCGGGTGCTATAACGTTTACCCAAGATATTGTTGACCAGTCCTTGTACATGGATATTTTTCGTCACCTTTACTCCGGCGCGCATATCCATGACGAAATATCCTTTATTAGTATCCTCCCAATAATCATGCAAGTTCCCGAATAACATCGAACGCATATAATCCATGAGATTCGGCTCCGCTTTCGTTCGCTCATCGACCATAAAATAATCGACCGCCAAAGTCTTGCTCCTCCAAGACATATTCGTTCCGATATTGAACCGCTTCCATTCCAAATCGAATACCCCCTTTACGGAATGTTTCTGGCGGTATTTCAAATACTTGCTGTCATTCGACTTCGAGCGCATCGCCATCAGATCATCATTCGCCTCTTCCTCCGCGTTCCGCGAATCCACGTCCATATCGATCGGGTTCGTATAAACATAGCCCAAAGTATATGCAAGGCGGGTATCGCGGTTGAACTCATACACGCCCGAGGTAGATAAGTCCACCCCATAAATCTCGGCCCGTCCCACGTTCGTGAACTGAGCGCCGATCCCCAAGCCATCGCCACTAGAGAGCGCGTTGAATAATTTCGAAAGCCCGTCGATATAATCGAATGTCTTATTGTTGAACAAGCCGAAACGGAACTCAATCATATCCTTATAGCGGGTATAAAAGCCGGCCACATCGATAAAACCTTTCAAACCACCCAACTTATACCCTTGCTTGAAACCAAGCTCGGCGTTATAGCCCTGCTCCGCTTTCAACTCAGAGTTAGGGAAAGCTCCCACACCCCCGATATCCTTCAAGATAAACTTCTCCGTAACGGATGGATAACGGTATCCCTGCCCGAAGGAAGCCCGGATAAAACTGTACTCGCCCAGCTCATAATTCAAGCCCCCGCGGAAGACAGGTTTCACCGGTATCTTCGCCCCGAGAATCTTCGTCTCCGCTTCCCGGTAGAAATCATCTACCCGGTAATACTCCAGACGAACACCTACCGAGACATTCAAACGATCGATGAACGTATGATCATATTGCAGGAAAGTGGCCACGTTATCGCTACTGTGCTGCCCCGTCACCTTCGAATCCGCGTGGATGCGCTCATAAGTACCTCCCACCGTAAGTCGCGAGTGATCGAACTCCTTGCTGAATTGGTAATCCAGATTGTAGGAATAAGTATGATCCGTAGCCTCCACGGCTTTTTGCCTCATCGGTTTCATGGCATCTACCATCCATGCCCCTAAATTATTCTTATCCGGCAGCGGAGTACGCCCCATGACCCAAGAGATCAAGTCCATATAATCAGCCGAGGTAGCTGTCGGGAAGAAATGATTTCCCAGTTTGCCCAATTCCCCCATCAGGCCGCAGACCTTCCCGTTCATCACTTCCGGCAGATACGGCAGGAAAGTAGGCAATAATCCGGTTTGCCAGTTCTGCGCCATATCGATAATCTCCGGAACGGATGAGATATCGAATCCCATATTATCCGCTATGTCCAAAAGGGATTTATCCGTAGTATGAGTGATGATACGACTTCCCCGCTGGAAGAAACGCCCCTTGAAACGATGGGTCGTCTTTTTTTCCGAATTCGTATAATTCAGGAAGGGGTCTATATAAAACGTATTCTCACGACGTCCCATATTCGCCAGCGGAGATTGTATATAAGGTTCCTCCGGAGAGCGCCAGATAAAGAAGCCGGTATAATCGTTATACAAATAATTCACGTTCATGCCATAACTCAGCCCCTGTACCCGAGGATCGTGATACGTCAAGTTCCCGCCGATCCGGACACGGCGGTTATAATTGTCTTGCCGATACCCATCGTCTAAAAATGTATTAGCGCCAACCGTCAGATCCAGATTATGGATCCTGCGGGAGTGAGAGAGGTCTAGGCCCCCATACAAAGGAGCGCCGTTCTGACGCGGCTTTCCGTATAATCCACCTTGTAGGTTTACCCGTGTCGCCGGATCCAATCCGGGACGTTTCGTTTTCACGTGAATCAAGCCATTCAAGGCCGAAGAACCGTATAACACGGAAGACGCTCCTTTCAGTACCTCTACCTGATCAACATTCTCCATCGGGATCATATTCCAGTTTATCTCACCGGACCCAGGGGTCAGCACCGACATCCCATCTACCAGAACCAAGCAACGGCTACCTACCCCATAAGTCCATCCCGTACCACCGCGCACGGATGGTTGCCGGTCCGTCACGTCTACGCCCGAGATGTTTTTCAGAACATCCGTTAAATCTTTCGGAGACTGGCGGGTGATATCTCTCGCCTTCAACAATTCCATGGAGACGGTAATATCGCTCAGCTTTTGCTCATAGCGCCCGACGCTCACGACAACCTCGTCCATCATGTTCGAGTTTGTCCGCAAGGATACATCATGTGTCAAGAATTCTCCCGGGTCTACTTTCACAGGAACACTTAACGTCTCATACCCCAGATAGCTAAAGGTCAAGATCGCGTCGCCGTCCGTTACTTTCAGCTCATAATAACCGTTTATATCAGACACGGTTCCCCTTGTTCCTCCTTTATCCTTATAAAAGACGTTCACGCCGGCCAAAGCCTCCTGGCTCTCCGCATCCTTAATATGCCCTTTCACGTCTTGACCGAAAGAAGCATTGGCTATCAAGAGAAGAAATAGTATCAATTTGTAAGTATTCTTCATATCTCAATTATATTTTGCACAAATATAAAGGTTTATTCCATACCGATAGACAGGCATTTAAAAACAGACCAAGAAGTCCTGTAAATAGACTATACTCTTCTTATTGCGCTAACGAGAACCGTAAACTAATGCCGTAGTTCGAGTTGGAGGTCGGGTAAGAAGAGGTAGACACGATCGGTTCATTGATCTGCAAATCATAGAACGCTCTCAATGTCAAGGCACGGCTCAACCCGTAATCAGCGGAGAACTGGATGGTCTTCGCTACATTCCCGCTGGTAGCTTGCGTCAACTGATCCTCAATCCTACGGATCAAAGACATCATCTTGCGGTAGGAGAAATCCAAGCGGATCGTAAGATCATTGCTGAAATCGCGTGTCTTCTTCATTTTCAACACCTTGTTAAACTCAGTCAATTTATATCCTACGCCAACCACGAATTCGTTGGAAAGCGCCTCCACCAATTGATAAGAGGATATGTTCAAACTTAAATTACGCGTCTTGCGTATCTCAAACTTACCTGTTACATTATTCAATAAGGTAGCGTCTACGCCAAACAACGGGCTGAATCCCTCCGTGATACTCACCGCCGCTATATCATAAGGGGAAGATGGCGTAGGATTACCGGTCTGGATATCGCGGATATATCCCAAACCATCCTGCCCGGCATCCACCCAATCCAAGAACGAGGAGAATGCCCCCACACTATAAGAACAGCGGTATTGATGGCTCAATATCATGCTCTTAAAATATTTACGGACAGCCGGGATACGGCCCAGGCCATCATACGTGATACGCCAGTTCGGAAGTAAGCTTTTTACCGAAGGGAATGGAGACAAACTTACTTTGTTCGGGTCTTTCCCCGTATAAGCGGCCAAGAACGCCGGTACTAATACCTCCATCGAGTTCAAGCTCACGTTGCCGGCCGAGGCGTCATACGGCTTACCGGCCAATGAGTGATCGGCCATAAAACCGGAAGTAGGATAATTAGTTCCCGCATAGGCATTCTCCAAACGCTGGGCGATCACATTACGGTGGGAGATAAACTTATCGAAAGCCTTCGACGAATAGCCGTTATTAGCGTTTCCGCTACCGCTGAAAGCGCTACCCAAGGCGATCGTTGTCATCGTAAAACTTCCTCCCATCTGTTCTGGCATACCGTCTTGCATATAATAGATATCGGTGCTGCGGGTATCCACCCGGTTCGCGTTCAAATCGATTTTCAAGCCGGTTATAGGTTCCAGGTTCGCACGGATCGTAAGATTCTTCGCGTTACTGATCATGGCGGGAGTCGTCATATTCTCATTCTTTATCAACCAGCCCCGCTCATCCGCCTCGTCGATAAAACTCCTTCTTACCGCTCCAAAAGCAAAACCAAGCCCCGGAGCCAAGGTACCCGTACGCCGCTGCCCGAACATATCGCCGACCTCCGGCGCGTAACCGCTCAACATCATACCATCTACCGACGAGTATTGTACGTTCACCCGGCGCAACATCATCAGGAAACGGCTACCGTATTCGGCCACTTTCGTCAGCGTTCCCTCCAATGGTTGAGGACCGGGCACGATTGTCAGTTTCAAATGCGCCGTATCTTTATTCAAGATCATCACTTGGGCATAATTGATCGGTTTATATTTGATCGAATAGACTTTTCCATCCGCCCCGCGCGCCGAGATGCGAACCTTTTTCGTAAACATCCCGTGCTGCACGATCGTACCGCTATCCGGGCTCAATTGGATCTCCTTCTCCAGTTTTACCTTTTTCTTCTTTTTCTCCGGCTGGCGGGCGTTTGTACGGGAAGAGGCCATGAATTTCTGGTTGATCTTTTTCAGGTATTTGTTCTTGTTGTACAACGCCTGTAGGTTGAAACTACCTTGCCAGTCAAATTGGCGCTGGTTCTTGATTATATTACCCTGTTCCAACTCTACACTAGCGACCTCGGCCCCGCGGTCCCAGTTGTACGTGGCATTATAAGTCAATGAGCTGTTCACCCAGTCTAGCGCAGGAATGAATTGCAACGGCATGTTCCAAGTGACATTAAACGTCTGGTCATATTTCAACGGAGTACCCAAATCACGGATACTTTGCTTCACCGAATCCTTCCATACCTGATAATCATCCGGGTTCAACTTCTTGTTTACCTGAACGTTCGGTTCCTCGATACGGGCGTTCGTACCCGAGGTAAAGGTCATACTCAAGTTATTCGTAAAGTCCCAACGCAAGCTGAAAGCACGGTCCCATAAGAAATTGTGGCTGAACGAGAGCAACTGGTTGCCACCACCGGTAGAACTAGTCAGGTCTCTCAGTTTTATCTCGTAGTAATTCCTCATCATCGCCGTCTGGAAACTAATATTCGACGGGACGTAATTCAATCCGAATTGCTTGATATATTTCGTATAGCCATTGTTCTTCTTCATCTTCTCGAATGGCCTGAACGGTCTCACGTAAGGCGTATAGCTATACGCGAAATTGCCTCGGTAGTCTTTGGTCGTCTCATATTCAGTCTCCGGGTTCTTCTTGCTGTTCTGGCTATAAGAATAACCGAACGAGAAGTTCGCAGGGTCGTACGGCATCGGGTTCTTGCTACGGATATCCACTTTCACGTTATTGACAGAGACACTCTTGATAACGGTTTGGTCCAAGGAATAATTCTTGATAGAGTCTTTCTCGGCCTGGGTATCCACCGCGTCTAACGCATCCGAGAGCTTGATATCCTCATTCAACGGATCATACTCGGGCGTTGTCGTCTCTTTCGAATAAGCGTAGTAGAAAGGTATGCTGACTTTGGCCTTCTCCGGGAACAATTTTCCCAACTCGATAGAGGTTGCCACGCTATATTGCGAATAATCATCCATCCGACGCTCGGCCAACGACTGATCCAACGCACCGAAACCGGCGGTTTCCATCCGTCCGCTCACGTTGACCGTACCCAAGTCCGACAAAGCGACATTCAGGTTCGCATTAGCCGCCCAACCGCCTTTCTCATCGAAATCCGTCATACGGAGCTCGTTCACCCAGACTTCACCGCTCTTGATATCGCTCGTATTATTACGCACACCGATCATGATTACCTTCACCTCTGCCAAGCTCGGGTTACCGATAATACTAATTTTATTACGGGTGTTGTCCGGATCGTTCTTCGAATAAACTTTTTGATAGCTTATATTTCCTTGTCCTTGCCGTTTCAAGCGGTTCCGCTCCAATTTCAGATCCGTTAAGATATCCAGGCTGAAGTCCAGCTTGTTCTGGTTTGGCCAAACCTTCTCTTGATCCGCACTATTGTTCGTATTGTAGAGGATCGTACTGTGAGGGGTCAGGCTCAGAGGAACCTCATACTCATAATAGTTATTTTTATAATCCGATCCCAAACGGATAAATACCGAGAGATCTCCATCGCCTAACGTCTGGTTCTCATCAATCGGGGCTTCCGCGTGAGCGAACATTTCCAACCGTTTGTATCGGCGAAGGTCATATGAGGTAGATTTATAAACCGCACGGGCATCTGCCGGAGACAGATCCGTAATCTTCAGAGACAACGCCTGCTCATTCTGTTGAAGCAACTGCGGCTGGCTGGAATCGAACATACGGCTAACTCCCGGAGGTAACACGTAATTGACCGGTTGACGTTGCCCGTTCTCCTCTATATTTACAGAAGATACAACTATTTGTCCATCAGACTTAGGTGGAATAAGCGGATTCGATAAATCCTGCGTATACGTACGCCAATCACCGCGAACCAACTCAAAAGAGCCGAAACGTAAGACCGTAGAATCACGGAAACCCGTCATATACATACGCATGAAACGGATCGTCTTGAAATCGCGAATAGCGCCTACCGTCTTGTCGTAATTCTTGATCGGGATCTTAAACAAATACCATTTCACCTTCTCCGACTTACCATTCATCAAAGTCACCTCCGGCGTACGCTCGTCAACGATGTTATTGACCCCGACCTGCAAATCCTCCGGACGGAGCGAGACTTTATACTCAAAGTATTTCTCCGTCTTGTTCAAGGTATTATCACCGTTTATATCCTCCACATCCGGGGTACTCTTGCCCGCCGTGGCATACCGCTGGTCTGATTCCCGCGAGTTTCCTTCCACGCCGTTATAGCGCTTATAACGCTCTAAGATGCTCTTCCCCGCCTCATCGTAATCATCGCCGCGGAAATAGTGGTAATTATCGCCGGCCGGATCATTGAACGGCGAGAAAGGATCGTCCATCATATCGGCCAAGGCCGTACCGGATAACTTGCTCCGTAACTTATCGAGGTATTCCGCATAAGTAGGAAACTGCAACTCCTCCTCCGTAGAAAGACCGTCCAAGCCGACATCTTGCAGCTCCCGGTTCTGGGCATCAAACGCATACCCCGTACTTTGCGTACGAGGCACCTTACCCCATACCGTGGTATCGACTTTCGACATATCGCCGTCTACCGGCATACCATTCTCGAAAAACTTCTTCTCATCTTTCAAGATATCCTCCGATATTTCCCCCAAGTTAAAATACAAATCACCACCTTCCGAGTTCTCACTGTATAAAAAGGGATCCAACATCCAGAACTCTATATACTCATAATTGGCAGATTCCAAATCACTCGGCTCGATCTTACGCATAATACCACCCCAACGTTTCTCAGGGTTCGCCAATCTGCCCTCCGGCGTTATATTATCCGCATCCAAGTTATAAGGGCCTCGCTGATCCGGATAGAAAGCTAAGTTCAACACCGGCAAGGTCGTGTTATCATTCGTTCCTAATTCCTTATTGGGGTAAATCTCCTTATAGCTAACTCCCCGGACATAATGATTCGACAAATCATCATTCGTAAGATGACGGGGGCGGGAAGACGAACTTTTACGAGTAAAAATACCATCCACCGTATACCAAGCCAATAAAGCCCTGTTTTTACCATAAGCGATATCATTTACTTTATCTGCCTCCGGGAATTTAGGGTTCGTGTCCTCATAAGGAGTACTCGCCAAGCTCCACGCATAGGGATTCAATAGATCCATGCCACTTTGGGTAGACTCAAAATCATCCAGATATGAGTAACCACCCGTATATTGGTTCTCATAATGCCCCGCTATTAAATGAGCGAACTCTGCATTGAACGAGATCTGGCTGGGTTTAGTCAATGTCAGCAACGGTAACTTATCGAACACGTTCGTCAGCCATTGGCTCTCTGCCTTGTAGGAGGTATTCAAACCCCATAAGGTATTCTTTATAGACTCATCCCCCAAAGTGGTTTTTACCGTAAGAGGCATCTCCGACATATGCATAACCGTGGCGCCGACCATGAAATCCTTGTTGAACTGATAATTCAAATCCAACCCGATCATCGTCTTCCGTTGCATATTAAAAGTAGACTGGTTCTCCAACGATACGCTGACAGGGGTTCCGCTAGATATGATACTCTCATTCAAGATCGTCACCCGGCCCAAGCTGTAGTCTACCGTATAATCCACATTCTCGGTCAGCGTAGCCCCTCCCGCTGTCACACGCACGGACCCCCGGGCTACGTTAGTGGCTCCTAAATCAATCTCCGAGCCCGACGAGGCTTTGTACTCACCGCTCAAAAGGAATTTATTTTTCTCGGCGATCTGGCGGGCAACGGTCAATGTAGAGTCATACAGTTCCTGGAACACATATTTGCTCGCATAAGCATTACCTATCTTTTCCCGCAATTTCGAGCCGAATGGTTGCACGCAAGGGAATATGATCTTTCCGGTCTCCGACTGTATCGTATAGCCATCAATGAAATCGAAGAAACCATCCGGATTCGGATTATCATAAGTGTCCAAGCGGTCCAGGCCTAATACCCGGATCAAAATCTGATTCGCGCAGTTACCTTCCGGAAGATAGTTGACATATGTGCCGGTAGAATCGCTTTGATACGTTACGTTCAACTTAAACTTTTCTTTCTGTACCGAGTAAGCGCCTAACGAATATACGTTCTTCATCATCAAGTCCCAAAACATCATATCCGGTGACATCGTGATACCTTTCAGCAATTTCACGAAAATACAGTCGCTCGTATTCTCCTTATTATCCGTAGAGAACTCGCCGACTTGATACGTCTTACCGTTATAGATAAAGCTAAAAGCGACACCTAATACCTCATCTGCCTGCAATTGGGTTTTCAACGAGATATATCCCAGCTTCTTATTCAGCGTATACTCAGAAGACTCCAGCAAACGGGCGCTCTCGATCTCTTGGAAATCCTTTCCACCTTCCATGACTCCTTTCAACGCATCGTTAACCATGCTGATCTTACGCGCATCCGTAAATTGGGTGGTCAAAGTCGTATACAAGTTATTAGCCGAGTTGTTCGGACGCCGGTCAGTTCCGGATGGCATCACCAATGCGGTATTGCTGATGTTGCGCGACTCGTTTTCTCCCAAATCCGTGAAAGCTACGATATTGCGGGACTGGTCGTAATTACCGCGCTTATTGGTAACCCAAACCTCTATCTTGGAGATCTCGATACCAGAGGTGACGGTAGGCAAAGACTCCATAAACTTGTCGTAGTTATCATAGAAATAATGGGCCAAGAAGAAATGGCGATTTTCATCATATTCATCCACCTTGATCTCAAAGGGCTTCGTTTGCACGCCACCTTTTGAGCTAACCGTCTTAGACTCGGATTCCTGCTGGGCGAACAAGGCGTTCACCCGCAGCTTGCCAAATTGCAAATCCGCTTTCATACCAAATAAAGCCGCCCCTCCGTTAATCAAGGAATTGCTGGTATTCATGCTCACGTTACCGGCCTCCAACGATTTGATGATCTCATCCTCTTCGCCCGTATACGCCAACTTCAGCTTCTTGGAATCGAAGTCAAAAGAGGTCTCGGTATTGTAATTCATCCCGAAATTCACCTTACTGCCCACCGAGGCCTGCACGTTCAACTGAACGCTCTCGTCAAAATTAAAGAAAGTACGTTTACGGGAACGCTCCGGAAGGGAAGGGTCATTATTCTTATTGGTCTTCAATCCCATCGTAATTTCCGCAGAGCCTTGTGTCTTTACACGTACTCCACCAGGGCCGAAGATACGTTCTGCCGCACCGATATTAAACTGCATATCGGTCAGGTTAAACTGCTTATTCGTAGCTTTCTGGTATTCTTCCTCATTCTTTTGGCGGAAATACGAACGAAGGGATTGTTGCATAGAGTAATCTTGGTATTCCGCAGGTGTTAAGCTCATCGGCGTACCGATCTCCATATCGCCCAATTTCGTGCGGACAATATAGGTATTCGTCCTCAAGTCATACTCAATCGTTGTCTTGACATTCTCCGGATCACGCAAATCGGCGGGCGATTGCCTTACGATATCTTGATATTCCTCCGGCGTGGTCTTAGCTACCGGATAACGGGGAGGAATCGTATCTTCCGGGGCCTCCAGCAATTCCAGTTCCGGCAAGGACGATGTATACGCAAGGTAATCAGCGTTCAGCGAATACAGGCCGACACCAAACAACAGTACAGCGATCCATATGGAATATTTCAATACTCGTTTTCTCATTTCCTCATTTAATTGTCAATTGTCAATCCTCAATTGTCAATTATCAAAGCATTCTAAGCGCAGTTTTAATTACTTGTTCCACGGCTAAAGCGGGCGAGCCTTTCAAAATCGCAGCCACAGCCTTTTGCGAGGCAGCTTTCTGGAAGCCCAGCATAACCAACGCAGCTACAGCCTCCTCCGCTACCGCCCCACTGGAGACTGATGCTTCCGGTAAGTTGCCGGCCATACCTTCCATCGGCTTTACCTTGTTCCTCAAATCTACCAAAATACGTTGAGCCGTTTTCAATCCAATACCTTTCACGGCGGTCAAAGCGGCTTCATTCTTCGAGCCGATCACTTGTATTAATTCGGTTGGAGGTAGAGAAGAAAGGATCATGCGCGCGGTATTCGGCCCTACCCCGGAGACGGAAGTAAGCAATAGGAACAACTCTCTTTCTATTTTCTCGGCGAAACCAAATAATAAATGAGCGTCTTCCCTGATTACCTCATATATATATATCTTTCCGGTAGTCTTGCTTCCAAACGCACTATATGTATTCAAGGATATATTCAGCTCGTAGCCTATACCACTACACTCCAAAACCATCCGTGTAGGTGTAAGTTCCACGATTTCACCCTTTATATATTCTATCATCTATATATCTTTTTTATATTTCGTACCTATTATAACGCAAAATTAACCAAAAGCGTATATCATCTTATAAGAAAAATCAAATAGGTACCATTCAGGAACCACCATCCCTTTCCCGGGTAACCCACAAGCTTACCTGTCATTGTTTCCAAAAACCGGGGACTAGTATTGTCAATACCGTAAATATCTCCAACCGTCCCGTTAACATCAAGAAAGAGAGGAACCACTTCGATACCGTAGGGACATCCGCAAAATTACTTACCGGCCCCAGTGTCCCCAGACCCGGCCCTACGTTACTTATCGCAGAGACAGCGGCTCCTATCGCCTCCGAGAATCCCATGCCATCCAAAGACAAGGCCAAACAACTTACCACGATCAACGTAATATAAGCGAACACAAAAGCCAACACACGATGCACGATATCGCCCGACACGACATGTCCGTTCATCCGCACCGGAATTACCGCATGAGGGTGTGTCTGCTTCTTGAACTCATTGGAAAGATTCTTCGTCAATATAATAAAGCGCCCCATCTTCAAACCACCGCAAGTAGATCCGGCGCAACCACAAATAAACATCAAGACCAACGAGATAAACCAGAAAAACGGCCCCCAAGGAATATAGTCGTCTGTAGCGAAGCCACAGGTAGAGACCAATGTTACCACTTGAAACGCCGACTTACGGAACGCATTCTCCACATCAGAAGCGAATCCGAGATAGAGAATCCACAACATGACCACGATAATCGTCCCTAAAACGAAAAAGAAAAACCAGCGAAACTCCTCGTCTTTAAGCAACTTCTTCACATTTCCGTTAAAACAGAAATAAATCAAGGTCATATTGGTAGCCCCAATAAACATAAACAAGGTTATTATATACTCCACGTAAGAAGAGTTCCAGTAAGCGATACTGGCATTTTTCGTAGAATACCCGCCCGTAGATATAGCGGTAAGAGCGTGATTGACGGCGTCATATAAATCCATAGGGCCCGCCCAAAGAAGCCCCACCAAAAATAACGTCAAGAAAACATATACCCCCCAAAGGCGTTTAG
The DNA here is from genome assembly GCF_947855115.1 of uncultured Parabacteroides sp. Classification (GTDB taxonomy): domain Bacteria; phylum Bacteroidota; class Bacteroidia; order Bacteroidales; family Tannerellaceae; genus Parabacteroides. Next base: position 15,582 of record NZ_CANTZW010000019.1, read on the forward strand.
CCACTTGTGTAATACGAGGACGAAAACGCTCATGGGTTATACTGGGAGTCTCTGCGTCGAACATCTGTGAGGCGCCACCCCCGAAAATAGGCATCAACGCCACCGTAAACACCACCATACCGATGCCTCCCTGCCACTGCGTAAGACTCCTCCAAAACAAGATCCCCTTAGGCAACGCTTCTATATCTCTCAAAATAGTGGAGCCAGTAGTCGTGAACCCGGACATAGTCTCGAAAAAAGCATCGGTTACATTATTTATATACCCGCCTATGTAAAATGGCAACATCCCGAATAAGGAAAATAAAATCCATGTCAACGTCACGATCAACATTCCTTCCCGCCGTCCGGCCGAATGTTCGTTTGCCCTAAAGCCCAGAGAATAGAACAAGAATCCCGTCCCGAATAAGATACCACTGGAAATAAGAAGCGGATATACATCATTTCCCCGATAAAGGAAGGCGACAGCGGTAGCGGCCAGCATAAAAAAAGTCTCCAGGATGAACATCATCCCTAGCATCTTCACTATAAAACGTACGTTCAACATAATTCCACTAGTTAAAGTAGTCCTCCAGTTTACGCATCGCGGTATCCAAACAGAATACGACCACGTGATCGTATGCCTGTATCTGAGTATCTCCTTTGATCATCATCGGCTCACCGTCGCGGATCAAACCTCCGAGAGTCATATCTTTCGGCAAGCGGAGATCCTTGACTTGCTTTTTGGTAATCCTCGAATCCGGACGGGCGACCAGCTCTGCCACATCCGCATTCGCGAAAGTCAAGCATTTCACATTAGAGACATCCGCATCCAACAGGAACTGATAAATATGGCTGGCCGCTATCAGTTTTTTGTTGATAACCGAACCTATATCCATACTTTCAGCCAATTGGATATAATCAATATTCTCGATCTTGGCAATTGTCTTAAACACCCCCAGACGCTTAGCGGCCAGGCAAGCCAAGATATTCGTGCTGGAGTTCTCCGTTAAGGCTATAAAGGCTTGGGCATCTTTGATCCCCTCTTGCATCAACAAATCGGTATCACGCCCGTCTCCATTTATAATCAAGACATTGCCGGGTACGACCTCCGCTATCCGGTGACTTTTCTCTTTATTAACCTCAATCACCTTTACCCGGATATTATTAGGTAAATATTGGCAGGCACGGATAGCGATACGGCTCCCGCCCAAGATTATGACTTTCTTAACTTCCGGGTCTTTCTTCCCGGCCAGCAAGCGTACATCTTCTATATGAGACCGGGTGGTCGTAAAGAATACGATATCGCCGGACTCTATCCGGTCTGTACCGCGAGGTATTATCGTCTCGTTCTTTCGCTTAATAGCAACGATATGATATAGCTTCTGCTCATTCAGCAACTCGGCTAATACCCGGTTCACCAAGCGAGAGTTATCCCGGACTTTAACGCCTATCAAGATCAAGGCCCCACCGAACAATTCCCAATATTGACGGGTCCACGGGCGGCGCACCGCCGTCACGATTTCCTTTGCCGCCAACATCTCCGGGTAAATCATCGAGCTGATACCCAGCTTCTCGAACAGCTCTTTATTCTTAGGTAATAAATATTCGTAATTATTGATCCGGGCCAATGTACGATGCGCCCCCAGATTATGGGCTAGCATACAAGCCGTCACATTGGTAGTCTCCTCGGGAGTGACACTTACAAACAAATCCGCTTTCTTGATCCCCGCCTCCTCCAAATCCCTGAGCGAGGTCGGATTCCCGACCATGGGGAGAATCTCCATACTGGACTTAGAGAAATTCAGCCGTTCCTCATTCGGATCCATCAAAATAATATCTTGATTCTCTTGAGATAACATTTTCGCTAAATGTGTACCTACCTCTCCCGCACCGGCTATGACAATTTTCATATTCTATTAATCGGCAATAATCAATTCTCTATTCTCAACTGTTTCGCTATACTCTCGGCGTCCATACCACATAACCGGTATAGCTCCGGTATAGAACCATGTTCGATAAACGTATCCGGCACTCCGATGCGCTTTACGTGAGGCGTGTAGCCATTATCTGCCATAAACTCAAGGACAGCGCTACCCAAACCTCCTTTTATCACCCCGTTTTCTACCGTAATGATATGGTTATATTTCTTTCCGATCTCGTGCAACAGATCCTCGTCTATCGGTTTCAGGTAAATCATATCGTAATGGGCTACCGACAGGCCCTCGTCTTTCACCATCTCAATGGCTTTGATCACCTCGTTGCCGATCGGTCCGATGGAAAGCACGGCGATATCATCCCCGTCACGCAACTTCTTCCCTTTTCCGACAGGTAATACCCGCATCTCGTTACGCCAATCCTTCATCTCTCCCTTGCCCCTAGGATAACGAATTACGAACGGGCCGTCAAAAGCGGCATAACCCGTATACATCAGGTTCCTTAAATCCAACTCATTCAACGGAGAAGCGATCACCAAATTCGGTATCGGGCGGAGATAAGCCAAATCAAACACGCCATGATGCGTGGCTCCATCCTCACCCACCAATCCCGCACGATCCAAACAGATTACCATATGCAACTTTTGCAAAGCTACATCATGGATAATCATATCGTACGCACGCTGCATAAACGAGGAGTATACATTACAGAAAGGAATCATACCCTCTTTCGCCAAGCCCGCGGAGAATGTAACGGAGTGTCCCTCGGCTATTCCCACGTCGAAGGCTCGCTCCGGAAAGGCTTTCATCATATACGTCATGGAGCAGCCCGTCGGCATAGCCGGGGTTATTCCCACGATACGCTCGTCCTTCTCGGCAAGCTCTACCAATGTATGCCCGAATACATCTTGATACAATTGAGGCTCATCCAATTTCCGGACGATAATACGCTGCCCGGTTTCCTTATTGAACTTTCCGGGCGCATGCCATTCCGTCGCCGATTCTTCGGCAGGCTTAAAGCCTTTTCCTTTTTTCGTCTTGATATGCAACAATTTCGGACCTTGCATATCTTTTATATCATTCAATACTTTCACCAGATAATTTACGTCATGTCCATCCACCGGACCGAAATAGCGGATGCTGAAACCTTCGAATAAATTATGTTGCTGGGTAAGTAATGCCTTTAGACTATTATTAAAACGCAAGATATTCTCCCGCCTGTCGTTATTGATCAGCTTAATTTTCTTCAAGCCTCGATACACATCGTATCTCATCTTATTATAGGCTTGGCTGGTCGTTATATCCACTAGATACTGGCTAAGGCCTCCCACGCTATGGTCTATCGCCATATCGTTATCATTCAAGATGATCAATAGATTATTAGGATTGGCAGAGGCATTGTTCAAGCCCTCGAAAGCAAGCCCGCCGGTCATAGCGCCATCCCCGATCACGGCGATCACATGGCGATCTGCTTCCTTCCTCAAGGCCGACGCTACCGACATACCCATCGCCGCCGAGATTGAGTTTGAGGCGTGCCCGGCGATAAAAGCATCGTACTCACTTTCCGACGGGTTTGGGAAACCACTGATTCCCTTGAATTTACGGAGCGTATGGAATATATCCTTCCTTCCTGTAAGTATCTTATGTCCGTAAGCTTGATGCCCGACATCCCAAACGATACGATCATAGGGAGTATTGAATACGTAATGAAGGGCGACTGTCAGCTCCACCGTACCAAGGCTCGCCCCCAGGTGACCGGGATTCTCAGACAAAACATCAATAATATATTGACGCAAATCGGCGCATACTTGCTCCAACTTATCCTGTGACAAATGTCTCAGGTCTGCCGGTATCTGAATGCTATCCAATAGGTGTCCAACTTTGCTTTCCGCCATGTCTGCTAATTTTTCTGGCAAAAATACAGAATAAACGGCATATATAATAGTATTGCCCTGTCATTTCTTATCTTAGACAAGCGGAAAATCCATATTAATTTTAACACCCAAACCCGATCGGAATAAAAAAACCTCTTAAATTCCTATTCCAAGGTAAAGTCTCCGGTCAAGTATCCTAATTGATGTAATAACACAACCTGATACCGGCCGCTCGCTTCTCCAGCTAAAGAGAGCGAATACGTACCGCCCGCCTCTGCAGATACGATATCCTCGTATACTTTCACGCCTTTATCATTCACGACACATACAGTCAGGTTCGATAGAGCGTCTTCAAAGTCCAAGGTAAGGATATCTCCCTCGATGGAAGCTACCGGTGGACGATTCGTATCGGCAGAACGATAATACTCGTCATCCCAACGCCCCTCGATAGGGATCGTGTCGCCAAACAAAGGATGAATCAAAAAGGTCGCAAATAATAATGCGATTAAAGTAAGTCTCTTAACTTTCATAATCGGATGTTTATAAAAAGATGTTTATAAAATGTGAAGCAAACATATCACTCATTCCCCACTAACCGGTATTGTTTTATTGCACAAATTATGCACACTCCTAAAAATCCCGAATAAACTTATCGAATTTCTCAGAAGAGCCTTTATCTGTCGTATATATTTTCTCATAAAGCCGTTTACGTATCATCGACACATTCGTGGGAGTTGTCACTATCAGCATCGCGATTGTAGCGGGAGGCACATTTGACTTCACCAGGCAACTTACCTTCAGCTCAATCGGGGTCAATTTCGGCACAAGCCCCATCAATCTATGGGTAAAATTATTGTAGGTCTTGTCTAACGCCTCGAACAACTCGGCCCAATCACTATTTTTCGGCCTCCATTCTTCCTTTAAATGAAAACGATAATACACGTTAGAAACCACAAAACGGTCCACTAAAAGTTTATTTTCAGTCTTCGCGAACAATAAATTCTGATTTTCTATTTCCAGCCGTTGCTTCCTCAAAGCCATAAGCTCTTTCTCTTTTTCATCATAAGCGACAGAAGAGGCATGCAATTTCTTTTCCAGATCTGCGATGAGCGCTTCATTCTTCTCTATATGAATCTTATCCTCATATTGCCTCCTCAACAATTCGGCCAACCTCTTGCGTTGTTCCTGTATACTCCTTTTCTTCTTTTTGAACTTCATATAAACGAGAACCGCGAACAAGCCTAAGACCACAACAAGTATTATCGCGATAATACTTACTATCAAGAAGTTGATCTCCGCTCTATTAAACGCGATCGTAGCTTGAAGGAGCTTAGACTCTACCTGATGGTAATTGAATAAGTCTTGTTCTCTTCTAAAAGATTCCGTCTGCCTTACCAACATCAAGGAATCACGCAATTCCTCGTATTTAGTTTGCCTTAACGCATACTCTTCCCATCGCTCCCGGGCCTTTGACAAACGGGACAAATGATAATAGGCTCCAGCTCGGGTAGAAAGCCTTGTGCTGGCCAATCCCTTTTTCAAATAATATTCCGCGGAATCTAAACGAGATGTTTTTAAATAGAGTTCCCCCAATGTCAAATAAATCGGATATAATTGCTCCTGGCTCGCGGGATGGGTCAAAGCGATCCGGATATAGTCGAAAGCTTTCGAATATAAACCCAAATCTAAATAAATACCGCCCAGCTCATTATATAGAGAGCGTCTAGTGGCCTCGCTACCCAATGCCAGCGCTTTCTCGTAATAAAAAACGGCACTATCCTTTTCCTGTATCACTGAAAAGACTCTTCCCAATCCTCTTAAGACAAAAGATTGCCCTACCGTATCACGTAAAGCGCCAAAATACCCTAACGCCTTTTTCTGGAAAGACAAAGATTTCTCGTAAACCTGTTGATCCGTATAGAGCATACCGATACTATTGCACAAACGCCCTAACAGGGCATAGTCAGTTATCTTATCCTCATCCCGCAACGCTTTTAAATAATAATCCTGCGCATGAAGCGCATCGCCTAAATCTTGGTTTATCCGGCCTCTATAATACCAAGCCTTCGCTTTCCTTTCCCAGTCTTCCGTTTTATCAAAATATTCGACAGCTATCGTAATCAATGAGTCTGAGGCAGGCTTGACATAAGTCTTGTTTTGCGCTTCCGTCAAAAGCAAATAGTACATCGCACGGTCCTTTTCTGAAAGATCGTCCACATCGATCGCAGATAGCAACGTTAAGACACTATCAGGATGTTGCGGCATTATCTCTTCCGCATGTTCATACAGATCTGAGTAAGGGTTACATGAGATTAGACCGGTAATGAAGAGCAGAAAAAAGAGGCACATATTGTTTTTCATACACTGCGACATTATTTTTCCCGCAAATGTAAATAAAATCTCAAATCTTCAAAGTATTGATTTTTTATAGAGCCGGATATACATACGAATACACGGATATACCCCTTTTTTAATGACTTTGAAAATCAAAAAGAATTCCGAATTAATCCATAAAAAATATGTTTAAACTCTTTTATCCTTAAAATCGTAAAAACACGAAAACACAATTTCTCCAAAGCCCAACCGATGCCACAGTCTCCGGTAACCCCAACGAATTTATGAACATCCCATAATCTTTATCCTCCTTTTATCACTCTATTTTTTTCTTATTTCACAGGTTATTCCGATCACTTTCCCTTGATAAAATTACCTTTGGGAACCAGATATTAAGAAATATTATGTTATCTTTGACCGACAACCCAAAATGATAGAGCCATGCGAATGATCCATATTCTTACAATTCTCTCACTGATAGCCTGTAGCCAACTCCTTTCGGCACAGAATGACACGCTGGTAGGCGTGTTGCGCGACATCAGCAATAAGAAGATCAAGCGCTATCCGGTCACGCTAGGGAGCCTGAAGCCTATCACCGTGAAAACGAACAGGCAGGGTGTATTCACTATCCCGGGGGCTAATTTGAACGATACCCTGTTCGTCACCATCAAGAAAACGAAAAATACGGTCAAGGTCCCCGTCAACGGATACAATTATATAACCATCACTCTAGAGAACAGTACTTTCAACGCAGAGCGTAGTTTCGAGCCAAGCGAGACCTTGAGAGAAATTATGGAAAGGGAACGAAACAAAATGATAAGTTCAAGCGTTATGCATAAAGAAGAGATACAGAAAACAGGATGCAGGGATCTCTATTGCCTGCTGCGAAGGATGAGCGGCATAACATTTGCCGATGGTTCCGTGCGCATCCGAGCGAGTGCCTCCTTAAACAGCCCGAGCGACCCGCTAGTGGTAGTAGACGGTATACCGATGGACTTATCTGTTCTAAACACGATGCCCGTGGAAGATGTCTCGGAATTAAGGGTATTAAAAGACGCCGGTGAATACGGAGTGAGAGGCGCTAACGGGGCAATCGTCATAAAAACAGGCAAATAAACAAATAAGAAAAAGAGAAACAGATCAACATGAGAGTATGGATTAAACGGATAGGAGCGATATGCCTAATACCGATCGCATTGGTATTGTTACTCTCTATATTGCTATATATACCACCTTTCCAAAACTTCGCGGTACGGAAAGCGACCGAGTATGCCGGAAAAGCGACCGGCATGCGTATCGGGATCGAGCAAATCAGGCTGTCTTTCCCGCTAGACCTTACGGTCAAAGGTGTCGAGGTAATGAATCCTCCCGCCGATACTTTATTGAGTTTACAGAGCTTGACGGTACGGGTTCGTGCCCTTCCTCTTTTGCGGAAGCAGATATTGGTAGAAGCGATCGATCTCCGCGACGTGAAAGTCAACACAGGAACCCTGATTGAAGGTCTGGAAATTAAAGGATTCTTAGGGAAACTTTACCTGCACGCCGACCGTATAAACCTGTCCGAGGAAAAAGCGACGCTTAATACCGTAGATCTATCCGATACCGCCATTACCCTTATATTAAAAGATTCAACCTCGAAAGAAGACACGACTTCCACTCCCTTGAACTGGGTACTTAAACTGGATAAGATTAGCCTGGACCGTGTGGCTTTTGCCCTCCAGATACCCTCAGACTCCTTGCGGCTTACGGCTTTCGTAAATAAAGCCGGGCTAAATAACGGTATCGTAGACCTTGGAGCTGAGCGATATCAAGCGAGAAACTTCGACATAGCGAATTCCACATTCGCTTATGACGGAAATTACGCGGCCGCCGGAAAAGGGCTTGATTTCTCCCATATCAATCTGACGGGCCTGAACACCTCCATCGATTCCATCCTATACCAAGGCAAAGAAATAAATGCCCGTATCAAGGAGTTCTCCGTAGAAGAACGTTCCGGCCTCAAAGTTACCGCACTGACGGGAAATATCCGGAGCGACCATAAACAGATAGACATACCGGGCTTGCTTCTCCAGACCCCGAATTCCGAGATGAAATTGGCCGCTACCATCCCTTGGAGCTCCTTCGAGGATCATCCGCAAGGAAACATGAAAGCCTTGTTAAACGCATCGTTGGGGAAAGAAGATCTATGGATAGCGGCAGGTTCCCTTCCGGAAGATTTCAAGAAGGCCTATCCGGATAAGCCTCTCGCTATCACGACCGGAGTGGAAGGGAATCTCTCCGCCATACGTATCACGCAAGGAGATATCACGCTGCCGGGTGCGTTCCAGGTAGACATCACGGGCGGCTTGGAATCCGTGACAGATAGTATCCGGCGTACCGGCGAGGTTCAGTTAAAGGCTCAATCCGGTAACCTGGATTTTTTGCTGGCGATGCTTCCCGCCTCTCAAAGAGATCAATTCTCCATTCCGGCCGGAATCCAATTGAAAGGAGAGGCTACGATCGTGAATCAAGAATATCGTACGGAGCTTGTTCTCACCCAAGACAAAGGCAAAGTGGATCTGACCGCCCGCTATAATCCGGCACAGCTTGCCTACGAAGCCAATTTGCGGATAGACAGCCTGGAACCTACCCATTTCATGCCCAAAGACTCCCTATATTGGCTGACAGCCTCCGTTAAAGCGGAAGGTCAGGGAACAGATCTTTTTTCCGAACATACATGGGCTAAGCTGAATGGTAAAATATCGGATATACGCTACGGCACCTCATCCGTGTCGGATGTATCCATCGATGGTTCTCTGGAAAAGAATTTACTGAAAGCAGACCTGCTCAGCGAATACCCGTTGGCGAAAATGGATGTCACTTTAAACGCTACCCTCCATAAGCATGAGGTTAAGGCCATGTTGATAGCGGACGTAGAGAACGCGGATTTATACGGTATGCATCTAATGGCCGATCCCTTTTCCACGTCTTTCCAGCTTTTCGCCGAGGCAGAAAGCAACCTGGACGAAGATAACGCGCTCGATGTTACGTTGGGCAACTGGGAGATCGTCACCCCGAAAAAAAGTTTCAAGCCGAAGACGCTTACCTTACGTGCCCGGACGGATATCGATACTACCCGGATATCTTTCCATGCCGGGGATTTAGGGATCATCCTCACGGGCAACGATTGCATACACCATATCACGGATAAGTTGGCTAAGGTATCCAATGATATCACTCTCCAACTGGAACGAGACTCGACGGTCGACTTGGAAATGTTGCGCCCGCTCCTCCCCGATATGTGCCTTGAGGTACGGGCGGGGCAAGATAATCCGATCTATAACTATCTACAAGCCTATTACGTGGATTTCAAGAGTATCGCCATGAATGCCTATACCTCGCCGGAAACGGGTATACGCATGGATGCTTCCATCTACGACTTGGCGAGGGATACGACGCAGATCGATACCATCCGGGCCGAGGTGCGCCAAGACCCGCTCGGGCTGGTCTACAGCGCTCAAGTGATCAAGAATAAATACAGGCAACAACAACCTTTCAGCGCGGGGCTGGACGGGCAAATACGTTATGGCTCCGGCGATGCCCGCTTTTATTTTAAGAATGGCAAAGGCGAGACCGGCTTATTGCTCGGGATCCGGGCCGATAAGATACAGAACGGGATTAAGTTCCGCCTTTTCCCCGACGACCCGATCATAGCGTTCCGTCCCTTTAAACTGAATCCGGATAACTACGTCACGGTACGCGGCATGAAGGATATCGCGGCAAACCTACGGCTCAGCGGAGAGAATAACGCTACCCTGTGGGTTCACTCCAAAGCGGAGAGTGAGGAGATGGAGGAAATCCACGCCGAGTTGAGCCAGATCGACCTAGGGGTTATCTCCAGCGCGTTCAGCTATATCCCGCCGATGGAAGGAATCTTGAACGCCGATTTCCAGTACACGCCTTCCGATTCCGCTTTCATGGTCGTGGCCGACATGAATATCGATGACCTGTATTACGAGAATGAGCGAGTGGGCGAACTCATGTTCAACGCCATTTACCTGCCTTTAGAGCAAGGAAACCACCAAGTGGATATGCACCTTTTCCGAGACAGGGAGGAAGTGAGCGCCATCACTGCCTTATATCAGATGGGCGAGACCGACCATATCAGCGGTACCGTAGAGTTCATGCACTTCCCCCTGGATATCGCCAACCCGTTTATCCCGGATGATATGGCGAAGATGGGAGGAGACCTCGATGGTACGCTCGCTATCAGCGGGCAGAGCGACAAGCCTATGGCCGAGGGGTACCTGATACTTGATACCGCCTCTGTCTATGTGGCCGCGGCAGGTTCCACCTTCCGTTTTGACGATAAGAAGATCAAGATAAAGGATAACCGGATCGTGTTCGACCGGTATGGTATTTACGCATACAACGAGAATCCGTTTATCATCAACGGGGAAGTGGACTTCAACGACTTATCCCGCATGACGGCAGATCTTAAACTAACGGCGAATAACTTACAACTGCTGAATGTCAAGAAAAACGAGGAAAGCCTTGTATACGGGAAATTGTTCGTCAACCTGAATTCTACCGTGCACGGGCCGTTGGATGCCTTGACTATGCGGGGTGACTTGCAACTACTGGGTGGTACGAATATCACCTATGTACTGAAAGACTCTCCGCTGACCGTGCAAGACCGGATGTCGGACATGGTAACCTTCACCTCCTTCACCGATACCTTGCGCCGCAGGATGCCCCGTAAGCCTCCGTTGCCGATGGGCGGCATGGACATGTTGATGACTATCCGCATCGATCCCGCCGTACAAGCGAACGTAGACCTGAGTTCCGACCAGTCTAACCACATCAACCTAGAGGGTGGCGGCGATCTTTCTTTCCAGTATACCCCGCAAGGCGATATGTTCTTGAACGGACGCTACACGCTATCCGGAGGAACCATCAAATACTCCATTCCGGTCATTCCGCTGAAGGAGTTCAATGTACAAGAGGGTAGTTATGTACAATGGACAGGCGACCCTATGGACCCGACCCTGAGCTTAACGGCTACCGAACGTGTCCGCACGTCTGTCACACCGACCGGGCAATCATCTCCCCGTTTGGTGAACTTCGACGTGGGTATCGAATTGACCCAGCGGCTGGAAAACCTCGGGCTGCAATTCACTCTCACCGCCCCAGAAGACATGGCGATGCAGGAGGAATTAACCTCGAAAGGTCCTGAGGAACGGGCGAAACTGGCAGTCAGCATGCTCGTGACCGGCATGTACCTCGGAGGAGGAGGAAGTGGCAAGGTGAACGTGAATATGGGGGATGCCTTGACCAGTTTCTTGCAAAGCGAGATCAACAACATTGCCGGAAGCGCCTTAAAGTCCGTGGACATCAGTTTCGGCATGGAGACGTATGACGATAACGGCGAAGAGGGCGGTGGCAGCCGTACCGACTACTCGTTCCGCTTCGCCAAGCGATTCTATAACGACCGCATCCGCGTGGTTCTGGGAGGCCGTATCTCTACCGGCGAGAACATCAACAACGGACAAGCGCAACCCTTCATCGACAACGTATCCGTAGAGTACCGGCTAGACAGCAGCGGATCTCGCTACGTCAAGCTCTTCCACGACAAGAATTACGAAAGCCTGCTGGAAGGCGAGATCACGGAGACCGGGGCCGGTATCGTGCTCCGCAAGAAGATGATGCACCTCAGGGAGTTGTTCAACTTCAAGAAAACGAAAGTGAAACCCATAAATGATGAAAAGGAAAAGGAATGAAAAACATCTTAACATATCTCCTATTCGTACTTCTTCTCTTCTCTTGCTCCACCACGAAGAATCTTCCCGAGGGAGCAGTCTTGTATACCGGCATCAAGAAAATAGAGGTGAGAAACGAGGATAAGACCAAAGCCGGTGAAACGACCTTGGAAGAGGTTGAGGCCGCCTTAGCTTATCCTCCTAACAACGCTTTGTTGGGAAGTTCCTCGATCCGAGTACCCTTCCCTTTCGGATTATGGGTATACAACGCTTTCGTGAACAAGAAAGGGAAGATCGGCAAATGGATTTTCAATAAACTGGCCGCGAAGCCGGTACTTATCACTACCGTAAATCCGGATGTCCGTATCAAGGTGGCCCGGAACTTGTTGAACGAATACGGTTATTTCAACGGAGAGACCTCCTTCGAGGTCATTCCCGATCCCAAGAATCCCCGGAAAGCGAAGCTGGAATACAGTGTCACCATGAACGATCCGTATACGCTGGACAGTATCCAGTATATCCATATCCGCCACCGTGCCGACTCATTGATCGATGCCACCATCGGTGAGCGTATCCTTCATAAAGGAGAGAATTTCAATGTAGTACAATTGCAAGCCGAGCGAGAACGCATCTCGTCCTTGCTCCGTAACAACGGATATTACTATTTCCGTCCCGATTTTATCACCTACCAAGCGGATACCTTGCTGAACCCGGGAAAAGTGACCCTGCGGGTGACCCCGAAGGAGAGTCTGCCTCCCTCGGCCCTCCGGCCTTGGAAACTAGGAGATATATCCGTCTGGCTGAACGGTTATCAGAACGAGCCTCCTACAGACTCGATCCGTTATAAAGACCTTACGATCTATTATGAAGGAAAGTTAAGGGTACGTCCATCGGTCATTTACAACCGTTTATATTTCAAGCCGGGAGAGCTTTACAACCAACAGGCACAGGAACGGACGCAAACCGCCCTGGCCCGCTTGGGTATTTTCCGCTACGCGGAGTTACAATATTCCCCCCGGGATACCATGCGCCGCCAAGACACGCTGGATTTACGGATCAATACGGTTTACGATCTCCCTTTAGACGGTGAGCTAGAGCTGAACGTTACCGCCAAGAGCAACGATCAAGTAGGCCCGGGTGCCATTTTCAGCGTGACCAAACGGAATGTCTTCGGAGGGGGCGAGACCTTCGGCGTAAAACTTCGCGGTTCCTACGAATGGCAAACCGGAAACAAGTTGGATGGCAGCAGCTCCAAGATCAACAGTTATGAGCTGGGGCTGACTACCACGTTGACTTTCCCGCGGGTATTGTTTCCCGCGTTCAGCAAACGGGATATGAATTTCCCGGCCAGTACCGCTTTCCGTCTCTACGCGGACCAGATGAACCGGGCCCGTTTCTTCAAGTTGCTGGCATTCGGGGGCGATGCCTCGTACGAGTTCCAGCCCTCTGCCACGTCTCATCATTCCATTACCCCATTCAAGCTGACGTTCAACCTGCTTCAACATACCACGCATGAGTTCGATAGCATTACAGACGTGAACAAGGCCTTGAAGAAGAGTTTGCAAGATCAGTTCATCCCTGCCATGAACTATACTTATACCTATGATGACTCCCCGATCACCAGCCGCCGGAACCATCTTTGGTGGCAGGCATCCGTCACGCAAGCGGGTCTTGTCTTGAACGGGATTTATGCGTTAGCCGGGAAGAAATTCAATAAAGAAGACAAAGAATTACTCGGCAACCCCTTCGCCCAGTTCATCAAGGGAACCGCCGAGATACGCTATAACTACGCCCTTGGGCATAAACAGCATCTCGTAGGCCGACTGATGGCCGGAGCTATTTACAGTTACGGTAACGCCCGGACCTCCCCCTATAACGAGCAATTCTATATCGGCGGGGCGAATAGTATCCGTGCTTTCACGATCCGCAGTATCGGTCCCGGTCGCTATTATCAAAACAGCGACAACAATAAATACGCTTATATCGATCGTACGGGCGACCTTAAATTCGAGGCGAATCTCGAATACCGCTTCCCGATCTTGGGCGACCTTCACGGGGCGGCATTCCTCGATAGCGGCAATATCTGGCTGATCCGAAACGACCCGGACCGTCCCGGCGGGCAACTTAAATGGGGCAGTTTCTTCAAGGATCTAGCCTTGGGCACCGGTTTTGGGTTGCGTTATGACCTTACCTTCATCGTAATCCGTTTCGACGTAGGCATCGGCTTGCACCTTCCCTACGATACCGGAAAGAAAGGGTATTACAATATCCCGAAATTTAAAGACGGCATGGGCTACCATTTCGCCATCGGATATCCCTTCTAGCGGTCCTGTTCCAAGGATTCTGCCGTCTGATTCAAGGTATTTCATTTTCAACAGACCGATTCCAGTTGAAAATGAAATACTTTCCTCTACCTCCCCCCCCAACCTTTATATCATAGACGAGCCGTAATATAATCGATAATCTCCAGACAGAGGTTCGCGGTCTGCTCGTTCACGTCCAGTTCCGGGTTCAATTCTACCAGATCCATTGATTTAATCAGGTTCGTAGACAGTATATGATCCACGAAATCATTGAATTCATCCGGCATCAGCCCCTCGCACACACGGGTTCCCGTACCCGGGGCGAAACGAGGATCGATACTATCCACATCGATGCTGAAATGCACGTTACGTATCTTCCGCTCCCTTAGTTTCCGTTTGATATCCTCGGCTACAAAACCGATCCCTTTCAGATGGATCGTCTCCATCGTATAAACACTCAAATTCTCCCGCTCGATCAGTTCCAGCTCACCCTCATCCAAGCTGCGAGTCCCGACCAAGAACACATTCCGCGGGCTCACCTTATTCCCCGGGGCATAGATATTCACCAGTTCCTCACTGCCCATTCCCATCAAGGCGCTCAAAGGCATCCCATGAATATTACCGCTGGGAGAAGTCTCGCTGGTATTGATATCTCCATGCGCATCCAACCATATGATACCAAAATCATCATAACACTTCCCCACGCCCGAGGCACTGCCCAAACCCAGCGAATGATCCCCACCGATAACCAAAGGGAAAGCCCCTCCCCTCAACGTATCATAAACCAGTTCCGCCAGATTCGTATTCACCTCCACGATCGCATCCAAGTATTTCATGCTGTTACCCCGCGCAAATTTATCCGTCTCGCTAACCGGCGGCACATATAAATTACCCAGGTCGAAGGCCTTATGCCCGTTTTTCCGTATCCTCTCCATCAATCCCCGTTCCCGGAGGTGATTCGGGGCACGCTCCACGCCCTCCCGATCACATCCCAGATTCAAAGGGACACCTATCACGTTTATCTTCATATCACAAATTATTTCAATAATTATAAGATTTGAACCTAATTCCCCTAGTCCGTATATCCGAATCCAGTTGTAGAGACGGGGCACGCCCCGTCTCTACAACTAGGTATATGGATAACAAACTGATAGGTATATGGATGTACGAACAGAGGTAATAAATTCATTATTTCCTAGAATTTAGCGAATGTATCTCGTATGATACCAATCGCTTCCATCATTTGCCCCTCCGTAATCACCAAAGGAGGCGTAAAGCGGATAATATGATCATGAGTAGGCTTAGCGATCAAACCGTTTTCTTTCAGCGCCAGACAGATATCCCAAGCGGTCTTCCCGTCTTTAGGTTCCGTTACGACCGCGTTCAGCAAACCTTTGCCACGTACTTTCCGGATCATCGGGTTCTCGATCCGCTCCATCTCACTACGGAACAATTCGCCCATCTTAAACGCGTTTTCCGACAAACGCTCATCACGTACCACCTCCAAGGCGGCGATAGCGACTTTCGCCGCCAACGGATTTCCACCATACGTAGAGCCGTGTTCTCCCGGAGCGATCGTAAGCATGATCTCATCGTCTGCCAACACCGCCGATACCGGGCTAACCCCGCCGGACAACGCTTTCCCCAAAATCAAGATATCCGGACGGACTCCCTCGTAATCGCAAGCCAGCAACTTACCGGTACGTCCGATACCCGTCTGTATCTCATCCGCAATAAATAACACATTCCGCTGACGGCAAAGCTCATAGCAATCCCGCAGGTAACCATCGTCGGGCACCACTACCCCGGCCTCGCCTTGGATCGGTTCTACCAAGAAGCCTACCACACCGGGCTCTTTCAAGGCCCCGGCCAACGCATCCACATTATTATAGGGTATCTTTATAAAGCCGGGTGTATAAGGACCGAAATCGGCATATGAGCTAGGGTCCGTACTCATGGAAATAATCGTGATCGTACGTCCGTGGAAATTCTCGCTACAAACCACGATCTTCGCATGTTCCGGGGCAACCCCTTTCCGGCGATACCCCCACCGGCGGCAAAGCTTCAGGGCCGTCTCTACCGCCTCGGCTCCCGTATTCATCGGCAGGAGCTTGTCATACCCGAAGAATTTGCAGGTAAATTCCATGTATTCACCAAGTATATCAGCATGAAAGGCACGAGATACAAGCGTAAGTCTCTCCGCTTGCTCCATCAGGGCCTTTACGATCTTAGGATGGCAATGTCCTTGGCTCAACGCCGAATATCCGGACAAGAAATCAAAATAACGTTTTCCCTCCACATCCCATACGAAAACACCTTCGCCTCTTCTCAAGACCACAGGCAGGGGATGATAATTGTGAGCACCATACTTCTCCTCACGGGTGATGTAATCTTCCGGTTTCATACTGCTACTGATTTAAATGATTCGCATACTGTAAGCGTTTCTTACCGTATATGCCAAAGATACGAAATAGGAGATTACAATATGTCACCGAAAGCGTATGTTAAGAAACATACATTCATGCGGATATCCGCAGGCATAGACGCAGCGGTCTACAAAAAAAGGTGTCGCAAAAGGCATCCTCCGCCCTTTTACAACACCTCTTTTTCAAAATCAATTGAAACTTATAAAGTCGTCAAATAATTCTTCAACGGATTGGAGTACATTTCCAACAGTTTCTTACGCAAGAACGCCTCATCCTTATTCGGAAGAACGATCTTATCCAACTGCCCTTGTATATACTCCTCGAACTGCTTTTTATCCTTCGGCCCGTAATGTTCGTGGAAACGGCGGGTACCGTTCAGCCAATCATAAGCTACGTAATTACAAGGATAGAAACGATAATTCTTATAGATCTCCCGATCGATAACGGAGGCGATAGCGCTCACCAGCTCGTTCTTCTCCATATCCTTGTCTAGCTTAACCAAGGAGTCATTGATCGGGGAAGTGATCGTGAAATGGACACGCCCCTTATTATTCAGGATACCCGTTTCCATGCTCAACAGATCATCCCGCTGGCATTTCACGAAATCCGGATCATCCCGCCTCATCTGAAACTCTTTCGCTTTCAGGAAATCGCAAGGGTCAAACTCGTAGGAGATAGCGACCGGCACGATATTCAAGTCCATCAAGTTCAGCAACAAGTTATCCTTGTCGCCCCCGATACTCAGCATCTTCAGTACGCTACCCTGCGTACGATCGTCCGAATCCTTGGCACGTCCCTCCCGCTGAGCGATCCAGATAGATTCTTTCACGTCCTTGATCGCATGATGGATATAAGAGGAAAGCGTCTTGCTGACCTCCAGCATCTGACGGACAGAAACGCCGCGCTTCACGATAAAGCTATTGTTCAAGCGGACCAACGTCTCGATCCACGGACGGATCAAAAGGTTGTCGCCGATAGCGACCTGCGTCATACCATAACCAACATCATACAACATGACATTCAAGAAGGAGGCATCCAATACGATATCCCTGTGGTTCGAGATAAACGTACACGCGGCCTTGTCTTTCGGCAGGCGGCTACGCCCTGAGATAGTAAGCGAGAAAGTAGTTTTTTTCGCCACCGTCATTACAGCGTCATAGGCCAAAGTAGATTTAAACTCCTCCTTCGTCTTGCAAGCACGCATGGCAGCCGAGAATTCCTCCCAATTCAAATTCGGCTTTATGTAACGTAAAGCCCGCTCGAAATCCTCATTAGCGACCAATTTTTCAATCGCGTCCTTCACCTCACTATTGTTCAGCGGACGGATGTCGTCGAAATTAGGGGAAACTGTTTCTGTATCCATATTTATTTTGTTTTTCTGTTTTTGAGCTCGTCTTCAATAATATCTGTCATGACATCCTTGATATCCAATCCCGCCGCGCGTACCTGCTGCGGGATAAAGCTGGTAGACGTCATTCCCGGTGTCGTGTTTACTTCCAGCAATACGGGCTCCCCGTCTGCCGGAATGATATAATCCACACGAATCAACCCCTTGGCGCCCAATATATCATAAATCCTCGATGTCTCGCGCTGTATCATCTCTGTCAAGCCGGCAGAGATACGGGCCGGGGTGATCTCGTCTACCTGCCCGTTGTACTTCGCGTCGAAATCGAAGAACTCGTTATCCGTAACCACCTCGGTCAGCGGGAAGACCACCTCTTTGCCTTCTACCTTGTAACAGCCGCACGTCACTTCCGTCCCATCGATAAAGCTCTCCAAGATCACCTCTCGTCCCTCCCCGAACGCCTTGGCGATAGCGGGCTGGATAGCGGAGGCCTCTCTTACCTTTGTCACGCCGAAACTACTACCTCCATCGTTCGGCTTCACGAAAATAGGCAAACCCAAACGGTTCACTACCTCTTCGTCCGTAATAGTCTCGCCCTTAAACAAATGAATGGAAGCGGCAATTCTCACGCCAAAATTTCTCAAGTAATGATTGCATACGTACTTATTGAATGTCAAAGCGCTCACCAACATCCCGCACGACGAGTAAGGCATGCCGATCATATCGAAATATCCTTGCAGACGCCCGTCCTCGCCCGGAGTACCGTGTATCGTTATATAAGCGAAGTCAAAATGTCTCGCCACGCCATTCTCCTTGAAGCTGAAATCATTCTTATCGATCGGCGCATGTTCCCCGCCGGGAAGTACAACCGCCCACTCATCCTTCTTAACGATGACAATATATAAATTATATTTGTCTTTATCAATAAAAGAGTAGATCCCGTCCGCACTTTTTAATGAAATAACGATCTCGGAGGAATCTCCTCCTGCTATAATAGCGATGTTCCTCTTCATTTTTACAATTCTTTAGTGTTCGCGTATACACGCCATCTGTCGATCAGTCGCTGCATATCGGAAGGAATCTCGGAATCGAAAAACATCTCCTCTCCCGTAGTAGGATGAACGAACCCCAACGTCTTAGCATGCAAGGCCTGACGCGGACAAATAGCGAAACAGTTTTGCACGAACTGTTTATATTTAGCAAAAGTTGTTCCTTTCAGGATATCATGGCCACCATACCGCTCATCGTTGAAAAGCGTATGGCCGATATATTTCATATGTACACGAATCTGGTGCGTACGCCCCGTCTCCAGGCGGCATTCCACCAGGCTCACGTATCCCAGGCGCTCCAACACGGTGTAATGGGTAACGGCGGTCTTGCCCTGGTCGCCTTCCGGGAAGACGGTCATTTGCATACGGTCACGCGGGTCACGCCCGATATTTCCCTCGATACGTCCCTCATCCTCCTGGATGATCCCCCATACCAAGGCCCGGTATTTACGTTTGGTCGTCTTATTGAAAAACTGCAAGCCGAGATTACTCTTGGCCTCCGGACGCTTGGCTACCACCAGCAAGCCCGACGTATCCTTGTCGATGCGGTGTACCAAGCCCAAACGAGGATCGGAAGGATCGTAGTAGGGATCATCCTTTAAATAATACGCCAAGGCGTTCACCAAGGTTCCGGTATAATTGCCGTGACCGGGGTGCACGACCAAGCCTGCCGGTTTATTCACCACCAGCAAGTCGTCGTCTTCATATACTATATCTAAAGGGATATCTTCGGGGATGATCTCCAGCTCCCGGCGAGGGCGATCCATCACGATAGAGACCACATCGAGAGGTTTCACCCGGTAATTACTTTTCACCGGCTTATCGTTCACCAAGATACACCCCGCCTCGGCCGCCAACTGGATACGGTTACGGGTAGCTCCCATCATGCGGTCTACCAAGAACTTATCCACCCGGAGCAGGGATTGCCCCTTATCCGCCACGAAGCGGAAATGCTCATACATCTGGCCCGGCGACGTTTCGTCTTCTTCCGGCATCAACAGGTCGTCTACCCGCTCATCATCCATATCGTCCAAAAACCCGCCCATTCCTTTAAAACCAGTTTTCTATATCACTATCCAAGGGTTCCACCGGGATGCTATCCAAAGCCAAGGAGTCGGGAAGCATATTCGGGTCGCCACTGCTTACTTTCAATACGAGATGAGCGGCCAGCGGCACATGCTCTCCCTTGAGCAACGAACGCCCGTTTAACTCTACGCCCATCGCCAAGTCTTTATAATCGCCCGGCACATACTCGATCTCGACCGACGAGAAACCGCGGGCCCTCAATAAGGCGTACGCCTGGCGGAAAGACAGGTCTTCCACCTCCGGTATCACGGCCATCTGGGAGGTCAGCGCGTTAATCGTGACAAAGACGATCCGTCCCTCTTTCACCTTAGACCCGACACCGGGAACCAGCTCCACGATGGAGCCCGGGGCCACGTCTTTCGAGAACACGGAATCGATCACGTTATAGCGCAGCTTATTATTCCGGAAGAACTCGGCGGCATCTTCCAGCTTCATCCCTTTCACGTCCGGAACGATCACCGCTTGATTATGCCGGGTATAAGAATCCAGCCATGCCAGCACGCCGTAGACAACGCCACACGACACGACCACCACCAACAAGAGGTTGATGATAAACGGGTTCTTTATTAGTCTTACAAAAAAGTTACTCATTTCACGTATGTATTTGTAGGCGGTCCAAAAGTAGGAAAAAAACGGCATATAGACCAATTCCCACCGACACAATACTATAAAAACAAAGAAAGTAAAGGCTTTTTAGTAAAAAACCTCTACTTTCCTTATAAATCTTTATAACGAGACCGATTATCCGTTGTACTCGTCGGATACCGTTAATTTCGCTCTGCCTTTAGCGCGGCGAGAAGCTAATACTCTACGGCCATTAGCGGTAGCCATTCTGGAACGGAAGCCATGCTTGTTCTTTCTTTTTCTGTTGGAAGGTTGGAATGTTCTTTTCATCTTTCTATTTTATTTATTATTATTCGCATACTGATTCGGGCTGCAAAGATAGAGCCTTTTTTTTAATAAACAAAGGGTTGCGCGATTTTTTACGAATTCAAAAGATCCCCCCTTTATACATATTATCGAAATTCGAATGTTGCCCGTTCATCTTTTGGGCCTCCTCTCCTTCCGGGTTCAGTTCCAGCGATTTCTTCAAGTCTTCGAACGCCCCGGCCTTATCGCCTTTCAGGTTCTTGGCCCGCCCGCGCTCGCTATAAGCCTTGGCGAAAGAGGGATTCGTATCAATAGCCTCGTTGAAGAACGCGATGGCCTCGTCGTATTTCCCCCGCTCGATCAGCAACCGGCCGGATAAGACGCAAGCTTCTTCATTAAAGGGGTTTAAATCCAAGGTTCTCTGGAAATCCGAGCTTGCCGCATCGACATCACCCAGCGCCACGCGGATACGTCCTCTCAGCAGGTAAGAGCTTTCTTCTTCCGGCACGATCTCTATCGCTTTCTCCACATCGGCCAGCGCCTCTTTAGCCTGCCCCAGCCCCAAGAGGATCTCCGCCCGCAGCAAATAAGCGTCCGCGAAATCTTCTTTCAAGGCGACAGACCTTGTCAGGTCGGCGATAGCGCCCAATAAGTCATTCGTCGTTCTCTTCGCTTTCGCCATCATGAAATACGCGATATGATTGGAGGGTTCCAGCTCGATCACACGCAAACAATCGGCTATGGCCTCCGCGTCTTTATCCAGCATAAACAATAGGTTGACACGGGTCAAACGTGTGGCGACATGATCCGGCTCCAGCTCGACCATCCGGTTCAACACTTCCCCGGCTTTCTCCAGGTCGTTGGCCACCGTATAAGCGGAGACAAGATAATTCATCGTCTCGAAATCCTCCCGTATATTCAGCGCTTCCGTAAAACATTTGATGGCGTAAGCGACTTTTCCCACCTTTTGGGCACGGATACCGTCATATTTCAGGATATCGAAGTTTTTCTGCTCATTTTTCGCCTTATCCTCCGTCGACCCGGCCGTCTTGGAAGACGAGAACAGAGATGTAAAGAAATTTCCCATGGTCTTATACCTTAAATATTATTATAGTTTTGCCGCGAAGATAACATTAACTCCGTTTCCGGCGAAAGAGTTCGCGACAAACGTTTCAAGATGATTTCGCCGTCGACGAGACACAGCCGTAGACACCCCGAAAAAACACGTACGTGTCTCCCGGAAAAGTCGTACATGTTTTCCGGAAAAGACGTACGTGTTTTTTTAGAAAGACGTGCATGTTTTTCCGAAGGTAAAACAAACCTTACAATTGTACGAGAAAATCCCATCTAACTGCCTTATACTGACAATCATTCACCTTTAACGCCCTTTCGCTTATTTATTTTCGTTTTTTTAATTAAAATGTAACAGATCGTTTTCCCGTTATTTTATAATTTTGCGATTGTTTTTAATTGGGCTGAAGTTGCTCAATTCTTTGTAAGAACCTTTTTTAAGCTAGCCACAAATACAAAATATGGAGAATATAGAAATAGGACTTTTATTAATGGTAGTGGGAATGACCACCGTGTTCGCTATCCTTCTGATCGTTATTTATCTGGGAAAAGGACTCATCGTCTTGGTGAATAAATACGCGCCGGAAGAGATCATAGCGAAGAAACCGGCGACAGCGGCCGTCCGGACACAAGCGGCCACTCCGGCACAAGCCATCACCGGTAACCTTTCCGGACAAGAAACGGCAGCCATCATATCGGCAATCAGCGCCGTGACCCGCGGGCAGGGAAAAGTTATCAAAATCGAGAAAGTATAAATAATACACATTTTAATATCATGAAAAGAGAAATCAAATTCAGTTTGGTCTTCAGAGACATGTGGCAATCTGCCGGAAAATATGTCCCGACCGTAGACCAGCTAACCAGAGTCGCTCCGGCAATTATCGAGATGGGCTGTTTCGCCCGGGTGGAAACGAATGGCGGAGGATTTGAACAAGTCAACTTATTATTCGGCGAGAATCCCAATAAAGCTGTCCGCGAATGGACAAAACCTTTCCATGCGGCAGGTATCCAGACCCATATGTTGGACCGTGCGCTGAACGGCCTTCGCATGAGCCCGGTGCCCGACGACGTGCGCCAGCTATTTTATAAGGTAAAGAAAGCGCAGGGAACGGACATCGCCCGCACGTTCTGCGGCCTGAACGACGTACGGAATATCGCACCGTCTATCAAATACGCGAAAGAGGCCGGCATGATCTCGCAATGCTCCTTATGTATCACGCACTCTCCGGTACACACGGTGGAATATTATACCAAGATGGCATTCGAGCTGATCGAGCTAGGAGCGGACGAGATCTGCATCAAGGACATGGCCGGTATCG
This sequence comes from uncultured Parabacteroides sp., assembly GCF_947855115.1. Classification (GTDB taxonomy): domain Bacteria; phylum Bacteroidota; class Bacteroidia; order Bacteroidales; family Tannerellaceae; genus Parabacteroides. The sequence goes on from NZ_CANTZW010000019.1 coordinate 38,910, forward strand.
GACGTCCGTACACATTGGGACGTATCGTTGCCAACATCAAGGAAAAATACCCGGAGATCCCCATCCAATACCACAGCCATGCCGGTCCAGGCTTCAACGTGGCCTCTATCATGGAGGTTTGTAACGCGGGCTGCGATTACATCGACGTAGGCATGGAGCCGCTTTCCTGGGGTACCGGGCACGCCGACTTGCTAACCGTGCAAGCCATGCTGAAAGATGCGGGTTATAAGGTTCCGGAGATCAACATGGAGGCTTATATGAAGGTCCGCGCCTTGATCCAGGAATTTATGGACGATTTCCTAGGATTGTACATCAGCCCGAAGAACCGCTTGATGAACTCCTTGCTGATCGGCCCGGGCCTTCCGGGAGGTATGATGGGCAGCTTGATGGCAGACCTTGAGAAGAACCTAGAGACGATCAACAAGAACAATATAAAGAACAACAAACCGCTGATGTCGCAAGACCAACTGCTGATCAAGTTGTTCGACGAGGTAGCCTACGTATGGCCGCGTGTAGGTTATCCTCCATTGGTAACCCCGTTCAGCCAATACGTGAAAAATCTGGCCTTGATGAACGTCATGCAGATGGAGAAAGGTAAAGCCCGCTGGAGCATGATCGCCGATGACATCTGGGACATGATCCTTGGAAAAGCCGGACGGCTCCCAGGCCCGTTGGCCCCCGAGATCATCGAGAAAGCGCAAGCAGAGGGACGCAAGTTCTTCAAGGGCAATCCTCAAGATAATTACCCGGACGCATTGGACAAATATCGCAAGTTGATGAACGAGAGACAATGGGAAGTCGGCGAAGACGAGGAAGAGCTTTTCGAATACGCCATGCATCCCGCCCAATATGAGGCTTATCGCTCCGGTAAGGCCAAGGTAGAGTTCAAGGCAGACGTGGCCAAACGTAAAGCAGATAAAGCGAACGCGGGCAAACCCGCTGCGCCCGCCGCACCGGTAGCGCCGGCCCCGGCACCTGTAGCCACGCTCGCTATGCCGACAACTCCGCAAGTCATGACCGTAGACGTAAACGGGCAGGCTTACCGCGTGACAGTCGCTTTCGGCGACACCAACGGCACGGCCCCGGAAACCAAGCCGGCAGCGGCGGCAGCTCCCGCCCCGGCAGCCCCAGAGACGGCAAACGCTCCCGCCGGAGCGGGAAAAGAGGTGCTTTCTCCGCTAGAAGGTAAATTCTTCTTGGTAAAGAACGCCTCCGATACCCCGGTGAAAGTGGGCGATGTAGTGAAAGAAGGCGATGTGCTCTGCTACGTGGAGGCCATGAAAACGTATAATGCCGTACGTGCCGAGTTCGGGGGGACGATCACGGCGATCTGTCTGTCTTCCGGCGATGCCGTATCTGAGGATGATGTATTAATGACGATTCAATAATGAACGAGATATTTCAAAACTTATACGAGATGACCGCGTTCAGCAATATCATCGCTGAACCGCAATTCTTGATCATGTACGCCATAGCGTTCGTATTGCTCTACCTCGGTATCAAGAAACAATACGAGCCGCTATTGCTCGTGCCTATCGCGTTCGGCGTATTGCTGGCTAATTTCCCCGGAGGCGATATGGGAGTGATCCAAGCAGACGAGAACGGACTGGTCAACGTACACGGCGTGATGAAAAACATCTGGGAAATGCCGTTGCATGACATCGCCCATGAGCTCGGCTTGATGAACTTCATTTATTATATGTTGATTAAGACAGGTTTCTTGCCGCCGATCATCTTTATGGGTGTCGGCGCGCTGACCGACTTCGGCCCGATGCTCCGCAACCTTCGCCTGTCTATCTTCGGCGCCGCGGCTCAATTGGGTATCTTCACGGTGCTTCTGGTAGCGATCCTGATGGGATTCACGCCGAAAGAAGCGGCGGCGTTAGGAATCATCGGCGGGGCCGATGGCCCGACGGCGATCTTCACGACCATCAAATTGGCTCCGCATCTGCTGGGCCCGATCGCTATCGCCGCCTATTCCTACATGGCCTTGGTACCGGTTATCATCCCCTTGGTGGTAAAGCTATTGTGCTCCAAGAAGGAATTGCAGATCAACATGAAGGAACAAGAGAAGAAATATCCTTCCAACACGGAGATCAAGAATTTACGTGTGCTGAAAATTGTTTTCCCGATCGTGGTGACTACCGTGGTCGCCCTGTTTGTCCCCAGCGCCGTACCCTTGATCGGTATGCTGATGTTCGGTAACCTTGTGAAAGAGATCGGTACCAATACGTTCCGTCTGTTCGACGCGGCCTCCAACAGCATCATGAACGCCGCAACGATTTTCCTCGGACTATCGGTCGGGGCAACCATGACCACGGAAGCGTTCCTGAACCTGACAACGATCGGTATCGTAATCGGCGGTTTCCTGGCATTCGCCCTGTCTATCGCCGGAGGTATCTTATTTGTTAAGATTTTCAACCTGTTTACCAAGAAGAAAATCAATCCGCTTATTGGTGCCACAGGCCTGAGCGCCGTGCCGATGGCCTCCCGCGTGGCGAACGAGATCGCGTTGAGATATGATCCGAAGAACCATGTCTTGCAATACTGCATGGCAAGCAATATATCCGGGGTGATCGGCTCGGCAGTGGCTGCCGGCGTATTAATATCTTTCCTGGGATAAATTCTAAATTATAACCTGACGGTGAGAGACGGGGCACGCCCCGTCTCTACAACCGGAAACAGGGAAAATAGCCCGACCTTAACGTCTATTAATATCCAGAATGACTTTTTAAATAAATAATTTCCCCGAAATGCTGTAATCCAAAAATATTTAGCTTAATTTGTGACTTGATATAGGAACGTATTTATCCTTTTCTTAAAAGCGATTGTATATGAAGGACACTCTTGAGACTAATTTGCCGGAAGAAACCGGGAAATTGGAAGAAACTAAAAAACCGGTCGAGACACCGGAAATCGATGCTACCGCAGACGTTGAACCCAACGAGACAGCAGCGGAAGCGGCCGTTGTTATTGCCGCAGGTAAATTAACCAAAGAAGAAATTCTCGCTAAGCTAACCGAACTTGTTGAGACTTCCGTAGAAACTTCCCGCGGAGAAGTAGAGGCCTTGAAACAGGCTTACTACAAGATCCGTCGTAACGAGGTGGAAGAACTTAAGAAGGAATTCATGGCCGACGGTGGCGAAGAAAAGGATTTTACAGCGCCTGCAGACGAGACCGAGAACAAGATCAAAGACTTGCTCGCTTCTTATAAAGAGAAAAGAGCCGCCATCCTCGCCGAGGAAGAACGTGTAAAGGCCGCCAACTACGCCTTGAAATTACAGTTGATCGACCAACTGAAAGAGCTTTGCGAAAGCCAAGACGATTTCAATAAGTTGTATAACTCTTTCAAGGATATCCAACAAAGATGGAAAGAGGTGAAAGCCGTTCCGCAGGAGCACGTAAACGAGCTTTGGAAGAACTATCAAGTCTACAGTGAGAAATTCTACGATATTATCAAGATAAACAATCAATTCCGCGATTACGACTTCAAGAAGAACCTGGAATTGAAGACCGCCTTGTGCGAGACCGTAGAGAAGCTAGGTAACGAGCCGGATGTCATTTCCGCTTTCCACCAGCTACAGAAGCTACACCAGCAATGGCGCGAGATCGGGCCGGTAGCGAAAGAGTTGCGCGAGGACTTATGGGCCCGCTTCAAAGCGGCCTCAACCGTGATCAACAAGCGTCATCAAGAGCATTTCGAGAAACTGAAAGCCAAGGAGCAAGAGAACCTGGAAGCGAAAACGGCGATCTGCGAGCAAATCGAGGCGATTGATTTCAGTGTCTTGAAATCGTTCAAGGACTGGGAAGAAAAGAACAAGGAGGTAATCGGCTTGCAAGAGAAATGGAAGACGATCGGTTTCGCGCCGAAAAAATACAACGTGAAGATATTCGAGCGTTTCCGCGCCGCTTGCGACATTTATTTCGAGAAGAAGAGCGAGTTCTACAAGGCTATCAAGAGCGATATGGAGAAAAACCTCGAAACGAAGCGTGCGTTATGCGAGAAAGCCGAGGCCTTGAAAGATAGCACGGACTGGAAGGACACGACGGATAAGATGATCGCCTTGCAAAAAGAGTGGAAGACGGTCGGACCCGTAGCCCGCAAGCATTCCGATGCCGTATGGAAACGTTTTATCACGGCTTGTGATTACTTCTTCGAGCAAAAGAATAAGAATGTTGTCTCCCAGAAGAGTATAGAGCAGACCAATCTGGCTGCCAAGAGAGAATTGATCTCCAAGATCAAGGGGCTGGACGAGAGCCTTGACCATGATGAGGCTATCGCGGCCTTGAAAACTTACATGGCGGAATGGAATACGATCGGCTTCGTACCGTTCAAGGAGAAAGATAAGATTTACAAGGAATACCATGAGGCGGTAGATCAACAATTCGATCGCTTGAAAGTAGACCAGAACGACCGTAAGATGCAATCGTTCCGCAACAACCTGAGCGAGATGACCAGCGGAGAGAGAGGTAAAGGCCGTTTGTTCAGCGAACGCGACAAGTTGATGCGTATGTACGAGCGCATGAAGAACGAGCTTCAGACTTACGAGAACAACATCGGCTTCTTAAGCATTTCCTCGAAAGGAGGCGGCGGCTTACTGAAAGAGATGGAACGTAAGATCGAGAAACTGAAAGAAGACATGGCTCTGACGATCAAGAAGATCGATGCCATTGATGAGAATCTGGAATGACAACCTCATAAACCCGAGCGAAGCCGTCTCTTAAAAAAGACGGCTTCGTTGTTTTTACGCTTTTATGCCACGTATACATTATTTCAATCCCGGCCATGAGACGGCCGTACTTTTGGGAACACTGAACTATACGGCGCCGATGAACGTCCGCAAGATGCAAAAGGATCTGGCGCTATTACCGGTATGGTACGCGGAGAAAGATGATCTTGTCTATCTGGAAGACAGTATGGTTCCCTCCTCGTACTTTTCCTATTTACCCTTAGAGATACAACCGGCCCCTACGCCCGTAACGATGGCGGCGCTGGCCAAGAACGCTTCCTCTCTTCCTCCTCTGGAGGCTACTCTGTGGGGACTATCCCCGCATAGTCTCCATCTGTTCGAGCAATTGAGAGACAAGACGAAAGCCCGGTTGTCGGTCCCCACATGGAAAGAAGACTATTTTCGCCTTACCGGTAGGCAAACCGCGGCCGAATGCCTGAAAAAGCTACAGACCCTTCTACCCGGTCTCCCCATTCCAACCGCACCCTGCTTTTGCACGGATATCCAGGAGGTAGAGAGGCAGATGCTCTCATATGAAGCGCCTCTCTTATTAAAAACACCCTATTCCTCCTCCGGACGGGGATTGCTATGGCTGGAGAAACAAATGCTGGATACGAAGGCAAGGAACTGGATAGCGGGCGCTTTCAACAAGCAAGGGGCGATCAGCGTCGAGAGCGGGTTGGATAAGGTACAGGATTTCGCCATGGAATTTTATTCCGACGGGCAAGGTAACGTCCGGTATGAGGGACTGTCCGTTTTCAACACCGAAGAGAGAGGTTCTTATACAGGTAATATCCTCGAGGAGCAATCCACCATGCTTGCCCGCATCACCCGGTTTACGGGCGAAGAGATATATTCCCGTATCCGGGAGGCGGTAAGGATCGTATTGCAGGAAGTATACGGATCTATTTATGCGGGTTATATCGGCGTGGATATGCTGGTCTATAAGCAAAGAGACGGATCTTTCGCCATCCATCCCTGCGTCGAGATCAACATGCGGTATACGATGGGAATGGTCGCTTTGCGCCTATACCAGAACTATGTAGCGCCCGGAGCATCCGGCGATTACCGGGTCTCTTACGAGAAAGAGGCCGGAGAAGCCCTCGACAAACACCGGTTCATGACGGAAGCTTACCCGCTCCGGATCGAAAACGGAAAGATTCGAGGAGGATACCTCTCTTTATGTCCAGTCTCCGAAGAGACCCGTTACCGGGCCTATTTATTCATCTAGTCAGGCCTGTGGGGACGGGGGATTCGCACGCCTCTATGAGAATTTATTTTTCAAAAGCTTGTGACATCCGTATTATTCATTACATTTGTAAATATCTTTGGACCACAGTAATACCATTAATAAATTTATCATTATGAAAAGATTATCATTCTTGGCCGTATTCATGCTGATCAGCGTGATCTCGTTCGCCCAGCAAGCCCTTTGGGGAAGTCAGAACATCATCTCACCGGAGATCCATCCGGATAATACCGTTACCTTCCGGTTCATGGCTCCCAAAGCGATAAAGGTGCAGCTTACCGGAGATTTCCTCCCCACGCAAAAAATGGAGACCCAGTTCGGCTTAGTGGACGTACCCGGTACCGTAGACTTAAAAGAAGGTAAAGAAGGCGTTTGGGAATATACCACACCGGAGCCTCTTCCTTCCGAACTATATAGTTATTCCTTTATCGTCGACGGGTTGAAGACGACAGACCCCAACAATGTGTACCTGAACCGAGACGTGGCATCCGTCACGAATATCTTTATCATCAAAGGTGGACAGGGCGATTTATACAGTGTCAATGATGTTCCTCACGGAACGGTCGCCCGCCGTTGGTACGAGAGCCCTACCCTGGGAAAGACCCGCCGTATCACCATTTATACGCCGGCAGGCTATGAGACAAGCGGTAAGAAATATCCGGTATTCTACCTATTGCACGGCATGGGGGGCGACGAGGAAGCTTGGATAGCCCTAGGACGCACGGCGCAGATCATGGATAACCTGATCGCCCAAGGCAAGGCAAAACCGATGATCGTGGTTATGACAAACGGAAACGCGGATCAAGAGGCCGCTCCGGGTGAATCCAGCCTGGGATTGGTAAAACCGGGTATGCAACTGCCGAGAACCATGGAAGGTAGCATGGAAAGCAGTTTCCCGGATGTCATCAAGTTTATCGAGAGCAATTACCGGGTGGAAAAGAAGAAATCCAGCCGTGCGATAGCCGGTCTTTCCATGGGCGGTTTCCACTCCCTGCATATCTCCAAGCAATATCCGGACATGTTCGATTACGTGGGATTATTCTCTGCCGCCATCCTTCCCCGCGAAGGTTCCGAATCTCCTATCTACCAGAATATGGACGAAAAGCTGAAAGTACAATTCAGCAAGCACCCGAAGCTGTACTGGATCGCCATCGGCAAAACCGACTTCTTGTATAAGAACAACGTAGACTACCGCAAGAAACTAGACGAAAACGGCTACAAATATGAATACTATGAGAGCGACGGAGGCCATATCTGGAAAAACTGGCGTATCTATCTCACGAAATTCGCCCCGATGTTATTCAACTGACAAAATACCCACTCGTAGAGACGCGGCGTGCCGCGTCTCTATGGCTTTATAACCTATATCCGAGTAAAATCCCAACCGTGAAGGTCCGGTCACGGGCAATGAAGTCTTTATTAGGCTTTATAAAACTCGGGAGATAACTAACGTTTAGCCCCAACAAATAACGATCGAAATTATAATTAACGCCGGCCTCGCACTTTAATCCGACAATAATCCGGTTCACGGCAGGAGCTGTCTGCCCAGGAAACAAAGAATCCATATCGCCTAAAGAAATATGACGCTTCACATTTACATCAACACGAGGTCCGGCACCTGCGTAAAAATTCCAACCACTATCCGAAAGAGTCTTTACTCGAAAAGTAGTATTCAGGGTTATATAATCAAGCCTGTATTTCATATGCCCCTCGTGCATACCGAGCCCCATATCCGTAGTCTCATAGAAGTCAAAACTTCCACCTTTACGTAAGTAACCGACATTACTTGACAATTCATACCAACCCTGATCCAAATAATCCAATCCTATAGACATCTGATACGATGACAAAGACTTATCAAAAAGGTCCTCACCTTCATTCACCAAAGAAGAGAAAGCCATACCATTCTCTATTTTCAGTACCTGCGCCCTCATCATTACAGGCAAACACAAAATAAGACAAACCAACCATGCACAACTTTTGATCTTCATAACTTCCCGTATTTTAGTTTACTATAAAAACGCCTGAAGAACAAAATTCGTATAAATACAATAAATTGGCAATTACAACGTATTCTTAAGGATACGCTTAAATACGACATCCCTGAGATTACGGGCGATCGGGATCTGATAGGATTCGATACGCAATCTATTCCCTTCTACCAGATCGACACGGTCCACATTAATTATATACGATTTATGCGTTTGGAGGAACCGCTCATTGGGAAGAGACTCCCCGATCCGCTTCAAGGTAGAATGAGTCAATACCCTGCCGGAAGTCGTATAGATGCTAACATAATTCTCCAAGGCCTCTACAAATAAGATATCCCTCAGAAAGACCTTACGCATTTGCTTCTCGCTTTTCACGAAGAACGAGGCATCCGTATCCGGTGTATTCTCCCGAACCAACAGGTCATGCACCTTATTCACGCCCTTTAAGAAACGCTCGAAGGAAATAGGTTTCAGCAGATAATCCACGACATCCAGCTCATAGCCTTTCAAGGCATATCGCTCGTAGGCAGAGGTAATGATCACCTTGGGAGGCCGGTTCAAAGTCGCCAACAAATCCAAACCGGAGAGATAAGGCATCTCAATATCTAACAAGAGTAAATCCGGCCGCTGAGTTTTCAACAGGGTATTTAACTGGATAGCGTCCTCACATACACCGGTCAAGGAGAGAAAATCCACTCGCTCCACATACGATCGCAATCCTTTACGGGCCATCGGCTCATCATCTGTTATCACACAGGTTATTGTCATATATCTTCAATTTCAATCATTAATTCCGCAATGAACTCATTCTCTCCTTTCCGAGTCTCTAAATGATACTTATTAGGATATAACAAAGATAACCGGCGACGCAGATTTACTAAACCGATACCTTTACGCTGCCGTTCATCCACCGATTTACACAACGCCTCGTCCTCCTCCGAAAGCTCGGGGATGGAGTTTCGTATAAACAAACTGATCCGGTTATTTTCCCGTTTCATGATAATATCCAATTGATAATCGCCACCTACATATTTAAAGGCGTTCTCTACCAACGGAAGGAAGAGCAACGGATAAATCTTCAGCTCATTCAATCCGGACGGAAACTCCACATGCAACCGCAGGCGTTCGCTCATACGAAGTTTACGCAAATCTATATACGTTTTCAAATAATCAATTTCTTGCAGGATATTGACCTTCTGATTGCCGCCATACAACTGGTAACGCAAGAGTTCGGATATCATCTCCAGCGTGCGGCGCGGGGCCTCGTTGCTCTCATCGATCTGGAAATACACGGTATTGAGAGCGTTAAACAAGAAATGAGGATGATATTGGGATTTCAGGAACTTCAATTCCGTCTGTAATTGATCGTTCTTGATCTTCTCCAGTTGGATACGTTGCTCGGCGTAATCTTTATCCAGCATCTGAACCCGCTGGACATTATAAACCATAAAGGCGAATAAGCTTCCTATCACGTTAGCGATTATGATAGCGTCCATCTCAAGCGAACCGCCCAATAATACATGGGAAAAGGCCATTGTCCCGTTAACGCAAAGCAGGATAAACAAGAAAGGCATCCCATACAAGCGCCAAACTTGTCTCCATTTACCGGTCTCCCTTGAGGTACGGTTTTGGTTAATCCTGTTTTCAAAGAAAATGAATAACAGATAAGAGACCACAACTATAATAATGATCTCCAAAAAGCTGCCCCTTATCGACTTTGTCCAGTAATGCCCCTCTTTCGTGTAATCCGTGACCCAACGGATACAGGAATAGAGAGAGACCGCGAAAATCAGGGCATATATCCACTTATATATCTTTTTCATAAACCATTTGTCTGGAGGTTTCACAAATTTATTCTTTTACTTTCATCTATGCTATGCTTCCGGTGAGATTCTTTCACCTCCAGGCCGCGATTTATACGGTAGGTCAATGAAATACCTATCACCGACCGGTTCATCCGCTCTTTTATAAACGCATGCTGGGTAGGAGCCATCACGCTCATTCTCGATATATTCGAATGGAAAATATCCCGTGCGAACAACTGGATCGTTCCCTTGCCCTTCCATATCTTTTTCCGGATACCGGCATTTATTTGCCATAACGGATAGATCGTAGCTTGCCCTGCTGCCATTTTCCCGTTATAGAAACCGACAAGCTCGGCGCTCCAAGTCCGGGCAAAGCGAAACTGATTCGAGATACCGATATTCGGTGTCCATCTCTTATTCACCTTCACTTGATAATTCTCGGGTAAACGATACCGGTTATAGATCAAGGAAGCACTGAGATTCACGTCCCAAAAGGAGGTCAGCGGCAATTGGGAAGTGTTGAGCCGGGGCCCTACGCTGAGGCGGGAAGAAAGATTCTCCGGAGAGACATAGACCACATAATCTCCCTGATCCAGATAGCTCTTGATGATCACATCCTTCGTATAATTGAAAGCTAGCCCCGCCCGGAACAGATCACCGTGTATATAGGCTAGTTCCAGATTGTCGGATAATTCCGGGCGCAACAGGGTGTTGCCTTTGTCGTATGTATACTCATCGTGGATATATACAAACGGGTTCAAATCCCGGTAATTCGGGCGGTTGATCCGTCTGCCGTAAGTAAGTGCCAGGCTGTTCCCATTCCCCAAGGCATACCGGACAGCGAGCGTAGGGAATAAATGCGTATAATGGCCGGTAAATGAGGAGTCTCTTTGATAAGCGTTGCCAGACTGCTGCCCCTCTATGCGGGTATTCTCCAGACGGAGGCCTGCCTCCAGACTTACCGAGGAGAACTTGGCGTCGAGCTGTATATAACCGGCGTTTATATTCTCGTCGTACCGGAAATCACAACTCAAGTCGCGATCCGGCTCCCAGCGGTCACCTTGCAGACGATTATAGTCCGCATTATTATCGATAGAGACGAAAGAGGTCTTGGCACCCGCATGAAACGTGAAGGATTTTGAGAAAGGCCACACCAGGTTCGCTTGCCCGGAGTATAAACGGATTCCTCCATCCATGTCCCCGAACAGGGTATCTCGGCTATTCAGGTATTGGTCTTCCTCGTATCGATAACGGAGGTAGTCCATAGAGGCATCCAATACCCCGCCATCGGAGTTAAAGGTATGTGTCATGCACAAAACAGCCGTAAAATTATCTTGCGAACGATTCTGGTCGTTCAAGGTACGAAGTACCCCCTCGGTTTGCGAAGACCGCGTAGGAATAGATGAGTTCATATCCCCCTCAACCCTGCTACTCGCCAGATTACCATCCGTGGAAAGCCCGATCGTTGTCTTGTCCGACATCTGGTAATCGATCCCGAAACGGTAATAGTTGGATCGATTCTTCCATGTCCGATAGGAAGATTGTATCATCTGCCCGCTCTCCCCTTCCGGTCGCCAGCCTTCCAGATAGTTTCTCTCCGCATACAGGTCATCGTAATCATCTTTCAAGGAATAGGAATAAGAGAGATAAAAGTTGAATCTATTCGTCCGTGCGTTCAGGGTGGCAGAGGCGAAGCCCTCCCCGTATTTACCTTGGTCATAACCGCCGCTCGCCGAGAGGTTCATCCCCTTTCGCAGTATCTTCTTCGTCCGTATATCAATGATACCGGAATTGCCGCTAGCGTCGTAACGGGCCGAAGGATGTGTTATCAGGTCTATTTTATCCGTGATAGACGCAGGAGTAGATTTCAAGAGATTGATAAGATCCTGGCCCGATAAATAAGTGGGTTTACCATCCATCAGGATATTCGCTCCGTTTTGGCCATTCAAGAAAATAGTGCCATCGTTTTGTATCACTACTCCCGGAAGGCTGCTCAACACGTCGTAGAGGTTTCCCTGGCTCTGGGTGATGGAGGCATCCAACCTATAAGTCATCTTACCCGGTTTCATCTCTACCGTAGGGAGCTTTGCCATTATCACCACTTCCTGCAGCTTCTGGTCCGCTATCGTATCGACCTGCCCCCAACCGCTAAAAGGGCCGATAAACAATAGAACTATTATAAAAAGATTCCTGCCCATATCGTTTTTATTTCAAAACTACATCCACAGGAATATCCAATCAAATTATTGTGACCAACGGAAGTATTCAGGGGATGAAAGGTAAGAGTACACACGTACATCACAATATACACCCCATTCAAATTGGAACGGAACTTACATTTTGACATTTTGTAAACCTACCCTCTGAGGAGCCTATTATTCCGGACAAAGATACAAGGACTCCCTAAATCCACGTTAAAATATATTTAATCGTTTACTAATTAGATTGATACCGAAAAACAGCCTTGCATTCCAGTAAAATCAATTCATCGTAGTTCATATTCATAGGCCTCTTTAGGCTTATCTTCGGGGTAGGATTGGGTTATAATAAGGTTATGATGCCCATTCACGACTACTTACAACCCTATTCACGACTATCAACAACGTCCAACAGTACTACTGGCGTTGCCCAACGCCGCCTAACGCATAGGCTTTCGCTACCTATCGTGCATAAAAACAACGATATTCTTATCCCAAGGAAGGTTTTATCGTCTCCCTTGCCTCCTAGTTCGGTCGATCTGTAGAAAGCCTCTGTCATGGTTAGCGACCTATGGGAAGCAAAAAGGCAGGATTAAGGCATAAAAAAAGCCGTAACGTCAATATGCGACGTACGGCCCAATGGGATAATAACAGGATACCGGATCAGCGATTATGCTTGATCAGGTTCATGAACTCCTCGCGTGTCTTGGCTTGTTGGAAGAAGCCGGTGAAATCAGAGGTAGTCGTCAAGGAATTTTGTTTCTCCACGCCACGCATCTGCATACACATATGCTGCGCCTCGATCACGACCATCACACCCAGCGGATCCAAGGTCTTTTGGATACATTCCTTGATCTGCATCGTCATACGCTCCTGTATCTGAAGACGGCGGGCGAATATATCCACCACCCTGGGTATCTTGCTCAAGCCCGTGATATACTTCCTGGGGATATAAGCTACGTGAGCCTTACCGAAGAAAGGCAACATATGATGTTCGCAAAGGGAGAAGAAATCGATATCTTTCACGATGACCATCTGTTTGTAATCCTCCTCTTGAAACATGGCGGAACGGAGTACCGCCTCCGGGTCCTCGTGATATCCTTTGGTTAAAAACTGCATGGCCTTCGCCACACGTTCCGGCGTTTTAAGCAGACCCTCCCGTCCGGTATCCTCGCCCAGCAAGCCCAATATATCCTTATAATGGCCGGCTAAGGCCTCCCGGGTACGTAGCGTCTCTTCGTTTACTTCTGACATTCTCTTTAATTTAGGGGAATTTTTATCTCTTCTCGTACGATATACATTTCCTTTCCGTATTTCGGGAAAGCCTCCATCAGCAGGCGCATCATATGATAAGCCTCCTCATGCGAGCGGAAATCTCCTACACGCAACTTCCAGAACGGGGCGTTGTACGTGACATACGTCGGGACTTCGGGGAAAAGCTCCTTGATCTCTTTCTCCTTGCGGAAAGCCTCGTCTTTCGAGACCCGTTGGTTATTTCCGGAAAATACCTGTGTACGATACCCTTGTACCTTCAAGAAGGTAAGGCTGTCTGTCGTCTCTACGTTCGCTCCACGCATACGTTCTCCCACCATCCCGCTGATAGCGGCAGACTGGTTGATAACGACCTCGCCTTTTCCTAAACCGGGCTCCTTCAACGCATCGAATATGGTCGAGCGCTCACCCTCCGGCACCGTCTGGGCGAATAAGGATGAAGTTCCGGCCATCATAAAGGCGAATAACAATAAGATACAAGGAATTCTTTTCATAGACAGAACATTAAAAAGGGTATCTCTCCTCCCGTTCTCACCGGGGGGGAAAGATACCTTCTTATTATAATTAATTAAAAGCCTCGATAATCGGCATGAATTTGTCAACGGCCAAAGAAGCGCCACCGATCAAACCTCCGTCTACGTTCGGCTTAGCGAACAATTCCTTCGCGTTGCCGGCGTTGCAGCTACCACCGTAAAGGATCGTGCAGTTATCGGCTACCTCGTTGCCATATTTAGCGGCCAAAGTAGCGCGGATATGAGCGTGGATCTCCTCGGCTTGCTCAGCGGAAGCGGTCTTACCTGTACCGATAGCCCATACCGGCTCGTAAGCCAAGATGATCTTACCGAAATCCTCGGCGGAAAGGTCGAACAAAGAACCGGCGATCTGAGCGTCTACCACCTCGAAGTGCTTGCCAGCTTCTCTCTCTTCCAATACCTCGCCGATACAGAAGATAGGAGTCAAGCCGTTAGCCAAAGCCAACTCAACCTTCGTCTTCAAGATCTCCGGTGTCTCATGATAATAAGCACGTCTCTCAGAGTGGCCTAAGATCACATATTTAGCGCCCGTAGAAGCTACCATAGCGGCAGAAACCTCGCCTGTATAAGCACCCTTCTCCTTGTCGGCGCAGTTCTCGGCTGCGACACCGATCTTGTTTGTATCGATAGCGGCAGCTACGCTTGCCAAGTGAGTGAACGGAGTACCGATGATCACATCGCAATTCGGAGTCTTACCCTTCAAAGCCTCGTCCAAACCTTTAGCCAAAGCAAGACCTTCGGCAAGAGTAGTGTTCATTTTCCAGTTTCCTGCAACAATATTCTTTCTCATAACTTAATAATTTAAATATGTAATACAAATAAATCTCTATTCCGGCTTTTTCCCTTTCCGGCGACGGCGATTGCGCAAGGCATCGTATCCCCAAACCAACAACAAAGGTACGGTAAAACTCAATAAGTTGGTTATTAGCCGGGCATCTTCTTTCGCTTTCCAGTCGGTATTTCCTTCCAGATAGCCGTTTATGATCGTTTTCAGATCTTCCTCCTGCGGGATATCGTTGTAGTGCCATTTCATCAAGATCGTACCTTTCTTCAGCAAGACCAATCCGGGATTGGAGCGGATGATGGTTTTCAAAAGGACATCGTCGGCCATGAGGAACGGATACTCGGCACCGGTATTATCGCTCCACGTGGCGATGGCTTCAGCGGAAGAGCCCGTCACGCAATAGAAACCCAGGCCATTCTCCAAGGCATAATCATATACGCTGTTGATCTCATCGATACGTTCGTCGTCCGCATTCTCCAGACGGGGGGCGACCAGCAGGAAAAGGCCTTTCGGATCGTCCAGCAACCGGGCGGTCACATCCGCGCCATCCTTGTCATAAATCAGGAATCCGGTGACGGGAGGAACGTATCCTTGTTTGATCAGCTCGGTCTTTGAATCTACGAAAGTCCACGTGCTATCATCGGCAGGAACATTTTCCAAGGAGAATTCTTTCCGTACGCCATCTTTCTCGTAAATGAAAGAATACGCATACTCGTCCTCCGGCGCACCTTCCGGCACGGACATCAAGGCCGGGATATTCGCTCCCAACTTATAGGGACGGAAATCCAGTATCGGCAAATGATTATAATTCCGGTAAGCAAAACCGATCGCAAAGACATACGCCCACAAAGCCACGAACCAATAGACATGGAAGGTATAGCCTTGCAAAAGCCGTTGATTATGGATGAACACATAAATAGCGGCAGCCAAGAGCACGATATTCTTATAGAAGGTCTGCCAATTACTGATTACCAAGGCATCCCCGAAGCAACCGCAATCCGACACGGGATTAAAGATCGCCAGGTACAACGTGAGCGGTGTCATAAAAGACATCATCAACAAAGTCAAGAAGGTCGTATACCGCCGGTACACCCCTAATAACATACAGATACCCAGCATGAACTCCAACGCAGACAAGTTGAAGGAGATCAAGACCGTGAAAGGTTGGAGCTTATCCAGCCCAAAGGAAGTCAGATAATCGCCAATCTTAATAGCTCCTCCCATGGGATCGACAGCCTTCACCGCCCCGGAGAAGATAAAGACAACTCCCAACAACAGCCGACAGGCCTCCGCAATCACTTTCTTTACAGTCTCCTTATATTCCATGCAGCTCATTCCTCGCCAAACTCCAGCTTGATCAAGCCGAAAAGGGCATAATTGATCATGTCCATGTAATTCGCGTCCACTCCCTCGGAGACAAGCGTCTTGCCCCCATGACTCTCGATTTGCTTAGTCCGGTAAATCTTCATCAAGATAAGATCCGTATACGAGCTGATACGCATACCGCGCCACGCCTCATCGTAGTCGTGATTCTTGGCGTACATCAGTTCCTTCGTCTTCGTAATATATTTATCGTACAAATCCAAGGCCTCCTTTATCGTGATATCGGTCGTATCCGCAAATCCCAGCGCCAATTGGATCAAACCGATCACGCCATAGTTAACGATGGCGATAAACTCCGGTCGAATTCCCTCGTCCACCATACTCGTTCCCTTGATCTCCAAGCTACGGATACGGTTCGCCTTGATAAATATCTGGTCGGTAACCGACTGGGGGCGCATAATCCTCCACGAAGGCCCGTAATCCTCCAACTTCTTCTCGAACAGCTCCCGGCACAGGGAGATCACTCGCTCGAATTGTTCCTTTGTATTTGGCATACTATCCTAGATTATACCCGCGAATATAGGAAAAAAGCCGTAGATGTTCTCTCAAATTCAAGACAACAAAAGCTAATAAGGCAAACGGGAAGAGGTTACAACGAAAAAAGCCGCTAACAAAGCGGCTTCCTTTCGTTTCCTTACATCTTATATATTAGTTATGAACAACGTAATGAGCGTCCTAAACGCAACACGGTAGTCTTAGTGATACCATTCAATTCGCAAAGCTTCTTGACGGAAGTACCATATTTTTTCGCGATAGCGCCAAGTGTATCGCCCGATTTAATACGGTGGTAAACCGGTGTAGCCTCCGTATCATTCATCGTATTCGCGCTTTTACCTAAAGAAGCGGTAGCGGAAGCGCCTGCCTGCACCGTGATTTTCCCGGAAGGGCTGGAAGCGGTTGATTTCTTCCGCGTTTGTTTTTTGGAAGTCGCCTTGGCCGCTGTCTCTATTCCGGCGTTGCAGCGAATAGACTGCCCTATACGCAACACCGAAGTGCTTTTCAATCCATTCAGACGGCAAAGCTCACCTACTGTCGTTCCGTATATACGGGCGATCTTACCTAAAGTGTCACCGGATTTTACACGGTGGTAAACCAGTTGGTTATTGGAAGAAGTATAAATATTACTCTTACGTCCGTTGATCTTCACATTACGGAACACATATTGGTCTTGATGAGGCACACAACTCTCGAAATCTATAATATCGGCGGGGTTGATAGCCTGGCCCAAGAAACGGGTCTCGAAATGCAGGTGAGAACCGGTGGAGCGTCCTGTATTACCTCCCAAGGCAATCGGGTCTCCCGCACGGACGATATCATTTATACCGACCAAGAACTTAGACAAATGGCCATATACAGTTTCCAAGCCATTCGGATGACGAACCACTAAGTAATAGCCATATCCCCTGCGCTCGAAATTCTTGATACGCACCTTACCATCGAAAGCCGCACGGATCGTATCGCCAACCTGAACCTTTAAGTCAATCCCCCTATGCATCCTGCGCCGGCGAGGTCCGTATTTAGAGGTGACCCGAATCATCGTGTCGATCGGCAACACAAACGTCGAACAATCAATCACGCAAGAATCCGGCATATCCACCTTTTTACCCCGGAAAGGATTCACCCATTCATTCGTCCATTCACCGTATAGCTCATCTGCCGGAAACATCAAGTTCTCTCTCGCCTCTAGCTCCGCTCTCTCATTAATCTCCGCAAGCTCTTTCAGAGCCATATCCTTCTTAAAACCGACACGGTCGGCCATCAATTCCGATACACGTTTGTCCATCAATTTGTGGGTCGGATGGCTGGGGGTCTCCGGTTTCTCCGGATTTTCCGCACTCGCGGTCGATACCATCGCAGCGGCACAACAAATGAATAGATATGTTTTTATACTCATTTTTTGATAACTTTCATTCTTATAATTCAGGATAAAACAGCAATACCCGGCATCTCTGCCTGATTGTCAACTTGTCAAAGTTCGGAAATTTGAATAACCCGGCAAAATCGATTAACGAAAAATTTCTGCAATAACTTTTTGAGGAAGCGAAATTAGCGAACAAACAGATTAAATATCAATGCCTTGCGCAATAATATGTTTCACAACATATCAGCTAATCATCCCCCAATTTATCTTCCTAGCGAATAGAGTTTTGAGCCTTTCGCTCAATATCCGATGCTGTTCGGACAATAATTCGGGGTCTTCGTCAAGAACTCCCTGAGCGATATCCCGCGCGTATTGAAGTATTTGCCCGTCGGCAGCCAAATCCGCTATTTTAAGGTCTATCCCCTCGCCACTTTGCCGGGTACCTTCCAAGTCCCCGTGCCCCCGAAGACGAAGATCTGCCTCCGCAATCTCAAAACCATTCGTGCTGTTCACCATAATCTCCAGCCGTTTCCGGGTATCGTTACTCAGCTTATAGGAAGAGACCAAGATACAATAGGACTGCTCAGCGCCGCGACCTACCCGGCCGCGAAGCTGGTGAAGTTGCGACAAGCCGAAACGCTCGGCGCTCTCGATCACCATAACCGAGGCGTTCGGCACGTTCACGCCGACCTCTATGACCGTAGTCGCCATCAAGATCTGCGCCTCACCGGAGATAAACTTCTGCATCTCCTTCTCCTTATCCGCCGCTTTCATGCGGCCATGCACCATACAAACCTTATACTCGGGGAAAACCTCCTTGAACGTCTCGAAACCAGCCTCCAAGTCCTTATAATCCAGTTTCTCGTTTCCTTCAATCAACGGATACACCACATAGACCTGCCGTCCTTTCCGTATCTCTTTCCGGAGGAACTCATAAAGCTGCGCCTTTTTATTATCATAGCGATGGAGAGTCTGTATCGGTTTGCGCCCCGGCGGTAACTCATCGATCACCGATACATCCAAGTCTCCATACAAAGTCATCGCCAAGGTACGGGGAATCGGGGTAGCCGTCATCACCAGCACATGCGGGACGACCGCGTTCTTCTTCCAAAGGCGCGAGCGCTGCTCTACGCCAAAACGATGCTGCTCGTCAATGATCGCTAATCCCAGCGAAGCAAAAACCACCGTCTCCTCGATCAGCGCATGCGTCCCGATCACGATCTGTATCTCACCGCTAGCGATGGCCGGCAATATCTTATCCCGCTCCTTTTTCTTGGTAGAGCCTGTCAAAAGGGCGACCTTCACGTCCATATCTTTCAGGAATCCCATGATCGTGGCATAGTGCTGGGCCGCCAATATCTCGGTAGGCGCCATCATACATGCCTGGCAATGATTATCTATCGCCAGCAGCATCGCCAACAAGCCCACCAATGTCTTACCACTTCCCACGTCTCCCTGCAACAAGCGGTTCATTTGCCGTCCGCTCCCCATATCGGCCCGGATCTCACGTACCACCCGCTTCTGGGCATTCGTCAGCTCGAAAGGCAGATACTCCTTATAAAAGGTATTGAAATAATGTCCGACCGTGGGGAACAAGATCCCCTTCAGCTTCAACCTCCGGACGTTAGCGGTACGCAATATATTCAATTGTATAAAGAAAAGCTCATCGAACTTCAGACGTAGCTGGGCATCGCGTAACTTAACGGCAGATTCCGGGAAATGGATATTCCGCATCGCCTCCGTCATAGACATCATACGGACACGCTCCAGCACATCGGGGGAAAGCGTCTCCGGAACCTCCCAGTTCAACCAGCTTAACAGGGTATATTGCAGGTTCTGGATCGCCCGGGAGTTTAGGAAAGACTTTTTCATCCGCTCCGAGGTACTGTAAAACGGGGTCAAGCCTTTCGCCACTTGATCTGCCTGATCCAGGGAATCGATATCCGGATGCGGTATATTATAGGTATGCCCAAACTCCGTAGGTTTTCCGAAAACGATATATTCGGTATTCAGGCGGTATTTATCCGTCACATAATTCAAGCCCTTGAACCATACCAGGTCAATCGTACCCGTACCATCCGAGAACTTAGCCACCAAACGTTTGCTCCGTCCCTCGCCCAGCGTATCGAAATAAAGGATCTGCCCCTTTAGTTGGATATAAGGCATATTCCCGCTAATCTCCGCGACCTTATAAAACCGGCTACGGTCTATATATTTATAGGGGAAATAAAAAAGCAGGTCCTCATACGAGGATATCCCCGCCTCTTTTTGCAGGATATCCGCCTTCTTGGGCCCTACTCCCGGCAAGTACGTGATCGATCGCTTATCAAGGTCCAGCATAACGTTTATGATTTTTCAGGTTTTACCGGGCAAACATCGCTTCCGCTATTAACAAATCAAAAGGGGTGGTAATCTTGATATTCTCACGATCGCCGGGAACCGTATCGATCGCATGCCCCATCGCCTCCACCACGGAGGCATCATCCGTAAACAGAGACGAATAAGGTTGCTCATAAGCTTTTGCCAATATCCCCAGGTCGAACACTTGCGGGGTTTGTACTGCCACATAGCGGGAACGGTCTACCGGGTGGCTCCCTTTTCCGTCCGTCTCGCGCAGAGAATCGATCATCGGAACTACCGGGATAACGGCTCCCTTGGCAGCCGCCTTGTCAAAGCAAGCCCCGATAACCTCCGGAGAGACGAAAGGGCGAACACCATCATGCACGGCGACCAAGCTCAGATCGCCCTCCTCAATCCCTTTCCGGCATCTTTCCTCCAAAATCCAACCCAATCCATTCTTGACCGAAAAGAAACGAGTATCTCCCCCCTTCACGATCGCATGCGGAACCTTGCAACCGATTTCCTTGCAAAGCATATTCCAATACGGTAGATGATCTTCCGGAAGGACAAGGATTATACGCGCGGAAGCATCCCAACGATGAAAAGCCTCCAACGTATGCATCAAAAGGGGTTTCCCTCGCATGGGAATAAACTGTTTCGGCAGATCTCCCCCCATACGCAGGCCTTTGCCGCCGGCTACGATCAAGACGTACTTATCCATCAATCCAACTCCTCCAATACTTTTTTAACTTCCTCATCCACCTTATATAATTTCTCCTTGCAGAGCTTAATCAAACGGGTAGCCTCTTTTACC
The DNA here is from genome assembly GCF_947855115.1 of uncultured Parabacteroides sp. Taxonomy (GTDB): domain Bacteria; phylum Bacteroidota; class Bacteroidia; order Bacteroidales; family Tannerellaceae; genus Parabacteroides. The sequence goes on from NZ_CANTZW010000019.1 coordinate 59,870, forward strand.
TTCTCCGACAGGATATCGACATCCAAGTCTCCATGCTCGATCTCGGCTACGATCTTTCGAAGCTTCTCTACCGCCTCGTTATATGTTTCCTCTTTCTTTGCCATAACCTTCTTTATTTAGTTGACAGTTGGCAAATGACAGTTGGCCGTTAATCCAAACGCAAGGCAACTGTCACTTGTCAACCGTATTAATAATGCTTTTTACCTCACCATCGATGAAACGGGTCGTCAACTCATCGCCGGCCCGCAAATCGGCGGCATGCTTGATAATCTTGCCATCTTTCAGGGTTAAACTATATCCCCGCCTCAAGATATAATCGGGAGAAGCCATCTTGACAAACTGCTCCGTAAGCTGGATAAAACGTCCTCCCTCGGAAATTTTAGAGGCGACCCCGTTCCGTAAGCGAAGCTCCGTATTCTCAAGTACCGACTGGCGGCGAGACAACAGGCCCGATACCATCGAAGGTAAACGACTCGCTATCGTCTGCAACCCCGAGCGATTCCGCTCGATCCGGTTTACCACGATAGAAGGGAAACGGGTAGCTACCAATTGTAGATAGTTTTTCTGGCGGGATAGGATATCCATAGCCAATAAACTCACCCCCTGCCGCAAACTTTCCAACTCCTCGCCAACGCTATCCATCCGTGAAATAAGGAACTCGGCGACAGCGGTCGGTGTCTTCATCCGGGTATGCGCCACCAGATCCACGACCGTATCATCCCGCTCATGCCCGATACCCGTGATAATCGGTAAAGGAAATTGAGCGCAATTCGCAGCCAACAGATAAGAGTCGAAGCTATTCAAATCAGAGGTAGCCCCACCCCCGCGGATAATCACGACCACATCAAAAAGATCCTGATGCCGGTAAATCCGGTCTAAAGCGGCTATCACCGAAGCCTCCGTCCGTTCTCCCTGCATCAAGGCCGGGAACAATTTGGTATAGAACGGATAACCTCCTTTATTCCGTGTCAACTGGTTCATAAAATCCTCGTAGCCGGCAGCCGTCGGGGAAGTAATGACAGCGATCCTTCTGGGAAGTAGCGGAAAAGGCAACTCCTTGTTCAGCGCGAACACCCCTTCCTCCTGCAATTGCCGGATGATCTCCATGCGCTTACGCACCATATCTCCCAACGTATAAGCCGGATCAATATCCAATACCGTAAGGCTCAACCCATACAGCTCATGGAACTCGACGGAAACCTTGACCAGCACTTTCAAGCCCGAGGCGAACATCTGCCCGGTTTCCATCTCGAAATAAGGTTTCAGCATACGAAACGTCTTCGCCCAGATAGACCCCCGCACCTTGGCTACCAATTGCCCGGTCTGCGCGTTCTTCTCCACGAATTCCAGATAACAATGCCCCGAAGCGGTATTCACCCGCACGTCGCTCATCTCCGCACGTACCCAGCAAGTATCCGGGAAAGCCCTCGACAGCGCTCCCCGTATACGAGTATTCAGCTCCAGCAACGACAGAGCCTCTCTCCCCTCCGATAAGTTATTTAGACTTGGCCGCATATTTACGCTCTTGTTTATAGGCTTTATATACATCCGGGATACCATATCCCAACTCCGCGTCCGGTCGCTCAAACTTACTTCCGAAACGCTTCAAGAGAGAGATTATCTCCTTATTCGTCAGACCGGGAAACGCCTGCCACAGGCAAACACCCAATCCCGCCAAGATCGGCGTAGCGAAAGAAGTCCCGTTCGCGTAACGGATACTCCCGGTGGGATCTATCACGCAGCAACCCGTGCCTAAGGCTACCACATCCGGCTTCACCCGATAATCCGCCGTGAAACCGACAGAGCTGAAATTGCTTTTCTTCTTGCGATCCGTGACAGCGCCTACCGTCAGTATATCCGGGGCGTCCGCGGGAAAGGTTATCTTCCCCCAGCTGCCGCCTCCCTCATTGCCGGCGCTGTTAAACAACAAGATCCCTTTCGACGAAGCCATCTTAGCGGCCCGGCTGATCAAGGAAGTATTCCCGTCCAACTGATCCTGATTATAGTTCAGTTCCTCTACGTCGAAGGAAAAATAACCCAGCGAGGAAGAGACCACGTCTACTCCCACGCTATCGGCAAACTCCATAGCCGCCGTCCAATAATCCTCCTCGATAGGAAACTCCGAACGGCTATCCTCGCTCTTTATCAGCCAATATCCGGCTTGGGGGGCCGTACCGATCATCAAGCCCGGAGCGTCAGCGGCCAAGCAAGACAAGACCTTTGTCCCGTGATCATCCCCCACGAAAACGCTCTGCCCGGGGAAGACCACGTTATGCGTCCCCAACAATCTCAAGGAATCAAACACGCTGATCCGCTCTACGTTCATGAAACCCGCGTCGATCACGGCCACACGCATTCCTTCCCCCTTAAATCCCGCCTCATGCAATTTGATACCGTTCAGCATCTTGATCTGCTCCTCGGCATAACCGTAAGGCGATTTCTCCGGTTCATCGGTCGGCGTAAACCGTGTGGTATCCTCCTCCTCCGCGGGAATACCGCTCTCCTCATCACCTTTCCAGACCCATTTCACGGAATCTACGATCGAGAGACGAGAGAGACGCTCGGCAACCAAGCTATCCGGACACGATACAACGACCGTAGAGAACCATTTACTCTCTACCACTGGCTTCCCTCCGTGAGCGGACAACGTATCCAGATAGGCCCGGGCGATCGGCAGATCCGACTCCGACACGGATATACCCTGCCGGGCCCGCCGCTCGATAGATGCCTTGGAAAGATATTCCTCCGGGTTATCCAGCGTATAGCCGGAATCCCCTTTATCTTTTAAATAAACCCGGAAACGAAAACTTTCCCCCGCGTATACCCCCAAAGAAAACAGGCAAAACACGAAAACGAATATCCCTATATATTTACTCATAGAACCTCACATCATTACGAATCACAAAGATAGACGATACCGCCGAATAAACAAAAAAGCCCGGCGCAGGAATGGGCCGGGCTGATCTATAATTCTTCGTCTTATTCATTGATATTGCAGATAGGAATCTCGCGTTTAACGCTTTGGCGCAAAGAGATCAGCGTCTCCGTGGCCGTAACCCCCGGTATCTCCTGTATCTTGGAGTTCAAAAGCTCCATCAGATGCTCGTTATCACGGGCATAAAGCTTGATCAGCATCGTATACGGGCCGGTCGTGAAATGGCATTCTACCACCTCGGGGATTTTCTCGAATTCGGGGACAACATCCTTGTACATAGAGCCGCGCTCCAATTTCACGCCGATATAAGTACACGTATTATACCCCAGTATTTTAGGATTGATGTGATACCCTGAGCCAACGATCACATTCATATCAATCATGCGTTGAACCCGTTGATGAATAGCTGCGCGAGATACACCGCACTCTTCGGCAACATCTTTAAAAGGAATCCTAGCATTCTTTGAAATAATGTTCAATATCTGCCGGTCCAGTTTGTCTATCTTCTCCATTTTAAATTCGCTTTATTATATGCATTTAGATTTAATGTATCAAAAGTATATAATAAATTTGAATCATATATCATTGTGAAAGAAAAAAGTGATCAATAAATAATAAAAGCGGGCAAAAAATGCTTTTTAGCATAATTTGCCCACCTATTATCTTACAAACGTTTCGTTTTTACTTTTCCGTTTGTTACTCTTTTACGATGTCAAGCAACTCAACCTCGAACTTCAATACGCTGTTCGGTTTGATATCCTGTCCTGCGCCGCGCTCGCCATAAGCCAACTCCGACGGGATCCAGAAGATATACTTAGAACCTACTGGCATGATCTGCAAGCCCTCGGTCCATCCCTTGATCACTTGGCCGACACCGAACTCAGCCGGTTCGCCGCGATCCACGGAGCTGTCAAACTTCGTGCCGTCCAACAGTGTACCTGTATAATGTACCTTCACCTTATCGGTAGCTGTCGGCTTCGCGCCAGTACCTTCTTTCTCTACCTTATATTGCAAGCCGCTCTCGGTCGTGATAACACCTTCCTTTGTCTTATTCTCCGCCAAGAACTTCTCACCCTCTTCTTTTGTCTTCTTCGCTTCGCGGGCTTGTGCCTCCACGAAGTAAGTCTGCAAATATTGCTGAGCTTGCTGCGGAGTCATCTTCATGGCAGAAGAATCTCCCTTGATAGCCTGGATAAAGCCGGCGATCAAATCATCCACGTTTGCCTCGCCGCCCGGCAAAGTCTTCAAGTTTTCCTTATACCCGGCACCCGTACTGATACCAATAGCATAGCTCGCGCTATCGACAGAAGTCTTTAAGCTCGCGCTTTTGTGAGAATCACCGCAAGAGGTGAAGGAAGCGCCCATTGCTACAATCACTGTAGCGACTAATACACTTAACTTTTTCATTTTTCTTTTACTCTATATATATTATTTTTCGATATCCAATAACTCTACGTCAAAAATCAACGTGCTGTTCGGCTCGATAGCCTCACCAGCCCCACGCTCGCCATACGCTAGGTTGGACGGGATGAACAATCTCCATTTCGAGCCTACCGGCATCAACTGCAAGGCCTCTACCCACCCCGGGATTACCTGCGAGACCCCAAATACGGCGGGCTCGCCTCTCTGCACGGAGCTATCGAACACATGGCCATTGATCAACGTGCCGTGGTAGTGGCATTTTACCTTATCATTGGCCGTCGGTATCGCGCCCGTGCCTTTTTTCAGCACCTCGTATTGCAAACCGCTAGGCAACTCTACCACTCCGGCCTTATGCTTGTTGATATTAAGGAACTCCTCTCCGGCTTTCTTGTTGATCTCCAGTTTCTCTTGCTGAAGCTTCGTGAAGTAATCGTTGATCACCTGTTTCGCCTCGTCGTAGCTGAGAGCGGGCTTTGCCTCCGTCAAGACGTCTTTCAATCCCTGTACAAAATCTTCCACCTGAAGATCCTTGATGCCTGAGTTCTGGAAATTATTCCCGATACTTAAGCCAAGCGCATAACTTACTTTATCCATTCTTTTTTTCTTGTTCAACTAATTATAAGCCACAAAAGTAATGCTTTTAATCGTATAACAACGTTTTGTAAGAACTTTTTATTTCATTCAAAGCTTTTTACGAAATAAAGTCGTAACTTCGTAACTGTTAATATACATCTATACATTAAACAAGTAACAGATGAAAAAGTTAGTCATACTTACCGGAGCGGGGATGAGCGCGGAGAGCGGTATCTCCACATTCCGAGACTCGGACGGGTTGTGGGAGAAATACCGGGTGGAAGACGTGGCTACGCCGGAAGGCTTCGCCGCCAATCCTAAATTGGTCCTCGATTTCTACAACCAGCGCAGAAGAGAACTATTGAATACGAAACCGAACGCCGGCCACCTCGGCCTAGCTGCCTTGGAGAAAGATTTCGACGTACGGATCATTACCCAGAATATCGACAACTTGCACGAGCGCGCGGGTAGCAGCCACGTGATCCACCTGCATGGCGAGTTGATGAAGGCATGTTCCGTAAGGGATATGGATACGACCTACGACCTATCGCCGGAGAACCCGGATATCCACCTGGGCGACAAAGATCCTCATGGAAACCAGTTGCGTCCTTTCGTCGTATGGTTCGGCGAGGCGGTCCCGATGATAGAGCCATCCATCAAGCTGGTGGAAGATTGCGATATCTTCGTGATCATCGGCACTTCCTTAAACGTCTATCCCGCCGCCGGATTGCTGAACTACGTGCGCCGGGGCCAACCGATCTATTTGATCGACCCGAAAGACGTACGTACTTACCGCAACGATATCGAGCATATACAAGCCGGAGCCTCGGAAGGGGTCAAGAGGCTGACGGAGTTGCTTGCGCAGGGGCATTAATTCTGGATCCCGTGGTTTTCCGGTAGAATTCATATCCCGTTGGCAGAGTAAATATGTGCTAATTTTATTCTGCCAACAGGTTACATCATTATTATTCACATATCATCCATACTCAAACATTTGGTCTCTATCTCATATTTATAGAGCACCTTTTTCCGGATAGCGTCAATTTTCTCCTGAAAAGCCGCTGGCTTAAAGTTCTTCCGCTGGCGTTTCACCTCGGCTATCAATGCTTTTTTATCTCCTACATAGATACCGACAATATCTATCTCATGCTGGTCTGAATTTTTCTTTCCTTCCCACCATGAGCCGATATCCTCAAAATCGAAGCTCTCCGCCATCCGCTGCCGGAAATAATATTCAAGCGTTTGCCCGGAATAAGTAGGATAATCTTGTTTTATAATATCTGAAAGACCTTTCAAATTACCGATCTCTATATATTTCTGATACTTTATAAAGTATCTGAACCAAAAGCGGAGAAATAAATCAGATATTTCATATCGAACGGCTTGTGTACCTTCCTTAGCCAATATAGGGCGTTTCTTTTTAACCAATTCGTAATCTATCTCCAACCGGCTCAGCAACCCTCCCATATTCTTTCCCATTTCTTCCTCCAATACGGGGAACGTATTACTGCCGGAGGCGATAGCCGCCAGGATAGAAAAATAATTCCCGTATTTTTTACCAAGCTCTTGAATAAGCATCACTCTGCCTTCCGAGAGCATTATAGAATCCGGCTGAAGCATGGCTTCTACCATGCTTTCCATATCGGTGCATCCTTTATCGACAAAGAACTCTATATATTTAGGAACACCTCCCGTAAACGTATATAAGGCCAATAAATCATCATTGGTATAGTCCGGTTTATAATCTGACAGGATCTGTTTTAATACGGGAGTGGTAAACGCCGATAACTTGACGATACTATCTGCCCGCCCATAAAGCGGCTCGCGAGAGTCTCTGAATATTTTATTCATCAGAGTATACACGGAACCACTAACAACTAAATTGACATGAGTGTCTTTCCTGTATCTATCCCAAATGTCCTGCATACGACTATACACTTCCGGGTTTATATAAAAGAACTCCTGAAACTCATCTATCACGAGATTATATTTTTCCCGCTTACCCAGCTCCATCAGAAATTCAAACAACCGAGAGAAACTTTTTTCTTCCGGAATATAAGTATTGAATACATGGGCAATGGATTCGACGAAAGATTGGCAAAGAGCAGCCTCATTACTCCGGCTCACAAATAAATAGACTGTCGGTGTATGCTCACAACTCCTTAGAATAAGGCTGGTTTTGCCGATACGCCGCCGCCCGGTAAGTACTGTCATTTGGGAATGCAGGTTGAAAGAGGTTTCTCTTCCTCGATTTAGCATTTCAAGCTCTTTTTCTCTATTATAAAATCTCATAACCAATCTAAAGGATTAAACACTGAGCGACCGCTAACTGAGCGACTGCGCAGTATTTGCAAATATATGTGTTTTAAAGGACAATACAAAGAGATCCCTTAAATAGTCAGCCGAATCAAACAATTAACACACTCATCAGGCTTGACGAAGGTTAGCACAAAAACGAAGTCCCCGGCAATGCGTTCACATGCCAAGGACTTGTCTTTTTATCCGTCTTCCATCCTCACGGAAGTACTTACGGATGAACTTTAATTTATTACTTTAGTATTAATATTAATCCAATTCCCGCCTGTTCATCCGTCGCGGATTACTTGGATCGAGACCCTCACGGGAATTGTATGATTATCTTGTTTCGTTAATCTCTTATTTCACGATCGCCTTTACAGCTTCCTCGCCATCAACAGCTACAGCTACGATACCGGCAGGTACAGCGATTGTAGCGTTGTCGGAGGTAAGAACAGTCTCAGCGACAACCTTACCCAAGATATTCGTGATAACGATTGACTTACCGGCAGCGCCTTGAACGGTTACCGTACCGTTGCCAGCGATTACAGATACACCTTCGATAGTAGCATCCTCAACAGAAGTTACCATATCCTCAGCGTCAGTCTTCTGGTATGCGTTGAAGATCAAAGCTCCGTCAGAACCAGTCTTAGCGGCGTTGAACTCAGAATCACCACGAGTCAATACCAAGCAACCGTTCTGCATCTTCAACCATGCGGCGTATTGAGGAGCGATAGAACCGGCAACAGCCTTATCGAAGCCTTTAGTAGCCTTACCCGTTGAAGCCGAGCCATTCTCGTTATAGATGTTAGACTCGAACAAGAACTCATTCGCTTCGCCTTCTTCCGTCACGGCACCGGCCTTATCAGGATTTACGTAACGGAATGACCAAGTAACGTTCTTATGGTTGTCACCCTGTAAGTTAACGATGAAGTTCTCCAAACCGGCTTTCTTGTAATTAGCGATGATCGTCTCGACATCCAATTCAGACGGAGCCATCTTCTCAAAGCCGTTTGTCAATACATATAAGCTATCACCATAATGGATCGCTTTCACGAAACCTACGCGAGTGTAGCCACCATCGATATCCATGTACGGAGTCTTATATTCCTTACCCTTGATAAGAGCGGAGTCGGCGAAACTTACCATATACTTACCATAGTGGAAGCCTGGATGTGCCTTAGTCGCATGCGAGCAATTAGCGGCATTAACAGGATTACCAGCGTTATCGAAGTGATTGTGCTCATACGTACAAGGAATACCCGGAGTACCCTCTTGATCGTCACGTGCCACGGAAACCAAATATTGAGGCTTGATAGTACCAGCGCCACGGTTTACCCATGCGGTATCAACGATGAACGCTAACTTACCATCCGCTTTCTCCTTGTTCCAGATACCTACATAATCAACAGCTTTGTCGGTCAAGTTCTTGTTCCACTCATCCATCAAGTATTCCTTACGGATCTTCTCTACGAAGAACAAGCTATCGGCAGTCTCGTTTTCTTTCAATTCCGCGTTGTTGAAACGACGGTATAATGGAGAATCATCTGTTACAACAGCGAATGCGGAAGTACGGATCTCACGATTTGATCCTGTTTCAAACTTATCATTAGTAGAACCTTGAGTCAAATCCAAAGTATTGTCATCTACAGAAGCCTTCAAACCGTTTTGAGCGGCTGAAGAATCATAATAAGATTTATTCTTTTGAGGAGTAGTAGCTGCATCTAACACAATCTCTTTCAAAACAATCTTCTTATCATCATTAGCTTTATAGACATAAGCTTTCTTGATAACGCTGTTGTCTTTTACCAAGTAGTTACCATCAGCATCGAACAATGGAGTCTCCTGATCTTTCTCTAAAGTAGGAACAGTAACCTCTTTGCCATCAACCACTACTTTGTCTGTAGACTTGAATCCGTTATAAGCAGGTGAATAGATCTTATCCCCTTCCGTAATCTTATATTTACGTACCACAGCCTCAACCAAAGCGTAATAATGCTTACCATCAATGCAGTTGTTCTCTTTCAAGAAGAAGTTAGTCGGGGTAGAGCCTAGAACATACTTCTTAGCCTTGCTGTCGTATGTCAAGTAGCTGTCGCCATTCTTGATCTGGTAAACATTTCTTACCAAGCTATCGCCAACACCATAGTTGTCATCCTTAGCAACTACCACCAAACGGAAGTTTGTCTTATCACCATTCTCGTTTACGCGAACGATAGAATCCTTACCGGCAGGAGTATACAGATATTTGTCTAATGCCAGACCGTGCAAGTAATTGAACACGTAAGTCTGAACCATAGCAGAATCCTCGGGTACGTAGCGATAACCGATCTTCAAATCCTTAGCGTCATTGATAGCGACGAAGCTTACGGTATCAGCGACAGATTCATTCTTCTCATTAGTTGTATAGAAGAATACGTCCTTGCTATCCTTAACGGCATACAATTGGACATTCGTCGGGATTTTAACAGTCGGATATACACCGCTTTCAGCCTTGTCATTGAACTCACGGTTCTGGATGCTGATAGAAGAAGTAGAAGATATACCATTCTTCGTTACAACCCATTGAGCCGCCGGCATATGATTGAAATCTTGACGTTCAGCTTGTTTAGCCCAGCCAAAGTTTCCTGCCAAGTTAGCCAACGCATAAGTACCCTTCAACTCGTCTCTTTCAGAACCACCGGCCTTAAACTGAATCATATAAACGCCATCAGCCAAAGTCGTAGGAACCAATCCCGTGAAGTTCGTACCCAACGTGATTTTTGTACGTTGCAAATCGTTTGTAATGTCAACATCTGATTTTAACGTACCATCAGAAGTCTCTGTACGATCCTTATAACATTTTTCATCCGTAGCATCTGTATTGACAGTCAAAACCTTGTTTCCTGCCAAGTTTGCCATATAGATATACTTATCTTTAGCTACAGATAATTCTGTCGCTCCATTCCCAGACGTAAAACCACTTTTTACCGTCCACCAAGAATTGTTGTTTTTCTCCTTGATGTCTTTCGCATAATCAGTAGCTTTTCCAGACGTAGCCTCCAACTTATAAGCGACCTCACGAACCTGAGCATACAACTCGTTCTTTTGAGCGTTGTAGGTGAATTTAAATTGGTAAGAACCCGCCTGACGTTTGTCGCTCATCTTACCATAAGTAAACTTCAACATCTTGGCATCCTCTGTCGCCTCATAATAAGCCGTGTCAACTACCACATAAGCAGCCTCTTTGTCAATCTTTTTATCTTTAACCTGCAACTGTACATACTCTGTAACTGTTGCCTCGGTAGCTGTAGCGGAAGCTTTTTCCTTAACGTCAACAGCTTTCAGCGCGGTAGCGGTCAAATGGTTTGTATTTCCCTTTGAAACCTCCGGGTTCATACTTAAGCCAAAATAGCTTTCCGCAGAGACAGATTGCAGCAATTTATTCAAATCCTCGGCATGTAGCTGCATCGCTGTTGGGATCTGATCCTTGTTGAAAGAGATAGAGACCTTGTCCTCTCCAACTTTCTCCGCTTTCACCAAGACAATTTTAGCATTCGAACCTTCACCTTCTTTTGCCAGATACACAAACTTCTTGCCATCTACATAAGAGACCAAAGTTCCATCTTTAACAACCCATTCCGTAGCGCTACCGCCCAAGGTTACCTCTTTAGCCTCGCTCTTCTTATCTGAAGCGACAGCCATGGAAGGATCTACAGCGAACGACAAACCTGTAGCCTTGTTCACGAAAGAGAACACATCCACGCCCAGATTGTTCTTCTTTGCGGAAACCGTCCACATAGCTTGGTTCAATTCCGTCAACTTAAAGCTTGAAACAGAACCTTCAACTGTAACAAACTGACCAAAATCAGCCTTCTCATTGCCTACGGCCAAGAAATCGCTACCGCTCATAAACAAGACTGTTTGATCTTTTTTCAAATCCTTGCCCTCTACAGTCGCAGGAGTAGTAGAAGTTACTACATCCTCCGCAGGAGCAGCAGCCCCGACATACGCCGCTACCGAACCTACCGAGAAAGCAGATACAAGCATGGCACTAGCCAGAAACGTTGTAAACTTTTTGTTCATAAATCGAAAATTTAATATTAATAATAGTGTTAATTGAATATCGTTCAATACTTTAAGCCTTCGATCGCCATTCGAAAACGACTAGTCTAAACGATCGTCTATATCTTGCGTTTTTTTAGTGCCGGACGGGAGGTTCGTTGAAAGAACCGGTTGTTTCGTAAAGGATAACCTATCCTATTGATAAGAAAGAGAATAAGTGACAAAAAAATAGCCCCGAAGGGTTGCAGGTATCGAAGAAACGCGTACCTTTGCAAATGACTAATTATAACGATCGTTTTAATCAGCCGTTTTTATTATATATTATCAATGTACATGCGTACATTAAAAACAGTCTACATCACACTTTCTATTATTTGTTTAAAATTTTTACTACCGAAACAGGATATTCCACTCTAAAATCATCTACTTACCGGAACGCTTTAACGCAAGCCTGCCTTATCAACCCAATAAGCTAATTTAGTTTGATATGACAATTAACTTACTTCACTGGTGAAGACTGATGAAGTTTGTCTCGATACTTGATATCCAGAAGAAATCTCCCTGTCGGTAAAACAGCGGCTATACAATCCTTTTGGTTAAAACAGAGTACATATCGTGACACAGCCGGTTCGTATAAAAGGCAGGATAAAAGGAAAGTGGCGGTTGTAAGCGAAGTTTAATAGATTAAATATATTTCAACTCGGATTTAGGAGCGTATGTATTTCCGTCCGGAAACAATCGATTCTACAGGCGTTAAGATTACAAACTGTCAAAAAGAAAGAGCTTGGCGCATGGGGGGGGGTATCCGGCTATCAATCCGGTTCAATAAAACATGTACGTGTTTTCCGAAAAACATGTACGTCCTTTTCGGGAAACACGTACATGTTTTTTCCAAACGATAATAAGCTCAATATCCCAACCGGATATTATCCACCCAAAAGGTATTCCCCGGAGAACCTACGTATGAACCTCCGTGACTGGAGCAGAACTCTAAGATCATATGGGTTACCTCATCGTCTTCCGTTCCCCAGCCGATCTCTTGGATAGGGACATTCTTGCCTTCGCTGTTTAAACTATAGCGGGCGGCCTCACCGGTTAACAGGCCCATATAGGGTTTGTAGTCGCTACGTTTCGTGATATCGCCATACAAGATCGGGAAGGTGGCGCCGTTCACCCAATCCGTATTCCTATCCATCCGGACAACCAATGTCCCTACACGCTTAGCGTATAGGTTTCCGTGCTTATCCTCCCAACGTTTTTGAAGAATCAAGTTGACCACGGCCATATCCATCCCCTTCACTTCCGACGCTTTACTAAATCCATCCAATCTGATACGATTGAGAGCACCGGATAATTTCACCTTATAATCAAAGACCAAAGAGGCAGGTTTCCAGGTAAAAGGCACTCCGCTAACGATCTTGCTCCACGGATCGGAGACCCCTTTCACCGGTTCCAGGGAACGTCCCAAAAAGAGAGAACCGCCCACCAAAACCTTTATATGTACAATCCCCAAGGCAGAGCAAGCCTCTATACCGGTCTCCAAGCGGGCACAATTACCCTCGCCTCGCGCCTCCGGATAGACACTCACGCTGGCTTTCGTCACCCCGCTTATTTTCGCATATACGTTCGATGTCGCCCAAGGCGAGTCTTTCGGATCGAAAGGTTCATTCCCGACGATCGTATCCGCGGGGCCAATGCCGTAAAGAGTCTTTGTATCCTTTCCGATAATAGCCGATTCCGTGACCTTACGCACCACCCACCGGTCTAGATCGCCATAACGGATCGCCTCCGTCTTTCGCTGGGCAGATAAAGCCATACTAATCCCCCAAAAGACAAAGACAAGTAAACACTTTAGCCGATTATTAACCACCATAAGTCACCTTTCTATCCAAATCCTTTATTATTCTTGCAGCTAAATTACGCACAATCGATAACAAAAACAAACCCATGACACACAAGCCTTCCGTACGGCATGATGAACGCGAGAACCGCCCGCTTAGCCGGACAACGGACGATCCCGCAACCGCCCCCCGCACCGGTCCCGAAGTCCACTTGCGGCACGACGCCGATAAGCATCCTCATAGCGGCAACCGGCCGTGAGACCATCCAAAAGACTGTGAAATAAGGAAATCAATCCATAATTCATAACGTTATTCTCGGTATTTTTCTTATTTTCGCACCATTATTATTTAAGCGACTGAATTGACAATGGAAAATCATCTTAAGAAGATGCCCTCCCCCCTACTCTCACTAGTACCCATCCTCGTGTTGGTAGCTCTCTTGTTCGCGACTATACGAACCTTTGGCAGCGACGCGTTGAGCGGTGGAAGCCAGGTCGTATTGCTTACCGCCACGGCGGTGGCCTCGCTCTTGGCCATGATCTTTTGCAAGGTCAAATGGAAAATGATAGAGGAAGCTATTTGCAACAATATATTGGGAGTTTCCACCGCGTTGATTATCCTATTATTGATAGGAGCCTTATCGGGTAGCTGGATGATCAGCGGAGTCGTCCCGACCCTGATTTATTACGGGATGCAAATAATCCATCCGAGTTTCTTCCTGGCCTCTTGTTGCGTGATCTGCGCCGTCGTATCCGTCATGACGGGTAGCTCGTGGACTACCATCGCCACGATCGGTATCGCCCTAATGGGCATCGGCGAGGCACAAGGCTTCGCCACGGGCTGGGTAGCCGGGGCGATCATCTCGGGCGCTTACTTCGGGGATAAGATCTCACCGCTCTCGGACACGACGGTGCTGGCTTCCTCCGTAACGCACACCCCCTTGTTCTCCCATATCCGGTATATGATGTTTACGACGATACCTTCCATGGCAATCACGTTGATTATCTTTACCATAGCCGGTTTTACGCATACCTCGAGCACATCCGGGCAAATAGCCGAGTTCGCCGCCTCGTTAAACCAAAGTTTTCATATCTCGCTCTGGCTGCTGATCGTACCGGTGGTAACGGGTATATTGATCGCCAAGAAAGTACCGTCGTTGATCACCCTGTTCATCTCGACGGCGCTGGCGGGGGTATTCGCGATCTTTTTCCAGCCCCATTTATTACAAGAGATAGCGGGAGCGTCGGCAACGGACGCCTCCTCCTTATTCAAAGGATTATTCATGACATTCTACGGGACGACCCAGATCGATACGGGCAACGAAGCCCTGAATAGCCTGGTCGCTACCCGGGGTATGGCAGGCATGATGAATACGATCTGGCTGATCATCTGCGCCATGTGCTTCGGCGGCTCCATGACGGCCAGCGGTATGCTGGAAAGCCTTACGTCCGTATTCCTGCGCTTCATGAAACGGAGGGTCGGCATGGTAGCGTCTACCGTATTCTCCGGCTTATTCTTGAATATCGTCACGGCAGACCAATATATATCCATTATCCTTACCGGAAATATGTTCAAGGATATCTATAAGAAAAAAGGATATGAGAGCCGCCTGTTAAGCCGCACGACGGAAGATTCCGTAACCGTAACGTCCGTGCTGGTGCCGTGGAACACCTGTGGTATGACGCAAGCCACGATCCTGGGCGTAGCGACCCTGACGTATCTTCCTTATTGCTTCTTTAACCTGATCAGTCCGTTGATGAGTATTACGATAGCCGCCATAGGCTTCAAAATAAAGCAACACCATGAAGAAGATCAGAGTATCATTGTTAACTAAAGTCGTTATCGCTATCGCCGCCGGCATATTGTTCGGCCAGTTTTTACCGGGAGGAATCGCACGTATCTTTGTAACCTTCAATTCATTGTTCGGCAACTTCCTATCGTTCTCCATCCCCTTGATCATATTGGGGCTGGTGACTCCCGCTATCGGAGACCTGGGCAAAGGAGCCGGGAAGCTATTGCTGATAACCGCCTTGATCGCCTACGGTTCAACCATTTTCTCAGGGTTCTTCACGTACCTGAGCGGAGCGGCCCTGTTCCCGCACATACTACCGGCCAACACGGAACTGACGGCGATGGAGAATCCGGAAGATTTCATGCTGACACCCTACTTCACGGTAAATATGCCGCCTTTAATGGATGTCATGACAGCCTTACTATTATCCTTTACGATCGGCCTAGGGCTTTCTAACATAGCGGGAACTACCCTGCGCGACTCTTTCACGGATTTCAAGGAGATTATCACGAAACTGATCGAGGTGGTTATCATCCCGTTATTGCCTCTCCATATTTTCGGTATCTTCCTGAACATGACGGTAAGCGGACAAGTCATGAGCATTATCACGATGTTCTTGAAAGTGATTATCGTTATCTTCGTCTTACACGTAGTATTGCTATTGATCCAATTCTCGATAGCCGGAGTCATAGCCGGAAAGAACCCGCTCCGTCTCTTGAAGAATATGCTACCGGCCTATGCCACGGCTTTAGGGACCCAATCCTCAGCGGCTACGATCCCCGTGACACTGGCGCAGGCTGTCAAGAATGGCGTGCGGGAGAATATAGCGATCTTTACCGTACCGCTTTGCGCCACGATCCATCTGGCGGGTAGTACGATGAAGATTGTCGCTTGCGCTATGGCTATCATGATCATGGCGGGGGAACCGGTTACGTTCGCCAACTTCAGCGGATTTATCATGATGCTGGGAATTACGATGGTAGCGGCCCCGGGTGTTCCGGGAGGGGCTATCATGGCGGCTTTGGGTATCTTGCAAAGTATGCTGGGATTCAACGAGACCCTGCAAGCGTTGATGATCGCCCTTTATATTGCCATGGATAGTTTTGGCACCGCTTGCAATGTGACGGGAGACGGCGCTATCGCTGTCGTGGTAGATAAAATAGCCGGGAAAAATACTCCGTAAGAGTTATTTAGAGTAGCAGGAAGCCATAAGCGCCTCTAGGGTATCGACCTCTTTCTCCCGCATCATCGTAAGGGCGATATGGGCACAGGCGTAGGCATCTGCCATGGCGTTATGGTGCCGGGTAAGGTCGTAACCGCAATGGGCGGCTACTGTCTGCAACTGGTGATTTTCCAGAAACGGGTACATCTTCCGGGATAGGCGGCAGGTGCAGTAGAAGGGATATTTCGGATAGGCCAAGTCGTACACCTCGTGGGCGGCTTTCAGGCATCCTTCATCAAACGGGCTGTTATGGGCGACAAGGGGGAGGTCTTTTAGTTTGGGGGCGATGCTTTCCCAAGCTTCCTCGAAACATAACGCATCATTTGTATCCTCGGCGGTCAGCCCGTGTATGGCCGTGGTCCAACGGGTATAGAAATTGGGGGTGGGACGTACCAAGGTGTAAATGCTGTCTACTACCCAATCATCCTCCAAGATGGCGATACCTATACTGCAAATACTGCTCCGCTTTCCATTGGCGGTCTCGAAGTCAATAGCTGCGAATCGTTCCATAGATAGATTGCTAGTTTTTTATTTGTTTGATGTTTGTTGTTTATATATATATTTATTTGTAGAGACGGGGCGTGCCCCGTCTCATCCCGACAAAATAGTAACTTAAAATACTATCAGACAGTGGTGAGACGGGGCACGCCCCGTCTCTACAAAGATAGGTCTTTGTTATTTATGGCTCCAGTCTCTTGGCGCGGGGACAGGGGCTAGCGGTTTGCGGTCTTTTAATTGTTTCATGACTTCCTCGATGGCACGATCCAGTTGTTGATCCTCGCCGTTCCATTCCTTGATGGGGTCATTATCGATCAAGATATCCGGTTCCACGCCACGGTTCTCGATAATCCAGTCACCCGTCTTCGGATCATAGCTCGTGAAGAAAGGCACGCGGATATCCGTACCGTCCATATAAGGAAGCGGGCCGCTAATACCGATGATACCACCCCAAGTGCGAGTTCCGATCAATTTACCTAAGCCAAGCGCACGGAAGCCCCACGGGAATAAATCGCCATCGGAAGCGGAATACTTATTGATCAAGCAAACTTTCGGACCAACCTGTACGGCATCCGGCACGGTCCCGATCAAAGAGGAACCCCGGCGCATCGTCAAACGATACGGCTCGCGAGACAGACGTTCCAAGATCATCGGAGAGACATTTCCACCGCCATTCGCACGATCATCGATAATCAAGCCCTCCTTATCCAATTGCGGATAGAAATAGCGGGAGAACTCATTCAAGCCTTCCGGCCCCATATCCGGGATATAGATATAGCCGACCTTGCCATTCGTCGCCTTATCTACCTTCTTGATATTATCTTGGATCCAATTATAGTGATACAAAGAATATTCCTCGGCCAACGGGCTGATCACGATCTTACGAGCACCCGCCAATTGAGGCTTGCTGTTCAAAGACAACTCGGTCGGAACGTTCGCCTTCCCGATCAACAACTTATACATATCGTTTACGCTATTCGTAGGAACTCCGTCTATAGCGACGATAAACTCCCCGGCCTTCGCCTCAATACCCGGCTCCGTCAACGGAGAACGCAATTCCTTGCTCCAAGAAGCCCCCGGTATAATCTTCTCCAAGCGGAAGAAACCGCTCTTATCCCGAGAAACCTCAGCACCTAGCAGACCCATCGATACCCGTTCGGGGCCTTCCACCTCACCGGGGTTCACATAAGCATGCCCTACACCCAGCTCGCCGATCATCTCTCCTATGACGTAATTCAAGTCTAAACGAGTCTTCACGTAAGGAAGGAGAACAGCGTATTTCTCCTTGATCGCCCTCCAATCCTTGCCATGCATATTCTCCAGATAGAAACCATCCCGGAAAGCACGCCAAGCCTCATCGAAGATTTGCGCCCATTCCTTCGTATAATCTACCGTGATCTTCATATTCGCCAGATTAACCGGCTTGCTCAAATCCGCTTTTCCTTTCGGTATATCGGTTACGAACAATTGATCGTCCTTAAAGAAAACAGCTTTCTTACCACCCGGATCAACCATCATAGCGGCATCGCTAACGGTCTCCTCTTTCTGTTTCTTCAAGTCGAACATCTTCATACCCCCTTTCGTGAAATAATACACGTTCGCTCCATCGGAATAAAGATTGTAGTAATTCGATCCCGGCAACGGAAGCTTAACGATCCGATCCGTGATACCTTCGATATCGATCTTCACGGCCGGGGTGGAAACCTCGTCCTTTGTCTCATCCTTCTTAGAGGTTCCCGCTTTCGCCGGAACGGATTCAACGGAGACCTCCGCATCCGTCTCTATAAATGGGGAAGCGGTATCTTTAGATAATAAAGCCAGATATACGCCACTCATATTATTATAGACATGATTCCATTCCGTCTGGCTATACGTAGGATTGAAATCACGGGCAGAAGTAAATACCAGATATTTACCATCCGTGCTGAATACAGGGGAATAGGACTCGTACCATTTATCGGTCACGGGATATTCTTTCTTACCCGCGATATCGTAGACATAGACGATCGAGAAATTATTATCGGACACACGGGAATAAGTCAACCAATTATTATCCGGAGAGAAACTCACGTTACGGGCCTCGCCTAACGGACTTTGTGAGAGGTTCACCACTTGTTTAGTCGCTACATCCAATAAGTTTATACGATTCTTACGATCCGTATAGACAATCTTCTTGGCATCCGGGCTCCATTGGAAGGTACGGATATACGTATCGTTATTCTTGGTCAACCGGGTAGGCTCGCCACCTTCGGAATCTTGGAGATACAACTCGGTCTCGCCGGTAGCGTCGGAGATATAGGCAATATATTTTCCGTCCGGCGACCATTGGGCGTCACGTTCGTGCGCTCCCGGGGTACGGGAGATATTTTTCGTGACTCCTTTATCTACCGGGATATTGAATACCTCGCCACGAGCGGTCACCACCATACGCTCGCCTTTCGGGGAAAGGCTGGCGCTCGTGATATATTTGGAACCATCCTTGATCTCGCTACGCGCGTAGACATTATCGGAGGCAAGGGTTACGTTCACTTTCTCCGGCTTCTTCGATGCCGCATCCATCTTATAGATGTAGCCTCCATTCTCGAAAACGATCGTATTGCCGAAGCTGCTAGGGAATTTCACGTCGTACTCGGTGAAGTTCGTCACCTTACTCGTTTGCCGAGTCTTCGTATTGTAAACAAACAGGTTCATCGTATAATCCCGATCTGAAAGGAAATAGATCTCATCACCGATCCACATCGGAAAGATATCTTGCGCCTCATTGTTCGTGATATTCTCTACACTTTTCTTCTCCGGATTATAAACCCAGATATCATCGGCCATACCGCCCTTATAATATTTCCATGTACGGAACTCACGCATTACCCGGTTGTAAGCCAATTGCTTCCCGTCGGGCGAATAGCTACAGAAACCACCCTCGGGCAAAGGAATCACCTCGGAAAGGCCGCCTTCTTTATTTACCGTATATAATTTACCGGAGAATCCATCGCTGATGCGGTTGCGGTAGACAATACCATTGCCATCCGGTGTCCAAGTCATCACGATATTGTTCGGGCCCATGCGATCGCCCAGGTCATCACGGCTATTCGTAGCCGTGTAAGTGATGCGCAACGGCTCACCGCCGGAAGAGGGCATCGTGTATACTTCCGTGTTGCCATCGTACTGTCCCGTAAAAGCGATCGTCTTGCCATCCGGGGAGAAACGGGGAAACATCTCATACCCCACATACGATGTCAATCGCTGTGCCTCACCACCTGTAGCCGGTACTTTATACAAATCGCCAGCGTACGAGAAAACAATCTCTGAGCCGTTTGTAGCCGGAAAGCGCATTAATCTCGCCTCATCCGCCGCCATCAAAAACATAGGGATAGCGACAGCCGCCACTGCCGTTAAAATCATTCTTTTCCTCATAACTATCTTATCTTTTAATCATATCTGTTCTATCTCTTCCAGTGATAAGCCCGTCACTTGCCGAATCATCTCCGGGGATAAGCCAAGGGCTTTCATTGAGCGGGCATTCTCTTTATTTTGTTCGGTACGACCTTCTTCTCGCCCCTCCTCTCGACCTTCCATCAAGCCCTCTAATTTTGCCGTACCTAAAACATCGTTCTGTATCATAATCGCATTCAGATGCTCGTCATAGGCATAACGTTCTTCAGGAGACATTGAATAATAACTTAATTTCTCACGTGCCTCCTCTAGACCGGGCGCTGTCGTTCCGGAGGTTATGACCCCGTCTTTCAAGTAACAGACCCATTCCTCCAAGGGGGTAACGGCGACCTTATCAAACTCATTCACACGAACCAATATATACTCCGGGAAGATCTCCGAAGGAAGACGCTTGACAATCGCCCCTCTCTCCTTGGTATTTACCTGCAAATGATCATGAGTATGCACACCGACAAATTGGTTCTGACCATGATATAGATAATCAGTCCCCACGCCTATGTCAAAATAAAGGATGCTGATGGAATAAACCTTTTTCACCCCGGAGTAGTCTTGCCCCAAATGAAGATGCTCGGTAATGGCCTTCGCCACGCCGTAGAGCACACGTTCCAAATAATAGAGCTCGCGGGTATTCTGTATCTCGATAAGGATAATATCTCCGTTCGTATTCTTGGCCTTGATATCTACCCGGTTGAATTTATCATCGGCCATTTGCTGATTTCCCTCGCTTTCCAGGATCTCCTCGATCGTGATCTTCTCTCCCAAAAACACGGTGAGGAAACCTTCCAACACTCCGAAATTCGCCTTTTGGCGAAGCAGACGTTTGATGGCCCAGTCGAAACGGATATATCGATCTTGCAATTCTTTCATATATCTCTCATCTTTTTCTGTTTTCTTTTTCATAGTTACATACGTTTTAGTTTGGCCCAATAGTGGGTAAGGCCTCAAATTTACATAAAAAGATCCGAATCCAAGGCGGCTATCTATAAAAGAAAACAAGGATATGGATTGAATATCGTTTCCAGAAGCCAACGTTACCGGCTCCTCGCGCTCCAAGCGCCCCCTGTCACACGAAAAGTTTCAGAATCGCTAAATTATTACTATCTTCGCGATGAAAATAGAAATGACATAAAAACAACATGAGCAAGAATCTCCTGAACAACTCAAAAAGGTGGAGTACCCGGGCTTTCTCGAGTAACACGGTCGTGCATGTTCATTGGTTCAGCGGTTTTATCTAAATCTATCCATTCCCTTTCCGGGGGAGGACTTTTCTCATCATAGTTCTCCTTTTACACGTATTTCTTAATCATACTCAAGTTTAACTTTCACGGAAAAAGAGGAAACGTCAGATCCTTTATTTCCGGGAAGAGATGTATTGCGCATCTCTAAATACATTACGCTTATGTTTATCATTCTAGGTCTATTAGGTCTAGGGATAAGCGCCGGCTATCTATTCCGGCATGTCCCTGTTTTCAAGAGATTGGAACATTCCATCTCTTATACGATTTTCGCCATGCTGTTCATATTCGGCATTACCATAGGAGCCAACCAATCTTTACTGAACAACATTGGCGAGTTCGGAATACAAGCCGCCATATTAGCCATTTGCGGGGTATCGGGAAGCCTGGTGGCATCTTTTATCGCTTACAAACTATTTATCAAGAAAGGAGGTATCAATGAAAAATAACCTAATTGTCATCTTATGTTTTGCCGCAGGCATCTTTTGCGGAACATTCGCCGGTACGGTTGTCTCCACGTTTTGCGAGAAGTTGCCGCAGTTCTTGCTATACGCTCTTATCATCCAAGTGGGGTTGAATCTTGGGGCAAACGCAGAATTAGGGAAGATGCTCAAGGATATCCGTTTTTCCAGTTTACTATTGCCGTTCTTTACGATTATCGGCACATTATTATTCTCGGCGGCAGCGAGTCTGCTGTTGACATCGTGGGATATGTATGATTGCATGGCCGTAGGAAGTGGATTCGCTTACTATTCCTTGTCCTCCTTGCTTATCGTACAAATGAAAGAGGCATCGGTCGGGATAGAGATAGCGTCGCAACTTGGGGCTATCGCTTTACTGGCTAATATCATCCGGGAAATGCTGGCCTTGTTCGGGGCGCCGCTCTACGCCTCTTTCTTCGGTAAATTCGCTCCGGTATCCGTGGCGGGGATCAACTCCATGGATGTCTGCCTTCCGGCTATCAGCCGATATTCGGGAAAAAATATCGTACCCGTGGCTATTATCCACGGGATTATCCTTGAGATCAGCGTACCGTTGCTTATCTCATTCTTTTGCAAGTAGAAGCGAGGCTAGTCTTCAGCACTCTCATAAACAACACTTATGAACACAAAAGAGGATGCGCCGTAAAGTACGCATCCTCTTGTTTCTTTATCCGTACTCCATCCTCACGGAGGTACTTACGGACATCTTAATTTATTACTTTAGTATTAATATTAATCCAACTCCCGCCTGTTCATCCATCACGGATTACTTGGATTTTGATCCTCACGGGAATTGTTGATTATCTTATTTCATTAAATTCTTATTTAACGATAGCCTTAACAGCTTCCTCTCCATCAACAGCCACTGCTACGATACCAGCAGGTACGGAGATTGTAGCATTATCGGAAGTAAGAACTGTCTCAGCTATTATTTTACCCAAAATATTCGTGATAACTACAGACTTACCAGCTGCGCCTTGAACAGTTACGGTACCGTTACCGGCTACGATGGTGATACCCTCAGCAGCGATCTCGTCGTTAGAAGTAGCGAATTGATCATCTTCTACCATACGAACAACATTAAAGATCAACGCACCATCACCGCTAGTCTTAGCATTATCAAACCTAGCGTTATTATCTGTGATTACCAAACAACCATTATGCATCTTCAACCAAGCAGTCTTCTCTGTCGGAGCAATAGCTTCATCTTTGTTTCCATAAACAGTTGTATACTGACCATCATTAACGGTTTGTCCATTAACTTTTGCTGAACCATAAACATTAGACTCAAACAAGAATGAATTATCTGCACCTTCCTCTGCTACATTTCCAGCTTTGTCTGGATTTACATAACGGAAAGACCAAGTTACGTTCTTATGTTGATCACCTGTCAAGTTCACAATGAAATGTTCGATTTTTGCTTTCTTATAGTTGGCAATAATTGTAGCTGTATCCAAATCAGCTGGAGCCATTTTCTCGAAACCATTTGTCAATACATATAAGCTGTCACCCATATGAATAGCCTTAACAAAACCTACACGTGTATAGCTACTGTTAGCGCTTGAGTTTGTACTTAATTTATACGGATTAGCAACTTTTCTATCATCATATACCTTTGCTGAATCAGAGAAGTTTACTAAATACTTACCATAAGCGAAACCTGCATGAGCCGGAGTAGCATGTGAACAGTGAGCAGCATCAACTTTGTTGCCTGCGTTATCGAAGTGATTATGCTCATAAGTACAAGGTACACCCGGAGTACCAGGTTGATCTTGACGAGCAACAGAGATCAAGTATTGAGGCTTGATATTACCAGCGCCACGATTTACCCAAGCAGTGTCTACATGGAAGAATAATTTACCATCAGCTTTATCCTGGTTCCAGATACCAGCATAATCTACGGTCTTATCTTGCAAATTTTTATTCCACTCATCCATCAAGTACTCACCACGTACACTCTCAACGAACGCCAAGCTATCAGCAGCATCTGTAGCGCTCTCACCCAATGCTACGTTGTTGAAACGACGATACAAAGGAGAATCATCCGTCATAACAGCGAATGCTGAAGTACGAAGTTCACGATTATTTCCTTGATTAAATTTATCATTTGTAGAACCTTGTAATAAATCCAAAGTATTATCATCAACAGAAACTTTTACACCATTCGTATACTCATTTGAATAAGTTACATTAGCAGAAGAATGATCATTGTAAGTCTTCTTGTTACCATTGCTATCGTAAGCCTCAAACTCAGAATAATCCTTCACATATTTAAACTCATCTCCATCTTTATCGTATGCTGTACCCAAATTAGCCTCAACTAACGCATAATAGTGTTTACCGTCTACACAGTTGTTTTCTTTCAAGAAGAATGGAGTTTTTTCATCCTTCTTCATCATATACTTTTTAGCAACATTGTCGTAAGACAAATAGCTTTCGCCATTCTTAACATAGTAAACATTTCTTACCAAGCTATCGCCAACACCATAGTTATCATCCTTAACTACGATTTCCAAACGGAAGTTAGTTTTATCACCGTTCTCGTTTACACGAACGATAGAGTCCTTACCTGCCGGAGTATACAAATATTTATCTAATGCTAAACCATGCAAATAGTTGAATACATACGTCTGAACCTTAGCAGAATCTTCTGTCAAGTATCTGTAACCAACCTTTAAGTTTTTAGCGTCTTCAACAGGGATAAAACTTAATGTATCAGCGCTACTACCATTATAGAAGAATACATCTTTACTATCTTTTACAGCATATAGTTGAACCGTCTTTTTATTCAAACCGACAGAAGTTTCACTCACATCATAGAACTCACGGTTCTGGATTGTAATAGAAGCAGTAGAAGCCGTACCATTCTTTGTAATAACCCACTGAGCCGCAGGAATATGATTAAAATCTTGACGATCAGCTTGTTTTGCCCAACCAAAGTTACCTGCTAAGTTAGCCAATGCATAAGCGTCGTTTTGTTCTGGCTTATTGCCTCCGGTAGATTTATATTGAATCATATAAACACCGTCAGCTAAAGTTGTTTGAGTCAAACCAGAGAAGTTTGTTCCAAGTTTGATAACAGTCTTTTGTACATTGTCCTCACCTTGAAGAGCTCCGCTGTTATCAGTTTCGTTAGTATTAACAGTCAATACATTTGTACCGGCCAAACGAGCCATGTAAACGTACTTACTAGTAGCAGATGCTTGAGATCCTTTAGCAGAAGATGTGTTATCAGAAAGTACCCAATTAGAATTATTGTTCTTTTCTTTTACCCATTTAGCGAAATCGGCATCAGACACACCATTTTTTTTAGTGATCTTATAAGCAACTTCTTTAACCTGAGCATACAATTCATCTTTCTGAGCGTTATAAGTGAACTTAAATTTATAAGAACCATCTTTACGACCATCAGCGTTTAGTTCATCATAAGCAAACTTTAAGAACTTGCTAGTCTCCGTTCCGTCATAGTAAGCGGTATCAACTACAACATATGCTTTCTCATCACCAATCTTTTGGTCTTTAGCTTGCAATGTTACCCAATAACCACTAACAGGATCAGTCTCCACAGTCTCCGCATGTAAAGCTGTAGCAGTTAGAACATTTTTATTATTTCCAGAAGTCTCCGGATTCATAGTTAAGCCAAAGAACATTTTAGCGATAACCGCACTATTACCCTTTACTGAATGTAATAAAGTATTCAATGCGTTACTATCCAAATCAATATCTTTAGGAATGCTTGTTTGGTCTGAAGACAAAGCTATCGCTGCAGAAGAAATTGCATTTTTCTTTGCCTTCTCCAAATAAAGTTTGTTACCTGACTGAGCGATATAAACAACTGTCTCACCATCAATATAAGAAACCAAGATATCCTTTCCATTCACTGTCTCAACAACCCATTCAGAAGCGCTTCCACCTAAGGCTAACGGAGCAGCATTAGCGATCTTTTGAGACTTATTATTGTCATCTACAGCGATAGCTGTAGCAGGATCTACAGACAATGTTAAACCAGTAGCCTTATTCACGAAAGAATAAAGTGTTTGTCCTAAAGAAGTCTTCACATCAGAGACCGTCCATGTTGCCGGATTCAATACCTTTAAATCATAAAGATTCGCAGCATTAAAACTCAATGCACCATAATTACTTCCTGTAGATACAGATAAGTAATCTGATGATGCACCCAACAGAGTAGCCTCACCCTTTTTAGCGTTTATGGAAGCTCCCGCAGAAAAAGCAGTCGCTAACATAGCACTAGCCAAAAGCGTAGTAATCTTTTTGTTCATAAATCAAAAATTTAATATTAATAATAGTGTTAATTAAAGTCCATCCCGCCGTTTAGCCTCTTGTTTTGCTCGAAAACGACTAGTCTAAACGATCG
>NZ_CANTZW010000020.1 GCF_947855115.1 uncultured Parabacteroides sp.
AGTTCTGGTAGAACTAATTACAGCACCCTGAAAAAATCATTATTCTTAGGTTTGTGCTTGACCTTTTTCCAGCCGTATACAGAAGCGGCATCGGCGCAAATCATTTCCTTGGATATCACAAAAGGTACTATCACTGAGGTTTTTAAGGCTATTGAAGACCAAAGTGAATATAAATTCTTCTATAATGATAATCAAATCAATCTGAATAAACGAGTTGATGTCAATATCCATGGAGAATCCATAGAACAAGTATTGAATAACGTTTTTAAAGGTACGGATATCACATATAAAATTGTCAAAAATCACGTGGTACTTACCAACAAGACCATGAAAAACAAAGAGTTACCATCCACCAACCAAAATGGTAAACGTTTAACCGGACAAGTGGTAGGACAAAACGGTGAACCTCTGATCGGAGTAAATGTTGTGGTAAAAGACACAACGATAGGATCAATGACTGATATGGATGGAAACTATATCTTGGAAAATGTTCCCGCAAACGCAACTATTGAATTCTCATACATCGGCTATCTCCAACAGAGTATCAACATAGGTAACCAAAGTAATCTTAACGTCACTTTAGCAGAAGATACTCAGAAGCTAGATGAAGTAGTAGTCGTAGGTTACGGTTCCTTCAAGAAAAGAGACCTGACCGGAGCTGTCTCCCAAGTAAAAGGAGACGAAATCGCAAACCTTCCTCTTCGTAGCGCAGCAGATGCCTTGCAAGGTAAAGCAGCCGGTGTTACTATTACCGCAAGTTCCGGTAGCCCCGGATCCATGGGCAACGTACGTATCCGTGGTGTAGGAACCATTAATAACAACAATCCTTTGTATGTAGTAGACGGACTTCCACAAACTGATATTGGTTGGTTAAACGCCCGTGATATCGAAAGTATGGAAGTATTGAAAGATGCTTCCGCACAAGCTATCTACGGAGCCCGTGCCGCAAACGGTGTGATCCTTATTTCCACGAAACGAGGGGCATCTGGCGAAAGTTACAGAAGTAATATCGAGTTTGATATGAGTATTGGTTTCCAAGATATCCCTAAAACATATGACATGTTAGATGCCGAAGGATTCATGGAATACAAAAACCGAGCTTATGCTGCTTCTGGTAAAGCTTTGATCGATGACTTCTCTACCCAAGAGAAAAGAGAACAAATCCTCTCATTCCTTGAGAAAAATGGAGGACGGGAAGGAACGAATTGGTGGAAAGAAACAACACGTAAACCAGCGGAAGCTTTGAATCAAAATTATAACTTAGCATTTTCTGGCGGTATGAATAAATTAAGATACCGAGCTAGTTTCGGATATATGGATCAACAAGGTATACTAAAAGGTTCAGACTATGAGCGGTTATCCGGTCGATTGAATCTAGACTCCGAGGTTACAAAATGGTTAAACCTCTCAGCAAATGTAAACGTAATTTATGAATCCAGACGAAATTTAGACGAGAATAACTCTTATACCGCAACCGTTTTCAGTACACTTGCGGCAGATCCGATCACGCCTGTTTACCGAGATAATTTGGTTGATATTCCTGACTTTATGAAAGACCGGATCATGAGTGGTTACGAACCGACCAATCCTTGGTCTCGCTATACAGGAATTATCTATTCCAACAAACCGAACACTGTCGCACAAGTAGATAGACAGGCATTAAACCAGTGGCATGGTATCGCAACCAAAAGTAATGTATCTGGAGAATTCAAGTTATTCCCGTTTTTGACATTCAAATCTAGTATTGCCATTGACTTAATTCGAAATCAAAGCGATTCTTTCCGTCCGTCTTATTATCTTGACGGAGATGAATATTCCACTTATGCGGCAGCCAGCAGAAGTGTTGCCAATACAGATTATTGGGTATTCGACAACTATCTGACTTACAATCAAAAATTCGACAAACATACTGTAACCGCTATGGCTGGAACCTCCGCAGAAAAAAATCGTTATGAGGAGATATACGCATATAAGGAAGGTCAAGTTAATAATGATGTAAGTCAGCAGATTATTAACGCAGGTACACAAAACCCGAATGCTACCGGCTACATCTCCACGACATCTCTCAACTCATACTTTGGTCGTATTTTCTATTCCTTCGACAATCGTTATATGATCACGGCAAATATCCGCTGGGATGGCTCATCTATGTTTGCAGACGGTAATAAATGGGGATGTTTTCCTTCTGTATCCGCTGGTTGGAATTTCTCGGAAGAGAACTTTATGAAAAATATGGATTGGTTGTCACAAGGTAAATTGAGAGCTGCTTGGGGTGAGATCGGAAATCAAACCATTTCATCTGGAGCTTATATGAATACGTTCGGAAATGGTAGTTACTACCTCTTCGGTAATCCATACCAATCAACTTTATATGCCGGACGTACCCAAGTAGGAAATCCTGATCTAAGATGGGAAACAACCCGTCAACTAGATTTTGGACTAGATTTAGCTTTTTTCAAAGGTTCTTTAAGAGCAACATTCGACTACTTCGACCGCAAGACTAGCGATATGCTGGTACAGGTTCCCGTTCCAAGTTCACTAGGATTCCCCAACACTCCGTGGATGAATGCAGGTAGTGTAAGTAATAAAGGATTTGAAATCACGCTTGGATATGATGGTAAAATCGGAAAAGAGTTCCAATATCATATCAATGGAAATATATCTACTTATAAAAATGAAGTAAAAAGTTTAGGTAGCGGAGCTAATATACCGGGTAAAGGTATTCATCTGGGCTATTACTCTTATACAATGATCGAACCAGGTAAACCCATCGGTTACTTCTACGGCTATAAGACAGATGGAGTTTTCCAAACACAAGAGGAAATTGACAATTACAAGAATAACGGACAGGTAGTTATGCCTAACGCAAAACCCGGAGATTTGAAATTTCTAGATCTGAATAAAGACGGGAAACTAGATGATGAAGACCGTACAATGACAGGAAATCCTCATCCGGATTTCACATTCGGACTTACCCTTGGTGCTGAATATAAAGGATTCGATGTTACCGCATTCTTCCAAGGTTCTGTTGGCAATGATATCTTGAATATTTTGAAATATGATATCTACTCGGGAACAGGCTGGTATAATGCTCCCAAAGATATATTGACCACTTATTGGAATGGCCCGGGTAGTACAAATGAGAATTTTGCGATAGACTCAGATAGTCGCATGAATTTGGAAATGTCTGACTGGTATGTAGAAAATGGCTCTTATATCCGATTAAAAAACTTTCAAATCGGTTATACGATCCCATCTTCCTTGACCAAAAAGATTACGATCAATAATCTCCGTGTATTTGTGGCAGCACAAAACTTATTCACGATCACGGGATATTCTGGACTCGACCCTGAAATTGGAGAAATAAATAACTCTCCTCAATACAAAGGATGTGATATGGGATTTTATCCACAGCCGAGAACTTTCATGGTCGGCCTTAGTATGAAATTATAATCTAAAAACGGACATATTATGAAATCAATATTAAATTTTGGAAAACTATTCGTATCGTTAATATGCATCAGCATCCTAACGATTAGCTGTAATAGTGATTTCCTTGATCGCCCGACATTAGGGACTTTGGATGAAGAGACCTACTTAAGTACTAAAAATGCAGGGTACAAACTTCTGGTAAATTGCTATCAACCTATACTAACTAGCGAAGAATATCAATGGATGAAATTTGACCTTGGCGATCAATTGACGGATGACTTCGCCAAAGGAGGTTCTGACGCAGGAGATCGTGTTACCATAACAGAAGTGACAAGAGGTAATCCTACCGCCACCAGTGGTTTACTGACTAAACTTTGGGACCATCGTTACAAAACGGCCATCTCTGCCTGCAACGTATTTTTGTCACTTATCACTCCTGAGACCGAATTAATCGATGACGGAGGGGCGTTAGTCAGTACGGAAGAGAAACAACGCTGGATAGCAGAAGTACATTTTATGCGTGCGTTTTATTACTATGATTTAGCGGCGATCTTCACGAATATCCCGATCATTGATAGACCGTTAAATGCTGTTGATAAAGGAAGTATAACGAAAGCGAACAAGGAAGATGTCATGAACTTTATACTTGAGGATTTAAATATTGCTATCTCTGAACCAAACTTGCCTAGCGCAAAAGATTTACCGACCTCGGAACTTGGACGTATCACCAAAGAAGCAGCTATGGCATTCCGTGCCAGAGTATTACTCTTTTACGGGAACTATGAAGCTGCAAAATCTGACTTAAAAGCGGTTGTAGAATCTGGTTGTTACGATTTAGTGGACGATTACGAAAAACTATTTAACAGCGTATCCGAAGGGTATATGTCTAAAGAATCTGTTTTTATCACTTTACGTTCTTATATCCCAAACTATACAAGTGGAAGCACTTGCCCACAGATGAATGTCGGACGTGGCATCGCCGGAGGATGGGGTGGAGAATGCCCCACGAACGATTTAGTGAATGAATATGAAATAGGTGACCCCCGTTTAGTACACACGGTTTTGTCGACCGGAGATATATTTACTAAAGACGATGGGACAGAGGAGGTTCACGACTACTCCGGATATGACAATTATACGCTACAACACAGCCGTAAGCAATATCCGGACTGGTCCAGACGACCACTCGGGGATTTGCTAAATACTGACTGGACATTCTATCACATTCGTTATGCAGATGTCTTGTTAATGTATGCCGAATGCTTGATTGAGACCAACGATGATAAACAAAAAGCGGTGGATCTCATCAATGAGGTTCGTTATCGTGCTTTCGTTACGACATCTCCAACCGATAGTTACGCAAAATATCGTAAGTTCAATGTCACTGAAGACAAAAAAGTGACCGAAGAGATATTCAATGCAAAATATAAAGTTAAAATATCGGATGATTTACGAAAAGCGGTCCGTCATGAACGCCGTGTCGAGTTGGGAGGTGAAGGTTTGCGGCTTTATGACCTACTCCGTTGGGGAACATTTGTTTCCACCATGCAGGCATTCGGCAAAACCGCCGAGGGAAAATATTCTGGAGCCGGTACATACGTCACAGACAAAACCTACCCCTATCCGATCCCGCAAAATGAGATCGATTACGTAGGAGGAGCGTTAACACAGAACGACAATTATTAAAGCGAAACTACCACCATCTACGGTGAGATAAATTTAAGCACTAAAGTATTATTCCGAATAGCCTAGGTTCTCTTACCTCACAGAATCTAGGCTATTTTATGTCAGAGAAAAAGCCTTACCACCAAGACCTCATGCTTTCTCCTAAATACTAATCGCTTTTTTAAGATTATAATCAAGATAATACAGATAAAGAAAACATTCCGGGTTGGTTTTACGCAAAATATTTCCTAGTTTTGCGCAGTAATACGCAGAATTAAATAAACGGGATATGAAGAATTTAATCATAATAGTAAGTTTGCTCCTTGGTATGCAGCTTATGGCGCAAACCAAGGTGATAAAAAAGAATGCTGTGAAAGCAAATAATTTCGGAATCACCTACTCGTTGCCCAAAACCTCACTGGTCGTAGATGCCGAGGTAACGAAAGTGACTTGCAAAGCCGGACCTTACTACCAATACGCAGAGAAATATCTAGGCGTGAAAGACGCTGTCACGGAAGACAAAGTCTATTTCGATCTTGGGAAAATCAATTTAATCAACCGGGGATTACCCGATGCAGATAACACATATATCGTGGAATTCAAGCAAGGTACAGTTGCCCCTTACGCCTATCTTACCGAGGATGGACTATTATGCTCGATAAATGCAGAATATACACCTGCCGATCCCGAACTCGATGCCGTGGAAAAGGGTAAAAAAGCCCAACAAAAAGTAACAGACGCATCTGTATTCTCGGAAGAATTATTAATGGCCGGCTCTACAGCAAAACAAGCGGAAGTAGCCGCCAAGCAAATCTACCGTATCCGGGAAAGCCGTTTAAACATCTTGACCGGAGAAGCAGATAATTTACCGCCCGATGGTGAGGCCATGAAACTAGTGATCCAACAATTGGAAGAGCAAGAGAAAGCGCTGACAAATCTATTCACCGGAATCTTGACAAAGGAAACCGACCATTATGAAGTAAGTATCATCCCGCACGATGACCTAGATAAAGAAGTATTGTTCCGTTTCTCCAAGCAACTAGGTATCGTAGACGCAGATGATTTAAGCGGTACTCCTATCTATATGAATTTGAAAGCAATAGAAAAAGCCCCGCTCCTTGACGCCAAAGAAGCCGAGAAAAAAGAGAAATCATTGAAAGGGATCGTTTACAATGTTCCGGGAAAAGCTAGTATTGAAATAATAATGAACAAAAAAACACTCTACAAAGGAGAAGCTCAAATCACTCAATTCGGAACGCAGGAAGGACTGGCCCCTGTTATGTTTGAAGACAAGAAAGCTCCTGTCAAGGTTCTTTTCTATCCGGAAACCGGTGCCATAAAGCAAATTATTCAATAAGTATAAACTAATATTATCTAAAACACATGTTACAAGGACAACCTAAAGGTCTCTATGCCCTCGCACTCGCAAACACGGGCGAACGCTTCGGCTACTACACTATGCTTGCGATTTTCACACTATTCTTGCAAGCTAAATTCGGCTATACGGCCGCCGAGACATCAACGATTTTCGCTAGTTTCCTAGCGTTCGTGTATTTTATGCCATTGATTGGCGGTATGATGGCCGATAAGTTCGGTTATGGAAAGATGGTTACGTCGGGTATTATCATCATGTTTATCGGTTATCTATTGTTAGCGATACCGACTGATGCTGCTTCCGGGAAAATTTTGATGTTCGGCTCGCTCGCACTGATCGCTTGCGGTACCGGATTATTCAAAGGAAACTTACAGGTGATGGTAGGTAATCTTTACGATGCCCCGGAATACAGAAGTAAGCGTGACCAAGCCTTTAGTTTGTTCTATATGGCGATCAATATCGGCGCTATGTACGCACCTACGGCTGCTACTAAAATGACAGACTGGATGCTGGGTAAATACAACCTTTTCTACGAATCGCAAATCCCGGCACTCGCACACCAATTCTTGAACGGAACAATCTCCGCAGAGAATAAAGAGGCGCTCGCCGCTCTACAAAGCGCACAAGGTTTCACCGGCGATACAGCCACATTCTGCTCTACTTATATCGAGAAATTATCTGAGGCATACAATTACGGATTTGGTGTAGCTTGTATCTCATTGATTATATCGATGGCTATCTATATGGGATTCCGCTCTACCTTTAAGCATGCGGATGTCAACACCAAACAGGCACAAGCCTCCCACGTTCCGCAAGAGGAACTATCACCTGCCGAGACCAAGCAACGTATCATCGCTTTGCTGCTGGTATTCGCCGTTGTATTGTTCTTCTGGATGGCCTTCCATCAAAATGGTCTGACAATGACGTTCTTTGCTCGCGACTATACGGCAAATCAAGTAACAGGCTTGGATCGTATCGGTTTCGACGTGATCAACCTAACGTTATTAGCAATCGCTGTGTATGGAGGATTTGCGATCGCACAATCCACAACGAGTAAAGGTAAGACTATCGCAGGTATCGTGACTGTAGCTGCGTTAGCCGTTCTAGGCATCAAGTATATGGCTATGCCAGAAACTCTAACGATTCTTCCACAGACCTTCCAGCAATTTAACCCGTTCTTCGTGGTTGTATTGACTCCGGTATCATTGGCGATCTTTGGTTATCTGGCTAATAAGAAGAAAGAACCGTCCGCACCTCGCAAGATCGGATTGGGTATGATGATCGCCGCTTGCGGTTTCTTGATTTTGGCGATCGGTTCCATGGGTTTGCCTACACCGGATGCTTTGGCAGCAGATAGCAAATTGCAGGTATTGGTTTCTCCGAATTGGTTGATCTCGACTTATCTGGTATTGACCTTCGCTGAATTATTGCTTTCTCCGATGGGTATCTCTTTCGTATCCAAAGTGGCTCCTCCTAAATACAAAGGTATGATGATGGGAGGTTGGTTCGTAGCTACGGCTATCGGTAACTATCTGGTCGCTATCATCGGTTATTTGTGGGGAGGCATGGAATTGTGGATGGTATGGAGCGTATTGATCGTTCTTTGCTTACTGTCTGCGTTGTTCATGTTCTCCATTATGAAGAAACTGGATAAAGTGGCTTGACAATTGAAAATTAGAGGATGAGGAAGTCGTATACATATCGTTCACAGGCACTCCGTTTCAGAAGATGGAGCCGGAAGGCGTATGCGGCTTTCATCAGTGTACAGAGGGCTGTTACGATCGGACAATTGTCCTTTTCAGTAGCCGATCGCTTCGAGAAAAAAAATCAGTCTTTACATACCGCTATCGGTACGTTCATGGACGGATTTTTCAAAGTGGATAAGGAAGAAAAGGAGAATACCGGGGAGGATAAATGGAGCCTTGCGACATCGTACGGACTGTTTGTGGCATTATTCCCGGTATTGGCTTCGAATGAGATCGCTCATCCGGCTCATCGTGTAGCTCACTATACATTATATAATATAGCAAAGGCGGGAAGTATTCTTTCGAATACTTCCCGCCTTTCTTATTCCCATCCCAGTTGTAGAGACGGGGCGTGCCCCGTCTCACTACAGACTAATGTGTATCTTAAGTTACCATTTAGAGGGGATGAGACGGGGCACGCCCCGTCTCTACAACTAGGTATATATACGTGAAATTATCAAATTAAAGAAAATGACAATAGAAGAAGCGAAGCAGTACATCCTAGAGGGTGGGGAGATTAATGAGGAACAGGCTTTAAGCCTAGCGAATCACCCGGATAAAGAGGCGCTTTACGAAGCCGCCCACCAAATCACCCGCCATTTTATGGGGAATAAGTTCGATACTTGCTCCATCATCAACGCCAAAAGCGGCAATTGCAGCGAGGATTGTAAATGGTGCGCACAATCGGGACATTACAAAACTCTCGTAAACTTATACCCTTTGCTTCCGGCCAAGGAATGTGTCCGTCATGCGGTATACAACCGAAAACAGGGCATCCAGCGTTTTGCTTTGGTGACTAGCGGTAAGCGAGTATCGGATAAAGAAATGGAACAAATCACCAATACGATCCGGCAAATCAAGCGGCAAAGCGATATCAAATGTTGCGCTTCCATGGGACTACTTACCCGTTCCCAACTCCAATCGCTTTACGATAGCGGAGTGGAGAATTATCACTGTAATATTGAGACTGCCCCTTCCTATTTCCGTCAGCTCTGTTCTACACATACGATCGAGCAGAAGATGGAAACCATCCATACCGCCAGGGAAATTGGTTTCCGTATCTGCTGCGGTGGTATTATCGGCATGGGCGAGACGATGGAGGAACGAATCGAGATGGCTTGTTTCTTACGAAAAGAAGGTATCTTATCCATTCCACTCAATTTATTGCAGCCGATACCGGGAACCCCAATGGAGAATACATTGATCTTACAAGAAGAAGAATGGCTGACAACGATCGCTCTTTTCCGCTTGATCAATCCGAAAGCCTTCCTCCGTTTCTCCGGTGGACGGGCGCAACTAAGCGAGGCCACGCAACGAAAATCCCTGTATATCGGGATTAACTCCGCTATCATCGGAGATTTATTAACGACCATCGGAAGCAAGGTAGAAGAAGACAAAGTCTTATTTACCTCCGAAGGCTATTCACTTACCGAAAATACCGATTGGGAAAAATGACAACAACCGAACTTTTACAATACGACCGGGATCATCTATGGCATCCCTACACCTCGACCATCAACCCGCTTCCTGTCTATCCCGTAGTCAAGGCAGAAGGCGTAACGATAACCCTTGCGGACGGCAAGGAACTAATAGACGGAATGTCCTCTTGGTGGGCTGCGGTTCACGGATACAATCATCCAATACTTAACGCAGCGGCTAAAACCCAACTAGATAAAATGAGCCATATCATGTTCGGGGGATTTACGCACGAGCCTGCTGTTGAATTAGCCGCTAAATTACTGCCGCTGCTTCCTCCTTCTATGGAAAAGATATTCCTAGCGGATAGTGGCTCGGTCGCCGTGGAAGTAGCCTTAAAGATGGCGATCCAATACTGGCAGTCCAAAGGTGTACCGAAAAAACATACTTTCGCCACGATCCGTAGTGGCTATCACGGGGACACATGGCACGCCATGTCGGTATGCGATCCGGTGACGGGTATGCATGGGCTCTTCTCGGGAAGCTTACCCATCCAATACTTCATACCTCAACCTTCGGTCCGATTCGGCGAGGAATGGAAAGAGGAGGCCATAACTCCCTTACAGGATTTATTAGAGCGGCATGCGGACGAGATCGCCGCCTTGATCTTAGAACCGGTCGTACAAGGGGCCGGAGGCATGTATTTCTACTCCCCCACTTTCCTCGTTCGTGCCCGGGAACTTTGTGAACGGTATAACGTCTTATTGATATTCGACGAGATAGCGACAGGCTTTGGGCGTACCGGAAAGTTGTTCGCATGGGAACATGCGGGGGTTGAGCCCGATATCATGTGTATCGGGAAGGCATTGACGGGAGGTTATCTTACGCTTTCTGCCACGATTACGACAAAGCTGATAGCCGACACGATCTGCTCCGGCGAGGCCGGATGCTTTATGCATGGACCTACGTTTATGGGAAATCCCTTGGCATGCGCTATCGCTTCAGCCTCAATCTCATTATTAATTGCCAGCCATTGGCAAGAGAAAGTGAAGCGTATAGAGGAGCAATTACGGACAGAATTAGCACCAGCCATCAAGCTGCCTGAAGTAGCGGAGGTACGGGTACTGGGAGCGATCGGGGTTATCGAGATGAAGCATCCGGTGGATATGGCGATATTGCAACGCCGATTCGTAGAGGAAGGGATATGGGTACGTCCATTCGGACGGCTGGTTTACCTCATGCCCCCTTTCGTAATCTCCACGAATGAACTATCCAAACTAACCTCCGGCTTATTGAGAGTATTAACGCATAATTAACATATCTAGTTGTAGAGACGGGGCGTGCCCCGTCTCACTACAGACTAATGTGTATCCTAAGTTATCATTTGGATGGGATGAGACGGGGCACGCCCCGTCTCTACAACCGGATAATACATAAATAGATGAAATCATATAACGAACAACTTACGGCATTACGAGCCTCCGGGAATCTCAGGTATTTACCGGAAGTAGAGCATCAAGGGATATGGGTATTGAAAGAGGGAAAGCGTATGCTGAATCTCTCTTCCAACGATTATCTGGGACTGGCCAGCCGGCAGGATTTACAAGAGGAGTTTCAAGCATCCACACAAGGTCGCTTCTACCCCTACTCTTCCTCCTCATCCCGTCTGCTGACGGGCAATTTCTCCATATACACGAAACTGGAGAAACAGATCGCCTGCTCCTTCGACCGGGAAGCCGCATTGGTTTTTAATAGCGGCTATCATGCCAATACCGGAATCCTTCCGGCTTTGGCTGATAAGCAGACCTTATTACTCGCCGATAAACTAGTACATGCCAGTATCATCGATGGTATCTTATTGAGTGGTTCCCCTTTCCTCCGCTACCGCCACAACGACTATGATCAACTGGAACGCCTCATACAGAAGAATATCAACCAATACGAGACAATCATCATCTTGACCGAAAGTATTTTCAGCATGGACGGGGATGTAGCGGACTTAAACCGACTAGTAACCCTCAAGAGGCGATATCCCAATATCCTATTATACGTAGATGAGGCCCACGCCATCGGAGTCCGCGGAAAGATCGGGTTAGGTATCGCCGAGGAGCAAAGCTGTATCCATGATATTGATCTATTGGTCGGTACTTTCGGCAAGGCGTTAGCGTCTATGGGGGCCTATCTGGTTTGTTCCTCTACAATACGGGAATATCTGGTCAATACGATGCGACCGCTCATATTCAGTACAGCCCTACCACCATTCCAGATCGCATGGACTTCTTTCATCTGGGAAAAACTCCCGTCACTTGTGAAGGAACGGGAAAATCTTCTAGTGTATAGCCAATTGCTAGCAGAGGCTTTGACAGGCAAAGGTGGTGAAATCAGCCAAAGCCATATCATCCCTTTCATCGTGGGAGAGAGTGAGGATTGCGTACGGAAGGCAGAAGAGTTGCAACGGAAAGGCTTCTACTGTCTCCCAGTTCGCCCACCGACAGTGCCCAAAGGTACCTCCCGTATTCGTTTCTCCCTTACGGCAAACCTAACAATAAAAAATATTCATCAACTGATTGTAGAGACGGGGCGTGCCCCGTCTCCCACCGACTGATAGTATTCTTAAATTACTATTTTGAGGGGATGAGACGGGGCACGCCCCGTCTCTACAACTCCGGATAGATAATATGTATATAAATTAAATCGATAGTATGTATATAGATAAGATAATAAATAAGCAATCCCCTAGTCTGATCCTCTGTCTAGCCGGCTGGTCCACCTCTCCGGAACTTTTCCACCACCTGAAAGTACCGGAGCAGACAGACCTATGGATTGCCTACGACTACAGGAAGCTTACGTTCGAAGAGACATTCGACTCCTATAAAGAGGTCCATCTTATCGCTTGGTCTTTAGGCGTATGGGTTGCCACTCATCTTTGGGCAGATAAACGATCCTTTACCACGGCAACCGCCATAAACGGTACTCCTTTTCCCATTCACGATACGCTAGGTATCCCAACCACGATCTTTGAGGGAACCCTTAGTCATATTAGCGAGGAAGGTATGCGTCGTTTTAACCGTAGGATGTGCAGAGATAAGGAAACTCTCAATCGATATTCGGAACTCCCTTTGCGCCCGTTGGAGGAGATCAAGGAGGAACTGGAATTTCTATACAATCACATCCTCCCGGAAAAGATCGGGCTGTCTGATCCGCAGATATCCACTTTCTGGGATCGAGCCATCCTGTCTACCGAAGATAAGATTTTTCCGATAACCCATCTTCGGAACTATTGGCAAGGCCGTTGTCCCATCCAAGAGATCAAGGCGCCTCATCTTCCTTTTTACCACTATCAATCATGGAACGAATTATGGAAGTAATCAAGCAAGAACGTATCCGCAAGCGTTTCAGTCAAGCGGTGAAGACATACGATGATCATGCGGAAGCCCAGAAGCGGATATGCGCCCATCTAATACAACTATTGACCGCATATACCTCCTCTCATTTCCACAGAGTACTGGAAATCGGTTGCGGAAGCGGTGGGTTCACCCGTTTATTAAAACAAGAATGCCAGATTGAGGAATGGGTACTCAATGATCTTTGTGAGACTTGGCAGAGCACCATCGAAGAGCTATTCTCTTCCCGTTCTCCTCTATTCTTGGTCGGTGATGCCGAGCGACTGGCTTTCCCCGGCACGTTCGATTTGATAGCCTCTGCTTCTACCTTACAATGGATGAAAGACCTCTCGAGTTTCCTTCATAAGTTATCGTCCATTCTATCGCCTCAAGGCATGCTGGCATTCAACACCTTCATGCCGGACAACCTCCATGAGATCAAGGAACTAACCGGAGAAGGGCTCTCCTATCCTACCGTCGGACAATTAAGGGAGTGGTTATCCACCGATTTCCACATCGTTCATGAGGAGGAAGGAAATATTCCCCTTACCTTTCGGCATCCGTTGGAGGTGCTGAAACATCTAAAGTACACAGGGGTCACAGCCAACACCTCTTGTATCTGGACACGGGGAAAACAGGAACGTTTCTGCCGGGATTATCAAGAGAGATTTTCCTCCGCAGATGGCAATGTCGTACTGACCTACCGTCCACTCTATATCTTAGCGGTCAAGAAGTAGGTTGCAATAGCCTTTTCTTCTAATAGGGTTAGCCTGATCTTCTCGTAACCTTAGGCTATTCATCTACAGACCTTGACTATCCACTATCCGTCACAAGATCATCCAACGGATGGTGGACGATCATGCGACGGATAATAGACAGCCTATGGAACAGATAGAAAGGGGGAAAGTTATCGGATGAAAAGGATAAACTTACTAGAGAAATAAATGAAGCACATAAATGTCTTCAATAACACATAAAACAACTATAGAATGAAAGGAAACGTATTATTTATCTCCGGTATAGACACGAACGTCGGAAAGACCATAGCCACCGGAATGATCGCCAAGACCTTGGCGAAAGCAGGAAAGAAAGTGATCACCCAGAAGATGATACAAACCGGATGCGAGAACGTATCGGAAGATATTGAGGTACATCGCCAAATCCAAGGGATACCCTTTACCAACGAGGATACGCAAGGGCTGACTTGCCCTTATATCTTCACTTATCCTTGCTCTCCCCATATGGCTGCGGCGAAAGATGGGCGAAGTATTGATTTAGGCACAATCACCCAAGCCACCCGGCGATTGCAAGAAATCTATGAGTATGTATTACTGGAAGGAGCTGGAGGACTGATGGTTCCGAACGACATGGAATCCCTCACGATCGATTATATAAAGGAACAATCGTATCCCCTGATACTGGTTACTTCCGGCAAGTTGGGAAGCATCAATCATACTTTACTTAGCCTGTACGCCTGCGAACGATACGGCATCAAGGTAAAAGCCATCGTCTATAATCAATATCCAAGCCTCGACCCGCTGATCGAGGCAAATACCTTGGATTATCTAAAAGCCAAATTTCCGGAGATCCCCTTAATTCTTCTCCCGGAAATGAAAAAAGGAAGCGAGGAGCTTCCCGATATTCGTCCATTGCTATAACACCAGATCAAACCGGATCAGGGAATAGTTCCAATATTTTCTGATCCGTTTTCCTACGGATCTCTGGCGTAATACTATCCTTCACCATTTTCAATACAAAAGTCATCACCGCCACATCGTCCGTGAAGCCGATAATAGGGAGCACACTCTCCGGGATTAAGTCAAAAGGCAATATGAAGTATCCTAAAGCCCCGATTATATAGGCCTTATGTTGAAGAGGCACCTTTTCATCTTGCAACATATAATATAGCGTGAAGACAGGACGCAACACCGTCCCCCCTACCTTCTTCGCTACCCGCTCTACCTTTTTCCAAAAACTATTCTCCGAGAAATAAGAGCCATATTTCTGTATCTCATGTACTTCCTCGAAAGGAATATCCTCAATTTTTCTTGTATCCATAAACGAATCTTATTAAATCATCTTTCACAAAGATAACAAGTAGTGTAGAAAAATCACACACTGAACGAGGAAATATCACAAACGCCATTCCCCCTCATATTCGATGCTTGTACAAAACAAGCAACCGGACGCAGAGCCTATCTACGTCCGGTTCATTTAATCTAAAAGCAGGGTATTTATCTCTTCTTTAATATCCGTTGGGCCGAATCCGACAGAATCACGATCGCCCCGGCCAATATCACCGTATCTTTTATCACCAACCGTCCGGCTCCCGACAATAACGGGAAACCAAACTCACCGCTACCGAGGTCAGGCACCCAGACCTCCGGTGTCGTGACCAAGAAAGACAACGTCCCGAACGTCATGATTATAGCCAATCCCGCCCCTATCAAACCGATCTCCGGCGAGAAAATACCGAGGAAGGTCAAGATACCGATCACCATGATCAAGATACCCAAGCCGCAAGAGAAACCATATGTGTTATTCTCCTGATGCCACTCATGTTTCGCCGGGTCGAACTCTCCTTCTTTTAACTTATACATCTTGTACTCGGGAGCACTTTTCGTATAGAAGAAACTCATAAAAGGGCTGTTCGCCACAAAGGGTACGATACCTTCCGCTTCATAATTCCAAAACTTTAAGCCACCGATCCATACGAATACGATTAAGATCGCCACACGGATCAAATTAATACCGAGCTTCCGGGTAGAGGCCGCCACTTGCAAAAAAGAGTAAAACAGGTCTTTCAACTTTTCCATCTTATTATTTTGTTTTATAGTATTGAACTTATACCGCAAAGATCGGTTGATACACTTATACCGCAAATGGCGATTTCACCGGATGAGTTGGCAATTATTCCTGTTTCTCTCTTTTTCGATACTCAGATACGCTCTCTCCCGTCATTTTCTTGAAAAAGCGGCTGAATGTCGCTTGATCCTCAAACCCCAAGATCTCCGCAATTTCCTTCGCACTTTTCTGGCTATATAATAGCAATCGTTTGGCCTCAGCCTCAATCCGCTCATGGATAATCCGTAACGGTGAAGGCAATCCGTAAATCATAAAAAGATTCGATAAGGTCTTGGGGGATCGGTACAGCATATCCGCATAATCCTGAACCATCTTCTTTTCCTTAAAATGATTATCAACCAATATATAAAACTGTCGGACCATATCGAACGTATTTTCCCGTCCAGGACTTACCGAGAACTTCTCACGTGCGATACGAGTACATAAAATGATGAAACGCTTCAATAAGATACGAAGCATTTCCTCTCGCAAATTGTCTTTTATGTTGTACTCACCTGCCAAGTTATCGGTAATATCGCGCAGAGATAGGACTTGAGACTCACTTAATTCCAATCGCATTACATTGGCTGTACCGTTAAAAAGAAAACCGTTACACGATACCTCATTGTCATGTCCGAAAATACAATAGAAGTTGCTGTTGAACAAAAGCGTCAGATACTCGCCGTTGATCGCCTTGAACTCGACGTGATGCAAAGGAGTTAAGGGGATAATCTCGCCTTTCACTAAAGTTACCGGTATATGATCGATCTCCAGCCGTAACGAACCGTCTTGTACCCAAATAAATTTGTAAAGCGTATTATCTTTCCGCAAAGCGAGGTTCGTATGATACGAATCGGTCAATGCGATATTACCTCTTAGGCGGGTACTAAATATATATTCCATAGATTTTACCGGATTTTAAATGGATAAAGATAACAATATTATACTAACAAAAGAGGAAGTTCACTTTATTCCCAGTAAACTTCCAGAGCGACCGTACCCGCAAACCTCATAAACAATACCGCCGGTGAGAGACACAGCCACACCGCATCTCTACAAACCGTACGATATATGGATTATTTTCTCTCTAATAAAATGTTATCTACCAGCTTCTTCAACTCATTCTTCGGCATAGCCCCTTGAACCAAACTCGGTTCCTTTCTCATCGGAACAAACAATAAAGAAGGAATACTGCGAATACCGAAAACGTTTGCC
Source organism: uncultured Parabacteroides sp. (assembly GCF_947855115.1). Classification (GTDB taxonomy): domain Bacteria; phylum Bacteroidota; class Bacteroidia; order Bacteroidales; family Tannerellaceae; genus Parabacteroides. The sequence goes on from NZ_CANTZW010000020.1 coordinate 17,076, forward strand.
AAATCTGCCTCCTTATCGACATTCACCTTATATACATTGATTTTACCCTCGTACTCTTTACTGATCTCATCCAAGATAGGAGACATCATCTTGCAAGGCCCGCACCAAGTCGCATAGAAATCAATAACCGCAGGTTTATCACCCTCAAAGTTCCATGCGTTCGGATTCGTCTCAAAATCATATACTTTTTTTATGAAATCTTCTTGTGTCAATTCTATTACCATCATTTTATTTTCCGTATTATTGTTATTACTCCCATTCCCATTACTTGCGTCTGCCGTTCCTACCAAAAGGCTCGCAAATACTACGATACCGGCCTTTATAAAATCCATCTTGAACTTTCTTTTCATCGTTATTACTTTGTCTTTTATTTATATCGCAAAGTTCATCTTATTTCCACGATTTAAGAATAGCCATATTACCGGATAAGTTAGCGATATTTCCCGATAGCTTTCAAAAAAACATAAAATAAGTTTCTTCAATATAAATGCCGAACCTTGGCTGGCAAGATTCGGCATATCATATATTCTTTTCCCGCAAAGCCCCGACAAGGTTACAAATGCAATTGCAAACCGATAGAAACCGGATGTACCTTCGGGCCTTTTCCATTTTCAAAGAGGCCAATCGGTGAATACTTGGCGTAAAGACCGATCCAATCCCAACCGGCTTGGAATAAGAAATCCATGGTTACCGGACGGATATTCATACCTGAATCCATTTTCTCCTTATGCTTTTTATCAGAAGCGTCAGTATATACGATCTTAGAGGAGGAGCAAGTCTTGATCACGCCAACCACGCCCGCAGACAAGAAGAACTCATTCGAACGCTTTTTAGGTTGCCATTCCAATAACAAGGGAATGGTCAGGCTCGTAATATTCAACTTACTTGCTTTCAACGTAACACCCTCAGGGGCCGGACGCAAAGCCGTGACACCGTCGATCTCCCTGAAATACTCATTCGTATCTATACGGTAACGGCTCCAACGCATACCGGCACCGATCACCACTGCCCAACGATACCGAGAGAACGGAAAAGCCTTTTCCAATACGTTCAAGTTATATTCCAGCGAGTTTCCACTGCGAAGGGAGACTCCGCTTACATCATTCACATGCAAACTCCCATCCGCAAAATTGGCGAAGCCCATTCCAAATCCCGCCCAATGAGGATTAAAATCCTTATCCCAAGTAGGCACGGGAATATTAATAGACTTCACGTGTTTACGGCGTTCATAGCTTTGTCCGTTACGGTAATGCCCCTCAAAGATCAACTCGTCATCCACAGAGTCTCCGTCCTCGTCTACCTCATACACTCGGACTTTCATGCGATCGCCGTTGTCTTTTACCTCAATACGCTTTCTATCAAGGGTGATAACCGTATCCCCAGCCAAAGGCTCAACCTCGGCAGCCATCAACCCGATTACCGGGAAGCAAACCATTAAGACTAAAAGTATTCTTCTCATCTTCCTATCTGTTTTGTTTGTTTATAAATCTTTCTTTGTAAATAATAGCGTGATCAAATCATCGCTATCCAGATCACCCTCGATATACACCAAGGTTATTACCCCTTTCTTGTTGACCTTAAAAAGGACAAAACGGTTGATGTCAGCTTCCATACCCTTCAACTGGTAATACGCAGAAACGACTCCTCCATCGTCCGTTACCTCCTTGATCTTCCGGGCCCCTTTCTGGTCAACTTCCAAACATTGGCGGGTAAACCGCAGGGCTTCCGGATCATCCTTGATCGTAATACTCTTATAACGAGTCATGCCATACGTCTCCAGCATCTCGTTAGACAATTCCACCATCGTGACATTACGTTTTTTACCATATCGCCGAAAGACTTCCTGAATCTTCAAGTCTTTCTGTGTCTCGGTTGCCGAGACGCCACAAGGCATTAGGCAAGATATCGCCACCAGCAACAATAACATGTATTTGAATCGTCTCATATTTACAGTATTTTATTCATTATCATCAAATAAAGAACGAAACTCGTTCAATTGGTTATCTATAATCACACGGTCGGCCTCATCAGGATCTACTTCCGGGAAGTACTCGTCCACAGGTGTGGCCACCTCCTGCAAAGCTTCCATCGCCATGGAGCGAACCTTATGAATATCCGTATAACAACGACCGTTTATAACGACATAATTATCAGAGCAAAAACAAGGGTCAACCGGATTCAACAAATGGTTAAGCCCCAAAAACAACAAGAAACTAGCGGCGATACCGGATACCAGATACAACACGGAGCGTAAAGTAAACGTCTTCTCCTTCTCCTCCTCTTCCTTTTCCGCATCCAACATAGAAAGGATATCCTCATCAATCGGAATCAGCGCCTCATCCGGCTGTCGTACCTTTCGGCTCTCTTCCTCCCAATAAGCAAACATAGGCGTATAAACCGCCAACCTGTCCGGAACATTCCCGGAAGTAAAGAAGATTCGAAGTTCACGCTCTTCCTCCGAAGAAGTCTCCCCTTCAAAATATCGGTTCAATAATTCGTCTATGTTCATTTCTTTTGCTTATTTAATTGTAAAAACTGTTCTCGTATCCTCTTCCGAGCCCTTGAGAGATTTACCCGGACGTTCTCGACCGGTGTAGCCGTAATCTCTGCGATCTCGGCTAGCTCATAACCCTCTACATCTTTCATCCGGATAATGGTTTGCTGCAAAGTAGGTAACTGGGCGATCAAGCGCCGTATGCACTCGGCGGCATCCCTCTGCTCCAATTGTTCGTCCGGGCTAACCGCTTCCGATACCAATGTGACGCTCTCCAAATCCGATCCCTGTGGCTTTCGCGATTTTATTTTATCCAATGAGAGATTTTTCGTAACCTGCATAGCCAGTGCCTCCACGCTATGGTAGGTATCCAGTTTTTCCCGGATATACCAAAGCCTTATGAACGCCTCTTGCACCACATCCTCCGCATCGGCTGTGTCTTCAACCAGTCTCCGGGAGAAATTCAACATCTTCTGCCGGAGAAGTAGCACGGTTATTTTAAACGTCTCAAGTTCCATTTCTATAATCAAGACGACAAAGGAAGAAAAACATATCATGAATAATTAACTTATTTGGGAAAAACTTTGCTTACCACCTGCTTGTTTGTAATAAAAAACTTAAACGTTATGAGAGTAAAAGCATCATTTACAGCAATTTTATTCATGACTTGCTGCTTATTCATGATCGTTGGTTGCCAACAAAAGAAACAATATCCTGAAGATAAACCAGTACCCCAATCAATCCAAAAGGCAATCTTGGCAAAATATCCGGAAGCAACCGTTACCGGTTATGATAAAGATAATGCCGGCACAGAAGTGAATATCAAAGATAAAGGTGTCAAGAAAGAAGTTCTACTCGGTAAAAAGGATGAATGGCTAAGCACAAAATTCGATATTCACGCAGAGGATGTTCCTGTTAATATCATAGATAACCTAGCCAATTCTGCCTACCATGAATACAGGATAGTCGAAGTGATACAAATAGATAAGCCCTCGGGAACATTTTACGTATTCAAGTTAGAACACGAGAATAACGAGGTGAACCTCACGTTTAACTCGGAAGCCCAATTATTGAAATAGAACAATACCAAATCTTTACCTTTTCCAGATTTTTACCAGAATATTTCAGTAGTTTTGTGTCATTAACAAACTAGCTTATGAAAATTCTGGTAGTTGAAGACGAAGATGCATTGAGAGAAGTGATCGTCCGTTCTCTCGATAAAGAGCGATATGTGGTAGAGAGCGCTTCCTCCTTCCGGGAAGCATCTCTTAAAATAGGTGGTTATGACTATGATTGCATCATATTAGACATTATGCTTCCGGGAGGTAGTGGCCTCACCTTATTGAAAGAATTAAAGGCTTTACGTAAGAAAGACAGTATAATCATTATCTCCGCAAAAGATTCCATTGAGGATAAAGTCGCCGGGCTAGATCTCGGGGCAGACGATTATCTGACCAAGCCATTCCATCTGGCAGAACTGAACGCCCGCATCAAGAGCGTTATCCGTCGCAAACAGCAAGACGGAGAGTTACAACTATCTTTGTCAAACCTAACGATATATCCGGACAAACACTCTGTTTATATAAACGGGAAAGAGATTTTATTGAACCGTAAGGAGTTTGACTTGCTCTATTACTTCGTATCCAACCCCAATCGCTTGATCAGCAAAGCGACTTTAGCCGAATCCGTATGGGGAGATTATATTGATCAAGCCGATAGTTTCGACTTCATTTATAGCCAAGTAAAGAACCTGCGCAAGAAACTAAAAAGTGCCGGAGCCATCCCCGAGATAAAAGCGATCTATGGCTTCGGATATAAAATGACCGACGAGGAATAATCATGAAACTAATCCATTACACCCTCCGCAACTTATTTATCCCGATATTGGTTATTTTCGCCATTTGGGGATGTATTTTCTGCCTTATGATTCTACATGAGGTAGAAGATGAGACGAATGACAGCCTTGAGAACTACAAGGAAATTATCATTCGTTCCGCTTTAGCAGACAGTACACTGCTGAAAGACCACGTGGATATCATGACCCGATACTACATACGTGAGGTTCCGGAAAGCGAGGCCAAACTAAACAAAGACGAGTTCTATGACACTACGGTATATATTGAGATAGAGAAAGAGCATGAGCCAGTTCGCGCCTTGCGTACTTATTTCATGACTAAAGATCGTAAGTTCTATGAATTGACGCTAGAACTATCCACCCTAGAACAAGAAGATATGATCGAGACGATCATCTGGAGTATGGCGATTTTATATATTGTATTGATAAGTTGCATCTTACTTGTGATCCACCAAGGATTCAAAAAAAGCTTTAAGCCCTTGTATAAGCTGTTAAACTGGCTTAAAAGTTTTCAAGTAGGCAAATACAATCCCCCATTAAGTAATCCTACACCCATCGAGGAGTTTAAAATACTAAACGAGACCGTTCGAGAAAGTGCCAACCAAAGTGAGAAGCTATACAACAAGCAAAGGCACTTCGTGGAGAATGCAGCCCATGAGCTACAGACTCCATTAGCCGTATGCATGAACAAATTGGAATTATTAAGCGAGCATCCGGATTGCACGGAAGACCAACTTAAGGAGATTGCCGGCCTGCATCAAGCGCTAAACGGTATCATCCGGCTGAACAAATCCCTTCTATTGCTATCCAGGATAGATAACAAACAATTTCCGGAAGCCCGGGATATCTGTTTGAATTATCTTATCCATAGGATATTAGAAGAAATCAACGACATATATGAAAGAAAAGCGATCCATTTACGGGTCTCCGAAAAAGAGAGCTTGGTTTGTACCATGAACGAGTCATTGGCCGTTACGCTGATCACCAATCTCATAAAAAACGCCTACGTCCATAATTACGAGAAAGGAGATATCGAGATCACGATCTCTCGCCGTAAGCTTACGATCGCTAACACGGGAATACACCAACCTCTTGATAAGGAATTATTATTTGCCCGTTTCGCCAGCCAAAGTAAACAGAATGAATCTACGGGTCTTGGACTGGCCATTGTCAAATCAATAGTCGATCTATACTCGATCCGGATAGATTACCAATACGCTAACGGGACACATACATTTGTATTATTATTTTACTAACAGCCGAAATTCCCAAAATTTTCCAAAATGTATCCTTTTCTTTGTGGTATAATTAAACACAAGGCGTATGAAAAAGATCAACCATTTAACGATAATATTACCGTTATTATTTATTATGGCTTGTGGCGGTAACGATAAGATCACGAACGACACCAACATGTTACCGGCATCCAGCCGCCAGTTCATATCGGATTATTTCAAGGATATCCCTGTCTCACATATCCAAATAGAGAAAAATCTGATATGGATCAGTAGCTATGACGTGATCCTCACAGACGGAACCAATGTGGAGTTCAACCGTAAAGGAGAATGGAAAGAGATCAAACGGCATAGCCACCCCATTCCACAGGCGATCATTCCGGAGGTAATCCAAAATCATATCAAGAAGAACTATCCTTCGAATAGGGTTGTTGTAATGGATAAAGATATCCGGGACTATGAGATAAAACTAGACAACGGCCTTGAGGTGAAATTCGACCTAAAAGGAAACTTGATTGATATAGACTATTAATAAACACCCTAAATAAGTACTAAATTATTTATCTTTAAAATTAATCGTATGAAAACAAAAGTATTCATAATGGCAATCTTGGTGTGTAGCTCATCCGTATTCATGTCTTGTGATGATGATGACAATCAATTCACACCCGAAAGTATCGTAACGAAAGCCTTCGACACAAAATATCCTGATGCCCAACGTGTCAATTGGGAGAATGAGGCAGGTTATGTGAAGGCTGAGTTCTACACCGGTTCCTATGAGGCTGAAGCTTGGTTCGACCCACAAGGGAACTGGATGCTGACAGAGACCGACCTGCCTTACAACGCATTGCCCCAAACCATAAAAAATAGTTTCGAGGCAAGTATATACGCAACATGGAAAGTAGACGATGTAGATATGCTGGAACGTCCGGATGCCGGAACAGTCTATGTGCTTGACGTGGAAAGCGGCGAGAAAGACGCTGATTTACACTATACAGAAGGTGGTATCCTCATCAAGGAAGTGACCGATGGTAACGACCATAACGAGCACCGGCCATCCGTCACCCCCAGCGCTATTAAAGAACTCATCCAAGAGATGTATCCGGGAGCGACAATCTTCGAGATCGACACGGAAGCCAGAGGAACCGAGGTTGATATCCTCCATGAGAATATCCATAAGGAGGTTTGGCTGGATACCCAAAATAAATGGTTATACACGGAGTGGGAAATACGTTTCTCCCAAGTACCCGATGTCGTAATGAGCGCATTCAAGGCCTCCATTTATGCTTCTTATCGAATTGACGATATTCATGTCATTCAAAAAGTGGAAGGACTTTCTTATGAGTTCGAGCTGGAACAAGGAGACCGTGATATAACGATTCTTTTTAACGAAGAGGGAATCTTGACTTCTCCCGCTCATTAAAAAAACTCCTTATCGCATTTGTACCGCAACGGCTGTTGCAGTGTTACTGCACCTAGATTGCAGTAATACTGCAACAGCATTACAGTAGTACTGCAACCCGGGTTGCAGTAGAACCTCACCGGCTATGTCGGTACGGATGGATCAAGAAAAAGAATTACTGAAAATGATATTTCTCCCAAGTATAGACTCTTGGCTCGCTCAAGTACGGTGCTATTTTCTTGCGAGTTTCTTGGTTCAGATATTGTGGTGTCGTATAAATAGCGGTCAATGTCTGATTATCCGGGCTTAATCGATATTGAACTAAATCCATATCCAAATATGAAACTACTTCTTGATAAGCCTCGTCTTCTTTATCTATTCCGGGCTTAATATACCAATCAGAAGTGGGTTGAGTGAACAAATCCGATGCCGCCAAAGGTTCCCAGTTGGTCGTAAAAAACTCGACACGGCTATCCGGAGCCGGCCCGTTTACCGTAGAGATCATGCAAACCACATAAGTATTGTTCACTAAAGGAAGCAGTTTCATTTCTACCGTGCTACGCTCAGTGGTTTGTAGCAAAAGGTAATCATTCGTCAGCTTCTGTAAGATAGAGAAGCCGTTCATCGTATTTTTTAACCGGGCTTCTTTTCCAGAGTTATAAAGATCTACCAAATCTTTTCGCCAAGCATGCTCCAACTGAGGGATGTATTGATCCGGCATCGCCGTGAATACGCCTGCCATATCCTGTGCGTTCATACCCAGCGCATAAACGCAAATCAGCAATGTAACTATAATTCGTCTCATTATCTAATGTTCTATTTTGTCCCCAAATATAGGAATATCATTCCTAACAACACAAGGAATAAGTCGATCGCCTTGTTCTTTAAGTTTTTTTCATGGAAGAAGATGGCTCCCGCCAAGAATGTCACCAATACATTGCTTCGGCGTACCATCGATACGATAGAGATCATGGAATCCGGGAATGTCAAGACATAAAAGTATACCCAATCTGCCACGCATAGGAAGACCGAGATAAAGATGATATTCCAGCGCCATTGGAAAGGCGTACTTCTTTTCCGGTTCGGATACCATAGAAATAACAGGATGAACAACATGATAAGGCATTGATAGACATTGAACCAGACTTGTACCGTCATCACATCCATACTACGCATCAAATGCTTATCATACAATCCGCTCATCGCTCCGGTCAAGATAGACAGGATCGTGAAGAAGATCCATTTATTGTGGGCAAAATGAATCCCTTCTTTCTTTCCCGAAGAGGAAAGGAGATAAAAGGAGGCGATGGAAAGCAAGACTCCGACCCATTGATATAGATTCAGCCGCTCTCCGAACAGAAGCATCGCACCCAGTAGCGTAAGTACGGGTTGGCTGGCTTTGATCGGCCCGGTTATCGTCAGCGGTAAATGTTTCAAGGCAAAATATCCCGATATCCATGAGGATAAGACGATCACCGCTTTTATCAACACCTTCACATGATCCTCCAAAGAGGCCCGGGGCACATACACCATCGTTTCGTCCAGCCAATCCGTATAGAAAGAGAGCAAAATGAACGGGACGAAAATCAAACTACTTATGAGTGTATTAAAGAATAATACGGGGATAACGGCATTCCCGTTTAAAGACATTTTTTTATTAACCTCGTAACAACCTAACAAGAAGGCAGAGAGGAAAGCTAGAGCTAACCACATGGTAATTGAAAATTAAGAATTGAGAATTATAAATTATGCGAGGGGATAGCGTTTGGTGTAACTGTCAACTATCAACTGTTACTTGTCAACTGTCAACCAGAAAGAGTTTCTCCGGATACGTGACATCCACTAGGAATAGTGCGTGTCCCGGCACGGAGGTTCCGGCCTTGCAACGATCCTTCGCCTCGATTACGCCTCGGAAGCCGTCTATCGTCAAGCGTCCTCTTCCTACCTCTAGCAAAGTACCCACGATCGCACGCACCATATTGCGAAGGAAACGGTCGGCACGGATTGTAAAGACCCAGACATCTCCTTCTTGCGTCCAGCCCGCATGCTGGATATGGCAATTATTCGTTTTTACGTCTGTATGCAATTTGCTGAAACTCGTAAAATCAATATAATCGAATAAAACCTTACATGCCTCGTTCATCGCCTCAAAATCTAAACGACCTGGATGCTTATAAACCAGCTCGTAATTGAACGGGTCTTTCTTCGTCGTAATATAATACTTATAGGTGCGTGAAGTAGCGTCAAAACGGGCATGCGCTTCTGGTATGACAGGCACAATCTTATAAATGGCGATATCTTTCGGTAGAAGCCTGTTTAGTTTTTCCGCAAGGAAAACCAAATCCTCAATCGGTTCCTCCCAATCAAAATGGGCGATCATCAAGCGGGCATGTACACCGGTATCGGTACGGCCGGCTCCCACGATAGGCACGGGTTTACGCATTAAAATGGCTAAGGCCTCCTCTATGGATTGCTGAACCGTCATGCCATTCGGCTGGATTTGCCACCCCCGGAAATTTCTCCCGTTATATCCCAGATATATAAAATATCGTCTCACGTTTATACTCTTTTCTAAAATGTGGCACAAAGGTACAGAAATCTGGCTAAGCCATTGCTTGAATGGATAAAAAAGTTTAATTTTGTGTTTTTAATAGCTTCACTTCAAAACTATCTGACATGTTTGAAACATTACTTCAGTCTTCTTATTTCGCCCTGTTTCTGATCATAGCGCTTGGATTCATGCTAGGCCGGATACAGATCAAAGGTCTTTCGCTAGACGTATCGGCAGTTATTTTCATCGCCTTGCTATTCGGTCATTTCGGGGTTATCATCCCCAAGGAATTGGGGAATATAGGGTTGGTGTTATTCATCTTTACCATTGGTATCCAAGCGGGTCCCGGATTTTTTGATTCTTTCCGCTCCAAAGGTAAAACTCTTATTATCCTGACGTTATTAATTGTCGGTTCGGCATGCCTTACCGGAATTTTATTCAAATATATCTTAGATATCGACACACCCAGCATCGTCGGTCTAATCGCCGGAGCATTGACAAGTACACCCGGTCTGGCGGTAGCGATCGACTCCACACAATCACCCGCCGCTTCTATCGCCTACGGTATCGCTTATCCGTTTGGCGTGATCGGCGTGATCCTTTTCGTAAAACTCTTACCCAAAATGCTTCATAAGGACCTGACCGCCGAGGCGAAAGCGCTGGAGATCCAACGAAAAAGCCAATATCCGGCTTTACATACCGCCGCATTTAAAGTAACGAACAAAAACATTTGTGGCAAGAATTTGGCCCAATTACAGGTTCGGGCCATGACAGGAGCGGTAGTTTCCCGTATAAAGCATGACAATGTCATATCCATGCCAACTCCCCATACCGTACTTCATGAAGGAGATTTATTGAAAGCCGTAGGTAATGAAAAAGCCTTGGAGCAACTGATGTTATTATTGGGAGAACGTATTAAAGGTGATTTGCCGCTAAGCGGCGGGCAGACTTTGCAGTCCCTGCTACTGACCAATAAGGGAATTATCAATAAATCGCTCGGTCATTTAAATCTGCAAGGTACTTTCGGCTGTACGGTGACTCGTGTACGCCGAAGCGGTATCGATCTTTCGCCTGAACCGAATTTAGTGTTGAAGTTTGGAGATAAATTGATGGTTGCTGGCGAGAAAGAAAGCGTAAACGAGCTTGCTCAATTCATCGGAAATGATGAGAAGCGTCTTTCGGATACAGACTTTTTCCCTATCGCAATGGGAATCGTACTAGGTGTCATATTCGGGAAACTAAACATATCCCTTTCAGATTCCTTCTCATTCTCTCCGGGACTGACCGGCGGTATCCTTATGGTTGCCCTAGTATTAAGCGCCATCGGAAAGACAGGCCCGATCATCTGGTCTATGTCTGGTTCTGCCAATAACTTGCTTCGCCAATTGGGATTATTGTTATTCCTTTCCGAGGTAGGAACATCTGCCGGAGTAAACTTGGTTTCCACTTTCCAATCGAGTGGCTTGACCCTATTCGGAGTTGGTATCGCCATAACAATGGCTCCCATGATTATAGCCGTATTAGCTGGTTATTATTTCTTTAAGATCAACATTCTTGATTTAATCGGGACAATCGCCGGCGGTATGACCAGTACACCGGGGCTTGCCGCCGCAGATTCCATGACAGACAGCCCGGCCCCAAGTGTAGCTTACGCTACCGTTTACCCGATAGCGATGGTATTCTTGATCTTGTTTATACAAGTAATAGCGAACTTGATCGTTTAGCTCCTCTTTATAAAGAGATCGTAAAACTCTGCCATCCCTGTAACAAAGTTTTGCTATAGGGATGGTAAGGGTCACAACGTCAATTGTATTTAAATCGTATGGCAGCTTCCTCTATTGGTAACCCAGCTTTGTAATTCTCGATATATGTGTTAAAGCCTTCTACTTCTTCTGCCGTAGGCGAAACCTCAACACCCGCATCACCAGCGGTAACATACTTCATCTTCTTATATGAGTCTCTTACTTACTGGAAATATCATTAATAAGTGTATTTTTGCAACCATTAAATCTTTATTTACCGGAAAACATAATATGAAAAGAAAGAACATGAAAAAAATCGCCGCTTTATTCCTCCTAAGTATAGGCATAAGCTATGCGACCGCACAAGACATCATGCCTGTCCATGAGTTCAACATTGATGTGCAGAAAGTAGGTTCACCTATCCAGCCAACCATGTATGGTATCTTTTTCGAGGATATCAATTTCGGGGCCGACGGGGGATTGTACGCAGAACTGATCAAGAACCGCTCTTTTGAGTTCGAGAATCCATGGGGAGGCTGGGAGCCATTCGGTAACGTAAGTATATCTGAAAAGAATCCTTGTTTTGACAAAAACCCGCACTACGCACGCCTAACTTATGCCGGGCAAATCACCGGAACCGGTCTGGAGAACGAAGGTTTCAAGGGCATTGGGATCAAAGCAGACGAAAAATATAACTTCTCTTTATACGCCCGCACCGTGACCAATGGCTCGATCATGCTACGTATAGAATTGGTAAACAAAGAAAATGATATCTACGAGACGCAACATCTAGAGGTAAAAGGCAAAGACTGGAAAAGGTACTCTGTCATCCTGTCTCCCAAAGAAACAGAGGCAAAATCACGCCTACGCATCACGATGGAAACAGCAGGAACCGTGGATCTGGAGCACATCTCTCTCTTCCCGGAAAAGACATTCAACAATCGTCCGAATGGCTTACGCCGTGACCTAGCACAAGCTTTGAAAGATCTAAAACCGGGAATATTTCGTTTTCCGGGTGGATGTATCGTTGAGGGTACGACCATTGCCACCCGTTACCAGTGGAAAAACACAGTAGGTCCCGTAGAGAACCGACCTATCAATATCAACCGATGGAATTATACATTTCCTCACAAAAAATTCCCCGACTATTATCAATCTTACGGGTTGGGATTCTTTGAATATTTCCAATTAAGCGAGGATATCGGGGCTGAACCTCTGCCTGTATTGAATTGCGGGTTGTCATGCCAGTTCGAAAATGAGGGCATGGACCAACACGTACCAATAGACAAATTACAACCTTATATAGACGATGCCTTAGATTTGATCGAATTCGCCAATGGCCCGGTTACCTCCCAATGGGGTAAAGTGCGTGCAGACATGGGACATCCGGCACCATTCAACCTGAAATTCATTGCTATCGGCAATGAACAATGGGGGCCTTTATACCCCGAACGCCTCGAATTGTTCGTGAAAGCTATCCGAGCTAAATATCCGGAAATCAAAATTGTAGGCAGTTCCGGCTCTAATTCAGAAGGAAAAGATTTCGAGTATTTATGGCCGGAGATGAAACGTTTAAAAGTAGATCTCGTGGATGAACACTTTTATCGCTCGCCTGAATGGTTCTTAAATAGCGCCAAACGATATGACTCGTACGACCGGCAGGGGCCCAAAGTGTTTGCCGGAGAATACGCATGCCACTCGAATAACCGGGAGAATAGTTTCCTTACCGCCCTATGCGAGGCGGCATTCATGACCGGTCTGGAACGTAATGCCGACATAGTAGAATTATGCACATACGCCCCTCTATTCGCAAATGCTGATGCTTGGCAATGGCGTCCAGACTTAATCTGGTTCAACAACCTAAACTGCGTTAAGACCCCTAATTATTACGTACAACAGTTATACGGACACAACGCCGGAACAAACGTATTACCTTTGACAATGAACAAAGAGGCTGTCAGTGGGCAAAATGAACTATTCGCCACTGCCGCTCTCGACAGGAATACGAACGAGATCATCATCAAAATCGTCAACACCAGCATCCAGAATAAAAAGATCAAACTAAACCTGAATGGAATCTCATCCGGCAAACATAAAGGGAAGTTGACGATCTTACATGCAGACAACCTGGAAGCGAAGAATACATTGAGCAAACCTGAAGAGGTCATTCCGGTCGAATCCGCGGTAGAATTGGAAGCTCCCGTCACCGAGGTCTCCATACAGCCATTAAGCTTTTCGGTTTACAGGGTATCTTTATAGTTGATCTACAGGCAACCCAGTAAATGCGTGAGTAACGCATTTACCGGGTACCTATGCCACTACCAGAGAAGCGAGAGAGAAAAGGTCTCTGTTCGGAAAGAGCGTTTGAAAGATTATACGTACATTTGTAAATTCATCTAAACGACTTAAATATGACGCAAACGAATACACAATTAAACCTAGCCTTCGACTATCTGGAGAATACCGGAACCAGTATATTCCTTACCGGAAAAGCGGGAACAGGAAAGACCACATTCTTGAAGAAACTCAAAGAAACCTCCCCCAAACGGATGATCGTGGTAGCGCCTACCGGAGTAGCGGCGATCAATGCGGGAGGTGTAACGATTCACTCCTTTTTCCAACTACCCTTCGGACCGTATATACCGGGTAGCGAAATGGCTTCGGGACAGAATAAATCCTACACCCATAAATTCAGTCGAGACAAGATTAATATCATCCGTAGTATGGACTTGCTCGTGATTGAAGAAGTCAGTATGGTACGTGCCGATTTACTAGACGCTATCAGTGATATGCTACGCCGTTATCGAGACAGGGATAAACCTTTTGGTGGTGTACAGCTCTTACTGATCGGTGATTTACAACAATTAGCTCCCGTAGCGAAAGATGAGGAATGGAGCTTGTTGAAACAACATTATGCCTCTCCTTTCTTTTTCGACAGCAAGGCACTTTCGGAGAGTGATTACCTTTGCATTGAGTTGACTCAAGTATATCGTCAAGCGGATGATACATTCATCCGCTTATTGAATAACATCCGGGAAGGCCGTTTCGATGAGAATACGTTACGCATCTTGAACCAACGCTATATTCCTAATTTCAATCCAGACGATAAAGCGGGTTATATCACGCTAACGACCCATAATTACCAAGCCCAGCAAATCAATAACCGGAAGTTGCAGGAGCTCCCCGGCCCCACTTATACGTTCCGTGCAGAAATCAAGGATGACTTCCCCGCTTACTCCTATCCGACCGACGAAGTGTTGGAATTAAAACTAGACGCTCAAGTCATGTTCGTAAAAAACGACTCTTCCGGCGAGAGACGGTACTATAACGGGAAGATCGGCCGAATCATCTTCATCAGCTCGGACAAGATCATCGTATCCGACAACGACGGTAATGATATCACCGTAGACCGGGAGACATGGACTAACGTAAAATATACGATCGATGAGAACACGAAGGAAATCACGGAAACAATCGCCGGCTCTTTCAGCCAATACCCTCTGAAAACCGCTTGGGCAATCACGATCCACAAAAGCCAAGGCTTGACTTTCGAGCATGCCATCATTGATGCCTCTGCCGCTTTCTCGCACGGACAAGTCTACGTAGCCTTGAGCCGTTGCAAAACTTTGGAAGGAATGGTACTTAGCAGCCCAATCACCAGAAATGCCTTGATTAGCGATGAGAAGATTTTAAATTATACCTCTTCCCTCTCGGAACGCCAACCGTGCGAAGACCAACTCCGACAAGCCCAGCGACAGTACTACTTGAAACTAGTCACCGAACTATTCGATTTCAGGTCCGTACAACAAAAGCTACAATATACATCCTACATCGTATACACTCACCTGCAAAAACTATATCCGGAGTTGAGCAACCACTATCCCCGGATACGGGATTATTTCCGCTCGGATATAGTAGAAGTGGGCGATCGTTTTTGCCAGCAACTCACCCGTATGGTCTCCAGCACAAGTCGCTATGATGCGGACGAACATATACAAGACCGTATCCGAAAAGGCTGTGCTTATTTTCTTGAAAAGATCGAAACCTACTGTCATCCCTTGATAGAAGCCTCCGATGTGGAGATCGATAATAAAGAGGCTCGAAAAGCGTTCATATCTGCGTTAAAAGCTTTCAGTGATGAACTTACGGTGAAGGTCGCCACATTAAAAGCCAGTCAGGATGGTTTTCGCCTCACCGATTACCTATCTGCCAAGGCTAAGGCGAGCATTGAGGAGACGGTTACCGCCAACAAGCGGAAATCCACCCGGAAACCTGCGGAGACGGAAAAGATCTCCGTTTCCACGGATGTCTTACATCCCAAGCTATATACCCGTTTGAAAGAGTGGAGATATGAGCTTGCCGTAGAAAAAGGATTACCCCCTTACACGATCTTACAACAGAAAGCTTTAATCGGTATCTGCAACACTTTGCCCGCAAACCCGAAAGAACTGCTGAGGATACCCGGAATCGGCAAGAAAATCATGGAGAACTACGGGAAAATAATATTAGACATCGTATCTTCCTACTCATCTTCCGCAGGAGAAGGTGAGTAGGGAACTACTTTTATTTGATTATTTCTTCAAATCAAAGCCCAGCATCATGCTATCGTACTCACTCGCCAACTTATTGACAGCTTTCAAGGTAGCATTGCTGGATATAGAAGAAACCGTACTCAGGAACTTCAGCAACTTATCGGCGGTAAAAAGCAGTGTCAGCTCATCGCCGGAAAGGACGATATGGGCGGTAAGCGTAGAAATCGTCAGTTTCTTATTGCCCAGCGTATACCGTAATGTCACGGTTTTATCCTCCGGATTTACGGAGTAAGTTCCTTTGAGGCTTCCCTTCTTCAATGCGCTCGTAAACGTGCTATCCGAGTTAAAGACATAATTAAATGCGCCTTCCACGATACCAATCTTCGCACAATATTCTTTCATTTTCTTCTCCGCTTCCGTCGCTGCCAAGCTTCCCGCCACATTCTTCAAGGCATTATCCCCTCCCAACTGCAAGGCCGGGTTTACATAAGTCCAAGTTCCTTGTAAATTATCGAAAGTCACGGCTTTTCCTCCGGTAACAGAGGTCACGGCATTCTTTACGGCTGATGAATTTAAGATATCTTTTAAGGACTGTCCCTTCATGTTTCCGGGAATCAACAAAAAGCCTAATAAGGCCATCCAGATACATAATAACTTTTTCATCTTTTTGTGTTTTA
Source organism: uncultured Parabacteroides sp. (assembly GCF_947855115.1). GTDB lineage: Bacteria > Bacteroidota > Bacteroidia > Bacteroidales > Tannerellaceae > Parabacteroides. Next base: position 33,564 of record NZ_CANTZW010000020.1, read on the forward strand.
CTCAATTAGAAAATTTATCAAAGATACGAAATATTATTTATACATCGTTTTAAATAACTTTATACGGACATATCGCGAGAAGGCAAACCGCGACATAGCTATCCGGTATTACAAAGGACAGGCTAAAGGCCCGCCTTCCATCTTAAAAGTAATTCCAATGCCCTCGACAACATATAGACGGAAACGCCCCCAAACGAATAAATTCCGTGCTCCATAATCCCGATACGACAACGCTCCCTGCCGCCTTAAGGCTGTATTAAAAGAAAAGCCACACCGTCTCCGGCATGGCTTCCTTTCTTATATCAGGAAACACCTAATTATAGTTTATCGTTAGACCCAAGAACGTTGATGATCTTGTGCTTATAAAGTTTCTCCATGTTATCACGAGCCGGGCCCAGATATTTACGAGGATCGAATTCAGCCGGTTTCTCGGCGAAAGTCTTGCGGATAGCAGCCGTCATCGCCAAACGAGAATCTGAGTCAATGTTGATCTTGCAAACAGCAGACTTAGCAGCCTTACGCAACTCCTCTTCAGGAATACCGATAGCAGCCTTCAAAGCACCGCCATATTTGTTGATAGTTTCAACCTCTTCCTGAGGAACAGAAGAAGAACCGTGAAGAACGATCGGGAATCCCGGAAGTTTCTCCATAACAGCGTCCAATACATTGAATGCCAATGGAGGAGGTACCATACGGCCAGTAGCCGGATCGATATGGCATTGCTCCGGAGTAAATTTATAAGCACCGTGAGAAGTACCGATTGAGATAGCCAAAGAATCGCAACCTGTACGATTAGCGAAATCAATCACTTCCTCGGGATCTGTATAAGTATGATGGTCTGAAGAAACCTCATCCTCAACACCTGCCAATACACCAAGTTCGCCTTCTACAGTTACATCGAATTGATGAGCGTAGTCTACAACCTTCTTTGTCAAAGCAACGTTCTCTTCGTAAGGAAGGTGAGAACCGTCGATCATTACAGAGGAGAAGCCAGAGTCTATACAGCTCTTGCAAGTCTCAAACGTATCACCATGGTCTAAGTGAAGAACGATCTGAGGATTCGGGCAACCTAATTCCTTAGCATATTCAACAGCACCTTGTGCCATGTAACGAAGCAAAGTAGCGTTTGCGTACTGGCGAGCGCCCTTAGAAACCTGCAAAATAACCGGAGAATTTGTCTCTACAGCAGCCTTAATGATAGCCTGCATTTGTTCCATGTTATTGAAGTTGAAAGCAGGGATAGCATATCCGCCCTTAATAGCCTTAGCGAACATTTCTCTTGTGTTCACCAAACCCAAATCTTTGTAATTTACCATAGTTGTTATTATGTTATTACGTTAATGATTAAAAACTTGTACAAAGATAATCAAGATTCATGATAAATGATGCTTCAAAGCATATAAAATAACACAAAATCAATACCCTCAAAAAAAATAATACGATTTTCTTTGTTTGTTTGTGGCAAAGCCTTACCTTTGCAAGCCAAAATACCGGTTACCAAATATATACAGAGTATAAATTAAAAATAGATAATAAAGCAATGAAAAAAGGTATTCATCCTGAAAATTATCGTCCTGTAGTATTTAAGGACATGTCTAACGAAGATGTATTCATCACTCGTTCCACGATTAACGCTAAAGAGACGATCGAGATTGACGGCGTTACTTATCCGTTGGTAAAGGTCGAGATCTCCAATACTTCTCACCCGTTCTACACCGGTAAGTCTAAGTTGGTCGATACAGCCGGACGTGTTGATAAGTTCATGAGCCGTTATGGTAACCGTAACAAGAAATAAGATTTCTTTTCTTTTAAGAAATAAAAAAGGCTGCGATTTATATCGTAGCCTTTTTTTGTATCTTTGCCGGAGTTAACACAATAAAATATCATGGCAAAAACGAAAGAACAATTACTAAACATCTTGGACCAATTCCAGTTGGACGAGAAAGTAGTTTCCGCTGAACCTTTTGGAAACGGACACATTAATGATACACTGAAAGTGACAAACGAGAAAGGGGAGATCAAATACGTGCTACAACGTATCAATCATTTGATCTTCACCAACGTCGAGATGTTGCAAAACAACATCCATATAGTCACCTCCCATATCCGCAAGAAACTGGAAGAAAAAGGGGAAACAGATATCGACCGTAAGGTATTAACCTTCTTGCCTACCAAAGACGGGAAAAAATATTTTTTCGACGGAGACAGCTACTGGCGGGTATGCCTGTTCATCCCCCGCAGCAAAAGTTACGAAGAGGTAACCCCCGATCTTTCCTACGAGGCCGGCAAAGCGTTCGGCGATTTCCAAACCATGTTGTCAGACATACCCGAGGGGACATTAGGCGAGACGATCCCGAACTTCCATAACATGGAGTTCCGTCTGCGACAATTCCGTGAGGCTGTAGCCGCCAATCCGGTTGGCCGGCTGGACGAGGTGAAAGACCTGGTAGAGGAAATCGAGAAGCGTGCGGAAGCGATGTGTATCCAAGAACGCCTATACCGCGAAGGAAAATTGAAGAAACGCACGAACCATTGCGATACGAAAGTAAATAACATGATGTTCGATGCCGAGAGCGACAAGGTGCTTTGCGTGATCGACCTAGATACCGTAATGCCGGGCTTCGTTCTTTCCGACATCGGCGACTTTATCCGCACAGGGGCCAATACAGGAGCCGAGGACGATGAGAACCTGGATAACGTAAACGTAAACATGGAGATATTCAAAGCCTACACCCGCGGGTACATGGAAAAGGCAAAGGCTTTCTTAACTCCTACGGAAATCAAGCTATTGCCCTACGGAGGTCGTTTATTGACCTATATGCAGACCGTTCGCTTTTTAACAGATTACATCAACGGCGATACCTATTACAAGATACATAGCCCGAAACATAACTTAATCCGTACAAAAGCCCAATTCAAGTTACTTCAAAGCCTGGAGGCCCATGCGGAAGAAATGGATCGATTCATGAATCAATGGTTATAAACTATCATACAAAAGAAAATAAAGCGGGCGGGGTGATTCATCCCGCCCGAATCGTATACAACTAACCCTAAACGTCCTACAGCCGTAAAGATACAACCTAAGCTAACACGTAAAAAACTCAAGACCTGGGGATTATTTCAAGTAAACCAAATCTTAAACCTCGTCAACCCATCCGAGTAAGAGCGAAGAGAGAACCTGCAGTTATGTTTCAATAGCACCTCGCGGATAAAGATCAGGCCGATCCCCTGTCCGTTCGGTTTCGTAGAGAAGAAGGGACTGAATAACTTCGCCTCCGTTTCCTTATCGATACCTTTACCTGTATCGGCGATCTCCAGGCAAGTAGGATGCACAGTCGTACGGATATAAATCGTTCCATCCTGCCCGATGGATTCGGCGGCGTTCTTGATAATATTAACCAAGACTTGCTCGAACAAGGAATTATCCAAGTTCACGACTGGTGACTCCTCACTCAGATCCATGACAATCTTTATATTCCGGTTCTGGCAAATCGTCTCCATAAAACGTTTGCAAGAGAAAACCACTTGGCTCAATTCCTGCGGGCGGCTTTGGGGCTCGGGTATACGAACCACGTCCGCAAAATTGGTAATAAAATGACTCATGCTATAGCAACGTTCGATGGAGACTCGCAAAACCTCGCAGACATCCTCCATATCCTTCATCCCGCTGAAAGTGGATTCCAGCGTATCCAGGGTAGAGGTGATGCCTGCGGTCGTATTATTCACCTCATGAGAGATCATACGTATCACTTGCTCATAGGCTTTCTTCTCAGCCTTGAATACTTCTTGGGTCAATGTCTCTATCAAATAAAACTGATGGTGAAAACCCCGGTCCACGAAGGAGGAATGCGTGCATTTATAAATATTAGCGTCGTTCAGCCGGACGGTCTGGGCTTGATACATAGGGACTCGTACCAGTTCTTCCGCCAGTGGCGAATCTAATTGGAGAAAACGTTTTCCCACCATCTCTTCCGAACTCCGTGCGCCAAATAATTTACATGCGGCCGGGTTCATGGATAGAATCTCCTCATCCAAGTTCAAGATGATCACTCCCATCGGAGAAGCGTTGACCAGCAGGTCTAAGAAGTGGTTTTGCTCCCGGAGATGCAAACGTTCATTTTTCAACTGCTCCATCATTTTATTAAAGACATCAACCACGCGGTCTGCCTCCGTCTGGCCAACCTTTCCCAAACGGGAACTAAAATCCTGCTCCTTCAACAGCTCCATGCCATTGCCTATAATATGCAACGGCTTTACAATACGGCGATAAAAGACCAATAAATAGATGACCGTAATCAAGACCAACATTTCTACCGCGAAAAACATCCGGACCGAAGCGGTATAAAAGACATAATAAGTCACCACCGCCAATATAGTCAGCAGCAACGCCGTCAAGATCCAGAACCACCCTTTCAATCTCATCCTGCCTCTTTTATTTATCCACCGGGATCCCGTATTTCTCTAACCTCCGGTATAAAGCGGCACGACTGATCCCCAATGCCGCCGCAACATGCGATAAATTACCTCCATGTACCTCCAAAGAGCGTAGAATAGTTTGCTTCTCCAGCTCATCCAAAGTCAACCCATCCATAGATGGCAGAATCGCAGACTTAGAACCGGATGTATCTATAAACTGAGACTCGAAATCTGAGGCTTCCAAAAAAGTCTTGCCTGATACGAGTACCGTCCGCTCCACCAAGTTCTTCAACTCGCGGATATTACCGGAGAAGGGAAGGCGACTCAAATAAGCCTGGGCATCCGACGAGAACTCAATCCTCGGTAATCCATTGGCCTCCGATTGCTTATCGGCGAAATACCGTGCCAATAATGGAATATCCTCTCTTCGCTCGCGCAAGGCGGGTAAATGCACCGTGATCAGGTTGATCCGGTAAAAGAGATCTTCGCGAAACGTACGGTCTGCCACCATCGACCGCAAATCCCGGTTCGTGGCGCTTACGACCCGTATATCCACCTTACGAGGACGGCTATCCCCCAACACCTCAAATGTTTGATCCTGCAATACACGAAGCAATTTCACTTGGCAAGACAATTCCAAATCGCCAATCTCATCCAGAAATATAGTTCCTTTGTTCGCCATCTCGAAACGTCCCACCCGATCTATATACGCATCCGTAAAAGCTCCTTTCTTATGCCCGAACATCTCACTCTCAAAAAGGCTCTGGGAAAGTCCACCCAAGTTCACCTTCACGAAAGCCTCTTTCGACCGAGGGCTGTTCGCATGGATAGCCTCCGCTATTAACTCTTTTCCTGTACCGCTTTCGCCGGTAATCAAGACAGAGGCGTTCGTCGGGGCGATACGCGAAACCGTACCCAGCACATCCATCAAAGCGGTACTCTGCCCTATAATCTTATCAAAATGAAACTTACGGTCAGCCTCCGAACGATTCAAGGGAACATTCGTCTCTTTCCTCTGCTCGCTTAATTCCAAAGCGGTCTGGATCGATTTTAACAGCACCAAATTATTCCAAGGTTTCGTAATAAAATCGAAAGCCCCGGCTTGCATTCCCTGGACAGCCAATGAGATCGATCCCCAAGCGGTCATCAGGATTACCGGAATATCGGGGCGAAAGATCTTCACTTGTTTCAATAAGCGGATTCCCTCTTCCCCCGTGGTGGTCAACGTGAAGTTCATATCCATCAAGATCAGCTTCGGCGCCTCGGTACGGACTACCTCCAAAGCCTCTTTGGGCCCCGAAACCGCCTCCGGCTGAAACCCCGCACGTTTTAGCAGGAATGTAAGCGAGGAACGAACAACTGCGTCATCATCTATTATCAATATCATACTCTATCTTTTTTAGCCGGCTGTTGTCATTTGTCAACTACCAACTTTATAAAATCGGCATCTAATGTACGATTATTCAGAAAATCATACAATGTTATACTACGGATGTTATAAAAATAACGCCAGTAATAATACAATTCTTGGATATGCTTTTGCTTCGCGTCATCCTTCGAACTCTGGGCATCGTTCAAGTCTAGGATATCGATCTTTCCGATCATGAAAGTCTCGATCGAGGTCTTGTAGCGTTTTTCAGCCAAAGTATCCACCTCGGCGGCTATTTCTAATTGAGCGGCTTGATTATTGAAATTCTCCACCAACAGGAAGATATCTTGGTTAAAATCCATTTGCTCCTGGCGAATCTTGGAAAGCACGACATCCCGATTCGATTCGGCTACTTTCACCTTTCCTTTCCGTTTTCCCCAGTCTAAGATAGGGATCGAGAGTCCTACCTCTACGATCTGGTTATCCTTCAAAGGGTTGTAAGCCCCTCTCATTGATTTGTCCTTTCCGGTATACCCCACGGAGGCAAACAGACTAATGCTCCGGCGATTTCCCTTAGCGGTAGCCACATCGTAATCAGCCTCAAGTTGGCGGCGCATGATATTCTTTGAGAACGAGTTATTCTCCTGAGCTTTTTCCAATACAGCCTGATAATCCATGCGAACACCTTCTATCGGTTCGGGAAGGACAGGCTCGATCACGTCTTGCTCACTCATCCCTAAAAAGGAACGAAGCTTAAACATCATCGCATTGTAATTAGACTGGGCCTCGGTCAACTTACCTTTCGCTTGCAAGGCCGACTGTTTCAGGCGCATCAACTCACTTTCCGAGATATGCCCGATCTTACGCTTTGCTATCGCGATATCGTAAAGTTTATTAGCATTCACCAAGTTCTGATTACAAATGTCCAGATTATCTTCCGCTAGCAACAAATTGAAATAATTCGTGATGGTAGCGATCGTTACATTCTCCACGTTCTCCATATAAGTAGCTTTAGCCTCTTGGTAACGGACAGGTTCGATACGGCGTTTCCACTTTTGGTCGTTCACGCCGAAAATCGGTTGCGTCAACGTCAGGCTAACAGGCACACTCATAAATTCGTTGAAAGCTCCACTACCTAACTGCCGGGTAAAATCCAACGAGGTATTCAACGCAATCTTACCTCCGGTCAAAGCTATATTCTGGGCGATAGAGATCTCTCCATTCAATCCTAACGCATTATTTTGCACATAGGTATAAGAACCATCCGATTGCTGGTATTTCGAATACTGCTTGCTATAGGAAGGTAACGTCCCTGTAAATACCACTTCCGGCAACTGATCCGCCCGGTGCGTGCGAAACTCCCAATAGGCCGTTCGCAACTCATTTAACGCAACGGCCGCATCCACGGATTGAAGCTGGGCGATCTGAATCGCTTGCCGCAAGGTTACTCGAACTCTATTCGTATTATCCTGGGCATATACTCCTGAAATTCCCGCCCACAGACAACATATCGCTATATAGATCCTTCTCATTTCTGTATAATTTTTTATTCAGCTTAAGGCAAAAGGTATGCCAAAAACATATATTATTGATAATCCGACAAATAGGAATATTTAAGGTGTTCGATAATGGACAGTGTGTTCGCTTTTGAAAAGAATGGTTATCTTTGCCCGACTCAATAATACATATCGTAAAATTATAAATGAAGAACGAAGGGTTTACATTCCGGAAAAGGATCAAGAGCTTTAAATTCGCTTTCAATGGAATCAGGCTATTGATAACGAAAGAGCATAACGCTTGGATACATTGCTTTGCGGCGGCTTGTGTGCTTATAGCCGGGGCCTTGCTTGGTTTATCCCGTATGGAATGGGTAGCCGTAGTCATCGTTATCGGGGCGGTCTTCGCGGCAGAAGCCGTAAATTCCTCAATAGAGGCTTTAGCCGATCTGGTCTCGCCAGAATACAACGAGGCAATCAAGCGAACGAAAGATTTAGCGGCAGGAGCCGTGTTATTGATAGCGATAGCAGCCGCTATAACCGGATCGATTATCTTTATACCTAAAATAGCAACTATATTTTAAACTTACATGAGACATATCCTTTTCATATTAACGGCACTCCTGCTTTGCCTATCCGTGAACGCACAGGAACTGGAAGTGACCGGAAGCCGCAAGGCTGTACGTACCTCGGGCGACGTATTGGTATTTATCACCCCGGTAGCGGGGTTGGCTACGATATTAGCCACGCAAGACTGGCAGGGATTGAAGCAAGGTGTCTTTACCGGGGTTACGACACTGGGGGTTACGTATGCCTTGAAATACTTGGTCAAAAAAGAACGTCCGGATTATAGCGACAATCATTCCTTCCCGTCTATGCATACTTCCGTGTCTTTTGCCGGGGCCGCTTTTATCCAGCGGCATTACGGATGGAAATGGGGTATTCCCGCCTATGCGATATCGACGTATGTCGGGTGGAGCCGTGTATACGGAAAGAAGCATGATTGGTGGGACGTGGCGGCAGGAGCTGTTATCGGCGCAGGAAGCGCTTATATCTTTACCCGCCCGTTCGCTAAGAAGCATAACCTATCAATCAGCCCGGTAGCGGGAGACGGGCATTACGGGGTTTATGCCTCTATGACCTTTTAACGGGAAAACGCTCTCACTGGAAATAAACAGCCCAGCCGTGTATCGCTACAAGACCGGGCTTCTAATTGTGTGTATGTGTGAAACTTGTAAAGTTACTCTATTCATAATGCAGCGCCTCCGCCGGCTCTAACCGAGCCGTTGTACGGGCCGGATACCATACACCGCAGATAATCATACAGACGATCAAAGTAAATGTTATCCCTTCACAAATTGCGAAACGCAGCCACGTGAACGGGAGTAGATAGGAATCTACCAGATCCATAGTGGCGATGTTAAAGCTAATAACCAATGAGGGGACGAACGCCAAGATCAGCAGCAAGATACCTTCTCCCATCATAATGGAATTCAACTGGCGACGTGTAGAGCCTAATGCCATCCGCAGCCCCATCTCGCCTTTACGATACTCCGTACGGAACCAGAAGGTACCGATAATACCAAGGAATATATTCACCAGCAGGAAACAGGCTACCGCCACACGGGTCTTTACCTCGTTCTCCACGCCGGTCGAACGGATATATTGTGTCCGCAAATCTGACATCGGGGTCACATCCAGCATATATATATTCCCGATTCGGGCCTGTTTTGCCATATCTTTGCGGAAACGGGCCGCAAAACCAGTGTCATCTACCTCTGGACGTACCCGGAAGCAGACCTCTAGGCTATTCATCTCACCATCATAATAACCATCTGCCACGGTAGAAGCCGTGATCGGCAAGAATGCGACCGGCTCTGCCCGCTCATACTCGCTCCGACGCACCGGTTGGCAAATACCATTTAGCTTGAAATGGTCATTCACAAACATGCGTACGATCTCTTGTCCAAGCGAAAGATTAAAGTCCGGATCATCTTGCCCAAACCCTTCGCTGAAGACTGCGCCTTGCGGCTTACGAAGTGCTTCCACCAACGGTTCGGTACGCCCCTCCCGGTCTCGTACCCTAAATACGGTGAAATAATCGGGCGATACTTTCATCCAACGGCAATTACGCTCCAACGAATCGACCTGGAAATTAATGAAGCGTGTACCTTGTGTATAAGGTATTCCCGCGTCACTATAACAAACTTCCTCCACGCCCGGGTAAGCCCGGATACGTTCTAGCAAGTCCAGAAGCAAGGCTCCATCAGTATCTCCGGGAGCACGCTCCTCCTTCGAAAGGAAGTCTGGATTGGAATCAGAAAGATCCCCAAAACCGATTTGGTACGTATGCTCGATATCAAATCCTAAAGGAGTGGTGTAGGTACGTCCCATCACGTATAAATAATCCACAAGGAACCAAAGGAATACAGATACCAACAACAACTCTGCCCATAACCAACCGTTCTGCCTGCGCTGGTTCCATATCAATCTCAATAAATGTCGTATCATATATGTATCTATTTTATCGGTTTATCAATACTCATTCAACGCATCCACGATTGGGGTCTTCGTACTCCTCCAAGCCGGTACACCGACGCTCAACAGGTTTAGCAACAAACAAGCGGCAAAGGCCAATAAAAAGACCATGGGATTGAATAACATATCCGCGTTCAGGAACACTTGGCTAACACCGGCCTCACCTACCGGAAGTAACCAACCGGGCAAAGTAACAATAACGAGGTATGACAGAACCAATCCCAACACGCCCCCTAACAGCGTTTGCAACAGGTTCTCGTAAAGAATCTGCCCGATTAGCTCATTTCGGGTCGCCCCGAACGCACGCCGGACACCGATCTCAGAAATCCGCCTACGCATCCGGCTCAGAGCCAGACCGCTCATATTGATCGCCGGGATCAACAAGGCAACTGCTATAATCAATAAATAACGTAAGACAGCCGTTCGCACGTCAGGCTCATTCATGACACCTTCCCGGGTTAGTCGCTCCATAATCGTATCGGGCGCACCTCCCAAGTTCAAGCGATACTCCCGTTGTGAGGCGTTCATACGTTCCACGTTCGTCTGCAACTCCTCTTTCAAACGAGGCAAATCATCCGTTGAAGCGGCGAGGATGTAAGCTTGGTAACTGCCGATCAGCCGCTCACAAACGTTGTCCCATAACGTACCGTTTGAAGTGTAAGGCACCCAGACATCCGCATAAGCATCCTCAGCGAGAATAGACACATCTTCCACTACACCCCGTATCGTATAGAGGGTGTAACTCAACTCGACAGTCCGCCCCACCACATCGGTCGTACCATAGAGTTTCCGGGCTACCGACTCGCTGACAACAGCATCACGGATGCCACTCTCCACCACCTCCTCACCATAAGGTTTACCCGCGAGAAAACGGAAATTAAACACACTCCAGAACCCCGCATCGGTATAGCTCACGTCTCCCTTGAACTCTACCGTATGATCCGTCACAGCTACCAAGGCTTGATAACCGTGATTCGCAAACCCTACCGCCTCGGCTTGCCGTAAAGGGTAAACACATTCCTTCGCTACTCGGGTACCCAACTTCGAGATATTATTTATCTCCGGATTCTCAATACTGTTCGCTCCTGCCGATATAACATAGAGTGTCCGGTCCCGGTTATCCTCCGGCGAATAATTTGCCGTACGTACCTGCCATACGATCACGATCACCATGATCATGCAAATCGCTAAAGCCGTACCAAAGATGGAGACTCCGGAAAGGAGCTTGTTTTCCTTTAATAAGGCCCATGCTTGTTTTAGATAAATCTTGTACATAATTCACTTATTGTACTTGTCGACCATCAAAGAAACGTACGGTACGGCTGGTTTGCTTGGCTTGCGCCTCATTGTGGGTTACCATTACGATGGTACGACCGTCTTCCTTATTCAACTGATGAAGCAAGTCCATGACTTCAATACCCATCTTAGAATCCAAATTACCGGTCGGCTCATCGGCGAGAATGATGTCGGGATTACCTACGATCGCACGGGCGATGGCTACACGTTGGCATTGACCACCGGATAACTGCGTCGGGAAATGACGCATACGATGGCTCAAGCCTACCTTCTCAAGTACGGCCTCGGCCAACTTATGACGTTCCGAGGAAGAGACCTTACGATAAAGCAGTGGAAGTTCCACATTATCCAATACGTTCAGGGAATTGATCAAGTGGAAGGACTGAAAGACGAACCCCAATTGCTTGTTACGGAAAGCGGCCAACTCTTTATCGGTCATACCCACCGTATTTACACCATTGATCTCAACCATACCGGAAGTTGGCAAGTCCAATAATCCCATAATATTCAACAAGGTAGATTTTCCGCATCCGGAAGGTCCCATGATACTAAGGAACTCACCCTTCTGTACCTCTAAATTTACGTTTTCCAACGCAACTGTCTCTATCTCTTTCGTTCGGTAAATTTTCTGTAAATTTGTTAGTTTGATCATGACTGTTATACTTTAATTATTATTGTTTGACTTTACTCCATAAACGCAAATAACGTGCCAAAAACGTATATCATTGATTCTATGGTATTTTTATCAAGAAGTACTGTCCATTATCGAACAGTAGGTCCGTTTCCGAACAATCATTCCTTGATTTCTTATTCCCGGAAACATCCGTATCAACTGTTTTCGATCATTCGCAACGCAGGGCCTCGACCGGTACCATCCGTGCGGCCTTCCTTGCCGGAAACAAAATCCCGAAGACTATCATCGCAGCCATCACCGCATAAGAGAACACGAAACCGAACAATAGGCGCGAAACAATATCGGGCGGTATCATCGAACCCTGTGTCACCTCCATATATAACATGTTGGCGAAAATGATAGCGGAAGGTATGAAAGCGATGGTCAGTAAGGCTAACCCCTCCTTCACTAGTTGCCAGAAGGTTCCTTTGCGGGTCGCTCCCATCGCCATGCGGAGACCGATCTCCGCGCTTCTTTGTTGCGTACGGTACCAGAAGGTTCCCACCACACCGAGCAGGACGTTCAACAGGAAAAAAGCGATACCCGCCACATAAAGGCGAACTTGGTCTATCCAACGCTCAAGGAATTGATCCCGATAATGAGACATCGGGAAAATATCTTTCAAATAGATATTACCCATGCGCAATCGCGGTTCCATCTCCTTCCGGAAATTGGCGGTAAAAGCGGCGGCATCCACACCGGGTTTTACCCGGATAAAGGTATTCAAACCCTCTCCGACCCAATCGCTTTCTTCGGCCACATTTTTCTCGTCCACCAACTTATAGTAGGCGTAATCATAGCCGCTGAACTCGCAGTAACGTTGTTTCTCGCAGACACCGCCAATACGGTAGGCTACACTATCGCGGGAACCCTGGTCGGTAATATAGAGCTCTTGGCGCACAGCAGCAGCCGGATCGCCAAAGAAGTCATCAGCAACCGTACCTGTCACCACTACTTGATTGTCACGCAGGGCAGTTACCAACTCCGAAGGGGAACCACCTTGCGCAGTCTTCACATCGAACACCTCGAAATAGGTAGGCGAGACAAAACGTACAAAGCCATTACGAAGCAACGAGTCTTTCCGGAACGTAGCATATTGGTTAGAGCCCCGGTAATGGAAATGTACGCCAGTAGTAAAACATACCGACTCCACGGAGGGATACCGGCGAATGCGATCCACCAAGGCCAAATAATCCCCGCCTCCTCGCTCGCTATGCACAGATGTCGTGTCATAATCGGGGCTCTCTTCCGGGATCACACCAAAACTTACGTGATAGGTATGCTCGATATTGAAACCCAATGATTGCGAGTAGAGCTTATACATCACGAACAAGGCATCTGCCGCATACCAGAGAAAAATAGAAACCACGAGCATTTCCAACCAGATAAACAAGTTTCCCTTGCGCTCGTTCCAAAGTTGCTTTAAAATCATCTTATACATAGCGTCAACCATTTATAGAGTCCGTAATATTCAATCTCGACATTCGCCAAGCCGGAAAGCCGGCAGAAAACAGGTTCAGCACAAGGCAAAACAGGAAGGCCGCGATAAAGACCACGCCATTAAACATTCCGATGGAAAAACCCGCCTTTCCCAGCGAGGTAACCAGCAACCAATCTCTTAACAACAGCATGGCACCATACGACATAACCAATCCCAACAATCCACCGAACAGGGTCAAGACCATATTCTCGAACAGTACTTGCCACAGGATAGTACCTCGGGTAGCTCCAAAAGCCCGACGTACGCCAAGCTCACCCATCCGGCGGCGCATTCTCGACAAAGTGATGCCAGACAGGTTCAAAGCCGGAACCAGCAGAAGGATGAAAAGAATAATACCGTAACGAACATAAAGATAAAAAAGGTTTGCCCCGAACTCGCTACCACCGCCGATCCACTCTTCTATCTGAGTGGTGGGCTGATGGAGGATATCGGCTTTGACATCTCTCGTCTTGGCGTTGAACTCCTCGACTTTCCGTAATGCCTCTATCCTCAATTCCTCTCTCGTGACACCCGGCTTCAATAAAACGCAACAAGTATACGAACCGTTGATACCTTCTTGATATCCCCCGTCATCCCGTACCGTATAAGGAATCCAGACCTCTGCCCACGCTTTCGAGGCGAACCGAGACACGTCTTTCACAACCCCGCATATATTATAAACGATAAAATCAAGCTTCATCTCCCGTCCTACCACCTGATCCGAGCCGAAAAGAGCCAATGCCACGCTCTCGCTGATCACGGCATCACGGATACCACTCGCGAAAGCCGCCGAGCTAAAGGGACTCCCCTGCAAGAAATCGAACCTGAAAATCTTCCAGAAAGCTGTATCTGTATAAGATATGTAACTTGTCCGGTTCCGAAGCCCATCCATAGACGAGGCGGTCAACGGCCTATACCGATCCATATTGATGGCGGTAACCACCTCTGCCCCTTTCAGCGGATAACAACACTCTTTCACCAAAGGCAACCCTAACGATGAGTAGGAGATACGCCGGTTATCATCTTTGCCATTGCTCATGACGGTCGCTATATAACAGGTACGATCACGGTTCACCTCCGGCTTGAAACTCGCCGTATTCACGACATACAGGATGACGATCACCATTATCATGCAAATAGCCAAGGAAGTACCGAGTATAGAAATCACGCTCAATAGTTTATTCTCCCCGATCATCCTCAACGCTTGTTTAATGTATTGCTTTATCATAAGCTTTTGTATTATAAATTATCTACTTGATTAAAAACAGAGGTGTTTTCCATCATCCTATTTTGCGTCTACACAGGGGCAAATAACGTGCCAAAAAGGTAATCGACTGATACCTAACATACCTCATAAAAAAAGCTGTCCGATAACGAACACTTGATTCGTTATCGGACAGCGATTATGTACGGTTTCAGATTTTATGTTATCATTCTGAGGGGATGAGACGCAGCACGCTGCGTCTCTACAACTGGGTGGATGTGTATTTACTCGTAATGTAACGCCTCTGCCGGAGCCATCTTTACCGCCTTACGTACGGGAAACCAAATTCCCATGCAGATCATTCCAGCCATCAGAAGATAAGAAGCGCCAATGGTTACCAAAAAGCGTAGGATGGAGAATGGCTCGCGGTAGGAATCCAGTTTATCCAAGAACGCCATATTGAAGACAAAAACCAGCAGGATCGGTAGGGTAATCGCAAGGAGGCTCAAACCTTCCAGATACATATACTCACCCAATTTACCCCGGCTGGAACCAATCGCCAAACGAAGACCTATCTCGCTACGCCGCCGTTCCGTACGTAACCAGAACGTACCAACGATCCCGAAGAATACATTCACAAGCAGGAAGGCCATCATGGAGAGTTTCTTGCTGTTCTCGTTCTTGGTAAACCGGAGTTGGTCGTCACGCTGGTCGGCAAGGAGGGTGACACCGTGGACGAAGGTATTATTTACCGTCATCCGGTCTGCCGTTTTCTCCAAGAAAGCGTACATCTCATCCTCGCTCATCGGGCGTTTCGTACGTACCGATAATTCTGCGTTTCCCACTCCGAAACTTTTTACGACCTCTTGTAAGGATTCACCTTTCAATATCGTGAAAGCGCAGTTCTCCGGGCGGTCGAAGTCATTGCTACGGAAGGTAGGAAGGACAGCGGCGATCGTGAAAGGCTCGGAAAGGTCATCATTCTCCGAGATCTGCCGACTTATAGCGGATTGCCCCCCGAAAAAGAAATCCTCTGCTTCTGCCGTTATAACAAGCGGACGGTAAGCGTTCTCCACCAAGGGAGTGATGGCACGGCCTTCCTTATCTTTCATACGGAATACATCGAAATAAGAAGGAGATACTTTCAGCTTGTGATAGTTCTGTCCTACCGCTCTCGAGGTATCAGCCTCCAAAGGAAGGAGTGTACCCCACGAACTTCCGTTTGAATAAGGCATGGACCAATACGTAACACATACCTCCTCAATCTCCTGTTCTTGACGGATACGTTCCATTAGTTTCAATAAATCCTGTGTCGCGTCCGAATCGTAAAGCGAGTCGGGCACATAGCCCGGAGCATTCGACGAGAGCGTGGAAAGCTTGAAACGCCATGTATTCGAGATATCATATCCCATCGGGGCATTATAGCAACGCACATCCACCCATAGCTTATCCATCATAAACCAAAGGGCGCACATCACGATCACCAACTCGCCCAATATCCAGCCGTTACTCTTACGCTGGGCCCATATTATTTTAAATATATGCTTAATCATAATTTGATAGTTGATAGTTGACTATTGACAACTCATTGTTCATTATTCATTGAATTCACTCGTTCCCCTTTAATGCATCTACGATAGGTTGCCGTGTCGTACGCCATGCCGGTACTCCGGCGCTTAATATATTCAGCAAGAAGGTAAAGATAAGAGCCGATAAAAACAAGCCTGGTTTAATGAGCATGGGTGCCGTAAGACTCACGTTCTCGCTCAACAAGAAAGGTTTCCCTACCACCAACAGGACCATCGAGAGGCCGATGCCGATCACGCCGCCGATCAAGGTCAACACGAAATTCTCCGATAAGATCTGTATTAAAAGATTTTGTCCAGTAGCCCCGAAAGCCTTACGTAAACCAATCTCTTCCCTCCGCTTCTGCACAGACGATTGGATCACACCCGTTAAGTTCAGCGCCGGAACCAAAAGCAAGAAGAAGAGAAAAGCACCCGATCCGGCCAAGAAGGTCGGCCAGTCTACCTTTTGAAAAGCGCCGCTTCCCATGGCCGTATCCAATTGGGAAAGCAGCCCGGAAGGGAAATTTACGTTACAATCGGTCTTGCTGTCATTATAGCGACGGACCTGTTGGTCTAGCTCCGAGCGTATGGCATCGAAATCGGAAGAGGAACGGGCTAATAAAGCCACGCTGAAATAACCCACCATATTCTCCCCATACTCCCCATTTACACGGGTCAAGGCCTCATTGCTGCTATAGGGTATCCATACTTGAGCGTAAGAACTCATTAATGAAGATGGCACGTCACGAACCACCCCGCAAACGGTGAAAGTGATAAAATCCATCACGACCTGCCGCCCGACGGCCTGCTCCATTCCAAACAAATCAGTAGCCACTTGTTCCGACACTACCATCTTCGGAATGCCCGATTGGAAATCCGCCTCACTAAAAGGAGCCCCTTCCACGAAAGGATGATCGAATATCTTCCAATGGCCCGCATCCGTATAACAAATCTCATACTCTTTGAAGAGTCGTCTATTAGGTAATGACAAGGAATGGCTTTCACAATAATAGCCGGATACCGCCTCCGGTTTCCGCAAAGAATAGAAACATTCCTTCACGACCTCGCTGGACATACCTCCACGGTTATACTCTGGGCCATTGGGACTCTTTGGGCCGACTTCCGTACCCCAGACATACATAAACCTAGACCGATTGGATTCAGGGGCATATCCGGCGGATTTAATCTGGAACACCAACACCATCACCAAGACCATGGCGATCGCAAGGGCTGTTCCCGAAATAGAGATTACGCTTACGAGCGTATTTTCACGCAGCATTTGAACCGCTTGTTTGATGTATTGTTTATACATGGCTTTTACTCTTTTAATTTCAGTTTATTCTTTTCCTTGAAGCTTGTCATGTCGGAAACAACCACCTCTTCGCCAGGTTCCAAACCATTGACTACCTCTACATACTCAAAATTGCTGTCTCCCAGCTGTACCTTCCGCTTGATCAATTGGTCTCCATTGACCACAAACAACTCATACTCTCCTTTCCCGACGTAGAACGAGGCGTTAGAAATACGCAACACATCATCCTTGATGGCATTCATCACATAGACATCGGTCTTCAAACCGGAGCGCAAGCGGTGATGATTATCCTCTTCCAACTGTACCGTGAAGGAGATTACGCCATTCTTCGATAGAGGAGTAACATCGCTAACTACCCCATCCAGTTTATCATTGCCGATCTTTACGACAGCCTTGCTACCGGCGGCGATCCGGTCGCCATACGTATCGGCGATCTCTCCCTCTATCTTAAAATGGGATAAATCGGAGACGATAGCGACACGACTACCTTGAGAGACTTGGGCACCGACCTCATTGTTCACATAGGTCAGGATCGCCTTGCGGGGAGAGCGGATCTGGGCGTCTTCCAAGGTACGCTTCGTCTCGGCTAGGCTCTTACGGAAGATGTTCAGATCAAGTTCTTTCACTTTATAATCGGCATCCGTCAAGGATTTCTCGTTCTCATATTTTTGCTCATCCTCTTTCAATTTCAAGAGGCTGACGTTATAGTCTAGTTCCACTTGACGGACCTTATCGGTCGTTCCGGCACCTAGGCTATCCAAATAACGCTCATTACGTAGCTCTACTTCCTTACGACTCAGCTCCATGCGAGAAACTTTCAATTGCATCTCCATCTCAGAGAGTTTATTACGATTCTGGATACGAAGTTGATCCAATTGGAGACGCTTCATTTGCTCCTCGTCCAATTGTTTCTTATAATCCGTCTCGGCGCTCAGCAAATCCAGTTTCAAGATCGGGGTACCTACATCCACGGAATCGCCTCCCTTCTTATAAATCTCGACGATACGGGAATTGATCGGTGAGTTGATGATTTCCTCAAAAGCAGGAACCACTTTACCGGACGCACTAACGGAAACCTCGATCACTCCTTTATCTACCGTCGAAAAAACCAAGTCTTTCCGTTGCAGGCTGGTTTGCATAAAACCGATCACCCCACCTATCAAGACAACGGCAATACCGATCCCCGCCCCTAGTTTTATAAACTGTTTACGCTGTTCCTTCTGCCGAACCTCTTTTGATATCTCTCTATCCATATTTAGTTTGTTTTTATTTTCCACCCTCTAAAGAGCAAACCTCGTGCCAAAAACGTAAGTAATTGATTTTCTGATAAAATAAAACAAAAGAGATGTCCGATATCGAACACTGTGTCCGCTTTTGTACGAAAATAAGGACATCAGCAATAGGAATCTACAGATATTTGATATAATTAACACATAAATAGTTGATTATCTTTACAAAAAGGATTATTTTTAAAAAATTCTCAATCAAAAAATACCAGTCTTATATTATTTACCTTAAATCCTAAAGAGAAATGAAAAAAACAGCAACTTTCATTTGGAGCATTTTCCTCCTCGTGTTTATATCGATAGATATGAACGCACAATCAACAAAAAGTTGGGATTACCCCGTCAAGCCAGGAACGGAGGCATGGCAAGCTTTATCCACACACGAAGATATGCTAGAAGCCTGCCAAATACCAGTAGAGATATTAAAAACAGTATCAACAGAAGAGCTGATAGAACTTTGTCTCGCTTACCCATTGTTAGGTGATATATTCGCTTACAATGGAATACAAGAAGGCATGAGCAAGGTTTCCGCACGTTTTAACGGGTTACAAGAGTTATTCAAAAGGAAAGAGAATGCTTCTTTGCTGTTTGAGAAGATGAAAAAACAAGAATTACTGAAATCAGGAGTCTTGACTTTCATAGAAATAGGTAACGAAGTTAGTCGGCAAATGGTAATCGAAGCTCTTCTATCTAATGAGGCAATATTGTCTAATACAGATAACATTTTACAGCAAGAGATCTCATCCGAAACTGTAAAGAAACTCCTTTACAAACAAAACAATCCAGATATTTATGGCCAATATGGTCTAAAAACTGTAGTCTATCTTCTAGGTCGATGTCTAGAAAAGATAGACTACGAAGCCATTACGCCTGAATTTAAACAATTCATCACTGATGAAAAGTTAACAGGCAGTAATGTAATCGAAGAGTTATTAAAACAATACATTGTAACTTTTAACAAATTGAGATCATGAAAAAAGTACTATACTATTTAATAATCATGCTGGCATTCATGCTGAATGCATGTGACAATGAGATAGATAATATGCAAGGATGTGATAAAGAAATCTTGACATCCAGTTCAGAAATTGTCATTAAAGACGGAAAGATAACATATCCCCAATGGTTGGTGAATGTAGTAGACTCTGTCGCTCATTCCCATGTTAAGGGAGCAGACTATCCATACCCTTGGGTATTTACTATTCAAGGAGATGGGAAAGAACACATTCTCGTTTGGGACGGGGTGAATTCCTGTGCTTCTTGCGGACAATTACTTTTCTTTCTTTCCGGAGAACGAATCGAAAAATTCCCTAATGAATGGATCACTATGGAGAATTTAAACATAATTTGGGAACCGAATCTCAATGTTGAAACAAAAACTCAAGGAGCAGCCGCTACAGTTTACACTCCTAACGGAACACTAGTTAGTGACACTTACTACAGAAGCGAGGAATTATCAGCTTCACAAAAAGCGAGCCATGATCAATATTGTACAACAACCTATTCACAAGCAACTCTAATAAGCAGTTCAACAACCACTTACAATTGTCATGCCTATGCTTGGCATATAACAGAAGGAGGTGCCGCTGTTTGGATGGGATGGAGCACTAACCCAACAAATGTATATTGGTTAGATGGTAGTTATATATCAACAACAGGTGCCGCCACTAAAGTATCATATCTTAATGATAATCATTCTGCCGTAACGACATCTACACCTAATATACTCATCTCCAAATGGGGGGAATACGCTCTTATGAGGCATCCTAAAACTCATTGTCCCTATGATGCATCAAACTTAAAGTATATTAAAAAAAATGATATACCGACTGTTTATATAGGGAAGAGCCGGGAGGATTATAGTAGCGGAAGTTCCTCCATCAATGCGCCAGGGGGTAATGCCACAACGACCTTATTTGCTTACACAAAGACAGGTACCCCGACCTCGTATAGCTGGAACGCTGAATTTTATGGAGAATGCGACAGATGGTACACTTATCCTTCCGGTAATCGTTTAGATGTCAGTGTCTACCTAAACTCCCAACATCCCGGAGGCTCTCTTCGTATTACCTGCTCAATGTATAATGGAAATTCTTTAATAGGCACAGCAACCTATTATTTGAACGTAAATCCGTAGCAATTCTACAAGAACAAGGATCTCATCGCAACAAAATCCTTGTTCTTGATTCAAAACACCTAACTCGTTTTCGCTCAAAACTTTTCCGATAGGCCTGTTGTTTTATGCCCAAAACTCATAAACGCAAAATGTATGGATACAAGACTAATTCTATTCACATGTATATCTAGTCTGACTCTCTTTTTCTCCGGATGTAGCAAGAATGATGATGATCATCAAGGTATTATCCCTCTTCCTCCGGTAGAGAACGCTTTTCAAGAGAAATATCCCAATGCCAAGAACCCGGTTTTTGAGATCGAAGGCAACTATTATGTGGTAGATTTCAATAATGAAGGTTTCGAGACAACCGCTTGGTTCACGGATCAAGGTGTATGGATGATGGAGAAGATAGACATCTCTTTCGCCCAACTGCCGGATGCTGTATCTACCGCCTTTAAACAAGGCTTTTACTCAAACTGGATTGTGGATGATACTTACGCCATCAATCGCCTAAACATGGAAATAGTCTATAAGATCGAGGTAGAGCAATCCAATAGTAAAGTAGATTTATATTATTCGCAAGACGGTGACCTGATCAAGGTTGTGGACGATGAGAGCCTTCTATCTATTCAAGGTGACGCATAACGGACAGTACGAAACGATTACTTTCGATGTATTCGAAATATCATACAAAAAAACGCACGACTTAAATCCGGATACGGTTGTAAGTCGCGCGGTTTGTTTTATCTAAATAATCCCGATTATTTACTGATCAATTCAAGAGTCGCACCCTTTACTCCCGGTGCGGATGCTTCGAAATAAATCATCCCCGGTTCCTCGGTTGTCTGTACGATAGCGGTAAGTTGCCCGCTAAACAATTTCATCTCCGGAAGATGGAAAAGCTCCAGACTGGCGCTATTTCCATTCGCTGCCGCACGGTAAGTACCGGTTCCACGTACTTTAAACCGGATCTGGCGAGTGTCATCCGGACAAAGATTACCATTCTTATCTACGACCCTAACATTGATGAAGGAAAGATCCTTTCCATCAGCCGTCAATTGGCTGCGATCTGCTGATAACTCGATATGATGCGGCTTTCCGGCTGTATGCACTTCTTTCTCTGCCACGGCATTACCGTCCTTATCATAAGCTACCACTCTCAAAGTTCCCGGCTCATATTTGGTATCCATCCACATCAAGCGATATCGTTTCTGGCGCTCGAAACTCTTTTGGGCAGCTTCGGTATAACTGCTGTCGATACCGACACTTAAGTCTTTCGTACGTTTTCCTTGGCTCTTTCCGTTGATAAATAATTCCGCAGTCGGATAATTGGTATAAACGAATACGGGTGTCACCTCACCCTCACGGCCCGGCCAAGTCCAATGCGGCAAGATATGCAATGTCTCGGCACTCTTGTTCCAATGGCTGCGGTACAAATAATAACGGTCTTTAGGGATACCCGCCAAATCGACAATACCAAACAAGGAGCTATGGCTC
Organism: uncultured Parabacteroides sp.; assembly: GCF_947855115.1. Lineage (GTDB taxonomy): Bacteria > Bacteroidota > Bacteroidia > Bacteroidales > Tannerellaceae > Parabacteroides. The sequence goes on from NZ_CANTZW010000020.1 coordinate 55,815, forward strand.
GGCCAATTCGTATAATAAGGAGTAGGTTCACCCAAATAATCAAAGCCCGTCCATACGAACTCCCCGATGCAATACGGAAGGTCCTCATGCTGGATAAAGTCATCTTCCGGCAAATTAGACCAGCTACAATGCTCCACGTCGTACGAGGAACTCTGATGATCCTCGTAAACAGCCATAGCCTTTCGCTCTACCGGAAATTTATATACCCCTCGCGAGCTAACCGTAGACGCAGTCTCACTTCCTAAGATTATCAACTGAGGCAATTTCTTATAATTCACCTGATAACGGAACGGACGGTAATTGAAACCCGCCACATCCATTACAGCCGCCATATTATTATTTACGACGGCATCCGGAGCATCCATACCCTGTGTCACCGGACGAGTCGGATCTTCTCGATGACAGATATCCTGTAAGAACTTAGAGATCTTACAACCACTCTCATCCCATTGGTTAGGAACCTCGTTACCGATACACCACATCACGACGCTCGGGTTGTTCCGGTAATGACGTACCAGATTCACGAGGTCTTTCTCCACCCACTCGTCGAAGATTAAGTTATACCCGTTCGCACACTTCGCCTTGCTCCATTCGTCAAAGCTTTCAACCATCAACATCATACCCATCTCGTCGCAAGCCTTTATCAGCTCTGGAGCCGGCATATTATGGGAAGTACGGATAGCGTTGCATCCCATATCCTTCAAGATACGGATCTGACGACGGATAGCGGCATCGTTCACGGCTGCGCCTAACGGCCCTAGGTCATGGTGATTACAAACACCCCTGAACATGGTCTTCTCGCCATTCAAGAAAAAGCCTTTATCCGGAATGATCTCGATCGAACGGATACCAAACGGGGTCGTATAGATATCCCTCAATTGATCGCCCTCATACAAACGAGTCTCCACCGAATACAGAGCCGGCATATCCGGTGACCATAAAACCGGGGTCTGGATAATAAACTCTTGAGAAAGACTATTATCATTATATTTTATTTGAGAGAGAGGCATGATCTGTTCCGTCAACTTCTGTTGATTCGGGTTCCATACACTGGTTTTCACGCTATATTTGCCGGCATCGGCACCTTCCGGCAATACAAATTTCGTCTGTACATTGACTTTCGCAAATTCCTTAGTAGCGGTCGGGGTCGTAACATAAGTTCCCCAAACCGGGATATGAGCGTTTTCCGTCACGATCACATGTACATTTCTATATAACCCCGCTCCCGGATACCAACGGGAAGATTCCGGCAAGTTCTCAAGGCGAACCGCCAAGGTGTTCTTTTTCCCCGGGATCAATTGTTTCGTAATATCAAAATAGAAAGAGTTATAACCATACGGCCAATATCCAACCTCCTGCCCATTTACATAGACTTTAGCATGGCTCATCGCACCATCAAACAGGATCGTGGCACGTTTCCCTTCCGTAAATTGGGGAACCTCAAACTCAGTCCGATACCAGCCGACTCCCACAAAAGGCAAGCCTCCGGTTCGTCCGGCATGCTCCATGGCCTCTGTCTGCCCGTCTTGTACGATAGCGACCTCTTGCTTATCATTCTGCGAGCTGAAAGGGCCGTAAATCGCCCAATCATGCGGAACGGTCACGGACTGCCATTTACTATCATTAAAAGCAGGATTAACAAACTCCGGGCTGTCTTCCCGGGTGAACTTCCAATTCTTTTCTAACAAGAACTCACTGCGGACTTGAGAAAAAAGCGCTGGGAAAAGGCAAAATAGACCGATCAAAATAACGAAACTTGTTCTTTTCATGCGTTTTTTGTGTTTTTGTTGTTCATAGCGGAACAAAAATAAGTATTTTTGCCTCCATTACAAACTAAATCAAAAGAATTGCACAGCATGTTGTTACAATTAGCTTTCGTTTTAATAGCCATTATTATAGGTGCCCGCATCGGTGGTATCGGTTTGGGTGTGTTAGGAGGTCTCGGGCTCGGCATACTCACCTTTGGGTTCGGGCTTCAGCCAACTTCCCCGCCCATTGAAGTCATGCTCATGATCGTTGCCGTAATAGCGGCGGCTAGTTGTATGCAAGCCGCGGGAGGGCTCGACCTAATGGTTAAGTGGGCAGAGAAATTACTTCGTAAGAATCCTCAACGGATCACGATATTGAGCCCGTTCGTCACTTATTTATTCACCTTCATTGCCGGAACAGGGCATGTGGCCTACTCGGTTCTCCCCGTAATCGCCGAAGTCGCCACGGAAACCAAGATTCGCCCCGAACGTCCGATGGCGATCGCCGTAATCGCTTCCCAGCAGGCTATCACCGCCAGCCCGATATCGGCGGCTACCGTAGCTTTATTGAGCATGTTGTCCGGATATAATATCACCTTGATGGATATTTTGATGATTTCTGTTCCCTGCACATTGCTAGGTATATTAACGGGAGCGATTTACTCTTTAAGGGTTGGTAAAGAATTGGATCAGGATCCTGAATATTTGAAGCGGGTAGCGAACCATGAATTCAAGACCGAGCATTACGAGGCGAAAGGCGTGGAAAACCAAAAGAAAGCGGCTTTATCGGTCTCTATATTTGTTCTCGCTACGACAGCGATCGTTATTTTCGGATCTATGGAATCCTTACGTCCGGTCTTTACAGTCGGCACGGAAAAAATATCGATGCAGATGTCACATATCATCGAGGTATTGATGTTGACGGCTGCCGCTTTCATCTTGTTATTCACAAAAACAGACGGTATCAAGGCCGCGCAAGGTTCTGTTTTCTCCGCCGGTATGCAAGCGGTGGTAGCGATTTTCGGCATCGCTTGGATGGGAGATACATTCATCGCCGGCAATATGGCCGAATTGAAGGGTTCCATCGAGCATGTGGTTACCCAGATGCCTTGGTTATTCGGGTTGGCCCTTTTCGTAATGTCAATCTTATTATTCAGCCAAGCGGCTACCATTCGCGCTTTGTTGCCTCTAGGGATCGCGTTGGGAATTTCCCCCTATATGCTGATCGCTTTATTCCCCGCCGTAAACGGTTACTTCTTTATCCCAAACTACCCGACAGTCGTGGCGGCCATCAACTTTGACCGTACAGGCACGACCCATATCGGCAAATATATCCTGAACCACTCTTTCATGATGCCGGGATTGATAGCGACCGGAGTTTCCGTCGGATTGGGATTGTTATTTATTCAATTCTTGTAACAGTTGAAGGAGGGCCCGGATTCGTTGGCTTTGAGTTTTATATTTCATGGCTTTATCCGGCTCTCCCTGTTCATCATAAACCTTTGACAAAGTCTCGTAAACATGTACCCTGCATGGAATAACCTGATATTCATTCGCCAAACTTAACGCTTCCCGCAAAAAAGACAAAGCACCCGATAAATCAGCCTGGTAATAACAAAGTTCCCCCATATCAATCAATGCGGATAATTCATTGGGCTTATCGTTTATCCGTTTGAAGAAGCACAATACCTCTTTCAAATATCTTGAGGCCCTATCGTAATCGCAAGTACGTATCAAAAGACGTCCACGCAAACGAGACAACATCATCTTTCCCCGTTCACTCTCCAGCAGTCCTAATGCCTCCTCCAGCTTACAATCCGCGTCTTGGAGTAATCCTTCCTGTAAAAAGCATTCACCCAGACAAACCTCTGAATACGCTTGATCATAAGGAGACCTTTCTTGTACAAATAATCTCAGGCTCTCCAATAGATTTTCCTTTGCCAAATCTAGTTGGCCTAAGGCAATATCTATCAAAGCCAATCCTCTCAAAGAAAGCGCCTTTCCATAATTCAACTTACGATAAGTATAAAGCTCCAACGCCACTTGATAATACATACGAGCGAAATGATACTCACCGACATCTTTATAAGAATCGCCCAAACGTAATAAATTATAAGCCACTTGAGATAGTTTCTGTCTGGAAGCGTAAGAAGATAAGCTATCCCGATATAGTTTCCTAGCATCTACATAACGACCTCGATAAGCATTAATATCTCCCAATAATCCCAAAGAAGTCGCCTTCGCTAAAACATCTCCATTTGTAATGCTTTCTTGCAAGGCATGACGCACCACCGAAACAGCTTCCTCTATTTTATATTGATTTATAAGGCTATAAGCTAAAAGATTATAAGCCGCAATAGTAATAGAGATCGAATCCCCGGCCATAAGTTGCCCTATCAACGATTGTATTTCAAACTCAGCACGTTCCCATTCCCTTTGATTTACGTATAACAACGCTCTCTGTAAAACTATCGTCTGTTTGAAATTCCTGTTCTTTATTTGTTTCGAACTTTTCTCTGCTTTATCCAAGCAGCCCATGGTTTCTTTTTCGTTGTTCAACGTTATTTGCAAAGAAGCAAGATCCGTATAGACGAAAGACTTCGCGTAGGCATTGGATTTCGCCCTGAGTTTATTTAAATTCAGTACTTTTCCTTTCCCCTCCAAGACATTAAATGCTCGTTGCCCTAACCATAACATCAAATCAACCTTCGAATCATCATGGATTAATATCTTACCTGTCAAACTTTTAGCCATGATTATATCGGCTTCAACCTGGCGACGGATATTTGTTAGCTGAAGCACTACATTATTGACAAGAAATAAATCAGGCATATATTTTGTCGCTGATTCGATAAAACGGGTATCGCCAATATAAAAATGTTTCAAACTCCGCTCAAAAATAAAATCGCGATAAATTAACATGGACGGATAAACCGATCCCCTCAATTCCTCTGATTCAAAACAATCACAACGTACTACAAAAACCGTATTTTTGTCTCCCTTCCGGTATGCCATGCTCAGCGTTCGCTTATCCCAAATCTCTTCAACGGGAAACCGTAAATGAGCCCGCAAGAATCGGACAAACAAATTCGCCAAATCCATATCCGAGGAAGATATAAAACCGACAAAAGACAGCTCTTCCAACCCTAAAGCAGGATGCCGCACGCAAGTGTCTAATTCTAAAGCTTGTTCAGCAGAGATATATGTATAAATCAAATCATCCTTCATTCAAATAAAGACTTATTGAATCCTCAAGCAGTGGATTAACCGTACTCCACCAATCCCCGTTCTGACAAATAAAAATAAATAAAGAAGAAAGAGCGATCGTTAAAACATCATTGTTTTCCTGACATCCATATTGATTCTTTCTTATCGAATCCAACAACAAAAGCAATGAACGATTCCCCATCAAAACAGGTTGCATATTTTTTTTCAAACTAGATACCGCCTCCACCACATCCTCGATCGATATAGACTCACATTTGTTCATATACGCATTCAAACAAGCAGAAGCCAGCAAACGGACAAACTGACGCACATTACCCCCCGAATAACGAATCGCCGTATCAATCACATCTTTCCCATATAAGCCGGCATTACTTACACGTTTAAGAGCGATTTTACGCAACAACTCGCAATCTTCCTCTAAAGCGGAATGCACACCATCCCTTATAGATTCCTTAATCTTTAATCCCAGAAAATATTCTTTAGAATCTTGGTGAAGGAATTTGGCCTCTAAAGCCAGACAAACAGGGGTAATAATAATTTTCTTACATTGAAGATCTGTCAGATAACTCCTGTTCTCTATAAAGATATCCCTAATTTGCGAAGGTTTCTCAATCTTTTCTAAATCGTCCCAAATCACAAGTATTTGTTTTTGATCATTTTCCTCAGCGTATTGGCTGATCATCTTATTGATCATCGCCAAAAAATCCACCTTACTGATATTGAAAAACTTCCTACACAACTCACGCTTCTCCGTCTCTAAATGATATTCTGCCTCAATATTCGCATGAACACCGATGAAAAGACCTAGTAATTTCGCAAGAGGGATACCTAAACCGACATTCGCTTTCACATTCGCGCCTTCCTTCTGAGCCTCCTCTTGAACATACTCCGCTTTTTCTACATGCTGATCGTATAATTTTCGAATCGTAGCCTCAAACACGTCTTTTTTACGTAACCGCTTTAACAGTTCCAGCGCAAACATCAACAGAATATCGATAATATCTATATCCTGCAGATCAAACAAGTAACGTCCTCTTATCAACACAAGCTCATAAGAACTCCGCAAATCGTCATCATCAAAATAGTTTAACGCCGTAGATTTCCCGGATCCCGGCTGCCCATAAATATAAAAACAATCTTGAGTACTCGTATCCAATGTCAAGGCCACTTTCAATCTTCTCAACTTACGCTCATATAAAGGCACATAGAAATCCGCACCTTCTTTCTGAAGCTGTAAGGTTCCTACATTATTCAGATTTACATACAGTTGCTTCAAATCCTCAGCGTACTTTGATATTGAATCATTCATGAGTTCTATATTTTATTTTGATATACGGTCTCACAAAGATAAAAATAATTATGGGTTCCGCGATTGGAACCCATAATTATAAAACGCTATTTCCTTATTTCAACAACTTCTCCTCGATCAATCGTTTCAACTCCTGTTTACCCATCGTGCCAATCATCGTCTCACGGGGGCCGTTTAACGGGCAAAACATCAATGTGGGTATCGTACGGATATTGAACGCTGTCTCAAGCGCCTCCTCTTGGTCTACATCCACTTTATAAATATATATTTTTCCGTCAAACTCTTTGGCAAACTCATCCAATATCGGACTTAAACGCTTGCAGTAACCACACCAAGGAGCATGAAAATCTATGAGGCAAGGACGGCTTCCTATGTATTTCCAATCTTTGGGATTTGCCTCAAAATCACCTACATTGGCAATAAAACCATCTTTCGTTAAATCGATCACTACCATACTTTTCTATATTTTGATTTATAATATAACAAAGATTAGCATGAATAGGTTGCGGTATTTTTATACTTTCGCGACATTGTTTTAACATACAGACAGAATGCTCACACTTGATAAAATTTACCAGGCATCATATGCCTTGAAGACAGTCATCAGACGTACTGATTTAATCAGCGCCCCCAATATCAATCCAGAATCCCATATCTTTCTAAAGCCGGAGAACTTACAAGTGACCGGGTCGTTTAAAGTACGCGGCGCTTGTTTCAAGATCGCCCAACTCACGGAAGAAGAGAAATCGCACGGCGTAGTGGCTTGCTCGGCGGGAAACCATGCCCAAGGCGTGGCATTAGCGGCTACCGCTCACGGAATCAAGTCCCTAATCTGCTTGCCAGACAACGCTCCTATCTCTAAAGTCGAGGCTACTAAATCTTATGGCGCGGATGTATGCCTTGTCGAAGGTGTTTACGATGACGCCTATAACAAGGCTTTACAATTAAGGGATGAGAAAGGGTATACATTTATCCACCCTTTTGATGATGAGGATGTGATCGCAGGGCAAGGTACTATCGGCTTGGAGCTACTAGAGCAACTCCCGGAGGTAGAAGCCGTAATCGTCCCGATCGGAGGTGGCGGGCTGATCTCCGGAGTCGCTTACGCGATCAAGAACCTGAATCCGCACATCAAGATTTACGGGGTACAAGCGAAAGGAGCTCCTTGTATGCTAAACTCGATCGAGCGTGGGAAAATCGAACGCCTCGAATACGTACGTACGATAGCCGACGGTATCGCCGTAAAAGAACCGGGCATACATACGTTCGATCTTTGCCAGCAATACGTGGATGAGATCGTATCCGTGACAGACGATGAGATATCTACCGCTATCCTTGCGTTGATCGAGCAACATAAACTAATCTCCGAAGGAGCGGGAGCCGTAGCCGTGGCTGCCGCCATGTTCAATAAAGTACCCGTCAAAGGGAAGAAAGTAATCTGCCTGATTTCCGGAGGAAATATCGACGTGAATATCCTTTCCAGGGTTATCGGGCGCGGTTTGCAAAAATCCGGCCGCTCTTGCTCCATGACGATCGAGTTGGTCGACAAGCCCGGGCAATTGCAGCATGTATCCGAGATCATCGCCTCTACCGGCGCCAACGTGGTCTCCGTATATCACGAGCGCGTCAGCCATACGGCTGATATCAACGGTTGTTATCTACGGTTGGAGATGGAAACAAGGAATCAACAACAGATCAATGAGATCCGGCAATTACTCACCGTTTCGGGATATAAGATCGTGGAAGGATAAACTTCCATAGGCGTGGCACAGCCGTGCCATCCCAGTGGCAAGCTTGTGCCATCCTTATGGCATAGTCGTGCCATCACGGTGACACAACCGTGCCGCAAGAATGGCACAAGCTAGATATTAATATATTGTCTCAATGTATTCACATACTCCTCCATCGCCAAGCGTCCCTTGTCTGTGATCCGGCAAACCGTTCGGGGTTTCTTCCCGGCAAACCCTTTCTCTATCCCGATATAACCAGCTTCGCTAAGTTTGTCTAGCTGGACACTCAGATTTCCCGCCGTAGCATTCGTCTTCTCCTTGATATATACAAACTCAGCCTCCTCCACCGACAATAAGATAGACATTACCGCCAGCCGGAGTTGGGAATGCAACAAAGGATCTAGTTCTTTAAACATTGTTTTTTAGCTTTATTGTTAAGAATATGCCCGGGAATAATCATTATCACTATAAAAGAAAGTCCAAAATACAAATTCCACAAAACCGTGACGGAACCATGCTCCATCAAAGCCATCAACATATAGATAACCAAAACGAACGCGACCACAGGAGAGTAGATCATCCATTTCTCCCGTAAGATTATGCCGTTTATCGATACCCCTAACCCGCAATATAACAACGATAAAGGAAGCATCAATATAAAATTGAACGATCGCTCATAGAATGAGCAAAATATAGCGATCAAGACGAACGTCAACCCAAACATGCAACCAAACACTTGCCAAACCTTGGAGATCGTCTTATCCGTATAAGTCACCACGGCCGGCTCGTGCCCTCTCTGCTTATACGAGATAACCGGCCCGACCATAAACATAGCCATCCATCCCCAAGACCAAATATAACTTTGAGTACACATTATCAGGATACTTATCACGATCGATAGGAACACCGTAAAGTACCCCCAATAAAGAAATACGTTGCCACTCCCCACCTCCATATTTCGCTTAGTGGAATTTATCATCTGAGTGATAAGATCCAGACTTTCTTTTTCCGATAATTTTCTCTCTTCCATACTTGTATTTATTTTATTTCTCATTCAATATAAAAAAACAAATCATATCCAAAGATAAAGTCATTGGTATTTCCGAACAACTTTTCAGTTATCATTTTTCACGCAAACGCCCCCGCTCGGAACCGGAACCTACCTCAATCTTGCCCTTCTTTATCTTCCTCCCGCTATCGAAACTCCATGTCAAAGCGACCTTAAAGACCCTTCCGACAAATCCGTTCACATAGCGGGAAGCCACTCGATAAGTATCCAACGTACTGGCATACTCATTGGCTTGATTAAAGATATTATCAACCGAAACAGCTAGCAACAGCTTATCATTCAAGAGCTTCTTCCTCGCCATTATTCCAACCGTATGCCGAGGAGCAACCTCGCTATTACCGGAATACAGCCGGCTCGTACCATTATACCGGGTTTCTACCGTAAAACCGGCAGGCAACGTAAAAGTAGCGACCGCATTCGCGAACTGTCACGGCACCTGCTACCTGTACCTCTCCTGATAGAAGCACAACGGTCGCATATTCCACGACATCCCCTTTCGTATCGGAAACATGACCTTTATACATCGTTTGCCCCAAGGCATCCTGGGCAATCCACCAACCTATCGCCAAAATCCAAAGCGATAGTAACAAAACCCGTGTCATGGCACTATTCGTTTACCGGATAATACAGTTTCAATTTGAAAGTCGCTTCCTCACCCTTCACCTCGCAACTTTTCAACGCATATCCCTCCGCAGGTCCTTTTCCTTCCAGCATATCCATTTGCCAATTCTCGTTCTCATCATGAAATACAGATAGGTCAAACTTTTCCCAGTTCACATTTTCCAACCGGATCGTGACCTTCCCTTTCTCGGACTTTGTCATGCCATAAACAGGCTTAGTCTCTTTTCCCGACTGAGCCATAACTAAGATATTTCCTTGGTTACCTCGTATATTAACCACCTCTACGATAATAGTACGTGCCTCTACGCAACTACACACTAACACGAATAAAGATAATATGAATAGAACTCGCCTCATTTTAGTTTCCTCCTCTTAATTTTATCGCCGTTATTACAAACAAGTTTATTTTATAAACTATCCATGGATAAAAAAATGCAAAGGAGCTGCGCATTACTCTTTGCACAACGCAAATATAGATAAGTTTATTTTATAAACCAAATCATATTATAAAATATTTCAATAAAAATCCAACACCACAAAATATGGTCAAAATCACTTTACCAACCTTCCCTGAAAACATGTACGTGTTTCCAGAAAAACATGTACGTCTTTTTGGGAAAACACGTACATGTTTTCAAAACAAGTATTTTAAGTTTGAGGCAAAGCAACTTTTTCACTATATTGCGCACATCGAACACATCTATATAGATCACAAAAACAATCTATAAACAACTAAAGACATGAATGAACGAATAACCGTTATACAAGCGGATATCACGACACTGGATATAGACGCTATCGTAAATGCCGCAAACAATAGTCTGCTAGGCGGTGGTGGCGTGGATGGAGCTATTCACAGGGCCGCCGGGCCGGAACTTCTGGCCGAATGCCGTACTTTACACGGATGCCCTACCGGAGAGGCCAAGATAACAAAAGGGTATCGGCTAAAGGCCCGTCACGTGATCCACACCGTCGGACCTATTTACCGGGACGGACGGCATGGCGAACCCGAATTATTAGAGAATTGCTATCGTAATTCTCTATGCCTGGCGATAAAAAACGGAGTAAAAACAATCGCGTTCCCATCGATAAGTACCGGCGTGTATGGTTACCCGGTCGAGGACGCGGCGTTAATAGCGATCCGGACAATCGCCACGTTCTTAAATAAGAATCCGGAAATCCAGCAAGTCGTAATGTGCTGTTTCTCCGGATACGATAAATCCGTTTACGCGAGAGCGCTAGAACAAATAGCTACTCGCGAGCCGTAATATGGAAACACCCTTGCTTGCGTTCGTGCTTGATATAACAACGATCTGCCCTGCGCAGATCCCGAAGCACGGAAGCAAGCACCATTTTCAAGCGATCCTTATCTATGTTTAAGGTATCTTCCTCATCTACCTTGGTATAACGTACCCATGATATATCAAACGTAGTTCCATATTGATGAGCCGAATTGAGAGATGAGTTCATATTCCGTTTTCTCAGTTTCTTGACATCGGCAACCGTACGGGTCACGCTGGTTACTTTTATTTTATAAATAGAAGCATTCAGATTTTTCAGCGAGTCTTGAAAGTTTTTCCCGATATCCTCTAGCAAATCAGCGGCTTCCGGTATTAAATACGGAATGGAATGCGTCAATTCCTCTACCTCGTAATAATCGTTTGTCTTAATCTCCACCATATTCCGGGAAGCATGCTCTGCCCCTTCCCTGGAAGAGACAGGTTCTATACCGATTTTTTTCGCTACAGACAAATGAACATCGTTCAAATCATTAAAATCACGATTATAGCTTCCATTGTACCAAATCTTTTTCAATTCTCCTCTCTTCTCCTTGCAAGAAGAAAAAGCCGTCGCCGACACGATCACGGCTAGCGATAAGATCGCATTAAACACTATTTTCATCCCTTTACCCTAGTTTTGCCAGACAAACATACGGAAAAATCCGGAAATATTCCTTAACTCCAATCAGTTTTTCGCCCAATGGCAGACGCAGAGCCGAAAGAAGAGTTCCCGTGAAATAAAACTTCTTCCTTTGCATCAATGGATAAAGAATATTACTAATTTTGTAACTTGATTCAAATAATAAAAAATAGCACATCTTTTTGGAACGTAATTTAAAATAAAGAATAGCGGATGATTGAAAGAATTTATATTCTTGAAAGCGTAGACCCGGTGATTTTTTACGGTGTGAATAACTCTAATATGCAATTGATCAAGACATTGTTTCCCAAATTGCGTATCGTCGCCCGTGGAAATGTAATGAAAGTTATTGGAGATGAGGATGAGTCTGAGCTTTTTCTCAAGAAAATCCGTGAAGTGGAAAAGTTCTGTGAGGAGTTTAACTCGCTCTCCGAAGACGTGATCTTGGATATAGTCAAAGGGAAAGGGCCGACTATCGTGAAACAGGAGAACCTGATCATTCACGGCATGAACGGCAAACCGATTACCGCACGCACCGAGAACCAGCAGCTATTGGTGAAAGCATTCGAAAGCAACGACCTGGTTTTCGCTATCGGGCCCGCCGGTTCCGGTAAAACATTTATCGCTATCGCTTTAGCCGTAAAAGCTTTAAAGAATAAGGAAGTAAAAAAGATCATCTTAAGCCGTCCCGCCGTAGAAGCCGGAGAAAAACTAGGTTTCTTGCCCGGGGAGATGAAAGACAAGCTAGATCCCTATTTGCAACCGCTTTACGATGCCTTGCAGGATATGATCCCGGCGGCCAAGCTAAAGGAATATATGGAGAACAACGTGATACAGATCGCTCCGCTGGCGTTTATGCGCGGCCGTACCTTGAACGACGCCGTCATTATACTGGACGAGGCGCAAAACACGACGACGCATCAGATCAAGATGTTCCTGACCCGTTTGGGCATGAATGCCAAGATGATCGTCACGGGGGATGTCACGCAAATAGATCTTCCTCCTTCTACCACGTCCGGATTGATACAGGCCATGCAAATATTGAAGGGCGTAAGCGGGATCGGCAAGATCGAGTTCTCCAAGAAAGATATTGTCCGGCACAAACTCGTCCAGCGAATCGTAGAGGCTTACGATAAGTTCGACGATAAACGGAAGAAAGAGCTCAAAGAGGCAAAAGAGAAGAAAACGAATATAGACAACAACTAAAAGTAAGAGTCATGAAGAAGGCATTAGTTAAAACAGACTTCAATTTCCCGGGACAAAAGAGCGTATACCATGGGAAAGTACGCGACGTGTACAACATCAACGATGAGGTATTGGTAATGGTCGCAACCGACCGTATTTCCGCTTTCGACGTTATCTTGCCGGAAGGTATTCCCTACAAGGGGCAAATGTTAAACCAGATCGCCGCCAAGTTCCTCGACGCTACGACAGATATTTGCCCGAACTGGAAATTGGCCACTCCGGACCCGATGGTAACGGTCGGCGTTCAATGCCAGGGTTTCCCGGTGGAGATGATCGTGCGCGGTTATCTGTGCGGAAGCGCATGGCGTGCTTATAAAAGTGGCGTGCGGGAGATCTGCGGCGTGAAATTGCCGGAGGGCATGCGAGAGAACCAGCGTTTCCCCGAACCTATCATCACCCCGACGACAAAGGCCGAGATCGGAGAGCACGACCAAGATATCTCTAAAGAGGAGATTCTCGCTAAAGGCCTGGTTTCGAAGGAAGACTACGAGACTCTTGAGAAATATACGATAGCCTTGTTCAAACGCGGAACCGAGATCGCCAAGGAACGCGGCCTGATCTTGGTCGACACGAAATATGAGTTCGGTCATCGCAATGGTAAGATCTACTTGATCGATGAGATCCATACTCCGGATTCTTCCCGTTATTTCTACTCAGAAGGATACGAGGATCGTTTCGCCAAAGGAGAACCCCAAAAGCAACTCTCAAAGGAGTTCGTACGCGAATGGTTGATGGAGAATGGTTTCCAAGGCAAATCCGGACAAAAAGTTCCCGAGATGACACCGGAGATCGTAGAAGGTATCAGCAACCGCTATATCGAATTGTTCGAGCATATCACGGGCGAGACATTCGTAAAGGGCGAGACCGATAACTTATTGAACCGTATAGAGAAAAACGTTACCGAATATTTACAGAATAAATAAGATACCGCACATGACACAGTATGGTCCTGAGACAATACTTCCTTATAACAAAAAGGAACGAAAGGGTACACAAATCAAACATATGTTCGACTCGATAGCCGAGACATACGACCAACTCAACCATACTCTCTCGTTTGGTATCGATAAGATCTGGCGCAGGAAAGGGATCGCCTTCCTGCGTCCTTTCTCCCCTAAAATGATACTGGATATCGCTACCGGTACCGGAGACTTGGCTATCTCCATGTACAAAAAACTGCATCCCGACCATATCATCGGAGCCGACATCTCGTTGGGCATGATGGAGGTGGGACGGAAGAAAGTAGCCGCCGCCGGCTATTCGGAGCATATATCCTTCGAGCAACAAGACTGTACGGCCTTGACCTACGAGGAAAACTCGTTCGACGCCGTAACCGCCGCTTTCGGGGTTCGTAATTTTGAGAATATAGAGCAAGGTATCTCAGAGATGTACCGGGTGCTGAAACCCGGTGGACATATCATGATCTTGGAACTTTCCACACCGGAACATTTTCCCATGAGACAACTCTACCAGATCTATTCAAAGACCGTTATCCCCTTTATCGGACGTCTACTCTCTAAAGAAAAAGCCGCTTATGATTATTTGCCGGCTTCTATCAAGGTGGTTCCTCAGGGGAAGGTCATGACGGATTTACTCTCCCGCCAAGGCTTCAAGCAGGCTCGCGTACAGACCTTTACCTTCGGGATCTGTTCATTATATACAGGATCTAAAGAATAAACAAAAGAAAAGGTTATGCAGAAATATGGTTTACTGGGATATCCCCTCGGGCATTCGTTTTCTAAAACGTATTTCAACCAAAAGTTTGAGGCGGAGAAAATCGACGCGGAGTATATAAATTTCGAGATTCCCAACATCAAGGAGATTAAGAACGTAATCAAGGAAAACCCAGAACTTAACGGTTTAAACGTGACCATTCCTTATAAGGAACAAGTAATCCCATATCTAGACGATTTGGATGAGGATGCCCGCCAGATCGGAGCGGTAAATGTCATCAAATTCACGAAAGGTCTTTTCGGTAAGCTGAAACTGAAAGGGTATAACTCGGATATCATCGGATTTAAGCAATCAATCGATCCGTTATTAAATGAAACGCACCGGAAAGCGTTGATTCTCGGTACGGGAGGAGCGTCGAAAGCGGTCTTCCACGGGCTGAAACAGTTGGGTGTCGGCGCTACGCTGGTTTCTCGCAAACCGAAAGAATTTTGTATCACGTACGACGAGATTACGCCGAAAACCATGGAGCAATATACGGTAATCGTAAATACGACTCCTTTGGGTATGTTCCCGAATATAGACTCATGTCCGGATATCCCGTACGATCTACTTACCCCAGACCATCTATTGTACGACCTGCTTTACAACCCGGATGAAACCCTTTTCATGAAGAAAGGAAAAGAAAAAGGGGCTACCGTGAAAAATGGACTGGAGATGCTTCTGCTGCAAGCCTTCGCCGCTTGGGAGATTTGGCAAAAATAGATCACCTCGTAATTGGACGCAGCGGGCTTCGTAAGTTAATGAAGCAGGTTTCACAGGCTCATGAAGCTGGCTGCATATGTTCAAAAAACGAACTTATGCCAACCAAGTCAATACATAATCCGGGGTAACTCGATATGCCAACTTATATTCCCGGCATGAATCGGTCCGGGTTTCCCGTCCCGTAAACGTTCCGCTGGGTGAATAAGGGAAAGATTCCACGTGAAGATGCTTCCGGAAATCCACACCCTCACATCCGATAATCTTGAACAAGGTCTCTTTAGCGCACCAATGAATCAATAGGTGCTCGACCTCGTGCAGCGGGTCAATCCCCGCTTCTTCTTCCGGATTCATAAAGCGACTCCGTATTTTCAATATCCGGTCTGAGCGATACTCGATATCAATTCCTGTCGGGCGGTTATCCAAGATCACCGCCACAAAATCTTTCGTATGGGAGATACTGATATGTAAAGGTATACAAGCCAGATACGGGGCTCCTGTAGGACGATAGTCAACCCTAGTTTCCTTTCCTAGAAGTTCTTTCAGAAGTACCCGACAGGCAAAACGCTCCTGCCGGCGTTTCTCTGCCGATACCTGCTCTAAGAAAGAGGCATAATCCGATTTGTGCTCAAGCATGCTCAATAGTTCGTCAGAACTTTCTTCCATTTTCCAGACCCCATGCAACGGAGAGGATTGTTTATATAACAAGGCCATGTTATTCTTTCCAGCTAAAAGTTTGTATAAGTTCGATAATATCTTCCCGGATATATTGGATGGCGGGAGCTAATGAATCTGCGTTGGGTTTACAGTCAAAGTACAAGGCGCCCCGAAAAAAATTCGATACGCTATCTGTCAACAGGAATTGTATGGGAGAAGCCGATTCACCGTCTAGAAGAAAAAGTGAGCCATAAACGTCGGCGGAAGGATTGGCATATGCTTTTTCCGAAACCCGATTTACCGATTTTATCTGGCGGGCAACAAAAGAACGGCTCTCAGCCTCTGCCGTTGCCAGAGACGCGGGGGTGATCGGCAAATAACTGCAATAAAGCTTAGCCTCTAACTCCGGATATAAGATGTTCAAACCCACAACTCCCGTCTTTTGATCCGGGAGTTCTATGACTGTGGCTTGAGAAACATCAAAATTAAAAGGCAATGATTCAAGATCAAGAGATTTATAACATGCTTTCGCCGGTTCGATACGGACATAGCCCCGCGGCTTCGGTGTATATTCCACGCACGAAGTACAGGGTATCCCTAAAAACAGAAAACTTCCTATGATAGCAACGATCCATCTCATAAGCAATCATTTCGTCTTTTCCCCTTTCTCACCATTTTCTGTACTTTCGGGGATACGATTAAACTTAACCTTTAATATCCGCCTGTTATCCATTTCCAGCACTTGGAAACGATATTCCTTATATTCTATGATCTCTCTACGATGAGGGAAATCTCCCTTTATCTCTAGCAAAAGACCGGCCAGGGTCTCGACCTCTTCCGTCAATTTTCCGAAATCCGAGGGAACGGCATTGATAACCCGGAAGAAATCCGTCAACAATATCTTTGCCTCAAAAATCAAACTGCCGTCAGCCAAGCGAACAAATTGTTGTTCATCTTCATCGTACTCGTCAGAGATCTCCCCCACGATTTCCTCCAGGATATCCTCCATTGTCACGATACCGGAGGTACCGCCGAACTCATCGACCACAATCGCCATATGGATCTTATTGGTACGGAACTCCTCCAGCAAATCATCGATCTTCTTGGTCTCCGGCACGAAATATGCCGGGCGGATCAAGCTCTGCCAGCGGAATGTATCGGGCTTGTCAATATAAGGCAATAAATCTTTTATATATAAGATCCCTTTAATATTATCCTCGGTCTCGGAGTACACCGGGATACGCGAATAACCAGATCTGACAATAAAATTGACCACTTCGCGAAAATGGGTCTTGATTTCGATATCTTCCATATCCAGGCGAGGAGTCATAATCTCGTCGGCGGTCTTATTATAAAACTTGATAATTTCCGCCAGCATCTCCTTCTCTTCCGGGATTTCAGTAGAGGTTAGTTCCAGCGCCTTAGAAAGTTCATCCACGGAAATATCATATTTCTTTTTCGCTAACGCTTTGTTGATAACAGACGTGGAATTTACCAAGATTCTTGAAAAGGGGCGGCAAAAACGTTCCACACCACTCAACGCAGACGCAGAAAAACGAACGAAACGCAAAGAATTTTTCTGTGCGTAAATCTTAGGCATGATCTCTCCAAAAAGTAAAAGCAAGAAAGTCAAGAGAATCGTCTCAAGGATAAAACCGAGAAGAGGAGCGGCCGAGAAATCAATCCAAGCGTTGATCGCATAAGTACAAAGCATAACGACCGCTACGTTCACGAAGTTATTAGCGATTAATATAGATGCCAATAAATACTCCGAATGTTCAAGGAGACGTTTAATAACAGGATCTGCCGGGCGGCTCTCCTCCCCGATCTCATTCAAATCGCCCGGGGTTAGAGAGAAGAATGCCACTTCAGAGGCCGACACAAAGCCGGAAACAAACAGCAGTAAAAAAGCGAGGCTTAATGCGATTACAGGACCTGCTGTCAGCGCCTGTACCGTTACGTTCTCAAATAAGCCCCATAAATAATAGTCCGAGTCCAAGGGAAGCAGTATTAGTTAGACAATATCAGAACGGGAGATCATCCGCGTCACTGGATTCCGAGAATGTATTAGGTTGCGAGGCGGCCGGTTGTTGATAAGTGGTATTCGGCGCCATGCCCGGTTGAACCGCTTGTCCTGTGTTTGGCTGCATACCACCGCTCTGGGTTGTCGAATACCCGCTATCGGTCGGACGAGACCCCGTACTATAGAACTCAACGCGATCCGCATGGATTTCCGTAATATATCGTTTCACGCCACTTTGATCGTCATAATTACGAGTACGGATCTTACCTTCTACGTATACACCGGAACCCTTACGTACCCATTTTTCCACAAAAGGAACCAAATCTCTACGGACCACGATATTATGCCACTCCGTACGTTCCGGGACAACCGTTCCGTTTGCCAATGTATACCCCCGCTCCGAGGTTGCCAGCGGGAAATTAGCGACAGCGGCACCACTGTCAAAATAGCGAACGTCCGGATCTTTACCGACGTTGCCAATCAATATAACTTTGTTCAATGACATAGCTCAAATTCTTAATAACTATACAAAGAAACACAAATTCAATCATTCTCACAAGTTTCCGTTTAATTTCTCTAAATAAATATGTATCAGCCGGGGAACGGCATACTTCCCTACATCCTCAGAAGGTAAAGAGAGGTAAATTTCCAACGATTCAGGGATTCGCTCTATTTCTATTTGATAAAAAGAGGCATATAGGATTTGGTGGGAAAGCGTATGCTTTACGTTCGACAGCCCTTGGGTAATACTCAAATTTCCGGCATTTCCTAACAGATCGCAGAAGGCTTGAGTCTTACATAATCCGGAAAAATCCATCGCGTGATCTGTCTCGATCAAAGGGAACTCATAAAGACCAGCCCAGATATCTTTACCAGCCCGTCTATTCAACCAGGTATGTCCTTTATATATAATGTGCAAATAATTAAAATAACGGTTTCTTGTCTTTGTCTTATTTTGTTTCACCGGATAAGCCTGTACATCGCCGGAAGCGAACGCCACGCATTTTTCTTTTAGCGGACATCTCCCGCAATCCGGATTTTGAGGAACACATTGTAAAGCACCCAATTCCATAATCGCTTGATTATGTGCCCCCGCATTCTTAGGATTCAAGATCATTCCGGCCAGTTCCGCAAACTGCTTTTTCCCCTTTGTTGTGTCGATCGGCGTATCCACGGCAAACAAGCGGGAAAGAACCCGGTAGACATTTCCATCCACGACCGGATACGGTTGGTTCCAAGCAAAGGAGACGATCGCCGCCGCGGTATACTCACCGATACCTTTCAAGGATAATACATCTTCATAATTCTCCGGGAAAACACCGTTAAACCGCTCCATGATAGACTGAGCCGCCGCATGTAAATTCCGGGCCCGGCTATAATACCCCAGCCCTTGCCAATATTTCAACACCTCATCTTCCTCCGCAGCCGCTAGAGACGCTACATCAGGGAAACGCCCGGTGAAACGTAAAAAATACTCTAATCCCTGTACGACCCGGGTTTGCTGCAATATAATCTCGGATATCCAGATGATGTAGGGATCTCTCGTTTCCCTCCAAGGAAGTTCCCGTTTATAGGTTTCATACCATTCAACCAATATCCGGCTGATTTCTAACTCACTTTCAGATTGTAACATAATCGCTCCCATTCTCACTTTTCAACGTCATAACCATTTGATTACCGCAAACATACATATATATTATGAACCGAGAAGAATCTTTTTTCATAAAAATTGAAGCTCAATTCTTTTTCCACTTAAATAAAAAGCTATATATTTGCATTCCAAAAAATTAATAGGTCAAAATCAATTAATTAATTTATAGACATGACTAAAGCAGATATTGTTAGCGAGATTTCAAAAAACACTGGCATCGACAAACAGACAGTGTTGGCAAGCGTTGAGTCCTTCATGGATATCGTAAAAAGTTCTTTAGCCCAAGGCGAAAACGTTTACTTGAGAGGTTTCGGAAGTTTCGTTATTAAGAAAAGAGCCCAGAAGACTGCTCGTAATATTTCAAAGAATACTACGATCATCATCCCGGAACACAACATTCCGTCATTCAAACCGGCTAAGACTTTTATCGGAGAAGTTAAGTAATTAATTATTATACGTTTAATTTAAAATTTTAAAGCGATGCCTAGCGGAAAGAAAAGAAAAAGACATAAGATGTCTACGCACAAGCGCAAAAAGAGACTGAAGAAGAATAGACATAAGAAGAAATAAGTCTATCTAACAAACTCTAAAGAACAAACTTAATAAGTGACCTTTTAAGTTTGTTCTTTGCGTATTTTATAAGGTCTGATCTTAAAAACACATCTTAAGTGGTTAGTGAATTAGTAGTTGATGTACAGCCCAAAGAGGTATCTATCGCCGTTTTGGAAGACAAGAGCCTTGTGGAACTCCAAAAGGAGGCCCGCAACGTGTCGTTTGCCGTTGGTGATATTTACCTAGGTAAGGTTAAGAAACTGATGCCGGGCTTAAACGCTGCGTTCATTGACGTCGGTTACAAAAAGGATGCGTTTCTTCACTATCTGGACTTAGGTCCTAACTTCAACACCCAACAGAAATACCTAAAGCAATTGCTGAGCGATCCCAAAAAGGCACCGGTACTGTCGAAAACACAGATTCTACCGGAGATCGAAAAAAACGGGAGCATCAGCGACGTGCTGAAAGTAGGACAAGAGGTGTTGGTTCAAATTGCTAAAGAGCCTATCTCGACGAAAGGTCCCCGATTGACTTCCGAGCTTTCTTTTGCCGGAAGATATATCGTACTGATACCGTTCGCCGATAAAGTATCTGTCTCCACCAAAATCAAATCAAGCGAGGAACGAGCCCGTTTGCGCCAGTTAATCCAAAGTATCAAACCGAAGAATTTCAGCGTTATCGTACGGACATCTTCGGAAGGCAAACGTGTCGCGGAGCTTGATCATGAACTAAAGACATTGGTGAAACGATGGGAAGATAATATCGTGAAGGTGCCCAAACTCAAAGCCCCGGCTATTGTTTATGAGGAAACGGCACGTACCGTAGCTTTACTCCGGGATATATTCAACCCCTCTTTCCAAAATATTTATGTAAATGACAAGGAGGTTTACAACAATGTCCGCGACTATGTGAGCTTGATCGCACCGGGACGGGAAGAAATCGTACAATTATATACGGGAGAGCTTCCTATCTTCGACAATTTCGCGGTCACCAAACAAATCAAGTCGTTATTCGGACGAACTGTCACTTACAAGAGTGGAGCTTACTTGATTATCGAGCACACGGAAGCTATGCATGTTATTGATGTAAACAGTGGGAATCGTTCTAAAGGCAGTGATGCCCAAGAGAAAACAGCTATCGACGTAAATACCGCCGCGGCCGACGAGATCGCTCGCCAGCTTCGCTTACGAGACATGGGAGGTATTATCGTCATAGACTTTATCGATATGGCAGAGACAGCCAACCGGCAAAAGTTATTTGAACACATGACAAAAGCAATGGCAAATGACCGGGCTAAACATAATATCCTTCCTCTTAGCAAGTTTGGTCTGATGCAGATTACCCGTCAACGGGTACGTCCGGCAATGGATGTAAATACGTCTGAAAACTGCCCATCCTGTTTCGGAACAGGAACAGTTAAGCCTTCCATCCTGTTTACCGACAGCCTGGAAGAAAAAATAGATTGCTTGGTTAATAAACATCACGTGAAGAAATTCACCCTGCATGTACATCCGTATGTCGCAGCGTATGTGAACAAGGGGTTGTTCCCCTTGAGTATGAAGTGGAAAATGAAGTACACACATGGTTTAAAAGTTATTCCCAATCAAAGTCTTGCTTTTCTTGAATATAAATTCCTCGATGCCGACAAGAATGAGCTTGACATGAAAGAAGAAAAGGAAATAATCAACAAATAACAAAGAAGCCCCGGGTCTATTAAATAGTTCCGGGGTTTTTTGTTTCCTGCCAATCCGTCAAAATGTCACGATTTATGACACGCATTATTTATTTTCCATCACAAACTTCTTTGGCACGGCATTTGTTGAGTACTATGTGAATCCTTTAAATAAGGAGGATGACGGACAAAGAATAATAACAATTAAAATATTTACAATCATGGGAAAGATTATTGGAATCGACTTAGGAACAACCAACTCTTGTGTTGCCGTATTGGAAGGTAACGAACCGGTTGTTATCGCAAACAGTGAAGGTAAAAGAACAACACCTTCAATCGTAGCCTTCGTGGAAGGCGGCGAGCGTAAGGTGGGTGATCCCGCAAAGCGTCAGGCTATCACCAATCCTGAAAAGACTATATTCTCTATCAAACGTTTCATGGGTGAAACCTATGATCAGGTACAGAAAGAAATCTCTCGTGTACCTTACAAAATAATGCGTGGTGATAACAATACTCCTCGTGTAGATATCGAAGGACGTTTGTACACTCCGCAGGAAATCTCCGCGATGATCCTGCAGAAAATGAAAAAAACAGCTGAGGATTATCTGGGACAAGAAGTGACTGAAGCTGTCATTACAGTACCCGCTTACTTCAGCGACGCTCAACGTCAGGCTACCAAAGAGGCTGGCGAGATCGCAGGATTAACCGTACGCCGTATCGTAAACGAGCCGACTGCCGCTTCCTTGGCTTATGGCTTGGACAAGACGAACAAAGATATGAAGATCGCCGTATTTGACCTTGGTGGTGGTACATTCGATATCTCCATCCTTGAGTTGGGTGATGGTGTATTCGAGGTAAAATCGACAAATGGAGATACTCACCTAGGTGGTGATGATTTCGACCATGTAATCATCGACTGGTTGGCAGAGGAATTCGAGCGTGAAGAAGGCGTTGACTTGCGTAAAGACCCGATGGCTTTACAACGTTTGAAAGAGGCTGCCGAGAAAGCGAAGATCGAGTTGTCAAGTACGACTAGCACGGAGATCAACTTGCCGTATATCATGCCGGTAAACGGTATTCCAAAGCACTTGGTTAAAACATTGACTCGCGCTAAATTCGAGCAATTGGCAGACGGTTTGATCCAAGCTTGTATCGAACCATGCCGTCAAGCGCTGAAAGACGCTAGCTTGTCCACTTCCGATATCGACGAGGTTATCTTGGTAGGAGGTTCTACTCGTATCCCGGCTGTACAAGCTATTGTCGAGAAGTTCTTCGGCAAAGCTCCGTCTAAAGGTGTTAACCCGGATGAGGTAGTAGCCGTAGGCGCAGCTATCCAAGGAGGTGTGTTGACTGGTGAGGTTAAGGACGTATTGTTGCTGGATGTTACTCCTCTGTCTTTAGGTATCGAGACGATGGGTGGTGTAATGACTAAATTGATCGAGGCTAACACGACAATCCCGACCAAGAAATCAGAGACCTTTACGACAGCCGTAGACAACCAGCCTTCTGTAGAGATCCATATCTTGCAGGGAGAACGTTCGTTGGCTAAGGACAACAAGTCTATCGGTCGTTTCCACTTAGACGGGATACCTGCCGCACAACGCGGTGTTCCTCAGATCGAAGTGACATTCGATATCGACGCTAATGGTATCTTGAATGTATCTGCCAAGGATAAAGGAACGGGTAAAGTACAAAGTATCCGTATCGAGGCTTCCAGTGGTTTGAGCGATGATGAGGTTAAGCGTATGAAGGAAGAGGCTGCCGCCAACGCCGAGGCCGACAAGAAAGAGAAAGAGCGTATCGACAAATTGAATCAAGCGGACAGCATGATTTTCCAGACCGAGAAACAATTGAAAGATCTTGGAGATAAGCTTCCGGCAGACAAGAAAGCTCCGATCGAGGGTGCTTTGAATAAGTTAAAAGAAGCTCACAAGGCTCAAGATATCGCAGGTGTCGACGCTGCCATGGCAGAATTGAACAGCGTATTCCAGGCTGCGAGTCAAGAAATGTACAACGCTCAGGGTGGTGCTCAAGGCGGTCCGCAGGCAAATCCGAATTTCGGAGGCCAACAAGCAGGAGGCAACGCCGGTAGCAACAACACTAAAGATGGTAATGTAACAGATGTTGACTTCGAGGAAGTCAAATGATTCCGATAAGGATACAGATAATAAACAATAAGCAAAAGCGTGCAGCTCAATGAGTTGCACGCTTTTTG
>NZ_CANTZW010000021.1 GCF_947855115.1 uncultured Parabacteroides sp.
AAGCTATTCCTTTCTCTCTTTCTTAAATATGGAAAAACGACTAGTGAAAACGATCGTTTAAATCTTGCGTTTTTAAAACAAGAAAAAGAATATTTGAGAGAAAGAAAACTTTTTAGGAAGATTGAAGCGTATCCTTCCCATTTGCAATAAGATAAAATAAAAAAAAATCAACAAAAAGTTGTATGTATCGAAAAAAAAACAGACCTTTACAAACGACTAAAAGAAATGATCGTTTCGATTAGTCGTTTATGAAAAAACATTTAGACCATAATATTCGGAGATTTTTTGAATTCAGGAATGTTATTGTATATGAAAAGATCATTTTTCTGTTAGATTGTGGTTTTTAATTGATTTATACCTTAAATTCTAATGTTGTATGAGTAATGTAGTATTTTGGAGACAGGTGTTTCTAGGAGCCTCTTTATTCCTTTGTGGCGTAAGTCCAGCCATGGCCGCAGAAACAGGCGATTTAACACCAGATGTAAGGAGGAATGCCTTACAACAAGATGGACGTAGAGTCACTTGCACTATTTCGGACAAAGCAGGACCAATTGTTGGAGCGAATGTTCTTGTAAAGGGAACAACTATCGGGAATATTTCCGATATGGACGGACGGGTTATACTTGAAGGTGTACCGGATAATGCCATATTGGTAATATCTTACATTGGCTATGTAACTCAAGAAATTTCCCTGAAAAATAGCCAGAACAATGCCAAAATTAAATTAGTGGAAGACACACAAGCCTTGGATGAGGTGGTTGTTGTCGGTTATGGTACTCAAGCGAAAAAAGACATTACGGGGTCTGTCGCTGTCGTGTCTACGGAGGAATTGAAGGAAACTCCGGTAGCGACATTCTCCGAGGCCTTGCAAGGAAAGGCTTCCGGCGTGTATATCTCGAATTCTGGAGGTCCCAGTGGTGAGACAACTATTCGTATCCGTGGTGTCGGTTCATTGAATGGTTCGGACCCGTTGATCGTTGTGGATGGTGTCTCGAACGTAGATATCGATGCGGTTAACCCGAATGATATAGAGTCGTTGCAAGTTTTGAAAGATGCTTCTGCTACCGCTATATATGGTGCGCAAGGTGCGAATGGCGTAATTATCATCACGACTAAGCAAGGAACCAAGAGCGGCCGGGTACGCGTGTCTTACGATGGCTATTTCGGTGTGGCGAAAATGGCAAATAGCGGGTATGATTTGTTGAATGGATGGGAAGCGATGGAATGGCAGGCGCAAGGTATGAGAAATTTACGGGATTACCGCGGGCAAACTCCTGCCGCTCATCCTCAATTCGGCTCGTTGAATGATAAAGATGAATTGACGATGCCCTATGCCATTAAACCGTCTGGTTTGTCGAGAGATCAGGTAATCTCCCAATTTGGCAGTATAGACGCATGGGTGGCTTCGTATAAGCCGGATGGCAGTAGCTCTTGGTCTCGTTCCGCTTACTATCAGATGCTGGAGGATGGTTATTCGGAAGCTGAGGCTAGGGAAGGAACGAATTGGTATGATATGGTGACACGCACAGGTAAGGTGCAAGATCATCAGGTCTCTTTACTAGGAGGTGGAGAAAAAGGAACATATTCTGCATCTTTAGGTTATACGAACCGGGAGGGAACGATTATCTCCTCTTTTTTCAAACGCTATTCTTTGCGCGCTAATTCTACATATAATGCGAATAAATACTTTACGATAGGTCAGAATTCTAATGTCGCCGTAATGGAAATGGGAGGTGAGCGTGGTCGTCAGGGAGATGATAACGTATTCGCCCAGACATATACGATTCAGCCATGGGTACCTGTTTATAACGTAGGTGGTGATTATGCGGGTTCGCAAGCTTCGGAAGGTGGACGTGCGAATACGGCTTACCAGACTGCTATGAACCAGCAGGACGATTGGACTCGTTTCATGCGATTGCAGAGTGCTGCGTTTGCGGAGTTGAAACCAATCAAGGGGTTAAGTCTTCGTACGCAGTTCAGTGTCCGCTTGATGGGTATGTGGAGCCAGGCGTTAAGTGAGAAAACGATCGCTACTAATAAGGAGGGGCAATCTCAAAATTATTTGGAGGAAAATGCGAACTGGAGGTTGGATTATCAGTGGACCAATACGGCAACTTATAAGACCAAATTCAACGATGATCATGACGTGACATTTATGATCGGTACGGAAGCCATGAAATTTGGTGTCGGACGAAGTATGAAAGCCATTCGTTATGATTATATCTTCGAGAATAATCCTAATACATGGATATTGAATAACGGTTCGTCCGATAATATGAAGAATGAGGGAAAAATGTTTGACAAAAGTACGATGTTTGGCATGTTTTTCCGTGGCGATTATTCCTACAAAGGTAAATATTTAGCTACCGTTACGGTACGTCGGGACGCTTCTTCTCGCTTTGGTGAGGATAATCGTTGGGGAACTTTCCCTTCTGTTTCTTTAGGTTGGCGTATGTCGGATGAGTTCTTCATGGAAAAAACACGTTCGTGGCTGGACGATTTAAAGGTTCGTTTGGGGTATGGTACAACTGGCAACTCCAATATTGGCGCCTATAATTATGCGTTTCAATATGCGACCGGGAATGATTATTTATATGGAATTACGGGGGCAGACTCTGGTGCGTCTCCGGGCTATGCGATCTCTAACCTGGGAGATGTGAATGCCAAGTGGGAAACAACCAAGATGTTTAATGTCGGTTTAGACGTAACCGCTTTGAATAATCGTTTGACTGGAAGTTTAGACTATTACATCAAAAAGACTTCCGATTTGTTGGTAGACGCAAACTGGTCCGCTTTAGCCGGTAACGCGACAAAGCCAAAGATCAATATCGGCGATATGCAGAATAAAGGACTTGATTTCAGTGTAGGTTGGAGAGACAAGGTGGGTGATTTTAGCTACTCGGTAAACGCTAATATTTCGACCTATCGAAATAAGGTGACCAAACTAGGCTCCTCGGATCTGTTTACGAATACGCGTTTGAGTAAAGTGAACATTACTACGGTAGGCCAACCGGTCGCGATGTTTTATGGTTATCAGGTAGATGGAATTTATACAAGCGAACAAGATGTATTGAACTATAAGACTGCGGATGGTAAAACGATCTTGCCGTATGCCGTGGCAGACGAGGCCAGTTTGAATCCCCAATCATGGGTAGGGCGTTATAAAATTCGCGACGTGAACGGAGATGGGAAGATTGGAGCGGAAGACCGCACGATTATCGGTAACCCTCACCCGGACTTCACGGGAGGCGTGAATCTCAGTCTCGGTTGGAAAGGGTTCGATTTAAGTACCTTCCTCTATTTCTCTGTGGGTAATGATTTGTATAAACATTATCAATATTATACACACTTCGGGGCGTTACAGAGTAACTTCTCTAAAGACCGTGTGGATAATTCTTGGGATCCCGTCACGAATCCGGATGGAATCTATCCATTGTGGGCTGGTACGTCTAATGAAGGTACAGAGGCGGCCAACGAGTCTAATTCTACTTATATTGAGGACGGCTCATACTTGCGTATGCAGACATTGACACTCGGTTATACGTTGCCGAAGAGTATCTTGAATAAGATCAAATTTGAGAAGATCCGTATTTACGGCCAAGTATCGAATGTATTTACATTGACGGGTTATTCAGGCTTAGACCCGGAGGTCCGTAGCAATAATGGAGATAACAGTAATGATATGATGAAAGGTATCGACTATGGTTCTTATGGCATGCCACGCCAGTTCATTTTAGGCGTGAATATTTCTTTCTAGAAAGGAATTTCGATAAAGGGTATTGATAACGATTAAAAAAAACAGTATGAAAAGACTATTTATATATTCAATATTAGTGGTGTCTTCGCTGGGAACGATGAGTTCTTGCTCGGACTTTTTGGATGTGAAACCGGTAGGTGCGGTAAGTGAAGAAGAGTTACTGAATCAGGAAGGCATAAATTATGCGATTACGGGAATGTATTCGTCTATGCTTACGCAGGAGTATTTTGCGGCTCCTTTGACCAATTATGCCTATGGCGACGTACTGGGTGGAAGCGCTAATAAAGGATCTACGTTTACAGACCAGTCTGATTTCACGAATCTGGAGACGTATGCGATCACTACGGACAACGGATATTTGAATACAAAGTGGAAAGTGGTTTACGAAGGAGTCTACCGTGCGAACAACGTGATTAATATGATTGAGAAAATCAAAGACGAGCTTTCCTCGGTAAAGGGTGTGTCGAAAGACTTTTATACCGAAGCGATCGCTCAAGCCCGGTTCTTCCGAGGATTCTGGCATTTTGAGGGGATGAAGTTGTTCGGGGCCGCTATCCCTTACGTAGGTAGCGAGGAATTCGTTAGTGATGTGAACCCGAAAGTCTCCAATGTGGATGAGTCTGGTAACTATATTTACATTTGGGATAAGGTCGCCGAGGATCTACAATTCGCTTATGACAATTTGCCGGACGTTTGGTCGAGCGATAAAGGACGTGTCAATAAATGGGCGGCTGCCGCTTTCTTGGCGAAACTGAGATTGTATCAATCCTCTCCCTATAACGGAACGAATGGTACTTCCGATCATTGGGCAGATGCGAGGGCTTTATTGGAGACTATTATCGCGAATGGACAAGATAATAATGGCACGAAATATGACTTGGCGGATACTTATGAGGAACTGTTTACGGCTGGTAGCGCCGATTGGAGCGGTGAATCCGTGTTCGATATACAACGGACTATCTCCGGTTCTCAGGTAATCACAAACTCTATCGAAGGTTCATGGCATACGGCTCCTCCGGGGGGTATGGGTACGTCCGGTTGGGGATTCTACCAGCCTTCCTATGAATTGGTGAACTCGCATATCGTAAACGAGAGCGGTTTGCCGTATCTGGATAGGTCATATCAAGATAAACCAACATTGACAACTTTGACGGATAATATCCCGCATACGGATTTGGAGGTTTATACCGATCCCCGCCTGGATATCAGTACCGGTCGTTTCGAGGTTCCCTATTGGGACTGGGCGGTTCCTTCTATATTGGATGGCTGGGTACGTGATATTGCGAATGGCGGTCCTTATATGAATAAGAAACGGCAACCGAAAAAGGCCGATAAAGGAGGTACGAGCGTTTCGACGGAGACGAGTTCTACGGCCAAGAATTATCATTTGATCCGTTATGCGGATGTCTTGCTTTGGTATGCGGAAGTTTTAATCCACGATGGAAATTATAAGGAGGCCGGAAATTATATAAACCGGGTACGTGCTCGTGCGGCTAACTCGTATGTGAAAGGAGTTGACGCTGCCACGATGTTGCCGACTTCTACCTCTTATGTCTTAGATGATAAAGTGAACGGGAAAGTAGATTCGAACGCCGCCGCTAATTACCGTGTAGGTCTATATCCGGATTCACAATTCAACAGCAAAGAGGGGGCTTGGGCTGCTTTACGTTTCGAGCGTAAATTGGAGTTGGCGATGGAGGGGCATCGTTGGTATGACTTGGCTCGTTGGGGTATAGTGTACGACGAGATAAGTAATTATATCGCTTACGAGAAAAAGTATCTCGGAAAGTTTGCCAACAGCGTCTATAACGCTAAATGGGTGACTCTGCCGATCCCGAACGATCAGATCGTGACTATGGAAGGCGTTTTGGTCCAGAATGAGAATTGGAAATAAATCAGGGGTTAATAATCTATATCGGCCGGGCATCTCGCATGCCTGGCCGTTTTTAGTTTTAAGCAAACCATTTCATGTTTTTTGAAGGCTTTCGTATATTTGCGGCGTGAAGTCAACAACCCGGAGGATTTCGATGTTTTTAGGTAAACAAGGAGAAACATGATGAGACTAGTGTATATTTATCATAGCGGATTCGTAGTGGAGGCAGAAGGCTTCTCGATCTTGATCGATTATTTCAAGGATACGAACGCAGATCCGGCAAATGGATTTGTATGCGGGGAGTTATTAAAGCGTCCGGGTACGTTGTACGTATTGGCGTCGCATTTCCATCCGGATCATTTTAATCCGGACGTGTTGAAATGGAAAGAGGAGAAAAAGGATATCAAATATGTTTTCTCCAAGGATATTCTGAAGCGCCGCCGTGCGAAAGCCGAGGATGCCTTTTACATGAAGAAAGGAGATATCTACCAAGATGAACATTTAACGATTAGGGCATTCGGATCAACCGATGTAGGTATCTCTTTTTTGATCGAGGCGCAAGGAAAACGGATCTTTCATGCCGGAGACTTGAATAATTGGCATTGGAAAGATGAGTCTACGCCGCGGGAAGTAGCGGAGGCAGAAGGAAATTATCTGAAAGAACTGGATATGATAGCGAGATATACGCAGGCGATGGATGTTGCCATGTTTCCGGTAGACCCTCGTTTAGGGACCGATTTTATGCGAGGCGCCCAGCAATTTGTCGATCGGATAAAGACCGGTATCTTTGTTCCGATGCATTTTTGGGAACGTCCGGCGGAAGTCATGGCTTTTGCCCCGTATGCCGAATCGAAAGGTTGCCGGTATGTCGTTCTGTCCGTACCGGGTGAAGGCACCGATATATGACATATATTAATGTATAGGTTTTTAAAAACATATAAAATTATTTAGGTATGGAAATTAAAGGCAGATTTGACCATTTCAATATTAATGTGTTGGATTTGGAGAAAAGTATCGCTTTTTATAATAAAGCGTTAGGATTGAAAGAACATCATCGTAAAGTAGCGGAAGACGGTTCTTTTATCTTGGTTTATTTAACGGATGAGCAGACCGGTTTCTTGTTGGAACTGACTTGGCTGCGCGACCGGAAAGAACCTTATGAACTAGGAGATAATGAGAGCCATCTCTGTTTCCGGGTAGCTGGCGACTATGACGAGGCGCACGAATACCACAAGGAAATGGGAGCGGTTTGTTTCGAGAATACCGAGATGGGATTATATTTTATTAATGATCCGGATGACTATTGGATCGAGATATTACCGTTGCGATAATTCCCTATTATTATAGAACAATGTTGCTTAACATAAGTTTTTGGAAAAAGAAGATAAAATGACAGGAATCTGTAAAATTTTCTTCAAATCGTATTGCAACTTGTGTTAAACCTCTTATATTTGCTACCCAGAAAGAAGAAAATCATTATTAATCCTAAATATAAAATCATGGAGAAGCCTTATGTAGTAGGTATCGATATAGGTGGTACCAACACTGTTTTTGGGGTAGTTGACGCAAGAGGAACAATCTTGTATAGTGGATCAATTAAGACGGGTAAATATGCGGAC
Source organism: uncultured Parabacteroides sp. (assembly GCF_947855115.1). Lineage (GTDB taxonomy): Bacteria > Bacteroidota > Bacteroidia > Bacteroidales > Tannerellaceae > Parabacteroides. The sequence continues at coordinate 7,250 of NZ_CANTZW010000021.1, forward strand.
ATTAATGACTATGTCGCAGAACTGGCTAAAGGATTGAAATCTGTTATTGATCAGGCCGGTGGTCCGGACAAGATAAAAGGTGTGGGTGTAGGTGCTCCGAACGGAAACTTTTTCAACGGATGTATCGAATTCGCCCCGAATTTGCCTTGGAAAGGTAAAATTCCTTTGGCTCAATTGATCAGTGAACAGATCGATGGTATTCCTGTTGCTTTAACAAACGACGCCAACGCTGCCGCTATCGGTGAGATGACTTATGGAGCCGCTCGCGGTATGAAAGATTTTATCGTGATCACTTTGGGTACCGGCGTAGGTAGCGGTATCGTAATCGGTGGTAACTTAGTATACGGACACGACGGTTTCGCGGGTGAGTTAGGACACGTTATCATGCGTCGTAACAACGGCCGTCAATGCGGTTGCGGTCGCCAGGGATGTTTGGAGGCTTATGCCTCGGCTACCGGCGTAGCTCGCACGGCTCGTGAGTATCTGGAGATCCGTAAGGACGAGAGCGTCCTTCGTGATCTGGATCCGGATGAGATCACTTCAAAAGACGTATACGATGCGGCTATGAAGAATGACAAGATCGCTCTTGAGATTTTCGAGGCTACCGGTTCTATGCTGGGAGAGGCTTTTGCCGATTTCGTCGCGTTCTCTAGTCCGGAGGCTATCATTTTGTTTGGTGGTCTTACGAAAGCGGGCGATTTGATCATGAATCCGATTAAGCGTGCGATGGAGAAGAATATGTTGAAAGTATACGCAGGTAAGACTAAATTATTATTCTCTCAATTAAAAGAGAGCGACGCTGCCGTTTTAGGAGCAAGTGCTTTGGGTTGGGAAGTAAGAGATCAAAGCGCAGGTCTGGAAGTCTGATCCTGTTTTCCGTGAATTACGAGAGAAATAGAAGTATAATAAGGCAAGCCGCATCTGTTAAGGTGCGGCTTGTTGTTTTTTAATCGAATTATAATCATAGTGTATGAGACATCCGTTCTATCAGTTTCAGTTTTGCCCGGTTTGTGGGGCAAAGTCTTTTGTGGAGCATAATGAGAAGGCGAAAAAATGCTTGGTATGTGGTTTTGTCTATTATTTCAATCCGTCGTCGGCCGTCGCTTGTTTTATAAAAGACGCGAGAGGAAATCTGTTGCTGGTACGTCGTGGGAAAGAGCCGGCTAAAGGTACGCTGGATTTGCCCGGAGGCTTTGTGGATATGTTTGAGTCGGGAGAGGAGGCCGCTTGTCGGGAAGTAAGGGAAGAGACGGGATTGCGAATCCAAGATTGCCGTTATTTGTTTTCCCTGCCTAATTTGTATATGTATTCCGGCTTTGAGGTACATACGCTAGACATGTTTTACGAGTGTCTGGTGGATAACTTCAACAACGTACATGCGGAAGACGATGCCGCCGAGATCGTGATCCTCCGTCCGGAGGATATGAATCCGGCAGATTTCGGACTCCATTCCATACAGCGAGCCATCCCTTTGTATAAACAATCTTATCTTATATAATAGAATATTGATTATTAACATATTGCGGTTCTCCTCAATTTCTTGTGCGGGAAACTGTGGTTTCTTGCTATGGAAACTACAGTTTCTTCTAATAGAAACTATAGTTTCCTCTAGGGAAAACTGGTACGTTTTCCGGGTGAGGCAAAGGGAAGCTTATGGAATGGCGTTACACTTGGAGCGGTAAATCCGTAAATCTTGTGATATATTAATTATAACTTACCTTCTGTTTGGCGCATATTCCTTATATTTGCGATTTAGAACGAATAGGCACTGATGTAAGTGCCTGTATTAAAAAGCAAATGAGTGATGAAAAGAATACTTATTCCGCTGTGTCTGGTAGTAGGCAGCCACATGGCAAGCGGGCAAAGATCGTATCAGTTTGATGCGCCAAACCGTTTGTTTGTCGAGGGCAAGGAGTTGTTTAGTTTGAAGAATTATTCAGGTTGCATCGATAAATTGGAAGCGTATAAACAACATTCCACGGATGCCGACTTGATTCAGGAAGCCGATTATATGCTGGTCTACTCCGCTTATGAGCAAGGCCGTCCCAATGCCGTAGAGTTATTGAAAGATTACCTGGATGTGTACCCTGATTCCCGCCATGCGGACGAGGTGAGCTTCTTGATCGGTTCGGCCCATTTCGGGAAGGAGGAATATCAAAAAGCGATCTTCTGGTTTAATGAGTCGGATATCGATATGCTGAGCCTGGAGCAACAGGAAACCTATTGTTTTCGTCTGGCATACTCCTTGTTGCAAACCGGGGATATGGATAAGGCCCGTGGTTATTTCGCTCGGATCGAGCAAATCGGGACGAAATACCGGGAAGCCTCTACCTATTATGTCGCTTATATCGATTACGCGACCGGTAAATACAACAACGCTTTGGTGGAATTTACCCGCTTGAAAGATTTACCCGATTATAGGAAACAATCTTTATACTATATCACGCAAATTTATTTTATCCAGAATAAATACGAGAAAGTAGTCAGCGAAGGCCGGGAATTGCTTGCCTCTTATCCGGATAGCGAGAACAATGGCGAGGTATACCGTGTCATGGGTAACGCTTTCTATCATCTGGGAAATGAGGAGCAGGCAATCAAGATGTTGAGTAAATATGTATCCTCCACGAATGATCCGTTGAGAGGAGATTTATATATCTTGGGTGTATGCTATTACAACAGTGGCAACTACAGTAGCGCCGTGAACGCCTTGGGACAAACGGTTCGTGAGAACGACGCCCTTTCGCAGAATGCTTATCTGTATCTGGGGCAAAGCTATTTGCGACTGAAAGATAAAAATAACGCTCGTATGGCCTTCGAGTCTGCCGCTACTTCATCTTTCGACAAGCAAGTGAAGGAGGCGGCTATGTATAATTATGCGCTATTGATCCACGAGACAGCTTTCACCGGCTTTGGCGAGTCGGTGACGATCTTCGAGGATTTCCTGAATGATTTCCCGAATTCCAAATATGCCGATAAGGTAAACGATTATCTGGTAGAGGTTTATCTGACTACCAAGAATTATCAAGCGGCTTTAAACTCTATCGAGAAGATCAAGCATCCGAGCACGAAGATACTGGAGGCGAAGCAAGATATCTTGTTCCAGTTAGGAACACAAGCGTTCACGAATATGGAATTAGACAAGGCGGTCGATCTTTTCAGCCGCTCGATCTCGTTGGGCGCTTATAACCTGGAATCTCGCAACGACGCTTATTTCTGGCGCGGTGAGTCTTACTATCGACAAGGAGAATATAACCAGGCGATTTCCGATTATCGCACTTATTTGAATAATACCCGCAGGCGCGATACGGATATGTATGCTTTGGCGCATTATAACTTAGGTTACAGTTACTTCAAGTTGAAAGACTATAGCGAGGCGTTGAATCGTTTCCGTCAATACGTGAATCTGGAGAGCAATCAGCAGACTCCGGCGTATGCGGACGCTTATAATCGTATCGGCGATTGCTTGTTCCACAACCGCCAGTTCGCTATGGCGGAAGAGAATTATACCCGGGCGGCGCAATTGCAACCATCTGCCGGAGATTATTCGGTATATCAGAAAGGCTTCCTGCTGGGATTGCAGAAAGATTATAAGGGAAAGATCAGCGTGATGGATCGTCTGATCCGTGAGTTCCCTGAATCGCAATATGTAGACGATGCCTTGTTCGAGAAGGGACGTTCTTATGTGTTGCTGGACAACAACCAAGCGGCCGCGACAACTTTTGAACAGTTGGTACGCGATTTCCCGCAAAGCAGTCTGGCCCGTAAAGCCGGCGTACAGCTAGGTTTGATTTATTTCAACGACAACCAACCGGAGAAAGCTGCCGAGGCTTATAAGGCGGTGATTAGTAACTATCCGGGTAGCGAGGAAGCAAAAGTGGCCTTGCAAGACTTGAAGTCCGTGTATATCGAGCTGAACGATATCAACTCGTTCGCCGCTTATGCGAACTCATTGGGTGGAAATATCCGCTTCGAGGTAAGCGAGCAGGATTCCTTGACCTATCTGGCGGCCGAGAAGTTATTTATGCGAGGCGATAATGAGGGGGCTCGTCGTAGTTTGACGAATTATTTGCAAACATTCCCGCAGGGAGCGTTTAGCTCGAACGCCAATTTCTATTTGGCAAGTATCGCTTTCGCCAAGAATGAATATGAGGAGGCGAAACGTTTGTATTCGTTGGTATTGGAAAGCGGTGATACGAAATTCAAGGAAGAGTCTTGGGCCCGTAAAGCCGAGATCGAGTATCTGGATAAGGATTACACCGCCGCTATGGAAAGTTTCAAGCGTTTGCTGGCGGTAGCGGAAAACCCGGAGAATAAAGAGGCCGCTAAGTTGGGCCTGATGCGTTGCGCCGAATTGACCGGGCAACCGCAAGAGGCTTTGCTTGCCGCCAACGATCTGTTGAAGGAACCGAAACTGTCTCCCGAGATCATGTCCGAGGCCCGTTATGTGCGTGCGAAGGCTTATATCAGCTTGGAGCAGGAGAATAAGGCGTTGGCCGACTTGAAAGAGATTAGCAAGGATACCCGTACGGTGCATGGGGCAGAGGCTAAATATCTGTTGGCTCAATTGTATTATGATAATAAGGATGACAAGAACGCCGAGACAGTCTTGATGAACTTCATCGAGAATGGTACGCCTCACCAATATTGGTTGGCGAGGGGATTTATCTTGTTGGCTGATATTTATATCCGCCAGGGCGATGATTTCCAGGCTCGTCAATATCTGACCAGTTTGCAAAACAACTATAAGGGCGATGACGAGATCGCCGCGATGATCGAAGACAGATTGGGTAAACTAAAGAAATAAAAGAAAGCGATGAAGACTATATATAATGTAAAGGCGTTGTGTGTGGTAGCTTTGCTGGGTTCGGCTGCTGCCGCGAGCGCGCAAGAGGATGTCACGAAAGAAAAGAACCTGAACCGAGAGATGACGCTTGAGCGGGAGTATGATCCTTCCGTACAGGATGCCAGCAAGGTAAATACGCTTCCCGTGGTAAAAGAACCGGAGGTGCGTAAGATCCCGATCGATTACTCGGACTATACGATCGCCGCTGATCCGCGGAAGGAGATCAGCTTGTTGCCTTCCGGAAATATCATGACGCAAATGGATTACAACAAGCGTCGGGGATATTTCAATTTTGGTATCGGCACGTATCTGAATATGAACGGAGACGTGGGCTATCATATCTTGAGTACCGAGAAGAATCAGTTGAATGTTTGGTATTCGCATCGTTCCACGAATGGGAACGTGAAGTATATCCAATTGGACGACGAGAAGGTAAAGGCGAAGCTCAACGATAATCTGGGGGGTATCAACTTCAGGCATGTTTTTGATAAGACGGTGTTTAGTATTGGCGCGAAGTATGGTTATTCTGCGTTTAATTACTACGGGTTGCCTATTGACGTGACATCAACCGCGAACGTGGGGTTATTAGATAGAGCGGATCGGGAAACCAACCAAGTGAACCAGACGATAGCCGCCAATATCGGATTTGAGTCGAAGGAAGATGCCGCATTCGGGTACTTGCTGGATTTGGGTTATATAAATTTCTCTCATAAATACGGATTGGGTAAACCTGCGGATGGTCCTACGGAACATACCTTCGACGCTAAGTTTGACTTGAACGCCGGTTTTAACGGTGATATGAAGATTGGTCTGGGTGGACAGGTTGAGTATTTTAATTATAGCCTGCCCGGAAAAAAGAAGACTTCGAAGGGAGACTATTATACCTATGAGTTTGAGAACCATGCGGAGGTAACCCTTTCTCCTTATTATAAAGTCGAGGGGGATAGCTGGAACCTGAAATTGGGTGCCAACGTGATGCTGGTGACCGGCGATGACAGTAAGTTCATGGCCTCGCCTAATATAGCGGCAGATATAGAGGTCGCGGATAAGACTTTGCTCTATTTAAATGCTGGCGGTAAGTTATATTCCAATAGCATGTATGAGACCTCTTTGGTGAACCGTTATGTAAACCCGACGGAAGAGATCGCTCCGTCTCGTAATTGGTTGGACGCGATTCTGGGTATTAAGAGCGGCGTGGCTCCGGGATTTTGGTTCGATGTGTTCGCCGGTTATAAGATAACCAGTAGCGATGTGCTTTTCTTGCCGTCGAGAGTTTATAATAGGGATCATTTCGGGAATTTCTGTGAGGCGATGTATGATATCGATACGAAACAGCTTTTTATTGGCGCTAACTTGAAATATAGTTATCAACAGTTGTTTGATATCTCTTTGAAGGGAGTCTATAATAATTGGAAAGCGAACTTCGGTGATACCTGGATCGGAGGGAAGGTTAATGGAGAGCTGGAACATGCTTGGGGCAAACCGGAGATGGAGGTGACTGCGGGCTTGACGGTCCGTCCGGTAAAGAACCTCTCCGTTTTATTGGATTATTATCTGGCTACCGGACGTTATACCCAATTGGATGGTGCCGGAGAATATAAGATGAACAACATCAATGAGTTGAACCTGACTGGTACTTATACTTTCAATGATACCTTCGGTGTTTATGCCAAACTGAATAATATCCTTTGCCAGAAGTACGAGGTATATTATGGTTACCCTTTGCAGAGCTTTAGCGCGATGATCGGAGTGAATATCAATTTTTAATATGCGAACGGAAGGATGAGCGACATAAATATCAAACAACTGGAAAGCCTTCGCTGGAGGATACGGGTGATCGAGACGCTGACCGTAATCGGGACGGCGTGGATCGCCTTGGCGGTTTACCAGAGGAAGGAAGAACTGGTCTATTATTTGGTGGGAGCCGTAGTCCTTCTATTCCTGTTAAAGTATTATACGCAATTTTGTTTGCGGAAAAGGCAGTTTGTGTCTAATCTCGTTGAGCAGCGTACAATGGAGTTGCGTTTTCAGCGAGACGCGATGCAAGCGGAATCGGAGAAACTGTCTCGGGCGCTTTCTGCCTTGGCAGACGCTCAAGACGAGCTGGTTCGCAAAGAACGTCTGGCCTCGATCGGCCAATTGACAAAAGGGCTGGTAGACCGCATCTTGAATCCGTTGAACTACATCAACAACTTCGCCCATTTGTCTACCTCCTTGGCGAAAGACATCAAGCAGAATATCGACGAGGATGAAAAGACCGGTAAGCACGATAATTATAATGATACGCAAGAGTTGTTGGTGCTTTTGACGGGTAATCTGGATAAGATTGCCAAGCATGGCGATAATACGGTGCGGATCGTGAAAGCGATGGAGGAATTGCTGAGAGATCATTCCGTGAATCGTACTTGCGTGGATATCAATGATCTGTGTAAGGTCAATCTGGATATATTGCGGAAGAATTACGCGAAGGAGATCGAGAGGAATCGAGTAAATATATCATTCTCGGGGCTTTCCGTACCGCTGACGATCGAGGTGAATATCGATCAGATGGGGAAAGCGTTGCTACAGATATTGGATAATAGTATATACGCGGTCTTGAAAAAAGCGGGAGAGCCGGGTTATCAGCCTTCTGTCTCGTTGGTATTGCGTATTCAGGCAGATAAGTTGCAAGTGGTGATTCGAGATAATGGTGTTGGCATAGAAGAAACGATAAAGTCAAAGGTATTTTCTCCTTTCTTTACAACCAAGCCGACAGCGGAGGCGGCGGGCACAGGACTTTACCTCAGCCGTGAAGTTGTGTTGAACCATAAAGGGACGATCGCTATCGAGTCGGAGAAAGATAAATATACGGAAGTTACGGTTACGTTGCCTATTTATAGCTAGGAAAGGAGGTCTTCATGATACAGGATTTACATATCGAGATCGATAAACTAAAGAGCCGGATCAAGCTATGCGAGCGGGTAACGTTGGCTAGCTTGGTGGGTATCTGTGTATCTGTGAAGTTCGGTCATAATGAATGGATCTGGTTGATCTGCCTTATCTTGATCTGCCAGATAGGTAAATTCATTTTTAAGCGGAAGCTGAGGCAAAAGGAGTATTTGGTAAAAGAGGTAGAGGAACGCACGCAGGAGATCCGTTCGGAGAAAGACGCGATCCAAGAGGAGTCCGAGAAGTTGGCGGCAGCCTTGAAAGCCTTGGGCGAGGCGCAAGACGAGCTGGTCCGTAAGGAACGGATGGCTACCATAGGACAGTTGACTCAAGGTTTGGTAGACCGTATCTTGAATCCGCTGAATTATATCAATAACTTCGCTAATCTGACATCGGGCTTGGCCAAGGATCTCCGGGAAAATCTGGATAGCCAGAAAGAGAACCTGAAACCGGAGGTATACGATGACTCCGTGGATTTGCTGAATATGATGACCGGTAATTTGGAGAAGATCTCCGAGCATGGTTTCAATACGGTGCGTATCGTTAAGGCGATGGAGGAATTGCTGAAAGACCGGAGGGGTAATCTTACGCTTACCAATATCAACGGATTATGCCGGGTCGCCTTGGATAAATTGAAGAAGACCTATGAGCAGGATATCCGGGAGAAAAATATCCGGATTATTTTCGATAACCTGACGTTGTCTTTGATGATGGAAGTGAACGTGGAGCAATTCAGCAAGGTCTTGACCGGGATGTTGAAGAATTCCATGTATGCCTTGTTGAAGAAATCAGAAACCGTGACTTTTAGCCCGGAGATTTTCCTTGGCTTGAAAGTCAATAAGGATATGCTGGAAATAACGATCCGTGATAACGGGTCTGGTATCGACGAGAATATAAAAGACAAGATATTCGCTCCTTTCTTCACGACGAAGACTACCGGGGAAGCGGCTGGTGTAGGGCTTTACCTATGCCGTGAGATTGTGCAGAACCATCGGGGAACTATCGAGGTGGAGAGTAAGAAAGGGGAATATACCAAGTTTCTAATTACTATCCCGGTGTATCAACCGAAAACGGTTACACCGCCTAAAGAGGAGGAATAGATATGGAAGACCAGAGTAAGGAAATAGAACGGCTGCGTTTGCAAGTGAAGAACTTAGAGAAATTATCTTCTTTAGGTATGTTGAGTGCCGGGATCGCGCATGAGATTCAGAATCCGCTCAACTTTGTCATCAATTTCAGTAAATTGTCTTCTAAGCTCGTAGATGATTTGGAGGATATATTGGAAGAAGAGAAAGATGTCTTACCGCCGGAATCTTGGGAGAAACTTACCGCTCTTCACGAAGAGTTTAGCGAGATCGTGGGCGATTTACATGCTAACTTGAAAAAGATCGAGGAGCATGGTAACCGGGCGACAAGCATCATCCGGGGGATCTTGCTTTATTCCAGAGGAAAGGACGACGAGTATATCCCTACGGATGTCAAGAATCTGGTGAAGGAATACGTTTGGTTGGCTTACCATTCGATGCGAGCGAACTATAAAGGTTTCAATATCGCGATCCGGGAGAATTACGAGGAGGGACTTCCGGCGTTGAAGGTGATCCCGCAAGATTTGAGTCGTGCGGTATTGAATGTCATGAATAACGCTTGCTATGCGGTCTATAGTAAATCCAAGCTCTCGCCGATCGGATATGAACCGGTTATATCCGTGGATTTACGGAGGGAGGGGGATCATCTAAGATTAAGTATCGAGGATAACGGCATCGGTATGCCGGAGAGTATACGGGAACAGATATTCTCCGCTTTTTTTACCACCAAACCAGTAGGGGAGGGAACAGGTTTAGGGCTGTCTATTACCCGGACTATTATAGAGGAGAAACATGACGGGAAGATAAAAGTGGAATCGAAAGAAGGCGAGTTTACCCGTTTCATATTCCTTATTCCATTAACGAAATAAATAGAAGAATTATGGCTATCAAGATATTAAGTGTAGACGACGAACAGGATCTGGAGGCGTTGCTAACCCAATATTTCCGCAGGAAGATCCGTAAGGGAGAGTATGAGTTCTCTTTTGCCCATAATGGTTTGGAAGCGTTGAAGATGATGTTAGACCATCCGGACTTTGATATCATATTGAGCGATATTAATATGCCGGAGATGGATGGCCTGACTTTGTTGACGAAGATCAACGAGATGCGTAACCCTGCCTTGAAATGTATCATCGTATCGGCTTATGGGGATATGGAGAATATTCGTACCGCCATGAACCATGGGGCTTTCGATTTTGCCACCAAGCCGATTGATATGGAAGATTTGGAACGTACGATCGAGAAGGCGGTCGAGCAAATCTCTTTTATCAAGGAAGCCCAGAAAGAACATCATCAGTTGGAGGAGATCCAGTACGACTTGAATGTGGCGCGCGAGATACAGCAGTCGATCTTGCCCAAGCAGTTCCCCCCGTTCCCGCAATATAAACAATTCGATCTCTATGCGACCATGAGCGCCGCTAAATCAGTGGGAGGCGATTTCTATGATTTCTTCCTGGTAGATGATAATCATCTGGGATTTACGATCGCGGATGTGTCGGACAAAGGGATTCCTGCCGCTATTTTTATGGCGATTAGCCGTACGGTAATCCGTGCCACGGCACTCAGGCAGCTTTCCCCGGCGGTTTGCATGAAGGAATCGAATGATTTGTTGTGTCGTGAGAGTGTCAACGGGATGTTTGTCACTACTTTTTATGCGATCCTGAATATCCATACCGGCGATGTGGTTTATTGCAATGGAGGACATAACCGTCCGGTTTGGATCCGTAAGAACGATAAGGTTTCTCTTTTGCCGATGACCGGCGATATGGCTTTAGGGGTCGTGCCGGGATTAATCTATAAAGAGCAATCCTTGAGGTTGGAGGCGGGCGATAGCTTGTTCCTTTATACGGATGGGATCAGCGAGGCGATGAACCCGAGAAACGAGCAATATGGGGACATCCGTTTGGTAGAGGCATGTTGCTCCGTAAGAGGCCAATCCCCGTGGTCTATGATTGAGGGGATATCCGAGTCTGTCCGGTCTTTCGTAGACGGGGCGACGCAGAGTGATGATATCACGATGTTGGCACTGACTTATAAAGGGTAAGACCATAAGCTGGAAGATCTATCGATCTTCCAGCCATGCAAGGTTGAACTTGTAATATAGACGGCTGCTTACCAGATGGATCATATGATCCGGGCTTTGAGTGGCAGCCATATAACCTCTTGGTTCCGCGTGCGTTTTGTCCATCTCGAAGAATTGAGTCCATGCGCCGCCATTTAGGAATCGATGAACACCATCCGTCATTAATTTTTTTACGGGCCAAGTTTTCCCTTCATCATAAGAAAGAGCCGCATATAACCCGAAACCTCGGTATGAGTTCCCATCTTTATCAGGGAAGATAAGGCCTCGTTCGTTTTCCGGTGTCCTTAACGGGTGGTCGGTGAATGAGATTAATAACAAAGGCCCCTCCTGCAATCGTAATAAAACCAATCTTTGGCCTCCGTCGATCGGAGGAAGCTCTGAGGCGAAATAAGTCCATGTCTTACCCCAATCCTTGGATATGCTCATGGGCATGCGGAGTTGCCCTTCTTTATTCTTGATACTATTTCCACGTCCCAGTGCCATAAGGCTTCCATCTTTCAACTGGACGATTCCGGCATGGATTCCGGCGATCGTACTTCCGGTACCCCCTTCCTTAAAATCGGGTAAAGGCGCTCCGTCCCAAGGATCTATCCAAGTCTTGCCATGATCCTTGCTGATGTGGATCGCCGCACCGTCATGGCTACCCGGACCGGCGTCACAGGCTTGGATAAACCAACCTTCGCGGGTCTGGATGGTTCCGGCGATAACCTGGTGGCGTTTGGTGTGCTCCGGCGCTATGATCTTGGGGGCAGACCAGGTTTGTCCGTTGTCCGTACTGGTACGCTGTACCATGATTAGGTTTTGCCAGTCTCCGGCGGCTTCTACGCCGTTGATGTGATAGAGGGTTCCGGCACCGTCGTTGAAAAGAGCTAATCCTGTCATATTGCGATCGGGGACTTTAAAGAACAAAGAGGCTTTTTCCCATTCGTCGCTTCCTGCCCGTAGGCGGGAGGCAAGGACTACCATCCCGCGGCCATTCTCCTCGTCGGCAGAGAACCAACTTGCCAATAGATCTCCGTTGTCGCACCAAGTGATGGCTGGTTGGTGGTTATGTTTGAAGAAAGGTTCGTTGGAGGAGCAATCCGGAGGTATCACATAAACGCGGGGTGGTATAAACAAGGGACTATTTTCAGCGTCTCGCCAGTGGAATTTCTCTTGTTTCACATTGGTGGCGTTTAAATGAGATGCTTTATTGAGGTATGAAGGTTCCGGTGGATAATCAGCTTGTACGACACGAAAACCGGTTAAGGCATGCTTATCTTCCGGTATCATGGCCATACGGTTTCCACTTCTTAGGTATTTCTCTGGTGTATTGTGGCTACCTCCCCGAGTCACTCGGAAGTCTCCGTTCTTATATCCGCAAGGGTCTGTTTGATCTTCCTGCCTGTAGGGGCCGTACCAATCCAAGCACCATTCTTCCACATTTCCATGCATATCGTATAATCCGAAAGCATTGGCTGGAGTTTGCCCTACTTTTAAAGAAACGGGTGCGTAATTGCGTACATTTTTTTGATTTTTGTGATAGTCTCCGGGCAGGCCGTCACCCGTATGAAAAGCGTAATAGGTACCGGCCCTGCAAGCATATTCCCATTCGGCCTCGGTTGGAAGCCGGTAAGTTTTTCCCTCTTTTTGGCTGAGCCATTCACAGAAAGCGATCGCATCATGGTAACTGACGTAGACCACGGCTTCATCATCTTCTTTAGATAAGCCGTTTTTACCCCGCAAGGCCTTGTGCTCGGGTCGGAATAATTCGAATTGAGCGTTGGTTACCTCTGTTTGTCCCATCCGGAATGGCTGGGTAAAAGTTACCTTATGTACCGGGGCCTCGTCGGAATCTTCTCCGAGCCCTTCCCCGCCCATGTAAAAACTTCCCGCTGGTATATCGACCAAAGGGATAGTGGGGTGTTGCGCGTATATTCCGCAAAAACAGGCGCTAGTCAAAACTGAAATAAATAGAAACCTTCTCATATAGTTCAATGGTTATACATATCTTTATTATAAAAATCCAATACCTTAATTGCCATATTGTAAGCTTCTCGTGCCGGGCTTTCCGGATTGATCTCTATGGCCTGCAGGTAACTGTTGAGGGCTAGGCGCACATTACCTAGCTTATAATATACTTTCCCGAGAAGAAACCAGGCCTCGTCGGATTTCGGTTGTTTCTGGAGGTATTCATTCAAAAGTCGGATCGCTTCCTCTGATTTGTTATCTGAAATAAGTCGCTTTATTTCTTCCATATTTTTGAATAATTATTTTATTTTTTGTTCTACAAAGGTATAACAGAAATGTATCTTTGCTATTATAATGTAGTTAAAAAGCGGTTTTTTTACAGACGATGTACTGTTACGTTAATTATTTATGTATGTTTGCACTCGATTTCTAACAAGCAAACAAGCAAAAATTAGATATGCAAAAGAACCTGGTAATAGTGGAGTCACCCGCCAAAGCGAAAACCATCGAGAAGTTCCTAGGGAAGGACTATAAGGTTATGTCTAGCTACGGCCATATCCGCGACTTGAAGACGAAAGATTTTAGTATAGATCTCGAACACAATTACGCCCCGGAATATGTAATTCCCGCTGATAAGAAGAAGCTCGTGACCGAACTGAAAAACGAAGCGAAAAAAGCCGAGCAGGTTTGGTTGGCTTCCGATGAGGACCGCGAGGGGGAGGCCATATCTTGGCATCTATATGAGGTATTGGGGCTGAAGCCTGAGAATACTAAACGAATTGTTTTCCATGAAATTACCAAGAACGCCATATTACATGCGATTGAGACTCCGAGAGACATTAATATTGATTTGGTAAATGCGCAGCAGGCTCGCCGTGTCTTAGACCGTATCGTGGGTTTCGAGTTATCTCCGATCTTATGGCGTAAGGTGAAACCTGCTTTATCTGCGGGACGTGTACAATCTGTCGCCGTACGTTTAATCGTGGAGCGGGAGCGGGAAATCAATGAGTTTGTCTCGGAAGCCGCTTACCGTGTGATCGCTAGTTTTGTCTTGCCGGATGGCACGACAATCCTTAAGACCGAATTAAACCGTCGTTTAAAAGATAAGAAAGAGGTTGAGGCATTCCTTGAATCTTGCAAGGATGCTTCCTTCGTGATTGATGATATCTCGAAAAAACCGGTGCGTAAGACACCGGCTCCTCCTTTTACTACATCTACCTTGCAGCAAGAGGCTGCCCGCAAGCTGGGCTATTCGGTTTCCCAGACCATGATGATCGCCCAGCGCCTGTATGAGTCCGGGTTGATCACGTATATGCGTACCGACTCCGTGAACTTAAGCGATCTGGCATTGGGTACGGCTAAAGAGACTATCTTGGATACCTACGGCGAGAAATATTATAAATTCCGTCAATATCATACCAAGAGCAAGGGAGCGCAGGAGGCACACGAGGCGATTCGCCCTACCTATATCAGTAATGATGAAATAACCGGTACTGCCCAAGAAAAGAAATTATACGATTTGATCCGTAAACGTACGATAGCCTGCCAGATGGCAGATGCCGAGTTGGAACGTACGACTATCTCTGTGGGTATTGGCGGTAAGAAAGAGAAATTCATAGCTACGGGCGAGGTCATTACTTTCGATGGTTTCCTTCAGGTATACCGTGAGAGTTTTGATGAAGAGAATGAGAAGGAACAAGAAAACGGTTTGCTTCCTCCTGTGGTTTTGAATGAGGTGCTGGAGATGAAGGATATCGTTGCGACCGAGCGTTTCACGCAACGTCCTCCCCGTTATACGGAAGCTAGTTTGGTACGCCGTTTGGAGGAACTGGGTATCGGTCGTCCTTCTACCTATGCGCCTACGATCCAGACGATTCAGAACCGCGAGTATGTCGTGAAGGGGGATCGGGAAGGAATAGAACGTTCTTATAATATCATAACCTTGGCTCAGGGGACGATCAAGGAAATCCAGAAAACCGAGATCGTGGGGGCAGACCGGAATAAGTTGATGCCTACTGATATAGGTACGGTCGTGAATGATTTCTTGATGGAATATTTCCCGGGGGTTATGGATTATAATTTCACGGCAAGCGTAGAGAAAGAGTTCGATGCCGTAGCGGAAGGCGAGATGGTATGGACGGATGCGATCGATAAATTCTATAAGCTATTCCATCCGATCGTGGAAGCGGCGGCCTCTGTCCGTACGGAGCATAAAGTAGGTGAGCGTGAGTTGGGTATCGATCCGAAAAGCGGTAATCCTGTTTTCGTGAAGATCGGTCGTTATGGCCCGGTCGTACAGATCGGACAAGCGCATCCGGAGGACAAAGAGGCTCCTAAGCCTCAGTTCGCGACTTTGATGAAAGGACAGTCTATTGAGACGATTACCTTGGAGGAGGCTTTGAAATTGTTTGATTTGCCGCGTACGATCGGTGAATATGAAGGCAAGGTGATGGTTGCCGCTGTCGGTCGTTTTGGTCCGTTTATCCGTCATGATGGAAAGTTTGTTTCCATCCCGAAGAACTTGAATCCTCTGACGATAACTGCGGATGAGGCTATCGAGTTGATCAAGGCAAAGAAACAGAAGGATGAACAGCGATTTATCCGGGGATTTGATGAGGAACCGGAATTAGAGATCTTAAATGGTCGATTCGGTCCTTATATCTCTTATAAGAAGAAGAATTACAGAATACCGAAGACTATAGAGAAACCGGATAATCTGACCTTGGAGGAATGCCAGAAGATTATCGCTGATGCGGATGGAAAGGCAACAACCGCGAAAAAACGAACGACAAGAAAAAAGGCTTGATTATAAGTGTAAGGTATCGGCGATAAGGGTTTCGTTTCTTGATGAAATCAAACGTTTAGTTATATACTTAGGGAAGGAGGACACAGGTAACACAAGGTATGGAAAGAGATCTTGTGTTACCTGTGTCCGGTTTATTTATAAAGAGTTCAATAACTTGTGAATCTCATTGACCATCTGCGTGGCGGATTCTTGTGTCTCAGACAAACCTTCCGGGGTGATCTTGGCAACGGTTTTGTTCAGTTTCTCAAGCTTGCCCTTAGCGCCTTTCTCGGTCAGCTCTTTCCGGAGGATACGGATTTTCTCGCAATCTTGTATACCCTCGATCAGACGCTCGAAGCGGATACTGCTGCGCGGGCCGGGATAAATACTGTATGTATCGCCAGCCGCCCAAGTCCGGAAACGTGAATCGCGGAGAGGATCGGCGGTCCAGCTATTAACAGCCCAGCGTAGATAACCATCGTAACCACCGGCTACGGCATGCAAGACTGTCCACGCCGCTTCAGCCGGATCGGAGAAAGTGAAGGTGTTCGGGAACGCTTCCGAGCAACAGGTATAAACGGTACTGATCTGCCCCGCTTTATCCCGGGCGGCTTTTACGTCTTCAGGAAATTTATGTCCGTAAGGGATACTTAAATAGTATAAGTCTGATTGGATTTCCGGATGATAATTTCCGGCCAGCGTGATCTTGAATTCCGGATCGGCTTGCTTGATAACCTTGATCGCCTCACGCATCGCCTCCATAGGGCGTTCGTCCATAGAGATGGCGGTTTTCTCGAACCAGCCTTTTTGCCGGAGGTGACGGGAGAAGTCTTTCAGGAAAGTACCCCAATAGTCTGCGTAAGCAGCATCGCCTGGTTTTGTGTTGAGGAATTGTACCCGGTTGGTCGCCTCGTCGTAATAATCGAAAGATAAAGCCCAAGGGATCATGGTATAGCAACTGATCATATCATCGATACCGATCTCATTCATCATAAACTCCACCCATTTGTCGAATACGGCGTAGTCATATTTCCAAGTGCCGTCTATTCTCTTGATTCGGGTAATCATGCTGTCGAAATGATCTTCCGTTTGTCCGGCCCAAGGCTTGTGCATGATACTGGTCGTGATAGAGCGTTGTCCGGCATTTGCCAACATCTTCATTATCGGTCGCATCGCGTCAAAATGCTCTTTACTCCAAAGAGGAACTTGGTAATAGCGGGCCACGGCATATGGGTTCTGCCATAAATCCAAATGAAAAGCCCAGTCTTTCGGGGCGGGAAGCGTGCGGTTCAATACGTCTACTTCTATCTGTAACTCCATGGGGGAGGTGTCTTTTCCCGTGACGGTCAATGTTCCTTTATATTTGCCGGCTTTAGCCGATTGAGGAACCCAAATATTCATCCAGATCGGTTGGGTAGTACGTGCTTTGATATCACGGATCTTTACGATATCCAAGACATCGGCGACAACCGAGGAATCCCATTCCGCTTTATTCTCACGATGGCCACAGCCGCCTTTACGGTCTTTATTCAGCTCATCGGTCATGACGTAACGGACAAAATGGGTCGTGATCGCTGAGGAAGGGATGACAGAAGAGCCGCTCTTTAGATCGCTTACGCTGATGGAGGCATCCTCAAGCCCCGCCTTAGTCCATAACACGGCTTGGGCGTTTACTCGCTCCCCTTTCCATGCTTTAGCCTGCCAGCGATTGCTTTTCTTGACATCGGGGATACTAAGCTTCGGATACCGTATATCGGTCGTACCCCAACTTAATTGGGTAGGGGTCGATAACTTGTCCCAGACCTCATCGCTGTCATGTGGTTTCGTATCAGTCAGTTCCGTATAATCGCCAAGCGGATACTTATCGGATTGCTGGGCTACGGTAAAAGAACTTAGTGCCAGAAAGACACAAAGGATGAAAGTGTTTTTCATACGATTACTTATTTTAGAATATTAACTAGACAAAGATAGGAATTAGTTGTCAACTATCAACTAACCTTTTGTAGTGGCATACAAGTAAATTGCCTTCGTCATCGTATAAGTGCATACCGTTGCCTTCACAATAACGGAACATATCGCAATTGGCGCATTCACCTTTCTTTGTCCAGCTACGGTCTCGGTATGGCTTGAATTTATTATTCCAGATATCGATGAATTTATCTTTATAGATGTTTCCTTGATGGAAATTCGCCCGTATGCTGGGGCAACCGGAGATAGTACCATCCGCTAGGACAGAAGCCGTGTTGATACCAGCGTTGCATTGGAAGATCGAGTCTCTCACCTCTGCCTCATAATTCCCGAGAAAACCTTCACAGCCGTAGCTTGTGTGGATTTTACCCTCTTTCCGGCAGAAACGGATAAAATTCATGACCCATGTGAACTGCTCGTTTGTCAGTTGCAAATCCTTATCGGTCGCGGCACGTCCGACGGGGAAAATTGTAAAGATGCGCCACCGTTTTGCGCCCATCTCGATCAAGAAGTCCTTGAAGAGCATCAAATCCTTGATGTTACGTTGGTTTACACAAGTCACCACATCCCAGATGATATCCTTTTCCTCGGCCAACATGCAAATGGCATTCACAGCCTTCTCGAAACTTTTTGGATTACGGCGGAGCCAGTTATGCGCCTCTTCGAAACCATCCAGACTGATAGTCGCGGAATGCAACCCGGAAGCCAAGAGTGAATCTAGCCGTTCCCGGGTCATCAGGTAACCGTTGGATACGATCCCCCAAGGATACCCCCTGCGGTACAATTCCAATCCGCATTTCTCGATATCCTTACGCACCAGCGCCTCTCCTCCGGTAAAGATAACGAGCACTTTGTTGGGCTCCACATAAGGTGTGATATCGTCTACGACTTTTAGGAAATCCTCGATAGGCATATCCGGTACTGCGGCCGAGACATGGCAGTCGCTTCCGCAATGGCGGCAAGATACATTACAACGAAGCGTACACTCCCAAAAGAGCGTACGCAATTCATGTAATTTGGCCCTGTTCTTCTTGATACTTCGAAAAAGCTCAAGGGCGATACGTTTTTTGATGTTTGGGCGTTTGTCCATATTATATTTTCAATATTACCTGCATGTTAGCTGGAAGTTGATTTCTTTTGAGCCTTTACCGATTAACATCCCTTTCCCGCCAGATAGTTCAATTTCGGCGAAATTTACGATAATCGAATCAGTTTTGCAAGTATTTGGGTCATTCCAGTAGGAAGATAATTTTGTGTAGATGGTATGTTCGGTGGCGGTAGCTTTATCATAGGTGAATTGGTACCGCCCAGTCTCATCCGTGATTGCGGGAAAACTAAACGGGTCATTCTCTTGGTTGGGGGTGTAGGCCGGTGAGGTCAGGATAGCTACTCCGGCCATCGGGTAACCATCCTCGTCTGTTACCTTACCGTAAATTGTGTATAATGCGTAAGGTTCCGTATGTGTATCTACATATTTCTTAAGCGTGATCTTGATTTCTTTGGAAGCGCTACCTGCGTACCAGTTATCGCCTCCGGTAAATTCTTCGCTACCGAAAGTTACTTGGGTCGTATCGGAAGCGAATTGTCCCCCGTTCTTCTCGTCATCGATATCTTCCGTGATCAATCGGTATCTCAAGATCGGGAAGTCGCTTTTCTTCCACTCGAATTCTCCGTTAGCATCGGTTTTTATGGTATCGGTATGTAACCATCCGTAAGAATAAACGTCTGCGTCGTTCTGGTTGATACGTATTTGAGCATTAGGTATCGGGTTCTCGTTTGTATCCACGACCTTTCCTTTTATCTGAAAGTTGGCATAGGGAGTTCCGTATTCGCAACTACCCCCTCCTTCTTCATTGGAACAAGAGAAACCTAAAAGCATTAATAAACTCGCCAATATATAATTGGCTTTTTTCAACAATTTCAAGTGCATCCTTTTCATAACGCGAATTATTTTTATTTACGATTCTAATTACTTGATGAATGGGGCAACGAAATAGTTGCATGCGAATGCGTAAGAAAATGCGATGACTTTTTGTATCTTTGCCACTTCAATGTAACAGATCAATTTATGAGAGATTTCATACGTATTTTAAAACGTTTCGTTCCCCCTTACAAAAAGTATATGGCTCTGAACATCGTGTTCAATGTTCTTTCCGCTATCTTAAACTTGTTTTCTTTCGCCTTAATTATCCCGATCCTTCAGATATTGTTCAAGATCAATGAGGGTGATTACACCTTTATGGACTGGAACTTTAACGCGGGGAGCTGGGAATCATGGAAGGCTTTGCCGGAACTGATCAAGAATAACTTTTTTTGGTACGTATCCGATATAATAGAGATACATGGAGGTTCTTTTGCCTTGATTATGCTGGGTATTTTCTTGATCGTGGCCACCTTCATGAAAGTAGCCACGATGTATCTGGCTTTTTATACGATGATTCCGATACGTACCGGAGTCGTTCGCGATATCCGTAACCAGATAAACAGGAAGATTACGCAGTTGCCGTTAAGCTTTTTCTCCGAGGAACGAAAAGGGGATATTATCGCCCGTGTTTCCGGAGACGTGAACGAGATAGAGACTTCCATCATGAGTTCGTTGGATATGTTATTCAAGAACCCGATACTGATCTTGATCTATTTAGTGGGTATGATTGCGATCAGTTGGCAGCTTACCGTATTTGTCTTGATCTTGCTGCCGCTGGCGGGCTACGTGATGGGACAGGTCGGCAAGAAATTGAAGCGAAAATCCTTGGAAGGGCAGCAACAATGGGGATTCCTTATGAGCCAGATCGAGGAGACATTGGGTGGGCTTCGGATTATCAAGGCTTTTAACGCCGAGAAAAAGATACAAAACCGCTTTGAACGGAGTAACGAGACTTTCCGTCGGCTGACAAACCGGATTTATCGTCGCCAGCAAATGGCGCACCCGATGAGTGAGTTTTTGGGGACCGTTACGATCGCCATCGTACTTTGGTATGGAGGCACGCTGATCTTGAGCGCGGATAGCCCGATCGACGCTCCTACGTTTATTTATTATCTGGTAATCTTCTACAGTATCATAAATCCTGCGAAAGATTTGAGTAAGTCGGTGTATGCGATCCAGAAAGGTCTGGCCTCCATGGAACGTGTCGATAAGATATTGAAAGCGGAGACGGATATCCATGATCCGGAACGTCCGAGAGAGATTTCCTTGAAAGAGAAAATCAGTTATCAGGATGTTTGGTTTAAATATCAGGAAGCTTGGGTATTGAAAGGGATCAATCTGGAGATCCGTAAAGGAACGACCGTAGCTTTAGTCGGTCAATCCGGTTCGGGTAAAAGTACGTTGGTGGATTTATTACCTCGTTTTTACGATGTGAATAAAGGAAGTATCCGTATCGATGATACGGATATCCGGGAGGCTACCCTATTCGATCTTAGGGGATTGATGGGGAATGTCAACCAAGAGGCTATCTTGTTTAACGATACATTTTTCAATAATATCGCCTTTGGAGTGGAAGGAGCCACGATGGAGCAGGTAGAGGAAGCCGCACGTATTGCCAACGCCCACGATTTTATTATGGCGAGCGAGAAAGGTTACGATACCAATATCGGCGACCGGGGAGGAAAACTATCCGGCGGGCAACGTCAGCGGATCAGTATCGCCCGTGCGATCTTAAAGAATCCCCCGATTTTGATCTTAGATGAGGCCACATCCGCTTTGGATACGGAATCTGAACGCTTGGTACAAGAAGCTTTGGAGAACTTGATGAAGAACCGTACGACAGTGGTGATCGCCCACCGCCTTTCTACGATCCGCAACGCAGATGAGATTTGTGTGATGCATGAGGGAGAAATCGTAGAACGAGGCAAGCACGAGGAGTTGCTGGCCTTGGACGGTTATTATAAACGACTTTGTGACATGCAAAGCTTTTAAGATGTCACCGCA
Source organism: uncultured Parabacteroides sp. (assembly GCF_947855115.1). Classification (GTDB taxonomy): domain Bacteria; phylum Bacteroidota; class Bacteroidia; order Bacteroidales; family Tannerellaceae; genus Parabacteroides. The sequence goes on from NZ_CANTZW010000021.1 coordinate 28,820, forward strand.
ACGGCCTTGCGGTGACATCTTAAAAGCTTTGCGGAAATACAGCATCGGCGCTGCGGTACAACTGTACCTCTGATTGTGGTGAAGCGCCTCTTTGGGCCTTTGATGGGAAAACAATATAACTAAGGAATAATCGTATGAATATGAAAGGAATTTGTTTGATTTTATTATCGTTCCTTTTCGGTTGCAATTTGCCGGATATGAAAACGGGGAAGAAAGAGTTTTATTATTTTGACCAACCCGCACATATCTGGGAAGAGACTTTGCCTTTAGGGAATGGTCGTATCGGTATGATGCCGGATGGCGGTATCGAACGGGAGAACGTGGTTTTGAACGAGATTTCCCTATGGTCCGGGAGTAAGCAAGATACGGACAACCCATACGCTTATTATTCCTTGGCGAATATTCGTCGTCTTTTATTCGAGGGACGGAATGATGAGGCGCAGGATTTGATGTACAAGACCTTCATTTGTAAAGGGGCCGGAAGTAACTTGGGTGACGGAGCGGATGCTCCATATGGCAGTTACCAATTATTCGGGAATCTGGTATTGAAATATACGTATCCGAACACTTCGGATTCTATCGCAGGATATCGTAGGATGTTGAACTTGAGTGAAGCTATCGCTTCGGTCTCTTTTAAAAGGGGAGATGTAAATTATCTGCGGGAAATGTTTACCTCCTTTTCCGGGGATCTTGGAGTCATCCATCTGATGGCAGATGCGGATCGTGCCTTGAGTTTTTCATTGGGCATGAATCGTCCGGAGCATGCCTCGGTCTCTTTGGATGGAAAAGACCTGCTGTTGCAGGGACAATTGCCGGACGGGGTGGATACGCTGGAGATGAAAGGGATGCGTTTCGCCTCTCGTGTCCGTGTGGTCTTGCCAAAAGGTGGCGATTTATCGACTACGGATAGTAGCCTGTCGGTACAAAGGGCTTCGGAAGCGATCGTTCTGGTAAGTTTGGGAACCGATTATTTCGATAAAGACGATATCGACGAACAATTGAAAAAACAGTTATCGCAAGCGGAATCCAAGGATTTCCCCACATTACGCCGGGAACATACGCTTGCCTATCGTTCCTTGTTTGATCGGGTCTCTTTGGATCTGGGAAGGAGCGAGCGGGATAACCTTCCGATCAATGAGCGCCTGGCTGCTTTCGCACAGGATAAGAATGACCCGGGCTTGGCGGCCTTGTACTTTCAGTTCGGCCGGTATTTGCTGATTTCTTCGACCCGGCAAGGATTACTTCCTCCGAATTTGCAGGGATTGTGGTGTAATACGATCCATACGCCTTGGAATGGGGATTACCATTTGAATATCAATTTGCAGATGAATCATTGGCCTGCGGAGGTGGCGAATCTCTCCGAGTTGCATCTTCCGTTGATCGAATGGACAAAGCAACAAGTGCCTAGCGGGGAACGCACGGCTAAAGCTTTCTATAACGCACGGGGGTGGGTAACGCATATTTTAGGTAATGTCTGGAATTTTACCGCTCCGGGCGAACATCCGTCGTGGGGAGCCACGAATACTTCTGCCGCATGGCTGTGCGAGCATTTGTATACGCATTATCAATATACGTTGGATAAAGAGTATTTAAAAGAGGTTTATCCGACGATGAAAGGGGCTGCCTTGTTCTTTGTGGATATGTTGGTACAAGATCCCCGAACCAAATATTTGGTGACAGCTCCCACGACCTCTCCGGAGAATGGCTATAAGATGCCAAACGGTAATGTCGTAAGTATTTGCGCCGGATCGACAATGGACAATCAGATTTTGCGTGAATTGTTTACGAATACGATAGAGGCCGCTGGAATTTTAGGCGTGGATAGCGCATTCGCAAAAGAACTGACTGAGAAACGAGATCGCTTGATGCCTACGACTGTTGGTAAAGACGGGCGTATCATGGAATGGCTTGAGGCGTATGAGGAGGTAGAACCTACCCATCGCCATGTCTCCCATTTGTATGGGCTTTATCCCGGTAATGAGATCTCGGTGGAGCATACGCCGGAGTTGGCAGAGGCTGCTCGTAAATCCTTGGAGGTTCGTGGCGATCAAAGCACGGGTTGGTCTATGGCTTGGAAAATTAATTTTTGGGCACGTTTGCATGATGGTGATCACGCTTATAAATTACTGGGTGATTTGTTGCGCCCATGCGTAGATGAACGGACGAAGGAAGTTAAAGGAGGAGGTTCTTATCCGAATTTATTTTGTGCTCATCCTCCTTTCCAGATCGACGGGAACTTCGGGGGAACAGCCGGTATCGCGGAGATGTTAATACAGAGTCAATCCGGATTGATTGAGTTCTTACCTGCTTTGCCTTCCGCTTGGAAAAACGGAAGCTATAGCGGTTTGAAAGTCCGGAACGGAGGAATCGTTTCCGCTAAATGGGCAGAAGGGCTATTGACAGAAGCCCGATTGAAAGCGATCGTTCCCGGTTCTTTCCAGATCAAGCTTCCGGCGAATTCCGCGAACATGAGCCTCAAAAAGAACCAAAAGCCGGTTTCCCTACCTGTAGTCGATGGAATAGTAACGGTAGACTTGCTGCAAGGGGAAGAGATTGTGTTACAATTCTAGCTAATTTTATCTGGATTTGTTGTAGAGACGCAGCGTGCTGCGTCTCCCATCGTCTGATAGTATTCTAAGTTACCATTCTGAGGAGATGAGACGCAGCACGCTGCGTCCCTACAACAAATGAGGAAAATTTAATATAAGGGTAATCGATAGATAAAGCCGATTGAAAGGCGCACGGTATCGTACAAAGAGGCATCGAGCGCCTTCGCTCGTTCAGTGAGGTGGTATTTTTTGCCTATGGCAGTCAAGAAAATATGTAGATTGCCATCGGCCATCGGATAGAATTCAAGTCCCCCTTGATATCCCCACGCCGTACGGTATTTTCCTTTTTCATAGACATCGTAGGCTTTATAGATCGATGCGCTTTCATACATACCTTTTGCGAATAGTTGCCATTTGGGGTGGAAACGATATTGTATTTCCCCCACCAAGGAAAGATAAGCGGCATTTTGCGTGCGAACAGGAATTTCCGGTTCCTCTTCTTCTGATACTCCTGATATTTCGGGCTGGACCAACTCGGTCAATAACCCTAGCGGATCTAATTTACCCTGCGAATACATGACATCGAAATAAGCATATACCGGTCCGGCCTCTATGCTTTGCCCCGTGAAGACGCTATACATATATTTCCCCTGGGCTTGCTCTGCGGCAGATACGGAGTACCGTAAGAGGACCGATTCATCCAGAAAGCAACCATTCCAGTTCAATGTGTAAAATAATGGAACTCTCGGTTTCTTAAATCCTGCCGGTAAACGTCCGTACTCATCTTCCATAGACCCCATGCGGCTATTTGTCACTTGTATGCGGATCTCTTGCGATTCGCTCGGTTGATACCCTAGTCCGACTCCCGTCAGGTAACAAAGAGAATATTCGTTCATATCGCTGTATTCGTAAATAAGCAGAGGATTCTCATCATATTCGAAACCTCCATAGAACACGTCTTGTTTTCCTGCGGTTAGGGTAAAACGCTCATTCAGTTTGTAGCCGATATATGCATACTCGATCGACTCGTTCAGATTCTCCAAGGATAATCCTTCATAGCCACCATTCAACGTTTGACGGTACCAGTAGAATAACCGGTCATTCACTTCCCCGGTAACATCAATCTTGACATCCCTGAAGCGAAAGGCGGCTTCATCGAGTTCCCCGGAAGAAAAATCCGCGTTGAATCCTGCGTGCATCTCCAAGTCTAGATTGAATACCTTGTTACGTTTTGGGATCTTGGTCGCATATTCAAAAAAAGACACCGAGGAAGAATCCCACTCCGGGATCGAGATATTTGTCTGAGCGTAAGAAGTCAATACGGAACTGATAAGTAAGAAGCCCGATAGCCAAGCCACTGTTAATCGTTTCATTCACTGATGTTAATCATTAAAGTGGCCGCAAAGATATAAATTATTGCTCAGTTTTGCCCATATGCTTCATGACTTTAGCGTCCAGATAGAAAATAAGCTCTTCCGCAATGTTTGTACAATGATCGCCGAAGCGTTCCATTTTCCGGATTACGCCGGCCATATATAGACCTGCCAGCGCGCTGCTCTTATGTTCCTCAATATACCGGGCGATGATAGCGGTGGAGTTATGATTGATCTCATCGATCAAATTATCTTTCAAGAAGATACGGGAGGCGATCTCCGAGCTTTCTTTCTCGAAAGCCTCTTTGGTAAGTGAGATCATACTCAGTAACTCCGACAACATTTCTTCAACCCGGGTCTCCTTGATCAATTGCGGGTCAAGCGGTTCCCCTTCGGGAAGGTTACCGGCGAAGCGGGCGATACTTTCGGCAAAGTCTCCCAAACGCTCCAGATTTGTGTTGATCTTGTACATTGCCAGCACGAAACGCAGGTCGATCGCTACCGGTGCGTATAAGGCGATGATATCCTCACAATCGCTATCGATCTTTAGCTCGAAAGCGTTTACCCGGCGTTCCCGGTTGATTACCTTATAGGCGAGCTCTTTATCTCCGGTAAGCATGGCCTCCCCGGCATTGTATAATTGTTGGTGGACTAATGCCCACATCTCACTGATACTATTTTTTAAGGCTTGAATCTCTTGCTCTATAACCTTCATAATCCTTTAATTTTCAATTTTAAATCCTCAATTTTCAATTACCCAAACCGTCCGGTGATATAATTCTGCGTAGATTCTTTCTCCGGATTGGTAAAGATCTTCCGGGTATTGTCGTACTCGATCAATTCTCCTAAGTAAAAATACCCGGTCTTGTCGCTGACACGAGCCGCTTGTTGCATGTTGTGGGTGACGATAACGATCGTATAGTCATTTTTAAGCTCATGTATTAAATCCTCGATCTTGCTGGTAGAGATCGGGTCTAACGCGGAAGTGGGCTCGTCCATCAATAAGATAGAGGGAGAGATCGCCAAGGCACGGGCAATACATAAGCGTTGTTGCTGTCCGCCGGAAAGAGCGAATGCGGATTCTTTTAGCTTATCTTTAACTTCCTCCCAAAGAACGACCTGTTTTAAGGTCTTGACCACCGTTTCCTCGATATAGTTCTCGTCTTTGATACCGTTTACCCGCAGGCCGTAAGCGACATTCTCGTAAATCGTCTTAGGAAACGGATTGGGTTTTTGGAATACCATTCCCACGTTTTTACGTAAGCGGTCTACTTTCTCACTTTTCGTATAGATGTCTCGCCCGTCGATCAGGATTTGCCCTTGCATGCGGGTACCCGGGATCAGATCATTCATACGGTTGAACAGACGTAAGAAAGTAGACTTCCCGCAGCCGGACGGCCCGATGAAGGCGGTTGACGTATTCGGCTCAATCTCCATGGAAATGTTTTTCAACGCATGGAAATCCCCGTAATAAAAGTCTACGTTTTTAGCATCGATCTTTATCATAATTGTCTTGTTGTTTTTTTAGTTCATTTTTACCTTCTTTGCGAAGTAACTTCGCAAGGCATTCGCTAAAAGGTTTACCAATAGTACGATGACGATAAGCACGAGGGCCGTGCCATAAGCCATTCCCCGGGAAGCCTCGATATCCGTGCCGCTTGTAGAGATAACATATAAGTGGTACGGTAATGCCATACATTGGTCGAAGATACTTTTCGGTAATTGTGGCAAGAAATAAGCGGCTACCGTAAAAAGGATAGGAGCGGTCTCGCCAGACACACGACCGATCGAAAGAATCAACCCCGTGATGATATTTGGAAATGCCATCGGCAACACGACTCTGCGGATGGTTTGTAGCTTTGTAGCCCCTAAAGCCAAGCTGCCGTGGCGGAAAGAATCGTCGATACTCTTCAAAGCCTCTTCCGTTGTACGGATGATAAGTGGCAAAGACATCAGCGCCAAAGTAAACGAGCCTGCTATGATAGAATCTCCCCAGCCCAAGGTACTTACGAATAGAGACATTCCGAATAAACCGAAAACAACGGATGGAACACCGCTTAGGTTATTCGTCATGATACGGATGAAACGGATGAGTTTCCCGTTCGTAGCGTACTCATTCATATAAATACCACTCATGATACCGATCGGGAAACTGATCAGGCTGCTTCCGATCACCAAATAGAGCGTACCTACGATAGCCGGAAAGATACCGCCGGAGGTCATACCCTCTGATGGAGCTTGCGTCAGGAAATCCCAACTGATCACGCTCGCGCCCTTTAGGATAATGAACCCAAGGATCACGAATAAGATCGCTACGACTAAATAACTCAGGAACGAGAAGAAACCGAACGCGATCTTTTGTGAGGCCCGCTTCCTCTTATCAATATTTCCTAGATGTTGAATAGGTGCCATATCTTTATTAGATTTTACGTTTGGATGAAATATATTCTACGGCGATACTTAGCGATAAGGTGATGAGGAACAATACGGCCCCCAACAAAAACAAGGCTTGGTAATGTGCGCCACCTGCGGGAGCTTCGCCCAATTCTGCCGCTATCGTGGCGGGAATCGTTCGTACCGGCTCGAAGAACGAGGTGGGTATAACGGCGGCATTTCCGGTTACCATCAATACAGCCATCGTCTCACCGATCGCACGCCCTATGCCCAATACGACGGCAGAGGTGATACCGGATATGGAATAGGGAATGATTACCTTGTAGATTGTTTGCCATTGTGTGGCGCCTAATGCTAAGCTGGCTTCTTTCATGGCTCTAGGTGTGGTTCGCATGGCATCTTCCGCAACCGTGATAATAGTCGGCAACGCCATGATCGCCAAAACCACGCTTCCCGCGAAGGCCGTCTCGCCTACCGGAAGGTTTAATGTTTTTTGGATAAGGGGAACGATCACTACCAGCCCGAAGAAACCGTAAACGACCGAAGGGATACCTGCCAGCAACTCGATAACCGGTTTTAAAAAATTACGGGTTCTTGTGTTAGCGATCTCTGCCAGATAGATCGCTACCGCTATTCCGAAAGGAAGAGATAGGACGATTGCGCCTATACTAACTAAAAGTGTACCCAGTAATAGGGGGATTAGCCCAAAGATCGGGGCAGGAGTAGAGGTTGGATACCATTTGGTCCCTCCAAAGAACTCTGATGGCTTGATAGTGGCTCCGGATATGATCTTTCCTTGAAAATTCTCCGCTTGGTATTGTTCAGGGAAGAATGCGATGATCCCGGGTTCCTTGTGGATAAGTTCATTGATTTTCTCGGGAACGTATTGGAATTCGTCACCCAGCTCTTCTTCCGTGTAATAGTTGGTTAAGTCCGAAAGCCGGAAAACGAGTATATCTTGGTTCTTCCCGTTTAAATCTGCCCAATTGGTAATATTGGCATCGAAGACATCCATGATTTGTTCGGGCGATAAATGTTCGACCGGGTTTTCTGGATTGACTGCCAGTACATACCCTTCCTCTACCTCGGGACTGTTAAAAAGACCTGTGGCCTCTTTAAATAAGAAGACGATGATCAATAAGATCGTAAAGCTGCTGACGCTTCCGCTGATCAAAAGCCCTCCTTCTACTAATTTCTCGATAAACTTTCTCACGATCTTTGCCTATTTGTTCTGGTGCAAAGAAATGGCTTCTATATTAAGGAGTGATTAAACTCGCTTGAAGGAATTGTTTCAAAACTATTACAAATGTGTTACGCGTTATCTGCCATAAAAATAGGGCATGAGTTTGATCAACCCCATGCCCTATTATATGTCATTCTATTTGTAATACGTTTGTATTACTTATTATATTTACTCCAAACTACATTGTGCATATCACCGCTAGCCGCCAATTCCTCATGGAAAGCGAAGCAACATTTCAAGTTCTGAGGAGTATGTCCCTTGATACCCATGGCGAGATACTCTTCCAATAATGGCCTGTAATCCGGGTGAACGCAGTTATCGATGATGCAACGAGCGCGTTGGATCGGGGATTTGCCGCGTAAGTCCGCTACACCATATTCGGTGATAATGATCTTTACGGAGTGCTCGCTATGATCCAAGTGAGATACCATCGGGACAAATGCGCTAATCTTTCCCTCCTTCGCTGTAGACGGAGTCGTGAAGATCGACAACATAGCCGAACGGGTAAAGTCGCCGGAACCACCGATACCATTCATCATACGAGTACCGGATACGTGCGTAGAGTTGATATTACCGAAGATATCTGCTTCCAAAGCCGTATTGATCGCAACCAAACCTAAACGACGGGCAACTTCCGGGTTGTTAGAGATCTCTTGCGGACGAAGCAAAATCTTATCCTTGAAGAAATCAAGATTTGCGTAGATCTCACGGATTACCTCGTTACTTACGGACAAAGAGCAACCACTGGCGAATTTAACGCGCCCTTGTTTCATCAACTCGATGACAGCGTCTTGAATAACCTCTGTATATACATTGAACGCAGGGATAGACTCATTCGCTCCCATACAACCCAAGACCGCATTAGCCACGTTACCCACGCCACTCTGCAATGGAACGAACTCTTTCGGAAGACGGCCGGCCTTGATCTCGCTAACCAAGAAGTCCGCTACATTTTTACCGATCGCCATCGTGACATCATCCAGCGGGGAGAATTTTCCACCCTCGTTCGGCTCGTCTGTTTTTACCACGCCGACGATTTTTGCCGGATCTACTTTTACGCAATCCTGACCGATACGATCGGACGGAGTGTAAATAGGAATCTCACGGCGATAAGGGGGATCTGCCGGCTCGTAGATATCGTGCATACCACGGATCTCCTTCGGATGGCGGCAGTTCAACTCAACGATGATGCGGTCTGCCATACGGCAGATAGTAGGTAGGATACCGACACCGGAAGTCGGAACGATCTCACCGTCCTCAGTGACATCTGCAGCCTCTACGATCGCTACATCGATCTTACCCAAGAATCCATAACGCAAGCTTTGTGCCAACTCGGACAAATGTAAATCGAAATATTGTGCCTGATGAGCATTTAATGCCGCACGTAAGTCTTTGTTTGATTGGTATGGTGTACGGAATTTAATAGCGTTAGCGCGAGCCAACTCTCCGTCTAGCTTGTCACCGGTAGAAGCACCGGTAAACATCCCGATTTGGAAAGGGTTACCTTTAGCGTGTTCTTCCGCAGCTTTCCGGGCGATTGCGCCGGGAACAACTTTCGGGCATCCTGCAGGTGTAAAACCACTGAAACCGACATTGTCATCATGATGTACATAAGATGCGGCTTCTTCAGCTGTAATGAATTTTAATGCCATGATAATTAGTTTTTATGTTTTTAGGTAAATACTTACTGTTCAATATTTCGGGCGCAAACTTACATAAAATTACGCTGAATCAGATATAAGTGTGGCGTAAATTAATACTTCCTATTTAGAATCTCTGCGCAAATGATCGCTTTCTTTAGTTCCTCGATGTTCCTGAATGTATCTTCCGGCATAAGTCCCGGTTCTTCCTCGATAACGCCCATTTTTACGGATGGCCGGGGTACGATATGTTCGGGTATATTCTTCTCGGTGGAAAGGAATGGAGACGGGGAAGGCGATGGGGTTGCGACCTTCGGTTTCTCGACCTTGGGCTTTGCTTGCTTTTGCCGGGGGGAAGGTTTAGGCTTTTGTGCTTCCTTTTGTATATCTTCCAGTATCTCCCAGAAGCCTTTTTCTTCCGATGGTTGGTCATTAGGCACGATTTCCCTGTCGGGTTGCCCCAATATATCGGGGCGACTCTTCTTTTTTTTGTCTTTCGAGTTGAATAAGCCACTGACTGCGGCAATGACCAGGAAAACAATATATAACCAATCTCCTACGTTATCCATAAACTTTGATTATTTTTGCACCTCAAATGTAAGAAGAATAATTGAGAAGTGGAAAAAATGGGAGTATATAAAACATCTTGTAGGGGTATAAAAGTAAATAAGGGTAACTTCACAGCCACCCTTATTCGATTTAACCAAAACCTTAACTATGAAAAAATTTACGTTTTTCGAATGCAAATATAACGGTGAGATTTGAACCGTGCAAGCTTTTATGTGATTATTTTTCAGAAAATCTATTATTTAAACTCTATTAACATTAAAGGGATGAATCAAAAAAATGGTGTGGACTTAAAATCCACTACCCAAAGTGCTGAACGAAAGTTATTTATCGAGACGTATGGCTGTCAAATGAATGTTGCGGACAGCGAGGTCGTAGCCTCCATCATGAAGATGGATGGTTATAGTATGACGGAGAATATTGAGGAAGCAGACGCTATCTTTGTGAACACATGTTCCGTACGCGACAACGCCGAGCAGAAAATTTATGGGCGGCTACAGTATTTTCAGTCTTTAAGGCGGAAAAAGAAGTCTTTGATTGTCGGTGTGCTGGGATGTATGGCCGAGCGGGTGAAAGAAGATTTGATCAACGTACACCACGCAGATTTGGTGGTCGGCCCGGATTCCTATCTGGATTTACCGAATTTGGTGGGAGCGGTAGAGCGAGGAGAGAAGGCGATCAATGTGGAGCTTTCTACTCAAGAGACTTATAAGGATGTTATTCCTTTGAAATTGCCGGGTGTGCATATATCCGGTTTTGTATCCATTATGCGCGGCTGCAATAATTTCTGTACATATTGTATCGTACCTTATACAAGAGGACGTGAGCGTAGCCGGGATATCGAAAGTATCTTGAATGAGATACGGGATATGCGCGAGAAGGGCTTCAAGGAAGTTACACTGTTAGGGCAGAATGTAAACTCTTATTCTTTTGAGAAGGAAGGGGAGACTATCACTTTCCCGGTCTTATTGGATCGTGTGGCGAAAGAGGTACCCGATATGCGAATTCGTTTTACTACCTCCCATCCGAAAGATATGAGCGATGATACCTTGCGTGTGATTGCCGCGAACGACAATATCTGTAAGTTTATCCATCTGCCCGCCCAGTCCGGTAGCAGTCGTATCTTGAAAGTGATGAACCGCAAATACACCCGTGAATGGTATTTAGACCGCATAGCGGCGATTCGCCGTATCATTCCGGATTGTGGTATCTCTACCGATTTATTCTGCGGTTTTCATTCCGAGACCGAGGAGGACTATCAAGAGACTCTGTCTTTGATGCGTGAGGTGGGGTATGATAGTGCCTTTTTATTTAAGTATTCCGAGCGTCCTGGTACGTACGCCGCTAAGCATTTGGAGGATAATGTGCCGGAGGAGGAGAAAGTGCGCCGTCTGCAAGGAATGATCGATTTGCAGAATAAGTTATCGGAGGAAAGTAATCTGCGGGATATCGGTAAGGTTTTTGATGTATTGATCGAAGGTTTCTCCAAGCGTTCGCGCGAACAATTGTTTGGTCGTACCAGTCAGAATAAAGTGGTAATCTTCGATAAGAAAAATTATCATGTAGGCCAATTTATAAAGGTCAAGATTTATAAAGCTTCTTCGGCTACCTTATTTGGGGAACCGGTGGAGGAATAGGAAGAGAAAACGCCAACATCGCCCGAAAAAAGGTGTGTTGGCGTTTTTCTGTTATTTTATTTTTCTTAAAGGGAATATCCGTTCATTGCTTAGTGTGGTTAACATAATAAAAACTTTTGTAAAGTTATGCGCTATTTTGCGTATGATCGTATGTGTTCTTGTTTGATATTCTGCTTCATCTCTGTGAAGTTGTTGGAATGGAGGTGACTTTTGCGATATTCTTATCCCGGAAATAGACGATTTGCCTTGATGAAAAAGATCGAATAGTGATAGAATTTTAATTTGATGATTCCTGACAAATTTATCCTTTAAGGAGATAGATTGAAAGAGAAATGGAAGATAGTCTTTGATTTGAATGCGTTATAGGTGATATTTTATTGAAAATGTTATAGTTGGTGTAAGAGTCGGGAGTGTTAACGCGATGAATATTATATGCTATTTGTGACAAAAAGAAATATCTAATCCCTATCTTTGTGGCGGTGTATAAAAATGTTATAATTATTTTTAATATAAATACTTTTTGTATGAGGAAAGCTTATCTACTTTTAACATTACTATTGTTGTGCGTGGGAATATCCATACGTGCGCAGGTAACAACGGCTAGTATGAGTGGTAAAGTCACGGATATCTCTTCGGAAACAATGATCGGAGTGAATATCAAGGCCACACATACGCCGACGGGTACCGAGTACTACACGATTACCCAGCCAAATGGTTCTTATTCTTTTAATAACCTTCGTATCGGAGGGCCTTATGTGGTGGAATTCTCTTATATCGGATACAATACGGAGAGCCGGACAGGGATAAATTTGGTTTTAGGAGAGGATCTGAAACTGAATGTAGTCATGCGGGAAGATACCCAAAATCTTGACGAGGTAGTTGTGGTAGCGGATAAAAACCCGATTATTTCAGGAAGCCGTACCGGGGCGCAGGAAATCATCACCCGGGAGAAGATGGATAAATTACCTACGATTAACCGTTCATTGGACGACTTCGTAAAATTGACCCCGATGAGTAGCGGCAAGAATTTCGGCGGTGTCTCTTATCGTTTTAATAATGTGACGGTAGACGGCGCCTCTTTTAATAATTCGTTCGGCTTGGCTTCTGCTTTGGGCGCTTCCGGTACGGAACCGATTTCCTTGGAGGCGTTGGAACAGGTACAGGTGATGATCGCTCCTTTTGACGTTCGAAATGGTGGATTTACGGGAGCGGGTATCAACTCGGTGACGAAGTCTGGTTCTAATGAGTTCCATGCATCTGTGTATATGTATACGAAAAGCCCGTCGATGATGGGGTATCGTGTGAAGGATGAGACGGTCGGTGTCTCAGAATTTTCCAATCACCAATATGGTATCAGTTTATCCGGTCCGATCATTAAGAATAAATTGTTCTTCTTTATCAATGGTGAGATGGACCGTCAGGAGGAGCCGATTTCTTATACGACCGCTAATTCCGCGGCAGATGCGACTGTTTTGCAGGGTTTGTCCGATTTCTTGGGAGAAGAGCTGGGTTACAATCCGGGAAAGTTCGATGTGAATAAGACGAATACCCAAGCGGATCGAATCACGGCCCGTCTGGATTGGAATATCAACTCGAACAATGTGTTGAGCTTGAAATATTATTATTTGAAATCGTTTAATACGAATAACCCGTCTACTTCCGGTGCGCCGAATAACGGACGTGGACCGAATGCGTTCGCTATTCCCTTCTCTTCTTCTTTCTACCGGACGAACAATAACTTCAATATTTGGATGGCCGATTTGAATACCACCATTAACGACCATATGTCTAACTATTTGAAAATAGGTTATTCCCGTTTACGCGACTATCGTGATATGGATGGCGGTTACTTTCCGCAGGTAGATATCCTGGATGGCGATAATAACGCTTATACGACATTTGGAACTGAGGCGAATTCTTATAACAATCAGTTGAACACTGATATCTGGCAGATACAAGATAACTTCTTGATGAATTTTGGTAAACACCAGATTACGGTCGGGACACAAAGTGATTATCGCGCATTTAAGAATGGTTTCGCCCAAAACTATCCGGGTTCCTGGGTATTTAACTCGGTCGATGATTTCAAATTCAATGTGCTGGCTACCAAACAATATATGGCCGCTCATAACGGGAGTGTACAAGGGTTTGACATTCGGGAGTTTAACCCGGGAGATTTTGGGTTTGGCCCCAACGTGACGGGTATTACGAATTCCGCTTCTACGGGTTATCAATACTATGCGCAGAGGTATTCGATGACAGACGATTTCCCGTTCGCCGAGATAAACGTTTTCCAGTTGGGATTGTATGCCCAAGATAAATGGACGGTAAGTGATAAATTGAACTTAACGTTTGGCCTACGTGTCGATGTCCCCTTCTTTATGACAGATTTACAGTCGAATGATAAGGTTGCCGCCGAGACATACCGGGATGGGATCAAGATCGATGTCTCTAAATACCCGAACACTAAGCCTCAGTTCTCTCCGCGATTTGGCTTTAATTACAAGCCGTTCGACGATGAGAATGGTAGTTTGCAGATACGTGGCGGTACAGGTCTTTTCACGGGCACTCCTCCTTATGTATGGATTAGTAATCAGGCCGGGAACAATGGCGTTTTGTTTGGCGACTTGAATATCCGTGCGGTAAAGGATAAAGATGATAACATCATCAGCGATGGCCGGCCTTCGCTTGGCTTCACCGGAAATATGGATACCTATAAGCCGGAAAAAGGTAGCGCTACCCGTTCGGATATAGCGATCACGGACCCGGACTTCAAGTATCCGAGCTTATGGAAAAGCAATATCGCTGCCGATTATAAGTTTGGTGATGGCTGGGTCGCTACCGTGGAGTTGCTCTACTCGAAAGACATTAACGCTATATACCACGATAACATCGGATTATACCGGACCGAACAGTTTGTAAATGATGGCGGTACGGGTAATGTACGCCCTTATTACAATGGTTATTATAGTGATAGGGAAGGAAATCAGGAAGCGGCGAACCATGTCGTGATGTTGCGCAACACCAGCAAAGGCCATTCTCTTTATACGACTTTCCAGTTACAGAAGAATTTTATTAATGGAATTCTGAAAGGCCTATATTTGAACGGGTCTTACTCGTTCGGACAGTCTAGGGGGGTGACAGACGGGACATCGTCTGTAGCGACTTCCGCTTGGAAATACCGTGCTGCCTTGGATGGAAACGCGGAGGAAGTTGGTTATACGGCGGGTTCATTTGATGGCCGTTTGTTATTGTCCGCTTCTTATACGGCAAACTGGAGTAAATACGCGGCGACAAGCTTTGGCTTGATCTACCAGCGTTATCGTCCGTTCCGTTATTCTTATTGTTATAATGGCGACGCGAATGGTGATTCTCAATTCTCCAATGACTTGATATATATTCCCGCGAGTTTTGACGAGGTAAAAGACCATTTGTTACCGGGAGATTTCGCTAGCCAAGAAGAGGCGTGGGAAGCGATGGATGCCTTTATCGAGCAAGATCCTTATTTGAGCGAGCACAGGGGTGAGTATGCGGAGCGTAACGGTGCGGTCGCCCCGTTTGCGAATCAATTGGATTTGAGTGTTTCTCATGACATAAGGATTTACCAAAAGAATGGCCGCTCCCATACCTTGCGTTTCAGTTTCAATATCGCTAATTTCTTGAATCTGCTAAATCGTAACTGGGGCGTGGTGCAGACCACCGTTTTGGGAAACCAGCAATATCAATTCTTGACGATCCCGAAAGGACAAGGCCCGAGTGCCGCGAACAACTATACCTTGAAATATACTATGGCGAAAGATTTAGACGAAACGTTCAAGGATAATTTAAATGATGTGTCTCGCTGGCAAATGCAGTTCGGTATCAAATATATCTTCTAGCGAGAGGATACCCCTGTTATTAAAGAAACTAACGATTGGAAGAGGTTCGCTGTTTTAGCGGACCTCTTCTCTATTAAAATACGATGTGAATAATCTTCTCTCCCCCGACGGGTGCTAGTAGGATTGATATTTAGCGGTCATTTCGCGCATAAACTCCAAACTACCTTTCGCCAACTCATCGGCATTGTATTTAGACGGACGCCACAAAGATACGGCTTCCGCCATGCCGGGGATGGAGTTGGAGAAATTCTCCAAGACTAGGTTTCCGTTGAAATCAATTTCCCGTAACCCCCGGAACAAATCATCCCAACGCACGTTTCCCTCGCCAAGCATGCCCCTGTCGCTTTCGGTCATGTGAATATGGCGAAGCTTGTTACCTGCCATGACCACGGGCTCATAAAAGCTTGTCTCCTCTATGTTCATATGGAAAGTGTCTAGATGCAAGGATAAGTTTGCGGCGCCAGTACGTTTGATAAAACGCAAGACCTCCTCCGCGGATGTACACATATAGCTTTCATAGCGGTTGATCGGCTCGATACCGATCGTGATCCCGGATCGTCCGGCATATTCCGCGACCTCCTGCCATACTTCGCAGAGCGTATTCTCCTCTTCCTGTGTCCGCTGTTTGCCGGAGAAGACTCCGATGCCGGAATGTAAGACACCTCCCAAATAATCCACCTCCAGCTCGCTCGCTTTGTCCAGTGCCTCCTTGATCAGGCGAGTCGCCTCCTTGGGATAAAAGGGGATATGCGCTTCTTGGGGAAGGTTAAGCGAACAAGTGGCCTTTAACCCGTATTGTTTCAATTGTCGTTTTACGGTTGGGGCGTCGAACTCCATGGAAGGGGGTAATAAGATTTCCAGTAAATCAAATCCGGCGGCAGACGCTTGCTGGATGGCGAAAAGACCGCCTTCTGGTGTCCACAAGGGTGGTATCCAAGAAAGGATGGAAGCTCCGAAAGTAGGATTCATAATCGTATTATTTTTGTTAGGGTTACAAAGTAAGTGCTTTTTTGAGGATTTCATTGCGAAGAAAGTGAAATCCTTCGCAATGAAATACCATAAATGTCATTTAAAAATAAAAGTTGGTACCCGGACAGAAAATAGGGTGACTGCTGGTGTTATCAATTTCAATCTTGTTTTCTCTAGCGAGCCAACCGATAGCGGACCATAGATCCGCGTCTGTTAGAGCGGATTTTGCCTTCAACGCCTCAAAACTCCAATGTTGGCCATCTGAAAGCAAATTCCAGATAGCTCCTGCATTTAATCCGATCGATCCTTTTGTCATGATAAAATCTGTTTTTTTGTTTATGGTATATAGTGCTTATGTTGTTATAACAGATAATATCCGGTAAAAGTATGTTGCGTTGAGATAAATAATCTAAAAAACAAAAAACTCTATATACGTTGGATTTCATTCTTTGAAGTTGGCGAATATGGATTCATCGTATACGTTGTGCTCCTTTTTGTCATGGAACGGATACCATACTTGGGCGAAGAACGGATTCCCTTTGGCTATCTCGTCGTAATTCCAGGGAAGCGGCAGGCATTCCGGGCACCAATGGCCTCCTAGCAGTACCAAAGCGGGAGAGGCCTTGAATTTATGCCCGAATTGGCATTCCCACTCAAGCGGGGTTGATAAGTCTCCCTTTTTCATGGCTGGCGACAAGCATTTGCCGCCCCTGAATTCCGCGGCTTTACGCATGTCCTCGATCTCCCATTCCGATCTCGGTTTACTCTCGTCGTAACCATGATCTAGAAAGGCCGGCGTTTGCGAGGGGCGTTCTGTACGGATCTTATCCCATCCCGGGATGGCTTGCCAAGCCTCGTATGAGCCAAAATATGCGGAGATACGATCCTGGTCTCTATTCTTGATCCAGTTACGGGTTCCCAAGCCCGGTTTTTTAGCGATCGCTCCCATACCCAGTTTTATAAGGATAGGAGGGACGATCTTGGCCAGATGGAAATACCAAGGGACTTGGCTGGCCATCCATTTAAAGTAGTCGTCGCAAGTTTGGTTACCGCGGAAATGCAGATAATTTTCCAGCAGGTCTGAGTCTGTATACCATTGTCCGTGGAAATTCCGGATAGCGAACCAATTCGGTTCGAATATTTTCTCCGGTGGGGGGCAACCGATCGCCTTTAACAGCTTACTCTCGAACTCGTAATTCGTCAGCCGGAAAGATGGGCCGCTACTGATATTATAAAAGCGGTTCCAGAACTCGTCTGGCACCTCCTCCTCGCATACGTTTGCCAACAAACGTCCGGAATCCTCGGCGGTAGCCCATTCCAGCACGCCGTTTAGGGGCACATGAAACGTGATAGGGTCTGAGCCTTTAAACAATAATTCGGGGCATAAGATACCGGTTTGGCGGAGGCACGCCCAATGCTTGATACCCGACTCCACGAAAATACGTTCCGCTATCGTTTTCGAGATGGCGTAATGGTCGTATACGCTTATGTTGATCGGATCTCCCGTGCGCCCCCAGTGAATCGGCGCGTTACGATGGCCGGTTTGCGCCACGGAACCGATATAGACCACCTTTACCTGGTCTGCGTTCGGTTGCGCTTTTACGGCGTCTACGATATATTGGGCGGCGGTCGTGTTTACTTTTAATGTCTTTTTGGGAAAATAATCTGCCGCGGGAGAGACCATTCCTCCTACGTGTAATACATAATCTGCCCCCGTTACCCCATTTAAGACATCCCGGTAATTTGTCAAGTCTCCCCAGACGATACGGACTCCCTCCATGGCTTCATATGCGGCCAATTTTTTTTTATTGATTTTACTCGGACGGGCCAAGAGCGTTATGTTAAAGCGGTCGAGCCGTTTGGATAACTCGACTAATCCCGCGTGGCCCATCGTCCCGGTAGCCCCGGTCAGAAAGACGGTTTTTTTACTTTTCATGATATATTTAGTGTATAAAAAAGACTTAGGATACTGATATTATCGGATAGCGAAGATAGATAAAAAAAAGCTCCCAACCAACATGTTGAGAGCTTTTGTAGTGGATACGAGAATCGAACTCGTATTGCATGCGTGAGAGGCATGTGTCCTAACCGTTAGACGAATCCACCATTTGAATGTCATTGTTTTTGTTTGACGATGCAAAGGTAAGCATATTTTTTAAACCTGCAATACCCGGAGCGATTTTTTTTCAAGAAAGCGTGCTTTTTTTGTTTTTTGCCAGGGAATACATATAATAAAAAAGGGGGAGAAACGGCTCAAAAAAACACGTACGTGAATTTTGAAAAACATGTACGTGATTTCCCAAAAACATGTACGTGTTTTCCGGAAGGGGTTGACAAGTTTAGGAAAAAAGGAATATGTACCTCTAAAAGGCGTTAAAAATATTAGCGATTTCATTCTTATACCATTGTTGATCCTGTTTATTTATTCTACCTTTGCCATCTGTAATTGAACAAAATAGTATTGAACATTACTAATACCAGTTTAATAAACAACTAATATTATGGCAGAACTAAAAGAAAAACTTTTCTCAGAATTCGCTCCCGTGTCTACTGAAGAGTGGATGGCGAAGATAACGGCCGACCTGAAAGGGGCTCCGTTTGAGAAAAAGCTTGTCTGGAAGACAGGCGAGGGATTTAATGTGAATCCTTTCTATCGTGCAGAAGACATTGAGGGCTTGAAGACAGCGGAATCTCTTCCCGGCGAATTCCCTTATGTTCGCGGAACAAAGAAGGACAACGATTGGAAGGTACGCCAGAACATTGAGGTTTGCTGCTTCAAGGGCGCTAACGAGAAAGCGCTCGACCTTTTGACGAAGGGTATTACTTCTCTAGGCTTCATCATCAAGGGTGAAGACGTGAATGAGGAGAATATCGCTACTTTATTGGAGGGTATTTGCCCGGCTTCCGTAGAGTTGAACTTCAATACTTGCAATTGCAAGGCAGGGAAGTTGATCGGGATCTTGGCAGATTACTTCAAGGGAAAAGGTATCGACTTGGAGCAATGCTATGGTTCTGTAAACTATGACGCTTTTAAGAAACCTTTGGTGAAAGGTAAGGAAAACACGGAATGGGTAGAAGGTGCGGTGGCTGTGCTCAAAGCCGGACAAGCTTTGCCTAATTACCGTGTATTGGCGGTTAACGCGTTCCTTTTGAACAACGCGGGCGCTTACATTACCCAAGAGTTGGGGTATGCCTTGGCTTGGGGTAATGAATTGGTGGCTAAATTAACGGAGGCTGGTTTTGCGGCTGAAGAAGTGGCCGGCAAGATTAAATTTAATTTCGGTATCAGCTCCAACTACTTCATGGAGATCGCCAAGTTCCGTGCGGCCCGTTGGTTGTGGGCAGAGATCGTAGCCGCTTATAAGCCGGCTTGCGAATGCGCTTGCAAGATGCATGTACATGCCCAGACTTCCGAGTGGAACATGACGATTTACGATGCTCACGTAAACTTGTTGCGTTCTCAGACGGAAACTATGTCTGCCGCTATCGCCGGAGTGGATTCTATCACTGTTCGTCCGTTCGACAAGACATATCAGACTCCTGATGATTTCTCTGAGCGTATCGCTCGTAACCAACAATTATTGTTGAAAGAGGAATGCCATTTCGATAAGGTTGTCGATCCTTCCGCAGGTTCTTATTATGTAGAGGTATTGACCAACTCCTTGGCCGATGTAGCTTGGAAGTTGTTCTTGGAAGTAGAAGAGAAAGGTGGTTTTGCGGCTCAGGCGAACGCCGGCGAGATCCAGGCCGCTGTCAACGCTTCCAACGCGGCCCGTAAAAAGAACGTGGCTACTCGCCGCGAGGTCTTGCTGGGTTCCAACCAGTTCCCGAACTTCACGGAAGTCGCTGCCGGAAAGATCAAGGAGACCGCTTCTTGCTGCTGCGGCGGTAACCATTGCGGTGAGTCTACGATTACGGCTCTTGATTTCTCTCGCGGAGCGTCTGAGTTCGAGAAGTTGCGTTTGGCGACGGAGAAGAGCGGTAAGACCCCGAAGGTATTCATGTTGACGATCGGAAACTTGGCGATGCGCCTGGCCCGTTCTCAATTCTCTAGTAACTTCTTCGCTTGCGCAGGGTATAAGGTGATCGACAATTTGGGCTTCGAGACTGTCGAGGCTGGTGTTGAGGCCGCTGTTAACGCTGGCGCGGAGATCGTAGTTCTTTGCTCTAGCGATGACGAGTACGCAGAGCTTGCTCCTGCCGCTTACAAGGTCTTGGCCGGACGTGCGGAGTTTGTCGTAGCCGGCGCTCCCGCTTGCATGGAAGACTTGAAGGCGCAGGGAATCGATCAATTTATTAATGTGAAGAGCAACGTGCTTGAGACATTGAAAGCATTCAACGCTAAATTAGGAATCGCTTAAGTTTAAACAATCATGAGACCAGATTTTAAAAATATAGATATAAAGAACGCCGGATTCGCCGCTCACAACGCTGCGGAATGGGCGAAAGCCAATGGCATCGAAGCCAATTGGAAAACACCCGAGCATATCGAGGTGAAACCCGTATATACAAAAGAAGACTTGGAAGGCATGGAGCACTTGAGCTATGCTTCCGGCTTGCCTCCTTATCTGCGCGGCCCGTATAGCGGAATGTACGCTATGCGTCCGTGGACGATTCGCCAGTACGCTGGTTTCTCTACCGCCGAGGAGTCTAACGCATTCTATCGCCGTAACTTGGCTTCCGGACAAAAAGGTTTGTCCGTTGCGTTCGACTTGGCTACACACCGCGGATACGACGCGGACAACGAGCGTGTGGTAGGTGACGTAGGTAAAGCGGGTGTGTCTATCTGCTCTATCGAGAACATGAAGGTCTTGTTCGATGGTATCCCATTGAATAAGATGTCTGTCTCCATGACAATGAACGGTGCTGTCCTTCCGGTTATGGCGTTTTATATCAACGCCGGTTTGGAGCAAGGCGCCAAGTTGGAGGAGATGGCCGGTACGATCCAGAACGATATCCTGAAAGAGTTCATGGTGCGTAACACCTATATCTATCCACCGGAGTTCTCTATGCGTATCATCGCCGATATCTTCGAGTATACTTCACAGAAGATGCCGAAGTTCAACTCTATCTCAATCTCCGGTTACCATATGCAAGAGGCTGGCGCTACCGCCGACATCGAGATGGCTTATACGCTGTGCGACGGTTTGGAATATCTTCGTGCCGGTGTAAACGCGGGAATTGATATCGATGCGTTCGCTCCTCGTTTGTCATTCTTCTGGGCGATCGGTATGAACCACTTCATGGAGATCGCAAAGATGCGTGCGGCCCGTATGTTGTGGGCGAAGATCGTGAAGAGCTTTGGCGCCAAGAACCCGAAATCATTGGCGTTGCGTACACATAGCCAGACTTCAGGTTGGTCTTTGACGGAGCAAGATCCGTTCAATAACGTAGGCCGTACTTGTATCGAGGCTATGGCCGCCGCTTTAGGACATACACAGTCTTTGCATACGAACGCGTTGGACGAGGCGATCGCTTTGCCGACCGACTTCTCCGCCCGTATCGCTCGTAACACCCAGATCTATATCCAAGAGGAGACTAAGATCTGTAAGGAGATCGACCCGTGGGCCGGTTCTTACTATGTGGAGAGCCTGACGAATGAGTTGGTTCACAAAGGTTGGGCCTTGATCCAGGAAATCGAGAGCATGGGTGGCATGGCGAAGGCTATCGAGACCGGCCTTCCGAAAATGCGTATCGAGGAAGCTGCCGCCCGTACGCAAGCCCGTATCGACTCCGGCGTTCAGACGATCGTCGGCGTGAACAAGTATCGTTTGGCGAAGGAAGATCCGATTGATATCCTTGAGATCGATAACACGGCTGTTCGTAGCGAGCAGATCGAGTTGCTGAATAAATTGCGTGCGAACCGCGATGAGGAGGCTGTTAAGAAAGCCTTGGCCGATATCACGGAATGCGTGCGTACGAAGAAGGGCAACTTGCTGGACTTGGCGGTTAAGGCTGCCGGCTTGCGTGCTTCTTTGGGTGAGATCTCCGATGCTTGCGAGGTCGTTGTAGGTCGTTATAAAGCAATTATTAGAACTATTTCAGGCGTGTATTCATCAGAAACTAAGAAAGACGCAGACTTTCAGAAAGCTTGCGAGCTTTGCGAGCAATTCGCTAAGAAGGAAGGCCGTCAGCCTCGTATCATGATCGCTAAGATGGGGCAAGACGGACACGACCGCGGCGCTAAGGTTGTAGCTACCGGTTATGCCGACTGTGGTTTCGACGTAGATATGGGACCGTTGTTCCAGACTCCGGCCGAGGCTGCTCGTCAGGCTGTGGAGAACGACGTTCACGTGATGGGTGTTTCTTCTCTGGCTGCCGGCCATAAGACATTGGTTCCGCAGGTTATCGAGGAGTTGAAGAAGCTAGGTCGCGAGGATATCATCGTTATCGCTGGCGGTGTGATCCCAGCTCAAGATTACGACTTCTTGTATAAGGCGGGTGTTGCCGCTATCTTTGGTCCGGGTACTTCTGTTGCGAAGGCCGCTTGCCAGATCCTTGAGATCTTGCTGGGCGAGTAAATACAGAGCTTAAACCCTACGGTTTTTTAAATAAAGAGAGGCCGGGCAATTGATTTTGTCCGGCCTTTTTTAGTATTGTATGCGGGTTTGTGTACATTTGCGGAGATTATTCAATTAAAGGGATAAGACCATGGGAATCGTTATAGGTATAGACGTGGGAGGTAGTACGACCAAGATAGTCGGTATAGAGGATAGGAAGATCAAGAATCCTATGTTCGTGAGAGCTACCGATCCGGTGACCTCTTTGTTCGGGGCTTTCGGCAAATATATTTATGATAATAACATTTCGCTCTCGAATATAGAGAAAGTGATCTTGACGGGTGTAGGTAGCGCCTATATCGACCAGCCTTTGTATGGCCTGCCGACCGCCAAGGCAGATGAGTTCCTCGCGAATGGGTTGGGGGCGCAGTATAATACGGGGCTGGACCGTTTATTGGTGGTCAGCATGGGAACGGGAACCTCCTTTGTCAAGGTACAGGGCCCCGTGATCGAGCATATCGGAGGCTTGGGTATCGGTGGCGGTACGATCCTCGGCTTGTCTAAGTTGTTGTTGAAAACACATGATTTCCACCAGATAGCCGCTTTAGCCGAGCATGGTTCCTTGAATGATATCGACCTGCATATCCGGGATATTACGCCGCATCCGCTGCCGGGCCTGCCGCTGGACGTGACGGCCTCTATTTTCGGAAAGGCCGACGCGAACGCCAAGGTGGAGGATATCGCCCTTGGTATAGTCCATATGGTCTTGCAGACAATCGGGCAAGGAGCAGTTTTCGCCTCCTTGAACGGTGATATCAAGAATGTGGTCTTGATCGGTAATCTGACTCGCTTGCCACAATGCCCGGATATATTTCCCCGTTTGGAGGAGATGTGCGATGTACGTTTCAAGATACCGGAGTACGCGGAATACCGTACGGCTATCGGGGCCGCTTTGTGTTATATCCGGGACCGGGAATATCGGGATATTTTTTAGGGAAAGTATTAGGCTACGTCAAAACTTTATGTATCTTTGCTACATGCTTTGTTCCCTTCCGGTAATCACCGGATAGGGATTAAAAGGGAACCGGGTGAGAGTCCCGGACAGTCCCGCTGCTGTGAGCTTCATAAACGGGTTGAGCAATACTGTTGCCACTGTTCATTCATGTGAATGGGAAGGCGCTTAAGACCGGAAGTAAGTCAGAAGACCTGCAAGGCATGTATATTTTCGACGGCTTCGAGGAAAGGCCGGAAGAGAACGCGAGAACCGTATCCGGTTTTTATCATTCTTTATCCAACGTCTCCTTATCATGTCGTCTCTATGGGTATCGGATAATTATTTTGCCATAATAATTAGGGAAAGAAGCATGAATCTAGCCGACGGGATGAGCTCCGTATGTAAGATACATGCTTTCTTTGCGTTTAAAAGGAATGGGGTATCCCGTGAACACTCTATAGGGAATATTTGTTTATTATTAGAAAAGTGCGTTTATTTGCAGCGAGTAATTAACAAAAGAAGTATGAATATGAAGAAAATTGTAGGACTTGTTATGATTGCCTTGCTAGCGTTGATGGCGCTTCCGGCAAACGCTCAGCTTAAATTCGGTATCAAGGGAGGTGTGAATATATCGTCGGTTCATTTCAACTCGGACGTGTTGAAAGCGGACAACGTAACCGGCTTCCAGGTAGGTCCGATGATCGAGACAACCCTGCCGCTGGTGGGCGTAGGGATCGACGCTGCGGTGCTGTATTCGCAAAAAGGCTTGGAGACTACCTCGGTAGGTGGGGTGAAGACCTCGATGAAGACGGATTATATCGACGTTCCCGTCAATTTGAAATGGAAGTTCGGCTTGCCGATCGTCAAGGTATATATGGCGGCCGGCCCGTATATCGGTTTCCGTGTTGGCGGTGATAAGTTCTGGGATATCCCAGGCTCCGTGGCAGATCAGGTAAAGGCGAAGAATTTCAGCGCGGGTCTTAATTTCGGTGCCGGCGTGGAATTGATCAGCCACTTGCAGGTTGGTTTTAACTATGGGCTGGGATTGACTGATAATTATAGCGTTGAGAAGGTTAACCTCTCCGAAGGTGCCGGAAAGAACCGTGGATGGTCTATCACGGCAGCGATCTTGTTCTAAATAGGTAAAAATAAAATGAGAGAGGCCGGGCTTTAGAAGTCCGGCCTTTTTTGTTATTTTTGGGCTCGTAATGAAACACCTGTTTGAATGAAATACGCGGATGTCATACTTCCCCTTCCTTTGGAGAATAGCTATACCTATCGGATACCCGAGGATCTGGAAAAAGCCGTGACTCCCGGTTGCCGGGTGATCGTGCATTTCGGGAAGAAACGATACTATACGGCCATCGTCATGGAGGTACACGGGCGGGAGCCGGTATCCGGTTTCGAGACGAAGGAGATTTATGCTTTGCTGGATGCCACGCCGGTGCTTCGCCGTCCGCAACTTCGTTTCTGGAAATGGATCTCTTCTTATTATATATGCAAGCTGGGAGATGTGTATAAGGCGGCCCTGCCTTCTGGCTTGAAACTGGAAAGCGAGACGGCGGTTACCTATAACGAAGACTTCGAGGCTACCACCCCCTTGCGCTCGAATGAGCAGGCCGTGCTGGATGCCTTTAGCGGGGTATTGAAATTGACGATCTCGGAGTTGGAGAAGAAGACCGGCCTCCGGAATGTCGTCCCGGTTATCTCTTCCTTGATGGCGAGAGGGGCGGTCGAGGTAAGCGAGGAGTTAAAGCGGGGATTCGTACCCAAGACACAGACGTTTATCCGTTTGGCCGGAACTTACCGGGATGAGGCGAAATTGCGGACGGTGTTCGAGGATCTGAGACGGGCGAGAAAGCAGGAGCTTCTGCTGGTCAGCTTCTTGGATTTGAGTCATGCCTTGAATCCCGCTTTATCAAAGGAACTCTCCAAGAAGGAGTTGTTGGAACGCAGCGGCTATACCTCCGCTGTATTAGACGGCCTGCTGAAACGGGGCATCTTGGAGAGTTACGAGAAAGAGGTAGGCCGTTTGCAGGTATCCGTCTGCCGTTTGCAAGAGCCAAACCCGCTTAGCCCGGCGCAGGAGAAAGCTTACGGGGAGATTCATGAGGCCTTCAAGACGAAAGAGGTCTGCCTGCTTCATGGCGTGACCTCCAGTGGCAAGACCGAGATATATGTCCGTTTGATCGATGAGGTATTGAGGTTAGGTAGGCAGGTTCTATATATGTTGCCGGAGATCGCTATCACGACCCAGATCACGGAGCGTCTGGCGAAACTATTCGGGGATAAGCTGTTGGTCTATCATTCTAAGTTCTCGGACAACGAGCGGGTGGAGGTATGGAATAAGCTGTTGCATAGCGATGAGCCGATGTTGGTATTGGGGGTTCGTTCTTCCCTGTTCCTTCCGTTTAAAGATCTGGGCTTGATTATCGTAGACGAGGAACATGAGAATACCTATAAACAGCAAGACCCGGCCCCCCGGTATCATGCCCGTAACGCGGCCATTGTCTTGGCAGGTATGCACGGCGGTAAGGCCTTATTGGGTTCCGCTACCCCTTCCATCGATTCCTATTTTAACGCTATGGCGGGGAAGTACGGCTTGGTCGAGCTGTCCACTCGCTACGGCGATTGCCTGATGCCGGAGATTATCACGGCAGACGTGAAGGAACTGAGGCGTAAGAAGATCATGAAAGATACCCTTTTCTCCCCCTTGTTGGTAGAGAAGGTACGGGAGGCCTTGGCTCGGGGCGAGCAAGTGATCCTTTTCCAGAACCGCCGGGGATTCGCCCCGATGATCGAGTGCCGGGGATGTGGCTGGGTGCCTCATTGCGTGAATTGCGATGTTAGCCTTACTTATCATAAGGCGCATAATCAATTGGTTTGTCATTATTGCGGTTATACCTACCGTTTGCCGCAGGTCTGCCCCGAGTGTGCGGGGACGGAGTTCAGGATGCAAGGCTTCGGCACGGAAAAGGTGGAGGAGGAGATCGCCGGGCAATTCCCAGCGGCGAAGGTGGAACGGCTGGATTTCGATACGGCCCGTACCCGTACGGCTTACGAGCGGATCATCTCGGACTTCGAGAAGGGAAAGACACAGATATTGATCGGTACCCAGATGTTATCGAAAGGATTGGATTTTGGGAATGTCAGCGTGGTCGGAATCCTGAGTGCCGATAGCTTGATGAACTTCCCGGATTTCCGGGCGCACGAGCGGGCTTACCAATTGATGGTACAGGTCAGCGGGCGTGCCGGACGGCGAGACAAACGGGGTACGGTGATCTTGCAGACCACCCAGCCGGAACATCCTCTGATCCGTATGGTACAGCATTTCGCTTACAAGGAGATGGTACGCCTGCAATTGAGCGAGCGTAGCATGTTCCGTTACCCGCCTTATTACCGTCTGATCGTCTTGATCCTCCGGAGCCGGAACGAGGAGGTCTTGGGAGAGATGTCCGCTTTATATGCCGAGAAACTCCGCGCTCGTTTAGGCGAGCGGGTGTTGGGGCCGGTTACGCCACCGGTCACCCGGGTACAGACTCTTCATATCAAAAAGATCGTCTTGAAGATCGAGATATCTGCCGGGATCGCCCCGCTTCGGGAGATATTGGAAGGAATTCATGCCGAGATGCAAGGGTATGTGCCGTTTAAGCAGTTGTTGGTTCATTATGACGTAGATCCGGCTTGAGAATTGAAAATGGAGAATTGAAAATTGAAAGTTAATGGAAAGGAGTTTAGTGATGAAGGAGAGGAAGGTACGGTTGTTGTTTGTGTGTTTGGGGAATATATGCCGCTCCCCGTCGGCGGAGGCGGTGATGAAGAAACTAGTGGAGGATGCGGGATTGGACGCTTGGATTGAGATTGATTCCGCGGGTATCTCCGGCTATCATGAGGGAGACCGGGCAGACTCTCGGATGCGGGCGCATGCGGCTCGTAGGGGATATTCATTGGATTCGATCTCCCGCCCGGTGCGTCAGTGGGATTTTCATGATTTCGACTTGATCATCGGCATGGACGACCAAAATATAACAGACCTGAAACGAATGGCTCCCGATCTGGAGTCTGTCGCCAAGATACACCGGATGACCGAGTTTTCCCGGAATAAGTTGTACGATCACGTTCCCGACCCTTATTATAGCGGTGCCGAGGGGTTCGAGCTTGTCTTGGATTTATTGGAAGATGCTTGTGCCGGCTTATTGGAGTACTTGGGAGAAAAAATAGATGTACGAGAATAGAATGTTTATTACGATTGTGTCGTAATTCGTTTAAGATTTGTATATTGCGATATTAATAAAGAGGATAGAGAACTTTAAATTAATATAGCAATGAAGAATGAATTTCGAACATGGACAATGGCGCTTACGCTTGCGGCTCTGACAGCCTGCGGTGATAGGATCGAACAGGTAAACTACTTAAAAGATGCCCCGGTAGTGGCGACACGCATGATGATCGACGGAGAGGAAATGATTGAGCTAGACCCGTCTCTGTTGAAAGATACGGTGCTTTTCCCTCTTAGCTATTTTACGGAGGAACTTGAGATTATCAAATTGGATGACCGGGATGAGGCGTTGACCGGAGCGCCTTATGCCTATGTCTCGGATCATTATATCATGACGGGGATGGTGAATAATATTCCTTTTAAATTATTCGACCGGAAGGGTAAGTATATTGCGGATGTGGGAAGTATCGGGCAAGGTCCCGGAGAATATAGGTTTGTATATGCCGCCCAGATAGATGAACCTAGCCAACGGATTTATATGTTACCTTTCTTTGGAAAGGAGTTGCTGGTGTATGATTTTAAGGGGAATGTCTGTCCGTCGGTGCCTTTGGTACACGAGGGTGTTGTCGCTCAATTTGCTTTGCGGGGAGATACGGTGGTTATATTGGGTTCTCCTCAACCTGATAAGTTTACTTCATGTGTTTGGGCGCAAGATTTGAAGGGGAACTTGATTCATGAGTTTCCGACTGGCCGGCTGGACTTCGATTTTTGCGGGGTGACGGTTAATTCCCAACAGAACACGGAATGCATTGATTTGAGTTTCTGGATTCCAAAGGCTCAATTGGACTCTCTGTATGAGGTGAATTTAGAGAAGGGAATCTTGATTCCTCGCTTTACCGCCCACTTTAAGGGAGAGGCTTTGAAACCACATATGTACGGAGAATTTCCTGATCATTATGTGGGCGAGGCTACCGGACAATGGATCGAATCCAAGACCGATGATGACGGGAATGTCCAGCGACGTGTAGCCGGCGATTTGCCTACTTATTATATCGTAGATAAACAGACCCTGCGTGGCGCTTACTTCGGTATTGAGAATGACTTTCTGGATGGGGAGCGATTAGAGATGCCGCTAGGACTGAATAACGGTTATTATATGACTTGCTTGGAACCTGGAGTCTTGGCAGAGAGGATTGAGAACGCGCTCCGTTCTAATCATCTCACGGAACAAATGCGAAAACGCCTTACCGAGGTACAGGCCGGTCTCACCGAGAATGACAATAATTATCTCCTTTATGCGAAACTGAAAAGGCGTTAAAAGAGACCCCCTTTATCCTATCTTGATTGCAATGCCCATCGTAAGGTTGCTAGAACGCCCGTTGTAAGATACCTATAACTACGATTATAAGAACCTTACAATGGGCATTATGGTTCTGTGCCGATGGCTGTTACCTATCGGCTTGATAACTATTGCTTTTTCAGGTCAGGATAGCTGATCCGGGTATGGAACATGGTTTTCAGTTTGTCTACGAAAACGTTCTTCACGGCCTCCACGTCTTTGAAAGTTAATGGGGCGCTTTTAAGCAAACCATCGGCGATCTGCCCGTCGATAATCTTATTCACCAAGGCGCTGATGCTTTCCTCGGTATGTTCCTTCAGGCTACGGGAGGCGGCTTCCACGGAATCGGCCATCATCAATACGGCAGTCTCTTTCGAGAACGGGTTGGGACCGGGGTAGGTGAATAGCTCTTCGTTGATCGGCTTGTCCGGATATTGGTTCTTGAATGAGTTGTAGAAATATTTGGCCTTACCGCGTCCGTGATGGGTACGGATAAAGCTGATAACCGCCTTGGGTAACGCGGCTTTCTCCGCGATCTTCACGCCCTCGGTGACGTGGCTGATGATGATCTGTGCGCTTTGGTCGAATGTTAGCTGGTTATGCGGGTTCACGCTCGTCTGGTTCTCGGTGAAAAAGACGGGGTTGCTCATCTTGCCGATATCATGGTAAAGGGCTCCGGTACGTACCAGTTGCGCATTGGCGCCGATCTTGGCGGCTGCTTCCGATGCGAGTATGGATACCTGCAAGGAATGCTGGAACGTACCCGGGCAAGTCTCGCTGAGTTTTTTCAATATCGGGTTGTTGATGTTAGACAGCTCTACCAACGTGATGCTGGATACGTACCCGAATGTCTTCTCCAACATATATACCAGTACATAAGTAAACATCAGCAGGATGAAATTGATCCCGAAGTAAAGCATCATCATCCAGTTGATCTTGTTGAAATTCGCCTCTAGATACAACGTGAGGCTAAGATAACAAGCCGCGTAAGAAAGGAAGATGAATACGGCGCAACGGATTAATTGCGAACGCTCGCTCAATTCCTTCAGGCTGAATGTCACCACCATGCCCGCCACGATCTGCAACAACAAGAACTCATGTGGGAAGGGTACCATCAACGAGCAAATCAGCATGATGATAAGGTGTGTGAAAAGTGCCGTCCGGGAGTCGAAGAAAGTACGTACCACGATAGGCACGATAGCGAACGGCAATATGTACACGTTGAATAAAGCGTAAGTGACGCACAACTCCGTGAGGATGCAACTCACGAATATACAGAGGATCAGGAATAATACATTCTTCCGGTTATGGAATATCTTCAACCGGAAAGACCATAAGTAAAGCCAGAAACAGAACATCAGCCCGAAAACGAGCACGAATTGCCCCGCCAGTATGATACCTTGCGTCTGTGTACCTCCGGTCTTGGCCTCGTGAACGATCTTTAGGGAACGCAGCACGTTGTAGGTATGATTGTCGATGATCTCGCCCCGGTCTACGATACGTTCGCCGGCTTGTACCATGCCATTGGCGAGGGATACGCTTTGCAGCATGTCCTCCTTGATCTTCTCAGACATGTCGGCGGCGTAAGATATATTCTCGGTGAGGTAATTGTTGATGTCGCACGATTGCAGGACGGATTTGTCCAGCCGTGGCGGGCAGTTGTTTATGATGAACTCGTAGGCGGTGCGTACGGTGAAAAAATCGCTTACGTAGCGGGGCTGGGCGATGGCGTTTTCCAAAAGGTTTACACGGGTGTACTCTTCTTTCCGTAGCTCATCCAAGTCTTGCGACGGGATGATACCGTTCTTGTATAGGTTGACTAAGCTGCTCTCGATATACTGCATGTAAGCGGGGGATACCTTGTTGCGCAGGCTACTGTCGTTGTTGTAGTTCGTGCGCAGTTTCTCGACTTCTTGCTTTTGGATGTCGGGGTCCATGCGGTAATAAGGCTCGAACTTACGGAGTATACTGTCTTTCTCTGCTTTTACCTCGGCATCGGTCTTGTAGATGGGAAAGTCGCTGGGGGCGGTAAGCAATCCATATCTCCATGGTTTTCCTTCATAGAACTGATAACGGAATTTTCCTTCCCGGGGGAAGAAATAAGCGATAAGTAATGCGGCCACAACGAAATAGGCTACTGTCGGTATATTGTAATTCTTTAGTTTCATATATATCTTCATTTAGCGTCCGAAATATACGTAAAAAACTTTACTCTCCGTAAAGATCGCTCCCATTTTATCCAGTTGTAGAGACGGGGCGTGCCCCGTCTCCCACCGTCCGATAGTATCTTTAAGTTACCATTTTGCTGGGATGAGACGGGGCACGCCCCGTCTCTACAAGCTGAAATATATGCTAAATAATTCACCAACCGGAAAAAAAGGCGTACTTTTGTCGCATTATTATAGTAATATAAGTATTATGACTCAAAGAAAAGTAAGAGTACGCTTTGCGCCTAGCCCTACGGGGGCGCTGCATATCGGAGGTGTTCGCACGGCTTTATACAACTATTTATTCGCTAAACAGAATGGCGGTGATATGATTCTCCGTATCGAGGATACGGATTCTCAACGCTTCGTTCCCGGAGCGGAAGACTATATCATCGAGGCTTTGACTTGGTTGGGTATCAAGTTCGACGAGGGCGTGAGCTTCGGTGGCAACTACGGCCCGTATCGCCAGAGCGAGCGTCGTGAGATCTACAAAAAATATGTCGATCAATTGCTGAACGATGGCCATGCTTATATAGCCTTCGATACGCCTGCCGAATTGGAGGAGAAACGGAAGGAGATCGCCAATTTCCAATACGATGCCTCTACCCGCTCGCAGATGCGCAACTCGTTGACGCTTTCTCCGGAAGAGGTTAAGAGCCTGATTGAGTCCGGCCATCAGTATGTAGTACGTGCCAAGATCGAGCCGAACGAGGATATCCACGTGAACGACTTGATCCGCGGTGAGGTTGTTATCAATTCCTCTATCCTGGATGATAAGGTATTATATAAATCGGCCGACCAATTGCCTACTTACCACTTGGCGAATATCGTAGACGACCACTTGATGGAGGTTACCCATGTGATCCGTGGCGAGGAGTGGTTGCCAAGCGCGCCTCTACACGTATTATTATATCGTTTCTTTGGCTGGGAGGATACGATGCCTAGTTTCGCCCATCTGTCGTTGCTGCTGAAACCGGAAGGCAATGGTAAGTTGAGCAAGCGTGACGGTGATCGTCTGGGCTTTCCTGTCTTCCCATTGGAATGGCACGACCCGAAGACGGGCGATGTTTCATCGGGCTACCGTGAGAGCGGTTATTTCCCCGAGGCCGTCGTAAACTTCCTCGCTTTGCTGGGCTGGAATCCGGGCAACGATCAAGAGGTGATGAGCATGGATGATTTGATCCGTTTGTTCGACCTGTCTCGTTGTAGTAAAAGCGGTGCTAAGTTTGATTATGAGAAAGGCAGATGGTTTAACCACCACTATTTACTGGAGAAGAGTAATTCTGAGATCGCAGACCTGTTCTTGCCCATCGTGGAAAGCCACGGTATCCAGACGACTCACGCCTATGTGGAGAGAGTGGTAGGCATGATGAAAGGCCGTGTAAACTTTGTGAATGAGCTGTGGGATCTTTGCTCTTTCTTCTTCATCGCCCCGACGGAGTATGATGAGAAGACTCGCAAGAAACGTTGGAAGGAGGATTCTGCCGTACAATTGGGCGAGTTTATCGAGCAATTGCGTGCCCGTGAGCCGTTCGACGTGGAAGGTACCGAGAACGAATGTAAGGCTTGGATCGAGAGCAAGGGATATCATTTGGGGAATATCATGAACGCCGCCCGTCTGGCCTTGGTTGGCGAGGGTAAAGGACCCGGTATCTTTGATATCACTGAGGCTTTGGGAAAAGAGGAATCTATCCGCCGTATCCAACGGGCTATTGAGATATTAAAATAATCATGTACAGTCTAGCGATACATCTTTACGCATTCGTGGTTGCTTTGATCTCGCCTTTCCATAAAAAGGCGAGACTGATGCGATCCGGGCAATGGAAAACGAATTCCATACTTCGTGAGAAGATCGACCGGAACGCTAAATACATCTGGTTCCATGCCTCTTCGCTGGGCGAGTTCGAGCAAGGACGCCCTATGATCGAGAAGATCAAGGCGGAACATCCGGAGTATAAGGTGTTGCTGACATTCTTTTCTCCCTCCGGCTATGAGGTACGGAAGAATTACAAGGGAGCGGACGTGATCTGTTACCTTCCTTTCGATACGCCTTTCCGGGTAAAGAAGTTCTTGAATCTGGCGAACCCGGCGATCGCTGTGTTTATAAAGTATGAGTTCTGGGGGAACTATCTGCGTGAGTTGCGGAAGCGGGGGATACCGGTTTATATCATATCTGCCATATTCCGTCCCGACCAGTTGTTTTTCCAGTGGTTCGGAAAGCCGTACCGGAAGATGTTGTCTTATTTCAGCCATCTTTTTGTGCAAGACGAGCGTTCGAAGAAGCTTTTGGGTGAGTTTGGTATCACAAACGTGACGGTGACCGGCGATACTCGTTTTGACCGGGTTCTGGATGTCTGTAAGCAAGCACGTGAACTTCCGTTTATCGAACGTTTCTTGGAGAGTAAAGACGGGAAGAAACCGATCGTGATGATAGCCGGCAGTTCATGGCCGCAAGATGAGGAGATATTTATCCCTTATTTTCATGAGCATCCGGAGATGAAATTGATTATCGCTCCGCATGAGATTCATCGGGAACACCTAATGGCTATCGAGACGATGCTGAAACGCCCGTCCATCCGTCTGTCAGAGATACGTGAGGATGATTTGGCTGATAAAGATTGCCTGATAATCGATAGTTTCGGGCTTTTGTCTTCTATTTATCGCTATGGGCAGATCGCTTATATCGGTGGAGGTTTCGGAGCGGGCATTCACAATACGTTGGAAGCCGCAGTCTATGGAGTGCCGGTCTTATTCGGCCCGAAATACCATAAATTCAAGGAGGCGAAAGAACTGATCGCCGTAGGTGGTGGTTTTTCTATCTCAGACGAGGTCTCTTTCCGGGATAAGATGGATGAGCTATTGACCAATCCGGTGGTCTTGAAAACCTCGGGGTTAGCGGCCGGCGATTTTGTAAAGAGCAACGTAGGGGCGACTGATCAAATCTTAAGACAAATCCAGATTAGTTAATAGAATAGGGCCGGGTTTACTATACGTTTACAATTTATCGGTAGTATACCCGGCTTTTTATATTATGCGATTACCTTAAACCTTTGTTAATAAAGAACGGTATTTTATGAGAAAATTATTTATTATCGCATCCGCGTTGCTGACCTTCCTTGTCTCGCGGAGCCAACCTAGGGAATGGGAGAACCAACGAGTGAACCAGATCAACCGGGAACCTATCCATGCGAGTTTTATCCCTTATGCCTCAGAAAAGGCGGCCTTGGCGAAGGATATTTCCGGAGAGCGCCGCTATTCCTTGAATGGTACTTGGAAGTTTAGTTATTCTAAGAATCCGTCATCTCGGCCTTCCTCTTTTTATGAGATGGGGTTTGATGTCTCCGGTTGGAAGGATATAGAAGTTCCGGGCAGTTGGGAGTTACAAGGCTTTGATGCTCCTATCTATACGGATACTCGTTATCCATTTCCTGCGAATCCTCCTCATGTGCCGGCCGATTATAATCCGGTAGGCTCGTACGTCACAGACTTTACGGTACCGGAATCCATGAACGGGAAGGATATCCTGCTTCATTTCGGTGGGGTGGAATCCGCTTTCTATTGTTGGATAAACGGGCAATTTGTAGGATATGGAGAGGATAGCCATTTGCCATCGGAGTTCCTGATCAGTAAGTACTTGAAACCGGGAAAGAATAAGTTGGCGGTAGAGGTGTATCGTTATAGTGATGGTTCCTATTTGGAGGGGCAGGATTATTGGAAATATAGTGGTATTGAACGCAACGTGATGTTGATCGCCCGCCCGAAAGTCCGTGTAAGGGATTTCGAGATATCGGCAGACTTGAATAACACTTATCAAGATGGCGTGTTGGATGTAAAAGTAACATTAGACAATCGCCGCCCCGTGAAAGGGGCATCCGTACAGTTGAAGGTTTTGGATGGAAACGAGGAGATCGCTACGGCTCGTATGGTTGCGAAGAGTGATACGGATACTATATTGTCGTTCGCTAGAGTCTTTCCGGATGTGAAGCGTTGGACAGCCGAGACTCCCGATCTATATACCTTAGTCGTAAACACGTTAGATAAAAGAGGACAGGTCACGGAATCTTTCGTTCAACGTTTCGGTTTCCGTAAGGTCGAGATAAAACACGGCATGCTGCATGTGAACGGAACGCCCATTTTAATAAAAGGAGTGAACCGGCACGAGCATGATATGTATAAAGGGCGTACGATCTCGGTCGAGAGCATGATTGAGGATATTCGCTTGATGAAACGATTCAACATCAACGCCGTTCGCTGTTGCCACTATCCGAATTATGAGGAATGGTATGAGCTATGCAACGAGTATGGCATCTATCTGGTAGATGAGGCAAACTTGGAATCGCATGGTATGGAAGCTCATCCGGAAGGTACTCTTGCCAATATGGATGGTTGGGACATTCCGTTTATGGAACGTATGGAACGCATGGTGGAACGTGATAAGAACGTGACCGCTATCATTACCTGGAGCTTAGGAAACGAATCCGGTTATGGCAAGCATTTTGAGACGATCTATCATTGGGCAAAGAAACGCGACGCTAGTCGCCCGGTCCAGTATGAGGGAGGCGGTGTGAAAGGGCTTTCCGATATTTATTGTCCGATGTACGGACGTATCTGGTTGCTTCGCCAGTGGTCTAACCAGCGCCAGGACCGTCCGTTGATCCTTTGCGAGTACGCTCATGCGATGGGTAATAGCGTAGGTAACCTA
Organism: uncultured Parabacteroides sp.; assembly: GCF_947855115.1. Classification (GTDB taxonomy): domain Bacteria; phylum Bacteroidota; class Bacteroidia; order Bacteroidales; family Tannerellaceae; genus Parabacteroides. The sequence continues at coordinate 65,031 of NZ_CANTZW010000021.1, forward strand.
AGTGATTATTGGGACTTGATTTATAAATATGACAATTTACAAGGCGGTTTCATCTGGGATTGGGTAGACCAGACATTCGCTATCAAGGACGAGAAAGGACGCTCTATCCAAGCCTATGGCGGTGATATGGGGTTTGCCGGGATCGTAAACGACTCGAATTTCTGTGCCAATGGCTTGGTCGCCGCCGACCGTAGCTTACATCCTCATATCTGGGAGGTAAAGAAGGTTTATCAATACATGCGTTTCGAAGGAGTTCCTTTCAAGGCCAACCGGATTAAGGTGACGAATCGCCATGATTTCATCTTCTCGGATGTCTATGATTACAACTGGGCCGTGAAAGCCGATGGCAAAGTCATCTGCCAAGGTCTTTTAGAGGTACCTTCCATCGCTCCCCATCAATCAGCTATCGTGGATATCCCGTTCCCGGAAATACAGGTGGAGCCGGGTACGGAGTATTTCTTGCACGTATCTGCCTTGACAAAAGAAGAAACCCCTTTAGTGCCCAAGGGCCATGTAGCTGCCTCGGAGCAATGGTTGTTACCGATAGAGGCTGATCCCGTGGATACGGTAGAGGTTGCCGGGCGGTTGTCTGTAGAGGATACGATGAAGGCGTTGACGATCTCCACTTCTTCGTCCGTGATCTCTTTCTCGAAGGAAAACGGGGAGATAACGAGCTATAAGGTAAATGGAAAAGAATACTTGAAGGAAGGGCTCCGTCCGAACTTCTGGAGGCCGCTGACGGATAATGACGTGGCGAATGGCATGCCGGAACGATGCGCCACTTGGAAGTTGGCGGGGAATCGGTTGGAATTGTCCACTTTCTCTTTCCATCAATCTTCCGATGAGAGCGAGGCGATAGTAAAAGTTTCCTATAGGATGCCGGAGCAAGAATCTGCCTGTACCGTTACATATACGATCTATGCGGACGGTATTGTCCGGACAGATTTTGCGTTTACGCCCGGTGGGAAGGAGCTTCCGGAAATACCTCGTGTCGGTATGCGTATGATCTTGAAGGGCGAGTATGAGCAAATGACTTGGTTTGGACGTGGCCCGCAGGAGAGTTATTGGGACCGGAAATCCGGGATGGATATCGATCTGTATAAGGCTACCGTCTGGGAGCAGTTCCACCCCTACGTAAGGGCGCAAGAGACCGGGAACAAGACGGATGTCCGTTGGGTCGCATTACGGAATGATATGGGGGAGGGGCTTTTGGTAAAGGCCGTTGGCGATCCCTTGAATGTAAGCGCCTGGAATTTCCCCATAGAGGATTTGTATTATGTACCTTCCATGACAAAACATATCCATGGTGGAAGTATAGAAAAGAAAGACATGGTTTGGCTGAATATAGACAGCAAGCAAATGGGTGTCGGCGGGGATAATACATGGGGAGCCCGGACACATCCGGAATATACGATCACTCCGGTCGCTCAGTCGTATAGCTTCTATTTGATTCCGGTTGATGGACGGACAGACCTATGTGAGCGAGCGAAGTTGGTTCGATAGGAATCGAGATACGGATGGGATATACGGATGAGATGAATGACGCGGGTTTATCGTAGTAGGTAATTCATACGAGCCGCATTATCCATCTCATCCGTATTCTGTTTATTTGTTATTTACGTTATTAGTCCTCCTCGGCGAACATCGGGTCCCAGGCGGGAAGGCGAGTCGGTGTTTGCTTCAAGATCTCTTTAACCTGATCCGTGATATATTTCTTGTTGACTACCAATCGGAACATGTACTCGTTGAACCATTGGTCCGTCATGATAAGGTGTCCGGCGTTCGCTCCGGGGCCCCAACTATTCTCAACCATCCATTTTTTCGGTTTCCCGTTTGCGTCGAGGTCAACGGCCATCAATGTCATGGCGTGTGAGGAGCCGCTGGCGAATGTCTGGATGCGCTGTTTCTTATCCATGCCGAAGGTAGTACCCAGCAACGAGCCGTAATCGTAGAAGTTTACGTCTAAGATACCTCTTTCCCTATCGAAGAACTTACCCACGTCGCAAGAGAAATACATCATGGTGCTGTCCTTGATGGAAGCGATAGCCATCTGTTTGATATCCTCGATCGGGAGGTTCACGTAAGTCCAGTTCTTGCCATCGTAAGCGTGGCGGTCGTAATCGATCTCATACAGTTTGTAATAATCGCGGCTAGGATCGTTCATCAGCATGACATAGTTGTTTTTCAGGTCGTCCCCGATATATTCTTGGAAGAAAGACTGAGGCGTATATTCCTTCGTCTCCACCGGGTTCCCTTTAGCGTCTTTGCGAGTCCACGTGAATTTCGTAGGCGGTTCTCCCAAGTTCAATACGAGCATACGGTAGACCGTGCCTAACATCTCCGTTTTCTTTTTCTCCAAGTCCGCTACGGTTGTTCCTTGGGTAGCCATGTCGCGGAGTTGCAAGCCGTATTCTTTCAGTTTTAGCCCGATCAGGTTACTCATGCGTCCGGTATTGTTGCTACTGTTGGTCTCTACCATCACCTCGGCGGGAACCACGCCATATTTGGTCAAGATATCGGAGACACCCGTAAACTGCCCGCCATCCCCGATCGGGTTCTTGAATAGCCATTCCACCATCTTGTCATTTATCGGCTTTTGGCGAGTATCGATAATACCCTGCAAGAAAAGGTTCGCTTTCTCCAGTTGGTCCCAGAAGAAAGAATAATTCTGGGAGAATTGGAATTCGCCCATGTCGTATTTCTTGATCGCTTGCGCACGGAATACGTTTAAACCCGTGAAAAGCCAGCAACGTCCCGAGGAACGCTGATTGGAGATCCCCTTGCTCTCTACCTTATTGGAGAAATAAGTATCCAGATTGTTCTTACTCTCCCTGTTGACGGCAAGCTTGTTGATGTCGTTGTTGGAGATCGCGTTGCGGATCGCCTTATCTGCGGGAGTTCCTTGATAAGACTGTTTGATTTGCTGCAACATAGCGGGTGAGATACCCCCGCCGCTCTGTTGCCCGTAAGCCGATAGCGTGATGCCCAAAGCCAAGGCCGCTATCCATAAATTGTTCTGCTTCATGATATTGTAAGTTGATTAATAAATTGTGTTATTTCTTTTGGGGCCATACCAGACCGTCTTGCCGGATCTTCCATACCGTACCGTCCGGAGCGGGCAGCGATATCTCGTACATAGATGGAGTCGTATGTATTTCCAGTTGCTTGGCGACCTCTTGCGGGCATAGCTCGTTTGGCTTCAAGTCGTTGATGTTGCCGGCATAATGTCCGAAGGTCGCGGCGAACTCATTCTGGCGGTAATATAAATTGCGCAAGATCCATTTCGTCTCCTCTGCCGGATGCTTTACGAAAGGAGTCTCGCCTTCTCCCGCTATCTTATCCGATATTTGGACATAGCCCCAGTATTCGGGCAGATGGATATTGATCACGCCGGTAGGCGCCCATACCCAGTTGTACTCGCGGATCTTATCCTCGCCTTGGATGGGGACTTTCACGTATTTACCGTCTTTCACGTCCGTGGTCCATTCCACACGGGAGAAGTTCACACGTATCTGCTCGCCGGTTTCCGGCTTTTCTTTCCCCCGGTCTACCTGGTATATGGAAGCCCAAGGGATGAAGACCTCTACGCTCCATGACTTATCGGTGTCTTTCGGGTTGTTCAGCGTCCCGTCTACGTAAACAGCCGATTTCATCCCGGCGAATTCCCAATTGTTCAATACTTGCGGATTATCCCGGTAAGGACGGCTCAGGAACAAATCCCATTCCGTACCCAAGGCATTCACCTCGTACTCCAGGTAATTATGGGTATCGTTCGTGGGATTCAGGAAGATCTCGAAATCATTGTCGTGGAAGATCACGGCATCGTGTTCCGTGATGGTCGCCCATACGTGAGGTTCCTCCATGAGGACGGCGAAGTACATCCCGTTATCATCGTAAGTCATCTTCGCCCGTGTCTGGAAATGAGGAGCCGGGCGCTTGTCTCCTTCGATATCCACGAAGTCGCTGGTCCAAGGTATCGCGTCCCATTCTCCGGGAGATAATTTCCCGTCGATCTTGATAGGGGCGGGAGCTTTGTAGCAAACATACGTCGGTGGATTAAACGGAGGTTGCGGCGTATAAGTGATATCCGGTTCTTGCGTACTTGGTTTCTGCGTGCAAGATAACAAAAGGAGTGCCGCTAATGGCGCTGTCGTTAAAATCGTTTTTCTCATGTGCGTTTATCTTTAGATCGTTTGATAAATAAATTCTTATTGAAGCAGATACATCGCCGCGTCCAACCATGTGTTTATATCGTCCGGATAATGCTGGTCGGCGGTATATGTATCGCTGCGTTTGTGACCAAGTCTTACGATCACGGCGTTTTTTTCCGGGAGCGTGAAGACGTATTGCCCCAATATCCCCCTCATATAAGGAACTTTCATTCCTTTGTAGTCAAGAATCCAGTATTGGAATCCATAGCAATGGTTCGTCTTCCCGAGATCCTTATAAATAAGACTGGTATCAGGGCTTGTCGCTTCCGCCAAATAAGCGGGAGAGATCAATTGCCGGCCCTCCCATTGGCCGTTGTTTAATAATAATTGTCCGAAGCGAGCGAAATCGCGGGCGTTACTGTTAAAGCAACAATAGGCTTTTTCCATACCGTCCTTCCGGTCGAGGCTCCAAAGGGCGTTTTCCTCGGCGTGCATCGGTGTCCATAGCTTGCGGGATACATAATCGCTCAGTCTCTTGCCGGTAGCCTTCTCTACGATAAAACCCAGCAACTGTGTCACGCCGCTTTGGTAGATAAAGTTTACGCCGGGCTCGTCGATCTCTTTCATCCCGAAAGCGATTTCCCGCAGGTCATCGCCATAATACAACCGGGTGGTAGGCGAGAAAGGAGAGCTGTAAGCCTCGTCGAAATCCACGCCAGCGCTCATGGTCAGCAAATGACGAAGCGTCAGGGCTTTTCCTCCATATCCCTTGAATTCCGGGAAAAATTCGCTTACCGGTTGGTCTACGTCCCGGATGAAACCGTCATCGATAGCGCAGCCGATCGCTAAAGAGACAATACTCTTTGCCATCGAGAAGGAGTTGCTGTGCGATTCCGGGGAATAATCTTCCCAATACTGCTCGAAAAGCAACCGGTTGTCTTGAATGATTACATAAGCGACCGTACCCAGCTCCTCAAACCGGGGTAGATATTTCTCAGGGATACTTTTCGTATTGTAAGCTTCCGATAATTCCCAGGGGCGGGGCGAGCCAGCTTTTACGACCCGGTTCTCGAATATCGGATATTGATCGATTTTGGGAAACAAATGGATAAGGGCCCTACGGAGGTAATAATTGGAGGGTAACGCCAGATATCCTCCAATTCCTAGTATAAAAATAAACACTATCCATCCCGCTTTTCGGGACAAATAGTGTTTATTATTCGGAATCCTATTATTTGAATTATTTTTCATGTAACCACTTTTTGCCCGAAGGAATGTATTTTTTTCCATAAATACAAATATATGGTTTATAATTCAAATAATCAAATACATGTCCTTATTCTTTATACCAAGAAGAATACATGTGGTAGTTCTTGGCTATTTTCTGGTTGATTTCCTTCGCTTGCTCGGGATCTACCTTCTTGACGAACTTAGCGGGAACCCCGGCGTAGATACTGCCCGGCTCGACGATCGTCTTGCTCAGTACCACGGAACCTGCGGCGATGATCGCTCCTTCGCCTACTACGGCGTGATCCAGCACCACGGAACCCATACCGACCAGGGCGCCATTACAAATCTTCGCCCCGTGGATCGTTACGTTATGGCCGATGGATACATCATCGCCGATCTCGATCGTCGATTTCTCGTATAAGGTGTGAAGTACGGAACCATCTTGTATATTCACGCCGTTGCCGATGCGAATCGAGTTCACGTCGCCGCGGAGCACAGCGCCAAACCAGATACTGCAACCTTCACCTATCTCTACGTCACCTATAATCGTGGCGTTGTCTGCTAAAAAAGTGTCTTTACCGATCTTCGGGGTAAAGCCACGAACGGATTTAATTAATGCCATACTTGTTAATTGGTTAGATTTCTGTTGTTTTCTCTTTCAGCCAAGCTTTCTCCTCCTCGTTCAGGAACGGGCTGATCTTGTCGTACACCATTTGGTGGTACTTGTTCAGCCAGGCATGCTCACGGACAGAGAGCATGGGGATGATAATCAGGCTTGTGTCGATGAAGCAAAGCGTCAGCGTGTCGAATCCGAGGAATTTCCCGAATTCCGTCTCGCTGTCCTCACGAACCAAGATCATGTTCTCCGTGCGGATACCGTATTCGCCGGTACGATACATGGCCGGCTCGTCGCTGATCACCATTCCGGGTTTCAAGGTCACCGGGTTCTCCTCCATGCGGATGCTTTGAGGGCCTTCGTGTACGTTCAGGCAATGGCCGATACCGTGACCGGTTCCGTGCAAGTAATTGATTCCGGAATCCCACAACGCTTTACGGGCGAGGATATCGATCTGGGAACCCCGCGTTCCGGCGGGGAACTTGCTTTTCGCCAAGCTGATCGTCCCCTTCAATACACGGGTAAAATCTTTCTTCATCTGCTCCGTCGGCTTGCCAAGGGCGATCGTGCGGGTGATATCCGTCGTACCGTCCAGATATTGTGCGCCGGAATCGATCAAAAGCAATCCCTCCGGTTTCAAGGTAGCGTCCGTCTCCGGCGTAGCGGAGTAATGAACGATCGCTCCATGCTCGGCGTAGCCGCAGATCGTGCCGAAGCTATCCATGATATATTGCGGTTGTTCCGCGCGTAAGGCGGTCAGTTTCTCGGCGGCGCTGATCTCCGTGACTTGGGCCCCTTCTGCCATTTGCTTCTCCAGCCAGATGTAGAACTTGGTCAGGGCGACGCCATCTTTTACCACGGCATTCTGGAAACCCTTGATCTCGGTCTCGTTCTTGATGCTCTTCAAATGGTTGGCGGGCGAGATCCCTTCCACGATCGTACAGCCCCCCGGGATCGCGTCATATAAAGAGACGTTTGTCTTGTTCATATCCACGAATACCCGGCTGTTCTCCGATAGGCGCGACAGGTATTTCCGGATCATGGAATATTCGGCCAGCGTAACTCCCTCTTTCTTCAAATGCTCGGTGATCTCGGCGGTCAGCTTCTCCGGCTTGATGAAAAGCACGCTCTCATCCTCCGATACGAAAGCGTAGCATACTGCGACCGGGTTATAGGTCACGTCCGTGCCCCGGATATTGAACGTCCACGCGATCTCGTCTAAGGCGGCGAGGATCAAGCAATCGGCACCCTCGCTCCGCAGTTGGTTATTGATGAGGTCTAGCTTCTCGCGGACGGAGGCCCCGCTTAATGCTTCCGGCATCTCGAATATCGGGTTCCCGGGGATGGCGGGACGGTCTTTCCAGATACCTTCGATCAGGTCGGCCGAGGTATCCAGCTTGATCTCTTTCCGGCTTAGTTTACTCGCCAAGGCATTCGCTTCGGCGGCACTATAGGTTTGTCCGTCCAGCCCCACGGTCTGTCCGGCGTGTAACTCATGCAAAAGGAATTCCGTGATAGACGGTGTCTCCGGGAGCGCCAGCTTATAAAGCTCGATGCCGGAACCTTCCAGTTGGCTGGCCGCTTGCAGGAAATAGCGAGAGTCGGTCCATAGACCCGCTTTATCGGCGGTGACCACGACTGTTCCCGCCGAGCCGGTGAAGCCGGATATCCATTCTCTCGATTTCCAGCGGTCGGCCGGATACTCGCTTAGGTGCGGGTCGGAACTAGGGATGATATAAGCGTCAACCTTCTGTTGTTTCATAGCCTCTCGCAGGGCGGCGATACGTTCAGGAATGTTTGTTTTCATCGCATTTTATTTTAGTCAACATTAATACTCGCAAAGTTAATGAATTGTTCAACTTGCGCAAGCCTATGTTTTCATGAAAAGACATTGAAAAGACATGATCCGTAAATCCGTCCCTAGGAAATTGAGGCACGACGCGAATTATATCGGTTTAAGACATATATTGGGTTTCGGAGTAAAGTGTATAATGCTTTGATTGTTAATGTATTGTTTTTACATGGTCTTTACGGCTGCATGTAAAAGCTTTTACATGCAGCCGTAAAAGCATTTACCTCTAACTGTAAAGACATTTACCAAAGCATGTAAAAGCGTTTACCGTGGTATGTAAAAGGAGCCTTTATTATATGTCTGGTTTTATCTTAATAGGAGCTTATCCCCAATCATACTCTTCCACGTAAGCGTCGAAGTGATCCTTCAGGTATAGGTTCAATTGCCTGGCGAGCGTGATCACCTCTTCTTGCTCGGCGGGAGATAGTAAAGTTTCCCCTTTCCGTTTCTGGTAGTATCTCCGGATACCCCAACGGCCTATCAAGGTATATCTGAATTTTCCCGACATGTTGACTGCCAATGCCTCTGTCGTACGCACGAAACCTTTGGCATAACGTAATTTTTTGCTGGAGCGATAATACTTGCACTTTCCGGCCATTGCCCTTATCGTGCCCGGATGTAAGGTTGGAGGGAAAATGACATTTGCCGGAACATGATCGTACGCGAGCCGGCGCAAACAAGTTTCGCCATGCGGACAGTCTGCCGCTGCGCACAATCCGAATTGGAAGGGGACTTTCGAATAATCGAACGAGGTGTATTTTGTCATGGTTCTTAAATTTTTGATGCTAGGCAAAGGTACGATAAATCATTTGGATTTACGGTTCAATCCGTTCGCGACTTTGTGGTTCACGATCTTGTGAACCTGTCGCTTTTAAAGAACCAGTGGATCGTTCTCCTAAATCAAGTTAAAGAAAAGGAATCCAATAAGTTTCAAGGAATAATTTGTTAGCTTTGTAGAAACAAACTAAGAAGTGCCATGAGGAATTCGCTTTGTCTATTAGTCTTCGCAGCCCTGCTTTTCAGCTTGAGCGCGTGTTCTTCTTATTATTATTCGATGCTGGGCTCGAATGACCCCGTCGGGGAGAAGAATGAGAGAGGTGATTTTGTGCAGGAAAACGATACGGTACGTATCTCTTATAGTTTCTGGGGGGAGAACGCCCCGGTTACTATAACCATATATAATAAATTAGACGAGCCCTTGTATGTGGATTGGGGGCGTTCGGCGCTGATAATCGACGACGTGGCTACCACCTACGACCCGAAAGTGGCCTCGGTCAGAGGCGAGAGCTCTAGCGTGGCATCCGGTGGTTCCTTCCGTTGGAGCGACAGGAGCAGTAGCGGGTGGAGCTACTCGGAAGGTTCTTTCTCCGGCGATGTGAGTTTGCCGAAAGGCGTTGAGTTTATCCCGCCGCGTTCCAAATTGGTCAATACGCCTTTACAGTTAACCAATTTCCCGTTTGACGAGATCCCGAAAGACGAGTATGTGAAGGAACAAATGACAACAAGGGCGGCCACCACCGTGAATATCCGTGTAAAGGATTTCACGGAAGAAGACTCTCCGCTGAAATTCCGTAGTTACCTGACGTTGTTCACGGGAGGGACAAACGGGAAGCCTTTGAGGCATTCCTCTTTTGAGCGGAACTTCTATTTGGCGAAGTTAATCAAGGTAGGAGACGTGTCTCCCCTGAATTTCGATGAGGGGCAACAGCAATCCGGCGATTTCTTTTACGTGAAAGAGACCCGTGGGGCTACGGCAGGCCTTGTCGTAGGTGCGGTAGCGGTTACCGCCGCGGGTGTGGCGATAGAGGCGACGCTAGGCCCCGCGAATCATTAAATATTCATATACGAAAGCAACAAATCCAACCCGATGATACAAGCTCTATCTGATTTAAGGACCGTGCGTTTCAATGAGCGAGCGGACGGCGTGATCATTCTGGACCAAACCCAATTGCCGGGCAAGGAAGAGTATCAAACCCTTACTACCGCCGGAGAGATATGGGACGCGATCTATCAATTAAAGGTACGCGGAGCGCCTGCCATCGGGGTAGCGGCCGCTTACGGGATTTATGTTTGTGCCCGCCGGATAGATACGGAGGAAAAATCCGTTTTCGCGGACGAGTTCGGGAAGATCAAGGAATATCTGGCAAGTGCCCGTCCGACGGCGGTGAATCTGGTGGCGGCGTTGAGCCGGATGGAGCAAGTATTGCTCGCCCATCCTTCCTTGTCCGTACCGGAATGGAAAGAGCTATTATATAAGGAAGCGGTCGCTATCCGGGAGGAAGATGCCGCCGCTTGCCGGCAGATCGGCGAGAACTGCCTGGAGCTGCTCCGTCCCGGTATGGGAATCCTTACGCATTGCAACGCCGGGCATTTGGCGGTCTCGGAATACGGCACCGCCTTGGCGCCGGTTTATCTGGGACAGGAGAGGGGCTACGGTTTCAAGGTCTTCGCCGACGAGACCCGTCCGTTGCTGCAAGGCGCCCGGCTCACGGCTTATGAGCTAAAAAGGGCCGGCGTAGACGTGACGCTGATTTGCGACAACATGGCCTCCGTTGTCATGCGGAAAGGCTGGGTACAAGCCGTGATCGTAGGCTGCGACCGCGTAGCCGCCAATGGCGACGTGGCGAACAAGATCGGTACGTCCGGCGTGGCGATCCTGGCCCGGCATTACCAGATCCCCTTCTATGTGCTAGGCCCTACATCCACCATCGACAGTTCCTGCCCGGACGGCGATTCCATCGTGATAGAGGAGCGTAACCCGGACGAAGTCACCGAGATGTGGTATTCAAAGCCTATGGCCCCGAAAGACGTGAAAGTCTACAACCCCGCCTTCGACATTACTCCCCACGAACTAATCACGGCGATAATTACGGAGAAAGGGATCTTTTATAAAAATAATCGCTGAAAGTTTTGCTAATCCCGAAACAATCAGTAATTTTGCCGCTCAATTTGAGGATATAAATAATTAAACAATATAACAATTTAAATTATGATCGTAGTTCCATTAAAAGAAGGTGAAAACATCGAGAAGGCGCTTAAGAAATTCAAGAGAAAGTTCGAGAAAACAGGTGTAGTCAAGGAATTGAGAGGCCGTCAGGCTTTCGAGAAACCGTCTGTTACGAAGAGAAAGCAGATTATGCGTGCCATCTACGTACAGCATTTGCAACAAATAGAAGAATAATTATAGCTTCCGGGCTTGTTTTATTGAATTCTTATTCCTATTTTCGTTGCATGAATGTTGATGCAACGAGAATATGCTGATCGATGACTTTCTAAACTATCTCCGGTATGAGCGGAATTATTCCGATTATACGATTGGTGCTTATTCGAAAGATTTGGACCAATTCCAGAGGTATGTAAGAGAGCATCGAGAAGGTGTATTTAACCCCGGGGAAATCGACTCGGATTTCGTGAGATGCTGGATCGTCAGTTTGATGGACGAGAAGCTCTCTCCCGTATCGGTGAACCGGAAATTAAGTTCTTTGAAATCTTTTTTTAAGTTTCTCATGAAGCAGGGTATAGTCTCTGCGAATCCGTTGAGGTTGGTGAGCGGTCCGAAAACGAAGAAGCCCCTGCCTTATTTCATTAAGGACAGCGAGCTGGAGGCGTTGCTGGACGGAGACGGGTTTGGTGAGGATTTTGAAGGTGTGAGGAATCGGTTGCTCATTGAGATGCTATACGATACCGGGATGCGCCGCTCAGAGCTGATCGGCATACGAAACGCTGATGTAGACTATGAGGCGATGCAGGTCAAGGTAACCGGAAAGCGGAACAAACAGCGGTTGATCCCTTTTGCGGAGGGTTTAAAAAACTTAATGCTTGCATACACGGAAGTCCGTGATCGTGAGGTTGAGGCGGCTAGCGAATGGTTCTTCGTCCGGAAGAACGGAGAGCAGTTGTCGACGGGGATTGTTTATAATGTAGTGAAAAAGCAATTGTCGGAGATACCCATGCTGGCTAAACGAAGTCCACACGTGTTGCGACATTCATTTGCGACGAGTATGTTGAACAACGGGGCCGAGCTGAACGCTGTGAAAGATTTGTTAGGTCATAGCAGTTTGGCATCTACCAGCGTTTACACGCATACGACCTTTGAGGAATTAAAAAAAGTGTATCATGCTCATCCAAGAGCAAAAAAAGAAGGAGGTTATTATGGACGTTAGAATTCAAGCAATTCATTTCGACGCGACTGCACAATTGGAGGCGTTTATCCAGAAGAAAGTTTCTAAATTAGAGCAATACTTCGATGGGATTATATTGGCCGAGGTTACGTTGAAGGTGGTTAAGCCGGAAACAGCAAACAACAAGCAAGCCAGTATAAAGCTGTCCGTCAAGAACGGGGAATGTTTCGCTGATAAGATAAACGATACTTTCGAAGGGGCGATAGACGATTGCGTTGAGGCTTTGGAGAAGCAACTGGTTAAATTCAAGGAAAAAATCAGAGCCAAATAAAAAAAACGGTAGATAAATTTGGTATGTAAGAAATAATGTCTAAATTTGCAGCCGTTTCGCCGTGGTGACGAAACGGCTGCTTATTAGAAGTATCGCCTCTTTAGCTCAGTTGGCCAGAGCACGTGATTTGTAATCTCGGGGTCGTTGGTTCGAATCCGACAAGAGGCTCAGGAGAATGGAAGATTGAAAATTAAGGGTCGTGAATAATTTTCAATTAACAAGTAAAAAGGGCAGTTACCAGAGTGGCCAAATGGGGCTGACTGTAACTCAGCTGGCTTTCG
>NZ_CANTZW010000022.1 GCF_947855115.1 uncultured Parabacteroides sp.
GTTTTTCTATATTTTGTATAATTTTGCATCGAGAAATTCATCTCTTGAAAAGAGAGCATTCATCCACTCAATATGCTACGCCCTATATAAGAACTTCAGAATCAATCTATTAGCTTTATAGATAGTGATAGTGTCCAATGAGGCCGGATAGATTCTTGTAGTGGTCACCGAATCATGTTCCATACCTTCACTGATCACGGAAATCGGAATATTCTTACTTTCGGGTTACGCTGACCCAGGAATGGCGCGCGACATAGTGGGTCAAAGGAACGGATAAGCCCGACTCTTTCCCAATGGCCTTCAAATATCTGTCGATACGATGGGAGGCATTGTGTATATTGTTTCCTCTCGTCTATACCCAGCCTGGCGATGATGGGAAGAAGGTACGGGGACTCGGGGATATTGTAACGGTCTACGATCTCCCTGTATAAAAACTGAGAAGCAGCATGTCTCTCGCAAACCTTTTGACCAAAGGGAAAGTATTTTGTTCATTGGATAGGGGGCGTGAAATTAGCTCCCCTTTGTCCATAGCAGGTTTTGGATACCCTTATCTCACAATCATCGGTTGGCAAGGGATCGTAAACCAGAATGTAGAGCCTTTCCCTTCTTCTGATTCAACCCCGATTTTTCCTTTTAGCTTCTCGATAATCGTTTTGCAAATGGAAAGGCCTAATCCCGTTCCTTGCTTAAAACTGTTCAATTTTACGAAACGATCGAATATGGTCGCTTGAGACTCCTTGCTGATCCCTACACCCGTATCCGTTACGTAGACATAAATACCGTCGGTGGTCAAGCGATAACCAAACCGTATAGAACCTTCGCTCGTGAACTTTACGGCGTTGGAAAGGAAATTGGTCAAGACCTGAGTCAAGCGGGTCTTTTCCGATACTATGCAATAGTCATTACCGTCCGACTCGAAAATAACTTTTACCCCCGGAGCCACTCTCAAGGAGAAAGCCTGCTGTTGAGGAATGAATATCTCGTTCAAACGCAAGGTCGTATAGATAAACTCCATCTTTCCGGACTCGATTTTCGATATATCCAAGATATCACCGATCAATTGCAATAAGAACTCATTACTACTCTCTATGATCTTCAGATATTCCTTTTTCTCCTCCTCGTCGTCGCTCTCTGCCAATAAAGTGGAGAAACCAACGATGGCATTCAATGGGGTACGTATCTCATGGCTCATGTTGGCGATAAACGCAGATTTCATCCGGTCGCTCTCTTCTGCCAGATGTTTGGCTTGTACATCTGCCTCATGCCGTTTATCAACGGTCATGTCTCGGAGGATTCCGATCGAGCGGATCGGCTTGCCATCCGGATCGGCCTCATAGACCTCGCCGATCTTCTCCAGCCACACGTACTCATCCGAGAAATAACGACAGGGAAAACTGAATCGCATGGAATCGATCTCTCCCCGCATGAACGCGGTAGTTATATCCTCATATACCTTCCGGTAATCCGGATGGATCTTCTCCGTAAAACTGGCGTGCGAGATATGTACGTGCTTGATCTGGCCGTTTTCTTCCAAGGAAAGCTCTGCCGTACCACTCACCAGGTCCCAAAGCCACGGATAAATCTTACCCGCTTGGCAAGCGAGCGCCAAGCGCTTATTATAGCTATGCAATTCCTCCTCGATCTGCCTTTGTTTCGTAATATCCCACGAGATCCCCACTAGATAAGGAGGCTTGCCCTCGCGGGGCACTAGTTGTTTCATCGTATCCATGGTACGCAAGATACCTTTCGGGTCGATCATCTGTTCTACGAAACGTTGCATCTTCCCCGTTCTCACCACCTCCTCGTCCATATCCCTGAAAGACTGGGCGGCAACCGGATCCAAGAATAGGTCGAAATCCGTCTTCCCGACCACATTATCATGATATCGCCCGTAAAGTTGGTTCATTAAAGAGCTGGAGTACACATACCTGAAATTATCACCGGTATCCTTCACGAAAAAGTATATGGGCAACGAATCCACGATATTAGATAGTAAGCCTGCTAAATCCCTATAATCTTGTTCCAATGTCTTATTCCCTGTAGTGTTAACTTCCATGTTGACTTTTTTAATCAGAGGCTTGAGTATTCTGGCCGTAAAATTCTTGAAAATTAATGAAAGATACAAATAATAAACCCAAGAAGTGAGCATCCCGACCGAAAATATAAGTAAAACCGTATATTTGTACTCCAATTCTAAGAATACTAGACATGACAAACGTATTTCACACGCTTATAGCCCGTTTCCTGCAAATCCCGGAAAAACAAGTGGAACGGACAATCGGGCTCTTAAACGAAGGTGCTACCATACCATTTATAAGCCGTTACCGGAAAGAGGTGACCGGAGGTTTAGACGAGGTGCAAATCGGTGCCATCAAAGATCAACTGGATAAACTGACGGAACTGAGCAAACGGAAGGAGACAATCCTCGCCACGATAGAAGAGCAAGGGAAACTTACCCCTGAGCTTCGGAAACGTGTCGAGGATTCTTGGGACAGCACAGAGATCGAGGACTTATATCTCCCCTACAAGCCCAAACGGGTCACCAAGGCAGAAATCGCACGCAGGAAAGGGTTGGAACCCTTGGCCAAGATCGTGATGACGCAAAACGAGAAAGACCTATCCGCACGCATTAAAAATTTCATCAAGGGAGAAGTGAAGAACGCTGAAGAAGCCCTGCAAGGGGCACGAGACATTATCGCAGAATGGGTCAACGAGAATGAATCGGCACGCAACACCGTGCGCAACTCTTTCGCCCACACTGCCATGATCACATCGAAAGTTATCAAGGGAAAAGAAGAAGAAGGCGCTAAATACAGGGATTACTTTGATTTCAGCGAGCCCTTGAGCCGGGCTAGCTCCCATCGCTTATTGGCGCTCCGGCGGGGAGAGGCAGAAGGAATCCTCCGCATAAGTATCTCTCCCGATACGGAATCTTGCTTGGATCGCTTGAACCGGCGTTTCGTAAAAGGGCGCGGAGAGGCTTCCGAGCAAGTGGCTACCGCCGTCGAAGACTCATTCAAACGCTTGCTGAAGCCTTCCATCGAGACAGAGTTCTCCAACCAGAGCAAAGCGAAAGCCGACGAGGAGGCGATCCGGGTATTTGCCGAGAACCTCCGGCAACTGCTGCTCGCTCCCCCTTTGGGGCAAAAACGGGTATTAGGCATAGACCCCGGATACCGTACCGGATGCAAGTTGGTCTGCCTGGACGCACAGGGGAATCTATTGCACAACGAGGCGATTTTCCCGCATCCACCCCAGAACGAGAAAGGCAAGGCTTCCTCCAAGGTCGCCCAATTGGTTGCCACATACGCTATAGACGCTATCGCCATCGGCAACGGTACGGCCAGCCGTGAGACCGAGCAATTCATCACGAATATCCGTTACGACCGTAAAGTGCAAGTATTCGTGGTAAGCGAGAATGGGGCCTCTATCTATTCCGCGTCTAAGATCGCCAGGGAGGAATTTCCCGAGTATGATGTCACAGTCCGAGGGGCTGTCAGTATCGGTCGCCGGCTGATGGATCCGCTGGCCGAGCTGGTCAAGATTGATCCGAAAAGTATCGGTGTCGGCCAATACCAGCATGACGTAGAGCAAAACGCCTTGAAGAAGAGTCTGGACCAAACGGTGGAGAGCTGCGTGAACTTGGTGGGTGTAAACGTGAATACGGCAAGCAAGCATTTATTGACCTACGTCTCCGGGCTAGGCCCTACGCTAGCGCAAAATATCGTGAATTACCGGACGGAACACGGGCCGTTCACTTCCCGGAAAGAACTGATGAAAGTTCCCCGCATGGGCGAGAAAGCCTTCGAGCAAAGCGCCGGGTTCCTGCGGATACCCGGTGGGAAGAATCCGTTGGACAACTCGGCCGTACACCCCGAGAGCTACCCGATCGTAGAACGGATGGCGAAAGACCTAAAATGCTCGGTAGCCGATCTGATCACCGACAAAGCGCTTAAAAAGAAACTAAAGCTAACGGATTACCTTACGGATAAGGTAGGAATGCCTACCTTGCTCGATATCATGGAGGAACTGGATAAACCAGGCCGTGATCCCCGCCAAACCATTCAGGTATTCGCTTTTGATCCTACGGTAAAAACGATCGAGGATTTAAAAGAGGGACAGGTATTGCCCGGTATCGTGACCAACATCACCAACTTCGGTTGTTTCGTCGACATCGGGATCAAGGAGAACGGGCTTGTCCATATTTCCGAGCTGGCAGATCGTTTCGTTAGCGACCCGACCCAAGTGGTCTCTATCCACCAGCATGTCAAGGTGAAGGTTTTAAGCGTAGATTTATCCAGAAAACGTGTTCAATTATCCATGAAAGGGATCTGAGCGATGAAAGAGAAAATCAATAAGACAAACGTGGCACGCTTGCTAGACAAGGCTAAGATAGCTTATCGGCTCGTGCCTTATGAGGTAGACGAGAATGATTTGAGCGCTACGCATGTAGCGGAACAATTAGGGGAGGATATCGCCCAAGTATTCAAGACCTTGATCTTGCATGGCGATAAGAGCGGTTATTTCGTATGCGTGATCCCCGGAGCGGACGAGGTGGATTTGAAAAAGGCGGCCAAGGTATCCGGGAATAAGAAATGCGAGATGATCCCCGTGAAAGAGTTGTTACCGCTTACCGGTTATATCCGGGGAGGATGCTCGCCTATCGGCATGAAAAAGCATTTCCCCACGTATATCCATCATACAGCGTCCGGCTTCGACAGTATTTATGTAAGCGCCGGGCAACGAGGCTTACAGATACAGATAGCTCCCGCCGATCTGATCAAGGCGGCACAAGCTATAGAAACGGATTTGATCGCGTGATCCAACACCGAAGAGAGAGTACCTCGCAGGAAGTACTCCAGTACTCCGCAAAGAGTATCGCAGTACTTCTTTGGAAGTACTGGAGTATTCCTCATGAAGGACCGAGATCAAACAGCATATGATATCCTAGAATTTCTTAAACGTATAAGTTCTTCCTTCGCAGCTCATTACCAGATTCGTTACAGAAGACTGCTCGATCGTGAAAGTCTGTTTGGGCGAGGTCCAATCCGTATAGCGCATGAATTGCTCCAAAGGGGTACTTCCGTAGTTGATCAACTCTAAATCCAGTTTCATATCTCCCTCCAACGTCTTATAACCAAAATTCGTACGATATACATTCTTTGCCGGATCGTACAATTGGTACTCGAACAAAGAGGTCTGGAAATTATACCAAACCGTATCCACCGTCTGGACTGTCCCATTCACCTCTACGGTTTTCAATTGCCATTTTCCTTCTAGCTTATGCTCTACCTTATTACAAGACACCAACGCTATGACAAAGCAAGTTATCGCTATCAAATTTTTCACCATAATACTCGTACTTATATACCTATATTGATTTGAAACGCCAAAGAAAAGAATTAATTTCCAAAGGACAAAGTTTTTAAGGACATCCTAGCCATAAATACCTGGAACTTTTCCTTTCTTCCCCTTGTTAATTGGGTAATTACAATACAATATTATCCAATATGAAAACATTTATTGATAAAATGGATTACGCGGTCAAGAATTGGTGGCTATCACTATTGGTCGGACTGCTTTACATCATCGTCGCTATCTATTTAATGTTCGCGCCATTGGCGAGCTACGTAGCGCTTAGTATCTTATTCAGCGTCTCTATGTTCGTAAGCGGCGTGTTCGAGATCGCTTTCGCCTTGGCGAATAAAAAAGGGATCAACAGTTGGAGATGGTATTTGGCCGGAGGTATCATCGATTTGATCTTAGGTATATTCTTGATGGCAAGCCCGGGGCTCAGCATGGAAGTACTTCCGTTTGTCTTGGCTTTCTGGCTTATGTTCAGGGGCTTCTCGGCCACCGGTTATTCGATGGACCTGAAACGATACGGTACACGGAACTGGGGATGGTACATGGTATTCGGTATCTTGGCTATCCTATGCTCCATCGGTGTTATCTGGCAACCCGCATTAGGGGCGTTTACGCTGGTTTACATGATCGCCTACGCTTTATTGATAATAGGTATATTCCGGGTCATGTTATCTTTCGAGCTGAAAAGCTTGCACAAACGGAATAAAGAAGCACGAATGGAATAAAGTCTGATCCAAGGATTAATTGGTCTATTATTAAAAAAATAAATGAATCAGCGGCAGTTTTACTACCTTTGTGTTCAACCATTAATAAAAATAACGGATGAACGCAAACTTACCACAATTAGATTTGCCCCGGGATTATGTCGTAGGAAACGACATCACCGAGGCAATCCTAAACTTTTACAAGCAGACTTGCCGGTTAAAAGCAGGTATTTTCGTTTTATGCGTTGAAGGAAATTTACGGGCTTCCATCAACTTGACGGAATACACGTTGAAGCCGAATGATTTCATCACCTTGATGCCGGGAAGCATCATCCAGTTTTGCGAGCAAGAAGAAAGTTTCCGCCTCTCTTTCATCGGTTTCTCCTCCGAGTTCATGGATTGCGTGAACATGATAAAGTCTACGATGAGTACTTTACCTACTATCTACGAGAATCCGGTCATATCATTGAACGAGGACCGGGCAAGCTTTATAAACGATTACCTTCATTTATTAGAGCGGGTACAAGCGAAGGAGAAATCCATAAACAGGGAGATGGTGAAACATATCCTGCTTACCATGATCCATGGGATCAGCGATTTGTATCAAGGAAAATCATGGCCTAACAAGATAACGACCCGTAGCGACGAGATCCACAAGAAATTCATCCAACTGGTGATGAAAAACTATACCTCAAAACGGCAAACGGCTTTTTATGCCAGCCAACTAAGCATATCTCCCCAACATCTTTGCATGATCATCAAGCAAAAGACCGGGCGATCCGTATCCGATATCATAGCCGATATGGTCATCATGGACGCCAAGTCGCAATTGAAAGCTACAGACCTGACTATCCAAGAAATATCTTACTCCCTGAACTTCCCGAATGTATCCTTTTTCGGCAAGTATTTCAAGCGTTACGTAGGGGTATCTCCACAGAAGTTCAGGATAGCCGCCGAATAATATCCGCCGCTGAACTCCGTCCTTTATATTGGCTTTTCTTTTGTTGATTAAAGCGCCAAATAACATTCAGCGATAAATTGTGTGAATTATAATCTTCTGTCTGCTCAAAATTAACATATCCGATAGCCATTCCCTCTTTATAAACCATCGTTCTAAACAAGTCACTTGCTCGTAGACCTACTTCCAGTCGCTTATTAAAAAAGGTTTTTTGAATCCCCAAGTTAAATGATTGATAGGGTTTAAACAAGACAACACCTACATTTCCTCCACTATTAATAAAATAATCCACCGAAATTATATAATCCCTAGGTAAAGTAAACATATTATTAAACCGGGCATAAGCCCCCAATTTATTATTAGTAATCACATTACCCATATAGCTTGTCTTAAAAAAAGGTTGAAGTAAATTAAGTGTAAAAACAGGATTCCAACAACCGAAAGTATATTGAAAACCTAGCTGTGCCTTTAAAGATTGATACATATCATAGTTTTGATACGTACTTATAATCGTTGAGCCATCTCCCAAAGTCTCAAAAGCGAAATCTATATAATTTTTAGTACGCATGTATCCCAATGTAAAGCTCAGGCATTTATACCCAGACAACCATTGTAATGTATGCGACATTTGCGGTTTCAGCAAAGGATTTCCTCGCTGATACAGAAATTCATTTTGGTAGTAAGTACGACTATTTAACAACCGAAAAGCGGGACGATTTACCCGGGATGTATAAGACAACGAGTTACTCCATCCCGCGTGAGCATAAGACAATGATAAGGAAGGGAATAGCTCGCTATAATCACGGTATATGTTATTTTCTTGGCTCAGCAAATCTATATAATCCGACTTCACGTTCTCATAGCGTACACCCATTTCCAGAGAGAAATCGCCTTTTTTCCATTTGTATTCGGCAAAACCTGCCCATTTTATCTCTTTATTTGTGTAGTTACTTTCCTGTACACCTGAGTTCTGACTATACAAATCACCCACCCCATCCACTTGGGCATATTCTCCACCTACGCTTACACTCCCATTGTTACCCAATTGATAACCTAGGATGAATCGGGCTGAATAAACTTTATAATCAGAATTGCTTGAAGTAAATACATCTTTCGCATTTTCAAGAACCCATTGTTTTTGTTTATTATTATTCCACGCATAATCCATATTTAAATCAAAGCTCAATCGTTCAAGCCATACCGCATTATAAAACATATTCAACCGCATATTATCGGCTCTCGTGTTATAAGAGCTACTAATATCAAGGTGTTTGTAATATAATTCATTTTTACTTATCTCATTTTTTTCTATCGCATAATCATCATAGGGGTTCACTGAGCCATTCAATTGAATTCCCATATATTGTTTTTTTGAAATCTCAAAATTGAAGTTCACATCGTATGCGTGATACTGTTGAATAAAGTTACTTTCTTTTTTCGACGCATATTGCCATAGCGTATCAACACAAGCATTCTTTTCTTGCATTTGCTCAGAGTCGTTCCGCATGTCGTAGAAGCTATAACTCATAGACACATTCACCTTGTTTTTTTTGAATCCCATACGAATCGTCTCATCATGGCTGAATCTTTCACTTTGTACAGCTGTCGCTCCTAGTTGAACAAACCATCCGTCTGCTTTTTTTAATGTCGTAATCTTTAGCACGGATTTCCCCTCCGCATCATAGCGCGCGCCCGGATTTGTAATTAATTCAACTTGTTTGATACTCTTAACATCCAACGATTTTATCTCACTCATTCCATATACCTTGCGGTTATCTATATAGATAACAGGTGCCCCAGCTCCAAATATTTCCAGCCCTCCATTTTTAGACTTCATCATCCCGGGGATTTTCGAAAGCATATCAATCATATTAGGTTCTCTCGATAGCAGGCTATTCATTATATCCACCGTGATCGAATTACCTTTGATCTTCACCACAGGGCGATGCCCCACTATCTCTACTTCCCCCAAAGTTACATTCTGGCTTTTCAACACAAGTGTCCCTATTTTATTTTCTCCGGCTCCCAACCGGACGTTTTCATATAAATCAGCATATCCCAAATAAGATATCCGGAGAATCACATCGCCCGTAGCTTCCATCTTCAATTCAAAAAGTCCATCCGTAGTAGTAGTCACTCCTTCAATGAAAGAAGAATCCTGTACGTTTAGCAAGACGACATTCGCGAACTCAATGCCTACATTTTCTTCATTCATGACTTTCCCTGTCAGTGATCCCATATTTTGCCCAGACAGAGAACCCTGAAAAAATATACTACACAAAGCAACTAATATCCACAAACGTGCCATTACCGTATTTTTTTATTTTCTCGCAAACTTTTGTTCGTAATATAAATCTAGCGACAAAGGTATTTTGTCTTTTTTAACGTATCAGTATTTTAACACTTTCGTTCTCACCTATCACAAACTTCATAATATGCATCTTACAAAGTCACACCAACAAAACAGAAACCGAGAACGGTAGCTTCTTTTTGTTGTTTTAGTCTTAGTTGAATTTCATCTACAAGCCGAAGTCATCAGACGAAATTCAACTTAATTAATATCTCTTATCACAAACGGATCATCCAAGCCTCTTGGTTCAATCCAATACCACTCTTCTATTTCTGGATTAAAAACCCATATTCCTCCCATTAAAAATACAAACTCTTTTGTTGTTAAAATTTCAAGTTCTAATGTTTCCATTTTCTCTTCATTTTGATCATGTCACAAACATACATACAATATATCAATAGAAATCTAACAAAATCGTCATAAATACATCACAAAATCAAAAAAACACATACTTTTACATGAAAATACTGAAAAGCATGAATAAAACTATATTTCTACCTATCATAGGTATGTTTGCTTTACTTATATCCCAAGGATATTGGTTGAATAGTATATATAAAGAATACAAAGTACAAAAGACAAAACAAATAGAAGAGATTTTATCTTTATCTATCCAAGACGAGATAACTTCACGTTGGTTTGGAAAAATTGGAGATCCTAATAATCCAAAGTTAATCATAAGAAAAGCAAGTGATATGACTCCAGAAGAACGTGAAAAATTAAAAGGAGATACAATCTATTTAAGGAAGGCTGAGAAAATCGGCCTTGGTAACAGTTTTTCAGAAGTTCTCGAACAGAAAATGCGAGATGATTTACTGCTCAAACGACCTATTAATATAGAATCTATGGATAGTATTTTTGCGAACAGATTAAAAAGACAAAACATAAATACTACATTTCAAATCATCTTTTATGACAAACAACATAAAATCACAAAATCCTCCACAAATACTTATTTATCAAAAGGTTTTAATTACATTGAGACAATACAACAACCAATAGGTACCCTAGGACTCCTTTTTGTGCAAGCCAAAGTAAAATTAGCTATTTATCCAATTTTCTTGGATATGTTCATCGCCCTACTTGTCTCCGGCCTAATTATTTGCATTATATTTGGTTGCCTATATTATCAGTTAGTTGTCATTCGCCGGATATGGCAAAAGCTAGAAGCACGTGAGGCCGCAGTACAGAGTGCGGTACATGATTTAAAGTCACCACTTAACACTGTCTTTACCATATTAGACAGTGTTGAGCAAAAAGAAACCGACACTTTCATGCTCACATTCCTGCAAGACAGCAAGACTAAAGTCCGCCAGTTATGCGAGACAATTGAGTCTATGCTAAATATACTCAAGCATACTCCTATAGATAAACAAAACACTGAGATCAATCTCCCGGAGATGATCGGACAAATACAGTCCGGGCTAGATCTACTCTATAAAGATAAAAAGCATACCTATAAACTAGACTACCAACTACCCTCTCCTACCATTAATATAGGTATTGATCGTGTGAGTTTGGAACGCTGTTTGCGTAACTTGCTGGAAAATGCATTGAAATATTCCAATGAAGATGTAGCAATATCCGTATCAGCCAAGTCTGACAAAGGGCAAATACAAATCTCCGTAAAAGATACCGGCTGGGGAATCCCGAAAGAGGCACTAAAAAAAATAGGAACTCAATTCTACAGGGTGAGACAAACCGGTAAGCCGTCTCGATCAGGATATGGCATCGGACTATCCAGCGTGAAACAAATCGTGGAAGAACGAGGTGGGATATTTACTTTTCAGAGCAAAGAAGGTGAAGGGTCCGAATTTATCATTAACTTGCCGCAGTAAATTTAATCCAAAAAACAATCACACAAATGACTCGAAATATCCTATTTGTAGAAGACGATTTAATAAATGGAGCGTTAATTACCAAATCGCTGATAGAAAACGGATTTGAAGTAAATTACTTGAATACCTTGGATGGGTTTATGCAGAAAATATCTTCCTTTTCACCAGATATCTTTTTATTGGATGTTGAGGTCGGCAATAAGAGCAGTTTAGATATCCTACCTGCCATCCGTTCAAAATATCCATCGATACCGGTTCTTTTTATGTCATCGCATATAGATAATGAGACGGTAGAGCGCGGTTATTTGACAGGAGCTAGCTTATATATCAAAAAACCTTTCCCTTTTATAGAGCTTCTTCATCAAATCAATATGCTTTTACCAGTATCAGATCCGACTCCTTCATATTATATTCCGATAGGACAATATAAACTGTATACCGACCATCGATTGGAATATCTCGACAAATCCGTAAAAACATTAAATCCAAAAGAATACCAGCTTCTCTGTTTCCTTCTTCATAATAAAGGAGAGATCATGAGTCGTCAAGATA
Organism: uncultured Parabacteroides sp.; assembly: GCF_947855115.1. Taxonomy (GTDB): domain Bacteria; phylum Bacteroidota; class Bacteroidia; order Bacteroidales; family Tannerellaceae; genus Parabacteroides. Next base: position 11,770 of record NZ_CANTZW010000022.1, read on the forward strand.
TATTGCTAGAAGTATGGGGAAATGAAGACGCTAACGAGAGTTTAAATAATTATATCGCTTATTTACGAAACGAGTTGAGACTAGATCCACAGATAGAGATCCAAACCATACGAAAAACAGGATACAGACTTATTTTCTAGTATCAACGAAAAAAAATATCACTTTTTGCTTGTAGTTTCCAAAAAAGCGTTACTTTTGCTGCGTATTTAAAAACAAAGAGATAATGAATCGATTTAGCTTTACATATTACTTTTATTACTTTTACTTTAGCAGAGTAAGGGCAGGAGTTTGTATGTAAAGCGTTGATGATTGAATAAAAATATCAATAAAATATAAAGTCCTGCCGGTTTTGGTGGGACTTTTTTTTTAATTGAAAACCGAGAATTGAAAATTGAAAATTAATATGAAAAAGAAAGTAGCAATACAGGGAATAGCCGGTTCGTATCACGACATCGCCGCCCGTAATTATCATGAAGGTGAGGAAATAGAGATCATCCCTTGTAATACATTTCGGGATGTTATCACGACGATCAAGAAAGATCCGTCTGTCTTGGGCATGATGGCCATCGAGAATACGATAGCGGGAAGCCTCCTTCAAAACCATGAATTAATCCGCGAGAGCGGGTTGAGCGTCACCGGCGAGTATAAGCTACGTATCTCCCATTCCTTGGTAGCGCTTCCGGGAACCTCGATACACGAGGTAACAGAGGTCAACTCCCACCCGATCGCGTTGATGCAATGTACAGATTTCCTGGATACCCTGCCCAACGCCAAGGTGGTAGAGAAAGAGGATACCGCCATGAGCGCCCGATGGATCTCGGAGAACCAACTGAAAGGACACGCGGCGATATGCGGGAAACTGGCCGCCCAGATTTACAATATGGAAGTCCTTGCCGAGGGGATCGAGACAAACAAACGGAATTTCACCCGCTTCCTCGCCATAGCGGACCGCTGGACGGCGGATGAGATGCTTCGAGGAACCGATAAAAACAAATCCTCTCTCGTATTCGCTCTCCCCCACACCTCCGGCAGCCTTTCCAAAGTTCTCTCCGTTCTCTCTTTTTACGACATGAATCTCTCCAAAATACAGTCCTTGCCTATTATCGGGCGTGAATGGGAATACTTGTTCTACATCGATCTTACTTTCACGGATTTCACCCGTTACAAACAAGCGTTGGACGCTATCAGACCGTTAACAAAAGACTTAAAAATATTAGGCGAATATGCAGAAGGAAGACAAAGTGTGTAATATTACACCCGCTAACCGTGTAGGTAGCGTACAGGAATACTACTTCTCCAAGAAACTGAAGGAAGTAGCCGAGATGAACGCCGCAGGCAAGAACGTCATCAACCTTGGCGTGGGCAGCCCCGACCTCCCACCTTCGGAACAGACCATCGAGACGTTGTGTGAACATGCCCGCAAAGCGAACGAGCACGGTTATCAACCGTACGTGGGCATACCGGAACTGCGTAAGGGATTCGCCGACTGGTACAAGACATGGTACGACGTAGACTTAGACCCTAAAACAGAGATCCAACCGCTTATCGGCTCCAAAGAAGGTATCTTGCATATCTCGCTGGCATTCTTGAATCCGGGGGATGGCGTGCTGGTTCCGAACCCGGGATATCCGACGTATAGTTCCGTAAGTAAGCTGGTAGAGGCCCGTTTGATCCCCTACGAGCTGAAAGAAGAATTGGGATGGCAACCGGATTTCGAGGAACTGGAGAAAATGGATCTCTCCAACATAAAGCTGATGTGGACCAATTACCCGAATATGCCTACCGGGGCGAACGCTAGCGTGGAGCTGTACGAGAAGCTGGTGGCCTTCGGCCGGAAACACGGTATTATTATATGTAATGATAACCCGTACAGTTTCATCTTGAATGAGCATCCGCTAAGTATCTTAAGCATACCGGGAGCCAAAGAGATCTGTATCGAGATGAACTCCATGAGCAAGGCGCATAATATGCCGGGTTGGCGTATGGCAATGCTGGCTTCCAACGCCCAATTCGTACAATGGATATTGAAGGTAAAGAGCAATATCGACTCAGGACAGTTCAAGCCGATGCAATACGCGGCGGTAGAGGCCTTGAGCGCGAAGAAAGAGTGGTACGATAACATGAACTGTGTCTACCGTAGCCGCCGGGATCTTGCCGGACAAATCATGCGTACCTTGGGATGCGAGTACGACGAGAACCAAGTAGGAATGTTCCTTTGGGGACGTATCCCCGACTCCGCCGAGAGCGGCGAGGCAATCGCCAACAAGGTGCTATACGAGGCCAACGTATTCCTTACGCCGGGATTTATCTTCGGTAGCCGTGGCGAGCGTTATATCCGTATATCCCTTTGCTGTAAGAACGAGACTTTGGAAGAAGCCTTGAGAAGAATCAGGGAAATTGAAAATTGAGAATTGAAAATCGAAAATTAAAATATAGATCACAAAGATGGAAATGAAGATTGAACCGTTAGCATTACCGGGAGTTGACACACAACGTCCTATCGTAATCGCAGGCCCTTGTAGCGCCGAGACTGAAGAACAAGTATTAGAAACAGCCAAAGGATTGGCTTCCAGAGGTATTAAAATATTCCGTGCGGGTATTTGGAAACCTCGTACGAAACCGGGGGGATTCGAAGGTATCGGTGCCCAAGGCCTGCCCTGGCTGAAAGAAGTGAAAAAGGAGACCGGTATGTTGGTAGCGACCGAGGTAGCGACCAAGGATCATGTATTCGAGGCGTTGAAAGCCGGTATCGATATCCTTTGGATCGGGGCACGTACGACGGTAAATCCATTCGCTGTCCAAGAGATCGCCGATGCGTTGAAAGGGGTCGATGTACCCGTATTGATCAAGAACCCGGTTAACCCGGACCTGGAATTATGGATCGGGGCATTCGAGCGTCTGTACGGCGCAGGTATTCATCGCCTGGGAGCTATCCATAGAGGTTTCAGCTCGTACGACAAGAAGATCTACCGTAACCTTCCGTTATGGCATATTCCTATCGAGCTTCGCCGCCGTATGCCAGACCTACCTATCTTCTGCGACCCCAGCCACATAGGTGGTAAGCGTGAGTTGATAGCTCCGCTTTGCCAGCAAGCGATGGACTTGAGTCTTGATGGCTTGATCGTCGAGTCTCACTGCAACCCGGATTGCGCTTGGAGCGACGCTTCCCAGCAAATCACCCCGGATGTATTGGATTACGTATTGAACTTGTTGGTTATCCGCGACGTAAACCAGACTACCGAGAACCTGACCGCTCTTCGCCGCCAGATCGATGGTATCGACGAGCAATTATTGGAACTTCTGGCTAAACGTATGCGTATTTCCAAAGAGATCGGTGTTTATAAGAAAGAGCACAATATGCCGATCTTGCAGTCTCCCCGTTACAGCGAGATCTTAGAGAAACGCTCCAGCATGGGCGAGCAAATGGATTTGAGCCCGGACTTCGTAAAGGAGATCTTGAAAGAGATCCATGAGGAATCCGTACGCCAGCAAATGATTATCATGAACGAGAAATAAATTAGTTGACTGTTGACAAGAGACAGTTGTGGCAGGCGAGATATTTAACTGCCCGCTATCAACTACCACTTGTCGACAGCCAGCAGCCAACTAAAAAAGATGAAGATATTGATTTTAGGTGCAGGAAAGATGGGTTCTTTCTTCACCGATCTGCTTAGTTTTGATCATGAGGTAGCTGTATTGGAGAAAGATCCGAGACGCATGCGTTTTATCTATAACGCCCTTCGCCTACAAAACCCGGAAGAGGTTAAGGATTTCAATCCGGAGTTGGTGATCAACTGCGTGACGTTAAGTTACACGATAGAGGCTTTCAAGGCCGTGATGCCCTATTTGCAACCGTATTGCATCATTTCCGACATCGCTTCCGTAAAGACTTATTTGAAGGAGTTCTATGAGACATGTGGTTTCCCGTATGTTTCCACCCACCCGATGTTCGGTCCTACATTCGCCAATCTGGGACAACTGGAGAAAGAGAATACGATTATCATCTCCGAGGGCGATCATCTGGGCAAGATATTCTTCAAGGATATTTATTCCAGCCTTCGCCTGCATATCTGCGAATACACGTTCGAGGAACACGATAAAGTGGTAGCCTACTCACTAGGTATCCCTTTCGCCTCCACCATGGTATTCGCCGCCACGATGAAACATCAAGACGCTCCGGGTACCACTTTCAAACGCCATATGAAAATCGCCCGCGGCCTTCTATCCGAGGACGATTATCTATTGACCGAAATCCTTTTCAACCCCCGTACCCCTCGCCAAATCGAGCGAATACAGGAGGAATTGCATATCCTGCAAGAAATCATCAAGGATAAGGATTCCGAGAAAATGAAAGAGTACCTGACGAAGATACGGAAGAATATCGAGTGATAAGACGTACCAGCTCTAGGTTCTAGAGGTAAGGGGGCGCATAGAAACATAGGACGCCCCCTTATCCATAAAATTCACATCTCTTCAGCAGCCTTTCTTACTCCTCCAACTTATCCAAAATCACCTTTGCCTTCTCCGCATAAAAGCCATCCGTTTCCACGATCCTCTTTAAAGAGGAAAGTGCTTTCTCCCTTTGGTGACTTTTTAAATAGGCCATGGATAAATACCATTCTGCCGGTTGAAAATAACGGCATTTATCCCCCATCTCCACCAATGGTAGTAACCTCGCTATGGCATTCTCCGGATCATTTAGCTCTAAATAACAAATAGCCGAGAAAAAAGAGATCTCCTCAGTGAGAGTAGGCGCAGACTCAAATCCACGTAACGCAGCGATGTAATTCCCCTTCTTATACTCAACGAAGGCTTCCCGCAAAAGCTTATCCAGTTCACCGGAAGCACTCCCCCTAGAAACCAATGCCTCGTATCCGGCAGGTTCATAATACATCAGATACAAACCTTCCATACTTTTAGACGGCGGCAGTAACAGGATCCGTGTCACGACCGCAACCAGCAATATAGCGGCCGCAACCCAACACGCTCGCTTCAAGAAACGCCGTCTAGAACGCTTTTCCTTCATGAATGTCCTCATCTCCTCCTCACTTGTCATCCGGAACGCTTCCATCAACTCTCGATCTGCCGCGACATTTCGGATAGACTCCGCTATTAAAAGCGTCTCCTCATACTGACGAGACAAGAAGTCATCTTTTTCCAGATCCCTCTCGAAAGCCTGCATCTCACCTTCCGGCATCTCCCCTCTTATATATCGATCTATTCGATCTTGCCTATCCAAACTCATATTGATTTCTTTTTCTCACCTGTGATACCCCATCTGCCTCAACACATCCGCAACTTTCCTCACGCATCTGTACTTTTGCGATTTAGCCACCGTAGCATCCTTATAAGACATCCGGGTAGCAATCTCATCCATACTAAACTTATCCCAATAAAAAGCGAAAAGAATGTCCTTACAAGGAGATTCCATCGTGGCGACTATAGAATATATCCGGTCTTGCCACTCCGATAACAGACTTTCCTCTGCATTCCTCATGCTACGCTCATCCAGATCGACCGTCTCCCGCCTAGACTTAAAATAAGTAAGCGTCTTATGAAACCCTATCTGGAATAAATAGGTCTTGAGAGAACAGGAAGGACGTTCCTCATACTTTCCGTTTCGTATATTCTCATGCATGGCGATAAAAGCCTCTTGGTACAGATCTCGCAGATCCTCCATCGGCAACTCACCACATTGCTTACGGATAAAAGCGAAGAAATCCTCCTTGCAAGCATCATAAAACCAAGCGATCTTTCGCTCATATCCTATTTTATCATTTATATTCACGTCTATCCTCATTTTGTTGTCTCAAACACAGGAGTTTGAAAAGGAGACATACGTCTCACTCTCTTGTCCACTTCCCGCAAGAACCGATCTGTATCCTCAGTCCAATCCGGTAAACAATCTAAAGCCTTACCGATCGAATACGATAAAACCCCATACCAACGTCCATCCACCTTGCACTCACAGTTATCTTGATACGACTTACAAGCGCTCAATACAGTGATTGAAGCCCAATCTTCTTTTTGCTCCAACGGTGTATCCACATACCCATTACCGGAGACATCGGGAGGCACAAAGCCCAAATTAGCGGAGAAAATCAAGTTCGTTCCCCGAATCCATCGTCTTTCCACCTCATCCCCTCTAGTAGCCGAGGCACTATGACAAGCGTCCAAGGAAACCCAAAGCTTTCCTTTACCACCTAATCGTTTACGGATCTCTGTTAAATATGTATGAATCTCATCATCCCTCAAATGAGATTCTCCCTCATATACACCTTTTTCGTAATACATCTGGGCATCATAAGGTACTAAAGCCTCATCCAACCCGTCCGGCTCATCCCCATCCAAGTCCTCCATCTGCTGTCCATGGCAAGAAAAATGGATCCAAACGGTATCTCCCGGATTCACGCTCTCCCGCAACCTGCTTAAGGCGGTCGTTATCCCTTGATAAGTAGCCTCCTTATCCTTGCATAACCGAATATCCGAAAAACCCTGCCGCAAAAAACTCATACGTAGCAAACACCAATCGTTATCCGCATGTAAAGAAGACCAACCCGAATGAGCTGGATACGCAGCGATCATCACACCCAGAACCCTACGGGTTTGTGCCATACCCAAAAACGCAAACCACCATCCCATACCCAGCAATACAACCAACCTACCTATTCTCATCCAAATATCCAACTAAAGATCAAATACAATACATACAGAGAAATAAAGCCTAGAACCAGCTGGAAAATCATCCCAGCACACCCCAAGCTTCCCAGCAAGAAACCACTCCAAAAGGCTTCTTTTTTATCTTCTTTCCGATCTTCACTACGATACAGAAAGACTGCATACAACAGTCCCATCACACAAATCACTCCGGCAATACCCCACCCATTCATAATAATTTGTACTTTTACACAAAAGTATGAAATCGTATCCAACTTCTCAATATGGGCGTAAAGAAAAATATACAAGAGCTATTTGCTGTCATCCTCTATTTGTTAGGACACCTTTTCATGTACCTACTTGGTTTGCTGACTATCGGAACGATCTGCGTATGTGCCGCCCGTTTCTTTCTTCTGGATATCACGAATGCCTTTAATCAAGAACTGACAGAAAAGTCCGTCAAACAATTGCTGGATAAAAATTATTTCAACCAAGTTCTTTGGCTATTACAAACCAAGCGAAGCACGATCGAGCGAATGCCCTCCGATAAACAAGCTTTCTATCTATACGTAGAAGCAGAGGCCTACTCCGGTATCGGGGAGTTTCGCTTGGCAGAACAGCGTTATCTACGCATGGTAGATCAAACCCGCCTTACGGCAGGAAAAGACAGCGCAAGATATATGGCAAGTATTTTATCACTCGGCATGTTCTATCATCGTCTGGGTGACCGCCCTAAAGCAGAACAACTAGCCGGACAAGTTGTCCGTTTCAACCAAGCGCATACCGATAAAATACCCGAAAGTTTCCAGACAGCAGCCCTTTGCCTGCAAAAAGGATCGGTACCCAAGCCTTCGCTTCCTCCTTTAAATAGGGAAGAAACCCACCAACTCACCCAAGCCACCCGGAAAGACTACGGGGAAGAACATCCTTTTTACGTGAATGCCCTAAAAAAAGAGAGCTTTTTTGCCGCAGCAGATCAAGACACGGCACGACTTAGGGAGCTCATCGGCGAACAAAACCGAGTCATCCGCGCTATCTTGAACCGGAACTTCTTGTTCATGTCCACACACCAGCAAACCTATTTATACAAAAAGTACCAAGAAGACCTTATACAAACCTACCAACTCCAACACATCGCCCCAGATAAGGACTGGGCTGGCCATTGCTACGACAATGCCCTTTTCATCAAGGGACTTTTGCTACGTTCCGGTCATCGCCTGCGTAATACGCTGGATAGCCAAAGCGACACGACCCTACTACAGGCTTACGATCAATGGCTCGCACGTAAACGGGAAATCTCTTATCTCGCCACCCAAGACGGCCTGATCGCTAAACTCAAGCGTCAGTTGGAAGAGGAAAAAGCTGAAAAGCAAGAGAAAGACCTAGCCGCCCGGACACTTGGCTGGCAAGAGGCGATCTCTTTGGATCCCATCAACTGGATGGATATACGGAAAGCCCTCGCTCCCGACGAGACTTGCGTCGAATATATCACCTACCCGAATAAGGGGGAAAATCATTACGCCGCCTTGCTTCTACGGTCGGACTTCGATAGGCCGCTCTTTATCCCGTTGTTCGAAGAAAAAGAGATAAGCTCTCTATTTCCGGCAGACACCTTGCCCATCCAAGATCAAATCCATACATTATATAATAAGGAAAATCTCTATCAAAAGATATGGCAGCCAATATCCGGATATGTACACGATATCAAGCGAATCTATTACAGTCCTTCCGGAATCCTGCATAAAATATCCTTTTCCGCTACCCTAGCCGGACACTTCCCACAAAAAGCCCCTTACGAGCTTTACAGGGTAAGTAGTACAAGGGAGATCATAAAGTTTAAGGAAGAGAGTAAATACCTTCCTCTCAACGCCACTCTTTTCGGAGCCTTACGTTATGACGCTCCAAAAAGCGCCTTACAGAAAGCGGCACAAGAGGCGACAACCCGAGAAGGGCTCTCCCGACATCCTTGGGGACCACTCCGATACTCCGGTAGCGAAATCTACCAAATCAAGGCGTTGCTGGACAGCCTCCATATCCAAACAACCGCATACACCGGCCTGTCGGGGAACGAGGAAGCCTTCAAGTCGCTCGACCGATCCGATATCCATATTCTTCATATCTCTACCCACGGTTATTTTTTGGAAGATGACAGTCTGCGAGTAAACCCCATGCTCCGATCCGGCTTGATTCTTTCCGGAGCGAACCGGGCTTGGCTACAGAAAGATATCATCGAGGATATAGAAGACGGACTGCTTACGGCCGATGAGATCTCCCTTCTCCGGCTGGATCATCTCCGCCTAGCCGTCCTCTCCGCTTGCAATACGGCCTTAGGTTCGATCAACAACAGCGAGGGCGTCTTCGGCCTCCAACGAGCTTTCAAATTAGCTGGAGCGCAAACCCTTATCATCAGCCTATGGCCTGTAGACGACCGGACGACGGCCAAGTTCATGATCGCCTTCTACCACGCTTGGCTAACAGGCAAAGATATGCGAACCGCCTTCATGGAAACCCAACATGCTTTCAGCGAGAGGTATGAGAATCCGTATTATTGGGCGGGGTTTGTGATGGTTGATTAAAGCGAGAAGAAATAGAACTTCTCTCTGACAAGAATTTAATCAAATATTTGCCACCTTTATTTATTCTATCTACATTTGTACTAAATCATAAAAGAAGATGAAAACAAGAGCAGAATATCTTAATTTGTTGGAATCCCATATTTCCGATTTCAAATCTACATTCGGAATACGCTCTCTTCGCTTGTTTGGATCCGTGGCAAGAGACGAACATACAGAGGGAAGCGACATTGACATCTGCGTCGAGATGGAACCTGATTTATTCATGATGGTCCGACTAAAAAGATTCTTGGAAAAGTTGGTAGGCTGCTCAGTGGATCTCATCCGCCTTCATCGTAATATGAATAATTTTTTAAAACAAGAAATCGATCGAGATGGAATCTATATCTTTAAATAATAAGAATAAGATTCAAGCTATCATGCTTCAGATCGAAAAATCTATTTTACTGCTTAAAGTTTGGAACCGTGACATTAAAGATGTCAATGATTTTTTACTTTCACCCGAAGGTCTGAAAGATTTAGCGGCTAATTGTATGCTTATAGAAGCCATAGGAGAAGGTTTTAAGAAAATCGATAAACTAACAGACAAAAAGCTATTATGTTTATATCAAGATGTTATAGGCATACGTAATCATATCGCACATGCGTATTTTGATATTGATACTGAAATCATATTTAATGTAATAACGAATCATCTAGATCCTTTATTAGATGCGGCCCGATTCTTTCATGAAAAATTAAGTAAATAAAAAAACATCCTCCCTTGTTTACCTTTCGCCTTTTACCGCTATTCATAGTCAAAGAATATTTAATCAGATAGCGAACATGGAGAAGACACAAGTACACAACGTAATCATCCTCGACCGCAGCGGTTCGATGAATAGTATCCGGCAAGCGGCCATAGACAGTTTTAACGAGACATTGGCAGGAATCCAGAAAGCGCAACAAAAATTCGCCGATACTCAAGAGCATTTCATATCACTTGTGACCTTTTGTAGTTGCGAGATGAGAAATGTCTTTGACAAGACACCGATTTGCGAGGCTCACCCCTTGCGATTAGAAGACTATGAGCCTTGTTGCTGCACTCCCCTCTACGATGCGATGGGATTCACTTTTACGAACATACGTAAGTATGTCAAACCTTTAAAAGATGCGGTAGTAGTAGTGACCATCATCACAGACGGGATGGAGAACGCCTCAAAAGAATACACCGGGTCAAGTATCAAGCGACTTGTAAAGACACTCCGTACCGAAGGATGGACTTTCACCTATATGGGTGCCAATCAAAATTCGGTAGAGGTAGCCATGGAAATGGCCATCCATAACACCCGCAATTTCACATACAGCGAGGAAGGCATCAACGCATGTATGCGGAAAGACGCAAATACCCGAATGAACTTCTTCTCCCGATTAGCACAAATGAAGGAAGAGGAATGCCTATTTGAAGAAGAATGTTGTCTCTCCCCCGAGGAACGCCATACCTACTATGCGGAGATGGCCGATGAGGCATTCGAGGAAGAAGAGAACAAGGAAGAATAAAAACCGCAAAGCATATGTTTTTCATTAACTTTCTTTATTTTTCTCGAAGAAAGTAATACCGCCCTCAATGTTATTCCGGATTCACCAAATCGCCAAATTTCGGATAAGCCGCTACAGAGTGACTGAGAGGGGCGGTATCTTTAAATAGTCAGAAAAAAGCAGTAGTACTTACTTGTCCAACGAATATATACTTCGTGGCTCATTTAATATATACTTCATCGGCCAAGTAAGTATATATTAGAAGAAAGGAACATTCAGCACTTTCGAACAGGCCCGCTACAAGGAGACAGAAAAGGAACGGTATTTCCGAGTGAGTCAAAATCCCAACTCGGCTATTCAGAATACTTTTCGCAAAAGTTAATAATCAATAAAACACTATGACAAAATTACCATGACTGTTTCCGCATATACAAAGGATGATTTCAAATTCCTTAAGAATGATTTTGAAAAAAACAATGGATATATAAATGATCCAGATGGTTTTAAGAGATATCAAGAACTTACCCAATCAATGAGGATTAGTTATGAGGTCACAGGCTGGTTTGACATAACTCGATTTTTCGGATAAAATAAATACAATTTATAAATGAAACAGTTTCTATCAATTCTCATCTTCTTATTCTTTCTTGTATGTAGTACAAATGCACAAGAAACTCATCGTCCCGAATCCTACAACTACAAACAAGGAGTCGAAGCTTTGCAAAATAATGATCTGGAAAAAGCACTGGAATATCTAAACAAAGAACTACAGGAACATAAAGATAACGGATATGCCTTCGTATGGGTCGCTATCATCAAGAACCATTTAAAAGAGTATGGAAAAGCTTTGACAGCAGCGAACTCATCGATCAAGTATATCCCCAAAGAGGATTCACTATTCAGCGCTCTGGCTTTCACTACCAGAGGAGATATCTTTTTAGCCTTGGACGAAAAGGAAAAAGTACTGGCAGACTATTCCACTGCCATAGAAATATTACCCAATGAGGTTGGTTGTTATGAAAAACGAGCTGAGTTCTATTTTACAGAGGGAAAATATAATCTCTCAGACAAGGATTACCTGCGAATAATCGCACTAGATCCGGGAAGAACAATGGGATATATGGGACTGGGAAGAAACGCTAAAAAGCAGGGAAAATACGAAGAGGCCATTAACCAATTCAATTATGTCATTAAATTAGCCCCAGACTATGCGCTGGGGTATTCTTTTCGGGCTGAAAGCTATATATTTTTGAGAAAATATAACGAAGCGATGGATGACGTGATCACGGCATTGGATATAGACAGGGATAAAAAGGCGTTCTACTTGCTGCAAGACTTAGCGGATTCCGCACAGACAATCGTCACCGCTAAGCTCAAAGTACAAACGAACAAGTATCCGAATGATTATTACTGGCCTTATTGCCTAGGAATCATCTATGAAAGATCCAAACAATACCCTATTGCCATAAAATATTACAAAACAAGCTTATCAAAAGAGATAAGTGATGTTATATGCGAACGAATCGCCGATTGCTTAAATGAAGCCGGAGATTATAAACAGGCTTTGACATATATAGACCAAGCCATCCAACTGGATTCTACCTATAACTACTATTTCATGCAAAAAGCGAATATAGAATATAATGCTGGTATGACTAAAGAAGCGATCGCTGATTTAGACAGGTATATATCAAACAAACCGGATCATTATTCCGGCTATTATCGCAGGGGATGGTTCAAAGATAATACAGAAGATATTGATGGAGCTATCGAAGATTATACAATGTCTATAGTCTTAGAGCCTTCATATGCGTACGCATATATGAACAGAGGCATCTTATATTGGAAGAAAAATAACAAAGATGCAGCAGTCGCTGATTTCAAGAAAACAATCGAGTTGGATACGGTACCTAACAATAATTCTTCCGCTCAATATGCCTACTTATATTTAGGACAAATAACCGAGGCTAAAGAATGGATGAATAAAGTCCTAGAGAAAAGCACAGATAAAGGCAACTATTATGATGCCGCTTGTCTTTATTCTGTCATAGGAGAAAAGGAACAAGCCATTGAGTACCTAAAACTGGCATTCGAAAAAGGTTTCAGGCGCTTCGCCCATATTGAGCGAGACAATGACCTGAATAACATCCGTATGCTTCCTGCCTTCAAGAAACTCCTTGATAAATATAAACGTAAGCACTTACAAGAAGTACAAGATTTATCAGATAAAGAACAACTCATAGATAACTACATCGTAAATAATTATAAACTGAATAAATAACAAATTAATTTTATTTTATTATGCTTTACCCTTTTATCATTTACATCATCGTTGCTTTTTTAACAGGTTCTCCCATCTGGCCATTAATGTGCATCGCACATCCGGGGCCTTTAGAATCTATCGCTTTGGGATTATTGATTTGGTCGTTTTGGTGGTAACAGAACCCAATAGAAACATAATTAAAACAAACACATCATGAGTTTCTTCAATAAATTTTTCTCACAACGAACAGTGAACATAATAGTCGGTACCTGTATTTGCGTAATTATTATATTAACGACGCTATATTTTCTAGAAGCAGCCTTATTTACCGATTCGAGCTTTAGAGAGGCACCGCGAACAGATACTTGGAAAAGTAGGCTTGAGCGATACTCCGAATATATAGGCAAAGAAGAAATCACACTCTCTTGCGACACGGTGCAAGGAGAAATCTTCGGATTTAGAAATCAACTCATCATACCGATAATAGAAATGAAACAAGATTCTTTAGGAAAACATCGGACAGTATTAAACTTTTCTGTTTCAGAAATAGACACCCCCGTCAATAAACTTCTTTTTCCTAAAGGATTACGTATTTATCAGCATAAAATAGTTAGCGTAGGCCATATTAGGCTTTGGATTATCGAGGCTAAAGATTGCTTTTATATCTTCGATGAAAGAAAAGAGCAATCGGTCCAAGTAGAATGTCAAGCCCCATTTTCTTTGATATTCCCCGAAGAAGAACCTCTCACATCGGAGATAGAAAGCGAAGAAGACAATAGGGATATTGAGAAGCAAAAGAAAACAATCAACATCACCTACTCTTCTTTTAGCTTAATAAACAACCATTTGCTCATACAAGCTAAATCCAATAAAAATAATCTATATTGGATTTACGACATGAAAAATGGGACTATTCGATCTATTAATCAGAATCATATAAATAAATAAAAACACATGGACGACTCTATCATCAACTTCAACCTACCTACGGATAAAACCAAGAATATCATAAAGGTAATTGGTGTGGGCGGAGGTGGCGGAAACGCCGTACGCAATATGTATAAGCAAGGTATCAAAGACGTCTCTTTCGCTATCTGTAATACGGATAGTCAAGCGCTTTGGAAATCTGAGATTCCAGTAAAAATCCAACTCGGGAAAACCGGATTAGGAGCCGGCGGTAATCCGGAACGGGCTAAAATAGCGGCGCAAGAGAATACGGATGACATCAAACAGTTATTTAACGATGAGACCAAAATGGTATTCATTACCGCCGGAATGGGAGGAGGAACAGGTACTGGAGCCGCTCCTATCATCGCTAAACTGGCTAAAGAGATGGGACTGCTTACGATCGGCATCGTGACCATCCCCTTCTATTTTGAGAAACGTCCCCAGATAATTAAAGCATTGGAAGGCGTGTCCGAAATGCGAAAAAATGTAGATTCCTTATTGATTATCAACAATGAACGTCTGAGAGACATTTACACGGATGGCATCACCACCGCTAAAGACGCTTTCTCCAAAGCGGATGATATCTTAACCACCGCAACGAAAGGTATCGCAGAGATTATCACGATTGTCGGAACCATCTCATGCGACTTTTGCGATGTGGAAACGATCATGAAAAACGGAGGAAACGCTCTTATGGCTATCGGCAAGGCGAGTGGAGAGAAAAGGCTGCAAAAGGCTATCATAAACGCTTTACATTCTCCTTTATTGAGTAACAGCAACATAGAGAATGCAAAAAAGATCTTGTTCATCATCTATACAAGCGAGGAACACTCTCTATTGATCGAAGAATTTGATGAGTTGGATGCCTTTATGGAAGAATTGAATCCTGATATAGAAGTGATATGGGGATTATACGATGACAACTCACTTGATACGGACGTAAAGATTACGATTATCGCCACAGGCTTCGAAGCCGAAGAAAGAATCAGTTCTGTTCCAGAAGAGAACAAAGATCAAAAATATGGCGACATGATCGATCGGCTTTACGGAAAAAGGAAAAAACCTGTATCTCTACGAACCAACGAGCCGTCCATACAAGCACCTATGGAAGAAACAGAAGAGCCGGAAGAACCAAAGAAGTCTGACGAGCCTTCAAAACCGATCGACTCCCCTGCGTACACTCCCACTCCCTCATCCACTAAACCTAGTTTGGCAGAACGCTTGCTACAAAGATTTGGGAATATTATAGATGAAATGACGAAAGATGAATAAGCCTCATAAAACTCTAGAGTAATCAGAGAAAGAGATTACTCTAGAGCTAGAGACGCATCTACAAAAAATCCATCTCCTTTCTCAACTCCTTTCTCACCAACATAAAAGACACGAACAAGGTACACAACTCCGCTACCGGTACATTATACCAAATGCTCTGGATACCGAATAAAGACGGATAAACGATAATACCAAAGGTTACGAATACCAAGCTGCGCAGCATAGAGATAATGACCGACAGCTTAGCGTTGCCGATAGCCGTGAAATAACTGGAGGCTAATATATTCAGTCCACTCATCAAGAAGGTGAAGCAATAGATCGTTATGCCGTAATTAGCGATCGCCAAAGCGCCTAAGGCCTCTCCTCCCTTAAAGAAAAAGGAAGTGATCTGTTGCCCGAAAAAGAATAAGATGGCGAATAACGTGATACCTATCGTAAAGTTAACACGCCCCGCTAATCTCAGCACTTTCTCGATCCGGTCCAGTCTTCCCGCCCCGAAATTATAACTGATAATCGGTATAATCCCGTCGGATATCCCTAAGAACACCGTGGTGGCGATAAACAGGATATAGTTAATCGCTGTAAAGGCGGCAACTCCATCTTCTCCTAAATATCGCATCATCGTTACATTGAACAAGAAGATCGTGATTCCGGCTGATAGCTCGGATATCCCTTCCGACGAGCCATTATATAACGCATTCCAGACCAGAGGCCAACGGAAACGTCCTCTTTGTACCGCCACGACTTGCCCCCGCTGGAACATCCGGGGAATATTGAACAGCGCTCCCAAGGTAAAAGCCAAGCCGGTAGCCAATCCTGCCCCTTTAATCCCTAAATCCATTACCGGGATAAACAAAAGATCCAGACCGATATTAATCAGTACCGTACTTCCCATTACGATCATGGCATAAAGCGGATGCCCCATCGCCTTAATCATATAGTCTCCTAAGAACATCAATGACAATAAAGGGAAAAACGGGACAAGGGAACGAATATAATCCACGGCTCCCGTAACTAATACATCATTCGCTCCCAGCATACGGGCGAGATCTCCGGCGAATATATAAATCAACCCGCTAATCAAAACGGATATTCCTCCAAGAAACAAGAACGAGGTGGTTATAGCGTTATTCGCCTCTTGCCGATCCGAACGTCCGAGGTTTATACCGATCAAGGTCTGGCATCCCACTCCTATCACGATAGACAAAGCAGTCATCAAACTATAGCAAGGCAAGATCAGATTCACGCTGGCCAAGGCGTTCGCCCCGACGAACCGCCCTAATATCACGCCATCGATCACCGACTGGATCCCGAGGAACAATAAGCCGGCTACTCCCGGTATCGTATATTTCAGAAATAACCTTGAAATCTTTTGGGTCAGTAAACCACGCTCCAATTCTTGGCGACGGATCGCCTTTTCTCCACTCATTTTCATAATTATCCACTTCACGTTTTTAACGACGCGAAGGTATAGCTATCGCAAACAAGAAAAGTTACCCTATGATAAATAATGACTCTCCCCTACTTTTTTACGGAAGCGCGGATACGGCTCAATGACTGTGGGGTTATCTGTAAATAAGAGGCGATATGTTTCAACGGTAATTTCAATATTAAGTCCGGACGGGTTTTCAGTAATGACTCATATTGTTCACGGGCCTCCATCCAGCTATCGTTTATAAAATAGTTCTCATATTCCCGAAGATAGTAATCCTGGATTCTCAATCCCCAGTTGGCTAACTCAAGGGAGTGCCCGCATAAGTAATCCAATTTCGTTTTCGGTATCCTCAACAATATCGTATTCTCTACCATTTGGACATTATAGGCAGAGACACCCCGATAAACAAAATTGATCATCTCGCTATCCGAGGCGAACCACAACGAGATATCCTTCCCCTCCCGTTCCACAAAAGTCCGGACCAATCCTTTTTTCACGAACCAGACAAACGGATCTCTTTCTCCTTCCCGGACTGATAACTCACCTTTAGCGAACGAAACCTCTTCCATTTCTTCCAACAACCGCCCCACGATCTCATCCGATAAAGGAGATACCCGCCTTAATTGCTCCACGAACTGATCCATAACCATTCATTTTTCTTATAACCGTAAAGATACAAAAAAAGCGTAATCTCAGAAACAAAGGCATTTTTAAAGATTTGCGGGTCTCGGTGATTTTATGTAGTTTTGCGCCACTAAATCCAAGAAGAGGTATGAGCTGTAAATTCGAACACTATTTTTTTACTACTAAAAGTATCTTGTTCGTCCATTGGACTACGAGAGGCTCTACCGTATCCGCTCTCTATTCCTTATAATCCATCTTTACATTTTCATTTTAGAATAACTCTATCGTATATCCGGCATATACGGTAAAGGATTTTTATACCATCATTATAACAGAACAATACACTATGTACAACAGAATAACGGGTTACAAACAATACTATAAATCTTTAGTAACACTAGGAGTACCTATCATTATCGGGCAATTGGGGGCTATTATCACCGGATTGGCAGACACCATCATGGTAGGACAACACAGTACGGAAGAACTAGCGGCGGCATCGTTCGTCAATAATGTAATAAACGCATTCATCATAATGGGGACCGGATTCTCTTATAATCTCACCCCGCTGATCGGGCAGAATCTAGCGATTAACAAAAAGATCGCGATCGGAGGCTGGTTAAAAAACAGCTTGGCTGCCAATATGACTACCACCTTATTATTGATAACCATCTTACTGGGGATTTACCTAAACCTAGACTCTTTAGGCCAACCCGAAGAACTTTTGCCTTTGATAAGGCCTTATTTCGCGGTCTCATTAGTCTCGATCATCTTCGTGATGCTTTATAATTCATTCCGTCAATTCGTGGAAGGTATCGCCAACCCGTCTATATCCATGTGGGTATTATTGACAGGGAATCTGCTGAATATCATCGGCAATTATATCCTCATTTACGGAAAATGCGGAATGCCGGAACTCGGATTGCTCGGGGCAGGTATAAGCACCTTTATCTCGCGAATCATCATGCTATTGCTTTTCATCGCCGTATTCATGTTGAGAACCGACTATAAGCCTTACCGGAAAGGCTTTACCCATATCCGTATCAATAAGCAGAGTTGGAGGAGGCTGAATTCCATAGGCTGGCCGATCGGCCTGCAACAAGGCCTGGAAGCGGGAACATTCTGCGTCACGGCCATCATGGTAGGTTGGCTGGGTAGCCTTGAGCTTGCCGCCCACCAAATAGCCATTACCATATCAACGATCAGTTTTACCCTCTATTTAGGTCTTGGAGCCGCCGTAGCGATCCGTACCAGTTATTATAAGGGGGCGAACGACTGGTATATGGTACGTAAGATCACCATTGCCGGGCTTCATCTAGGGTTCATTGTCGCTTGCATCGTTTGTATCACCTTATTCATGACCAAATCCGGTCTGGGATTGATATTCACGGATAATCTTCATGTCAACGCGATCGTGATGACATTACTCCCCATACTGATGCTCTATCAAATAGGCGACAGCGCACAAATCATTTTAGCGAACTCCTTACGAGGGCTAGCCGACGTGAAAGCAATCATGTGGATCTCGTTTTTCGCTTATTTCATCATAGCCATACCTACCGGATATATATTGGGATTCACGTTCCACTGGGGTATCGCCGGGATTTGGATGGCTTACCCATTAGGCTTCCTATGCTCCGTATGCCTGTTGGGATACCGGGCGAGAATGCAGGTGAAATCGCATCTCGCCTGATTGTCTATATTCGCTATTTCCTTATTCATGTCGGTATATGGAACAGAAATAGGACGTTTCAGGTTTAGGAAGTATCGACCAGATCAAGTATCTTTGCCCGCATAAATGGACATGACATGGCAAAACAAGGCACTATACTAGTTGTTGACGATAATAAAGGTATCCTGACCGCCGTACAAATGCTGTTAGGAACTTACTTTGAAAAGGTTATCACGATTTCTACCCCGAACAAGATAAAAAACGTACTGCACGACGAGAATGTGGATGTCGTATTGCTCGACATGAATTTCAGCGCCGGTATAAACAGCGGCAACGAAGGGCTGTTCTGGCTCTCCGAGATCAAGAAGGCTTATCCCTCGATACAAGTCGTTCTCTTTACCGCCTACGCCGACATCGACCTGGCGGTACGAGGCATCAAGGAAGGGGCTACCGATTTCGTAGTGAAACCCTGGAATAACGCGAAGCTGCTGGAAACGCTACAAGCCGCTTACCGAATCCGCTCGGCCAACCACAAAGGCGGTACCCGCGACAAACAGTTGATATCCAAGGAAAGCGGTATGTTTTGGGGAGATAGCAACGCCATGCAACAAATACGGATGTTGATAGAGAAAGTCGCCAAGACAGACGCCAACGTATTAATCACGGGAGAGAACGGGACGGGCAAGGAAATGCTGGCCCGGGAAATACATATGTTATCATCCCGCAAAAACGAGGCGATGGTACCGGTAGACATGGGAGCGATCACGGAGACTCTTTTCGAGAGCGAGTTGTTCGGCCACGTCAAAGGGGCCTTTACCGATGCCCGGACGGATCGCCCCGGTAAGTTCGAGGTAGCGAACAACGGGACCTTATTCCTCGACGAGATCGGGAACCTGTCTTATCATTTGCAAGCCAAATTACTGACCGCCCTGCAACGCCGGAGTATCGTCCGGGTAGGTAGCAACACCCCGGTCCCGATCAATATCCGCTTGATATGCGCCACGAACCGGGACTTGCAGGAAATGGTACAGAAAGAGCAATTCCGCGAGGACCTACTATATCGTATCAATACGATCCACGTAGAGATCCCGCCATTGAGGGAACGACCGGAGGATATCGTACCGCTCACCGAGATATTCATCACGAAATATACCAATATCTATGGTAAGAAATCCATGACCCTTACCGACGACGCCAAGGAAAAGCTGAAAACCCAATCTTGGCTGGGTAATATCCGCGAATTGGAACATACCGTGGAGAAAGCGATCATCATCGCCGACAGCGACACGTTAGATGGCAACAATTTCGATTTCCCCCGTAAGCGGGAAACGCCTATCAAGAATGATATCACCACGCTCGAGGAAATGGAATATAATATGATCAAAGCCGCCATGGATAAATACAGCGGCAACCTCTCGCTCGTGGCCAATCAGTTGGGAATCTCACGGCAAACGCTTTACAATAAGATCAAGCGGTATGAGCTTTAAAGGCATTTATTACAGCCTCACCTTCCGTCTCGCCCTAGCTACCGGGCTCACGGCGGCACTCACCTATCTGGCCTTGGAGGAAAAATGGGTATGGTGTATATTCCTAGGCATCGGATGGTTGATAGCCTTGCGAGGCATCAGCCTGTTATTCAAGCGGAACGCACAAAAGGTAGCCTTTATGTTCGACGCTATCGATAATAGCGATTACGCCTTCAAATACGCTACCCACGGACGCTCCTCCAACGACAAGCTGGTTAGCGAATCCCTGAACCGTATCACCCAGATACTCTTCCAAGCGAAAGCCGAGGCGATCCAGAAAGAGAAATACTATGAGTTGATCATGAACCAAGTGAATACGGGGATTATCGTAGAAGATGATAAAGGCTATATTTTCCAGATAAACAACGAGGCTTTGCGCCTACTGGGGCTGACGGTCTTTACCCATGTCCGCCAACTCGGACGCATCGACGAGAATCTGGAGAGGCTCATCAGCAACGTCCGTCCCGGAGAGAAACACCAGATCTCCTTTATCAACGAGCGAGGCACGGTACATCTCTCGGTCCGTGTATCCGAGATGACGCTCCAGGAGAAACACGTCCGCATCATCGCTATCAATGACATCAACAGCGAGTTGGACGATAAAGAGATCGAGTCTTGGATACGGCTGACACGTGTCTTGACCCATGAGATCATGAACTCCGTCACTCCCATCACCTCCTTGAGCGATACCTTGTTATCTCTTCACCAGAATATCGACGAGGAGATACGCAACGGATTGGAGGTGATCAGCTCCACCGGAAAAAGCCTGATCGCGTTCGTCGAGTCTTACCGTAAGTTTACGCATATACCGACTCCCCAGCCATCTTTATTCTACGTCAATAAATTCGCCGAGCGACTTACGCAGCTCGCCCGCCATCACAACAATTACCCGAACATAACCATCCGCATCGACGTGGAGCCGGAGGACCTGATTGTTTATGCCGACGAGAACCTGATCACGCAAGTAGTCTTGAACCTACTGAAAAACGCTATGCAGGCGATCGGGCATGAACAAGAAAACGGGCTAATCATATTGAAGGCGTATTGCGACCCCAACGAGGCCGTGATCCTAGAAGTAACGAACAACGGCCCCATCATCCCCCCGGAAGAAGCCGAGCATATATTCGTGCCGTTCTTTACCACGAAAGAGGGAGGAAGCGGTATCGGGTTATCTATCTCTCGACAAATCATGCGGTTATCCGGTGGTAGCATCACACTGAGAAGTAACCCGGCCCAACAGCAGACTACCTTTGTACTGACATTCCCGTAGCCTGTTTACCGTATCCGTACGAACGCGAGCATGTAACCGGGCGGACACACGGACGCACAAACCCAGATACCCAAGCGCGATCGTACGGGTACATCCGCGTATCCGTACGGGTAGTTATCCGTATCCGGGCAGATACACCTTTGTATCCGTACGGATACGAATTCACAGCCGGGTAGATACAAGGTCGCGGCCGTACGGATACCAACCATCGCCCGTGCGAATGTATTTCATGCCCCCGTTGGGTAACAAAGAAACAATTCGTATCTTTACGCTGTTTTTGCAAATAAAAGCACCTATACAGACATGAATCTACTAGACAAACTGAAGATCAACCATCGCCCCCGTTCCGGAGCATTGGACTTATTAAAATATATCGGTCCCGGACTACTTGTTACCGTAGGCTTTATCGACCCCGGAAACTGGGCGACGAATCTCGCGGCGGGTTCCGAGTTCGGCTACGCTCTTTTATGGGTTGTCACGTTCTCATCCATCATGTTGATTATCATCCAGCACAACGTAGCCCACCTGGGTATCGTAACCGGCCTCTGCCTTTCGGAAGCGACCAACAAATACATGCCCCGCATGCTAAGCCGCCCGATTCTAGGCTCGGCCATGCTTGCCAGCATATCGACCTCCCTCGCGGAAATACTTGGTGGGGCCATCGCCCTCAGGATGCTATTCTGCCTGCCGATCAAGGCCGGGGCAGTGATCGTCACCATCGTATGCCTTGCCATGTTACTCAGCAACACGTATAGTAAGACCGAACGATGGATCATCACGTTCGTATCCATTATCGGGCTGTCGTTCCTGTACGAGCTGATGCTGGTGGATGTCAACTGGGGACAAGCCGTGACTGGCTGGATCAAACCGACCTTTCCCGACAACTCCATACTGATCATCATGAGCGTGCTAGGAGCTGTCGTGATGCCTCACAACCTCTTCTTGCACTCGGAGGTGATACAGAGCCGGGAATGGAACCTGGAAGACGAGTCGGTCATCAAGAAACAACTAAAATACGAGTTTTACGACACGCTCCTATCCATGGTGATCGGCTGGGCCATCAACTCCGCGATGATCATCCTGGCCGCCTCTACCTTCTTCAAGCAAAACATAGCCGTAGGCGAGCTGGATCAGGCCCAGCAATTGCTGGTTCCCCTCGTAGGGAATAACGCCGGGGTGATTTTCGCGACCGCCCTGTTATTGGCCGGAATCTCATCGACCATCACCTCCGGTATCGCCGGGGCTTCCATCTTCGCCGGATTCTACGGAGAGGCGTACAATCATACCGACCTGCACTCCAAACTGGGAGTCTTGTTATCGTTTGTCCCGGCCTTGGCCATCATATTCCTGATCGGCGATCCGTTCAAGGGATTGATCCTGTCGCAGATGCTGCTGAGCGTGCAATTGCCGATCACGGTATTCACGCAAGTGTACCTGACTTCCAGCGAAAAGGTCATGGGAGTCTACGCGAACAGCCGCTCCACGACAATCCTGCTGTTGCTGCTGGGCACTATGGTCACCGTCCTAAATATAGCCCTACTCATCAGCCTATTTTAAAAAGAAATCGCTACCTTTGCCCCATTCGAAGAAAAACTATCAATTTTTAAGTATGAGCGATATCAATACAAACGAAGAAGAAGGCAAGAAGAACCTGAATTTCATTGAGGCAGCCGTAGAGAAAGATCTAGCGGAAGGCAAGAACGGAGGACGTGTACAAACCCGTTTCCCGCCCGAGCCCAACGGATACCTTCACATCGGCCACGCGAAGGCCATTTGCCTAGATTTCGGCATCGCTGAACGCCATGGCGGTATCTGCAACCTCCGTTTCGACGACACGAACCCGACGAAAGAGGATGAAGAATACGTGGAGGCGATCAAGGAAGATATCCAATGGTTAGGATATCAGTGGGGAAATATTTATTACGCGTCCGACTACTTCCAGCAATTGTGGGATTTCGCTATCCGCCTTATCGAGGAAGGGAAAGCATATATAGACGAGCAGACATCCGAACAAATAGCCCAGCAAAAGGGCACACCTACACAACCGGGCATAGAAAGCCCATACCGTAACCGCCCGATCGAGGAAAGCCTGGCTCTCTTCAAGAAGATGAATACGGGCGAGATAGCGGAAGGTGCCATGGTACTTCGCGCGAAGATAGACATGGCAAGCCCGAACATGCATTTTCGCGATCCGATCATCTACCGGGTGGTCAATCATCCGCATCATCGCACGGGCACGACGTGGAAGGCATATCCGATGTACGATTTCGCCCACGGACAGAGCGACTTTTTCGAGGGCGTGACGCATTCCTTGTGTACCCTGGAGTTTGTCGTACACCGTCCTCTCTACGATCTGTTCATCGACTGGCTGAAAGAAGGCAAAGACCTGAACGATAACCGTCCGAGACAGACGGAATTCAACAAATTGAACCTGAGCTATACCCTGATGAGCAAGCGAAACTTGCTAACCTTGGTGAAAGAGAACCTGGTAAATGGCTGGGACGATCCCCGTATGCCGACCATCTGCGGTTTTCGCCGTCGCGGTTACTCCCCGGAATCTATCCGCAAGTTCATCGACAAGATCGGTTATACGACTTATGACGCGTTGAACGAGTTCGCGTTGCTGGAAAGCGCCGTTCGCGAGGATCTGAACGCCCGCGCCACTCGTATATCCGCCGTGATCAATCCGGTGAAACTGACGATCACCAACTATCCGGAAGGACAGGTTGAGGAGCTGGAAGCGATCAATAACCCCGAAGATCCGGAGGCCGGAAGCCATAAGATCGAGTTCAGCCGTGAATTATGGATGGAACGCGAGGATTTTATGGAAGACGCTCCTAAAAAATATTTCCGGATGACACCGGGACAGGAAGTTCGCCTGAAAAACGCTTATATAGTAAAATGTACGGGCTGTAAGAAAGACGAGAATGGCGAGATTACCGAGGTATATTGCGAATACGACCCGAATACCCGTAGCGGCATGCCGGATGCCAATCGCAAAGTAAAAGGAACCTTGCACTGGGTAAGCCGCGGTCATTGCCAAAAAGCGGAAGTCCGTTTATACGACCGTCTTTGGAAAGTGGAGAATCCCAGGGACGAGTTGGCCGCTATCCGGGAGAAGAAAAATTGCTCTCCGCTGGAAGCCATGAAGGAGATCATCAACCCGAACTCCTTGGAGATCCGGAAAAATTGTTATGTGGAAAAGTTCGCGGCTACCTTGCCCAACCTTTCCTACCTTCAATTCCAACGCATCGGATATTTCAATATAGATAGCGAATCCACTCCCGACAACTTGGTATTCAACCGTACCGTAGGACTAAAGGATACGTGGAGCAAGATTAATAAATAAAGGATAGTAAATGAAAAAAGACGATATCTCACGCTTGTTACAACGTTACCTTTCTGCCAAGGAAGAGGGTAAGGAACCTTATTTCGACGCAGACCAAATAGATGATCTGTTGGACAGCTTTGAAGATTCGAACGATTACACTTACTTTGATGAAGTCTTAGCCCTCGGGCTAAAACTTCATCCCGGTAATTCAGCCTTGCAAATCAAGAAAGGCAGACAATTCGCATATAATGAGGATTACGAGAGCGCTCTCGCTCTACTCGAGAATATAGCGGAAACGGATAACCAAGATCTGGATATGTTAAAACTGGAATGTTATTGCTCGCTCAACCGATACCCCAAGGTCTTGGAGATCATAGAGGAGCTGATCGCCAGGGAATGTGATTATTTAGAGGAAATCTTCGAGTATATCTCTCCCATACTAAATGATCTGGACATGTATAAAGAGGCCCGGGACTTCATAGACCGCGGCTTGGCTTTATTCCCGGAGAACTTGATCCTCAAGAACGAGCTTTGCTACATCCTTGAGGTAGAAGGAGACGTTCACCGGGCGATCGATTTATGCAATGAGCTGATCGACAACAATCCCTTCTCATACGAGTATTGGTTTATGTTGGGAAGGTTACATTCCATGGTCGGTGATTATGAGAAAGCGATAGAGGCTTTTGATTTCGCCTTGACATGCGATGATTCCGATATGGAACTGAAAATATTGAAGGCATATTGCCTGTATATGAACGAGAGCTACGAGAAAGCGATAGAGGTATACCAAGAGGTAGAGGGCGATGAAGAAATGATACGCCGTATCTCGCCACTGATGGCAGAGTGCTATATGAAGCTGGAGAAATACGAGGATGCTTACCAACTGCTTTCCACGATCATAAACGATCCGGATATGGAAGACGGACCGAGTAACTATATCAACTATATCCGTTGTTGCACCGAGACAGGAGATGAGAACGAGGCTTCCAAAATGTTATTCAAGGCAGCGCAGTTGTATCCGGATAATCTCCGCATCCTCTCTCTCCTAACGATTTATTTGCTCGACAGGGGTAAAAAAGAAGAGGCGGTCGCTATCACGAACAAGATATTCAAGATCATCGACAAGAAGAGCTTCGATCCGGAGACCCAAGAGGAGTGCGACAGCCTGCTTCATGCCGGACATTATCTCTATTCTAAGGGAGAGGTGGACAAGGCGATCTCTTATTACAAAAAAGTACTCCAAATCAACCCTAAGACTCCGATGATCCATATTCACCTGGCCATGGCTTACTTCTACAACCGGGATAAAGAGAACTTCATGGAGCATCTCAGCCAGATATCCGGGGATGATCTTCTTTATTTGATACATGAGATGGGACCTGAGTTGCTTATGGGATCAGAGTTTGATTTCGATAAAAAGGGAAAGTATATCCAGCCTAAGGATCTGGTAAAGGAATTTTTAAAGAATAAAGATAACAGTAATTAGACAAATTAATTGTAATATGCCTAACAAAAGAAATCTCAAGGATTACGGTTTTTTAGTATTAAAAGGTATGGGTATGGGGGCGGCAGACGTTGTTCCGGGAGTATCGGGTGGAACGATCGCTTTCATTGTCGGTATCTACGAGGAATTGATCGACTCTATCAAAAGTATTAACGGAACGACACTGAGGCAATTATTCACAGGGAAAATCGTGGCTTTCTGGAAAGGGATCAATGCTAATTTCTTGCTTTCGATCGTGGCCGGTATCGGTATCAGTATATTCTCCTTGGCGAAAATCATAACCTATCTCTTGGTGTATCACCCGATCTTGGTTTGGTCTTTTTTCTTCGGCTTGGTGCTAGCCTCTACTTGGTTCGTGTCTAAGGATATCAAGCAGTGGAACTGGAAGACGGTATTGAGCTTTGTCGTCGGAGCGGCGATCGCTTTCTACATTACCGTAGCGACTCCGGCCGAGACCCCAAGTAATTTACTATTTATTTTCCTTTGCGGGGCGATCGCCATTTGCGCCATGATCTTGCCGGGTATATCAGGGAGTTTTATCCTGGTGCTGCTCGGGAAATATTTCTATATCATGGAGGCGGTCAAGAGCTTCAACATTCCGGTCATGTTGGTATTCATAGCGGGGGCCGCTATCGGTATCACGACGTTTTCCCGGGTGCTGTCTTTCGCGCTTCGCAAATTCCATGATATCACGATCGCTGTATTGGCAGGATTCATGCTAGGCTCACTCAACAAGGTATGGCCTTGGAAAGAGACAATCGAGACATACGTGGATAGCCACGGCATGACCAAGCCGCTGGTTGAGGCGAATATCGCTCCGAACCAATTCGTTTGGGAGGCCGTGGGATTGATGATCCTGGGCTTCGGTATCGTATATTTCCTAGAGAAACTCTCACAAAAAAGCGCTAAGGCGTAACTGAATATTACAACGGGCATTATAAGGTGATTAGAATAGGCAATACGACCTCCTTATAATGCCCATCCTTACTTCCTTATAATGCCTATTCTTATCTGCCCGCGATTCTCATTATCGCACATCGCATTTTTCCGGCACACGAAACTTACCTCCATTAATCCCACCCTAACCACAGGGGCTTTAAACATTAACAGAAAGACGCTATTCAAGAAAATGAAACGTTATAATCTTGGCAACGAGTATTTTTTTACTAACTTTGATGCCTCAACATTGAAGTGTGTTACATTTAGATTTTAAATAAATAAGATTATGGCGAAAATAAAAGGAGCTGTTGTTGTAAACACAGAGCGCTGCAAGGGATGCAACCTTTGCGTAGTAGCCTGCCCGTCGGATGTACTGGAGTTGCACCCACGAGAAGTAAACAACAAGGGGTATCACTATGTGTACATGAAGAACCCGGACGCATGCATCGGTTGCGCTAGCTGCGGGTTAGTTTGTCCGGACGGTTGTCTAACGATCTACAAAGTAAAAATATAAAGTTATATCAAGATATGGCAGAAGATATAAAATTAATGAAGGGTAACGAGGCCATCGCCCATGCGGCTATCCGCTATGGCGTGGACGGTTACTTCGGCTATCCGATCACTCCGCAGTCGGAGATATTGGAAACCCTTATGGCAGAGATGCCGTGGGAAAAGACCGGCATGGTAGTCTTACAAGCGGAGAGCGAGGTAGCCGCTATTAACATGGTATACGGTGGAGCCGGTTCCGGAAAGAAAGTGATGACCTCTTCCTCCAGCCCGGGCGTGAGCTTGAAGCAGGAAGGTATTTCTTATATCGCGGGAGCGGAGCTTCCTTGCTTGATCGTGAACGTTATGCGCGGCGGTCCCGGACTAGGAACGATCCAGCCGAGCCAGGCAGATTATTTCCAGACCGTAAAGGGAGGTGGGCACGGCGACTACCGCTTGATCACACTCGCTCCCTCTTCCGTTCAGGAGATGGCAGACTTCGTAGGCCTTGGCTTTGATCTGGCTTTCAAATACAATAATCCGGCTATTATCCTGGCCGACGGTATTATCGGACAGATGATGGAGAAAGTGGTATTGCCTCCTTTCCATGCCCGTCGTACCGAGGAAGAGATTATCGCTCAATGCCCTTGGGCCGTACAAGGGAGAAAAGGCGGACGCAAAAGCAACATCATCACGTCCTTGGAATTAGACCCGGCAAAGATGGAAGAGAACAATATCCGGTTCCAAGCGAAATACCGCAAGATCGAAGAGAACGAGGTCCGTCACGAGGAATTCCAATGCGAGGACGCTGATTATTTATTGATAGCGTTCGGTTCTTCTGCCCGTATCTGCCAGAAGGTAGTCGAGATAGCCCGCTCGGAAGGTATCAAGCTAGGCTTGTTACGCCCGATCACGCTATGGCCGTTCCCGACAAAAGTAATCGCCGCTTACGCTGACAAGGTAAAAGGCATGTTATCGGTTGAGTTGAACGCCGGACAGATGGTAGAAGACGTTCGCCTGGCCGTAAATGGCAAGGTGAGAGTAGAGCATTTCGGCCGATTGGGTGGAATCGTATTCACCCCGGATGAGGTATTGGACGCACTGAAGGAAAAATTATTCTGATCCATATGACACGAGGAAGTAAAGCAGACGAGATATTAACGCTGATTTTTATGCTATTGGCTATAGCTGCCGTGGTATGTTATTTCGCTGTTAGCGACAAGACCGTGTTCCTGTATTGCGGTGGAGCGGCGATCGTATTGCGGCTGGTGCAATATGTCCTAAGATATATACATTAATAATTAAAGATTATGGAACTCAACGATATAATTAAACCGGAAAATCTGGTGTATGAAAAGCCCAGATTGATGAATGAAAACCCCATGCACTACTGCCCCGGTTGCAGCCACGGCGTGATACATAAGCTGATTGCCGAGGTTATAGCCGATATGGGACTGGAAGATAAGACAATCGGTATCTCTCCCGTAGGATGTGCCGTATTCGCTTATAATTACTTGGATATCGATTGGATTGAGGCTGCCCACGGGCGTGCGCCGGCTATCGCCTCTGCCGTAAAACGCTTGAATCCGGAGAAAATGGTATTCACTTATCAAGGTGACGGAGATTTAGCGGCTATCGGTACAGCCGAGACGATCCATGCCGCCAATCGTGGCGAGAATATCGTGATCGTATTCGTGAACAACGCTATCTATGGCATGACCGGCGGGCAGATGGCCCCGACCACCTTGGAAGGCATGCCTACCGCTACTTGTCCGTATGGGCGCAACATCGCCTTGAACGGTTATCCGCTGAAGATCGGTGATTTATTAGCTCAACTGGAAGGAACCTGTCTGGTGACACGCCAAAGCGTACAGACAGCCGCAGCCGTACGGAAAGCGAAGAAGATGCTTCGCAAGGCTTTCGAGAACGCCATGGCCGGCAAGGGTACTTCTGTGGTAGAGTTCGTTTCGACTTGCTCATCTGGCTGGAAGATGACCCCGGAAAAAGCCAATAAATGGATGGAAGAAAATATGTTTCCTTTCTATCCGCTGGGCGACTTAAAGAATGTTGAATAAGTAATACGGTAAACGACAATATGAAACAAGAAATAATTATAGCAGGCTTCGGTGGACAAGGTGTATTGTCTATGGGTAAGATCTTGGCCTATTCCGGCTTGATGGAAGGCAAAGAGGTTAGCTGGATGCCTTCATACGGACCAGAGCAACGCGGCGGTACGGCCAACGTGACCGTTATCTTGAGCGACGAGCGTATCAGCTCACCCGTATTGAACGAATACGATATCGCTATTATCTTGAACCAACCTTCCATGGATAAGTTCGAGAGCAAGGTGAAACCGGGCGGTATCTTGATTTACGATGGCTATGGCATCCATACGCCGGCGAAACGTACGGACATTAACATATATAGGGTAGATGCCATGGATGCCGCTACCGAAATGAAGAATGAGAAGGCGTTTAATATGTTGATATTAGGCGGGTTGCTAAAGATCGCCCCGATGGTTCAACTGGAGAACGTCATGTTGGGATTGAAAAAATCCTTGCCCGAACGCCACCATCATTTGTTGCCAATGAACGAGGCTGCCATTAAGAAAGGAATGGAGATCATCCAGCGAGTTGACAGTTGACAAGTGACAGTGGAGAGCTGACAGTTGGTAAGTGACAGCGGATAGTTAAGAGTTGAAAATTACACATTATAACCATTAACTGTCCACTGCCACTTATCAACTGTCAACTATTTTATCGTATCTTTGCAACCCATGAAGTATTATCTGTACATATTACTTTTTCTGATAGGAACGGCGGCTTCTATACATGCGCAAGGACGTTCCGGAAGCCGGGGAGGACGAGGAGGTTTCTCGTTATCCAATTTATCATCCTCAAATAAAGAAATACCGGATAGCTTGCTGCAAACAGATAGCGCGGCGCTAAAATCAAAACGAATCATCGGTTATCGGCTCACGCCTCTTTTAGGAGAACGTTATATCGCCCCCATGGATACCGACCGGTTAAATTTCGGGAATAGTACCTTAGTGGAAGCGAACTCATTAGCCGTAGGTTATCTGGCGAATGTAGGATCGCCGGCACAAACCCGTATTTTCAACGAACGCAAGGAAGAACGTGATTTCATTTTTGCCGATGCTTATGATTATTACATCACGACTCCGACAAACGCTTATTTCTATGATACCAAGGTACCTTATACACAAGCTACTTATACGACAGGGGGAGCCAGCCAGAGTAAGATGGACCGCCTGAAAGGAGTATTGACCTTGAATTTCGGCAAGAAGATCAATGTAGGTGGCGAGATGGATTATATCTATAGCCGCGGATATTACAATTCCAACGGTAATAAGTTATTAAGCTATCGCTTCTTCGGAAGTTATATCACTGACCGTTATGAACTAAACGCCTATTTAAGCAATTTCAATTTCGTAAACTACGAGAACGGTGGACTAACGAATGATCAATATATCACGAATCCCGATGACTTGGCCGAAAATCAAAGAAACATCGATAGCAAGTCATATCCTGTCCGTTATACGGATACCTGGAACCGTGTCCGTGGAAAACGATATTTCTTGACGCATAGATATAACCTCGGTTTTACCAAGGAACTGGAAGAGACCGACGAGGAGGGAAATCCGAAAGAAGTATTCATCCCTGTTTCCAGTATCATCCATACCATCGATTACGAGGATAACCGCAGACGTTTTATCTCGAATGATCCCGGAATAGACACCTGTTACACTCATATCTACGGTATGGACGCATCATTGAATGACCAGACTTCCGCTTGGAATTTAAAGAATACATTTGCGTTGTCCTTGCGGGAAGGTTTCCAAGATTGGGCTAAGTTCGGACTGACCGCTTTTGTCACTTTCGAGAAACGCAGGTTCAGATTAGCTGCCCAAGTTCCCGGGTTAGACTACGGGCCGGATGGTCGTGGTTACTCAGAACCAAGCACGTTAAATTTTCCCTCCTCCGAAGTATATGATGAGTTTACCACATACATCGGGGGTGAGCTATCCAAGCGCCGAGGAAGCCTGCTGACCTACAATGTACGCGGAGAACTAGGGCTTGCGGGAAGCGATGCCGGAGAGGTTCGTGTAGTCGGAGACTTACAAACGAAGTTCAAGCTTTTCAAGAAAGATGCCACGATCAAGGCAGAAGGATACATCAAAAACATCACTCCGGCATTTTACCAACGTCATCACCACGGGCGTTACTTTTGGTGGGACATGTCGTTAAAGAATGTGCAAAGGATCTATGCCGGAGCGAAAATTAACTTGGAGTCTACTCGTACCCAGTTATCCGGAGGAGTGGAGAGTATCCAGAATTACGTGTTTTTCAATGGTAAAGGTTTACCGGAGCAAAGTAGCAGGAATATCCAAGTTATCTCTGCCCGTATCAAGCAAGATGTCATGTATCGTGCGTTCGGATGGGAAAACGAAATAGCTTACCAACTTTCCAGCGAAAAATCCCAACTTCCGTTACCAGATTTCAGCGCATACTCGAACATATATTTAGCATTCAAGCTGGCAAAAGTTTTAACAGTGCAGATCGGTGCAAACGTATATTATAACACCGCTTATTACGCACCTTATTACGAGCCGGCTACCCAGCAGTTTCAAGTACAGGAAGAGGATACGAAGGTGAAGGTCGGAAATTATCCGTTGATCAACGCCTACGCAAACTTCCATTTGAAGCAAGCTCGTTTCTTTATTATGGCATACAATCTAGGCTCTAAGTTCGTTGATCCGAACTATTTCTCCTTAGCGCATTATCCTTTAGACCCGATGGTACTGAAGATGGGTATCTCCGTGACGTTCAACAATTAATCGATAGCCATGAGATCTAAGAAGTTGCTTATCCTATATGTACTTTTACTGATCATAGCCATAACGACAATGATACGGCTGTGGAAGTTTAACCAATCACCTCAAGAGATCGGGCCTCGTGATTATCCGGAAATCCGGGAAGAAGGAGTCCTCCGGATGATAACCGAGTACAATCAATCCGGATATTTCGTATCCGGTGATACGGTACAGGGTTTTCAATATGAGCTTAGCCAAGCAATCGCTAAATTATCGGGCCTGGAGGTACAGACGCTTTTGGAAATGAGCTTAGCGAAAAGCTTTGAGGATTTATCGGGCAATAAATGCGACGTAATAGCTAGAAACATACCCATCACCTCCGAGATGCGTGAAGACTACCTATTTACAGAACCGATCGTTCTCAACAAACAAGTCTTGGTACAACGTACGGCAGAGGCGAACAACGGGCAATCTCCCATCCGTAACCAACTGGATCTAGCCCAAAAGACTTTATATATACCGAAAGATTCTCCGGCTTTATTACGTCTGCAAAACCTGGGACATGAGATAGGCGATACGATCTTCGTGATAGAAGACGAGTTATATTCTACCGAGCAACTTATGATCATGGTAGCTAAAGGAGACATCGATTATGCCGTATGCGACCAACAAATCGCCCGAACAACACAGAAAGACCTACCGGAGGTTGATATTATGACGGATATTAGTTTTACCCAATTGCAGTCGTGGGCCGTCCGTAAAGACTCCCCTATCCTACTGGACAGCTTAAATAGTTGGCTACAACAAATCAAGGACAGCGGATTATACGACCAAATCTATAAGCGCTATTACAAATAGCATTTATTCGTGGGATGGTAAGATAAAGGAAAACTCCGAGCCTACTCCCAATTTGGATGTGACATGTATCGAACCTCCCATCTTGACAACTAGCCCTTTACAGATAGCCAATCCAAGCCCGATACCATCCATATAGTCATTAATCTTCACGAAACGCCCAAAGACATCTTTCAATTTTTCCTCATCGATGCCAATACCCGTATCCTTCACATAAAAACGTAATTGATTATCCGGTTGAATAGTATATCCCATTGTGATACGGCCTTCTTTCGTGTTCTTGATAGCGTTGTTCACCAAATTATTGATCAATTGCAGCAAACGCATACTATCCGTACCGAACATATGGTGATCGGCCCCTTTTTCTAAGACAAGCTCGACTCCTTCCGGAACCCTCAATTTAGCGGAAGCATAAATCGTATCCATCAATTCACTGACATCTAGCCGCTCATACGTGATTTTTATCGCATCTGCCTCTATTTTCGAGATGTCCAAGATGTCGTTGATCAATTGCATCAATAATTGATTATTCATCTTAATCACGTCGTAATATGACATACGTTCCTCATCCGTATCGGCGAAAGCCATTAACTCCGAGAAACCAGTAATCGCATTCAAAGGAGTCCGGATCTCATGGCTCATATCCGCTAGATATTTCGACTTCATCTTATCAGCGGCCTCAGCCTTCATTTTCGCTTCCTCCAGACTCAATTCTTGATTTTTCCGTTCCTGGATATTTGTCGAACATCCTAAAATAATCGAAGGCCTTCCTTTCTCATCCCGTTCATAGACGGTAGCGAATACCTCTCTCCAGACATACTCCTCCTTACCGGGGAATAGCATACGGGCCTCGATCCTTGCCTCCGAGATTTCACCCCGGCAAAGACGGATAAACATATCATGATAACGTTCTTGATCATCGGGATGCGCCCGACTGACAAACTGCCCCCACGATACTTCCATCATATCTTCCGACATCGTATTCCAGTCATTCAAGGCCACGACGGAATCCTTGAAATCGGATACGCTATCCGTATTGACAAAAATCGAGCAAGTACGTATATCACTTATCTGCAATGCCATTTTCGTCAATATCCGGGTTCTTTTCAGGGCATTCTCAGTAGCTAGTTCGGAAGTTACATCTCTCCATAAAGCCAATATAAGCGGTTTACCATTATTTAGGGAAATAGGATATTTGGAGACTTCTATATCCCGGTAATCACCGGAAGCTGACTTCATCTTTCCTTTAAAATTCAGTTCCTGTCCGGTCTTGATCAGGTTCATGTCTGTCTCCAAACGTTCCTCGGCAGTCATTAACGCGTCATAGTTCACCTCGAAATCATCATGTCCTTCGATAACCCGGGTCTCAATACCCGTTAATTCCTCCATGAAATGGTTCCAATAGAGGTAATTAAAATGGTTATCCCCGTCTTTCACAAAAACACCTAACGGCAAACGATCTAATATCGTATTGATCAACTCTTGCAGGTTTCTTTCTGTTTTCAGCGAAGAGACATCACGGGTATAAACGATCGCAAGCTCCTCATTAAAAAGGCTAGCCTGCGACAAGTAATAATAACTCTTTCCCTCAAAGTTGATCTCAAAAGAGAAATCAACTTTTACACGCTCCTCAAAAGCACGCTTAATCGCAGCTCTATAGACCTCATATTGATCATGATTTTTTCCATCCGGAAACAATACTTGAGGTTGCTTTCCGATAAAGTTTTTCGCTAAATAATGATAGTAATCGTCTTTTGCAGAAATAACCTTCACAAGAGTAAGATCTCGATCCACTAATATAACCGTATCGGGGCTCTTCTCCATGATCATCTCTAATCCAGACCGAATGTTACTTCCGCTTTCTAGACTATCCATATTAATTCTTCCGTTTTTGGGACATAACTTGGGGATAAAGGTATTTATTTTTCTATTTATCACCAAAGAGAAACCTAGCTATTGCATAATATTTCTAAATAATATTTATCTTTACCGGGAATTTGAATGTAAAAAGATGAGATTTGATGAATTAGATTTGGAAGATGCCGTTTTGGACGGGCTTTATGACATGAATTTTGATGAAACGACTCCTGTCCAGGAGTTAACGATTCCTGTCATTTTAGAGGGTAAAGACATCATCGCTTGCGCACAGACCGGAACCGGTAAAACGGCGGCGTATGTTTTGCCGGTTATTAACGAACTAAGTAAAGGCTGCCACCCGACAGACGCCGTGAATGCGATTATTATGGCACCAACCCGGGAATTGGCTCAACAAATAGACCAACAAATCCAAGGATTCACATATTTTATACCCTCTATATCTGCGGTTGCCGTGTACGGAGGCACCGACGGAATCGCTTGGGAACAACAAAGAAGAGGCTTGGAAATGGGTGCGGATATTGTGATCGCTACCCCAGGACGTTTATTATCACATATTAAATTAGGTACTGTCGATCTATCTAAAGTATCATTCTTCGTCTTAGATGAGGCAGACCGTATGCTGGATATGGGATTTTACGATGACATCATGCAAGTTCATAAGCTGCTCCCCCCGGATTGTCAAACGATCATGTTCTCGGCAACCATGCCCCCTAAAATCCGAACGTTAGCCAAGTCCATCTTAAAAGATCCGGAAGAAGTCAAGATCGCGATCTCACGCCCGCCCGAATCTATCATGCAAACCGCATATATCTGCTATGACCCACAAAAGATCAAGATTCTACAAGATCTCTTCTCACAAAGCCATCCCCAACGGGTAATCATCTTCTCCTCTTCTAAAATGAAGGTAAAAGAATTAGCGTCTACATTAAAAAGAATGAAATTTAATGTAGCTGCCATGCACTCGGATCTCGAGCAATCCCAAAGGGAAGAAGTCATGAAAGAATTCAAGAGCGGACATATCGATATCCTCGTAGCTACGGATGTCGTGGCACGAGGAATTGATATCAACGATATCAAACTTGTCGTGAACTTTGACATCCCGCATGACCCGGAGGATTATGTACATCGGATCGGACGTACGGCACGGGGTACGAACGGCGAAGGATTGGCAATCACTTTCGTATCTATCGACGAGCAAGCGCAATTCAAGCGCATAGAGGATTTCTTAGATAAAGAAGTCTATAAGATACCGATCAGTCCGGAATTTGGTGAAGTACCCTTGTATGAGCCGGAAAAATACGGCATGAATAAAAGAGGTAGAGGAAGACCTCGTAAAAACGGGGAAAAAGGAACATCATCAAGCTCACAAAAACGGAATACGGGACACCGTGGAAGACCTAAAAAGGTGCAATAAACATTATTACTTTAGGTAACTATATACAGCCTTACAGCAAAGCCCTCTATAAACGATTGTACGATTTATAGAGGGCTTATATTTTAATATGCGCTATTGCTTAATAAGAATTCACACTGTAAGGCAATAATATAGTTACTATATACTTTAATCAAATATTATCAACCATTCATGGAGGCCAAGAATTCCATATTATCAACGGTCTGTTCCATCCGTTGCTTAACAAATTCCATAGCTTCCATCGAGTTCATATCTGATAAATATTTACGTAATATCCACATACGGTTCAGCGTACTCTCATCCTGCAACAAATCATCCCGACGAGTGCTGGAAGCCGTAATATCCACAGCCGGATAGATACGTTTGTTGGATAACTTACGATCCAATTGTAACTCCATGTTACCTGTACCTTTAAATTCCTCGAAGATCACGTCATCCATTTTAGAACCTGTCTCCGTAAGAGCGGTGGCTAGGATCGTAAGGCTACCGCCGTTCTCAATATTACGGGCAGCACCAAAGAAACGCTTCGGCTTCTGTAACGCATTTGCGTCCACACCACCGGAAAGTACCTTACCGGAAGCCGGTTGCACCGTATTATACGCACGAGCCAAACGAGTGATCGAATCCAAAAGAATCACGACATCATGACCACATTCTACCATTCGTTTTGCCTTATTCAATACGATCTCCGCAATTTTCACGTGACGTTCTGCCGGTTCGTCGAACGTAGAAGCGATAACTTCCGCATCTACGCTACGAGCCATATCGGTAACCTCCTCCGGGCGTTCGTCGATCAATAATATGATCATATAAACCTCAGGATGATTGTAAGCGATAGCGTTTGCGATATCTTTCAACAACATCGTCTTACCGGTTTTCGGCTGAGCGACGATCAAACCGCGTTGTCCCTTTCCGATCGGGGAGAATAAATCAACTACACGTACAGCGATATTATCGTATACTTTCGGTGATTTACGTGCCGTAAGCATAAATTTCTCATCCGGGAACAACGGAGTCAAATGATCAAAAGGAACACGGTCACGAACCTCTTCCGGTGTACGACCATTGATCTTATCCACTTTCACCAACGGGAAATATTTCTCACCTTCCTTCGGTGGACGGATCGAACCCTCTACCACATCACCCGTTTTCAAGCCAAATAACTTGATCTGGGATTGAGAAACATAAATATCGTCCGGAGAGGTCAAATAGTTATAATCGGAAGAACGAAGGAAACCGTAACCGTCTTGCATCATCTCCAATACACCGGTTCCAGTGAGGATACCGTCAAACTCATACATCTTCTCTTGAGCTTGCTGATTGTTATTAGCGTTATTGTTATTATTACGGTTGTTATTATGATTATTCTGTCGATTGTTCTGTCGAGGATTATTTTGTTGGGGAGCGGCCTCGGGTTGAGGTTTGTTAGTCTCGGTTTTCGGAGCGGAGAATGGGAAAACTTGATCTAGCACGGATTTAGCGTCCGGATGACGGAATACGATACGCTTAGGTTCCTCTTCCGCTGGTTGCTGCGGGTTTTCTCCCGCTTCCTCTACCGGAGTTGGATTTTCCGGCAAAACCACCTCCTCTTCCGACTCCAGTTCCACCACAACGGGGGGCAACAAAGGTTTTTCTACCGGGCTCTCTACCACCGGAGTTTCCACGACGGGAATTTCCGTTACCGTAGAAATCGTTTGTGGCTCTTTCGAGACTACCACTTCCTTATTCTCCTCAGAAGGAGCGATAGCGCCGGCTACCTTTTCTTTTTTCTCGATACGAACTCTTTTCTTACGCTCGGGTTGCTCCTTTTGCTCTTTCTTATCAGCCGGAGTAACGATCGGCTTCTCCGGAACCGGTTGGGGATTTTCCACAGCTTCGGTTACCTCGGTCTTGGCGGCCTTAGAAGAAACAGCCTTAGCCGGTCGGCCTCTCTTACGGCCCTCGGCAGGCTTCTTAGCCTCTTTCTCTTTCATCTTTTCTGCCTGAATGCCGGCATAGGAGATTGCCTGCTCATCAAGAATCCGATAAACTAACTCTTCTTTTTTTAAGCTGCTAACTTTTTTTATACCCAACTCTTCCGCGATACCTTGAAGCTCGGGAAGAAGTTTTTCATTTAGTTCTAGAATGTTATATTTCTGCATATTGCGAAGTAATAATATAAATGGCTTATACACACGGCTCACATGTACGAACACGATGTACATCCAATGGTATCATTGTATCTTTATTAAATTTTAATTTTCATGTAATAAGCGGATTGTCCAGCTAATTTGAACCATTAGTAACATATCTGCGGAGTAAATCTTCGCAAATGTAAGAATATTTTTACAATAAACGAGGATTTAACCAAAAAAATTCACAATTAGCGCACGCTTTGTTGATTTGTCTATACGAAAACGATTATCAATCCTTTCTCCTACCACCCAAACGATAGCGTCACCACAACAAAGAAGCCATATACGCTCCTTTTGAATCCGGCTAAATTTATGATCGGAGAAATAGTCGCTCAACTTCTTACGTCCTTTCATCCCGAAGGGAATAAACCAATCCCCTTCTTTCCAAGTCCGCAATGTCAAGGGGAAATCAAGTTTATCGTAATCCAAATAAGCGATCCGCTTATTCTTCTCGATAGGGAAATCTATAGTTATAACAAGTTTACGGAAAGATAGTTCAATGGGTTCGTGATAAATACCTTTTTCCGGGTCCAAGACGAAAGTCCGTTCCTCTTTCTTCTCCAAAGGAACGATCCACAAATCATCCCGATCTTTCAGCAGGCGATGGGTAGACGAGTAAAACAACTTACCAGACTCCTTGGACAAGGCTACGAAAATCTCTTCCGAGACCAAACGGGTAAAGCCATATCCTTTCAATAGCTCATATAAAATCGTCTCCGGAGCCGGAAATCGCATCAGCGCCCCGATAGAAAGACGATTATCCGACACGACAACCTCTTTCCGGGCTTGTTCCAATACATATATATATAGGGCTTCCACGGCGGAAAGATGCTCAGCGGAACGTGCGATGGTATTTCTCACCGAAGGATTTATCTTCTCCAAAAGCGGTAACACATTTAAACGGATAAAATTACGGGTATAGGCATCCGACAAATTCGAACTGTCCGTCATATAAACGTACCCTCGATCTGTCAACCACGTCAAGATATCCTCACGACCTACACACAGCAACGGACGGACAATAAAACCATTCCTCGGACGGATCCCCCCCATTCCCCGGATTCCCGTACCCCGCACCAAATTCATCAGTACAGTCTCCACGCTATCATCCCGGTGATGGGCAACAGCGATCGCTTGTCCTCCTAACCGCTCCCGCATCTTCTCAAACCAAGCGTAACGCAACTCACGGGCAGCCATCTCTATTGAAACACGCTTCTCTCCCGCATAAGAGACCGTATCGAAATCTATCTTATGAAAAGGCACTTCCAAGGATTCGGCGAACTTACGGGCAAACGTCTCGTCTCGCCCCGACTCCTCTCCGCGCAAATGAAAATTACAATGAAGCGCGATACACGGATACCCCAAACGAACCAATACGCCTAGCAAAGCCACGGAATCAGCCCCGCCGCTCAATCCGACCAAAACCGGACGATCCTCGGACAACAACTGGTATTTCTCGATGTATAAACGTATCGTATGTATCATGACACTTTCGCATTAAAAACAACAATGGCCCTAACCAATCTTAGCTAGAGCCATTACCTATAGATCTTTCGAATTAATCTTCTACACCTGCTAATTCCGGATCAATCATGATACGACCACAGTACTCGCAAACGATAATCTTCTTGCGCAGCTTAATATCCAACTGTTTCTGGGGCGGGATCTTATTAAAACAACCACCGCAAGCACCACGTTGTACATAAACAACAGCCAAACCATTACGAGCGCCTTTACGGATACGCTTGAAAGCAGTCAACAAACGAGGTTCGATAGTAGCTTCCAGTTTTTTCGCTTTCTCGCGCAGCTTCTCCTCATCCTGCTTTGTCTCGGAAATGATTTGCTCCAACTCGCTCTTTTTCTGAACCAAGTCTGCCTTACGGCCTTCCAATTTCTCTGTTAATTCGGTAATATCTTTTTTCTTAGCTTCTATAGCCTCTCCAAATTCACGGATCTTTTTCTCTGAGAACTCAATTTCCAAACCCTGGAACTCGATCTCCTTAGACAGGTTATCAAACTCCCGGTTATTACGCACGTTGTCTAATTGTGTTTTATAGCGATCTATCAATGTAGTAGATTCCGTGATCTTATGCTTTTGCTCAACAACAGAAGCCTCAAACTCCTTGATCTCCGCTTGATAGTTCTGGAGACGTGTTTCCAGTCCTATGATCTCATCCTCCAAGTCTTGAACCTCCAGAGGAAGCTCACCGCGAAGGGTCTTGATCTTATCAATTTCAGTCATCATCGTCTGAAGTTGATATAGCGTAGAAAGCTTTTCTTCAACCGTATATTCCTTTTCAGATGATTGTTTATCTGTAGCCATTCTATAAATATTTTACTGGGTTTGAATTAACATTCGAAAAATGTACCGCAAAGGTAGGGAATTTTTTCGATATTATGTTATAAAATATGTCTTTTGTACAGATTTCCGATTCATAATGACCAATAACCGCCAATAGAATTTGGTCCTCCACATCGTAAAAATCATTGTATTTCGCCTCGCCGGTGATAAAGACATCAGCGCCATACGCAATAGCGTCCTTAATCAAGAAAGCGCCACTTCCCCCGCAAATAGCGACCTCACGTATGGGCTTACCCGTGAACGGAGAATGCTTCACACAACCGACATTAAACAGATCCTTGATCCGCAGCAAGAAACTCAACTCATCCTCCTCGGCCGGCAACTCTCCTACCACACCGGAACCAGCTTGTTCCCACGTGTTCGATAACGGATAGAAATCAAAAGCCGGTTCTTCATATGGATGGACGGATAAGAGAGCACGCATCACTGCCGTTTTCTTAAATGCCGGAAGGATCGTCTCTATACGCACCTCTTTCTCCAAATGCAACTCACCGATCTCGCCACAAAACGGATTGCACCCTATATTGGCACGAAATGTCCCCTCGCCATGCAAATTATAACTGCAAGCATCATAATTCCCGATACTTCCCGCACCGGCGTTGAATAAAGTATTCCGCATGATCTCGGCATAAGCTTCCGGAACGAACGTCACCAACTTCAATAAGGCTCCTTTCTGGGGGCTCAAGATCCGTACATTCTGCAAGCCGATCAACTCAGCCAAACGGTAATTCACACCTCCTACGGCATTATCCAGATTGGTATGGGCGGCATAAATCACCATGTCGTACTTACATGCTTTCATCATGCAACGCTCGATATAACTGGAACCTGTCAACGACTTAAACGGCTTAAAGGCCAAAGGATGATGAGAAATGATCAGGTTACACCCCATCTCGATCGCCTCATCAAGCACCTCCTCGGTAACATCCAGACACAGCAACACCCCCGTCGCATGCTGGTTCACGTCGCCTACTTGCACCCCCGCGTTATCAAAACCTTCTTGAAGCGGAAGCGGGGCATAATGCTCGATTTCTCTCAATATATCTTTAACCTTTACCATACTAAATATCCTTCGATTTACGTTCGAAAGAAAAAGTAATTCCTTTCGGAAGAAAAGAAAATTCCATTCGGATGGGAGTCTTGTTCCATCCGAATGGAAATTCAGGCTGGATTATTTCTTGATATCAACGATTAAATTCAGTTCATCCAACTGGGCCGGATCCAAGACACCCGGGGCATCAAGCATAACATCCCGACCGGAATTGTTCTTCGGGAAAGCGATACAGTCGCGGATGGAATCCAAACCGGCGAACAAAGACACAAAACGATCCAAGCCATAAGCCAGACCTCCATGAGGAGGAGCTCCATACTTGAACGCATTCATCAAGAAACCGAATTGCTCTTGTGCTCTCTCCTCCGTGAATCCTAAGAGCTTGAACATCTTATCTTGTAAACGGCTGTCATGGATACGGATAGAACCGCCTCCCACTTCAACGCCATTGATAACCATATCATACGCATTCGCACGAACAGCGCCCGGATCGGTATCTAATAAAGGTATATCATCCGGATTCGGAGAGGTAAACGGATGGTGCATAGCGTAAAAACGTTGATCCTCCTCGTTCCACTCGAACAACGGGAAGTCGATCACCCACAAGCAAACGAACTTATCCTTGTCGCGAAGGCCTAATTGATTACCCATCTCCAAACGTAACTCGCAAAGTTGCTTACGAGTCTTCATCGCATCATCACCGGAAAGGATCAAGATCAAATCGCCCGGCTTAGCGCCGAACGCATCCTTCATCTCTTGGAGAACCTCTTGGCTATAAAATTTATCCACGCTTGATTTTACGTTACCATCGGCTTCCACACGAGCGTAAACCAAACCTTTAGCGCCTACCTGCGGACGTTTCACGAACTCTGTCAACGCATCCAATTGTTTACGAGTATAGCTAGCGGCACCTTCTGCACAAATACCACCGATATAAGCGGCGTTATCGAATACGGAGAAGCCATGGCCTTTCATGATGTCCATCAACTCAACGAACTTCATGCCGAAACGCAAGTCCGGCTTATCGCTACCATATTGTTTCATGGCATCCTGCCACGTCATACGCATGAACGGCTCCTTGAACTCGACATCGCGGATTACCTTAAACAGATGTTTCGCCATGCCCTCGAACATATTCAATACATCCTCTTGCTCCACGAAGCTCATCTCGCAGTCGATCTGCGTAAACTCCGGCTGGCGATCCGCACGCAAATCCTCATCGCGGAAACATTTTACGATCTGGAAATAACGGTCGAAACCGGAAACCATCAACAATTGTTTCAAGGTCTGCGGAGACTGAGGCAAAGCGTAGAATTGTCCCGGATTCATACGTGAGGGAACCACGAAATCACGAGCGCCTTCCGGGGTAGAATTTACAAGAACCGGAGTCTCGACCTCCAAGAAACCCTGCTCATCCAAATAACGGCGCACCTCGAACGCCATTCTATGACGAAGCTCCAGATTCTTACGAACGCAAGCGCGGCGCAAATCCAGATAACGGTATTTCATACGCAAATCATCACCACCATCTGTCTCTTCCTCGATCGTGAACGGAGGCGTAAGCGCAGAATTCAAGACATTCAATTCGGAAACGATCAACTCGATATCACCTGTCGGGATATGCGTATTCTTACTCGAACGCTCACGAACCGTACCAGTTACTTGAATCACGAATTCACGGCCTAACTTATTCGCTTTCTCGCAAAGCTCCGCGTCAATTTCCTGATTAAAAACCAACTGAGTAATACCATAACGATCGCGGATATCGACAAATGTCATTCCTCCCATTTTGCGGGTTTTCTGCACCCAACCGGCCAGTGTAACCACCAGGCCTTCATCCGCAAGGCGCAAGTCGCCACAAGTTCTTGTTCTATACATCTTTATTATTTAATTTGCTAGATTTACCAATCCTTACACCTCGGTTTATTGCAAACCGCAACCGCAAAGATAATACTATAAATCTTAATAATTATTCTTTTTCGCAAATTAAAATACGTTCTACCCTCTGCTACCTAGGCTGTCCGCATCAGGATTAATCTTTTTTACCGCCTCTCTTACCTCCTTGGCGGTTATCTTTTCCTCGTTTTTAACAGCGACTTGTTCTACCGGATATATCTCCTCCATCCTCTCTTGTTTAGAGTCTATGGATGTCTTTGAATCATTTGTTGCCATATTCTTTATTTTTTAACGTAATAATAGCCATTAAACAGGCAAACGTTGCTGATAGTTCATACCTTATGATGAAAAAAAACAGTATCCAACCAACAAATAACC
Organism: uncultured Parabacteroides sp.; assembly: GCF_947855115.1. Taxonomy (GTDB): domain Bacteria; phylum Bacteroidota; class Bacteroidia; order Bacteroidales; family Tannerellaceae; genus Parabacteroides. The sequence goes on from NZ_CANTZW010000022.1 coordinate 56,630, forward strand.
CCTCGAAAATACTACCTTTGTCTATTATTAATTGAATAAACCATATTTAGAATAAGGACATTATCATGAAGAGATTTTGGAGTATACCACTTATGCTTATGCTACTCGCATGCCAAACTCCTAAAGAGAGTCGAGAAGAATTATCGCTTGCCGGTCGCTGGGAATTACGATTGGATTCAACAGATGTCACGGAGCAAATTCAATTACCGGGTACCACGGATACCAACCAAAAAGGATACCCAAACAAGGACAAGGACGAGACAACCCATTTATCCAGGCCTTTCCGCTATCAAGGTAAGGCTTGGTATCAGAAAGAGATCACGATTCCGGAAAATTGGGAGGGCAAAAGCATCTGGTTGACCTTAGAACGGACCAAACCGACCCAAATATGGGTAGATAGCGTATACGTCGGTTCATCCGACTATATTTCTACTCCTCAAGAGTACGATTTGTCCGAATACCTCTCTGCCGGAAAACATCGCTTGACAATTCTGGTTGATAACGGCTTGAGCGTACCACCCCAATTATTGGATAACTCACACGCTTATACGGAATCCACGCAGACAAACTGGAACGGTATTATCGGAGACCTGAAACTGGAAGCCCGTCCGCAATTCCACATCCACCGGATACAAGTATATCCACACGCGGATCAAAAAACGGTAGACGTAAAAATAAAGCTCTCAAATCCATTCGAGCAAATGATAATCGCCGCTGTGCAAATAGAGATGGAAGCTTTCAACACAGGCTTAGAGCACCATATCAAATTCAATAAGAATATAGTAGTGCAACAAGACGAGGTCGTATTCCAAATACCGATGGGTGATGAGGCTTTGGAATGGAGTGAGTTCTCCCCTACCTTATACCGCCTGACAGCGCACATCCAAGGAGAAAATATCCAAGATAGCCAAAGCACCACCTTCGGATTAAGGGATTTCAAGGCTGAAGGTACACAATTCATCATCAATGGATTGACCACCTTTCTCCGTGGGAAACACGACGCTTGCGTATTCCCGCTAACAGGCCATGTGCCGATGGATACCGCAGCGTGGAGACGCTATTTCCGCATCGCCAAGGAATACGGCATCAACCACTGCCGTTTCCATTCATGGTGTCCTCCTAAAGCCTGTTTCGAGGCCGCAGATATCGAAGGTTTTTACCTCCAGCCGGAACTACCTTTCTGGGGAAAGATGGAAAAGAGCGATACCACCTTGATCCATTTCCTCACCAAAGAGGGATTACAGATACAGGAGGCTTACGGAAATCACGCCTCTTTCGTCATGATGGCGATTGGCAACGAGCTTTCCGGAGATCAAGATGCGATGGTGGACATGATCGCCCGTTTCCGTAGCGAGGACGGACGGCATTTATACGCCTCGGGATCGAATGATTATCTAGGCTTCAACGGCCCCGCGGCGGATGACGACTACTTCACCACTTGCCGGGTTCCCGGCGCTAACGTATTCAGCAATCATACCCGGGGATCTTTCTCTTTTGCCGACGCAGAGGATGGCGGCTACATCAACCATACCTATCCGAACTCGGTCATGAATTTCGAATCCGCTATCGAACAATGCTCATTGCCTATCATCGGGCACGAGACCGGGCAATTCCAATGTTATCCGAATTATGAGGAAATCAAGAAATATACCGGGGTACTAAAGCCGTGGAACCTGGAAATATTCCGCGAACGGCTAAGCAAGGCTGGAATGGCCGGACAAGCGGACGATTTCTTCAAGGCTTCCGGTAAATGGATGGCGCAACTTTACCGGGCTGAGATGGAAATGGCGTTTCGTACTCCGGGAATGGCCGGCTTCCAGTTATTGGATTTACAGGATTATCCGGGACAGGGCACGGCTTTAGTCGGTATCTTGGACGCATTTATGGATAACAAGGGCTTGATAACCGCCGAGGAATGGAAGGAATCTTGCGATGATGTCGTATTATTGGCTCTCCTGCCTAAATTCTGTTACTCCGGGAATGAGGCGCTCAAAGGTTCTATCAAGGTAGCGAACTATACACCCGCCGCTTTGAAAGGAAAGCGTTTAAATTGGGCTTTAACAAACAGCCAAGGGCAAGTAATCGCCCAAAACAGCCTACCGCTGCAAGTCAACCAAGGCACGTTGGCCGAGGTAGGCCCGTTAAATATCGCTTTACCGTCCATTCAAGAGGCCGAGACCTACACTTTACGGCTGGCGATCGAAGGTACGGATTATCACAATCATTATCCGTTATGGATTTATCCGGAACATAATAACGTACAAATCCCTACGGATATCAAAGTTATCAAGAAATGGGATAAACAAGCCGAGGCTTTATTGGCGAACGGAGCGAATGTATTATGGTTTCCGGATGCCAAGACTTACAAGAACGTGACGGTAGACGGGTTATTCCAAACCGATTACTGGAATTACCGCATGTTTAAGTCTATCTGCGAATGGGCGAAGAAACCGATCTCTCCGGGTACCCTCGGATTATTAATAAATCCCTCCCATCCTGCTTTCGCTCATTTCCCGACGGATTTCCATACAAACTGGCAATGGTTCACGATGATAAAGAACAGCCATCCGCTGATACTGGATCAACTCCCGGACGATTACAGGCCGATCGTACAAGTGATCGACAACGTGGAGCGTAATCACAAATTAGGGATGATCCAAGAATTCAATATCGGCCCGGGGAAGTTATTAATCTGTATGACGGACTTGGAAACCCAACAGGAATACCCGGAAGCCCGCCAGTTATACCATAGTTTGTTAAGCTATATGGCTTCCCCCGAGTTCTCGCCTAAGATGACATTGACATCCACCCAATTGATCGAGTTATTCACGCGTCAAGTCGGAGACTCGAAGATCAAGGAGTTAGGGAATATATCTTATGACGAGTAAACGGGAATAGATATCACACCGGGCTTGGTCGAGAGCAGGCCCGGTGTAATCGGATTCTCCCGCAAAAGGACACGTTTTAATTATTACTAAAAACTTTCAGCAGCCTGTTACGAGCCAGCGAACGCCAACCGTTTAAGAAAGCCTCTGTCAGTCTTGCGTACTTTCCTCCGTATTTATCCGCCTCGGTCTCCTCATTTCCCAGAAGAGACCGTAGAAAGGGTAACACCTGTTCTTGTGAAGACATATGATAATTAGCGATCTCTGATACATTCCCGATTTTTATCGTAACGGCATCTTTCGGCAACGCTTGAAACATATCCTCATCCGTCGTATCATCTCCCATCGCCAATATAAAATCGTAATGTCTTCTCGCAAGAAGGCGGTTAACCTCAGAGCCTTTATTGCACTCAAGTGATTTGACCTCCACGACCTTATCGCCGGATAAGATTTGTAATCCCCGGCGCATGCAAACGGGCATAAGCGCATGGATCAGTTGGCGAGCTCTCAAAGCCCCTAGCCAAGCATCGCTTTCCCGGTAATGCCAAGCCAGCGCCGCATCCTTTATCTCCAAATGAGCGCGAGGAGTCTTATCGATAAATAATCGTAAAATAGATAATAATTCCGGCGCCCAATGAATCTTGGAGAGATTCTGATGCCATACTCCTCCTTCTTTGTAAGAAGCCCCGTGTTCTGCCGCCAAGGAGATAGGGAGAGCGCCCAGCCATTCCTCCAAGGTAGATTGGTCACGCCCGCTATTGATAACGACATGGTTGGCCGGGTCCTCCGATAATTTACGTAAAAGGGCGAGGATCTCTTCTGTCGGCCTCGCGTCCTCGGGACGGTTCTCGATCGCCGCCAATGTCCCGTCATAATCCAGCAAGATCAATCTCCGTCTAGCGTTGAGATACGAATGACGGATCGTGCCCACAGCCTCTTTCGAGAGTCTTTTCTCGCATAGCCATGTATTCTTGGTGAAAGTATCATTCAATCCATCCACGAAATCAGCCGCCCATTTATTCACGGTTTGCGTGGAGACAATCTTTCGCATCCGCTCCAAACGAGCCATCTGTTCTTCCTCCGGCATTTCCAAGGCCTCGCAAATAGCGGCCTCGATCTCACCGGTATCATTCGGGTTGATCCGCAAGGCATCTGCCATCTCCGCGGAAGCTCCCGCCATCTCGCTCAAGATCAATACGCCGGGATTCTCTCGTTTTACCGCCACATACTCTTTCGCCACCAAATTCATTCCATCCCGCAAAGGGGTGACCAAGGCGATATCTGCCATATAATACATAGCGGTCAGCTCCTCAAAAGAGAAACTGTGATAAAAATAACATACGGGAGTCCAGTCCATCGTAGAGTAGCGTCCGTTTATAGCGCCGATCTCCTCGTCGATCTTTGTCTTCAACTCGGCATAACTACCGACATGATCCCGCGAGGGTACGATCACCATAGCCAATGTCACCTTCCCATGATATTCCGGGTGATGCGACAGGAAAGAGGCGAATCCCCACAGACGATGTAAGATACCTTTGCTATAATCCAACCGGTCTACCGAGATCATCAATTTATGTTTCCCGAAGAACTGGCGGTTCCGTTCGATCGCCTTCCGTACCTCCGGCTTATCGAACGCCTCATGATAAAGGTCATAATTAATCCCCATCGGCAAAGCGTCTACCCTTACGACCCGATCACCGATCCGTGCCTCATCCAAATTGAAATCGATACGCAACACCCGCTCTACCGTACTGATGAAATGTCGCATATAATCATGGGTATGAAATGCGATAAAGTCGGCGCCCAACAAACCTTTCAACAATTCGGCCCGTTCCGGCAGTACCCGGAAAAGCTCATAAGATGGAAAAGGGATATGATGAAAATAACCGATACATACACCCGGACAAGCCTCCCGGAGCATATTAGGCAGTAGCATCAATTGGTAATCTTGTATCCAAACCCGGTCGCCGGGCCGTACCAACCGGCAGATCTCCTCACAAAACAACCGGTTTACCTGTTTATAGGCATCCCAGAAACACTTCTTATATAATGTATAGGCGAAGAAATAATGGCAAAGCGGCCAGATGGTGCTATTGCTATATCCCTCGTAATAATTCTCTATCTGCGACTCAGACAAGAATACGGGATGAAAGTTCAACTCCTCCAGTCTGGCGAGGATCTCTTTCTTATCCTCCTCACGTTTCACGCACATTCCCGGCCATCCGATCCAATGCTTCTCATAAGAAGTCTGGAGAGAATCCAAACCTGTAGCCAGCCCACCTTCGCTACGTGAGAAAACGAAAGTACCATTCAGGCCGGTCACTTTCACGGGTAATCTATTTGATATTATATACAGTCTCATACCCTTCTTGGGGCAAAGCATATACCACGATAGGCTAAATAACTATATCTAGCTAATAATAATAATCTTACGCCAGAAGCGATATCCCGCCGAGCCTTTCCAAAATGAAAAAACATCCCCATTTTGGTAGTATTCGGCCAGACTTAAATGTACCCCATAACCATCTGTCAGCAGATAAGACCTAATCCCGTCTTTTTAGCCGCCATATATACGAGGCAGTGTATGTAATTCTGGTCATAATACCTGTAATTTATCTACAAAAGTATCTCCGGATTTCACCGATCTTTGCCGTTGGAATCGAAAAAGGATAAACGAATTAAGAAGTAGAACTAACAATAGCAATTATGACATTAAACGAATTCTTAAAGTACGTAGAAACGGGAAAGCCTCTCAAGGGAGATGAGATCCATCAACTTATGAACGAGATGAGCGACGAGGCCAGACGCATAACATTCGAGTTAAACGGCTCATACCACGATCCCCAGGAAATCCGCGAGCTGTTATCCCGGTTGTTTAATAAGCCGGTCGATCCGTCCTTCCGTGTATTCCCTCCGTTCTATACGGATTTCGGGAAAAATATCACGGTGGGCAAGAACGTGTTCATCAACGCTTGCTGTCATTTCCAAGATCATGGCGGGGTAACACTGGGCGACGGTTGCCAAATCGGGCATAACGTGGTCTTTGCCACCCTCAACCACGGTTTCGCTCCCGACGACCGGAGCACTACCTATCCTGCCCCGATTGTCTTGAAAAAGAATGTATGGGTAGGCTCGAATGCAACGATCCTCTCCGGCGTAACCATCGGAGAGAACGCTATAGTAGGAGCCGGCTCGGTAGTTACCAAGGATGTACCAGATAACGCGATCGTGGGAGGTGTTCCCGCCAAGGTTATAAAGTATATCCGATAGCCCCTAACGCCGATTACGACAACTGGGATTTCCGGTATTCATTCGGGGTACACCCCACGGTCTTCTTGAATATGCGGCTGAAATGTTGGGAATATTGGAATCCTAGGTCGTAAGCGATCTGACTGACAGTCTTGTTCGTACCTAATATCCATTCTTTTGCCAAGGAAATAATCCGGTCTTGGATATTTTCCTGGGCGGTCTTTCCTGTCTCTTTCTTGATCAGGTCACCGAAATAGTTCGGGGACAAACAAATCTTCTCGGCGAAATACCGGACAGTGGGTAATCCTTCTTGTCTCAACAGATCGCTTTGCAGATATTCGTCCAGCAAGCGCTCGAACCTCACCAATACATCCTTATTTGTCTCCGCACGGGTCGTAAACTGACGGTCGTAAAAACGCAGGCAGTAATCGAGCAACAACTCGATATTCATCGCGATCAACCGTTTGCTATGCTTGTCGATGGAGTGCTCCAACTCGATCTGGATTTTCCTCAAGCAATCCATAAAGATCCCCTTCTCCTCCTCGGAAAGATGCAACGCCTCGTTCGATTCATAGGAGAAGAAAGAATAACGCTTGATGTCTCGCCCTAAAGCCGTACCACGGATCAAGTCCGGATGGAAAAGCAGCCCATGCGCCAAAGGCCGGGTCCCGTCTTTAAGCTCAATGCCCGTCACTTGCCCGGGAGCGAAGCCTACCACGGTGCCTTCTTGATAATCATAATATTGCCTCCCGTACCGGATATCCCCGCATTTGATATCTTTCAAGAAAAGTCCGTATATACCATAATTAACCCGGAAATTAGTGGGCCATGTCTCAGACTTGGATAAATCGACCACGCTCACCAAAGGGTGCAACGTCTCCAAACCGAACATCTTGTTGTACTGATCAACGGTATCGATCTTTATTAGATTCTCCATAAGGCTATCTGTTTTATTGGTCTCAAAGATAAACATTCCCAATATAACAGCCTCATTCCGTCAGGCAAAATCCACCGAACCGGATGATATCTATTAAAAAATAAGTATTAAAGGAAAATCGAAAAGAAGGAAGGAGAAATAAAAGCGGTCTGGACGGGACTCGAACCCGCGACCCCATGCGTGACAGGCATGTATTCTAACCAGCTGAACTACCAGACCAAAGTGTTATTCTTTATCGCCATTCCGTTGAATTGCGATGCAAAGATAGGTGGATTTTTTGAATCCGCAATAGTTTAAGATGAAAAAACTAGAACAAATCGATAAATTTCATACTTTTGTCCTCATATATAATTAACACTAGCATGAAAAATACTCCTGTAGACTATCAGACAGCCAGACGAATTATCGATGGCTTTGGACTTCCCGATTTTGGGAAAGCGACTATCCGGGAGGTAGTTGCCATATCCACACAATTAGAACAAGAAACGGGAACCGAGTTCATCCATATGGAAATGGGTGTACCGGGCTTGAAAGCCGCCCAAGTGGGCGTAGATGCTGAGATCGAGGCCCTTCGTAACGGCATAGCGTCCATCTACCCGAACATCAACGGAACTCCCGAGGTGAAGAAGCAAGCTTCCCGCTTTATCAAGGCGTTTATAAATATAGATATAGATCCGGAATGTTGTGTACCCGTAACCGGTTCCATGCAAGGCACGTATGCCTCTTTCCTTACGGCCGGACAATGTATGCCGGGAAAAGACACCATCTTGTTTATCGACCCCGGATTCCCCGTGCAGAAACAGCAAATAGCCGTTATGGGCTATAAATACGAGTCGTTCGACGTATACGAATACCGTGGCGAACGATTGCGCGAGGTCTTGGAAGCGCATCTTTCCAAAGGCAATATAGCCGCGATGATCTATTCCAACCCGAACAATCCGGCTTGGTTCTGCCTCACCGACGAGGAGCTGAAGATCATTGGAGAAACGGCCAATAAATACGACGTGATCGTCATAGAAGACCTCGCTTATTTCGCCATGGATTTCCGAAAAGACCTCGGTTGTCCTTTCGAGCCTCCTTTCCAAGCGAGCGTAGCCCGTTATACGGACAATTATATCATGCAGATATCCGGCTCCAAGGCGTTCAGTTACGCCGGACAACGTATCGGCGTGACCGCGATCTCCAATAAGCTTTACCATCGCTCTTACCCGGGATTGACCCAGCGTTATGGAGGCGGCACATTCGGTACGGTATATATCCATCGTGTCTTATACGCCTTATCTTCCGGAACCAGCCACTCAGCCCAGTTCGCCCTCGCTGCCATGTTCAAGGCCGCGGCAGACGGCACTTTCGACTTTGTCTCGCAAGTGAAAGAATACGGACGCCGTGCGGAGAAACTAAAGAAGATTTTTACGGATCATGGTTTCACAATCGTTTACGATCATGATCTGGACCAACCGATAGCCGACGGTTTTTATTTCACCATCGGTTACCCCGGAATGACTGGCGGGCAGTTGATGGAAGAACTGATTTATTACGGAGTAAGCGCCATATCTTTAAGTACCACAGGCAGCAACCAACAAGGATTGCGGGCTTGTACCTCTTTCATAAAAGACCATCAGTATGATTTACTGGATGAGAGATTGAAACTATTCGAGGAAAATCATCAAGCATAATTTAACTATAAGCCCGGGCGATTCACGTTTATTAACCTGAATCCCGGGCTTTTCATTTGCTTCTTATTAAAAAACGTCTTATATTGTCGGGGATTTAGTAACAACCAAACATTCACGATCATGGCATCTTATAAAGATATATTCAAAATAACACATAACGATGTCCTTCCTATCCAAGGAAGTATCCTGATTGCCGAACCTTTTTTACAAGATGCCTATTTCCAACGTTCCGTCGTATTGTTAATAGAACATACAGAGCATGGCTCGATGGGATTTGTCCTGAACAAAAAGACAGATCTAATTGTAAACTCTTTCTTCAAGGAACTTACAGAATTCCCGGAGATACCGATTTATCTGGGTGGGCCGGTCAGCTCCAACCGTTTGTTCTTTATCCATTCTTTAGGGGATAATATCATTCCGGGTGCGTTAAAGATCAATGACTACTTATATTTTGACGGAGACTTCAACGCATTGAAACAATATATCCTCAACGGATACCCAATCGATGGAAAAGTGAAGTTTTTCCTGGGATATTCCGGATGGAGCGAGGGACAATTGAATCATGAGATCAAACGAAACTCTTGGGCCGTGAGCCATATTACTACCGACAATATCCTGTCCGCGGACGGAGAGGACTATTGGAAAGCCTCCGTGGAATTATTAGGTAATGATTACAAAGCTTGGACAAAATACCCGAAAGACCCGTACCTGAATTGACAGGGCCAACTGTCAAGCGAATGATTGCATTATACAAACATCGGAATAACCTTTCGGTATCCTGATCCAATCCTTAAGCGTCCCCACCTCGACAAATCCCAGACGGGAAAATAATTTTCTACTAGGCTCGTTCGCCGCAGGAACATGCACATAAAGCTGATGAATCTTCAAGAATGTATAAGCGTATTCCATCAATAGCCTTAGCGCTTCCGTAGCGAAGCCACGTCCTTGATACCTACGATCTAGCATAACACCGCAAGCCGCACGGTTCGGATGCGGCTCGAAATCAAACAAGTCTACGATTCCCACGGAAGTCTCCGTAGCGCATTCCTCGATCATGAAGCGAAGTTGGCGCGATTCATAGATACTCCGGTCGCTACCCGCTATATATTCCTTCAATATATAACGGGAATAGGGAGCTAAGGTATTCCCAACCTCCCATAACTCCGGATCATTCTCCCAACGATATAATAAATCCAGATCCTCCGGTTCCAACGCCCTCAAACGGACTCTATCATTCGACAACAACATTTTATTGAGGATTACTTAGACTAATCGGCCACTCTTCTTCGTATATATATGATAAACCGCTTTCTTGTTCACGAGCTTATCCATAAACAAGAGCATCTGTTCGTAGCGGGCATCGGGAAAACAAAAAGCATAATCCGTAAAACCTTTCATCTGGTTCTTACGGCAGATAGCGTCCATCACGCGTTCCACGTCCAGATCCCAAAGATTCACGAACTCCAGATCCGGCATAGCTTTCAAGCAAACGGCCTTTACCTCCTCGAAGTTTTCCTCCCTGCACAAGATCAAGAGGCGGCGATGCTTAACTGTCCTGTTTTTCTTACGTAGAGGAGAGGAAATCGCCGCCCAGCAAGCTTTCAACAGGACAGCCAACTGGATCAGTATCCGCATCAACCAGCCGGATTGGGGATAATATTTCTTATAGAAAATCAACATGGCGCCATAAAAGGCCTTTATATACTTTAAGTCGCCATGCTTCGTGCTCTCCCCCTTATAATGCAGGATACGTTCCGGCACGTACAAGTTCTTATAGCCTCCCAACACGATCCGATAAGACAAATCGATATCCTCTCCATACATGAAGAACGACTCATCCAACAAACCGACCTTATCCAACGCCTCATGGCGAAGCAACATGAACGCGCCCGCCAGTACCTCTACCTTATGCGTCTGGTCCTTATCCAGATACGGCAAGCTATAACGTGCGAACACCGGAGAGTTCGGGAACAACTTCGAAAGGCCGAATATCTTACAGAACGATACCCAAGGCGAGGGAAAAGCCCGTTTGCTCTCCGGCAAGAATACCCCGTGCCCATTCAGCATTTTCACGCCGATAGCCCCGATCTCCGGGTCCTCGTCCATCTGGAAGCACAAGCTACGGAGGCTCTCCTCCCCTACTACGGTATCGGGATTCAGCAATAACACGTATTCCCCGGTACACTGACAAATCGCCTGGTTATTGGCCTTGGCGAAACCGGGATTATCTTTATTCTCAATGAAAACCACCTCCGGGAACTTAGGCCGGAGATATTCGACAGACCCATCTGTCGAGTTATTATCCACCACGAACACCTCGGCATCCATCCCTGTCACGGCGGCACGGACAGAATAGAGGCATTGCTCCAGAAAATATTTCACGTTATAGTTAACGATGATAACGGACAACTTGGTTTCTTCGTAGGTCATTCCGGATATTTATGAATTATGATTTATGAATTAGAAGAGGTGAGGTTGAACTCGGTACGATTGATAATAGATCTCCCTAGGGTGATCTCATCGGCATACTCGATCTCATCGCCGATAGATACGCCACGTGCGATGACGCTGATCCTCACATCGTAGCCGGATAGCTTCCGGTAAATAAAAAAGTTGGTCGTATCCCCTTCCATGGTGGTACTCAACGCCAAGATGACCTCCTTCACCTCGCCTTCGGCTACACGTTGCACCAAGCTGTCGATACGCAAGTCGCCCGGCCCGATACCATCCATAGGTGAGATAATCCCGCCCAGCACATGGTATACACCACGGAATTGCCCGGTATTCTCTATCGCCATCACCTCCTTGATGTTCTCCACCACGCAAACCAAGGAATGGTCGCGGCTGGGGTTGGCACAAATAGAACAAACCTCATCATCACATATATTATGGCAGACCTTGCAGTACTTCACGTCCCGGCGAAGGGCAACCAAAGCGGCCGCGAAGTTTTCCGTATAGCCGACATCCCGGCGTAACATATAGAGCGCCAACCGAAGCGCTGTCTTCCTCCCCACTCCCGGCAAGGAAGCCAATTCATTCACGGCATTTTCCAACAAGGCTGAAGGATATCTTTGATTCATCTACTTTCTCTATTTTTGGCAAAGATAAGGATAAAAACCGAGAGTTAGAGCGGATTGGAGCAAGAAGGTTGTAAACAAGGGGTTTAGAGAGTAACAGACTGCGCTGTCGTAGCCAAACCGAAGCCATCGAAAAGCCAACTGAAACCGGAGTTACGTTACTATCCCGTTACTCTGGCCCGAATGGCAAAGACGGTTTTGGGAAGGTTTCAAAGCGCTGAAATACAAGCTCTATTCGCCTGTTCCGCTTGCAAATATAGCCGAATTCCCAAAATTCGGGCAGAGGGAGGCGAAAAAAAGTTCTATTTCGGGTGCGATTGCGTTGATATGCTGCGATTTGCGCATCGAAGAACAGCTCTACAAGAAATAATTTTGTAACCAAAAAATTGTAGAGTTATGAGATCGACATTCAAAGTTTTGTTTTATCTAAAACGCAATGCACCGAAAAAGAACGGGCTTATTCCGGTTATGTGCCGTATTACCGTAAACGGCAAAATCGCTCAATTCAGTTGTAAATTGGACGTGGAGGAGAAATCGTGGAACGTAAAGTCGGGTCGCGTTTCCGGTCGCAGCATCGTGGCGCAGGAGGCCAATCGGATGTTGGATAAGATTCGTGTGGGTATCCATCGTGCATATCAGCAGATCAGCGACCGCGACAACTACGTTACCGCCGAGAAAGTCCGTAATGCCTATTTAGGATTGGGCATGAACCACGAGACGCTGCTCGCCGTATTTCGTCAGCATAACGAGGATTACGAGAAACAGGTCGGCAAACTCAAAAGCCTGCGCAGCTATTGGAAATACTGCGTCGTGTACAAACACCTCGCAGAGTTCGTCGAAAAGCGGTACAAGGTCAGCGACATTGCGCTCAAAGAGCTTACTCCGGCATTCATCACGGACTTCGAGTTGTTCCTACGAGTAGAAAAGAACCACTGCAACAATACGGTCTGGTCGTATATGATGCCGTTTCGGAAGATTATCTATATGGCCGTCAATAACGGCTTGTTGCAACGCGATCCGTTCTTCGCGTACAGCATCACCAAAGAGGAGACCAAACGGGGCTTTCTGACCAAAGAAGAAATTACACTCTTAATCAATGGCACATTCAAGAAGAAAAGCTATGAACTGATTCGTGATTTGTTCATCTTCTGCACGTTCACAGGATTGAGCTGGACGGATATGGCGAACCTTACCCGAGCGAACCTGCAAACCTCGTTCGACGGGCATTTGTGGTTGAACACCAAGCGTCAGAAAACGGGTGTCGAAACGAATATCCGATTGTTAGATGTAGCCAAACATATCATCGAGAAGTACGACGGCATGGCCGAAGGGGACAAGTTATTGCCCGTTCCGTGTTACGATAACTGCAAGAACAGCATTAAGGCCATAGCGAAGAGATGCGGTATCGAGAAAAACGTAACGTGGCACATGAGCCGCCATACCTATGCCACGACGGTCTGCCTGTCGAACGACGTACCTATCGAAACGCTCTCGAAGATGTTGGGACACCGCAGTATCCGTACGACGCAAATCTATGCGAAGATTACAGCCGAGAAAGTGAGCCGCGATATGGAGAAACTCGCGCAGCGTATCGAGCAGATGGAGAGCTTTATTTGTCAAGCGATTTAATACCCTTAAAACTGAAAGCGATGAAAGAAGAAAGAAACGTCATTACGATAGACGAGTACGGCAGGTTGAATATGCCGACCGATACTGCCGCTATATGGATGACGGAAGTGGAAATAGTCGAATTGTTCGGCACTACCGCCGGAGCGGTAAACAGCGCAATCAAGGCGATCATCAAAAGCGACGCCCTGAACGATTACGAGGTCTGCAAATGTATTCGTCTGGACAGCGGCAATTGGGTGGACGTGTATAACATGGAGGTCGTCGTAGCCCTCGCGTTCCGACTAAATACCTACCCTGCGTCGGTTTTCAGAAAGTGGCTGGTAAAGAGAGCTACCGCACCCCGACGCACGACACCTCCGATTGTCCTTCAATATAAGAACGGGCTTCCGAATTGAACCGGACAAGCAAGGAAACGGGCAGGCTGCGACACCTGCCCGTTTTCGTTTTCAGAGAATTGCCTTGCGGTAGTTTTCCGCGAGCATCTTCTCGATGTCCGTTTTACAAAAAAGCCTTTATATCTTTGATATATTTGATGTTTGGCAATAAATAGTTATTTTTGTAAGAAGTATAAGTGCCATATAAATATTTATGATTCAACAAGAATTTAATTTGGATTTCGATGCGTTTGTTCGTTCGTTTGTTCAGAATCGAGATACTTCTTTTGCATTCTTATTAGGAGCCGGAGCGTCTATTACCTCGGGAATACCATACTGCCGATGATTGTATTTGGGATTGGAAGAGAATGATTTATTGTTCTTCCCAGTCTTCCATTCCTCCATTTATCGATCCCAAATCTGATACTTGCAAAGATATCATTCAAAAATGGCTTAACAGTCAAGGAAAATTCCTTCCTGCTGGAGATCTAAAAGAATATTCTTTCTATGCGGAAGCAGCATTGCCTATTGAAGGTGATAGAGTGAAATATTTTGAGCATTTAGCTCAAGGGAAGCAGCCATACATTGGATATAAGCTTTTATGTCTTCTGAACAAATACGGCATTGTCAGATCTGTATGGTCAACCAACTTCGATGGCTTGGTCGAACGTGCTGCTCAACAAGCCAATATTACGCCTATTTGCATAAATCTGGATTGTGCCGATCGAATATATCGGACAGAAAGTACCAGTGAATTATTATATATTGCCTTACATGGAGATTATAAATATACATCATTAAAAAATACTTCTAAAGAGTTGGATAACCAACATCCGACTTTTGTGGCAGCATTAAAACGATACTTCAATGATAAAAATCTCATAGTAATCGGCTATAGTGGTCGTGATAAATCCCTAATGTCGGCATTGACTGAAGCATTCTCTGAAAAAGGTTCTGGACGGATATATTGGTGTGGTTATGGTTCCCATATTTCACCCGAAGTGGAATCTTTTTTGAGGACGGCAAGAGAAGCAAATCGGGATGCATATTATATTGATACCGATGGATTTGACAAGACAATGTTTTCGCTTGTTATAAATTGTTTTCAAGCTGATATAGAGAAGAAGAAAGAGATCATGTCTATATTGGAAAGTGCTCCCGAAGATAATGACACATCTCCATTTTCAATTCATATAACGCGAACAGACAAATACTTGAAAAGTAATTTGTATCCCATAATTTTCCCAAAAGAATTGTTTCAATTCGAGATAGAATATCATGAAGGTGAAAGACCTTGGACTCTTTTAAGAGAGATTACTAAAGACAAAAATATTATAGCTGTTCCATACAAGCAAAAAGTATATGCTTTATCCACAGGTTCAGCTATCAACAATGTATTTGGTTCCCGACTAAAAAGCGATATCGAACGGATTCCCGTTTCAATGGACGATATAGAGCGAAAAAGCAGTTATAGAGAACTGTTTTTAAGAGCCACGCTTCAAAGTATTGCGATAATTCGAGGACTCAATGTCGATATTAGGCATAATACACTTTGGCGCTCCGATATTTTTAGAAATGACAATGGCACTTTGATACATGAAGCTATAGAATGTTCGCTTGTTTTTGTACCACAGCAAAAATATGCTCTGCTTTCTTTGCGACCTACAATATATATAGAAAATTCTCACACGGTGTCAAAAGAGAAAAAGCAAGAATATGCGCGAATTTATCTGGATAAAATGTGGAACAAAGCATATAGCACAAAACTTGCCCAATGGGAAAGTATTATATTCGGCGATACTCGTCTTGCTTTTGAAGTTCCTCAGAATTCCGGGAGCGGATTCAAATTTCTGATAAGCCATAATTGCGGATTCTCCGAAATACAATATCAGGACAATACCGAACGTGGATATTCATCCAAATCGTATGATAACAAAAGAACCATCTATCGAGGACTTCAGCTCAAAGAACCTGAATTGGAATTTGTAAACACATTTGCAGACAGGCCTTTTTTAGATTCAAACCCTATGAGAGGACTGTCAAATCACAGACCTTATGACTCTTGGCAGAAAGATGTATTGCTGCAAAATGTAAGATTGGGCGTAATATGTCCTAATGTACATACGGATATATTCAAATCTTTCTTGCAACGATTAAACACAACCATTCAAGCGAATGATGATTCGGATTACATTCAACCATATACGGGATTCCATAGTATATACAAAACATTGTTGGAAATTCCCGACAACGGTACTGATAAATGGATAAATATAGAAGCTACTCCAAAAGATACGCTATCTCTTGCACGATCTATATGTCTTCAAGCCAATAGCTTGGCAGATAAATATCCGGGAATTGTAATTGTAATTTTCATTCCCGCATCTTGGAGTGTTCACAGACAATTCAAACATAACGGGGAATCATTTGATTTGCACAATTATATAAAAGCGTATGCTGCTCAACATCGTTTCACAACGCAAATCATAGAAGAAAAGACTTTGAGAGACCCTATGGTGTGTGAAATTTGTTGGTGGCTGTCATTAGCTTTATTTGTTAAGGCAATGCGTATTCCTTGGGCATTAGCTAATCTTGATTCAGATACAGCGTATGCAGGCATAGGTTATAGCGTCAAAACGAATAGCAAAGGCAAAGTGGATATTGTCTTGGGTTGTAGTCATATATACAACGCAAAAGGGCAGGGTTTAAGATATAAATTATCAAAAGTAGAACAACCTCAATTCGACAGAAAGAAGAATCCATATTTAACCTATGAAGAAGCATTTAAGTTTGGAATAACCATACGCGAATTGTTTGTCAAATCTATGGATAGATTACCCCGTCGAGTCGTTATTCACAAACGAACTCCATTCAAAAAGGAGGAGATCGAAGGCATTACTCACGCATTAACGCAAGCTGGTATTAAGGATATTGATTTAATAACTATCAATTATGAATACGATGCCAAGTTTATTGCTCAAAAGGTCTATTATGATAATATTTCCGACGATTCATATCCAGTCTCACGAGGAACCTGCATAAAATTGTCATCAAGGAATGCTTTACTATGGACACATGGTGTTGTGCCATCAATTAGAGAAAGACGACGTTACTATCCCGGTGGTAGATGTATTCCTGCTCCTTTGAAAATAACTAAATATTATGGAAAAGGAGATCTCCCAACTATTGCATCTGAAATTATAGGGTTTACAAAAATGAATTGGAATTCGTTTAACTTATATACAAAATTACCGGCGACAATTGATACATCTAATACGTTAGCTCAGGTCGGAAACTTATTGCATCAGTATAATGGAGCGACTTATGATTATCGGTATTTTATTTAATGACGATTTATATCTGTACCCTTAAAGTCGTTATTCATTTATTGATTGAGTTATAAGTTTCATTAACTATGAGAAAAATCAAGCGTTGTCCGTAGAATTTTCGTTTCTATCTATCAGACGTAAACGTAGGATACGGACGGATATTCCGCCCAACAACCCAACATCGCAACCAACCAATATTGGACGTTTTTCACAACCGACCGATACTCGACACCTCCGATTGTCATTCAATATAAGGACGGGCTTCCGAATTGAACCGGACAAGCAAGGAAACGGGCAGGCTGCGACACCTGCCCGTTTTCTTGTTTTCAGAGGATTGCCTTGCGGTAGTTTTCCGCAAGCATCTTCTCGATGTCGGATTCCCGATAGAGGACTTTGCCGCCGAACACGATATAGGGTATCTTGCGGTCGGTACGATACTCCTGCAAGGTGCGTCGGCTGACTTTCAGCCGGGCGATCACCTCCTTGTCGGTCATGTACCGTTCTCCTCCGAGCGGCGGATGAAATCCGTCCGTGAGCTTATCTACCTCCTTCGCGCATCTCTTCAAAGCGTGCAACGCCGATGCGATGCGTCCGTCCTCCGACGTGATTACGTTACTGTCATTCATCTTTTCTGTGGATTTAGTGGTTGGTAAAATAAATATTAGCCGGAGCCATCCCTGAACTGCCCGGCTATGGGCATGAACCTCTCTATCTCTTCCGGCTTGTAATAGAATTTCCGGTTGATTTGCGTACAGCCGATAGTGCGATTATCCCGCAGGGATTGCAGTGTGCGGGGACTTATGCACAGCAGGCGGCACACCTCCTCCCTGTCGAGCCATTTTTGCATCTGCTTGTCATTGCAACGGCGACATAACGCGTCGACTTTCCCCGTCAGCGTCTCCACACCGGAAAGGAGCGCTTCAAAGGTTTTCTTTTCGATAATTACTACTTCCATATACCATGTTTTGAGTTCGGGGCAAATGTAGCCAAACCTGCGCTCGCTGCCTCCGTTTTCGCTTTCGTGGCAGCTTGTGGCATCCGTTTGGCACAGTTTGGCGTCGTGCCGGTCGCATACTGAACCCGCTTTGCCGACAATAGCAGGTATGTTGCCCGTTTTTATTTTCAGTTGCTGCGAATAACTTTACCCGTAAATCTTTGTATATAGATTGGCCTATATTCGGACACCCTTAAATCCATACGACGATACGACAGTAAATCCATAAATCTGTACGACACCTCTTCTCTACGGAATTGTTTCCTTAATGTATTGTAGATTTCACTCCGTAAGAAAGCACACAAGTAAATCCGTAGAATTTCAACATACGGAAACGAGAAATTCCGATTCATACCGCACGGAGTGCTTTATGTTCGTCGGAACATAGCAAGGTGTGTATCGAGTAACTCGATACCTTTTGAGTTACTCTCAAAAGCCTTACCCTGACGGGGAGCAATCGCCCCTCCGAAGTCGGGCGATTAGAACGAAAGAACGATATTGATAGGAGATACTAACGCGGCGTCGATGAACTTCCTGAACGCACTGGAACGCATACCCAAGCTCGTGGAGCAGTACAAGGCGCAGAACGTAACCTACGAGCGGGACATTCCGATTTTGCAGGAAACGGTCGGCGGGGTATGGAAGAAGGAGGACGAGCTGAAGGCTCTGAAAGCGGAGGTCGCGGCGTTGGAGCGCAAGATACAACTCACGCTCGCTCCGCCCAAGCCCGAAGCGGCACAGGAACAGCAGGCCGACGGCGTACAGCCGGAGAACGGACAACGGGAACAACAGCCGGAGATCGTCAGACGAGGTACGGATACCGATCCGGACGATTTCATACGCGGCCATGTCCTTGTTGTAAGGCCGGATACGAGGCGAGAGCCGTCTTGTCATCAAGGAATGAAAATATAAAGATTCCTAATTCGTACAGCCAGAACGTATGAAACGTTCCGGCTGTATTTTTACTATTCCAATACAAAAAGATATTAAACATGCAATCTTAATGTCCGCAATTGATTTACAATTCAAATAATTATCTTACCTTTATCCCCGGAAAAGATATTTAGCAGACCCAATGTTTGAAAGCGGTGAAATAATACATTTTGCCGGACGTTGTTTCCGTATAGTAGATTTTTCTTCTTGCCGTTTCTTTACGGGAAGAAGAAACGTGTGTTGTTTTATCAATATTTTGTTGAATTTCAACCCAATAAAATACGCTCAACATTTGGAAATGTGTGAAATTCGTGTAAACACACACACACACACACACACACACACACACACACACACACACACACACACAC
>NZ_CANTZW010000023.1 GCF_947855115.1 uncultured Parabacteroides sp.
AAAAGAAAATGAAAGTTTTAAAGTTTGGCGGTACTTCTGTGGGATCTGCACAGAGAATGAAAGATGTAGCGAAACTGATCACGGGAGACCGTAAGATCGTTGTATTGTCAGCCATGTCGGGTACAACCAACTCGTTGGTCGAGATTTCCGACTACCTGTACAAAAAGAACCCGGACGGAGCGAATGAGATCATCAACAAACTTGCCATGAAATACATGGGCCATGTTGAGGAACTATACAGCACCGAGGAATATAAGCAGAAGGCCAAAGAACTGATAAAATCTCATTTCGATTATATCCGCACGTTCACGAAAGACTTGTTTACCTTGTTCGAGGAAAAGGTTGTCTTGGCACAAGGAGAGTTGATCTCTACGGGTATGATGAATCTTTATTTGAACGAATGCGGCGTGAAATCCGTATTGATCCCAGCTCTGGATTATATGCGCACGGATAAGAACGCGGAACCGGATCCTGTCTATATCAAAGAGAAATTAGTTAAAATACTTGCGGATAATAAAGACGCTGACCTATACATCACGCAAGGTTATATCTGCCGCAATGCTTATGGCGAGATCGATAACCTGCAACGGGGTGGTAGCGATTATAGCGCATCCTTGATCGGCGCAGCGGTCAATGCGGAAGAGATCCAGATCTGGACGGATATAGACGGTATGCATAATAACGACCCCCGTGTCGTACAGGGCACATCTCCTGTTCGCCAATTACATTTCGAGGAAGCTGCGGAATTAGCTTATTTCGGAGCCAAGATACTTCACCCGACTTGTATATTGCCTGCGAAACTGAACAACATCCCGGTTCGCTTGTTAAACACGATGCAGCCGGATGCCCCAGGCACATTAATCTCCAACGTAATTGAGAAAGGTAAGATCAAGGCGGTTGCCGCTAAAGACAATATTACCTCTATCAAGATCAAGAGCGGACGTATGCTGTTGGCTACAGGTTTCTTACGCAAGGTATTCGAGATCTTCGAGAACTATCAGACCCCGATCGATATGGTTACGACCTCCGAGGTAGGTGTCTCCGTTACGATCGATAACCGCAAGCATCTGGAAGAGATCGTTGACGATTTGAAGAAATACGGAACCGTAAGCGTAGATGAGGATATGGTTATCGTTTGTGTGGTTGGCGACCTTGAATGGGACAACATCGGCTTCGAGGCTCGTATCGTACAAGCCATGAAGGATGTACCAGTCCGCATGATCTCCTACGGAGGTAGCAACTACAACGTTTCCTTGCTGGTCAAGGCCTCGGACAAGCAAAGAGCGCTGCAAGCTTTAAGTGACCACCTCTTTAATAACTGAAAATTGAGAATTGAGAATTGAAAATGTATGGATACTCCTAATTTTCAATTCTCAATTCTCAATTATGCACAGCTCCTCTTTATTAGTTTCAATTCTCAATTTCAATTTTCAATTATGTTAAAGGGAATATTTCCTATAGAAAAGTTTAAGCAGTTTTCTACGCCTTTTTATTATTATGATGTCAAGCTATTGCAAGACACATTAGACGTAGTAAAAACCGAATCCGGAAAATATGGTTACCACGTGCATTATGCCGTGAAAGCGAATGCCAATCCCCGTATCCTTTCCATCATAGCGGCAAATGGCCTTGGTGCCGACTGCGTAAGCGGTGGTGAGGTACAGGCAGCTTTAAATGCCGGCTTCCCCGCCGACAAGATTGTCTTCGCCGGTGTAGGTAAAGCGGATTGGGAGATCAACCTCGGACTGGATAATGATATTTTCTGTTTTAACGTAGAATCTGCCGTTGAGCTGGAAATCATCAATGAACTGGCGGCCGCCAAGAATAAAGTGGCTTCTATCGCCCTTCGTATCAATCCGGAAGTGGATGCCCATACGCATGCCAAGATCACGACGGGTATGAAGGAGAATAAATTCGGTATCAACCTTAGCCAATTAGGAGGTGTGCTGGATAAATTAAAAGAGATGAAGAACGTGAAGTTGATCGGTATCCATAGCCATATCGGTTCGCAGATCACGGATATGTCTAGCTTCCGTAATTTGGTAATCCGTTTCAACGAGATACAAGAGGAATTGGAAGCTCACGGAGTTACGGTAGAGAACCTGAACTTCGGAGGAGGGTTAGGTATTGATTACTATCACCCGAATCATTTATCGATTCCGGCTTTCGACAACTATTTCGCAGCCATTCATAAACTACTCCAAATACGTCCGGGCCAACAAGTGCATTTTGAACCTGGACGTTCGATCGTCGCTCAATGCGGTACTTTGATCTCTAAGGTATTATATGTGAAGGAAGGCGAGACGAAAAAGTTCGCGATCCTTGACGCCGGTTTCACGGAATTGATCCGTCCGGCGATGTACGACGCTTATCACCGTATCGAGAATATCAGCAGCGATGAACCTATAGAGGCTTACGATGTGGTAGGTCCGATCTGTGAATCATCGGACGTATTCGGTAAGGATGTAGAGCTGAACAAAGCTCATCGCGGAGATCTCATCGCTCTTCGTTCTGCCGGTGCTTATGGTGAGGTCATGGCCTCCCAATACAACTGCCGCCAGTTACCGAAAGCTTATTATTCCGATACGATATAATAGAGGTAATAGCGCTCCGCTACTATATCAATATACCCATGCGAATACATTCCAGGTATCGCATAGGTATATTGTCGTTTTAGAGCATTGATATTTAACACATTGGTACATATTATGTTTCTACTCAATAATACAGAACTTTTCCTATCGGTGATTTCCTTGATAGGGTTCGTTATCTTGTCTCTTTATTATCTGATCGCTTATGCCCGTCCTTTACGTGCTTCCAAACAAATAGATCGTACATTCGAGGAGAGTAATAAAATCCCTGTTTCTATAATCATCTATGCCAAAAATAGCGCAGAGAACCTTAAGAAACATCTTCCCGCATTACTCACACAAGATTATCCGGAATATCAGGTAATTGTTATCAACGATGGCTCGAGCGACGATACCGACGATACGTTAAAAAGCTTCCAAAATGAGTATAAACATTTGTATCATACCTATATTCCTTCGAATGTCCGGTATCTGAGCCGCCGTAAACTAGCGTTTACCTTAGGAGCCAAAGCTGCTAGATACGACATTCTTCTATTCACCGAGGCAAATTGCCAACCTCTCAACGATCAATGGCTATCTGCCATGGTTGGCCGCTACACACCCGAAACCAGTATCGTCTTGGGTTACTGCAAATATGGTAATTATAAGGGACTTTTCCATAAGCTAATCGCTTACGATAACTTATTGACGGGTTTACGTTATTTATCCTCTGCCCTCTCCCATCATCCATATACCGGAAACGGACGGAATTTATCTTACCGCAAAGAGTTATTCTTTAAGCATAAGGGATTCTATCAATCCTTGAATTTGCATGCCGGAGACGATGACCTATTCATCAACGAAGCCTCAACCAAAGAGAATACGAGAGTAACCTATACTCCGGACAGCTTGACGGAAATGGATCGAATCGAACGTTTCGGAGTCTGGAAAGAGATGAAAATTTCCCGAGCTTCCACTCAACGGTATTACAAAGGAAACGCTCTAACGTTCTACCATCTAGAATCTGCCTGTTTCTTTCTTTTCCAAGCATCGGTTATCGCTGCGGTCGTAATCGGTCTATCAGGCAACTGGTTAGTTTCCCTATTTGCCGTATTACTATATCTGATACGTTTTATAATCAAAGCGATCGTTTTCGGCAAATCTGCCCGAATGCTTCAACAAAGCCCTGCAATCGGTTGGCTATTCCTATTGGAGTTTATTCAACCGATGTTCAATGGATATGTTCGTATTTACCGACTTTTCAGAAACAGTAAAGACTATACATTCCGGTTGGAGAATTAGTGGCGAACGCTTTCATAGGAAGTCTCTTTCTCTGCCACCATAGGTAATTCTTCTCCTTCCACAAGAGGATAGGCTGGGGTAAACTTCGCTTGGTAAGTAGATTCTACATACGTCTTTTCCAATAAACGGACGACATTCTCTAAAGTGGCTTGCCGCTCTTTGGGCTTAAGTTGACATTCCCAGATCACCATCGTATTCCAACCCATCGCCCGTAATTCCTCACGTACACGGGTATCCCGGGCTTTATTCCGGTTCAGTTTCTCGGTCCACCACTCTACCCGGGTACGTGGAGGGCGAAATTCTGGGCAACCTTCGTGCCCATGCCAGAAACAGCCATTCACAAAGATAGCTGTCTTATATTTACGCAATACGATATCGGGGGTACCAGGGAGGCGTTTTACATTCACACGGAAACGAAAACCACAATGGAACAAGTATTTACGCACTATAATCTCGGGCTTTGTATTCTTGCCCTTAATCATAGACATGATATAGCTACGCTTTTCTTTTGAGATAATATCAGTCATATCAATCCGGCAAAACTAGAATATAGGCCAAAGATACGGCTTTTATTCAAAACGGATACTTTTGGCCGGATCAATCTTCGTAATCAAATAAGAAGGCCCTAACATCATCAACATAGAGGCTGCTAATGTCCCTATATTCAAAAGGATCAGCGAAAATAGGCTCAGATCGACAGGCACGGCATCCAAATAATAAACGGAAGGATCTAATTTGATAATATGGAAATGAGATTGAAGCAAACAAAGAGAGATACCGATCACATTCCCCCACAGCATCCCTTTGCCTATCAAGAAGAAAGAGACATACAAGAATATCTTGCGGATACTATTATTATTTTGCCCCAAGGCTTTCAAGATTCCGATCATATTGGTACGTTCCAAGATAATGATCAACAATCCTGAGATCATGGTAAAGCCGGCGACGGAAAGCATCAGTACCAAGATAACCACCACATTGATATCCAACACATCCAGCCAGTTAAAAATCATCGGGTTCAATTCCTTGATCGAACGGGCATAAAACGTATTGCCATTCCGGTCTTGCCGTTCTGCCAGATCAAAATAGACATCCTCGGTAATTTGATCCAAACGATCATAATCATCTACCTGCAATTCCAACCCACTCACCTGATCCTTATCCCAACCATTCAGGCGACGCATCTGCTTGATATCAGCTATTACGAACAGCTTGTCATAATCCAGAAAGCCTGTCTCATAGATCCCCGTGATCGTGAATTTACGGGCACGCACATCCTCTTGTACGAAATACGTCAGGAAAGCGTCTCCAACCTTTAGCCCCAACAAGTCGGATAGGTATTTGGAAATAATAACATTCGTAGAGTTCTTATCCGGCTGTACCGTAAAGATCTCGCCCTCTTTCATGTTATCTTTAAAAAACGTCCAGTCATAATCCGTATCCACTCCCTTCACGACAATACCTTGAAAATCCTGATCGGTCTTCAAGATACCCAGTTTTGTCGCAAATTTCCCCACATGGCGAATCCCCGGAAACGTATTGAGCGCATTCAATAAAGTATCGCTAACCGCTATCGGTTGCGACTCATAAGAAGAGTTATTATCAAAATTCGTGATCTGGATATGCGAGCCGAAACCGATCACCTTGTTACGGACTTCTTTCTTAAAACCAACCACGATCGCCACCGAGAGGATCATCACCGCCAATCCCAACGCTATCCCGATCATGGCAATACGAACAGCCGGAGGAGTAACCTCGCGATCCCCCTCCTTGCTGAAATGTATTTTTTTTGCTATAAATAATTCTAAGTTCATGTATAGTCGACAGTTGATAGTTGACAATTGTCAACTGTCAGCTAAATTGTTCTTCCCGGATAAGCCTCCAGCGCCTTCGCCAATACCGTTAACGCCTTCGCCAAATCTTCCTTTTTCAAGACATAAGCCATACGCACCTCATTCTTGCCTAATCCGGGTGTCGTATAGAAACCGGAGGCCGGTGCCATCATGACAGTCTGACCTTCGTAATCAAACTCATCCAAGCACCAAGCGCAGAACTTATCGGCATCATCCACCGGAAGTTTGGCCACTGTATAGAAAGCGCCCATCGGTATCGGAGAGTAACATCCCGGAATACGGTTCAAGCCATCAATCAAGAACTTGCGCCGCTCTACGTATTCATTATATACATCCAGCATATAATCATCCGGAGTATCCAAGGAAGCCTCGGCAATAATCTGTCCGATCAATGGCGGGCTCAAACGAGCCTGGCACCATTTCATAACATTCTCTTTCACCATTTGGTTCTTAGTGATCAACGCACCGATACGGATACCGCACTCGCTATAACGTTTGGAAACAGAATCCACCAGCACGACATTATTCTCGATTCCTTTCAAATGAAAAGCGGAGATGTAAGGGGCACCCGTATAGCAGAACTCACGATATACCTCGTCCGAGAACAGGAAAAGGTCATATTTCTTCACGATATCCCGGATCTGGTCCATCTCTTTTTGGGTATAGAGATAACCGGTCGGGTTATTGGGATTACAAATCAAGATCGCTTTCGTACGGGGGGTAATCAATTCCTCAAACTTCTCTACGGAAGGAAGGGCAAAACCTTCATCTATGGTCGAAGGAATCGTCTTGATCACGGCACCACTTGAAATAGCGAAAGCCATATAGTTGGCATAAGCAGGCTCCGGCACGATAATCTCATCCCCAGGGTCCAAACAAGCCATAAACGAGAAGAATACGGCTTCCGAACCTCCGGTAGTGATAATGATATCGTCTACGTCTACATTAATATTGAACTTTGCGTAATATTTAACCAGTTTCTCGCGGAAACTACGGATACCTTCACTGGGCGAATACTCCAACACTTTGCGATCTATATGGCGCATCGCCTCCATCGCGACTTCAGGAGTAGGTAAATCGGGCTGACCGATGTTCAGATGATACACCTTTATACCTTTCGCTTTTGCCTTATTAGCCAGCGGTACCAGTTTTCGAATGGGAGAAGCCGGCATATCGACCCCTCGTTGTGAAATGTTGGGCATTACTATCTAATGTTTATTTATTAGCGACAAAGATAGGAAATAATTAAGAATTGAAAATTGAAAATTGAAAATTAAAATGCAAACAAGGCTTACAAAAAGAAACCTCTTGCCTCAATCCCCCTCCTAATTTTCAATTTTCAACTCACAATTTTCAATTCCCTAAATGCCCGGTCTGGGAGAATCCTTGCTTGCGTGCATTGTAGAGACAAAAGCATGGGGATCAATATCTTTCACCTCATCTTTCAAGCGAGGCATATCCTTACGTTCGGCAATCGTGAAAATAATCTCGGTCTCGTGCCCCTCATACATACCTTTACCATGGATAAAAGTTCCTCGCATCCCCATTTTATCAACGATCAAATCACGCATTTCCTTTGTTTTACGGGAAACGATAAAGACGGCGCGATTCGGATTTTCTGTCTGAAACATCTCCACGATCTTACCATAGACAAAGATCGTAAACCAAGAATACAAGGGCACCGCCCAATCCTTAAACACGATCAGTCCTAGTAAAACGACAGCGGAGTCTAGCAGGATAATCATATTGCTGACTTTCAAATTCGAGTCGTTGGCTATCACACGTGCCAACACGTCCGTCCCCGCACTCGTACTTTGCGCACGGAAAATACAAGTCACTCCCAGTCCCAATACAGCCCCTCCATAAAAAGCAGCGATAAAGGCATCATTCTCCACCAAAGGATCGGTAAGGAAATAAGACAACGAGTCGGTAAATATAGAGATCAGCAGAAAAGTGACGATCGTCTTCGGTCCGGAAGACAACCCAATCTTTTTCATCGCCAAAATCATCAACGGGATATTAAAGCAAAGCGCCGTCGCACCCATCGGTAAGCCATCCGGGAAAAACGGGAACAAATTTTTTGTCACATAATGGATCACGATAGAGATACCGTACACACCTCCCGGTACGATTTTGTAAGGCGCAAGGAAAAGCACGTAACTAAGCGCCTGTAAGAATGAACCTACAACGATCAAGGAGTAGTCTACTAGATTTTTCTTCAAAGTAGCATTAGAAGGAACTGAAAATTTTTGTGTTGTCATGACTCGAATTAAGCGTTATTTATAAAACGCAGCAAACTTACATAATCTTCTTCGAATTATACGCAAGCCTCAAAAAAAAGTATCCCCGCCATTTCCTGTTAAAAGGTAAATAGCGGGGAATACACATTTTATACCGTACAAATTACTTATTTGCGTTATCAGCCAAATACACATCCGGGAATGTATTAACCCCCATCGTACGGTTATTATTATTCGTGATGTTCAATAAAGTAACATACTTACGATATTGATCCGGAGTCAAAGCCTTCTTCATCAATTTCAAATTACCATAAACCGCCTGATACATCTTTTTATCCTGCAATTTGGCACTAGCTTTCACGCTAGCATTCTGCATCTCGATGAAATATTCATTGATATTAGCGACCTCATCCAACTGGCTCGGAGTCAATTGCAGATAATTCGCTAACTTTTCTGTACTTACCACAAACGGTTCTCTACTCAAACTTGGTTTCTGAGCGAAGCTCATTGTCGCACACATCAATAAGGCTGCGACTGCCATTCCAAAACGTTTCATAATACCTAAAAACCTTAAATTGTTAAACCTAAACAAAAACCTTAAAAACACATAGCCCAATCACACAGGCTTAATTATTTCTCAGCCAAATAGCTGTCTAAAAGCGGATTAGAAATCTTATCTTCCTGATTAGCGCGAGTCACATTAATCAACGCTACATATTTACGATATTGCTCCTTAGTCAACGCACGTTTCATCAGTTTCAAATTACATAACAATGCGTTGCGAGTTTCTTCCGGTCTTGCGTTATTGCAAAGCACTTCCGCAGACAGAGGTTGACCTAATTGATTCTCAAAGTAAGCATTGATCTCTGATACCTCAGCGATCTGGCTTTCGTCAAGCTGCAAATATCTGCTCAACTTATCGAAACTCATACCCTTTGAATCACTAACCTTTTGAGCGAAGCTCATTGTCGCTACCATCATTAAAGCGACTACCATCATACCTAAACGTCTCATAATACCTAAAATTTAAACCTAAACTAAGACCTTAACTAATAAATGCGGCGTTTCCGCATCTTCTTTCTCTTTTTGTTACTGCAAATATAACAGCATGTTTTATAACATTGTTCTTCAATATGGTTAATTTTCGCAAACAATTGACGTTATTGATATATATCAAGGCATATGGCAATCATTTTGTAATACATATTACATAAATACTATCTATTTAATAATATACAACATTTATAATGTAAACAAAAAACCAAGTATATTCTTACAGATACCCCATCTATTCTATAATCTCCATCGGTGATTATAGGTTACATTGATCAAAGCCACGTATTTCCGGTATTGATCGGCACTCAACGCCTTTTTCATCAACTTCAAGTTGCCAAATACGGCTTGCCGCATCCGTTTATCCCTCATTTTATCACTTCCCCTCAAACTCTCGCTCTGCTTTTCCATAAAATAGTCGTTGATCATCGCTACCTCATCAATCTGGCTGGGACGTAATTCCAGATAGCTTACCAATTGAGGCACATTGACTACAAACGGTTCTTTACCTAAGCTCGATTCCTGCGCGAAACTCATTGTCACACTTACCAACAGGGCTGATATAGCCATCACTAAACGTTTCATACTACCTATTCCTTTCATTTGTTAAACCTTAAAACCTATTTCTCTGTGATCTTTGATACAAATATAGGGTAAGGCTTCCCGCCTGAAAAGGAAGAATCGACGAAGTGCCCCACGGGTTTAGACGAAATCGGGAATCGAGCAGATCAAGGAATCAGCTTATTCCTCTCGTACGAAGCTTTTACCAAACGGATATAAACAAATAAGGAAAGAAGGCAACATACCGCCCCTACTCCGTAGGCGGTAGCCAAATTAGCATGAGTAGCGATAAAACCTGCGAATAACATTCCGACCCCCATCCCGAAATCAAAAGAGGTCAAGTAAGTAGAAGTGGCCGTACCACGCATATGATGCGGAGCGACATTCACAAAAAGACATTGAAAAGCCGGCACACTCACGCCAAAACCGATACCGATCGCCAAGGCACAGGCAAAAAAGACAAACGATGTATGTACGGTAGCGAACACGGAAAACGAGATCGCTAAAGAAATCAAAGATACGATGGACACGACATGGATCTTACCATGATCCACCAACCGTCCGGAAATCAAACGGGCCGTCCCTACACCGATCGCCATAAATATAAAGAAATAGCCGGGGTTAGGCACCTCAATCTCTTTACCATATAATACCACGAACGAGAGCAACATCCCATAAGGTATAGCGACCAGCAAATAGGCCAAGGCCGCCGGAAGCGCTTTCACCAAGATAAAACGATCCAACGAGAATGCCGGACGAGGCACTTTCTCCCGCTTCGGGTAACGAATCAGCCCGACAGAACCAATCCCTATCAAGGCGATCACCAAAGCAACCCCTATGATCCAGAAGAACCCATGCCGGTCGTACAGCCCGACCGCTACCAAAGGAGCCAAAGACATAGCGAGATTGATCGTCAATCCGTAGAAACCCATACCTTCCCCCCTTCGCTTGGAAGGAATCACGTCTATCGTAATCGTATTACCGGAGACAGAGGTCAGCCCCATAAACCCTCCTTGAATGAAACGAACCGCCATGATCGTATAAACCGTCATGGCCAACCAATAACCGGCAAACAAACAGGCGAATATCGTGAAAGCGAATACATATAACGGTTTGCGGGAAAAACAATCCACCAGATATCCCGAGAACGGGCGTACGCACAGCAAACCGATTGTATAGCTAGACAAGACCATCCCCACCTCGGACGTGCTGATGCTCAACTCTTCCACCAAATAGACCGGCATAGTAGGCATCAACATATAAAAGGCGAAATTCATCAAGAAGTAAGAGATACAACATTGGACGAAATTCCGGTTCCAAAGTACAGGCTTAGTCTCGCTCATTCCTCTATTTTATTACTTATGCCAGCTCGCTCAATTCCAGCCAGCGCATCGTTTTCTCATCGATCTCCTCCATGACTTGGGTGATCCGTTGAGATTTAGCCATAAGTTCGTCCGGAGATAAGGTACCACTACTCATCAAGGTTTCCAACTCCGCTTTCTCTGCCTCCAAAGCCGGGATTTCTTCCTCTAAAGCCTCAAACTCTTTCCGCTCCTTGAAAGTGAGTTTTTTCTTTTGCTCACCCGCAGGACGGGACGGTTTCTCCGGAGCTGGGTTTTGTTTCGCTTGCAGAGCGGCCTCCGCCTCTTTTTCCAGTTGATCTTGTACCTCTTTCCAGTCCCGGTACTGCGTATAGTTACCGGGAAAATCCTTGATATCGGCGTTACCCCGGAAAACCAGCAAATGATCTACCACCTTATCCATAAAGTAACGGTCGTGAGAAACGACGATGGCGCATCCCTTAAAATTACGAAGATATTCTTCCAATACGTTCAAGGTTACGATATCCAGATCATTGGTCGGCTCATCAAGCACCAGGAAGTTCGGGCTACGCATCAATACCGTACACAAATACAACCGCCGTTTCTCGCCACCGCTCAATTTATAAACGTAATTATGCTGTTTCTCAGGCGAGAACAGGAAATAGTTCAGGAATTGAGAGACTCCCATTTTCTGTCCGTTACCCAAATCCACGTATTCGGCGATCGCCTGCACCACGTCGATCACTTTCATTTGCTCATCGAACCTCAAGCCATCTTGACTGTAATAACCGAAGCGAACGGTCTCGCCCACATCGAAATGACCGCTATCGGGAGCTACCTCCCCCATCAGCATCTTGATAAAGGTAGATTTACCCGTACCGTTGTTCCCAACAATACCCATCTTTTCATAACGGGCGAAAATATAGTTGAAATCCTCCGTAATCTTCAAATCACCGAAACGTTTGCTCACATTCACCGCCTCAAAAATCTTAGAGCCGATATAAGAAGCCTTCACGTCCAGGTTCACCTTTCCAGTATCCCGTTGCTGCTTCGCTTTCTTTTCCAGCTCATAAAAGGCGTCGATACGGTACTTCGCTTTCGTACCTCGTGCCTGTGGCTGGCGGCGCATCCAATCCAGTTCCGTACGGAGAAGATTCTTCGCACGTTCCACGTCAGCGTTCATCGCCTCGACACGCTCTTGGCGTTTCTCCAGATAATAGCTATAATTACCTTTATACGAATAGATTTGCTTATTATCGATCTCGATGATCTCGCTACATACACGATCCAAGAAGTAACGATCGTGCGTCACCATCAAGATACTGATATTGGCACGGCTCAGATAATCTTCCAGCCATTCGGTCATCTCAAGATCCAGATGGTTGGTCGGCTCGTCCAAGATGATCAATTCCGGATCCGTGATCAAGACATTCGCCAAGGCAACCCGTTTCAACTGGCCACCGGATAATTCTCCGATCTTCTGATCGAAATTACGGATCTTCAACTGCCCGAGGATTTGTTTTGCTTTCTGCTCATAATCCCACGCCTTGAAGCTATCCATACGGGTAAGGATGTCCTCCAGATTCGAGTGATCCTCTTTCGCCATCGCCTCCTCGTACTCGGCGATCAACCGGACGGTCTCGTTCTTCGAGTAGAAACAAGCCTGTAGCACGGTCAGTTCTTCCGGGTAGGAAGGTGATTGCTCCAAATACCCGACCCGCAAGTCTTTCCGGAAAACCACCTCACCCGAGTCGTAATCCTCCTTACCACCGATAATATTCAATAAGGTAGTCTTACCCGTACCGTTTTTAGCGATCAATCCGATCTTCTGTCCTTGCGCGACTCCAAACGTTATATCCTCGAAAAGAACCAAATCACCGAAGCTCTTGGTCAGCTTATCTATCTGAAGGTAACTTATCATGTTTTCTAATTTAATTTCAAATCGGAAGGCAAACTTAGGCAAATTCTCTGGAATAACCTTGAAAAAACGCAGATTAGCGCAGTTATGATTGAGAATTAATAGACATATTTTCATTATGTTTGTAACCGTATTACTAATATCTAAGAGCGAATATGAACCACTTGGAAACAGAACGACTGATTTTAAGAGATTTCACTAAAGAAGATGCAACCGCTTTATTCGCTATACTAAGTGATAAGGAAGTGAATAAGTTTTTGCCCATGTTCCCGTTGCAAAACATAAAAGAAGCAGAAGACTATCTTACGTACATAGAAAGCTGGATTCAACAAAAAGGAATTTATCACGCAATCTGCTTGAAAGAGGATAATATTCCCATCGGTTGTATCCATGTATGCGGAGACGACAGCCACGATTTAGGTTATAGCATCAAGAAAGAGTTTTGGCATAAAGGTATTTGTACCGAGGCTTGCCTAGCGGTAGTGGACATGTTGAAGCAAATGGATATCCCTTATATCACAGCCACGCACGATGTAAACAATCCCAGAAGTGGAAAAGTGATGCAAGCTATAGGTATGAAATATAAATACTCTTATGAGGAATTGTGGCAACCGAAAAACTTTCTGGTTACATTCCGAATGTACCAACTGAATTTCGACGGGCAACAGGACTGGGTATATACGAAATACTGGAACAAATATCCTGTTCATTTTATAGAAGAAGAAAATCTCCTTCGACCGAAAATTGATTAAAAATCGCTTGTTAAAAGTAAGAAGAAATTATGAATGTCAAAATAGATGAAAGTTGGAGAAAACGTCTGCAAGAGGAATTCGACAAGCCTTATTTCGAGAAGTTGGTTACATTTGTCAAAAACGAATATAAGCAAGCTCATATACTTCCTCCCGGGCCTCAGATATTCCATATATTTAACGCATGCCCGTTTGAGAAAGTAAAAGTCGTTATCTTAGGGCAAGACCCTTATCCTAATCCGGGACAATACTATGGGGTCTGCTTCTCGGTTCCCGAAGGTGTGGCGATTCCCGGTTCCTTAATGAATATCTTCAAAGAGATTCATGACGATCTCGGGAAACCAATTCCTTCCTCCGGAAATTTGGATCGCTGGGTAAACCAAGGTGTATTTCCGATGAACTCCGTCCTCACGGTCCGTGCCCACCAAACAGGTTCACACCGGAACATGGGATGGGAAACGTTCACGGATGCCGTTATCAAGAAACTAAGTGATGAACGGGAAAATCTGGTATTCATGCTATGGGGAAGTTACGCTAAAGCCAAGATTTCCCTTATCGATACCAGCCGGCATCTGACGCTAACAACCGTACACCCATCTCCCCGTTCCGCCGAATATGGTTTCTTCGGTTGTAAACATTTCAGCAAGGCGAATGATTTCCTGTGCGGCAAAGGCATCCCGGAAATTGACTGGTAGGCATAAATCAATATTAATCAATCGTATATGGATATTCAAACTTTCATCAATAATTATTATGAGGCATTTTCTCAAAAAGCGGAATTACCGATAGCTTTCTGGTATTCCGATTCTTTATCAGGAGAATTAAAACAGACACAGGGTTGTCTATTCAAAGCCCTTCCCGCTATCAGGCGAGGCGAGATTATCAGTATGAACAAAGATTGCGTCGGTTGTGGAGGTGGAAAGTTTTATACCGGATTTACCCCTATGCCGGAGCATGTCCCTAATTTTGTCTCTTTGAAAGAGAGGTATAAGCAAACTCCGGAAATGGTGATCGAGAGTATAAAAAACATAAACGTGCAAAGAGCCTCTCAGCCATATCTCCATTTCGCCAGAATCGATCGATTAACCTCGCTTGAGGAAGTAGAAGGGCTTCTGTTCCTTGCGACTCCGGATATTTTATCGGGATTGATTACTTGGACTTTTTTCGATAATAATAACCCGGATGCCGTCTCCACGCTATTTGGTTCCGGTTGCAGTTCTACCATCACGCTTACCGTCAATGAGAACAGACATGGAGGTCACCGTACATTTCTCGGTTTCTTCGATCCTTCAGTACGTCCATATGTAGAAAGCAACTTATTAAGTTTCACGATACCGATGTCACGTTTCAAGACGATGTATCAGACAATGCGCAACTCTTGCCTATACGATACACATGCATGGGCGAAGATAAAGACCAGAATTTATGAAGGCTGATTTTTATACAGAAGTTTACAACATAGTCAAAGAGATTCCTGAAGGACATGTGGTCACGTACGGGCAGTTAGCCAAGCTCGCACGAAGGCCGCAATGTTCCCGCATGGTGGGGCAGGCCATGTTTAACGTTCCCAAGGAATTAAACCTTCCTTGTCATCGGGTCGTAAACAGTCAAGGTCGCCTAGCTCCCAATTGGGCAGAACAACGGAGATTGTTGGAACAGGAAGGAGTTACTTTCAAAAAGAATGGTTGTGTAGATTTGAAGAAACATATTTGGGAGGATATATTGCCTATTATATAAGTCTATGTATGATAGCCCCCTTTCTATAAAAAACAGTATCTTCGTTACTTAAATAATATAAACTTATTATCACAAAACCAGAAAAGATATGGTAACTCAAGCGGAATTTACCCTTCGTTCCCATAGCCGGGGATTTCATTTAATCACGGAGGAGGTAGCACGGCATCTTCCCTCCCTACCCGAGACTGGGCTGTTACATTTGTTTATAAAGCATACTTCCGCAGCCCTCTCCATTAACGAAAACGCAGACCCGGATGTGCAAATCGATCTGGAAGCGATCTTCAACCGATTGGTAAAAGAACGTGAAAGCTATTACAATCATACTTGCGAAGGCGATGATGATATGCCGGCACACGCAAAAAGCACGATTATAGGTACAAGCCTCACGATCCCCATTACCAATCACCATTTAAATCTAGGTATTTGGCAAGGCATCTACCTATGCGAGTTCCGAAACCGAGGAGGTGGACGAAGGATCGTGGCGACTATTATAAACTAAAACCAAATTTATGTACCAAGAATTCACCCCAACCATAAACTTAGCCCCTTTTATCGATAAGTTTTGGGTGTTTAAAGGTTATGCGGAAATCGGGACACGCTTTAAGATTTTAGCGGATGGCTGCACGGATTTCATCTTTTCCATCGGGAATATGACAATTCCCGCGGATGAGCATCAAATGATCATGCAGCCTTATCGCTCTTTTTTTGTCGGTCCTATGCGGGTCTATTCGAATCTAACGACAACAACTAACACACTTCATATGCTTGGGGTCCGTTTTCGCCCTTGCGGGCTAGCCGCTTTTACCAATGAGCCTCTAGGACAATTCGCCGACCTCCGAATCCAGTCTTCCGATATTAATCTTTTATTTGATAATATTTTCTCTGAAATGCTTTGCGAACAACCGGACGATTCTTATCGCATCCAAATCATTGAAGCCTACCTAACACACCGTTTAAACCGTCAAATCTTAGTCGACAAACAAATCATATACGCAACATCGCTGATCAAGCAATCACATGGCCATCTCCCCATCCAAAAGTTGATCGATAAAGTATGCCTCTGCCAACGCCAATTCGAACGTAAATTCAAGGATTCCACAGGATATACCCCCAAAGAATTCAGCCGGATCATAAAATTCCAACATGCGATAGGAATCCTCCGGAACACCACCTACCCAGATCTGGAAACCCTCGCTCTAGATTGCGGCTATTATGACCACTCCCATTTTATTAAGGAATTCAAGCGTTTGGCGGGAAACGTACCTTCCTATTTCTTAAGCCTACCTAAACCATCGGATGAACCGCTTACTTATATTTAATAGTATGGCTAAGAAAAGACACACCACAGAAAGTCGTTTTTTTACAACGGGAATAATATTAGATTCCATAGGTTTGCATGATTAAACTTTTACAAATAAAAATCTTATGAACTACACCTTTGAATTAAAAGAATTACAGGCTGAACACATCGTATATCTTCACCACCAAGGTGATATGAATCAAATACCGGATACGATCGGCAAGCTTATGCAATGGGCCGACCTTAAAGGATTGATGGCTAATGCGGAAAATAAGCTCGTTTCTATCTATCAGCAGGGAGAAAAAGGGATGAGTACGGATATCGGCATAATCGTATCTGCTGAAGTTGAAGGAGATGGCCAGGTATCAAAAGGGTCGTTACCGGAAGGGCTTTATGCCATCGGGCATTTCGAGATCGGCCTTGGAGAAATACCTAGCGCATGGAGTTTGATGTACACACTTACCTCGAAACATCAATGCAAGCCTCGCCAAGGGAAGTCTTTCGAGATTTATCAAAGTGATCCCAATCAACATCCACAGGGAATATGCCTACTTGATTTATGCATACCCGTACAAATGATCGATTTGGATTCGATTGAAAAGAAAGCTACTCATTTATTGGCTGAATGTGATACCATTATGCTAGCGTCTGTTACAGAAACCGGATATCCACGTCCCGTACCCATCGGAAAGATCAAAGCGGAAGGGATTTCTTCTATTTGGATCTCGACAGGTACGTTCTCTGATAAGACGATACAATTCCAAGCCAATCCAAAGGCCGGAGTTTGCTTTATGAAGGATGGAGACAGCGTCATATTAACCGGAAAGGTCGAGATCGTATCGGATATGGAAATCAAGGAAGCCTTATGGTCTGAGTGGATGTTCGCCCATTTCCCCGGAGGAGTCACAGATCCGAACTATTGCATATTGAAATTCACTTCCGAAGAAGCGACTTATTGGATCGATAACGAATTTGTAAAAGCAAGTATATAGGCTATCACATCAGACAATCGCGTCTAAAATATTAAAAATCTTGATTGCCGCTAATTAGAGAAGACGGCAATCAAGATTAATTCATTTATTCACTTCAGAAACCTCTCTAGCTCTTATTATTCTACCGCCACATAAATCTGGGTCAATAAATCCTCCGGCTTCGTATTACGAGGATCATTCAAGTAGATCTCGCCGCTAGGCACTTCCCGTAAGGAAAGACCCATCTCGGGAAGATATTTGCCGTAAAGTGTATCATACACAGCTCCTAATTGCTGATAAGTTCCCTTATAAAGAACAACCATAAAACGGCCTTCCAGTACTTTTTTCGTGCCAATCTCCCCTTTAGGACAAACTGAAGGAGCGACTTCCATACAAATATCGGTACGCAGCTTATCCGGCGAGGTTACTTTCGGGTCATCATGGTATAAGCAGATCGGTGAAAAACTCAATGGCTGGATGTTTTGCTCCTTGGCAAATTGGAGCAAGCGCATCCAAGTTCCCGGATAATCAATTTCTTTATACCCTCCGTTTAAACGGATGTAGGCAACTTGTTTACCGGGTAAATCTTTCACCTCGACGTTCAATTCCATATCGGGCATTATTCTATTAGGTTCCATAATTACATAATCTTTATTGTTTCTATACTCATTTGGAGAAATCCCATAAAACTGGCGAAAAACTTTAGACAAAGAAGAGGGTACGTCATACCCTACCTTATAAGCGATCTCCTTGACAGGTATTTCGGTGTAACGCAAAAGCCGAGCGGCCGTCTCGACCCGCATCCTAACGATAAACGTACCAACCGGTTCCCCTAAGAATTCCGCAAAGATCCGATGAAAATGCCAACGAGAGAATCCGGATATCTCTGCCAGCTTATTTAAATCGGTATCCTCACCTAAGTGATTATTTATGTACTCCACCAGCACATTGATACGTTGTTGATACTCTGTCTTTGTCGTTGTCTTTATTCGCATGATTCTTAGGATTTCAAGGCAAAAGTAGAAGAATTATCCCGAACACACTTTTCCGATATTGCTAAAATGAAGTATAGGGTAAAGATATCGTTTATTTAGCCCAAATCCGTTATCTTTACCATCCAAATTTAAATAGGAAACAATAAGATGTTGAAAATAACAGCGCCTAGATTGGTAAAAAACTTACGGGAGGATGTGGATTGGGTGGATTGTATATCCAACCAAGAGGATGATTTCGCGGAATGTTCTTTCAATGGATTATGCGTCAAGGATATATCCAAGCAAAACCTATCCGTTAGTTCCTGTTTGTTCGCTCATTGCAGTTTTATCGCTTGCAATTATCGTAAATCCCAGTTTAGCGATGTGGTATTTAAAAACTGTGACCTGTCAAATATAAATTTATCCGGATGTGGCTTTTACCGGGTAGAGTTCATTGGGTGTAAACTTACCGGAACGAATTTCTCCGAATCGATCTTCAATCATACGACCTTACGAGATTGCAAAGGAGATTATGTAATCTTCTCCATGAGTAAACTCCGGAACGTATTTTTTGACCAATGCTTTTTACGAGGAGGCGGATTGGACAATTGCCAATTCACGAACGTAGAATTCGAGCATTGTAATTTAGTAGAGGTGGAGTTTCACCGGACCTCTTTGAAAGGGATCGATCTTACTTCCTCCGAGATCGCCGGTATACGTATCGGATCGATCCCCGGAGGAGAGTTGAGAGGCGCTACCGTAACGTCCTTACAAGCGCTGGACATCGCCAGAATGCTAGGTATTACGATCAAGGATTAAAACCCCGGATGGCGTTTTAACCACACAACCGCATAGGAACAGGTGGCCAAAGGGCGTAATCCCTGTTCCTTCGCGTATTTATAAGCTGTCTCAACAAGAGCCGCCGCAATCCCACGTCCTTCCAAGGGTTTCGGGACAATGGTATGGATAATATCCAAGGCATCTCCTCTTAAACGATATTCCACACAGGCTGTCAAGCCGTCTTCTACTACCTCGAAACGATGTTTCTCCGGATAGTGATTTACTGTATATTCCATTATTTATTCTTTTAAAGGTTCTATTTCCTTATCATTTGTATCGACCTCTTCCCGCTTATCCTTCTTTTTATCAAGACCGAAAAAGCGCTTTACCTTCGTGAAGAAACCTGCCGCTTTCAAGGCCGCATCTTGTTCCTTTTTCGAGACTCCGACCGACTCTACCAAGGCCGGCCTTAACATCTGCCATAGATAGTTAAACGTGGAATGATAGGGATCTCGCTCGATTTCCATATCTACCTTACGCAACTTACTATCTTTTCGCTCCGGATGAGCCGGATTATTATCCCGTAGGACTAAGTTCGCCAATCTCGACAAGAAACCTTTTTGTGTGGTCTCTCCGTCTTTCTCTTTCAATAAAGCGACTTTCAATTTCCGGTACGGGAAGTCTAAACGTATTCGTCCTTTCCGGCTTGAGGCATCCATATGAAAGACCACATCCTGCGCCCAACCGCTCGTCACTTCCGCCGGTGCCAGAGGTTTTACGATCTCATTCAAGGAAAGCAGGTCCAGGCTATCCAGACGGGCATCCAATAGAAAGCGGTCGTATAATGAATCTACCGGGAGTTGCCATGTAGCCGTAAAATGCCCCGATCCCATCAGGTTCCCGTCCGCATGCAATGTGACGAATTGCTCCGGGTAGGAGACGATATTGGTCAAACCTGAAAACCGGCCGTTCATATCGGTAAAATAAAGCTTACCGGGCTTATCACCTTTAACGGGTAATTCCTCGTAAACCACGGAGAAATTGGTAACGGAAGCGGTATCTATCTTGAAACGGACCGGGGCCTTTTGCAGACCTTCATAAATCATCGGGACGATATGAGGCTTCACTGGGATCTTCCGGTTCTTTAAGTTTTGTAGTAAGACATCGTTTATCCAGAGTCCCCCCACATGTAATTCCTTGGTTGAGAAATATCCGGGAATATCCACCTCGGTTAATCTCACGTTCCCAACCTTCACGTCAAACCAATCTTGATGCTTAGGCTGTTTATAAGCGAATTCCATTTTGGAATAAGGCGAGACCAAATGTACGTGATCCAACCTCAAACCCGACTTTCTCAAATCCAGATCCCCGATCTTCAACCGGTAAAAGCCATTATCCAAGGGTATATCGATGTCCTTCGTCTGTAGCTGAAGATCGCCCAATTGAAAGGTCTTCTTCTTCAAATCCACGAGCACATCCTCTAGAGCCAATTGGATATCCTTTTGGCTCTCAGTCCGCAATGCCGTCGTATCCGATCCCCAAGACATAGAAAAATCACCATCGGATAAATCAAACCGATCGAACCCGATCTGGTAGATACTATTTTGGGGAATCCGGATACCCGCTAAAGAAATCAAGGGGGTTGAAAAACGTATCGAGTCTTTTTTAGCGGCCAAGGTCACATCCTGTAGACGGAGAGAGCCGTTTACGGTGGATAGCGAACCTCTCCTTATAGCCACACGTAGATCCTTTCCCGGTAAGAAGTTATCGAAATCCCTAAAGCTAAGACCAAAATGATCATACTTGAAAAACAATTGCCCACTCCGGTTCGTTTGCTCATCCACCAAGAAATTCGTGGCAAAGAAATTGAGGCCGTTGAGCCGGTACCGGGTCATATCATTTATCTCACGATCCTCCAATGTCACATTCGCATTCTGAATCTGGATTTTACGGATGGAAAGATACCGAAGGAAAGGATTTAACAAACTTTCCACATTCACACGGCTATTTACAGATGCGCTTTTTCCTTTATCCGGAGATTCAACAGAGGGTGTTTTATAATAAACCAAGCGAGGTGACCGAACCATCAGTAAATCCGCGCTAATACCTTTATCGTACGCCAACCCGTCTATCCGGATCGTATCGATACTTCCCGACACATAATCATCGCGAGAACGAACGGACAACGGACGCAACCGCATACTGTCCATATGAAACGAGCCGGAAGCCGTATTCATCGCCAACCGCTTGATATCGAACCGATGATTACGAGCTCTCATAATCCCCTGTATATCATTCGCCTCAAACGCAATGGAACGAAAATAATTCAGTTCCTCGCCCGGAGCTACCAGGGAGTCGATCAGAAGACCTTCCGCATGGAAATTGAACTCGGGG
The DNA here is from genome assembly GCF_947855115.1 of uncultured Parabacteroides sp. Lineage (GTDB taxonomy): Bacteria > Bacteroidota > Bacteroidia > Bacteroidales > Tannerellaceae > Parabacteroides. The sequence continues at coordinate 21,725 of NZ_CANTZW010000023.1, forward strand.
ATCGAGAATTCCTCTATCTGTCCTTTCAAGGCCAAGGAGTAGTGAAGGGCGGTCCGCTCTATCCGTATCTGATCCACGGATATACTGTGCAGTATCGGAGAGATCACATCATACAACGATAAGGCTTGCACCAAAGAACCCGTGTCGGCATTCGCCTGCTCCTTCTCCCGAGTCAAGTCATACACCTTAATATCCGAAGATTGTATCTCGAAATTACGGGCAGACAAATAATTCAAGGCTTCTTCCCGTCTAAAGTGAATCCCCTGTATCTCTACGGTTTGCACCTTCCCTTCTAGATAATTCGTAGGTTTCCGATTGGTCTCCCCCCACAATAATTCTTGCGGAAGCAATTGGATTTTTTGGAGATAGATAATGGAATCTTGGGTACTGAGGCATATACTATCCGTCTCCAACCTGAAATCATTATTTACCAACAAGGTCTGTGGTTGGTTCGTGACAAAATCGAAGTTATCGCAATACAACAGTTTCCCGCTCCGTGAGGACGTAGAATCCAACATAAAACCATACGCATGGAAACTTACGTTACTCAACGTATAGATAATCGGCGAGACTTGGTTTTCCACATTATAAGAGATACTGGCATTTTCCAAGTTCAAGGTCTTTACGCTCAGGGCATCTATGTATGGAGAGATCACCTCGTACAATGTCTTCGATTCGGCACGTTCTACCGTATCTGCCGCCAGTTCGGAAGTTAACGGATTTGATCCGGAAGAGCCGTATATACGAACCTCCGGCGAGCGGATCTCAAAGGTATCGAAATGGAGTTGCCGGTAATTCCAACGCCATACCAAATTGATTCCCTTAAAGTCGATCACCTCAATCCGGGTACTTACGTAGGTATCGGGCAAGCTATCCAAGGTGGCCCAATGCTCGAAGACCTTAGAGTCCGGTTCCAAAGAAATCCCCTCTAGCCTTAGCTCTCCCCTGAAAAAACTAATAGAAAGCTTATCGAAAGAAAGGCGATAAAAGCCATCCGTAGCCTTCGCCGTGCGCTCTATCAACTCTCTTTTCAGGTACCGCTCCAAACGACTTGTCAGGAAAAGATTCAAAGCAAGAAACAATACGAGCAACGATAAAACAGCGATCACCGTATGTTTCAATATCTTCCTTGTCCTATAACTCATCCTTTCCTCTACTTTTGCGATATAAACTTCTCTTTATAAAAAACAAAATAGATCCGTTTATGTTGCCTCCGATCCAATAAAAAAGCCCCGGAGTCTATTAACCCCGAGGCTTGCGATCTATCGATTGTTACTTTATTTCACAAAAGGAGCCTTGATCAAATAGTCGGCACAATCCTTCACGCCCACGAATTGAGTTCGTCCGTCCGGCATCTGTTCCAACTCTACGAAATAGTCTTTAATTCCGTTCGCATACATCTGCTTGAATATCATCTCAAAGTTCATCATACCACTTTGGCCGAATACGGCACGATCCTTGATATGTAATACCTTGATACGATCCGGATGTTTCCGCATATACTCGACAGGATCGTTCTGCCCCATGACAGTCCAATAGACATCCATCTCGAAGTAAACTTTGTTCGGGTCCGTATCTCTCAGCATCAAGTCATAAATCTGGTCTCCAACTTTCATGAAGGCCGCGAAAGGATTCCCCTTCACCTTCTCCTGTTGCTCTTTCGTCGCGACCCGATTAAACTCCATATTATGATTATGATAGCCAAATCCAGTAGCGATGCCTTCTGCCTTGATCACATCCGAGGCCTGATTGAAAACATCGCAAACGAGTTTAGCCTCATCGTGCGTAGTAATCGTCGGCATCATCGGCTGGATCAAATATTTACAGCCAAGTTTCGCATGATCGGCAGCCGTAGCTTTCCAATACTCCATGATCTTTGGGGTTACCTCCTTCGAATATTTGAAAATCATGGCCTTAAAAGGATCGGAGATAGATGTGTCTACCGGATTTACATGCGAGCTAATGATCTTCAAACCCGCGTCTTCCGCCATTTTCTTGAAGTCCATCATAGGAACACCTCCGATAGCGCCTTTACCATAACCCGCCAACTCCAGCTTAGAGTATCCCATATCCTTCACCTTCCGGAGATTAGCGGCCACGTCGCCTTTATATAATTCCTGGGATAAAGAATAGATCTGCAAGCCAATCTCTTTGCCGGCATGAATCTCATCAACAGTTCCCAACGCAGTGTTCGCCGCATTTACAGACCCCGCTTTACCTACCAGCATTCCACCCGCGGCAAAGAGAGATATATTTTTCAAGAAATCTCGTCTGTTACTCATAACATCATTCTATTTAAATAGGTTTATTTGCAGAAATAAGGTAATGAATACGGATTACGGTATTGATACCAGTACAAACGGTGAGAAGCCGCCTCTTTATCGCTACCGAAACTCAACGTAGCCGGATTCCATTTAACCGGGCGACCTAGCTCACGGGCGATATTCTGTAAACAACAAAGCGTATTCGTACTACAACCTACCTCAACCGGAGCGATCGGGTTCTCACGTGAACGAACGCAGTCGATAAAGTTCTGCATATGCGGAGCGCTAGTCTCATAATTGCCCGCATCGTTACCCTTCTTTTTGCTGTCTTTCAGCTTTTTCATATATTCTTCATACAATCTCTTCTGCTCTTCCGGGGTCATAAGTCTCGGACGTTTCTCGATCAAGTTCTTTAGGTCGGAGGGGATCTTAGACTGATCAGAGCAATTGATGTAGCCACGAGCTACCTCGATCCAGCCGTTATCACCGACAAACTTAATACCCTGCGCATCCGGATTATCCTCCAAATATGGTTGTTCAGTCATTACGATACCATTCGCATAGCGCATGGTTGAATATTGCGTGCCATTGTATCCCTTGGGTGTAAACTCTACCGGACCTGAACCATCCATACCGATAGCGGCTTGGGCGATATCGAACATATGAGCGCCCCAGTCTGCGGTATAACCATTACCGGTCTCTTGATACCAACGCCATGCGCCCCATAACTTCTCGTTCTCTTCCGGGTCCAGAGAAATAGGAGGGCATAAATCGGGATGATAATGAATCTTCGGATCGTTCAACGGACCCATCCACTGGTTGAAGTTCAAATTAGCGGGAACCGGCATTTCCGGCAAGTTCAACGGCGTTGGAGGCTCGCCTACACGTGCGTATATTTTCTCGATATGACCGATGGCTCCATTCTGAACCATATCAATCGCAGCTTGGAACTCCCTGCTGGAACGTTGTTGGCTACCTACCTGAAGCACACGTTTGTTATTACGTACGGCCTTCACCATAGCCAAACCTTCAGCGATCGTATAAGCTAACGGTTTTTGGCAATATACGTCTTTCCCGGACTGGCAAGAATGAATCGTAGCCAAGGCATGCCAATGGTCGGGAGTGGCTACCTCTATAGCGTCGATGTCTTTACGCTCCAGCAATTCCTCATAAAACTCATATTGATCACAACGTTGGTTCATTCCCTTGGAGGCTTGCCACTCTGCGACACGCCTTCTGAAACGCTCTGTTTTCATCGTGTCCACATCACAACACGCGGCAACCTGTACGCCCGGACATGCGGCAAATCCTTTAAAATCCGACAACGCTTGCTGGCCTAGGCCGATAAAGCCTAAGACTACCCGATCGCTCGGAGCGATACGAACACCATCCATGGTCCAACTGGGAAGAATTGTTAAACTAGCCAACCCTAGAGCGGAAAGGCCCAAAAACTCTCTACGGCTTACGCCCTTCTTAGTGTTTTCTTTCATGGTAAATTCTATTAATAATATAAGATAAAATGTAACTTGGTCTGAGAATTATTGTCCAAAGTTATAAAAAAAATAATTTATTTCCATAATAATATTTTAATTAAAAAGGCTACCCTTTTTAAAGGATAGCCTCATTTTGACTAAAATCAATTTTAAAAAGCATATCCGAAGCCTACGTTCAGATAGATCGGATACATCCCGAAAGTAATCGTATCGAAATCCTTCCGGAAGATGTCGTTCAATCCCCATGTCAAGTCGGCATATACGATAAGGTGCTTAAACGCTTTCCATTCCGTACCGATCTGTGCTCCCCACTGGAACTTTCTGAGGTTATCCGAGAAATCATAGGAGGCACGGTTGTCGCCGGAGAACTCCACCTTCGTGCCGGTAGGATTGATCTCACGCAGATAACCGTCGTACACGTAGCCGGAGAAGTTCCGGTTTGTAGCGAACGAGACAAAGGGTCCCGCCGAGAAACTCACCCGGTTATTCAATTGGTAAAGAGCCACGACCGGGATCGAGAAATAAGAGTTCTCCACTTTCGTCTGCACGCCTCCGGTCCAGTTTCCTTTCAGCTTCTCACCGCCGGAACCAATGATCTCCATGCTGTAATTCTTAACCGTCGCTTTCGTCTCCATACCTTTATTCTCCAGACGGAGACCGATCATCATACCCCATTCCTTGCTCTCGCCGAACCATTTCTTGATATCGCCTTCTATAGAGATGCAAAGCGTAGGGCGGTAACTATCTATCGCACGAATCTCACGGGGCAATGGCACCGGAGCGGTTCCGCCGATATTGATACCGGCTTTTACCGTATATTCCAATCCCCTGAGAGAAGACCAGATTATGCCTTGGTTTCTTTCCTGCTGTGCCTTCAACGTAACGAGACTCGACAGGCACAGTATACCTATTAATATTATATATCTTTTCATATCCTCTGTTTTTTTAGTTCTCATCAGACTGGATTATCTCAACCTCATCAATCCAAAGCGTGCTACCTTCCGCTCCTTCGAAGACATCGCCTTTCAAGCTTGAAGAGAAGACTATGGATAACTGATAACCACCTTTCGCCAGCTTATCCTTATCAATCACCTTACCGGGCTTAGCCACGAACGGGATATAAAAACGCGTCCACTCATCCGTCTCTTTCTGATCGCTGATCCGGGCAACGGATATCAGGTTCGGGCTTGTCAATCCGTTGACACCGTCCAAGTATTTCACGTCCTCATCCGTCTCATAGAAGATGGCGTAGATATCGCATTGGTCTTTCTTGCCTTTTACCTCCTCGCCATCTACCTTATACGACTCTCCCGCTTTATATTTATAATAACCGCTCAGATAAGTCGGTACACGATCGAAAGGACGGCCTAACCGAGTACCTTTCCTCCCGTCCGGAATGGCGTTCAGCAAATCAAACGTACCGATAAAAAGGTTTCCCGCGGCGATAGGCATACCGAATCCGCTACCGAAACTCCCCGTGTTGCGGGTCACCAGCTTAGCGCATTTACCTATATATCCGTTATCGTCTTGCATGGTAGGATAATCCAGCGGGGTCTTGGGCACACCCGTCAAGCCAAAACCGGCGTTACCGCTCGCCCACGTCACGGAATCCCCATTCGACGTGAAATCATAGAATATCTGGTAACGTGCATTCTTCGGCTCCATCGTTATGTGCTCGAAATGATATTCCGTGCTTATGCCGGAGACGATACAACGTACCGTATAAGTCTTTGTCCAGTGGCCATCCTCGGAAGTAACCGTATAGGTTCTCGGTGTCGTAAAATCAAAAGCGGAACCACTAGCCGGCTCGATAGTAGCGCCGGGAGTCAAGGTAAATACCGGGGCTAGGTTTGTAATATCAGCGTCACTTTTCACGGTCAGTGTCACGGACTCATTGTCGATCTCCGGCTCGGTTTTTAATATATCGCCATCTACCGTACATGACAAGATATCCGCTTCCGCATTAGGCGCCTCCTCCCGGATACAAGCGACGGAGAGTAGCGTCAATAAAAAGCATAAAACAAAACTTTGTACCTTCATACTTCAAAATCTTTATAATTCATACTGAAAAAGGATCACACCTTCCTGTTATTCATATAGGTCTCTCTCAAATATCTATAACGGAGGACAAAGATAATCTATTATGCGATACGTAGTATTCCAATATATTTTAATAACTTTTTCACAAAGCCCTTTCCTCAGACCAACCGGAATGATGGGATTCTAAGAAAATGAGGTTTGCATTTTTGCATTTGTAATAAAAATCCATTAATATCGCGTATACTTAAATCTGTATAGACCATATGACAACACGAAGAGATTTCCTCCGGCAGACCGCTTTGCTCGGTGCCGGACTTTCCATCAGTCCTTTTTTCATTAAAGCCGGGAGTGCCGGTGTGGGCGCAAACGATAAGATAGGTATCGGACTTATCGGATGCAATGGCATGGGATTTGAAGACCTAAAGGCTTTCCTCCGCAATCCGGAGGTAGAATGTATCGCCTTGTCGGATATCGATGAGAGCGTATTGAATAACCGGGCGGCAGAGACCGAGAAGATCACCGGGAAAAAAGTCAAGCATTTATATAAAGACTGGCGTAAATTGATAGACAATAAGGATATTGATCTCGTAATCGTAGGTACTCCCGATCATTGGCACTGCCTGCAAATGGTATCCGCTTGCCAAGCCGGGAAGGATGTGTATTGCGAGAAACCGCTGGGAAATAGTATCGAGGAATGTAACATCATGGTACGGGCAGCCAAAAAATACAATCGGGTCGTGCAAGTAGGCCAATGGCAACGTAGCGATCCGCACTGGCAGGATGCCATGCAATTCGTACATAGCGGACAACTGGGCAAGATCCGAACCGTACGAGTATTCTCTTATCAAGGTTGGTGCCCCTCTATTCCCGTCAAGCCGGACGAAGCGGTTCCCGCCGGAGTGGATTATGATATGTGGCTGGGGCCGGCGCCGAAACGTCCGTTCAACCGGAACCGTTTCCATTTCACGTTCCGTTGGTTCTGGGATTACGCGGGAGGTTTAATGACGGACTGGGGCGTGCATTTACTGGATTACGCATTGTATGGCATGAACGTCACCGCTCCGGAGTCTATCATGGCTTCCGGGGGAAAATTCGGCTATCCGGATGATGCTTGCGAGACTCCGGATTTATTGCAAACCATTTATACTTTCAAAGATTTCACCGTTATGTGGGATCACGCGATCGGTATCGACGATGGGGCTTACGGACGGAACCACGGCCTGGGATTTGTCGGAGAGAACGGAACTTTAGTGATCGATCGAGGCGGTTGGGAAGTTATCCCGGAAAAAGTAAACGGGCAGGCCCGCATGGAGGCGGTTCCCTTAAAGAAAGCATATGGAGAGGGTGGCTTGAATTTGCATGCGAAGAATCATCTGGAATGTATCAAGAGCCGGAACCGGAATTGTAACGCCAGCGTAGAAATCGGGGCGCATATCGCCAAGTTCTCGCAGCTAGGGAATATCGCTTATCGGACCGGGAAGAAATTATCGTGGGATGGAAAGAGTTTCCACGACGCAGAGGCAGATAAGTATCTCTGCAAAGAGTATCGGGCTCCGTGGGAATTGCCTAAAATATAGTAGTTGTAGAGACGGGGCGTGCCCCGTCTCATCACAAACCGGTAGTATTCCAACTATACAAATAAGATTCCCGTTAAACATTTCGAGGGGATGAGACGGGGCACGCCCCGTCTCTACAAAAAACACAGGATATTTATTGGTGTTCGGGGCGTAATAGATCGTTCACCGTCTTCACGGGGTTGAACGTCTCGATAGGAACTTCTACGAATACCGTATTCCAGTCGCTCATGGCACCGTTCCACAAGCCCGGTAATTCCAGCGCTTTCAACTCACGGCCATCCTTGCTCTTATAAGAGATGAAGCCTGTGTTCTTATCCACGTAATCCGGCAAGTTGTATTTCTCGCCTTTATAATTCTTGACGGCGCAAACCAAATCCACGGGATTAAAGTGAGTACCCTTCTCGAACATCGCTTTCTTAGCCGGATCGTTCATATCGATCTGCGAACTTTCAAGCACCTGCAAGGAAACCGTACCATCCGGATTCATCGCCAAGAACGGGCCACCACCCGGCTCACCCACATTCTTCACCATACCGCATACACGCAACGGGCGAAGCAATTTATTCTTGATATATAGGATCAACTCGGCATCTTCCAATAATTTCGTATCCGGATTCTTGATGCATAGGTCGTCTTGCAAGAAATGGATCATCTCCTCTACCTCGGCATGGGTGTATTTTCCGGTCTCGATCTGTTCCAAGTATTTGAAAGCTTTCTCCTGCAACGTTACCAAGACACCGGCGATCACTTTCTTATAGATAACCGTGGAACATTTGAAACTGTCCGGAACCACGTTATCGATATTCTTGATGAATACCACATCGGCATCCACATCATTCAGGTTTTCGATCAAAGCGCCATGCCCACCCGGACGGAACAATAATTTATCATTCTTGTCGCGGAACGGCGTGTTATCCATAGCGGCCGCTACCGTATCGGTACTTGGCTTCTGGATACTGAAAGAGACATCGTATTTTACGGAGAACTTCTCTTCATACTCTCCGGATTTCTCGGCTACCAATTGCTCGAACAAAGCCTGATGCTCCGGGGATACCGTGAAATGGATATTCACTTCTCCGGCATTATTCTTGGCGTACATGGCACCCTCGGCCAGATGTTCCTCCATCGCCGTACGGACTGCCTCCGGATAGGTATGGAAAAGTAACAGACCTTTTGGCAATTGCCCGTAATTCAGACCTTTTGCGTCAAGTAAATTCGAAACCACCTCTTTATACTCTCCAGACGCGATCAACGCTGGGATATCCTTTGCCGTATTCTCCACGCATTTAGCGTTCAAGGCTTGATAGAAAGCGAATTTCTCGATCTCACCAAAGAACTTCTTCTCAAAAGCGTTGGTCGGTTCTTTATAATCCGCGGAAAGGAACTCATAGAGATTCTTAAACATACGGCTCGCCGCACCGGAAGCCGGGACAAATTTTACAATTTTCTTATTTTTAGCCAGATAAGCATCCCAAGCATCCATGTAAGAAGCTTGTTCCTCCTTCGATATTACCATAATACCTTTCTCTACCGAGGCGGAAGCCGCAATTTCTAGATATGGGAAACCTTTCACGAAGCAAGCGAGTTGCTCTTCAATCTGTTTTTCGCTGATTCCTTTGGCCTTCAGCTGTTCTAAATCGTTTGCGTTTAACATAGTATTGTTTTTTATGTGAATAATCTTATCCGTAACCACACGGGCATTTAAAAACGCTATGTGTATCGCAAATGTATAAAATAACCTTAAGATACGTATTGAAATTCCATATAAAAAAGTATTTTTACAGCATGTTTTACGGCCTGTCCTCAACTGGGCAGTAAAAATGACAGAACAATGGATACAATTGAATTCTTTACGCCGGAAGAAAAAAAGACTTTTTTCTCCAAATACAGACTCCTGTTACGAAGCCTTTACTCCTTCCTTGAAAAGGAAGATATCCGAAAGATGAAAGAGTTGATGAAACGGGTCGTCGCCCTCGATTGCTACGGCAGGGATAAAAATGGTATCAACGGTTTATTGCGAAATATCGACACGGCTTTGATCGCTACCCAAGAGATAGGCTTGAAACGTACCTCGGCCATCGCTTTATTATTATACCGCCCGGTACTGAAGAAAGCGATTACGATAGAGGAAGTGGAACAGAAATTCGGGGCAGACGTGACCTTAATCGTCCAACGCCTCTTGAAGACCTCCGACTTATACGCCCGTAACACCGCCGTCAACTCGGAGAATTTTCATCATTTGCTTTTCTCGTTTGCCGAAGACGTTCGTGTGATCCTACTTATGATCGCCGATCGCCTCTGCCTCATGCGCATGGGAAAACAGATGCAGGAAGATGACCGTATCCGGCTGGCTACCGAGGCCTCTTATTTATACGCTCCTCTGGCCCACCGGCTGGGATTATACTCGATCAAAAGCGAGCTGGAAGACCTATCCTTGAAATATACGGACAGGAAGCAGTATGATTTCATCAAGCGGAAGTTGAACGAGACGAAACGCTCCCGCGACGCTTATATAGCCGAGTTCATCGCTCCTATCAAGCAGAAACTGACGGAGGCGGGATTCAAGTTCGATATCAAGGGGCGTACCAAGTCTATATATTCCATTAACAATAAGCTGAAGAAGCAACAGGTGGAGTTCGAGGGTATCTACGATCTTTTCGCTATCCGGATCGTATTGGATACGCCATTCGAGAAGGAACGCTCGGAATGCTGGCAAGTATATTCCATCATCACAGATATGTACCAGCCCAACCCGAAGCGTATGAAAGACTGGATATCCATCCCGAAGACTAATGGTTACGAGAGTTTGCATATCACGGTGATGGGCCCGCAGAACAAATGGGTGGAGGTGCAGATTCGTACGAGGCGAATGGACGAGATCGCCGAGCGAGGCTTAGCGGCGCATTGGAAATACAAGGGCGTGAAAGCGGAGAGCGGACTAGACGAGTTCTTGAATACCGTACGTGCCGCCCTGGAAGCCAAGGAGAACAACCCGCTCGACTTGATGCAGGATTTCAAGATGGATTTATACAAGGACGAGATCTATGTATTCACGCCTACCGGAGAGCTTATCAAGCTGGCCAAGGGAGCGACTGTCCTTGATTTCGCTTTCGCCATCCACACGATGCTGGGAAGCAAATGCGTATCGGCGAAAGTGAACGGGAAGAACGTACCGATCAAATACACCTTGAACAATGGCGATAGCGTATCCGTCATCACGTCGCCTACCCAATGTCCGAAGCGGGATTGGCTGAACTTTGTCGTCACCTCCAAGGCTCGTGTAAAGATCAAGCAGGCCTTGAAGGAGGAGACCGTGAAGGCCGTGGAATTCGCCAAGGAGATGTTGCAGCGCCGCTTCAAGAACCGGAAGATCGATATGGACGAGCCTACCATGATGCGTTATATCAAGAAGAAGGGGTTTAAGACCGTCACGGATTTCTACATCGAGATCGCCGAGGAACGCCTTGACCCCAACCAAGTCATCGACGAATATCTGGAGGCTTTCCGCAAGGAAACGGAGGCGAGCGAGCGTACCGAGGTGCGGAGCGCGGAGGAATTCGTGACAACGACTCCGGTAGAGGTGATATCGACAAACAAGGATATCTTGGTAATCGATAAAAACCTGACGGGTATCGAATACAAACTCGCCAAATGCTGTAACCCGATTTATGGCGACGAGGTTTTCGGTTTTGTCTCCACGCAAGGTATCAAGATACACCGTATGGATTGCCCGAACGCCCAAGAGATGTTCAGCCGTTTCGGTTACCGGATCATCCGGGCTAAATGGAGTGGCAAGGGAGACAATGGCTATACGGTTACGCTACGGGTGATCGGACGAGACGATATAGCGATCGTCACCAACATCACGTCCGTGATCGGCAAAGAATCGAACGTCACGCTTCGTTCATTGAATATCAGTTCGATAGATGGTTTATTCCAAGGAAACTTCACGGTATCGGTTAGAGACACAACCGCATTGACCATGCTAACGAAAAAGATCAAGGCGGTGAATGGAGTAAAAGCGGTGGAACGATTGAATTCTTAATTCGAAAACATGTACATGTTTTCGAGAAAATACGTACGTGTTTTTCAAAAAACACGTACGTATTTTTTTGGATAAAACTAAACATCAAATATTGTATTTCATTATTTGTAATATATAACTATTTTTATTAGTTTTGTAACCCAAATCATAGGGGCATTAAAGATAAAAACTAAAAGGTGATTTTGACTGGTTTAAACGTTCGTTTAAATTAGTCTTTTTTTTGCCTAGATCCTTTAATTCATAGTCGCTCTACCAAACAGTTAAATACCTAACCATTAAAGATTAATACATCAAAAGAGTCATCAGTGGCTCTTGTGTTAAAACGACGGGTCTAAACGAACGTTTAAACCCGTCATTTTATCATCTATTAACAAAAGAAAGACAGACTATATCCATTGTTCCAAGCCCACTCACACAAACCTCCTATAAATTATAACACACTGATTATTAACTAACAGAATAGGATCATGAACATTGTCAAACTATCAATTTCGGGCATTAAGCTAATACTACAGACATTTCTTATTGTATCCATCATGCCCGTTTTTGCCCAAAACAAAGCCTTATCCGAATACAAGGGAAGCATGATCGGCTTGAAGACGAATATACCCTACTGGGGTACCGCAAGCTTTAACGCAGGATTGGAGGCTCGGTTGGCCGCAAAATGGACTTTCGAAGTGGAAGCCGGATTGAATCCTTTCTCCGGGAAGAATGACGATGGCAGTTACGGAAAGTCTATGCGCCACCTGAGAATCCACCCGGAAATCCGCTACTGGTTTTGCGAGGCATTCCACCAATCTTTCATCGGGCTTCACGTACCTTATATATTATATAATGTATCCGATATCAAATTATTGGGAACCGAAGGAGAACGTCATCAAGGCTGGGGAACCGGTATAGGCGTGAGCTATGGCTACCAATGGCTGCTACATAAAAACTGGAACTTGGAGGCGACATTGGGCGTGGGTTACCTGTATTTTGGTTATGACCGCTTTCCTTGTACCAATTGTGGCAATAAGCAGACCGACAACCACAAGCATTATTTCGGCCCCACACAGGCGGCTGTCAGCTTAATCTATATGTTTTAACAAATAATCCCTAATACGCAGACATTTATGAGACACCTATTTGTATATACGTTTCTTTGGACTTTTCTGATCAATCCTGCCCTCTCTGCCCAGCAGGAGGAGAAAACAGAGATCCTCGTGAACGAGAAAACCGTCACACGGATTGATTCCCTGCTGCAAATCGACATGATAATCGATATATCGGGCATGACGGTCAGCGGTAACCAATCTGTTGTCTGTACCCCCCTGATCGAACGGGGCGACAGTCTGGTAAAATTGCCCTCTTTCATGTTAAATGGTCGTACACGCCATATTCTTTATGAGCGGATGAGCGCAAAGCAGCAGGAACAGGCAAAAGAGTACCGCCGCTATAACAACACCCGGCAACAGATCCAATACCAAGCCCGCATACCTTTCCATAAATGGATGGAGAAATCGGAGGTCTACTTAGTGACCGATCTTTGCGGTTGTGGTTGGGAGAGTCTGGCCAACAAAAAATCACCGTTATTCCCAATCCGTATCGCTAAACCGGTGGTATTACAACCGAGCCTGGCATATCGGGTCCCTCTGGTGGAGACCGTGAAGGCAAGGGCATTGCAAGGTAGCGCCTTCCTTGATTTCCCGGTTAATAAGACGGTGATCTATCCGGATTATCGCAAAAACCCCCGGGAACTAGCTGCTATCCGTGCGACAATAGACTCGGTTCGCCTCAACAAGAACGCCATGATCACAAAGGTCTGTATCAAAGGTTATGCCTCGCCGGAAGGTTCCTACGCCAATAATACCCGACTGGCCAAAGGTCGTTCGGAAGCATTGTTGAATTATATCCGAAGCTTGTATGATTTTAGCGACGTACAAATGACCGTAGACTACGAACCAGAGGACTGGGAAGGCCTGGAACGCGAGGTAATGGTTTCCGACTTGGCAGAGAAAGCGGATATTCTTGCGATCATCCGCGATCCGGAACCGAAGGATATGGACAAGAAGGAATGGAAGCTCAAGCAATTGGCCGGAGGCAAACCGTATCAATATCTTTTGCGGGAGATCTATCCGGGCCTACGACATTCCGACTACACGGTAGGTTACACCATCCGTAATTTCACCGTGGAAGAAGCGAAGGAATTACTCTATAGAGATCCGGCACAATTGAGCCTGTCCGAGATGTTCCAAGTAGCGCAGACGTACGAATCCGGAAGCCCTGAGTTCAACGAGGTATTCGAGATAGCGGTACGTATATACCCCAATGACCCGATATCAAACTTGAACGCCGCGAATACCGCTATTCGAGAAGGTAAGGCAGAGGAAGCCCTGCGTTACCTAGATCGGACAGACGATACGCCTTACAGGACACTTGCCCAAGCGAGCCTCTTGATGCTGGAAGGAAAAACGGACGAGGCAAAGATTTTACTCACGCCCCTAGCCGACCACGCAGACACGCAAATAGCCGAAGCCGCACGGGATAATTTACGACAGATCCAAGCTTATATCGAATACAACGAATGAGGAACTGTCTTTCCCCAATCAAAAAAAATTACGAACTAATAAAAACAATATTATGAAACAGAACAAATTTTACATGGCATGGATGGCGGCGGCGCTGCTTACCATGGCGGGGTGCTCGGATGAAATCGAGAACAAACAAGGAGAAAACCCGATCGATAGCGAGGGGGTATTTATGACCGTGAATATCGCAACCGGAGTAAACACTAAAGCCGAGGGAATCGGTGGTGAACCTGGCAAAGATCCCAGTGGAGGAGAAAATGGAGACGGAGACTTGATTGGATTTGATAATGAGAATCAGATCAAAAGCGTGACGATCGTATTATATGACGGAGGTGATATCAATAATCCGGGAAATGTAGTGGCGAGTGCTTATTCTAGTGATGTTATCGATAATAGCGATGCCTCCTTAAACCAGCATCATCACCAAGCGACAGTAAAATTCAATACAACAAATCTAGAGTATGAGAAGCCGTATAATGTGCTAGCTATTGTCAACGCAGACGTAAGGGAGAAATATCCGGCAGGCACCTCTCTCCCTAAAGACGAGACTTTTGATCAGTATAAAACCGATGATGGTTTCGTAATGTCTACTCACGTAGAAGAACTCCAAGAGGGTGGAAGTCAAGTCTCTTTCAGTAAAACAAACAGCGAGGAGAGCCCTGATGTGGCAACTGTTAAAGTAGAACGTTTTGCCGCACGTGTGGATTATACCGGAACCAAAAACACCTTTGAAGTAATGGCAGGATCAAGTAATGGTGAAGAAAAAATAGCGGATGTTATCTTGAACAAAGTCTCCTTGGTAAACCGGGCAAAACACCCCATATATATTTTCAAAAGGGTAACTGTTGATAATGTTTATGCAAATAACCCTACAGTACTACTTGGCGATGAACATCCCGTGCTTGATAATCCCAGCGATCACACATCCGAAGCAGGGCAAAACTATGTTATCGATCCTACGATAAATGAGGATATAGAGAAACAATTCGATAATCCTTTCTCAAGCTTAGAAACTGGAAACATCACAGAAGAGGAGTATAAGCAACTAGACAATATTATAAATTCTGAAGATGAAGCCCGTGTCCTCGGCTATATGATGGAGAATACGATGGATAAAGATGATCAATTGCATGGTAACACCGCCGGACTTATCTTCCAAGCAATTTATACACCAGTACAGCTTGCCGCTTATGATACAGAGAAAGATGAAGTCGTATTGAAAAAGATTGAAGATCTGGATTATACAAAAGGAACAACATTCTACAAAGTCTATAACGTTCTTTACAAAGACTTAATGGATGCGGAGATAGAATGTATCGGACAACGAGAAGGAGTAAGTTCAACCATTCAAAGCACGCTAATGACATTACGGAAAAATATCAACAATGCGAATGAGTTAGCGAATTTGACATGGAAAAATTTATATGAAGCTACTAACGCATTCTCTAAATCTGTAGATTTGGGGTATCGCTTATATTTACAAGAGCAAATACAAGGAAAGGAAAATGACGAATCTCCAATTGGGAACACATCCGCGTCCAAGTTAACATGGAACGCTTTCTCTTCCGCCAAGATAGATAATGCTACTTGGACACAGAACGAATTGCAAGTGTATACAACACCAAACGAATCCACGACTATCACTCGATACGAAAACGGACAATGCTATTACCAATACTGGATTCGCCACGCAAATAACGGTAATCCAGAAGAAATGGGTATAATGGAGTTTGCCACCGTACGCAACAACGTATATCAAATTGCCGTAACCGGAGTAGATCGTTTAGGTCTTCCCCACCCATTCGATGACGTGGATGAGCCGAATGAAGGTGGAGATGTCTATCTGCAAGTTACGTTATACGTAAAGGACTGGGTAATCCGTAACAACGGAAATATCACCCTCAAATAATCGGATTGAATATCCCTTTGTTTGATGGCTTGTTAAAACCTTGATAAGCAAGTCATCTTTATATGTTTTTCAAATGGAGGCGTACTGGTAGGGTACGCCTCCTCTAAAAGTATTGTAAAAGTAGAATAACCGAGAATATGCAAAAGAAACGCTTCTTCTATACGACCCGTAAGCTACTGGTTTATGCCGCCATCGCAGGTGGGCTGAACGCCTGCGACTGGATTCGCGACGACTCACTGCCACCATGTGAGTATCGTCTCCGCTTCGTATACGATTACAACATGAAATTCGCCGACGCTTTCCAGCATGAAGTGGATCAAGTAACCTTGTTTCTATGTGACCAACAAGGTACTTTCATCGAGAGCCGCCATATAGAAGGAGACGAATTGAAAGCGAACAACGTGCGGCTGGATCTCGCCCCGGGAACCTACTACCTCGTGTCGTGGGCCGGATTGGACAAGCAAACATACACGCCACCCCAACTCACCCCCGGTAGCTCTACCATCCAAGATATCCGTGTACGAACCCTACGTAATACGGACAACACGCAACCCAACGAGTTGCATCCTCTCTGGCACGGGCTGGATACCCTTGTCGTAACCGGTACCGAGCATCAAGAAAAAGTGATCGGACTAGACAAGGATACCAACAAGCTACGCTTTGTCTTACAGAACGTAAAAGGTGATAATATGGACGTGAACGACTTTACTTTCCGTATCATCGCCGACAATGGCTATATGGAGTACGACAACTCACTGCTATCCGACCCGAAGATCACTTACCTTCCCTACTACACCGAGAACGTAGAAATATCGGCCGACCCAGACCCGGACACCACCGTCAGCGACCAACTCGTAGCTGTAGCCGAGATGAACACCATGCGCCTCATGGCAGACAAAAATTATCGTCTCATCGTACGCCACAAGAAATTCGAGAACGACGTGCTAAACATCAACCTCAACACCTATCTTCTCCTCTCCAAGATGGAGGGGCACAAGATCAGCGCCCAAGAGTACCTTGACCGTCAAGATGAGTATTCTATCATCTTCTTCCTTACCCCGATCGAATGCCCGGATTGTCCAGACCCGGAACCAGACCCAGAGCCAGATCCAGACCCCGATCCAGAGCCGGACCCTGACCCAGACCCGACTCCCCCTGTCATTGGATACGATTGCTACGTTATCCAAGTGAAAGATTGGGTAATACGACTCAATCAAGTAGATTTATAACATACGACAGAACAAGAAATAAGAAAATGATAACCGACATGACGCACAGATACTCATATTTAGCGATATACCTTTGGCTAACCGTTTCCTTATGCCTTTCTTGCTCTCAAGAGACAAAAATAGGTACTACGGACGACGGGTTGTGTACGCTTAACATCGTGATTAAGGCCAAAGCCTCAGAAGATGAACAGCAAGAACAAGACGCTACCCCATACGAATACATGTCTGATATCATGCTTTTCATCGTTAACGAAAAAAATAACAACCAAAAAGGTGTCATCGAGTTTGCGGCTTATCAAAAGTTTGATGAGGAAAACGTAAAAGAAGCGATCATTACCACCGATAAACAAATACCGACAGGAAATAAAAAGATATACATATTCTCTAACTTCAACACATTTACGGAGAAACAAGATAAAGAACTCTTCAAGGAACTACAAGATGCCTGTCAAAATTATATAAATGGAAGTTCTTTCGAATTTCCTTTCACTGCGGAAGAAATGTCCCAAAAAACAGTGACAAGGCTTCCCGAAGGATTGGTTTACACGAAAGAAAAGGATGGGAAATATATGCCGATGAGTTATGTTTATACATTTACGGCACAAAAAGGCTTGCAAGAGATTGGTCCTCTCCCTTTGATCCGTATGTTCGCGAAAATAAAAGTATCTGTAACCAATAAAACCGAAGAGGAGATATCATTTAAAAATTGGAAAATAGAAGCCTTCCGTAATGATACCACATTGTTCTTATTACCATATCCAGGATTAGACGAAGAAACGGTAGATGAAAGTTTACAACCTCAACTTCCAACTGAAGATGAAAAAATTCAGCCGCTAGAATTAAGCAAGAGCGAGACTAAGGTATCCGTAAATAAAACCGTAGAGTCTATCATATACGTAAAAGAGGGATTCAGTACATCCGACCGTGAATCCACCATACCTTATGTCGTAACCTTGACTCCGACCACAGGTACTCTCAAAGATAAAACGCTACATGGGCACAGTCAATATACCTACATCCGGAGAAATGACTACATGATCCTCCCTTTAATATTAAAGGATGGAAGATTATTTTTAACCTTGACTTCCTTAAAAGCCCCAATCGGAGGGTTACCCCAAACGACATTCAACCAAATTGATATCTCCGATCAATATTATTGCGAAGTAAGCGATAAAGACGGTTTATTCTATATCGAAATGGAATTATTTTATAAAACAGAAAATGAACCGGTAAAACTGGAGAAAAAACAAATAGAACTAGAAATAGAACCAGAAGGTACTAAAATACTAGGAACATTGCCCGACTCCTCCACGGGAGAGCGTTTGCGCTTTAACCCGGCTCCGGAAGGCAAGAAGTCCTCCGGATACATCGAAGGTCTTTTCAGCGGGGAAAACGGAAATGTAACCATAAAGCTGACATTGACCCTAGACACAGACGACATAAGGACATATAATATTCACATAACGAAAAAATAAAAGATCATGAATTTTATAGCTTATATACACAGATATTCCTCATCACTCTGGAAGCACTTGTTGGTTTGCCTGCTTCTTATGCCTTGTGAAGGAAATGCTTATGCACAAGACGATAGATTCAATACAAAGATTCAATACAAAGGAGGAAATACTCCACAAGAGGTAAGCGAGTTTGTAGACACACTTTATATGCTCCCCGGAGAAACACGATTCCTGTCTATCATCCATAAGGCAGACGATACATACCGGGGATATTTCCGATGGTACCAATATGAAGATCCCCAGACAAAGGTAGAAAAATTCGATTCGCTAGCCTTCACCAAGATAGACTCCGCTAATTGGAGCTCTTGGAACCAACAATACGAAAACGGATTTGTTTACAAAGGTAAACAAACAGATAGTTCATGCGGTTTCGGTATAAATTATAAGCTTAAAAATAACGGAACCTCCGATAATACAGATTACTCGGACTGCGTAGTTTGTGATGTCAGTGACCTATTAGACTGGGAATTAGTTCCCAATAACACTAAGCAGATACAAACCGAACCTACCTTGACCTTAAGGAAAATATTTCACATAAAACCAGCCTCCGCAATCGCAAAGCGGATACAAAATGCAAGTGGAGAACCAATAGAATATGTTGATATCCACGTACCAACTGATGTAGAGACTACTTTTCGTACAATACTCCACCCAGAGAATTACTATATGGGAGAGGATCCCAAACAAATCTCCGCTATCAAATGGGAGGCAGAATGGACGAATGCAGAACAGACGAATAATGAGCAAATCCGTTCGCTCACTCCCTATCTCAAAGCAATCCAAGACAAAAATGAAAATGATAAACAAAAAAATAATCCCGGATTTTTTAAGATTAAAACACCCGAGAATGTACCCGACAAGGGCTACTATACGTTAAAAACCTATATCACTACGGAAAATCCACCCGAAGGAACTCTCAACAACTGGACACCATCAGGCGGTTGGACCCCTCTCTACGAATACAGGATCTATCCGGAAAAAAACTCACAAATACTCACTGCCCAAGAGATAAAAAACGGAGAATCTAAAAACCAATACCTTTACCGGAACCAAAAATATATGGATACAAGGTTTCATCTCTTAGGAGCCGTGGAATTCGATTACGACACGGATAAGGCAACCCGGAGTAATAACGCTTATCCCGCACCCCTGGGCAAATCAGAATCCGCATACGCATTCTCTTATCCCAGTAAAGTGATAAAGAATTGGGAAACCATGGAGAAAGGGAATGTGAAAGCACACAATTATATTTCGGTCTCCCGAAACGAGTATGGTCTATTCAAGACCTTAAATGTCCCCGATATATCTTCCAACCAAATCTTGGGAAAGGATGTGGCAAAGTGGTGGTTTGCCAGAAAAAGTTTAAGCAATACGATCCTACTAGGGAGAATCGCAGAGCAATCCTATATCGATAACGGTACATGGGGAGATGTAAACGGTTATTTCTTATACCTAGACGCATCAGACAATGCCGGAAGAATCATCAACATACCTTTGCCTTATGAACTCTGCCCGGACACTAGGATCATCGTAACGGCTTGGGTATGTAACATGAAAGGAGAAGGCAGCGAAGTAGACGCTGACATTAGTTTCACATTCAAGGGGGTACATGATGGAGACGAAGATGAAGACGCCATCACGAAAGGACGCCATACACATACTTTATATAAATATTATACCGGCTCGATACCTTGGGCTAACAAGTCTTATTACGAAGGAACCGAGGGTTACGCAGGAAAAAATGTAGCCGCTTGGCAACAAGTTTATTTCTCTTTTGATTTCTCTAAAGAATGGGAGTACAAAGAGTATGAGTTGGAAATATTAAATAACTGTGCCAGTTCGGTAGGCGCAGATTACGCAATTGATGATATCCGGATTTATCGAACCAAACCAAACATAGAGGTTATGCAGGATAATATGTGTAGCGAGGAGGGAGAAGCGACCCGTAACCTAACGATTCGCACCGAGTTCAATACCTTATTGAGAAACCTAGGATTGTCAGAGAATGAAGAAGTCAACAACACGCATGAGCAGACTAATATGGATATGTTCACGGAAGGCTTCACCCAATATCAAAAGAATGTATATTACTACTTTATGCGCCCACAACCCGATGGCACATACGATACTAAGGACGAAGACTACACATATATAAAATTGAATTACACGGGATATACCGATACTGAACTAGAGGAATTGGGGATTAACCTAACAGATGAAAAATACGAACATAACACTCAATACGGACGCATAATTATCTCTACAAATAAAGATGATTACAAAAATAAAGAGAAGAATAGATTTCTTACGCATGATGAGGCAAAGGAAAAATCAATAATTTATTACAAAGAATTATTGACGAAATATCCAGAGGCAGCAGATTATGCCTTGCCCTTATACGCATGGATGGCCGAAGAAGGCGATAGGACTTATGTCTATATCAACCAACTGAATGTAAAAATAAAAAGCGAGGACGAAGGAGATAACACACAAGAGCTGTATCCAAACACGCTATATGGCGTACAAATCCAAGGAGGAGAAAGTACTACGGCTTTCCCCAACCCCAACGATCCATGTTCCTTGGTATCGACATTCTTCTTCGAGCCGGCTACAACCATATTAATAAACGGAACCACCGACCTTGTCGGGAACAAGCCTTGTATTAACGAGCCAATCATGCTCGAAGCCAAACTTTCCGGAGTCAATATCGACAACAATGAACCTGTAGATGATATCGACAACGTGGGATTCGACTGGTTTATCGGTTCCAAAGAAGAATTCGAGGAAATTATACAAGAAGACGTAGAGGGCTTAGGAAAATCCCCTTCCATAAAAAGTATCTTAAAAACTTTCCGGAGAGTATATCATGACCCCTATTTAGATGAGGAGGGGTTAAAAGCACTTAACATAACCAGCTCTGACAACAACGCCTTTACAACTGAGATGCGAGACTTTCTGATAAAGAAAATCAATAAGGATAGCTTGATATTATTAAAAAACGCATTCCCTTATACACTTAAAGCCGGTAAGAACCGGTTCGTAGCCATCCCAATAGAGCCTCAAACCGAAAATACAGACCAAAAGACTTGTTGGCAACCTACGGAAATTACGATAGAAACCGCAAATGAGGCTCCTCAAATGAAACTGGGGTTACCCAATATTAACTACCCGGAAGATATCGTATCTCTTCGCATTGGCAAAGAACAAATACAAGCTTGTTCCGGAGACACTGGCAAGCAACTGACTATTCCGATTCGTTGGGCAAAGGCTACCCGAGAGGGATCTAAATTCCAGAAAAAAGGAGAAGGAACCATATATCTCGTCTCCACCTCCGAGAGCGATAGAGAAGATATTTCAATGGAACCTGTCGCTACCTTGCTGAATATAAATCTATCGAATTTATCTACAGAAGGAGACAATGTCGAAGGTTATTTGGAAATACGTTTTAATGAGAATATCTCCGATAGATTCAAGGAAGGATATATCTATACATTAGATATACCTTTTGAGGAAGTGGAAGGAGAAGGAAATATACCATCCCAATGTAATGCCTCCGTATTTCTTCCGCTCAAAATAGTTCCCGAATTTCTATCATGGATTGCTAGCGAAAGCAACAATTGGAATAATGACGCAAATTGGGAACGCTCCCGAATAAGTGATGACTTATATTATCAAGAGGGGCAAGACGACAATCGAAACGCCTTCGCTCCGATGGCTTTTACCAAAGTGACCATCCTTCAACGAAACAATATTAAGGGATTTCCTTATTTAGGCATATTACAGCTCAACAATAATGGCGTGTTAAACCTTCAACCCCAATCTTCTCCTATAGGAGAAGCCACCCCATTAATGGCATACGATATGATGGTACATGATCCGGCACATGACAATACAGAGGGTTATGAGGCTAAAGAATTTTACGGGAATCGTTGTGAACAAATATGCTTTCAGCCTACTACAGGACTAATGAACCAACAATATTTAACTTACGAGAAAGCAAGAGTTGAGTTTGAACTGGAGAAAGATAAATGGTACATCCTCTCATCCCCTCTAAAAGATACTTATTCGGGTGATATGTATACTCCGAAATATAACTCAAGGCAAGAAACACCAACTTTTGAGGAGATTGAATACAAGAAATCTAATAATTTCAATGATCGCTTCGCCCCTGCTGTTTACCAACGAGGATGGGATAAATCGTCACTTCTGTATTTTAATGACGGTTCTCAAAAAGATATATTCGTGGCCTCAACTTGGAGTAGTACTTATAATGATGCTTTTGTTCACTACGGACCCGGAAATGGATTTTCCATAAGGGTAGAGAATGCGACACTTATAAACAATAAGAACCCCATGTTTCGGATACCAAAGAAAGATACTTCCTATAAGTATTATTCAGAAAATAACGGAGATGAATATAATTCTCACCAACAAGATGTAGATAAATCCGATATGGGTAAACTTCTTTTAAATAAAGGAGATAACGAATCTATCTCATTTACCGTAACCAAAGCGAAAGACGAGACCGCAAACGGAAATGAAATATTCTTAACCGGAAATCCTTTTATGACAGACTTGGATATGCAGAAGTTCATTGAAGAAAACAATGAAGTTTTAGCAGAACAGACCTACTGGTTTGCTGCCGATGGTAGCATGCAAGCCGCGATCTATTCTGCCGAAAATGGATGGATTACCACGCAAGCCGACGGACTGAGTACAGGTAAAATCGCTCCTCTCCAAGGCTTCTTTGTAAAATCCAAGGACAAAAATCCTTTACAACTAACATTCTCGACAAATATGATGTCGCCCCGAAGTCTAAAGGACACGCTACAGCCTCTCACGACCAAGGCAAATGCCATAAACGAAAAACAATTGGTTATCAAGGCTAAACGCCAAGGTTCTATCAGTAAGGCGTTGCTACTTTATAACACAAACGCAAATACGGTTTATGACTCAAAGGAAGATGTTGAAATCTTAATCGACTCCAATCTTAAAGGACAACCTTCATTATATACGATCGCAGGTGACATGGCCGTACAAATCAATCAAACCCCTACCCTGCGTAATATTCCTTTAGGAATCTACAGCGATAACGAAGAAGAAGTGACTTTGACTTTCGAAGGATTGGAGCATTTCGGCGATTCGCTTTACCTATACGATGCTCTCACGAAAGAAAGCATCCGGTTAGACGCTCTCACCACACAAGTAACGGTTCCCGGCTCCACGCACGGTCGTTACTTCCTAAACGGTACAGACGAGATGACAGCGGACGGCAATATAGCGATCTACTCGCCCAACCCCGGACAGCTTATCGTAGCGGCTCCCGCTCCGGATGTGCTTGGCAGGGTACGGGTCTATACGGTAACCGGGCAATTGGTACAAGCTTTCTCCGGATTGAACACATCAGTGCATTCCTTCAATCTTCCACAAGGTATCTACTTGGTTGAGGCCATTTCCGAACAGGCCGCAAAGAAAGCTAAGGTATATATCCGGTAA
This sequence comes from uncultured Parabacteroides sp., assembly GCF_947855115.1. Classification (GTDB taxonomy): domain Bacteria; phylum Bacteroidota; class Bacteroidia; order Bacteroidales; family Tannerellaceae; genus Parabacteroides. Next base: position 45,865 of record NZ_CANTZW010000023.1, read on the forward strand.
ATAGCCATTTGTATTATCAATCGTAAACAAATGATTTTCATAATCTTCACCGCTGGCCGTACAATCGCCGGCGGTGGTTATAGAACCGGTGGTGAAGATTATGGAATATAATTATTTCTCAAACTCAAGATATTCACTTTTCAGACTGCGCAACAACAGGTTTTAACCCCATTTTCTCAGCCTTACGGATCAAGAACTGGCGAGCGGCCTCATACTCATTCGGGATCACGCCGTCGAGGATAGCGTTCTTGATCGCCTCTTTCAGCACACCGACAGGCCTGGAGGGAGCCAAGCCAAATGTTTCCATGATCTCCTCGCCGGATACCGGGGGCTGGAAGTTACGGACACGGTCTTTTTCCTCTATATCGGCCAGTTTCTCGCGTACCTTACGGAAATTCTCCAAGAAACGGCGCACTTTCTCCGGATTCTTGCTTGTGATATCGGCCTCACAGAGTTTCATCAAATCGTCGATATCATCTCCCGCGTCGAACAGCAGGCGGCGAATCGCCGAATCCGTCACCTCATTATCCGACAAGGCGATCGGACGCATATGCAGGCTTACCATCTTCTGCACATATTTCATCTTCTCATTCATCGGAAGTTTCATCTTCCGGAAAATACCGGGGATCATCCGCTCGCCGATAAAATTATGATTATGGAACGTCCATCCCAAACGAGGGTCGAAACGCTTCGTGGCAGGCTTGGCTATATCGTGGAAGACAGCGCTCCAGCGCAGCCATAGATTATCGGAAGTCTTGCTCAAACGATCCAGCACCATCAAGGTATGGGCAAAGTTATCCTTATGCCCGATCCCTTCCTTGGTCTCCACACCTTTCAAGGCACAAAGCTCGGGGAAAATCAATGGCAATAAACCGCATTTATCCAGCAAGTCGAAACCGATAGAGGGCTTTGGCGACAAGACGATCTTGTTCAACTCATCCACGATACGCTCTTTGGAAATAATAGAGATACGCTCCCGGTTACGGATGATAGCGTCGAAGGTATCGGGATCGATAAAGAAACCTAATTGAGTGGCGAAACGAACCGCACGCATCATCCGGAGCGGATCATCGCTGAAAGTAACATCCGGGTCCAAAGGTGTACGGATCGTAAGCTCGTCCATATCCTCCAACCCGCCGAAGGGATCGACCAATTCTCCGTAACGCTCCTTATTCAAGCAAAGGGCCAAGGCGTTGATCGTAAAATCGCGGCGGTTCTGGTCATCCTCCAAAGTCCCGTCTTCCACGATTGGTTTACGACTGTCATGGCTGTAGGATTCTTTCCTCGCTCCCACAAATTCCAGTTCCAGATCGCCGGCTTTCACTTGCGCCGTCCCGAAATTCTTGAAGACGGAAAGATAAGCGCCTCGCCCGATCTTCTTGGCCACCCGTTTGGCCAACTCGATACCACTGCCTACCGCGACCACGTCTATGTCCTTGGATGGGCGGTTCAAGAAAATATCCCGCACATAGCCTCCTATCACATATACCTCAACACCTAGTTCTTCTGCCGCCTCCGATATCAAATGGAAAGGCTTCGCAGATATATGATCTAATATCTCTTCCTCGTTTATATACATATTTATGTATTCCAAATCCAATAAAGAGCGCAAAGATAATCAAATTTCATGTACTTTTGTGGTATTAAATACATTGAACGAGAAAGATATGAAAAAGTTAGCGATCTGTATAACGCTCATTGCCGCCATTTTAACGGGTTGTAACGGAGATGAGAAAGCGGCTCAGGCCCGTTTAGACAAGGCCCGGGTCATGTACGAGAATAACGAGTTTTTCGGGGCAAAAAACGAGATAGACAGTATCCGGGCACTCTATCCCAAGGAAGTAAAAGTATTAAAACAGGGATTGACGCTTATGCGACAGGTAGAAGTAAAGGAGGCAGAGCGTAATATCGCTTTTTGCGACAGTTTACTCCCTATCAAGCTAAAGGAGGTAGAGGGATTGAAGAAAGGCTTCGTTTTCGAGAAAGATTCCGTTTACGAGGAAATCGGCAATTATATCTGGAAACAGCAGACGATCGAGCGCAACGTGCAGCGTTGCTACGTGCGTTGCGGCGTGAACGAGGAGGGCGAGATGTATCTGGCTAGCGTATATTACGGAGGACGCCCCATCGAGCATACGGGAGTCAAGCTGAGCACGAAAGACGGCCTGTTCGCCGAGACCGCTTCCATCCCGTACGACGGCGGGCTGAATTACCGCTTCAAGGACATGGGAAGTACCACGGAGGTGGTGACGTATAAAGGGGAACATTGTGTAGATGCGGTCAAATTCATCTACGATAACGAGAAAGAACGGATCAAGGTGGAATACACGGGAGGTAAGCCTTACATTATATATATGGCAGACGCCGATAAGAAAGCGATCGTCAACACTTTTAACCTCGCTACCGTATTAAGCGACATCAAGAACATGAATACCTTAAAAGAGAAATCAGAGAAGAAGATCGCTTATCTAAAGAATAAACTGGAGGAATAAAAGTTCTCCATGCAAATGGCCTATCTATAAAATAAAGCACCGGGCCCCCTACTATAAAATAGGAGTCCCGGTGTAATATACAGACTGATATCCAATATCAGTTATTCATCATTTAACGACTACTTTCCGGGCGGTCTCGCCTTCAACGGAAACTACCACGATGCCTTTCGATGCCGGTATCACGAAGTTGTCGGAAGAAGCGACAGTGGAAGCTATGGTCTGACCTAAGATGTTAGATAATGTAACGGTCTTACCTGCCGCATTCAAGACCGTAACGCTAGCCTCGCCAGCGATTACCGTGAAGCTGGCAACCTCTTCCAATTGTTCGTTGGAAACCGGAGTCGGAGCATTCTCGATCGTAAACGGAACACCAACGCTAGACATTACCACAACATTGTTTACCACACCTACGTAAGGAGTCTTCAACTCGCCTGCGGCCACGGTGCGATTCAACTCTTTCTGGTTCTCCAATAAGTAACCGCCATCTTGAGTTGTCTTGAAGGCGAACAAAGCGTTGTTATCCAAAGACGGAATGATATTCGCCTTATCACTGAAGCCTACACGATAGTAAGTAGCGCCATTGCTAACGAACGTCTCGTTAGAATCCCGCAAGGATATCATACAATAACGAGATGAAACTGCCTTGGTAGTTGCCTCCGGCGTATAGATCGATGTCGTGAGGAAATACAACGGTTTACCTGCGATCACGGTATCGGCTTCTTGAATCCACAAAGAGAAATTGTCCGGCTCATAAGTTGACTTTAAGATATCTTGACCGTCGTTCTTCACTTCGGCAAAGAAATTCAGCGGATTCATCGTCAAGAACTTACCATTTGTACCGAAACGTTCGTGAGAATTGTCGATAGATGCGTACTCTGGAGCGTCTACAGCGACAAAATCGAAGTAGTTAACCTTATCGGAAAGAATTAGGTTCGCCGTATTCACGTTCATAAAGACATATTGAGTGGTCGCGCCTACAGTGGTAGCCATCTGGTATTTACCACCGGTCGTAGCCGTATTGAATACAAATTCCAACGGAGCGGTATAATCAGATAATTTCAACGGGCCCCCATTCTCGCTGGCAACCAAATCGTTACTGAAACGTTCTTTCAACATATAAGTCGCATGATACAAGGTATCACCCAAAGCACGGGCACCTAAACCATCCGTCACGTTCTGTACGGAATCTTGGCTAACCACGATGCGAAGAGCGGCAGCGTTCGCGGCGTCACCGGATTTAATCATCAACACGGAATCTGAAGTAAACGCATACAGATCGTCTACACCCGGAGTACCGGAGATCAAGTTCAATACATAACCATTATCAGCGAGTTCCTCCGCTGAGAAATGACGAGTGCCTAAGAACTTATCCTTTAAATCCACATTCGCTTGATATTCTACCGTGATGGAATCGGTGCTACCACCAAATGTATAGGTATTGGCCATACCTTGAACGGCGAAGATCTCCTCATTAGAGATTATAGTCGTATTCGTATTACGATCTACAACCGAATACATTCCGTTGTTTTCCTTGATATACCATTGTCCCTTCGGTTGATAAATAGAAGGTTTGAAGCCCGCTATGGTTATTAATTTATCGGAAGCGGCGCTCTTATCATAAGCGACAGCATATTGTCCACCCTTATCGCCCTTGCTTGCGCTCTTCAAGAAGTATACGCCTGTACCTGTAGCGATCGTAGAAGGAGTTCCTTTCGTTACGGTAATAACAGGAGCGGCACCTTGCGCAGGTTGAGTAGAGCCGGAGCGCAAGTCGGATACGGTCAAGGCTTTCGTCTCGATCACGCTGGCATATACTACACGAACATTTGGAACGGAGGTCATCGGACTTGCGTTCACGGTCGGAGCGGCAGCGGCATACATAGCCAAAGCATCGTTCTTCAAGTTGATCGTAAAATAGAATTTCTGGAAATCCGCGTTACCCAACGTATGTAAGCCGCTAGCTTCATAAGTGGAGTCAACCGTAAACTTAGCCCCGTATACACCGGTAGCACCGGCGATCACATTCTTCAAAGTATCGACACCTAAGTATTTTGCTTTACCATCACTAAATACTTGGTCGCCTTGGATCTGCAAAGTCACGTATTTAGCGTTGGCAACAGCGCCTGTAGAAGGAGCCGTCGTATTCTTTGCGATCAAATTCTTGCCCTCGAAGATATTTCCTTGGTAATTTCCCCCAAATGTCAATTGGAAGACTTGGAAGCCATCTCCCAATTCGCTTGCGCTCAAACACATAGCATCGTTAGGAGCTTCTACGGTAAATTTCGTAGAAGAGGCAGAAGATCCCAAACTTAAGTCCGCTCCAGTCACGTTCAACGCCAGGATTTGATTGTTTCCGTAATAAGCCTGAATAGCGCTACCACCGGCAGCGTCAGAGAATGTCCACTGGTTCACACCTGATGCGATAACAGGCTTTGCCTTAGATGAAGCCGCAAATGACAAGACGGCCTGTGTCTTTTTATTCTTGAATTGATACACAGGGCCGGCTGGAGTCGTACCCGCATTTGTGATTTGCCACAAAGCAGAATCAATAGCGGCTTTGGTAGCGTCCGACGCCAACGTTTTCACGATCACCGAGTCTGCTTTCTCACCACTTAAAGACAAAACGGAGGAACCTGTCTTTAAATAATAATAGTTTCCGGCTTTCCACTGAGCCTCCGGAACGGTCGCACCCGACTGAGCGTTAGCCGAGAACGTACCCGCAACCATCAGGGCCACAGCAATAAAAGTACATTTTTTGTCCATAATCAAAATAGATTTTATTTATTAATCACAGTCTAAACAGGGGGTGTTTAGAAAAGGTTTTGAGGGGGTATGAGATTAACAATGATTTAGTGTCTTATAACAAAAATCGCCCTATTCTCACGAACAAGACGACTATACTACTAAAAATGTAAACAGTGTATTTATATAGTAATATCATGAAACTATATATTTTGGAGAAAAACCGCCCTACCTTCACAGGCAAAACGGCCGGAAATCTAATCTACTCAATAAATATCTTTATAGGCTTACTCAAAATAAGCATGTTCTTTTACGACATGACCTCTATCATCGAAATAAACCTTATATATCTTACCATTTCTGGAAACCAATACCACCTTGTATTTTACAAATGTACTATTGTTTGATACCTCAACTGATTTCACCATATATCCCTCATAAGAAATATTTATCGCGTCACGCAATACCTGAGGCATATCTGTCACTTCTACCGGATAAAACTTATCCTGTATCAAGGTTTCCTTAGTGTCATCAGTCATCCCCATTTGCGCTCCTGCATTTGGGGAAACAAATAAACCGCATAAAGCGATAATAACCCCGAAAACAATCTTTTTCATACCTTTAAAAAACTAAATACCTAAACCTTTTTTCTCTTACATCATAAATCGCACAATGAAATACAATCCCCGTGCCAAAATTCACGGAGAAAGACAACAAGGGTATAATAAGCTGTAAATAGGAGAATTATCCCAAAGATAAGAACTGGCCAACAAGTTACCGACATGTGGAACAAAGCGTAGAGTGTAGAAAAATTCCCCGTCGAAGTGTGGAATCCCTACACACCGCTATGCTATAAAAACAAGGCCCATCCTTAATTTACAAGGATGAGCCCTAAATCATTCCACTTAAATATAATCAAATAAAAATACTAAAGTAATAAAATAAAGTTCAGTAATATCGTATACAACTCTGTGTCTGATGTCTGAATTAAGATTCACAAAGATAAATCTTTTTGTCCAAGTGCCTATAAAATAATCATACATCTAACAAAGATGGAAGATTATTGAACAAAAAGAATCTTTTCAAGGACAAAGCATTAATTATCGTCAACGTTAATCTTTCGCTTGATGTACGGTAAGCTGCGGGAACGGGAAACCGATACCAACCTCATTGAAGGTCGCATAGATGTTCTTATTAATATCGAAATATACCCCCCAATAATCAGAACTCTTTACCCAAACGCGTACCACCACATTTACGCTACTATCTGCCAAGGCAGTCAATGCGATAAATGGAGCGGCCGGCTCGGATAAGATACGGGAATCTTTCGCCAATACAGATTCTATTACTTGTTTTACCTTTTCATAATCACTTCCGTATTCCACACCGAAAGTCCAGTCTACACGGCGAGTAGTCTGGTTGCTGAAATTAGTTACAACACCACTGCTTAAAGAGCCGTTCGGTATATAAATAACCTTATTATCCGTAGTACCTAGTACAGTATGGAACATTTGTATTTCTTTCACCGTACCACCAACACCTTGTGCCTCTATATAATCACCTACCTTATAAGGCTTGAAAAGAAGAATAATCAACCCTCCCGCAAAATTCGATAAATTACCGCTCAATGCCATACCGACCGCAACACCCGCAGAAGCCAACAATGCCGCAAATGATGTAGTTTGTACGCCTAAAGCCCCCACGACAGAGATAATCAACAATATTGTCAAACTGACATTTACCAAACTTCCGACAAATGTCTTAACCGATGGATCGATATCACGTTTGCTTAATATCTTTCGGACTAATTTATTAAGTAAATTTATGATCAACCGTCCAATTACAAACACAAGAAGGGCTTTAATAAGTGTAAGCCCTAACTGAGATCCATGCTCAACCAAATACTTTATTGTCTCCTCCAACTTAGAATTCGCCTCTACGGCAGCTAATAATAACATATCTTTTCTTTTTTAGTTTATCTATTATTTATATAACAATCTTACTTCCCAAAATATTATGAAATGTAGCAAAGGTATAAAGTTTTTTTAATCCGGTAAAACCATGAAATTATTGCGTAGATTTGCGATCAATCAAGCAACAGGTTAAATACGACAAAATGAAAATCCTTACGATACTCGTCACCCTTTTCCTTTCGATAGGCTATGGTTACGCTCAAACATACGAAAAGTTTGTCGAAAAAAGTTTCGACTTCTTGGATAAGAACGACTTAGTCTCGGCCGAAGAGAGTCTACGAGCCGCCATGCGCCTAGAACCGGGTAATCCAAACAATTATGCTCTACTCATGAATCTCGGGACGATACAGCGCAGGCAAGGGAAACTAGAAGATGCCCTTCTCTCCTATACCGCAGCCTTGAGCCGCCATCCGAATAACGAGGCTATACTGGAAAATCGCGCCGGTTTATATGCGGAAATGGGTGAGATCGAGAAAGCGACTAATGATTATAATGCCCTCTTAATCCTGAATCCCCATCATCAGGAGGCATTATATTGCAGAGCGATGCTCCATTTACAACATAAGAACTATCTTTTGGCCGAGCAGGATTTCGATAAGATATTGGAAGTAAACGAGAAATCCGTGAAAGGACGCCTTGGGCACGCAATCCTTGAAAAGTTACGAGGCAATTACGAAGAAAGTGAACGTATCTTTAATTACCTGATCAACGAGATGCCCCGTGAATGGATCTTATACGAAGGCCGTGCCGATCTATACTTCATGATGGGCAAGAATGCCCGAGCCATGGCCGATATAAACCGTGTATTTGTGGAAAGTACCCCTACAGCCGCATTATACGTATTACGCGGTAAAGTAAAACTCGCCCAATACGAAAAGGTCTCGGCCGCGTCGGACTTCCAAAAGGCCTTAGATATGGGATATGATAAAACAATTATCGATGAGTTAATGAAGATGACCCGTTAAGGCTATTTTATACAAGTAGTGGCATCGTCTTACACCATTACCGGCGTAAATCGATGCCACTATTCGTATAAGCCGATATCACTATACTCGTGAACCTACGCCACTACTTGCGTAAAATCGACCCATTTATACTACTTTTCCTTGATATAGTTGACAATCCAACTGCCTACTTCTTTCGTTCCATACTTCGCTCCTCCTTCCACTTGGATCTCTGGTGTACGGACATTCGCATCGAGGGAAGCGTTTACGGCCTCACGGATCAGGGCTCCTTCCTCCTTACAATCGAAATACTCAAATAACATCGCTACAGAAAGGATTTGCGCCAAGGGATTCGCTATATTCAGACCTTTCGCCTGCGGCCAAGAACCATGGATCGGCTCGAAAACCGGTGTGCTTTCTCCGGTTGAAGCGGAAGGAAGCAAGCCCATAGAACCGCTGATACAAGAACCTTCATCTGTCAAGATATCGCCAAACGTATTCTCGGTCACCATTACATCGAAGAATTTCGGTTCTTGGATCATACGCATGGCAGCGTTGTCCACATACATATAGTCTGTCGTTACTTCCGGATAGCTAGGAGCCATCTCTTGAGCGATCTGACGCCACAAACGGGAAGAGGCAAGCACATTTGCCTTGTCAACAACCGTCAAGTGCTTATTCCGTTTCATCGCATATTCGAAACCCACTTTCAAGATACGCTCGATTTCCGGACGGGTATACATATTTGTATCGTATGCCTTATCATTGTCTTGATACTTCTCACCGAAATACATACCGCCGGTTAACTCACGGATACATAAGAAATCTGCGCCATCAACCAATTCGGCACGCAACGGAGATTTATGCAACAGGCATTTGAAAGTCTGCACCGGACGGATGTTGGCGAATAAACCCAACTTCTTACGCATCGCCAAAAGACCTTGCTCGGGACGTACTTTCGCTGTCGGATCATTGTCAAACTTAGGATCACCTACGGCCGAGAAAAGAACAGCATCGGCATCTTTACAAATCCGATATGTCTCCTCCGGGAAAGGATCGCCAACCTTATCAATTGCGTCAGCGCCACAAAGGGCATACTCATAGTGAACCTCATGTCCAAATTTCTCACAAACGGCACTCATTACTTCCACGCCTTGCACGGAAATCTCTGGTCCGATCCCGTCTCCGGGAAGTACAGCTATATTCAGTTTCATCGTAAATGTTTATTATTTATTCTCTATTGAAATGTATATATTTAGGTTCCATGGGAATATACGTATCATCATCCCACAGAGCACTTGTAATCATCAAGTCCGCGCTATAACGATTACAAGCGATAGGTACGTTATGGACACGGCATTGGCGAAGCAACATCTGGATGTCGGCCTCGTGTGGCTGCGGATTCAAGTCGTCTATCAAAAAGACCGCCAAATCGATCTCCTTACGAACAACCATAGCGGCAATTTCGGCATCTCCCCCCATCGGACCGGAATGCATACAAGTAATATCTGCATTCACCCCTTTTTCTTCAAGGGCTTTTCGAACCAAATTTCCGGTCGTACCCGTACAAACAATATGGTGATGAGACAAAAACTCTGCGTTATGTACCGCCCATTCTACCATTTCTGCCTTACGATTGTCGTGCGCTACAAGTGCGATAGTCAACTTTTTCATAACCTTTACCTTTTAAATAATTAATCCTCTATCTTATTCAGCATCTTCAAAGTCGCCTTGATCGCTGCCTCGGTCTGGTCTGCGTCCAAACCTCGGGTCTTAAAATCGATCCCGGCATAATTCCAACTGATGACTGTCTGCACGAACGCATCCGTACGTCCCCCCGGTGGAATGGATACCGAATAGTTTGTAAGCATCGGAAACGGGCGGTTCAAACGGGAATAAATCCGGCGTAAGGCACGGACAAAAGCATCGTATTGCCCATCACCGGAAGCCGATTCCTCGTAAGCCTCACCATTGATCTCGATCTTCAAGGTTGCCACCGGTTTTAACCCTTGAGCCAAAGACAAGGAATAGTTTAAGATACGGATTTTTTGATCTTCCAACGCATTATCATGATGGAGAACATCGCTGATAATATAAGGAAGATCTTCCGGGGTCACCATTTCCTTCTTATCCCCTAGCTCGATAATTCGTTCCGTAACCTTACGCATCGAGCTCTCGTCCATATCAATGCCGAGAGCTTCCAGATTCTTGCGGATATTCGCTTTTCCGGAAGTCTTGCCCAAAGCATACTCACGAACCCGTCCGAAACGTTCGGGAAGCAAGTCGTTGCAATACAAATTATTCTTGCTATCACCATCCGCATGGACACCGGCGCATTGCGTAAATACATGTTCCCCGATAATCGGTTTATTGGGTGGGATATGTACCCCGGAATAGGTCTCGACCAAACGGCTGGCCCGGTTTATTTTTTCTTCCCTCAGCCCCGTCTCCTCTCCCAACTGATCTTTAATGACGGCAAGCACGCTACTCAACGGAGCGTTACCCGCACGCTCACCCAACCCATTCACGGTCGTATGGATTCCCTTTATACCTGCACGAATAGCGGAATATACATTCGCCACCGCCAAGTCATAATCATTATGGGCATGAAAATCGAACCGCAAATCCGGGTATCGGTCTACCATCATCTTACAATACTCGTAGGTATTCCCGGGATTCAAGACCCCCAAAGTATCCGGAAGCATGAAACGGCAGATCGGAAGCTCTTTCAGCGCATCAATCACCAAAAACACATAATCCGGAGAATGCTTGATTCCGTTCGACCAATCCTCCAAATAAATATTCACATCGATCTTTCGCTTCGCAGCTTCCAACACGACCGTACGGATATCATCAATATGCTGCTCGGGGGTCTTCCGGAGCTGTTCGGTGACATGCTTATAAGATCCCTTGCAAAGCAAGTTCACGACACGGCAACCAGCGGATTCAATCCAATCGAGAGAGACCGTACCATCCACGAAACCCAAGACTTCCAATTTGTCCAGATTTCCAGAACGGGCGGCCCAAGCGGCTACACGCTTCACGGCCTCAAACTCTCCGTCCGACACCCGGGCAGAGGCGATCTCCACCCGGTTCACGCCCAACTCCCTCAGCAACACTTGCGCTATGCTGAGTTTCTCGTGAGCGGCGAAAGAGACACCCGAAGTTTGCTCCCCATCTCTGAGGGTTGTATCCATTATTTCTATCATAATCAGCGTGCAGCCTCGAAGGCTTCTATCTTTGATTTATTTGCCAGTAAATAGTCGATATCGTCCAATCCGTTGATCAGGCAATCTTTTTTATACGCATTAATCTCAAAATGCTCGCTTTTACCCGTAGCCTTGTTTGTGATAGTTTGCTCCGGCAGATTTACCTCGACTTCTGTTTTCGGGTCCTTATAAATCGAATCGAATAACTCAGCGAGGAACTCTTCTGTCACAACAACTGGCAACACGAAGTTGTTCAGCTCATTGTTCTTATGGATATCAGCGAAGAAGCTGGAGACCACGACACGGAAACCATAATCGGCGATCGCCCAAGCCGCATGCTCACGGCTAGAGCCAGAACCGAAATTCTTTCCCGCCACCAAAATCTTTCCACCATATGTAGGATCGTTCAAGACGAACGATTCGATCTTATTACCTTCCTTATCATACCGCCAATCCCGGAATAAGTTCTCGCCGAATCCTTCCTTGGTAGTCGCTTTCAAGAAGCGGGCCGGGATAATCTGGTCAGTATCCACGTTCTCTAAAGGAAGAGGCACGCAAGTACTTGTGATTATATTGAATTTTGTCTTCATCTTATGTTACTTTATTAGATTAGTCTTTAATAAGCTCTCTCGGATCCGTGATCTTACCAGTCACGGCAGCAGCGGCGGCCACCAGGGGGCCGGCCAAGATAGTACGGGCACCCGGTCCTTGACGGCCCTCGAAATTACGGTTGGAAGTAGAGACCGCGTATTTACCAGCCGGAACCTTATCCTCATTCATCGCCAGACAAGCGGAGCACCCCGGTTGGCGAAGGGCAAAACCAGCCTCGGCCAAAACCTTATCAATACCCTCGGCACGAATCTGACGCTCTACCTGCCAACTGCCGGGAACCAACCAAACCGTTACATCATCCGCTTTCTTCTTTCCCTTTACCAAAGAGGCGAAAGCACGGAAATCCTCAATACGCCCGTTTGTACAGCTACCCAAAAAGACATAATCCACTTTCTTTCCCAGCATAGACTCACCAGCCTTGAACCCCATATAATCCAAAGATTTCTTATAAGAGATACGACCTGCCTCATCGACACTCTCCATGGAAGGGATATTCTCACGTATCCCCATGCCCATACCCGGATTCGTTCCGTACGTAACCATCGGATCAATATCTTCGGCGTGGAAAACGATCTCCTTATCGAACTTAGCGTCCGGATCGCTATATAACTGACGCCACTCGTTCACTTTCCGTTCCCACTCCTCGCCTCTCGGGGCGAACTCACGATCTTTCAAATAATCGAAAGTAACATCATCCGGAGCGATCATACCACCACGGGCCCCCATCTCGATCGAGAGATTACAGATCGTCAGACGTTCCTCCATGGTCGTATTACGGATCGCCTCTCCAGCATACTCTACGAAATAGCCCGTGGCGCCACTGGTACTCATTTTACTAATAATGTACAAGGCAAAATCCTTTGCCGTAACACCCGGTTTACGTACGCCATCAATCGTGATACGCATGGTTTTCGGCCTACGCTGCATAATACATTGAGTAGCCAAAGTCATCTCCACCTCGCTCGTACCGATACCGAAAGCGATAGCTCCCATGGCACCATGCGTAGAGGTATGGGAATCACCGCAAACGATTGTCATACCCGGTTGCGTCAAGCCTGTCTCCGGACCTACTACATGGATGATTCCATTCTTCGGATGTTGAAGACCGTAATAAGTCAAACCGAAATACCTCGCGTTCTCTTCCAAGGTATCTACTTGATTCTTGGATACAGGGTCTTTGATAGGTTTGTCTTGATTCAATGTCGGGATATTGTGGTCCGGCATACAAGTGATTTGCTCGGGGCGGAAGGGTTTCAATCCACGTGCACGTAATCCGGCGAAAGCCTGCGGGCTAGTCACCTCATGACAATACAGACGGTCGATATACAATTGTATGGTACCGTCGGGCAACGTATCCACCACATGCTTGTCCCAGATTTTCTCAAATAATGTCTTGCTCATTGTCTTGTCTATTTTTAGTCTACTATAAACTTATTGATGGCGTCTACGAAAGCCTCCACGGAAGCGGCGATAATATCGGTATTCGCGGAGAAGCCATAATAAGTAGCCCCGTTATACTCTACCTGCATATGCACCTTACCCGTATCATCACTACCTTTATTAATGGCCTGGATCAAGAATTCCTGAATCGTCATGTCACTATTACTAATCGCTTTTTTCACCGCCTTGATACCCGCGTCAACCGGACCGTTACCAGCCGCGGCCTCGTATCTTCTTACTCCCGACAAATTTAAACAAATACTTGCTACAGATTGTACTCCGACACCACTAGTTACCTGTAAATATTCCAACTTGATACGATGGGTAGCCGTGCGATCCTTTCCAACCAACATCAACACATCATCGTCATTAATATCTTTCTTACGATCGGCCAATTTCAAGAACTCCTCATACACTTTATCCAATTTCTCTTGTTCCAGCTCCACGCCCAAGACATGCAAGCGATGCTTCAACGCCGCACGACCGCTACGAGCTGTCAATACGATTGCGTTATCATCGATACCCACATCTTTCGGATCAATAATCTCGTAAGTCTGCGCATTTTTCAACACGCCATCTTGGTGGATGCCAGAAGAGTGTGCGAACGCATTACGTCCGACGATGGCTTTATTCGGCTGTACCGGCATATTCATCAGGCTGGAAACCATGCGGCTCGTGCTATAGATCTTATTTGTCGTGATATTGGTTATTATATCACGCTCTTTATGACTTTTGAAAATCATAGCGACTTCTTCCAATGACGTGTTACCCGCACGTTCGCCGATACCGTTTATGGTCACCTCCACCTGACGGGCTCCGTTCAACACGCCTTGTACGGTATTCGCGGTAGCCATACCTAAATCATTATGGCAATGAGTAGATAAGATCGCATTATGTATGCCATCCACATGTTCCATCAGATATTTAATCTTCGCCCCATACTCATCTGGCAAACAATATCCTGTCGTGTCCGGAATATTCACCACGGTAGCTCCGGCCTTGATCACGGCTTCTACGACACGGGCCAGATACTCATTATCCGTACGTCCGGCATCCTCACAGTAAAACTCCACGTCTTCCACATACTTTTTAGCGTATTTCGTAGCGGCGATCGCACGTTCTATAATCTCCTCTCTCGTAGAGTTAAACTTATATTTGATATGAGAATCAGAAGTACCGATACCTGTATGGATACGTCCTCGTTTAGCGAATTTAAGCGCCTCGGCCGCCGCATCGATATCTTTCTCAACCGCCCGAGTCAAGGCACAGATGGTCGGCCAAGTCACGGCCTTTGAGATCTCAACCACACTCTTAAAATCCCCGGGACTGGAGACGGGGAAACCCGCCTCAATCACATCAACCCCTAGCTGTTCCAAGGCCTTGGCTACTTGAATCTTTTCTACTGTATTCAACTGGCATCCCGGAACCTGCTCACCATCGCGTAAGGTGGTGTCGAAAATAAATAATCTGTCTGACATAATCTTATTATTCTTAATTTACTAATATCCTATACTAATAAAAAAGCCTTTCTCACCAGGAAGTGAGAAAGGCTCTTTCATATATCGTAATGCCCGCAAAGCACACAGTCTCACTTCCTATCCTGTTCCCAGAGTAGAATAATGTTTAGAGAAATAATGAGACTATTTTGCAAGCTGCGTGTCATTGTTCTTTTCTTTTTATTGTTTTTGTTTGAACGCTGCAAAGATACGGTCTTTTTCGGAACCACCAAATATAATTCGAAGTTTTTTGTAGTATATTTCTTATAAAACGTAAGATAAAGAATCGTATCTGTTACTAAATAACATCACCCCCATCAAACCACAGCGATAGGCTGCATAAATAGCAAAAGATATCTATCATAGAGCTTAGCAGGAAAATCCTACAAAAAAGAAGGCGGGTCGCTGAGTGCCCCGCCTTCTTTTACTGATATATAAGGATTGAGATTGGATTAGTTGTTCTCCGGACGAAGTTTGCGTACGGTAACAGCAGTCTGCCACATCTCGCTTTCGCGCAACGCCTTTAATTCCGCTTCCAATTTCTCACGGTAATCCGGTTTGGAATTAGAGTCGATAGAAATCTGAGCCTCGTTTCCGCATTTCACGTTAGCGTATAATTTCTCAACCACCGGTTTGATAGCATCGTGGAACGGGCCCATCCAGTCCAAAGCACCGCGTTGAGCAGTCGTAGAACAATTCGCATACATCCAGTCCATACCGTTCTTAGCGAACAAAGGCATCAAAGATTGGGTCAACTCTTCAACCGTCTCATTGAAAGCCTCGGAAGGAGTATGTCCGTTCTCACGCAACACCTCATATTGAGCCAACAACAAACCTTGGATAGCGCCCATCAAAGAGCCGCGCTCACCCGTCAAATCGGAAGTCGCCTCGCGAATGAAAGTAGTCTCGAACAAATAACCGGAACCGATACCGATACCCAAAGCCAACGTACGATCCAAAGCCTTACCCGTAGCGTCTTGATAAATAGCGTAAGAGGAGTTCAAGCCACGGCCTTCCAAGAACATAGAACGTAAAGATGTACCCGATCCTTTCGGAGCGACCATAATCACATCAATATCCGCAGGAGGAACAACACCTGTACGATCGTTCCAAGTGATAGCGAAACCATGAGAGAAATACAGGGCCTTTCCCGCGGTCAAGTAAGGTTTCATCTTCGGCCATACAGACATAACGGCCGCATCGGACAACAAACACATGATGATCGTGGCCTTGTCGCAAGCCTCCTCGATACCGAACAGAGTCTCACCCGGAACCCATCCGTCTTCAACCGCCTTATCGTAAGTTTTCCCTTGGCGTTGGCCAACGATCACATTGAAGCCATTGTCACGAAGGTTCAAGGACTGTCCCGGCCCTTGCACGCCATAACCGATCACGGCGATTGTCTCATCCTTTAATATCTCTCTTGCCTTTTCCAACGGAAATTCCTCGCGGGTCATTACATTCTCTACAACACCGCCAAAATTCATTTGTGCCATTTTCTTTTTAACTATTAATGTTTAAAAACCTATTAATGTATCTCTCTTTTATTATTTCCAAGTAACCGCCGCACGGCAAATCGCTTTTCCCTCATGGCAAATAGCCATGTCTTGCTTACCAGGACCCGACTCTACCTTATGAAGCGTAAGCGGCATACCTTGTTTACCCTCGGATTGATAAGCGATCTCCAACCGACCTATCTCGTGAGTCTTGAATTGGTCGATATCAAACAAATCCAGCAGATGCTCGATATACTTCACGCTATTGAAGTGACCGTTGATATCCAAGTCGCTATATTTGATCGTATACGGGATTCCCTCCACCCTGCTCTCTGCCGGCATGATTTTTCCCGGCTTCTCAATCGGGCACGGACGCTCGTCGATATATTTGCTCAAGGCTTCTATATCCAATAAGGTCGGACGGCGGGTCTCCACGTCGATAGCCGCCCAAATAGAACGAGCGAATCCAAAGTTTCTCCCATTCTCCCCCACCAACTCAAAACAACGGCTGGTAAAAAGACGTCCCACCTCATCAATCCAAGTGTATAAATTAATCTTATCGAAAGCGGTAGGATACTCCTTCATTTCGATAGCCAGACGGGATAAAACCCAAGCCGTATGGCGTTCCGACATATCATTGAAACCGAACCCACGTTCTCCCGCATGGCTGGAAGCGGCGTGAATCAAATAGTTACCAATCATAGGGAGTGTCACACGCCCCCGAAAATCCATTAAATAAGGCTCTGCCACGAAATGAAATAATCCTACTTTCTCCATATCTTAATTATTTAAAAGAAGGCAGGCAAGCCCACCCTCATTCGTTCATTATTGCTGCTTCTCTTGTAGCTTTCGTTCCATATCGGCCAACATATCGCTCAAGCGCTCCACCTTGCTTTTCGTGATAGCCACACGCCCGGAACGGATAAATTGCAAGACTCCGATTGTCTCGCTCAACTCATTGAACAAGGCTTGCGTCTCATCATAATGACCACTCTTCTCCAACACCACGCACGTCTCGTTCATCTCCAAGATACGGGCATTGTATTTACGGATCAACCCCTCTACGGTCCCCATCTTGATGAAAAGCTCGGTACTCAGCTTATAAAGGGCGATCTCTTGATAAACCAAATCCTCGTCCGTATTATAATAAGCCTTCAAAATATCCACACGTTTATCAATCTGTTTCACCACCTTGTCGATCATATCCTCATCGGCAAAGGTCGTGATCGTAAACTTATGGATACCTTTAATAGCGGACGGGGAGACAGAGAGAGTCTCGATGTTCAACTGCCGGCGTGTAAAGATAATCGTTATCTGGTTCAAAAGACCTACGATATTCTCTGAAAAGATAATAACAGTATATAATTTCTTTGTTGTCATAGCTTCATCTCCTCCTTATTTCTCGTCTCCCATTATGATATTAGTCACCGTAGCTCCCGCCGGGATCATCGGATACACCATTCCTTGCGGCTCCACGTCGGCAATCAACAGATAAGCACCTTTATACGCAAGCATCTCTTGGATAGCTCCCTCCAGCTCCTCTCGCTCGCGCACCTCGTGCGTCCCGATACCATATGCCTTCGCTATGGCCATGAAATCCGGATTCTCCATCTCTGTAAAGGAATAACGTTTGTCAAAGAAAAGTTCCTGCCATTGACGGACCATCCCCAAGAAGTTATTATTCAGGAGAATGATCTTCACGTCCAGATGTTCCTGCATAATCGTACCCAATTCCTGTATCGTCATTTGCAAACCGCCATCGCCCGTGAAGAAACAAACCGTACGGTCGGGAGCGCCAAACTTAGCGCCGATAGCCGCAGGAAGCCCAAAGCCCATCGTACCTAACCCACCGGAAGTCACCACGCTCCGCGTACGATTGTATTTAAAGTAACGAACTCCCATCATTTGATTCTGGCCTACGTCCGTTACCAATACCGCATCATTGCGGGTAGCTTCCGATACCTTACGGATCACCTCACCCATCTTCAAGTAACCGGAGTCAGGATACAACTCTTTCGCTATCACCTTCTCATTCTCTTCCCGCTCATCCGGCTCAAACTCGGCATTCCATTCCGGACGTTTACGTTCCTCAAGCAAAGCTGTTATTCGCGGAATCGTATGCTTGGCATTTCCCAACACCTTCACGTCTACAGGCACGTTTTTACCAATCTCGGAATTATCGATATCCAGATGTATCACCTTCGCTTGCTTGGCATATGTCTTCAAATCGCCCGTTACCCGATCATCGAAACGCATCCCAATGGCGATCAAGACATCACACTCATTGGTCTTACGGTTCGGCCCTACGTTTCCGTGCATCCCCAACATTCCTTTATTCAAGGGAAAATCAGAAGGCATGGCAGAGAGTCCTAGAGTAGTGGAACCCGCAGGTATATCGTTTTTACTCAAGAATTCCAATAATTCCTGTTCCGCTCCCCCTAAAATCACACCTTGTCCTACCAAGCAGAAAGGTTTCTTCGCTTGGTTGATCAGCTCGGCAGCCATTTTTATGCGCTCGGGCACGATATCCGGCTCCGGTTGATAACTACGGATATAATCTACTTTCTTATATTCATATTCAATCTCCCCTACTTGAGCGTCTTTCGCGAAATCCAGCACGACCGGTCCCGGGCGCCCCGTAGAAGCGATATAAAAAGCACGGGATACGGCCCAAGCGATCTCCTCCGGTTTACGGATCTGGTACGCCCATTTCGTGATAGGCTGCGTGATTCCTATCACGTCGATCTCCTGAAAAGCATCCGTTCCCAACAACGGGGAGGCGACCTGTCCGGTAATTACCACCAAAGGCGTACTATCCATCATGGCATCAGCGATACCGGTCAATGTATTCGTGGCTCCCGGGCCGGAAGTGACCAATGCTACTCCCACCCTTCCCGATACCCGGGCGTATCCTTGGGCAGCGTGCGTGGCTCCCTGCTCGTGGCGGACCAGCACATGCTTGATCTTATCTTTATAATCGTACAGACAGTCGTATACGGGAATCACTGCCCCTCCGGGATAACCGAAAATCGTATCGACACCCTCCGCGATCAATGTCTTCAGTAAAGCCTCTGAACCGGTTATTTTTTCCATATTACTTAAATATTTGCTTTGTTGTTTAATCTTCTACAATACGAACGCCTCCTTTATCGGCAGAGCTCACCATCTTTCCATACGCCTTCAACGCCTTTGATACTTCACGCTGACGCAACGGTGGCGTAAAGGCCTTCTTACCACGCGCCTCTTCTGTTTTCCGGCGCTCGTCTAGCTCCTCATCGCTCAGCCGCACGTTGATGGAACGTTCCGGGATATTGATCTCGATGATATCCCCGTCTCTCACTAACCCGATAGCTCCTCCGGAAGCTGCCTCCGGAGAGATATGTCCGATAGAGAGGCCAGACGTACCGCCACTGAAACGCCCATCCGTGATCAGGGCACATTCCTTGCCTAAATGACGGCTCTTTATATAAGAAGTAGGATATAACATCTCTTGCATTCCCGGTCCTCCTTTCGGCCCCTCATACGTGATGACGACTACATCACCAGAGACGACCTTACCGCCCAATATCCCCTCGCAAGCAGCGTCTTGCGAATCGAACACTTTAGCCGGACCGGAGAATTTCCAAATACTCTCGTCTACACCGGCGGTCTTTACGACACATCCGTCCAAGGCGATATTCCCCTTCAAAACGGCCAAGCCGCCATCCTTGGAATAGGCATGTTCCACGTCGCGGATACAACCTCCCGCACGATCCGTATCCAATTCTTTATAATAAGATTCTTGAGAGCCCATCCGGATACTGAACTCATGAGCAGGAGCGCTCTTGTATTTACGGATCGCCTCCTCCGTCACGTTTGGTGAAGTGACGGCGTATCTGTCAACGGCCTCGGCCAAGGTAAGGCCATCCACACGTTTCGTACCGCCGTCTACCAATCCGGCCTTCATCAACTCATTCATAATCCCGAGAATTCCACCGGCACGATTTACATCTTGCACATGATAGGTGTGCGTATTCGGGGCTACCTTACACAAACAAGGGGTCTTCCGGGATAGCATATCGATATCTTCCATATGGAAATCGGCTCCAGCCTCTTGCGCCACGGCCAATAAGTGAAGCACCGTATTGGTAGATCCTCCCATGGCTATGTCTAACGACATGGCGTTTAAGAAAGCCTGGCGGGTAGCGATATTACGCGGTAATACGGAATCATCCCCGTCACGATAGTATTTATAGGCATTCTCAACGATTTGTTTAGCGGCGTCACGGAATAGTTGGATACGGTTCTTGTGAGTCGCCACGATCGTCCCGTTCCCCGGAAGCGCCAAGCCTATCGCCTCGTTCAAGCAATTCATGGAGTTCGCGGTAAACATACCGGAGCAACAACCGCAGCCCGGACATGCATGGCGTTCAACCCGCTCGATTCGCTCGTCGCTTACCGACGTATCGGCTGATTCAATCATGGCATCGATCAAATCCAGATGGCTGCCATCCAGCTCACCGGCCTCCATCGGACCTCCGGATACAAATACCGTCGGGATATTCAACCGCATGGAAGCCATCAGCATACCCGGCGTGATCTTATCGCAATTACTGATGCAAATCATCGCATCCGCCTTATGGGCATTTACCATATATTCCACACTATCCGCTATAATATCACGTGAAGGAAGCGAGTAAAGCATTCCATCATGCCCCATAGCGATACCGTCGTCTATAGCGATCGTATTAAATTCAGCGGCGAAACACCCCTGTTTCTCGATCTCGGCCTTGACCAATTGCCCGATCTCATGCAAATGCACATGTCCCGGTACAAACTGGGTAAATGAATTTACAATAGCGATAATAGGCTTGCCGAACTGTTCCTCTTTCATCCCATTGGCACGCCATAACGCACGGGCCCCGGCCATCCTGCGGCCTTCGGTGCTAAATGAGCTTCTTAACGGATTCTTCATCTCTTTCCTATTTTTTGTTCGCAGGGCGCTTTATACACGCCTCTACCTAAATTTATTTATACTAAAAAAGCCTTTCCCTATATGGAGAAAGGCTCAAGAAATATTTTTACGATTTCACAACTTCTTACACACCTTTCTCCTTACCTACTAATGACTAGAAGGACCACCACGAGAATAATATGCAATACGTTGTTTATCATTTTTTTCTTAATGTCTTTATTCTTGTTTGACGCTGCAAATGTAGAACAATAATTGACACGCGCAAAGGATTTAAAAGAAAAATCTTTATTTTTCTTTCAATTATCAACACCACACGACCCTTAAATTACACTTTAACACCCATATCCGGATTTAACCGGACAAAGACAAAGAAGAGAAGATGTACCCAACGCCGGTACAAAGTTCCGAAATCATAGACAAACAAAGGAAAATCAATCACTTTGCATATTTCCCCGATTATGTACCCAAATCGGGATAAAACCAGTAACGTATAGCAAAGACAGAGAATAAAACGAAAGAAGAAGCAATTAATAGTTTGCCCGAATTAAAGCTTTGAAAATAAAAATAGTAACTTTGTACAAAGAGCAGAAATATGAACTTTGAATCATTAGTTAATCATATCAGTGCTATTCAGAATACCCTGCAAGCACAGGCAGCACATTCTGTAAACCTTGCGCTAACTTCCCGTAATTGGCTTATGGGCTGTTATATCGTGGAGTTTGAGCAAAACGGAGAAGATCGTGCGGCTTACGGTGAGCAGCTTTTGAAGAAGTTGGAAAAACAACTAAATACCAAAGGACTAAATGAACGTAGATTTCGGGAGTTTAGACGTTTATATCTTGCTTATCCACAGCTAAAGGATGAGGTTCTTCATTATGTTATGTCAGGTTCGGAGATTCGGCACACACCGTCTGCCGAATTCATCGCACCAATTCGGCACACGCCGTCCTCTGAATTACAACTAATTGATAAACAAAATAATGAATTGACATTGTCACCCGAAAAGGTCTTTAACAAGTTACCCTATTCTCATTTAAAAAGTATATCTCAATTAGACAATCCGACTAAACGTGCTTTTTATGAATTCGAAGCAATTAGGGGATGCTGGTCTTTTAGAGAACTGGAACGTCAAATCAACTCATTATATTATGAGCGTAGCGGATTATCCAAAAATAAAGAAATTCTTTCGGCATTAGTACAACAACAAGCCACACAGCTACAGCCTGCGGACGTGATAAATACTCCCTTGACATTAGAGTTCTTAGGGTTAAATGAACGGGCATTGGTTACAGAGAACGATTTAGAACAAGCCATCCTTGATAATTTACAAAAATTCCTATTGGAAATGGGACACGGCTTCTGCTTTGAAGCTCGTCAAAAACGCATATTGATAGATGAGGATTACTTCTTCGCCGACCTTGTGTTCTACCATCGTATATTGAAATGCCATATCATCGTGGAATTGAAAATTGACAAATTTCACCACGAATATGCATCCCAACTGAATATGTATCTGAACTACTTCAAAGCTGAAGTAATGCAGGCTGATGATAATCCGCCAATCGGCATCTTATTGTGTACAGAAAAAGGCGATACTTTAGTTCGTTATGCCACAGCAGGATTAGACCCCAATATTTTTGTGCAGAAATATAAAGTCCAGTTGCCTAGTGAGGAAGAAATTAAAGATTTTATTTCAAGAGGAATCTAAAACAACTCCTTTGCCATCCAGAATTTGTACGAGAAAGCTGGTTAGCTTTGTGCTTTTGCTCCACTTCCACCTTATAACTTTTCTTTTCAAAGCAATCTTCAACTTCCCCTTGTGAATAATCGCACCTGTTTACTACAAGCATGGTATTCTTATATAATAGAAACAAGCTTCCTACTTTGAGAAGGTTTCTAACGCATCCTAACGCCTTGAATAGATATTCGTTTCTATATAAGCACAAAGATAAGCCAAAACATTCTTTCTGAAAGAAGAGAAGAAATCCTGATAATCATACGATTACCAGGATTTCCAAACACCTAGAGCCGGTACACCTTCTCTTCTTAATTATATATTCGATCCTACAGATCAGAACTTCGCGTTAGCAGCGTTACCTACCAAATTCGGATTGGCTTGCAGCTTCTTATACGGAATCGGGAAGATAGCGCGAGTCTCATCATTGGAAGCCTCTTTATCCCACCAAGATGTCGTGACAAACTTGTCGAATCGGATCAGGTCCTGTCTACGTAGCCCTTCGAAAGCGAACTCCCGTCCTCTTTCCGCAAGGAACTCGTCCATCGTCAGCGTGGCAACGGTATATTTTGCCTTTTCCCAATCAGCCTCCGAAAAAGCTCTTTGCCGGACACTATTCACTAAATCCACGGCCTCCGACGTAGCTTTATTTCCGTTTTTCCTCATCAATGCCTCTGCCTTGACAAACAAGATATCAGCATACCGGAACAATACCCAGTCATTGCTCATATCTCCCCGGGCTCCCTTCACGATCTCATACTTCACAGAGCGGGCTCCACTGTTCTCCTCTCCTTCGGTCATGGATTTTATCTCGTTCACGAATACCAGGTCTTGCCCTACATATTCCTCAGAACCTTGCAGTGGCGTAGCGTTCGTATCAAAATAGTAAGTACCGTCGTCACGCTGTACACGCGGATATTGCTTACCGATCAAAAAGCCCTCCGTCTTACGTAAGTCGTTATCCGCGAACGTATCGTAGAAAGTAGGTTGCGTAACCAATCCATTCCATGGGCCACTCTCCAGCTCCCATCCCTTTTGCATAGCGTAGTGAAACCACAACGTGTACCAATTCATTCCAGCGGCGTAGGTCTCGTCGTATACGATCACCCAGATGTTCTCTTTCGAGTTCTTATCATTATCAACCTTGAAAGGATCGTTCCAATGCGCGTCTAACTGGAAATTCCCCTTATTGATAATCTCATCGCAAGCAGCGATACAATCATCCCAACGAGGCGTGCCGACATAAACCTCCGCATTCAGGTACAGGTGTGCCAACAATGCGTTCGCTCCCCATTTAGACACACGCCCGTAGGTAGTGGTTTTATTATCGGACAGCAAAGGGATATTCTCCTTCAACTCCTTCTCCACGAAATCAAAAACCTCCTTGCGCGTTTTCGTGGGAGGGCTCACCTCGTTGATTGTCTCCACAACAGGTACGTCGCCAAACATATCCAGCAAATAAGCGTAACTATAAGCTCTGTAAACTTTCATTTCCGCGATTGCCTGTTCCTTGCTAATACCCGGATTCAGTTTCTCAAAATCCAGATTCTCGAAATCGGCCAATAGATTATTCGCGAATCCGATCGCCATATACAAGAGATTCCAAGCACTCTCCAACTCGGTATCCGTAGGAGTCCATTGATGACGGTGCATCCGGATCCAGTTACCATTGTCGTATCCATGACGACCTTTTTGCGGCCAAGCAACCCCGTCTGCCGTAAGTTCCTGGAACTTCCAGACAGAATTGTTGGGAGACAACGTACCGCAGAAATGCCCCCACGGACGCATCATGGCCGATATCACCTCGTCGCCGCTCTTATAATAATTATCTGCCGTCACCTCGCTATAAATCTCCTCATCCAAGTTCGTGCAGGAAGGAAAAACGGCAATCCCGGTCAAAGCCGCAGCCGCATACAGACATATATGTTTCAATGCTTTCATTATTAATTCTCTTTTTTAGGTTCAACACTTAAAACGTTACGTTCACACCAAAACTAAATGTACGAGTGACCGGGTAAGACGAACGGCTGTCGCAACCAGCCTCCAAGCCTGTCACGTTAATATCGGGCGTCAGGCCGGAGTATCCCGTGATCGTCGCCAAATTCGTCACCGTTCCATACAGACGCAAGTTCTTTATATACTTATTATTGTTGAAATTAAACGTATATCCTAAAGTGACATTGTCTATTTTCAGGAAACTACCATCTTCCAAATAATAATTAGAGAACATATTCTCATCCTTCAATGGATGGTTCAAAGCATCCTTATATACATTGGAAGCCGATTGATCCAAATACTTCGTGGTTCCGAAGAAGAATTTTCCCTCATTCAAGATTTCATAGTCAAACATACCTCTCAGCAAGAATCCAAAGTCGAAATTCTTATATGTAAAGGTATTCTGCAAGCTCGCCTTGAACCTTGGCAAACCACAGCCGATAAACGTGCGGTCGTCCATAGACAATCCTTCCTTACCATCCAGATCTCTCATTTTCCACATGCCATTCTCATCGATACCGTCGCATACATATCCGTAGAAAGAACCTACAGGTTGTCCTTCTTGCAAGCGAACAGTCGGCCCTACGTTTCCGGGAGACGGCATCTCATGCAAATCCGCGTAACTAGCCTTGTACAAATCGTTCGACAAAGATGTCAACTCATTTTTCTCCCACGAGAACGTAAGAGAAGGCGTATAGGTGAAATCCTTGGTCTTAACGGCATCTACGCTAACCGACAACTCAAGTCCCACATTCTTCATACTACCCACATTCGTAATGATCTTATCGTGGATAGCTGCCGGTTGCTGGGCGGTATAATCATAGATCAAGTCGCGCGTGGTACGTTGATACCAATCTACGGTACCATTCACCCGTCCTCCCCAGAAAGCATAATCAAAACCGATATTGAGAGACTCACTTTTCTCCCATTTCAAATCAGGGTTCGGGTTATTACCAGGTCCATACGTAGCGTTGATCCACGTTCCCGTAATCGCATTGTAATTACCCGCGCCTGTTCCGTATTTAATCAAGGACATATAAGGATCTTCCGGCAAGCTTCCCGTGATACCGAAACCAACACGGAACTTCAGCAAGTCTAAGAAATCCACATTCTCCATGAAAGCTTCCCGGGTCAGCATCCAGCCGGCGCTGACAGATGGGAACCACGCCCATTTATTATCCGCTCCAAACTTCGAGGATCCTTCCCGGCGCAAGGAGGCGCTGAACAAATATTTCCCGTCAAAATTATAATTCACACGGCCGAAAAAAGCGATCAACGAGCTTTTCGTCTTCTTGCTATTCATACTCGCCCGGCCATCCTTTAAGTATGATCCGGCCTCCATATTGTTGGTCTCGAACGCATCGGTCAAGAAACCTTGATTCTTCATACGCATCATCTCATACTCAAAATCCTGGTAACTATAACCGATCATGGCCGTCAGGTTATGCACGTCGTTGAAACTCTTTACGTAATCAGCGGTCCACTCCAACGTACGGTTCGTCCATTTCTCATACCGTTTGTCGGCGGTTCCATTCGTATTATCTTTCACCGAGGAGTAGTCGAGACGGCTTATATAGCTATCTCTCGATACATCGCGCTTCTCCAAGGCAACAAACGCAGAAGTCTTCAAACCCGGCAATATCTCGTAAGTAGCCTTGAAGTTACCCAATAAGTTCTTGTATTCTTTTTTCGTGCTTCTTTGCTCGATACGTCCTATCGGGTTATAATCCTCATAACCCGCATACGTCTGCCAGAAAGAGCCGTCTTCGTTATAAATCGGCATGGTCGGATTCCTCATCAGCGCAGAGTAGAACTCATCGTGCTTGTAAGAAGGAGTATCCGTTGGGTTATCTGCCGCGTCGTTATAACCGGGGATAAGATTCGACTTCGTGAAAGAGTTAGACATGTTGAAGGAAAGCAATAACTTATCGTTCAACATGCGGTGATTGATATTCAGAGCCGCATTGATCGTCTCCCTATCCGTATATTTCACGATACTCTCATTCTTACGATAGCCTAACGACGCACGATAATTCATGGCCGCCGTACCGCCGCTCGCCGTCACGTTGTGCACGTGGCTGACGTTCCCTTTGTTCAGCATCATATCGTAAGGATCCGTATCATCTCCATAATCCTTTATGATCGTACTTCCCGAACGTTTCCCATAATCCAGGTACTCGTTTCTCGATAGCATTTCCGGGCGTTTATAGACTCCTTCGTGCATGACATATCCGGAATACGTCACTTGCGAGTTACCCACTTTCGGCCGTTTGGTCGTAATGATAATCACACCATTGTTACCTCTTGTTCCATAGATAGCCGCAGCGGAGCCGTCTTTCAAGACATCGATAGCCTCAATATCTTCCGGGGCGATCGCATTCATGGAGTTCTTATCTCCCGGCACACCGTCAATAATAATCAACGGCGTATTATTTCCTTTCAAGGAGGTAGCGCCACGCAACTGGATATTAACCTCACCGTTCGGGTCGGTTCCGCCACGGGATATCGTCAAACCGGCGACACGTCCTTCGACCAACGACATCGGATTGACAACCGGTATCTTATTGAAGTCTTCGGCTTTCACGCTCGTCACGGAAGAGGTGATCTCTCCCTTCTTTTGCGTACCATAACCTACTACCACGACCTCCTCTAGCTTCTCCGAGTCTTCCTCCATCTTGATGGTCAACGAACTTTTCCCTGAGACAGGAACATCCAAGGTACGGAAACCGATATAAGATATCTGTAAAATAGCATTCTCCGGAACATCATTCAATACGAAATTACCATCGAAATCCGTGATCGATCCCGTCGTTGTACCCTTGATAACCACATTGGCTCCGATAACGGCCTCTCCATTGTTATCCCGCACGACACCTTTCACCGTTTTCTTCTGTTGGGAAACTGAAGGGAGATTCGTCTTCGTCAATACGATATAGCCATTTTCAAACACATATTTAATATCCGAGTCTCCAAATGCCTCTCGCAGGTATTGGCTGACCTCCTTATTTCCCTTGGAAATATCAAGCTTTTCTTTTAAGTTGACTTCATTTTTACTATACACAAACAAATAGTCGGTCTGTTCCTCCACTTGCTCTATAAATTCCTTAACTGTCAGGTCGTTTCCGCTAATACGAACTCTCGTATTCTGAGAATCCGAAGGAGTCGCGAAGGCCGAGAACGCACAAGCAGATAAAAGGACCGCTGAAATTTTCATGGTATTCTGAAATTTCGATCTATTGCCCATAACTTTTCATAAATTTTTAGATTCACACATTACTTTATTTGAAAATTCTCATTTGATTCAAAAACAGCGGACACAATCCAATCCGCGGAATCCCGCAAGGTTAACTGTCATTATACCTCATAAACAAACTTTTTTAGGTTAACAATCCATATCAAATTCACTCTCTTTCTGTCATTGAATGATGATCTTATTAGATTTCTCATCTCTCACAAACGTGAAACGCTCTATTCTTTGTAATGCCCGGAGCACGCTCTCCACGCCATCTTGCTGACGAAACTTACCGCTAAACTTATAATCTGCCAACCTAGGATCACGAATCACGAACTTGACATCATAATAGAGTTCCAATTTGTGGACGATCTCACGCAAAGGCGTATCATCAAACGCATAAATCCCGTCTTTCCAAAGAAGAAAATCATTATCTCCAAAAACCTCTTTCACCAATTGGTCGCCAACCAACCGGACTTGTTCATTCGGGGAAAGAAACAGACTGCCTACCTCTTTCGTGCGACCGTAAACCTCTACCGCCCCCTCCACCAAATAGGCAGAAAAATCCTTCTCTCCATTATAGGCGGAAACATTGAACTTCGTTCCCAATACCTTTATGTCCAGTTTTTCCGTGGAAACCACGAAAGGGGCTTTCTCGTCATGAGCCACCTCGAAATAGGCCTCGCCATTTAATTCGACCCTTCTCTCTTTTTCCTCAAAATAGCTCGGGTAACGCAACTTGGTATGGGCATTCAACCAGACAACCGTACCGTCGCCTAAAGTGACTTTCGCCCGTTGTCCCGCAGGGGTCTCGAATTCCTCAAACCGCATGGAATCTTCTAGATGAGCCAATCGCCCGTCTTCAAAGCCTTTCATGGCTGCCCACGTAAAGAATACCGCGGCACAAATGGAAGCGGCATAACCTACGATAAATAAATATTTTTTCCGGATCGAGGTATACTTCCCTCCTGCCATCCGCTTGAAACCTCTCAGTCTTCTGATACCCTCAGACCGATCGTCTTTAGCAGGTTTCCACGCAGTAAAAGCACACAGATTTTGGATAGATATAAACTCTTGTCTCAACGACTCATCCTTCTCCATGCGAGAGAAAAGCTGTATCTTCTCCTCCTCTGAGATTTCCCGGCTAAAATATTTTATTATCAGATCATACATTTAATCGCCTTTTGTGGGAAGAACGATCTTATCCGGATATACCACTATAGGTCTTTTCAAAATAAAGATTTTTTAAGAAATAAGGCAAAGGAAAATAAAAAGGGGAAGATATTCCCGCAATTCTACCCGGAGTTTCTTCAAAGCCAGCCCCATTTGATTCTCAACCGTATTGACCGACAAGTTTAGTTCTTCCGCAATCTCCCGGTATTTCTTTCCCTCTATACGGCTTTTTACGAATATGAGCCTACAACGTTCGGGCAGTTTATTGATAGCGGTGGTTAAGATTTGTTCTATCTCCTCGTCCGACATGTACATTTGTTCCATCTGCTCCAAAGCCTGCATTTTCATGGTCAGTTCTTGTTTATAAGTATCGACCACAATCTTCCGTTTCAAGAAATCCAGGCATTTATTCCGAACCAACGAGAACAGATAGGAGGAGATGCTCATCCGTATATCCAAGAATTCTCTTTTTTCCCACAAGACCATGAAAACATCTTGTACTATATTCTCTGCTTCCTCATCCGACAAAACATATTCTTTGGCAAAACGCAACATGCGAGGAGAATACATCACATATATCTCCTCAAAAGAACCTTTGATTAAACCAAAAGGAATTACCCTATTATTGTCTGATACTTCCAGCATAGCTATTAAGTTCCCGCGGAACTAAGT